>NZ_JBECOU010000005.1:0-511698 GCF_040104475.1 Vibrio sp. SSH13-20
GAAAAAGTGAAGACAAAAACTTAGACTTTAGGTCTAACCAGTGCGGAGCGGTAGTTCAGTTGGTTAGAATACCGGCCTGTCACGCCGGGGGTCGCGGGTTCGAGTCCCGTCCGCTCCGCCACTTATTTAGAAACCCAGTCTTCGGACTGGGTTTTGTCGTTTTAGAGCAGAATAATTTTCCTGCCGAGTGCGCAAATCCAGCTAGGCATCTCTGTAGTTTTGCCACTTATTTAGAAAAACACCCTTTGGATTGGGTTGATATCTTCATAGCCCAGTGCCTGCAGCATAGCGAACTCTGTGGGATAAAGGTCTTACTTCTCTTCTATCATTGGCTATTTTCTAAGCCTTAAAACTATCCAAACGTAAGTGCTTACTTACTCTCATCGTTTTTCTAGCACTATCTTTGTTATATGAACAGTGACGTTGAGCTCTTTTTGTGCTGCTCTAGATTTTATGTTCAAGATTGACTGTAAACAAAAAGCCCATTACGTGAGTAACGGGCTTCCATTCCCATTTGAATGAGGTATCCCTACAGGGAGATATATTTACTTTCTGCCACTTCCCATAATGCTTTAACTAAAGGGTTTTCTAGCTGGCTTTTAATACAGCAAACACCAAGTTCGAATGGTTTGATAGGCAGAACCTTAAGCCTATTTATCTTCTCTCTGACAGGGCTGTTGTTGATTACTACATCCGGTGCAATACCGACTCCGCAGCCTAAGGCCACCATACTGACGATGGCTTCATGTCCTGCCACCTGTGCGTAGATATTTGGTTTGATCTTCATTTGCTTAAACCAAACATTCGCTCTTTCTCTCGCTGTGCCTGCTTCTGGGAGAATAAAAGGTATTGTTGACCAATCCGGATTTTCTTTCTGTAGTTCTTCTGCAAAGCTGCTGACTCCAACTGGTGCTATCACCGATAGGGGAATCTCACTGATTGGTTCAAAGGAGACTTTAGCTGGTAGTTGATCGGGTTTTGCAGAGATCGCGATATCAGCCTCATCCGCCAATATTTTATCGATGGCTTGTGCTGGATCGCCGGTAGAGAGTTTGAATTCAATAAATGGATGCTGAATGCGGAATTCGGAAATAAGCTCTGGGAGATGGCTATAACTTGCCGTTACCGAGCAAAATAAACGTATCTCCCCTTTTAACTCGTCTTCCGTTCCTTTGACGTAACTTTGGTATTGCTGCCATTCCCCTAAGATCTTTAGTGCAACAGGTAATAGCTTCTTTCCTTGAACCGTTAATTCGACACTTCGGTTATCACGCAAGAATAGCTGTTGATGCGTTTCTTCTTCCAATTTCTGGATCTGCCGGCTTAGTGCAGAAGGGCTGATATGCATTGCCGCCGCTGTCTTAGCGAAGCTCTTACTATCACATAGATGAATGAATAACTGCAGGCTTTTGATGTTCATTAAATCTTCACTTCCATGTTGCATTAATTGCAATAAGTAATTGTGAATATATCACTTTCAGCAACAGAATGTCTGTTTTAGTATGAACTCATTCGGTAACACAAGTACCGACCTCTATGGAAGAATGTTAAGGAGCACCCAGATGGCTAACTATTTCAATACCCTAAACTTGCGTGAGCAATTGGACCAACTTGGTCGTTGTCGCTTTATGGACCGCGAAGAATTCGCATCAGAAGCAGATTACCTAAAAGGTAAGAAAGTGGTCATCGTAGGTTGTGGTGCTCAAGGCCTTAACCAAGGTCTAAACATGCGCGATTCTGGTCTAGACGTAGCTTACGCACTTCGCCAAGCGGCAATTGATGAGCAACGCCAGTCATTCAAAAACGCAAAAGACAACGGCTTTGAAGTGGGTAGCTACGAAACGCTAATTCCACAAGCTGACCTAGTCGTAAACCTTACTCCAGATAAGCAACACACAAACGTTGTTGAGACGGTAATGCCGTTGATGAAAGAAGGCGCAGCACTAGGCTACTCACACGGTTTCAACGTTGTTGAAGAAGGCATGCAAATCCGTAAAGACCTAACGGTAGTAATGGTTGCGCCTAAATGTCCGGGTACGGAAGTTCGTGAAGAATACAAGCGTGGCTTCGGTGTACCGACTCTTATCGCTGTTCACCCTGAGAACGACCCTAAAGGTGAAGGTTGGGATATCGCGAAAGCTTGGGCAGCAGCAACAGGTGGTCACCGTGCCGGCTGTCTAGAGTCTTCTTTTGTTGCTGAGGTGAAATCTGACCTAATGGGTGAGCAAACTATCCTTTGCGGCATGCTACAGGCTGGTTCTATCGTATGTTACGAGAAGATGATTGCTGATGGTATCGATCCAGGCTACGCAGGTAAGCTTCTTCAATACGGTTGGGAAACCATCACTGAAGCACTGAAGTTTGGTGGTATCACTCACATGATGGATCGTCTATCAAACCCAGCAAAAGTAAAAGCATTTGAGCTTTCTGAAGAGCTAAAAGAGCTGATGCGTCCGCTATACAACAAGCACATGGATGACATCATCACAGGTCACTTCTCTAGCACAATGATGGCTGACTGGGCAAACGACGATGCAAACTTACTAGGCTGGCGTGCAGAAACGGGTGAAACTGCTTTCGAAAACTACCCAGAAACTGACGTAGAAATCTCTGAGCAAGAGTACTTCGACAACGGTATCCTGATGGTTGCTATGGTTCGTGCTGGTGTTGAGCTAGCGTTCGAAGCAATGACAGCATCTGGCATTATCGATGAGTCTGCTTACTACGAGTCTCTACACGAGCTACCGCTGATCGCGAACACTATCGCACGTAAGCGTTTATACGAGATGAACGTGGTTATCTCAGACACTGCGGAATACGGTAATTACCTGTTCGCTAACGTAGCAACACCGCTTCTACGTGAGAAGTTTATGTCAGCAGTAAATACTGACGTAATTGGTAAGGGTCTAGGTGAAACTTCTAACCAAGTAGATAACGCGACTCTTATCGCTGTAAATGATGCTATCCGTAACCACCCAGTGGAATACATTGGTGAAGAGCTACGTGGGTATATGACTGATATGAAGAACATCGCTGTAGGCGGCTAATTACTTGCCTTAAGGTTCCATTTCGGTGTCGAAGGTGCTCATATACTATCGTAAACTCCGCGCCTTCTCCTAGAAATGAAACCTTAATTCAGCGCAATTCGTTTAAGGGACTAAAGCTCTTAGCTTCGAATATACAATCTGCGTAATTGCATTAAAGCAAAGCAGATAAGAACTCCAGACAGACTGGGGTCAATAAATACAACATAAAACACAACATCTAATTAAAAGGCTTGGTCGCCGTTGACCAAGCCTTTTTTGTTTTTATAAAGGTGAATTTTGTCCTTAAGAAGGCAAAATAGAAGCGAATCCTGAATCTCGAATCCCAATAAACAAAAAGGGCTGATGTTCTCACATCAACCCTTATAATTTTCTTGTCGCTTTTCGCTTATTTATCAGCGAGCTTTTCTTCAAGCTCTGCTAATTTCTTTTCCATTTCTGTCAGCTTTTGACGAGTACGCAGCAGAACTTGAGTTTGTACGTCGAATTCTTCGCGGCTAACTACGTCTAGCTTGTTTAGCTGACCTTGGATTACTTGGCGAACTTTTTGATCAACATCCGCGCCTAGTTCTTTTACTGGCTGTGGCATTGATTCGTGAATTTGTTTAGCGATTTGCTCTAATTTCTTTGGGTCAAACATAGTGGCTAAAACTCCTTTTGATTTGCCCACATTCTATGTAAATGATACGGGAAAGTCGCCATTTAGATGGTAAAAAAGAGAGCAGCAATAAAAAAGGTCACCGAAGTGACCTTTTTCTTAGTGCTTTACGCTTACTTATTATCAGCTAATTCGCGATGAGCAGCTTTTGCTTCATCCACTCGAGCTAGCTTTTCTAAGTCTTTGTCTTCAACAAATACTGGCAGTGGCTTATGTTTCTCAGCTAGGTAGCTGTAAATCACAGGCAGTACGAATAGCGTAAACAGTGTACCGATTGCTAGACCGGCAACGATTACGATACCGATACTGAAACGCTGAGCTGCACCTGCGCCTGTTGCGTACATCAGTGGGATCAGACCTGCAATCATCGCCGCTGTTGTCATCAGGATTGGACGTAGACGAACTTTCGCCGCTTCCATTACCGCATCGATACGAGACAGTTTGTTGTGTAACTGCTCTTCTTTCGCTACTTCACAGATCAGGATACCGTGCTTGGTGATCAGACCAACTAGAGTAATCAAACCAACCTGCGAGTAGATGTTCATCGATGCCGTCCCCCACGCCAGAGCAATCAATGCACCACATACCGCTAGCGGCACCGATACCATGATTACGATTGGATCGCGGATAGATTCAAACTGAATCGCCAGTACTAGGAAGATGATCGCCAGTGCTAAACCGAAAGTTGCGTATAGTGCGCTACCTTCCGTTACAAACTGACGAGCTTCACCCATATAGTCATGGTTGTAGCCTGATGGCAGTTTGTTTTGTGCTACGTCTTCGAACCAGTTGATTGCATCACCCATTGCTACGCCTGGAGCAGGTACTGCACCAACCGTTGCTGAGTTTAGCTGGTTGAAGTGAGGCAGTGAGCGAGGCTCTGCAACAACATCAATCGTGATTAAGCTTCCTAATGGTACCGCTTTACCGTCAACCGAACGCACGTAGTAGTTCTTCATCGACTCTGGGTTTAGACGCCATTTACGTTCAACCTGAGGGATAACCTCGTATGAACGACCATTTAGGTCGATACGGTTTACGTAACCGTCCGCCATCATAGTACTTAGCGTTACACCGATGTCTTGCATGGTCACACCGTAGGCACCGGCTTTGTCTTTGTCGATGCTGATCTTCATCGTTGCTGAATCGTAATTTAGATCCAGATCCGAGTAGACGAACATTGGACTGGTAGACACATCAGCTAGGATATCGCTTGCGATAGTAAACAAGCTCTCGAAGCTGTTTGGTGTGGTGATAACGAACTGAATTGGCAGACCTGAACCGGCACCAGGAAGCTCTGGCATCTGGAATGCGGTAACTGACATACCTGGTACGTGAGCGACTAGTTCACCTACACGTTTGGTAATATCAGCTTGGCTCGCTTCACGCTCACTCCAAGGTTTAAGAGTTGCTAGACCGAACGCTTGGTTTGAGTTTGGTACACCGTTAAACACCTGAGCGTATTCTACTTCTGGCTGATCAGACAGAATCTTGTTCACGTCATTCATGGTGTGTTCGATGTAGTCCAAGTTCGCGTTCGAAGGTGCTGTACCCATTAGTACCACTACGCCTTTATCTTCTGAAGGAGCCAATTCACTTGGAATAAACTTAAACAGAATTGGTAGCGTTGCGAACACGATGATCGCGAAAGCAATGATCACTGGGCGATGCGCCATAACAGCGGTCAGCATTTTCTCGTAGCGGTTGGTCATGCCATCCAATACGTGATGTACTTTTTGCTCAAACTTGCTTGGCTCTTCATTTGCCTTAAGCATTTTTGAACACATCATCGGCGACAGAGTCAGAGCGATGATACCAGACACAAATACCGCCCCAGCTAGGGTTAATGCGAACTCTTTAAATAGCGAGCCCGTGATACCGCCCATTAGTGCGATCGGCGCGTATACCGCACCTAGTGTCAGTGTCATTGCAATTACTGGCACAGCGATTTCACGAGTACCAATGATAGCTGCACGGAACGGCGATTCCCCTTCTTTGATGTGACGGTCGACGTTCTCAAGAACCACGATCGCGTCATCCACCACCAGACCGATGGCGAGTACCATTGCCAGAAGTGTCATCAAGTTCCACGAGAAGCCCATCGCCTGCATTACCATCGCAACACCAATCAATGATAGTGGGATAGTAACGATAGGGATGATTACCGCACGGAATGAACCAAGGAACAGAGTGATTACCACAAGTACGATAACTGCCGCTTCAAGAATGGTTTTCACAACTTCGTGAATAGATTCGTTGATGGCGATAGTTGAGTCGTACATCACGTTCATTTTGATGTTGCTTGGCAAGTTACGCTCTAATTGAGGTAAAAGTTTCAGCACATCTGCCGCGATGTTGATTGGGTTAGCACTTGGTGCCGCGTTGATCGCTGCAACTACAGCCTCTTGACCGTTCGCACTTGCGCGGTAAACGTCGTGGCTCTTCTCTAAGGTCACTTTCGCAATGTCGCCAAGACGAATGACGTCACCTTCACCAGTTTTAACAACCAGCGCTTCGAGTTCAGCAACGTTGGATACTTGAGTATCTGCGCTACCGTTGTAAAGTACGAATTCACCTGTCGCCTGACCGGTTGCCGACTGATAGTTGTTGGCGTTTAGTACCGTCATCACGTCGGTTGCTGTCAGCTTAAGTGCGCCCATTTTCGCTGGATCTAGCCATACGCGTAGCGCGTATTTCATACCACCGTATAGGTCAACTTTCGATACACCATTTACCGTAAATAGCTGCGGGTTGATTACACGCTCAAGATAGTCGGTGATCTGGCTAGAAGACAACTCGTCACTGGTGAAGCCGATGTACAGTACCGCGGTAGTCGAGCCAGTCGACATCGTTACTGTTGGGTCTTCCGCTTCTTTTGGAAGCTGTGAGCGAACGGAGTTGGTTTTTGCCAGAATGTCAGACAGCGCCGCATTCGGGTCGGTGTTCAACTTCATGTTTACGGTAATGGTAGACGTACCAAGCACCGAGGATGAAGTCATATAGTCGATATTATCGGCTTGCGCTACCGCTTGCTCCAAAGGCTGGGTAATAAAGCCTTGGATCAGGTCGGCACTCGCACCGTAATAACTAGTGGTTACAGTAACCACCGTGTTTGTCATTTCAGGGTATTCACGAACTTGCATCTTGAATACGGCTTGCAAACCAAGCAACGCAATCAAAAAGCTGATCGATACCGCTAAAACTGGACGTTTAATAAAAACATCAGTAAAGCGCATGATGCCTCCAATTAAAGCATTGGTGTTTCAGCAGGTGGTGTCAGTGCTGCATCTTCAACGATAGTCACTTTCGCGTGGTTACTTAGACGGATTTGACCCGATGTGACCACGACGTCACCTGGTTTCACGCCTTCTAGGATATGCGCGATGTCTTTAGTACGCTCACCCACTTTCACAACGTGCTGTTTAACGCGTTTTTCACCGTCTTCTTCAGTCACGATGTAGACGTTGTCGCCGTAAAGCGTAAACGTGATAGCCGTTTGTGGCAGCGTTACTTGGTTCTCTAGCTTAGGCAGAATGATGTTTGCACGCGCGAACATACCGCTGCGAAGTTTGCCATCGCTGTTAGGAATGTCGGCTTGAACTTGGATCAGACCACTTTGAACGTTAACTGCTGGTTCAATCGCTGAGATAGAACCTTTGAAAGGCTTATCAGGGTAAGCATCAACAAAGATGTCCACTTCTTGGTCTAGCATGATGCGAGAGATGTCCGTTTGAGGAACAGTGAAACGTAGACGCATCACGCTGGTGTCTTCAAGACGAACGATATCGGTACCTGCTTGTAGGTACTGACCAAGATAAACATTACGAATACCAACCACGCCAGCAAAAGGCGCTTTGATTTCACGGCGGTCAATGGTCGCTTTCAAGCTTTCGATGTCCGCTTTAAGTGAGAAGTAGTTTGCTTCAGCTTCGTCGTACGCTTCTTTAGAGATAGAGCCTTTTTTGAAAAGACCTTGGTAGCGTTTGTACTTAGCTTGAGCTGCTGGCAGTTTTGCTTGTGAGCTCTTAAGATTTGCTTTTTCTACCTCAGAGTCCAGAAGAACCAAAGGTTGGCCTTCTTCAACTTGAGTACCAGAGTCGAAAGAGATCTTATCGATCACGCCGCTGGTTTCGTTCGCAACAGTGACACCTTGGTTAGGTTCAATGAAGCCGATTGCCTCGATAACAGGAACCCAATCAACCGCTTTTACTTCTGTTACGGTTACTGGGAATTCTGGTTCCGGACGATTCGCCATGTATTCAGCAATTTTCTGTTGCTTGAATAAATTGAAACCTATCACGCTCCCGAATAGGAGAATCGCGATAAGCAACATAAAGAAAGTCCACTTTTTCATTCTATTAAGAACTCCAAGTTAGTGTTTAATAATTGCATCCCAGCTAGCTTCAACGGCTGCTTCCAGCGCGTCTTCATCCAACTGATAAAATCCCAAAGCATGTTTTCTAGCAAGCGCAACACTAGCTTCGAAACTCAACCCTGAAAGAATCTCGTTATCTAGGAGTTTGAATACCCCTTCCGCCTTACCTTGATCGAAAAGACGATCTACTTGGGCAAACATTTGCCTTTCAAGTTCCCGAGTTCCTTTACGATTTGTACAAGGTAGTGATTCATATTGGACACGGTTGCTTAAGGTGTCTAAATTTGAACCAGCAAGGTGCCAAATATTGAGCCACATGGTGCGGTAACGCTCTTTCAGAGGCATATCGTCATGAACATCCGCTTGAACGGCGTCCGCAATACGTTTGGTAACAGTAAGGCGAACCTCTTCCAAAAGATGTTCTTTATCTGAGAAATATCGGTAAATCGTGCCCGCTGCGACACCTGCTTCAGTTGCGAGCTTTTGCATGGAAAGACCATGAAAGCCCGACTCAGCGATTAAGCGTTCGGCAGCTGCAATGATTTGCTCGTATTTATCTCCAGTAGTGTTATTGGTCATAACCCCACCACCCAATGAATGAACGTTCATTCATTATAGCGTAAAGAGTGGTCGCTTATGCAACAAAATGTTGCAACTCTCTGTGTAAAAATTACGTGAAAATGACCGTAGCTTTCACACACTCACCCCTTTATCATAGGCGCCACTATTTCCACCCGCAGAGAATTTTTATGAAGCTGAACCCAAGACAAGACGAAGCCGTTAAGTACGTATCAGGCCCATGCTTGGTACTTGCGGGTGCTGGCTCGGGTAAAACTCGTGTAATTACCAATAAAATTGCTTATTTGGTTCAGCAGTGTGGCTACAAGGCGCGTAATATTGCTGCGGTGACCTTTACCAACAAAGCTGCACGTGAGATGAAAGAGCGTGTAGGGCAGACATTAGGCAAAGCTGAATCGAAAGGCTTGATGGTCTCGACGTTCCATACTTTGGGGCTAAACATCATCAAGCGCGAGTACAAGCACCTTGGTTTGAAAGCGGGCTTTTCTTTATTTGATGATCAAGATCAGCTAGCGCTGCTTAAAGAGCTGACAGAAAAGCAGCTAGATGGCGACAAAGATCTGCTGCGTCAGTTGCTAAGTTGTATTTCCAACTGGAAGAACGACATGCTGACACCAGAGCAAGCCAAAGCGTTGGCTCAAGGTGAGCAACAACAACTGTTTGCTTTCTGTTTTGAGATGTATCAGAAGCAAATGAAGGCGTACAACGCGCTCGACTTTGATGACCTGATTTCTCTGCCAGTGCAATTGCTACGTAACAATGAAGAAGTGCGTCAACGTTGGCAGAACCGCATTCGTTACTTATTGGTGGATGAGTATCAAGACACCAACACCAGTCAATATGATTTGGTGAAGTTAATCGTTGGTGAGCGCGGTCGTTTGACCGTAGTAGGTGACGATGACCAGTCTATTTATTCATGGCGTGGTGCTAAGCCGCAAAACTTAGTATTGCTTGGTGAAGACTATCCTAACCTGCGTTTGATCAAGTTGGAGCAGAATTACCGTTCGACGAGTCGCATTCTGCGCGCAGCTAACATCTTGATTGCGAACAACCCACACGTATATGAAAAATCACTGTTCTCGGAAATTCCTGACGGTGAAAAACTCAAAGTGTTGCTGGCGAAGAACGAAGAGCACGAAGCGGAGCGCGTAACGGGTGAATTGATTGCGCACAAGTTCCTAAACCGCACCGAATATAAAGATTATGCGATTTTGTATCGTGGTAACCACCAATCGCGTTTGATTGAAAAATCACTGATGCAAAACCGCGTGCCATACAAACTATCTGGCGGCACATCGTTCTTTGCTCGTGCCGAGATTAAAGACATCATGGCTTACCTGCGCGTGTTGGTGAACCCAGATGATGACAACGCGTTCCTACGTATCGTGAATACACCGCGTCGTGAAATCGGTCCGGTCACACTAGAGAAGTTAGGCAGCTATGCCAACATGCGTGGTAAAAGTCTGTTTGAAGTCAGCTTTGAAATGGGATTGGAGCAGCACCTTACAGGCCGAGGTTTGGAAAACCTGCGTCGTTTTACACAGTGGTTAGTTGCGATTGCCGATCAAGCCGAGCGTGGTGATACCGTTGAAGCGGTACGTTCACTTGTACGTGATATTCATTATGAAGACTGGCTGTATGAAACGTCAGCAAGCCCGAAAGCGGCGGAAATGCGCATGAAGAACGTTTCTGATCTTTACTCGTGGATTGTTGCTGACTTAGAAGGTGATAACTACGACCAAGAAGAAAAGACGTTAAAAGAGGTGGTTCAGCGTCTTACTCTGCGCGACATGATGGAACGTGGTGAGGAAGATGAAGACAGTGATGCGGTGCAATTGATGACACTACATGCGTCGAAAGGCCTCGAGTTCCCATTTGTTTACTTGATTGGTTCGGAAGAGGGTATTTTGCCACACCAAACCAGTATTGATGAAGACAACGTCGAAGAAGAGCGTCGATTGATGTACGTAGGTATTACGCGTGCACAGCGCGAGCTGACTTTTACCATGTGTAAAGAGCGCCGACAGTTTGGTGAATTGATCAAGCCGACTCAAAGTCGTTTTCTCGATGAGCTGCCATTTGATGACGTTGAATGGGAAGCAAACAAAAAGCCAGTATCAGCGGAAGAGCGTATGGCGAAAGGTCAGGCACATATTGCCAATATCCGTGCAATGTTTAAAAAGTAGTCAAGGACGGTTCTAATTTGTCAAAAATAAAAAGGCTTGCCACGCGGCAAGCCTTTTTCATTGATGTCTTTATTATAGACCTTCAATCATGTGGTCGATGGCTGCGATGATTTCGTCATCAGAACAGTCCATACACGTACCTTTAGCTGGCATCGCGTTGAAGCCTTGGATTGCGTGGTTGGTCAGTACGTCTTTGCCTTGTGCAATACGAGGTGCCCAATCGCCAGCATCACCAGTTTTTGGTGCACCGTTCACGCCAGATGAGTGACAAGCAATACAGAAGGTACCGTAAACTGCCGCGCCATCACGTGGACCAGTTGGTTCTGCTTTTACTGGTTCCGCACCTGCAAGGTAAACATCACCGACAGGTTTGATGCGTTCTGCGATCGCATCGTATTCAGTTTGGCTGATGTCAGAAGCTAAAGCTGCCGTAGAGAAAGTTAAGGCAGCGAACAAAACGCTAATCATTCGTCGAGACATATCCATTAAACCCACTTCACATTCCGAGGTAAGTGACTTACCTATTTATATAGTTAGAGTATTTAGAGCTGTTGGATAAAGTTTTAGGTGATTGCTTCTATAGTGAGCAAAAAACCTTATCTAACAGTCTAGAGTGATTGAACAACCAAGTTGCAGCTGTTAAATCAATGTAAATAATGGGTGATTATATCCCGATAACTTGTTGCAATAAACAACAAGTTATCCATGACAGGGCGTGAATCACATCAAAAATTCACTTTAAAGGCAGATAACTGTCGAAAAAGAGACCAAACGAGAAAAAAAGTAAAAAAAGTACTAGACGGCATAGTGTGATATCCGTATTATTCCTCTCCGCCGATGGGGCATGCGCCCGTAGCTCAGTTGGATAGAGCGTTGGCCTCCGGAGCCAAAGGTCGAAGGTTCGAATCCTTTCGGGCGTGCCATTCCGGAATACAAATTAAAGGCACGAACAATAGTGGTGGCTATAGCTCAGTTGGTAGAGCCCTGGATTGTGATTCCGGTGGTCGCGAGTTCGAATCTCGTTAGCCACCCCATTATTTCGGTAACTCATTAAATTAGTGAAGTTTCCAGTTTTGATTCAAATATCCCAAGAGTCGAAACAAAATTCGTCGGTGAATAGCGCAGCTTGGTAGCGCATCTGGTTTGGGACCAGAGGGTCGGGGGTTCGAATCCCTCTTCACCGACCACTATTTAGTTTATGGCTATAATAGAGCGGTAAACAGCAAAATTGATGGTGGCTATAGCTCAGTTGGTAGAGCCCTGGATTGTGATTCCGGTGGTCGCGAGTTCGAATCTCGTTAGCCACCCCATTAATTTAGGTGACTTCTTAGTTGAAGTATCCTGTCTGATTTGAGAGAATCAGCAAATACAGTTCGGTGAATAGCGCAGCTTGGTAGCGCATCTGGTTTGGGACCAGAGGGTCGGGGGTTCGAATCCCTCTTCACCGACCACTATTAGAAAGCCTGCTTTTTAGCAGGCTTTCGTCGTTTTAGAGCTTATGATCTCACTTGGACTAGATGAGTCGGCAATATTTCAATGGATTTGAACCCATATGGGGTTCGCCTGAAGTTAGAATATGGCTCTTCATCGACCGCTATTTAAAGCCTCAGTCGAAAGATTGGGGCTTTTTTGTATTTCTCACCCTAAAAAATCTGCATTCCATTTCAATATCAGTAAACATGTACAGCTCTGGAAGGTTTTGGTCACCTATGATCTAAATGCGATTCGAGCTGATAAAAGAAACCCCAGCACGTTGGCTGGGGTTTTGTGTTTCTTGAATTAAGCGCTTTACTGAGCAAGCGTTTTTAGGATTTCATTCAGTTCAACCGTCTCTCGCACTTGATAGTTGGGTTTGATATCGGTTGTATTTTCCGTACCTGTTGCGTTTACCCACACGCTCAGAATACCCATATTGTTGGCACCCGCAATGTCTGCTGGTAGAGAGTCGCCAATATGAATCACCTCTTCTGGCTTTGCATCCACAAGGTTGAGTGCTTTGCGGAAAATGCTGGCTGCTGGCTTCTCTTCTGGCTCTTCCCCACCGACGATAATGTGATCAACCCATTCGCTCATTTGTGTTGCTTTGAGTTTTGGGTGCTGTGAGAAGATTGGACCGTTAGTGATCACCACTAATTTGTAGTGTTGACGTAGCTCGGTCAGCATCTCTTTTACGCCTGGGAAGAAGTCAAAAGCCCCCATGCGAGCCGAGTCAAAATAGCTCTGCGCCTGTTGAGCCTTTTCTGTATCAATCTCTATACTTTGCTCTGCCAAGATGGTCTGAATTAAACCGCAGCGGAAGGCATTTTCATCTGGCAGTAGAGCAATAAGTTGAGGAAATTCGTTATTGAGCTTTTTGTATACGCCTTGCAAGTAGCGCTGAACAAAAGCAGTTGAATCGGCGACTTGCGGGTAAGTTTGAGCAATCCAAGCAGCAAATTCTTCTCCTGCCACTTTATCGGCTTGAGATGTGCCGCATAACGTTTCGTCCATATCAAAAAATATCGCTTTAAGCACAGGGGCTCCTTCATTCACTACTCGATGTTGGAGCTTGATTATCGCTGATCTCACTCAAAATGACAGTGGAAAGCGTAAAACTGATGGCTGAACTTCTCTTTTCCCCCACCAAAGCTCCCAGTTCGGAGAGTGTTTTAAATCCATAGAAAATTAGCTTAATCACAAAATCGCATAACAGACGCATAACTTGGGGTAGGTGACAGATTTCATTTGTTTTGCTGAACTGCTCACGTTTTCGCCTCTGTTTACTAGAGTGAATTTTGGCTTTTTATGTATGCAGACTATTTTGTTAGTAACATTTTATGTCGAAATATCCCAATAAGAACGGAATATTGTTTGGTTAATGTTAATAATGACGCGTGAATAATAGGGATACTATCAATAGTGACTTTATGCGTAATTTTAGAGCATTTTTCTGTTTTTATTGGTGCGTATCGCACAAAAATGGGGTGTTATGAAAATGGTTAAATACTTGTTAATGCATTTCTATTCGCTCATTGTGCGTGTAAATAATGTTTTTTCGGCGGAATATACTTTAATTGTTGCTTTTTTGTGTAATTTTTGCCAAATTGTCTCCGCATTAAGATTTCAGAGTATTATTCTGAATTTGAACGGATTCATTCAGGTGATGAATGGCGCTTTTATTGCGCGATTCGATACCACAGACAAGGCAGTAGAGGTCTGAAATGTCACTATTAGAGGTGAAAAACCTTCGTATTGAATATCCATCCCGTCACGGTGTCCATGCGGCCGTGAAATCGCTTTCTTTTCATATCGATCGTGGCGAAATTGTGGGTGTTGTTGGCGAATCAGGTGCGGGTAAATCCACCGTTGGTAACGCCGTTATTGATTTGCTTAGTCCTCCGGGACGTGTTGCTAGTGGCGACGTGTACCTTGATGGGGAGAAAATTTCTGGTTTAACACCGGAAGCGATGCGTAAGGTTCGCGGCTCTAAGATTGGCTTTATCTTCCAAGATCCAATGACCTCACTTAACCCTCTATTTACGGTTGAGCAGCAATTGAAAGAGACCATTCACGCCAACATGAAGGTGTCGGATGAAGAGGCGTATCAACGTGCGCTTTCTCTAATGCAGCAGGTTGGCATTCCTCAACCTGAAAACCGTCTTAAGCAGTATCCGCATCAATTTTCTGGCGGTATGCGTCAGCGTGTGGTTATTGCTATCGCTTTGGCTGGTGAGCCAGACCTGATCATTGCCGATGAGCCAACGACAGCGCTCGATGTATCTATTCAAGACCAAATCCTAAACCTTATCCGTGAACTGTGTATCAAGAACAACGTAGGTTGTATGTTGGTTACGCACGACATGGGCGTGGTTTCAAACGTGACTGACCGTGTGGCGGTTATGTACCGTGGCGATTTGGTGGAGTTTGGTCCTACAGCTAAGGTATTGGGCGACCCTGATCACCCATATACGCGCAGCTTGATTTCTGCCGTTCCGCGTTCTGATGTAAAGCTCGATCGTTTCCCATTGGTGAGCTACATCGAAGAAGCGACAGAGTTACAAGAGCTAGACATTAAGAATCACTGGTTGGGTCAAAGCCAAGACCAACGTGAGTACACAGGTCCTTTATTGGATGTGAAGAACGTTAACCTGCGTTTTGTAACCAAAGATTCATTGTTTGAAAGCCGCCGTGAATACGTGCAAGCATCAAACAATGTTAGCTTTGAAGTGCATGAAGGTGAGACGTTTGGTTTGGTGGGTGAATCTGGTTCAGGTAAATCGACCATCGCACGTGTGATTGCTGGTTTGTATGAACCAAACTCAGGTCAAGTAAGCTTTGAAGGCATTGACCTGACGGCGCTTAAATCGGAAAAAGCACGCCGCCCATTGCGTCGTCAGATGCAGATGGTTTTCCAAAACCCATATACCTCAATGAACCCGCGAATGAAGATTTTTGACATCATCGCGGAGCCAATTCGTTTCCATAAGCTAACGAAAAATGAAGCGGAAACGCGCCAGATTGTGAATGACCTACTTGATCACGTAGGTTTAGGCAAAATGGCAGGTGTGAAATACCCTCATGAATTCTCCGGTGGTCAGCGTCAGCGTATCTCAATTGCGCGTGCGCTGGCGACCCGCCCTCGATTACTGATTTGTGATGAACCAACATCTGCGTTGGATGTATCGGTACAGGCACAAATTCTAAACTTGCTGAAAGATCTGCAAAGTGAACTGAATCTCACCATGCTGTTTATTAGTCACGACTTACCGGTTATTCGTCAGATGTGTGACCGAGTAGGTGTGATGCAGATGGGTACGCTACTGGAAGTGGCTCCGACAGAGCAATTGTTTACTGCTCCTCAGCATGAATACAGTAAGAAACTGATTTCTCTGATGCCTGAATTCACAGGTTTGAGAGAAGAAATCAAAACGGCATAAACCAAGTTTTTCGCTTGGCTGACCATCAAGGTCAACAAACCTTAGTCATAACAAAGACGCAAACACAACAAGGGATTCGAATTCCCGCATGAAGGAGTTATGCAAATGAAAACCATGAAAAGCAAGTTAGCAGTGGCGCTAATGGCAGCAGGTCTAAGCTTTAACGCATTGGCAGCAGATATCAAAGTTGGCTATGCAGCTGACCCAGTATCTCTAGACCCGCACGAGCAGCTATCAGGTGGTACGCTGCAAATGTCACACATGGTATTTGACCCTCTAGTTCGTTTCACACAAGACATGGACTTTGAACCTCGCCTAGCGGAAAGCTGGGAGCGTATCAATGATACGACGGTTCGTTTCAAACTTCGCCAAGGCGTTAAGTTCCACTCAGGCAACGACATGACAGCGGATGACGTTGTGTGGACTTTCGAACGTCTACAAAGCTCTCCAGACTTCAAAGCTATCTTTGACCCGTACGAAAAAATCGTGAAAGTGGATGATTACACGGTTGATCTAGTGACTAAAGGGCCTTACCCGCTAGTGCTACAAACAGCAACGTACATCTTCCCAATGGACAGCAAGTTCTACACGGGTAAAACCGAAGATGGTAAAGACAAGTCTGAGCTAGTGAAGCATGGTAACTCATTTGCATCAACACATGTTTCTGGTACTGGTCCGTTTATCGTGACGGCTCGTGAGCAGGGCGTAAAAGTAGAATTCGAACGTTTCAAAGATTACTGGGATAAAGAGTCGAAAGGTAACGTAGACAAACTGACGTTACTTCCGATCAAAGAAGACGCGACTCGTGTTGCAGCACTGCTTTCTGGCGGCGTTGATATGATCCACCCAGTAGCGCCAAACGATCACAAACGTGTGAAAGACGCAAAAGGTATCGATCTAGTAACACTACCTGGTACGCGTATCATCACGTTCCAAATGAACCAAAGCAACAACGAAGCACTGAAAGACGTTCGCGTTCGCCAAGCGATTGTTCACGCAATCAATAACGAAGGCATCGTGAAAAAAATCATGAAAGGCTTCGCAACAGCTGCAGGTCAGCAAAGCCCAGCAGGCTACGTTGGTCATGATGACAAACTGGTTCCTCGTTACGATCTTAAGAAAGCAAAACAGCTGATGAAAGAAGCGGGTTACGAGAATGGCTTTACGCTAACGATGATTGCACCAAACAACCGCTATGTGAACGATGCGAAAGTGGCACAAGCGGCGGCGGCAATGCTGTCTAAGATCGGCATCAAGGTTGACCTGAAGACTATGCCTAAAGCGCAATACTGGCCTGAGTTCGACAAGTGTGCGGCAGACATGTTGATGATCGGTTGGCACTCAGATACAGAAGATTCAGCAAACTTCAACGAGTTCCTAACCATGACACGTAACGAAGAGACAGGTCGTGGTCAGTACAACTGTGGTCATTACTCTAATCCAGAAATGGACAAAGTGGTTGAAGCGGCAAACGTAGAAACGGATCCAGCTAAACGTGCAGAAATGCTGAAAGGCGTTGAAGCAACGTTGTACAACGACGCTGCATTCGTACCGCTACACTGGCAAAGTGAAGCCTGGGGCGCGAAGTCTAACGTGAAAGCTGCAGACATCGTTAACCCAATGGTAATGCCTTACTTCGGTGACCTAGTGGTTGAATAATCACGGTTAGTCGATGTTGAGGAGGGATGGATGTCCCTCCTCAACTCTACGTACTCGGCTCAGTTTTGTTTCAGTCGGACTGAGTTGTTTTTAGACTGAATTTTCTCTCTGAATAGAGATCTATGGATAGTTAAGGGGCAAGGAATGTTTTCGTTTCTGGTCAAGCGCCTGTTTCAGGCACTGATAGTGATGTTTGTGATCAGTTTGGTGGCGTTTGCCATTCAGGATAACCTGGGTGACCCGCTACGTGAGCTTGTAGGTCAGTCGGTTTCAGAAGCGGAGCGTCAAGCGCTGCGTGACGAACTGGGCCTGAACGATCCCTTTATCACAAAGTACACTCGCTTTGTGAGCAATGCGCTGCAAGGTGATTTAGGTACGTCTTACTTCTTCAAGCGACCTGCAGTTGAGGTCATCCTCGATAAGCTGGTGGCTACATTAGAGCTCGTGTTTGGTGCGACGCTCATTATCATTGTTTTCTCTATACCGCTTGGGGTGTATTCCGCGATCCATCCGAAGAGTATTTTTACAAAATTCGTTATGGCGATGAGTAGTGTCGGCATCTCGATTCCGGTGTTCTTAACCGCAATCATGTTGATGTACGTCTTCTCCATAGAACTCGGTTGGCTACCTTCCTTTGGACGGGGCGAAACGTCCAATCTACTCGGATGGGAGTCTGGCTTCTTTACCATCGATGGTATTAAGCACCTGATCCTGCCGTGTATTGCACTTGCATCTATCATGCTGCCGTTGTTCATCCGTTTGGTGCGTTCAGAAATGCTGGAAGTACTGAGCTCTGAGTACATTAAGTTCGCTAAAGCGAAAGGCTTGAACTTACAAAAGATTTATTACCAACATGCACTTAAAAACACCATGCTACCTGTATTGACGGTCGGTGGTGTGCAAATTGGTACCATGGTGGCATACACCATTCTGACAGAAACCGTGTTCCAATGGCCGGGCACTGGCTTTCTTTTCCTAGAGGCAATAAACCGTGTAGATACACCGTTGATCACTGCCTACGTTATCTTTGTTGGTCTGATCTTCGTGGTAACTAATACCATCGTTGACCTGCTGTACGGCATCATCAACCCAACTGTGAACCTAACTGGAAAGGGAGCTTAATCATGAGCCAATCAAATGTAACACCAGCTCCTGCTGCCGCACCGTCAGCCTGGCAGCGTTTCAAAGAGTCGGACTTCTTGTATTACTTCAAGCGCGACAAAGTTGCGATGGCAAGTTTTACCGTCTTCATGATGTTTTTAGTCTTGGCTGTAGCAGCACCGATTCTAGCTCCAACTGACCCATACGATTTGACGTCTATCGACATCATGGACTCAGAGCTACCTCCATCTTGGATGGAAGATGGCGATGAGCGTTTCGTATTGGGCACGGATGAGCAAGGTCGTGATATTTTGTCGACCATTCTTTACGGCTCTCGTTTATCTTTGACGATCGGCTTCCTCGCGGTTGGTCTTCAGCTTATGCTGGGTATCATCATTGGTTTGTCAGCAGGTTACTTTGGTGGTCGTATTGATAGTTTCTTGATGCGTTTTGCTGACGTTCAGCTGTCGTTCTCGACCATGATGGTTGCGATCATCGTGTCAGCTATCTTTAAAGCCAGCTTTGGCAGTGATTTTTACAGCCAATACGCGGTAGTCATGCTTGTCGTGATCATTGGTGTGGCGGAGTGGCCGCAATATGCACGTACCATTCGTGCTTCAGTACTGGCTGAGAAGAAGAAAGAATACGTAGAAGCGGCACGAGTGATGGGCTTTAAAGCCCCGCGAATCATGTTCCGTCATATTCTTCCGAACTGCCTATCACCAATCTTGGTTATCTCGACGGTACAGGTAGCAAACGCAATCATGTCAGAAGCGGCATTGTCATTCCTTGGTCTAGGTTTGCCAGTAGACCAGCCATCATTGGGTGCACTAATCAGTATTGGTTTTAACTACATTTTCTCTGGTGCGTGGTGGATTACCGCTTTCCCAGGTATCGTGCTAGTGACATTGGTACTGGTGATTAACCTACTGGGTGACTGGTTACGTGACGTGTTCAACCCGAAAATCTACAAGGGTTAATGACGCGATAAAATCGACGTATTATTTGCCTATTTAATAAATTTCTTTCTAAACTGAGAGCCGGATGCAATTCCGGCTCTTTTTTTGCTTATCACTTTTTATGCATGTTTTATTGACGCTCTGTCGCGATAATTTCATCACCTACTGTTTAGAGTGAAGCTATGGAAATGAAAAAGGCACTACATTCTTCCCGTATCGTCCAATCTGGCTTGAGCCTTGGGCTGCTGGTGGCGTGCGCTCAATTTTCGACTCCGGTTTTGGCGAGTGAATTTCTTTGCCAAGCCTCTCAGGCCAGCAATAAAGAATTGCCTGTGCTTGAGCAATCTTGTCCGATCGGTAAAGGGCTATGGGGAAAGAAAGTGCCGCAAGGAGGCAATGACTTCTTCTGGATCCAGTGTGGTCTATTGCCAAAACCGATGTCTTTAGCCAAAGCAAAGCCGATTTACGGCAAAATCACCACCGATGTTTGGATGAAGCCAGAACAAAAAGGCTATCGTTGCCTCATTGGTCCTTATACGGAATTTGCTAAAGCATCGCAGGACTTGCAACGAGTCAAAACCTTGTCGACCTATAACGAAGCATTTATTCGTGTGGTTGGTAAAGGCGGTACAGTCCCTGCGAAACAGGCTAAGCCAATGACCAAGCCGGTGGCAAAACCTGTAACACCTGTCGTACCAGCTGCTACTCGTGCTAATACGGACGCATTTAAGACAAAAGATGCGCCAAAGCCAAAGTCGCTAGAACCAGTTGCCGCTAAGCCTGCTAAAATGACCAAGCCAGCTCAACCAACTATCAAGAATGACAACGTTGAAGTGCGTTTGAAAACGGTACTGAAGGGCAAGACATTTGTGGTGCCGTATTTAATCGAGAACAACAACCAGTTCTACATGGAACATGGAAAACCATGGAATCGTCTTAGCTACTCAAGCTCAATGAAAGTTTGCCAACAGCTAGGAATGCACTTAGCAACTGCGTCAGAGTTTAAAACATTGCGCGATTCTGGCGTGATGGAGAAGAACAAGTGGCCTTTGCAGTTACCTTACTGGGGTAAAGATAAAAAAGGCTTGTTTGCTGACCGAGAGCCAAATCAGCTAACGGGCACCTCGTTGCTTAACGTGATTTGCGTGAAGTAAAAAATGGATTAAAAAAAGCCCCGCAAGAGCGGGGCTTCGTGTTTATGAGCTTCTAGTTATCACTTTTCAAAACTAAAGATAATGCGTTCTGCTTCATCAGTACGCTCTGGAGTGGCTTCGATAGTGTAAAGCCCCGTAGGAATTGCTGCTGAATGATCTAAAGGCATGAAATCGATGTAACAAGAGCCTTCAGCATCTCTATATTGTGGTTGGCTGCTGAAGTAGTTGTCAGCACTGTAGCTGTCACCGTGAACTTGGATACGACCGTAGTCGAGATAGATATCTTTTAGGATTTCACAAGTTTTTGCATTACGACCATAGATTGAAGCTGAAGTGTATGGACTGCCTTGGTAATCAAATTGTTGAACGATGCCAGAAACTTTCAGTTCAGTTACCACAATATCATTTGCGCCTTCTTCAGATGGCATCGCAATGAATGTTTCACGGTCTACCCAATTAGCATCTTCTTGAGATTCGCTAACGTCGTTGTTAAGCGCTTCTTCGACATATTGAGCATTTGTGTGGTAAGAATACAGCTCGGTTGATTTTTCATCGCCTTCTTCATCTGTGAATGACACGAGGAAATGCTCGTCGTCATCAAAAGAGTGTTGTTTGATGACATCCAATGTCATTTTCATACCATCTTCTTGGGAGATAATTTTGCCATCAACGATTGTGTATGGGACACCTTCTGTAAACTCTGACATGTCTGTGTCACAAGTTGATAGATTGTCGCTATCTCGATCGTTCCAGTACATCGTTTTCGTGTTCACATCTAGGTAGATTGAGTCACACCATCCTTTAGCGAAGTTGGTACCATTGTGACCAATTTCTACGAAATGTAGGAACTTACCTTCTAACGGATGTCCTGCAGGAGGAGGTGTTACGTCATCTGCTGGTTGAACGTTTGGCAGTGTGATCGTTACGTATTCAGAAATTACGGCATCGTCAGCATCTGGGTTTACACCTGCCGCAATCACGAATGAACCGTTTTGCGTTGCACTAGTTGGTGTGCCAGAAACAGTCAGTGTGCCGTTGTTATCAACATTGACTTTTAGACCCGGAACGGTTGTTGCGTACTCATCTTCTTCTGTACCAGCGTAGTATTCGATTGCACCTGACGTGTGCTGAGCTTCAAAGACTTCAGTGATATTGAAATCTGCATCAACAGCTTCACCAACTTTTAGTGTTGTTAGCTGTACTGTGATTTCTTGTTGAAGTTCTGCAAGATCACCGCGATCAATTTCAATCGATGCTTCAGGTTGTTTTTCAATGTCATCTAGCTCGAAGACTTTGTAAGTCGTATTGATACCGTCAAATGCAGAGATCGTGATTGTTTGACCTTCAGGGTAAATGCGAGATGGCTTACCTGTGATTTTCAGCTCAGTCTGACCTTGTGTTTCTACAAGTTCAAGTACTAAGCCATCAACAGATGTGTATGCTTTAAATGCAAGCTTTTCGTCGTCAGAGAACAAGTTGTCAATACGGAATTGTTCATTCTGAACTTCAATACCTTGGTATAGCTCAATACTGTCAATCCACTCTTCGATTGTATCAGCGGCTTCTGTGTTGATTGTTGGCGCTGGATTTTCAACGTTTACTTGTAGGTCGAAAGCGGTTGTTACAGCACCAAAGGACTTATCTTGTTCTTGTGAGTTGTAGTCAGTTGCCGTTAGCTTGATTTGGTAAGCAGGACGAACTGGAGTTAGCTCACCTGAAATCGTTAACTTGCCACCATTGATAGCCGTAGTTGTTAGATTTTTGACCACAGAACCATCAAGTGTGATGACGCTTACTGTGATGTCGATGTTTTTGTTATCGTCATCTTCAAAAAGGGCAAGATCGCCAGCAGCAAGAGGCAGTTCTAAATTGATTGAGTGGCTATCAAGAGGCTTCAGTTCTGTATTGATAGCTTTTACAACGCTCTCATTTGCAAATAACTTGCTGTTGATAACGGGTTCGCTAACTACGCCATTGTTGACTTCAATAACTGGTTTGAAGTTTGGATCATCTAGTTTGTCTGCGTTGTTTTTATCATTAACGACGTCAGTTGCTTTATCGGCAATTGCAATAGCGGTTTCTGCAGAGTAGCTGTCTTTTGCTTGTGCTTTAGACTCGGTTAGAATCTGAGCCGTTTTATGTAAAGCGGTATTGTTAGCGGCGATTACATCAGTAAATGCAGTATCACCCTCGATACCTAATGTCTCATTTACTTTGTTTTTCGCTGCTTGGATTTTTTCTGGTGTTGGGTTAGCACCAGCTTGGATTGCAACAAGGTCAGTCAGCGGAGAGATAACTTTCTCACCCGGAAGTGTACGGAATACAACCTCATGAGCCATAGCTTGGGTTGGGTTGTCCATATCAACCGTGTATGTGCCAGCAAAAAGTTGTGGATCGCGAGCAATCAGTTCAGCTTGAACAGTACCACCCGGAATAATGGTTTGAATCGCAAGGCTCTTTTCAGCAGAGTATTGTTTGTCTGTTAGCGTCACCTTACCCTCATCATTGGTTAGACCAATAATTGGGTCGTTGCTATCTAGCTTTCCATTGTTGTCTACATCTTCAAAAACGACAGCTTCTTTGAAGTAGCCATCAAAGCCTGTAATCACTACACCAGAGTTGTTGTTGCTTGAACCACTATCTGAACCACCACAACCGGTTAGCGCGATAGCCACTGACGCTGCTAGTAAACTCACCTTATTCATTGTTTATTTGTCCTTGTTTCGTTTCCGAATGAGAAAGTCGCTTTTTATTGTTTTATTTTCTAATCTCACTAGTGAGATTAGAAAAGCTGCGCATTTTTAATCGGATTTGGAAGCGGCTTCAAGACACGGAAAACCAAAGAAAAACCGTAAAAATTTTTGGAATATTTTTTCTTGGAATTTCTATCAATAAAAATATCAATTAACTTTAAATTTAGGTCTTTATAAACAATGACTTGTGTTGTTTTGGTTTATTTATAGGCTGCTGTATTTTTTGGGTAGTGGTAAATCATGTTTATTTTTAGCTCTTCTACTTTGCTCGCGTACTGAGGAAATGGGCGTAGGATGTAGCTATAAACCTCCCCCTGAATAAACTCATCATTAGCATGATAATCATTGTTGAAGTAGACATAAGCGTATGCGGATGGCTTAGGTGCAGTCGCGCAATCGGTATTATTGGAGTAAGAAATTACCTCGCTAAACATCCCTTCACCTGCAAGGATTGAGGTGTCCCAAAACTGACAGAATTCATGAGCAAATAAGTCGCTATTAGACGCGACTATGTTGAGATCTGAGTCGAAACCGTCGTAATACTCACCACCTTGAGCATGCCTTCGGTCAAAAATATAGTTACCCGCGAGCGCATGGCGATAACCGCCGGCAGTCGGAATGAGCAGATCAAATAGGGCGGACTGATACAGCTCTTTTCCAGTATTGACGTTCAAACGCTCTTCCATTGAGCGCTTGTTTTTTTGCATGGTGTAGCTTTCGAAACGATTGTTATCAAAGACGGTAATAAAGTAGTTCTCAGTGTCTTTGTGAGCTCGTGACCGGTAGGTTTTCTTCGTAGTCCAGATCTGACGGCTACCTTTGATGTGGATGATCAATGAGTCATCACTGATCTGGTATTCCCCGACTTTATTCAGCTTATGCTCGTCTGGGCAGCGAGTTTTGTTGCTTGAAGCAGCATAAAAAACTTCATCATCAATGAATTTAAATGCTTCACAGTACACTACTTCGTAAGGGTACTTGCGTCCACCGAGCAACGTTGTGGTTTCAAGGCGATATACCACACCATCAATGAGCGGATGTTCTGTATCGTTCTGCTCTGCAGTGACTGCTGGCAGCTCGAAGCGTGTCGTGACCCAAGCGTGATCTTCTGTCCCGTGGTGGTCATCACGTGCAGAGACTGCCAAATATGTGGTTTGGTTGAAGTCTTTTGGCGCGCCTTGCAGCATGATTTGCCCTTGGTTGAGAACGCTCAGTCCGTTGGCGTTTTCTAGCCAAATTCGCGTGGTGAGTAAGTCTCCTTCTGGATCTTCGAACAGCTGTTCCAACCCTAATGAGTAGTTGATAGGGTTGTTTTGTGTCAGTTCCCAACTATAGATAATGGTTTGTAATTGCTGCTCAACCGCTAGGTTTATTATCGGCTTGCCGTTCTCTGTTGCATCGTCGTGTGCAGATTCACTGATGTAGGTTATCGTTAGGTTTTGGGAGTAATTGGCCTCCAATGATCCCAAGGCATCTTCAACCTGATCAGGACGGTCTGACAACGTGGATTCAAGCGCTTTTTCAAACGCCAGTTCATTGCTTCTTTCCAATACAGATGCGGTGAGTGCCTGTTTTACTTCGATAAGGGAAGTGCGTTCACCGTGAGGCGTATTTCTCTTTTCCTCGTTATTATTCGCTGGTTGTATGTTGGCAGCCGCAGCTGTGGTTTGTTCGTCTGTTAGCCAGTAAAGCGCCATCAAGCAGGTACTTAATGCACTTGCAATCCAGTATTTCTTCTTCATGATTTTACGCGTGTGCCATTCTTGATTGCAGCCAACTGCGGGAGAACTTAAGGTCTTTTTCAATCAAACTGGCGCTGCATTCGAGTAGTTCACAGATCTCTTGGTTTTTCATGCCCATCAGATATTTGAGCTTTAACGCGTTGGATTGGCGTGGGTAGCGCACACTAAAGTTATCGAGTGCTTTATCCATGATGATGAGTTGCTCGAAGCGATCTTCTTCTTCTTTCATTAGCGTGATGTGTTGGCGTTTTTGCGCTTGATGCGAGCGAGCGTTGTCGATCAGGATTTGGCGCATTACTTTGGCTGCCATTAAGAAGAAATCGCGCTTGGTTTCAATCTCACTCATGTCGCAGTTAGACATCTTTAAATACGCGTCATGGATCAGCGCGGTGGTGCTGTTTACGCTGTCCGACAGTACCTTATTGTCGGTTCCGTATTTCTCTGCGTTGCGCTCGCGTTCTTGTTGAGCAATTTTACGCAGTTGTAGGTAAGCGAATTGGTACAACTCACTTTCCGCCTGTTTATCGCCTGCTTGCCACTGTTGGATAATTTGCGTCAGAGTAGATTTAGAAGTCATTGCTATACATCCTCACTTACTTTTACAAACTCAGAGATGGAATAGGTTTCAACGCGATCAGAACCATCGCGATTACGGCTAATGTCTTGTTGGTAACGATACAAAATGCCTTGCTCCCAGCTTTTGCCAGCAGGTAGGTATTCCCACGTGGTGTAGTTGATTTCTGCTGGGGTTGGTGACCAACGCACCATTACGTTCATTTGCGCGAGTTCAGCACTTGGCTGGTCATTGTTGACCCACCACATGTCCAAATACTCGTTGGTGACATCTTGGGTGTATAGACTGGTATCTGTAGGGCAGGTAACGGCATCGACAGGTAAACGCAACACTTGGTTATGACGCATTAGTAGACACGACTGCTTCATTGAGTCTTGTAGGTATTGAGTTTGCTGCCACACACCTTGGTAGGCTATTTGGTTATCAACCGAATCAGGATAGGTAAACCACAGCATTTCAGTGCGGTTGTGGTGTTTAACGTGTTCATTTGGTCCCAAACCTTGCACTTTTTCCATCAACAGTTGGGTATTTGGATCGAAGTTGAGTGCGACCGAGCGATATTTCCAGTCGCCTTCATCATCATAATCTTCCAGCGAGAAGCCATTTAGGTCATTGCGGGTGCAACCTGTATCCGCGCAGCCGACAAAGCTCTCCCACTCTGAGAACTTTTCAATTGGTTCGATAATGTCTTCGGTGACGCTTTGATTGAGCGCTAAGAAACAGCCTTGGAAATAGTCCCCCACGCTTGGGTGCTGGATCAGATTTTCTTCAGTGATGGTGAAGTTAACCTCACCGATTGGTGGGCGATAGCGGGGATGGTGCTGATAACGGATATCAAACGCACAGGCGCGACCTTGCCAATCCTTCTTCTTGATGATGATGTTCTTAAAGCGCACATCACGAGGCTCAAAAATGATTTCATCTGAGGCAAAGTTCTTCTCGATATAGCGTTGGCTTTCATTGAGGTGTTCGACCGCTTCTTGTACCGAAACCCAATCCAAATTGAGTTGGTGTTTGGCATCATCTAAAAAGTTGAGGTCGAGGCGCTTGAGTTGCGCTTGGAAGGCAGGGTCGGATAACACCTTGTTAGCCAACACGATTTCTTGGCGGTTTTCTGGTGTGCTGTCGAGAGAGAGCAACAAGCGGGTCATGTTGATACTGCGACTTGGCTTGGTGGTTGCCATTGTCGGAGTAAGCACTTCTTGGCTCGACATCGTGGTGAGCAAGTAGCCGTTATCGTCATTGCCGAGGAAGAAGCTGATGACATCGCCAGGACGATACTGAAATGCGCCTTTGTTTGTGTGACCAGACAGGTTGGAACTGGTTTTGTAATACAGACCAGTTACCGGTGAATCGATGAAGAAACCTTGTTTTATGGTAGGCGCTGTCGCTTCTGCCGACGGAGTCGTAGAAGTAGAGTTCGCCCATGCTGGTGCTATCGCTAACGCAGACAGCCAGATCGCAATGGAACGTGTGTGCATTTTAATTTTTAAGCCTTTTTTATGTTTAGCCTTACTGTTGAGTGCGGTCCTTTGGTGCACAATTTGGCTGACAACTTATTGATTTAGTGAGGTGCTTCTCTGGCACCGGTGTCATCATCGCCAACAGCATTTTCTGTTTTATGTGTTTGGGGATATCTGGGTTAGACAGAATCCGCCTGCGTGTCAGTTCCATCATGGCACTGACGGACATATGCTCGACGTTTTGCCCCTTGGCATGAAAGACAAGGCGCGTCACTTCGTACATGATGTCTTCTGCAATCTTTTTCTCTTGTTGCAGTTGTATGTTCTTTTGAATCAGAGTGTTACCAAACAGCAAACCAGATAACACTAAGATTGCGGACAACAGCGACGGCAGCGGTCGGCGTTGTACTAAACGAAGCGTACTGTACAGTGGCCAGTGCTTCTTTTGCTCTATTGGGCGTCGTTCTAAAATACATTCAATATCTTGGCGCAGTGTCCGAACATTGAGGTAGCGCTGCTTTGCTTTCGCTCGCGTTGCGCGTCTCACCACCCAATAAATATCTGACCATATTGGCTGATCAGGAAACATCAGCGCCAGAATCTTACCCAGTGAATACACATCACTTTGCTCAGTCAAAAACGCTCCGGCTTGCTGTTCTGGGCTGGCGTATTTTTCACTGAAGGCAATTAATGCCGGAGACGAATCATCACTGTTTGATTGCACCTTTTGTGTCAGGTTGAAATCGAGCAGTTTTGGTCGTTTATTGCGATCAATTAGGATGTTTTCTGGTTTGAGATCCGCATGCAGGACTTGATGCTGGTGGGCGTGTTCCATTGCCTGACAAATCTGCTTAAACAGCAACAACTTGTCATCGTCTTCCATTGGCGTGAGCAACAAATACGAGTCTAAGGTCTGACCAAAAACGCGTTCCATCACGATGTAAACCGAATCACCGTGCAAGCCGCCATCAAACACTTTGGCAATGTAAGGATGGTTCAAACGAGCCAGAAGCTGAGCTTCATCAAACAGCGCGCGTTTGCCTAATACATTACTGAGATTGGTTTGGATGAACTTGATCGCAAGGTCTTGCTCGAACGTCTCGTCAGCGCGCAGTGCCGCATATACGACCCCCATACCTCCACGCCCTAACTCGTGGGTGAGTCGGTACTTGCTAACTTCTTCGCCCGTTAGGTCGACCTCTTGTTTGGTTGCCAAATTCGCGCCGAAGCCGAGCAACTGTGTCAGTTGTTCTTCTTCGTTTTCGCTAGCTAAAAGAGGAGCGATTTGGAGGTAAAGCTCAGGTTGACTCTGCTGCAATTCGTTGAGGTATTGCTGCTTTTGAGAGTCGTCCAGATCAAGCAGGTGATAGTAAATCTGGGTTTCGCTAGAGCCTAACTGCACTGTACTTCGTATCTTATTGTTTTAGGTACGCTATTTTATAAGAAACTCAATATTAATGTCATTTATTTATTCAGCTTTGAATCACAATGTTGGAATTGCAATTTGATGGTTATTTGAGCGGTAAGGTTATGATTTTATTAATGATGTAGCAGATGGATTTTGCCGAGCTTGTCGACGAGGAGTCTATTCGTCATAATGTTACTAGTAACATTACTGATAAATTAGATATTTATGGCTCAGCAGAATAAGAAAGCACGAACGACATTGCAGGATGTCGCAGACAAAGTTGGCGTAACAAAAATGACCGTCTCGCGTTATATGCGCAATCCAGACTCAGTGGCAGAAAAAACGCGAGTGAAAATTGCCGCTGTAATTGAAGAGATGGGCTACATCGAAAACCGTGCTCCGGCGATGCTGTCGAAGTCTTCCAGTAAAGCGATTGGTATTTTACTGCCTTCACTGTCCAACCAAATTTTTGCGTCTTTTGTTCAGGGCATTGAAACGGTCACTAAAGCTAATGGCTATGAAACACTGCTTGCGCACTTTAGTTATGACGAGCTGGAAGAAGAACGCAAAATCGCGTCGCTGCTCTCTTATCAAGTTGACGGCTTAATCCTAACTGAAAGCCACCATACTCAACGCACTTTGCAGATGATCAAAAACGCTGGCGTTCCTGTGGTAGAGACCATGGAACTGCCAGAGCAGCCGATTGATATGGCGGTTGGTATGGACCACGAAGACGCTTCTTACAGCGTCGTAAAGCGCATGTTGGAGTCGGGCAAACGTACTATTGTTTACTTCGGTGCTCGCTTGGATACGCGTACTAAATTGCGTATGCAAGGCTACGATCGCGCAATGACAGAAGCAGGATTGGAGCCAAAACACGTGCTAACGGGCGATCACTCTAGCTTTTCGTTGGCGCATGATTTATTGGAGCGCGCACTGGCAACCTACCCAGAACTTGATGGTGTATTTTGTACCAACGACGACATCGCGATTGGTACCTTGTTGAGTGCTCAGCAACGCGGCATCAAAGTGCCAGATCAACTTGCGGTGGTGGGCTACAACGCATTGGACATCGGGCAAACTATTAGCCCGAAACTGACCAGTGTGGATACACCGCGTTTCGAGATTGGTGAGAAAAGTGCCGAGCTATTGATTGCACGCCTTAAGGGTGAAGAGCAAGCCGAGACGGTCGTGAACATGGGCTATCAAATTACAGCAGGCGAGAGCGTCTAACTCGCTCTGACTCACGTTTATTTTTCATCATTCGTTTCTGATAAGGACACGGGCATGCCACATCAACTTGATGCGCTAGACCTTAATTTAATGCGCTTACTTAAAGCCGTGGTAGAAAATCGCAGCATCAAGTTGGCGGCGATGCAGCTTGGTATTTCGCAACCCAGTGCCAGTCGTGGGGTGATGAAACTTAAAGACGTGTTTGATGATCCGCTGTTTGTGCGTAAAGCGCATGGGGTAGAGCCATCTCCAATGGCGATTCGCTTAGCGGCGGAATTCGATAACATGCTGTCGCCGCTAGAAAAAGTAGTGCAGGAGTTTTCGGAATTCGACCCACTTGAATACCAAGGTCAGATTGCGATAGTGACCGACCCTTACTTGATGGACGAGCAAGGTCAGCGTTTATTGCGCGGTTGCCATCAGGCGTTTCCTCAAGCCTCGTTTGCCTTCTCAAGCTGGAACATTTATTCCCAAGACGAGATGTTAGAGGGCGAGCACGACTACTGCATTCTCGATCAAGAAACCGAGTTGTCGAAAGACATCTACATGCGCCCATTGTTTGTTGAAAAGCGTGTGATTTTGGCGCGTAAAGACCACCCGACGTTGTCGCAAGTCAGTAATGACTGGGACACGGTGTCGGAATTGCCACTGGTCTCTTTGCCTGCACCTGCATCCTACAATCCGCTGTGTACGGTGGAGTCGGAATATCGCCGCATGGGTTACGAACCCGTTGTATTGCTCAAGTCCTACAACTTGCGTGTCGCTTGCCAAATGTTGCTTGAGACCGATGCCATCATGTATGCCAGCCAAAGTACTGCACATTTGATGCACGAGCTTGCCTCTTATCCAATGCCGATGGTCAACCGAGAGTTCAGCCAATTTGTTGTTTCTGGTGGTTATTTACAGACCTACCGTAACCACCCATTGCACCGCCATTTGCACCAAGTGATGCAGCAAACCCTCAATACGCCATTAACGTGATCGGATAAGCAAACTGCCCTTTAAGATATTCAAAAATGAATATCTCAATTACCTGTCTGTTTTACTGAAGAAGGGCTAATCTGACTACAAATAGTCAGGAGAAGCGGCTCTTTTTATCTTATCAATTCTTTGAATGTCTGATTCTTAAAGGACATTCACCATTCTCCGTTATGCAGTTTTTTAATTTCTGGGGAGGATGAATCATGCTCATTGCACGTCTATTTTTGTTGCTCGCCATCGTTGCCGAAGTTGCCGGTACCAGTACGATGTCGTTTATTGGTGAAAGTAATGCGTGGGAAGGCTATCTGGTGATGTACGTTCTGATCGCCATTTCCTATTACTTCTTGTCGAAAGCGGCAAAGAAAATCTCTATCGGTGTCGCGTACGCAACATGGGAAGGTTTGGGTATCGCCTTGATTACCCTGGTTTCTATTGTCTTATTTGATGCCAACTTAAGTACGCAGCAGTTGCTTGGTTTGGCGCTGGCGGTAGTCGGTATCGTGTGTGTGACGCTCGGTGAGTCGCACGGTCAGCCTCAACAAAAAGATGAGTTGCCAAGCTCATCGAATGCGAGGTGTTAATCATGAGCCAATTTTTTACTGTTTCATTTGGATTTGTTGTCATGGCGGCGTTGGTCGACATCATGGCGAACATGGCACTGACTCGCTCTAAAGGCTTTAAGCACAAAGGGTGGGGCATCACTGCGATTGTGTTGGTGATGGCGGCGTTTACCTTACTTGCTCAAGCGGTAAAAGAGATCGACCTTGCGATCGCATACGCCTCTTGGGGCGCGATAGGTATCTTAGGTACCGCGATTGGTGGCGCTTTGCTGTTCAAACAAAAGCTTAAGGCGATTGGTTGGTTTGGTATCTTTGTGGTGATTGCTGCAGTTGTGGTGATGAAGACGGCTTGATGTTCTTTGCCTGAGTCCTAGATATCGTCATTCTGAACAGCGAGGGACGAGCGTGATTCAGAATCTACCAACAAAAAGTGCTGTGGCAGAGGTGTTTCCTCTCGCTTCACAGCACTTTGATAGTAGATTCCTGATCTCGCCTAAGCTCGTCGGAATGACGGATTCATTCATTTATTTAAAAAGAAAAGTGACCAACCCCAAAGCTTGTCATTCTAAACAGCCAGGAACGAGCGTGATTCAGAATCTGCCAACAAAAAGTGCTGTGGCAGGGATGTTTCCTCTCACTTCACAGCACTTTGATATTAGATTCCTGATCTCACCTAGGCTCGTCGGAATGACGGATTCATTTATTTAAAAAGAAAAGTGACCAACCCCAAAGCTCGTCATTCTGAACAGCGAGGGACGAGCGTGATTCAGAATCTGCCAACAAAAAGTGCTGTGGCAGGGATGTTTCCTCTCACTTCACAGCACTTTGATAGTAGATTCCTGCTCTCGCCTAGGCTTGTCGGAATGACGGATTCATTCATTTATTTAAAAAGAAAAGTGACCAACCCCAAAGCTCGTCATTCTGAACAGCGAGGGACGAGCGTGATTCAGAATCTACCAACAAAAAGTGCTGTGGCAGAGATGTTTCCTCTCGCTTCACAGCACTTTGATATTGGATTCCTGATCTTGCCTAGGCTCGTCGGAATGACGGATTTATTTATTTAAAAAGAAAAGTGACCAACCCCAAAGCTCGTCATTCTGAACAGCGAGGGACGAGCGTGATTCAGAATCTGCCAACAAAAAGTGCTGTGGCAGGGATGTTTCCTCTCACTTCACAGCACTTTGATAGTAGATTCCTGCTCTTGCCTAGGCTTGTCGGAATGACGGGGTCTTTCTCTCCGCCTTAAACAATAAAGCTTGCGCCTTCTTCTGCGCTCGAAACACTTTGACGAATCACACTAAAGAAACCACGACCCCAAGTCTGTTGTTTCGCTTCAGTATCCATCTCTAACAATTCACGACCCATAACATCACTTAGGTTGTTCAGCTCGCCAGTTTGGCAATCAACGCGGATGATGTCGCCATTGCGGACTAAGCCAATCGCGCCACCACGAATTGCTTCTGGAGAAACGTGGATTGCCGATGGAATCTTACCCGATGCACCCGATAGTCGACCGTCCGTCACTAGCGCGACTTTAAAGCCCGCTTTCTGCACGTTGCCGAGAATTGGCATCAGTTTATGCAGCTCTGGCATGCCGTTCGCTGCAGGACCGTTGTGCGTCACGACCACGATGCAATCTTGGTTTAGCTCACCGCGTTTGTACGCCGCTTCCACTTCGTGTTGGCATTGGAATACGATTGCTGGCGCTTCGATGATGCGCTGATCTTCTTTCACCGCAGAGACTTTCACTACCGCTTTACCCAAGTTACCGTTGAGTACGCGAGTACCACCGGTGTTTTGGAAAGCTTGCGTTGGCGCAGCAATCACTTCGCCGTCTTGGCTGCCACCACATGGTGTCCAAGTCAGTTTGCCGTCGACTAGTTTAGGTAGTGTCATTTGGTCTTCGAATTCGCCGAATACCGGTTTCACGTCACGATGAAGCAAGCCTGACTCGTCCAAACGATGCAATAGCGCAGGTACGCCGCCCGCTTCTTGGAATGCGTTCATGTCAGCTGGACCATTCGGGTAAACGCGCGCCAATAGTGGCACCACTTCAGATAGGTCGCTGATGTCTTGCCATGTCAGAATCAAACCCGCTGCACGCGCCACTGCCAACATGTGAATAGTGTGGTTGGTACTGCCGCCCGATGCCAACAGCGCAATAATGCCGTTGATCAGGCTCTTTTCGGTGACCACTTCAGACAATGGACGGAAATTGGCTGAACCTGCATTCATTGCCGCGATTTTCAGAGCTGCATGATCGGTCAGCGCCTTACGTAGCTCAGTATGTGGATGGATGAATGCCGAACCTGGCAGCATCAAGCCCATTGCTTCAAACACAAGTTGGTTGGTGTTTGCCGTGCCGTAGAAAGTACACGTGCCAGCTGAGTGGTAAGCGCGACACTCCATATCAAGTAGCGCGTCTTTGCCTACTTCGCCCGCTGCGTATTTTTGGCGAACGTCGACTTTCTCTTCATTGCTGATGCCTGTTGCCATCAAACCTGCTGGCACAAACGCCGTTGGTAGGTGTGCGTAAGACAGCGCGCCCATCAATTGTCCTGGTGCGATTTTGTCGCAGATACCCAGAAGCAAGGTCGCGTCGAACACGTTGTGGCTCAGTGAAAGTGCTGTCGATTGAGCAATTAAGTCACGAGAAAACAGTGACATGTCCATGCCCGCTTGACCTTGAGTCACGCCATCACACATTGCCGGAACACAGCCAGCAACTTGCGCAGTGTGACCGTAACCAGACAGCACTTGCTTGATTTGATCAGGGTAGTGTTGGTATGGCTGGTGGGCACTCAGCATATCGTTGTAAGCACTGATCAGCGCTACATTCGAATGCGTGAAATCCAGAATGCTTTTCTTTTCTGAAGAACAAGATGCCGCAACAGCGTGAGCCAAGTTACCGCAAGACAGACCGACACGACCTTTGCCTGCTTCAGCTTGGACTTCAGTGCGAGCAAGAAACGCCGCACGCGCCTCTTTGCTGCGCTCAACTAAACGTTGGGTAACGTCTAAAATTACTTGATGAGTCATGCCATTGCCTCGTCTTGCACTAGGATTAACTCAGCGGCATTCGACACAACGTCTTCGATGGTTGCATCAATGCTGACGAAAATGGTGCGAGGCTCATCTTCTGGGCGTTCTAGAGCTTCGAACTGGCTGTTGACCATGTTCTCTTTCATGAAGTGACCTTGGCGAGCACGCATACGCTCAAGGATCAGTTCTTTGCTGCCGTCTAGGAAGAGGAAGGTCACGTTCTCGTTGCCTTCGCGGATTTGGTCACGATAAATCTTTTTTAGTGCCGAGCAGACAATAATGCCGTGCTCATTTTTGCTTTCTAAGCTATAAGCAGCGTCGCGGATACGTTCTAGCCAAGGTTTGCGGTCGTCGTCGTTCAGAGGCTGACCTGATGCCATCTTCTGAATGTTTGCTCGTGGGTGAAGATCATCACCATCAATGAATTTACGTCCCAGCTTTTTCGCCAAGTGCTCACCAATTGTGGTTTTGCCACTCGCACAAACGCCCATAACGACGACACTACTACCAGCCATAACTTATCCTCATAACAAATTTGCGCGTGATCTCAATTTTTGAATTCACTTTAAAATATGGGTTTATCTTATTCATGTTATCGGTAACATGTTACCGGTAACTCAAATAAATGTGAACCACAACACAAACAATAATTTTTAAAGGTGAACCCATGGAACAGCTAACCCAAGCTCCAGACCCTACGTTCCTATTAACGATTGCAGTCCTCGCGATTGCGGCGTTACTTGTATTGATTATTAAGCTAAAAGTGCACGCTTTTGCTTCCCTAACTATGGTGAGTTTAGGTACTGCGATTGCGACTGGCGTTTCTTCTGACCAAGTTGTCCCAACCATGATGAGTGGTTTCGGTGGCACACTGGCTTCAGTAGCATTGCTGGTTGGTCTTGGCGCAATGATCGGTAAGATTTTGGAAGTAACTGGCGGTGCGCAAGTGCTGGCAGATACTTTGATTGGACGCTTCGGTAAAGAGCGGGCACCATTTGCATTGGGTGTGGCTTCACTACTGTTCGGTTTCCCAATCTTCTTTGACGCTGGTCTAGTGGTAATGATGCCAATCATCCTAAGTGTGGCAGCACGCTTTGGTGGTTCGCCAATCAAATACGCACTACCAGCAGCAGGTGCATTCGCAGTAATGCACGGCTTTGTTCCTCCGCACCCAGGTCCAGTTGCAGCAGCAGAATTCCTAGGCGCAAACATTGGTCTACTGCTTGTTGTTGGTATCCTAGTGGCTATCCCAACTTGGTACCTAGGCGCTTACCTATTTGGTCTGTACGCAGGTAAGAAGTTCGATATCCCACTATCAAAAGCGTTCTTCAACGGTGAAACACAAGTTGATGAATCTAAGCTGCCAAAATTTGGCACAGTAATGACCATCCTAGTGTTGCCTGTACTGCTAATCTGTTTAGACACAGTATTGAACACGCTAGCGGTTGCGGGTGTGATTGATGGCAAAACCGCACTGGTTGAGTTCCTGCGTATGCTAGGTAAAACACCGGTAGCACTTCTGATTACTCTGCTTGTGTCTCTTGCGGTATTCGCGAAAGACTACGGCATGGCAAAACTTGAGAAGCTGTGTGGCGACTCATTGGCTCCTATCTGTGGCGTTATCCTAGTAACAGGTGCGGGCGGCATGTTTGGTGGCGTACTGCGTGCAAGTGGTATCGGTGATGCACTAGCAGACGTTCTGACTGACACAGGTATGCCAGTGATCGTAGCGGCATTTGTTATCTCTACCTGTCTGCGTGTTGCTCAAGGCTCAGCAACCGTAGCACTAACGACAACTGCAGCACTTATCGCGCCAGTAGTGGCTGCATCAACTGGTTTGAGCGAGCTAGACCTATGCTTTATCGTTATCGCGATTGCAGGTGGTGCAACAGTGCTTTCTCACTTCAACGACTCTGGTTTCTGGCTAGTATCTCGTCTACTAGAGATGGATGAGAAAACAACGCTAAAAACTTGGACGGTAATGGAAACTTTACTTGGTGGTATCGCGTTTATTATCGTAGCAACATTAAGCTTTATTCTTTAGAGGTTACCCATGACAACACTTGAACAACGATTAAGAGAAATCAAAATCGTCCCAGTTATCGCAATCAACGATGTAGCACACGCTCTGCCACTGGCAAAAGTGTTGGTAGAAAACGGTTTACCATGTGCGGAAGTAACATTCCGCACTGAAGCGGCGGCTGAGTCGATCCGCATCATGCGTGAAGCGTACCCAGAACTGCTGATCGGTGCTGGTACAGTACTGACAACAGAGCAAGTGGACATCGCAATTGAAGCTGGCGTGGATTTTATCGTGAGCCCAGGTTTCAACCCAACGACAGTGAAATACTGTCAGCAACGCAACGTGACAATCGTACCGGGTGTGAACAACCCAAGCTTGGTTGAGCAAGCGATGGAAATGGGTCTACGTACCCTGAAGTTCTTCCCTGCTGAGCCTTCAGGCGGCGTAAACATGCTTAAAGCACTAACGGCAGTTTACCCAGTGGAATTCATGCCAACTGGTGGTGTAAGCCCATCTAACGTGGAAGATTACCTAGCGCTGAAATCGGTTGTAGCGTGTGGCGGTACTTGGATGGTGCCAACCGCTATGATGGACAACGGCGACTGGGAAGGTATTGCTGAATTGGTTCGCGCAGTTAAGTAAAACGCGCAAACAGCTCCGAAATACCCCCTAACGTTTTAAAACGTGAATAGAAAAAGGGTCATCAAGTAATTGATGACCCTTTTTGTTTGTCTGTTTAAATCAGCAAAGTGATTAACGCATCGTCACGAACTCTTCAGAGCCTGTTGGGTGGATAGCCACAACAGAGTCGAAGTCTGCTTTGGTTGCGCCCATCTTCATTGCTACGCCGAAACCTTGAATCATTTCATCAACGGTAAAGCCGATGCCGTGTAGACCAACAACCGTTTCTTCTTCGCCAGCACATACTAGTTTCATCTTACATGGTTGACGGTGCTTAGTAACCGCTGTGTACATCGCAGTAAAGCCGGACGTGTAGACCTTGATGTTGTCTTTGCCGTACTTCTCTTCTGCTTCTTGAGTCGTTAGACCGATAGTGCCGATTGGTGGGTGGCTGAATACCACAGTTGGTACCAAATCGTAGTCCATCTTCGCGTTTGGTTTGTTGTTGAACAGACGCTCAGAAAGTTGACGACCCGCTTTAACAGCCACTGGTGTTAGCTCGATACCGCCTTCCATGATGTCACCTACACAGTAGATGCCTTTCACGTTAGTTTCTTGGTATTCGTCTACCTTGATGTAGCCACGATCGTTCGTTGCAACGCCAGTTGATGCTAGGTTGATAGCGTCAGTTGCTGGGTGACGACCGATTGCCCAGATTAGGGTATCAACGTTTTGGCTCTCACCGTTTTCCAGGTGCAGAGTTAGGCTGCCGTCTGCTTCTTTTACTACTTCTTTTGGAACAGAGTGGGTGTGCAGAGTTGGACCTTCTGCGTCCATCACTTCTACTAGCGTTTCGATGATCATTGGATCGAAGCTACGTAGTGGTGATTCTTTACGAACGAATAGGTGCGTTTCTGTGCCAAGTGCATGCAGCACGCCTGCGATTTCAACCGCGATGTAACCCGCGCCGATCACTGCAACGCGTTTTGGTTGCTCAGCAAGCTCGAAGAAGCCGTTTGAATCGATGCCGTATTCTGCGCCTGGGATGTTTGGAATCGTTGGACGACCACCCACTGCGATCAGGATGTGATCCGCTGTGTAGTGTTCACCATTTACTTCAACTGTTTTCTCGTCAACGAACTTAGCAAAGCCTTTGATCACGTTTACTTTGTTGTTGCCAAGAACGCGGTCGTAAGATTGGTGGATACGACCAATGTAAGCCTGACGACTCTCAACCAGTTTGCTCCAGTCGAAACCTTTTACATCTACATCGAAGCCGTAGTCTTCTGCGTACAGGTTCATTGCTTCTGCAACTTGCGCGCCGTGCCACATCACTTTCTTAGGCACACAACCAACGTTTACACAGGTACCGCCAAGGTCTTGAGCTTCGATAAGCGCTACTTTAGCACCGTACATTGCCGCACGGTTTGCTGATGCGATACCGCCGCTGCCGCCGCCGATACAGATATAATCAAAATGAGTCGCCATTACTTTCTCCAAGAGCTTATTAATTTTGTCTGACAACAACTACATTGGGGTGGTGGGTGATGAACTCAACAGCCCAACGGAATTGTTGTTAATTCCATGTCCCTATCATAAATCGAGTCTAGCAATTTCCTAAATGGGAAAAAGTGACATTGCTTATGACAAATAGCGATGAAAGGATAGCAAAGCGGAATAAGGCGCTATTCCGCTGGTGTTTTTCATGCTCAGGGTAGGGGAAAACCATTAACCGCAGCAGCTTGATGTGCCACAGCCTGACTGGGCTTGTACGTCTTTACCATCCGCAAGATAAGTGTTGGTTAGGTAGAAATCGCTAAACAGCTGCACGAAGTCTTCCGATACCGTCTTATCTACTAATCCTGACTCTAGGATGTGCTTTTGCCATGCCTGCATTTTTGGCAGACCACAGAAGAAGTCGTAACCAGAGTGCGCTTTGACGATAGCCGCGCGATGCAGAAGCGGCAACCAAGCCATGTCCACATTACTTAGTTCATCGGATTTAAAGAACTTGGTTTCACCAGACAGTTGGTTTTCTGCTTTTTGGAACGCTTTGATCAGCTTCTCTGCTCGTTCTTCAAAGGTTGCTTGGTCTTTGCTGCTCATCGTGCCGCACTGTGCCAAGTAGTGTTTAGAACCTAGGTAGCTCCATGCTCGGTCTAGTGCGCGTTGTTCGTTTGTCACGCTTTGCTCTAACGGACCGTATTCATCTTCGATGTATTCGATGATCGCATCCGACTCAAACAGTACCGTGCCAGACTCTGTCACCATCACAGGCACTTGACCGTTTGGTGAGATATCTAGGAACCATTGTGGCTTGTCTTTTAAGCTGATGTATTCAATCTCGTAAGGGATCTGTTTTGCTTCTAGTGCCGCAGTTACGCGTTGAACAAATGGGCAAATTTTAAAACTGATAACTTTAAGCATGGTCATTTCTCTCTATGTTTTAGCTTGTTTACATCCCTAAGACGCAGGCAAAAAAGAAAAGACGAAGCGCAGGCGAAAATTTTTTAGAAAATAAATAAAAAAAAGCGCAACGAGGTCATCGTTGCGCTTTAAGTTTCTGAAATTCAGTGTTTTTTATTCTGGAACGATCCAGTCGACTTTCCAGTGCCCCGTTGCTGGCGCGATCGCTTCTTGCAGGAACGGCAGAATTTCTTTCATCTGGCTTTCCAGTTTCCACGGTGGGTTAATCACGATCATGCCCGATGCCGTCATGCCACGCTCGTTGGTGTCTGGAGATACGCCCAATTCAATTTGCAGAATTTTGCGAATGCCAAGCCCTTCCAAACCTTCAATCATGTCTTCGATGTCATGGCGGTTTACGACTGGGTACCAAATCGCGTAGATGCCCGTTGCCCAACGTTTGTGGCTTTGGTAAATCGCTTGCACGACGTCGCGGTACTCTTTCGCCAGCTCGTATGGCGGGTCAATCAGCACCAAACCACGACGCTCTTGTGGTGGCAGACTGCCTTTTAGACGCTTAAAGCCATCTTCTTTGTAGATGCTCACTTGGCGATCACGATGGAACTCTTGCTCTAGTAGCGGGTGATCGGCTGGGTGCAGTTCAGTCAGAACCATGCGGTCTTGTGGGCGGATTTGCGCACGAGCAACACGTGGTGAGCCTGGGTAGTAACGCAGATTCTCACCGTTGTTCAATGTTTTGATTGAATCGATGTAGCTTGCGATCTCTTCAGGGATGTTTGAGTTGTCCCAAATGCGTGCGATGCCTTGTTTGTATTCGCCCGTTTTCTCAGACCATTCGTGAGTCAGATCGTAGCGTCCCACGCCCGAGTGGGTATCGTGATAAACAAACGGCTTATCTTTCTGCTTTAGTGCATCAAGAATGAGGCTTTGAACGATGTGTTTTACCACGTCAGCATGGTTGCCAGCGTGGAAGCTGTGGCGGTAACTTAACAAATTAAACTCTCGAAACACTCTTTGACTGAGTGTGGTCTGTGATTTTCGCGATATGGCGGTATTATACTCAAGTAACTTAAAGAAGTAGAACTTCGATTCAAATCAGTATCACTGATAGGGATTCGCTATTGAAATTTCTTTAAGTCACCCATACTTAGTATGAGTAAACAAATTGAACCTAAGTGGGATTGCGCCGCTCCAATAGAGTGCCAAACCGAACTTAGGCATAACAAGACTCAAGGACAGAGTAAGCGCTCTTTGACCCATTCGGTCATTGCTGCATCGAGAAAGGGAACGGAAATCCCCCCATCCATGTTGTCGGCTTGCCTGTGCATTGAGTTCGCCTACTGTTTTGCAAACACCAATAGGTGCTTTGCAAATGCGAATAGGCAAATACAGAGCCAAAACACAAAAGGAATTATTCATGTCTAATCCACTTCTTACGTTTACGGATCTTCCTCCGTTTTCGCAAATCAAACCAGAACACATTAAACCTGCAGTGGAGCAGGCGATTGCGGATTGTCGTGCCAAGATTGACGAGGTACTAAAAGACAACGCAAACCCAAGCTGGACCAGTGTGATCGCGCCTATTGAAGAAGCGGATGACCGCTTGAGCCGCATTTGGTCACCAGTGGGTCACATGAACTCAGTAGTGAACAGCGAAGCGCTACGCGAGGCTTACGAAAGCTGTCTACCAATCCTGTCTGAGTACGGTACTTGGGTTGGTCAGCACAAAGGTCTTTACGAAGCGTACAAAGCGATCAAAGGCAGCGAAGAGTACGCGACACTAACGCGTGCACAGCAGAAGACCATTTCGGATTCACTACGCGACTTCGAGCTTTCGGGCATCGGTCTACCATCAGACGAGCAACATCGCTACGGCGAAATCAGCAAGCGTATGTCTGAGCTGAGCTCGAAATTCTCCAACAACGTGCTGGATGCAACTATGGGTTGGACTAAGCACGTTGCCGACGAAGAAGACCTAGCGGGTATGCCAGAATCTGCACTTGCAGCGGCAAAAGCGGCAGCAGAAGCAAAAGAGCTCGATGGCTACCTAATCACGCTAGATATCCCATCTTACCTACCAGTTATGACGTACTGTGATAACCAAGACCTACGTAAAGAAGTGTACGAAGCGTACGTAACGCGCGCTTCTGATCGTGGTCCAAATGCAGGCAAGTGGGACAACACAGAAATCATCACTGAGCAGCTAAAACTGCGTCATGAAATCTCTCGTATGTTGGGTTTCAACACTTACAGCGAGAAATCTCTGGCAACCAAAATGGCAGAGAACCCAGCGCAAGTTCTTGGCTTCTTGAACGATTTGGCAACCAAAGCGAAGCCACAAGGTGAGCGCGAAATTGAAGAGCTACGCCAGTTTGCTAACGCAGAATTTGGTGTTAGCGAGCTAAACGTCTGGGATATCGCGTACTACAGCGAGAAGCAAAAGCAGCACTTGTTCCAAATCTCGGATGAAGAACTGCGTCCTTACTTCCCTGAATCAAAAGCAGTAAGTGGTCTATTTGAAGTGCTAAACCGCGTGTTTGGTATGACAGTGACAGAGCGTGAAGGCGTAGATACTTGGCACGAATCCGTGCGTTTCTTCGATATCTTCGATGGCGAAGGCACATTGCGCGGTAGCTTCTACCTAGATCTATATGCACGCGAACACAAACGTGGCGGTGCGTGGATGGACGATTGCCGCGGTCGTCGTGTGACGCTATCAGGCGAGCTACAAACACCGGTCGCTTACCTAACGTGTAACTTCAACCGTCCTGTGGGCGACAAGCCTGCACTGTTTACGCACGATGAAGTGGTGACTCTGTTCCACGAGTTTGGTCACGGTATCCACCACATGCTGACGCAAGTAGAAACAGGCGCGGTATCGGGTATTAACGGTGTGCCTTGGGATGCGGTTGAGCTACCAAGTCAGTTCCTAGAAAACTGGTGTTGGGAAGAAGACGCGCTGGCGTTTATTTCTGGTCACTACGAGACTGGCGAGCCGCTACCAAAAGCAATGCTAGATAAAATGCTAGCAGCGAAGAACTTCCAGTCGGCGATGGGCATCCTACGTCAGCTAGAATTCGGCTTGTTCGACTTCACTCTGCATACAGAATACGACCCAGAAGTGGGTGCTCGTGTACTTGAAACCTTGGCAGAAGTGAAAGAGAAAGTGGCAGTTGTACCAGCGGTTGAGTGGGCGCGTTTCTCACACAGCTTTGGTCACATCTTCGCGGGTGGTTACAGCGCGGGTTACTACAGCTACCTATGGGCAGAAGTACTGTCTTCAGACGCGTTCTCTCGCTTTGAAGAAGAAGGTATCTTCAACAAAGAAACCGGTCTGAGTTTCTTGAACAACATCCTAGAAATGGGTGGCAGTGAAGAACCAATGGAGCTATTTAAGCGCTTCCGTGGTCGTGAGCCAGAAATCGATGCGTTACTGCGTCATTCAGGTATCGCAGCGTAATCTCGATTGAGAATGAAAATGGGCAGCCAAGTGGCTGCCCATTTTTTTATTCATAGATTCAGCTTTTAGTATCTGATTCAGACTGTTATGGATTTACGCTGCGATTGATCGGGTTTTGCAGCGAAATCAGTGTCTCGGTGGATTGCACTTCGTCGATCGCTTGAAGCTTATCAATCAATACAAATTGCAGCTCCTCAATCGATTTGCACATCAATTTGACGAATATGTTATACGCGCCTGTGGTGTAGTAAGCTTCTACCACTTCATCGAGGGCATTGAGCTTTTCTAGCGCTGAATGATAGTCGCGCGCGGCATTCAAGTTGATGCCGATAAAGCAACATACGTCATATCCTAGCTTTTTGGTATTGACGATTACCTCAGTACCTTCGATGATGTCTGCCGCTTTCATTTTCTCGATACGAACGTGGATGGTCGCTGGGCTGACATTAAATTGTTTTGCCATTTCTGCGTAAGGCTTACGCGCATCCGCCATCAGAGTTTTGAGAATCGCGCGATCAAGATCGTCGAGTTTAGGCAAGCTCGCATTCATACAATTATTTCCGTTGGGTATGAGGTTTAAAGTTCATTTTATACTCACAGCGGACAGGATTCACAAGGTTTACGCAGGGATAACCGCGAGGTAGCTCTGAAGTCATGGAGTTGATGTGCCATTTTTTCTGTTTTGCATAGCGATCATGTTCAGTGCTGTCGCTGCGGCGCAAGAGCAAAAAGTCCTCGTTGTTCACTCTTACCATCAAGGTTTCTTCTGGACTGATTCTATCCAGCGTGGTTTCACCCAGCAGCTTGAGGGGCGACAGCTTGATACGCGCGTGTTGTATCTCGATTCCAAGCGCAGTCAAAGCCAGCACTTCTTTAATCAGCTGGAGTCCCTTTATCGCACCAAACTGAGCGAAGAGCATTTTGACGCGATCGTGGTCAGCGATAACAATGCACTTGCTTTGATGCAGCGTTTGTCTTCGGTTATCAAAGATACACCGGTGATTTTCAGTGGTATCAATAACTATCATCCTGCACTGCATCAGGGGTTGAAGGCGACGGGCGTGATTGAAGACGTCGATCTGTCCGCCAACCTCGCCTTAATTGAGCGTTTGCATCCGACCCACAAGCAAATCCTTATTGTCAGTGACCATTCTGTTACTGGGGCGGCACTTCGTGCTCAGATCGAAGACTTTCTTGATAATAACCCAGTATATCGCGACAAAATCCTTCATTTAGTGCCGGAAACGGTCGATGACTTAAAACAACAAGTGTCGCAAATGAGCATCGACAACGTAGTGCTGTTTTGGACTTACTACCGCGATATTCACGGTAACGTTGCGACCGATAAAGACTGGCGGGATATCAACCAAGCCTCTAATGCACCGCTGTTTATGGTGCACGATATTGGACTTGGGCACGGTGCGGTTGGCGGTGTGATTCAAACTGGCTATCGCCAAGGTTTTGAAGCTGCGAAGTTATTGGCACAAGTGCTGGATAACCCACAGCAACCTTTGCCTGCGATTGTGCGTGCAGAATCGGACATCAAACTCGACTATCAATCGGTTGTGCGTTGGGGCTTAGGCGCAGAGCAAGAAGCCTCGTCGGTGTTCTTCAATAAGCCGGTGGAATTTACTGAGCGTTACGCCCGAGAAATTAAACTGTTTGGTAGTGTGCTGGTGGCAATGACCATCGTGATTATGCTGCTTAGTTACTACCTGCATCGCATTCGTCGCAGCGAAAGTATTGCTCGCGAGAGCCAGACGATTTTAGAGTCGGTGTTTGACCAAAGCATGCAGTACATGGGCATTCTCGACCAGCATGGTTTGCTTAAATCTGGTAACGATCGTCTGCAATCGTTACTTAATCATCAGGATATGCGTGTCGATCGTCCGCTTTGGCATCATAAAAACTGGAGCGAAGAAGCACGCCAGCTACTTGCCAATTATTTCCAGTCCAGCCATCGCCAAGTCTCCACTTTTGAAACGGAGATCTGGAGTAAAGAACATGGCGCTATGGTGCTGGAAGTGTCCCTCAAACCGTTTTCTCAGCAAGTGGCAAACCAAGAGCAATACTTGTTCGAAGCGCGTGACATCACCAGCCGTAAAGCGATGGAAGACAAGCTCTACCAACGTGAATCGAGTTTGCGTAACTACTACGAGCAGCAACCGGTAATGATGGTGACGTTAGATAACAATAACCGCATTCAGGAAGTGAACCGTTTTGCCCAGCAGCTTTTGGGTTATCAACCGTTGGATATGTTGGGGCATCGCCTACGTGAGTTCTATTCAGACGAAAAAGCGCTGATCCCGCGCCAAGTGCTACTACAACCGCAGCAAGTGATGCACGGCGTTTGGCGTCGCGAAATCGAATATCGTCATGCGGATGGTCATCGTGTTTGGGTACGTGAAAACATTCGCCCATTAAGAGATTCCGACCAACTGCTGATCGTTGGTGAAGACATAACTGAGACCAAGAAGCTCGCCAAACAGCTTGAGTACCAAGCACGTTACGATTTGCTGACTGACACCTACAACCGTAACTATTTCGAGTTAGAGCTGCAAACCGCACTGCGAGAAGTAGAAAGCCACCGTCGAGTTCATGCAATGTTGTATCTCGATCTCGACCAGCTAAAAGTGCTTAACGATACCGTGGGTCATGATGCCGGTGATGCGGCTATTCAGTTCTGTGCCAGCATGTTGGAAGAGGTGCTGCCATACAATGCAGTCTTGGCACGCATGGGTGGTGATGAATTTGCTGTGTTGTTGAAAGATTGCGATGAGCACGGTGCAATTAACGTTGCCAAGCAGATTATCACGACCTTGAGCGAACAGCTTTTCCGTTGGGAAGACACGCAACTGTTTATGAGCTGCTCAGTGGGCATTCGTATCATTGACCACACTGCCGAAACGCCACAAATGGTCCATGCTCAAGCAGATTCCGCGTGTCATGTTGCCAAAGAGCAGGGACGCAATCGCTATAACCTATTCAGCTTAGATAACGAAGAGTTGCAGCGTCGCCAGTTAGAAATGCAGAGCGTTAATCTGGTGCACGAAGCGCTATCGAGTAAGCGTCTTGAACTGTTTGCTCAGCGCATTGTTAACTTAAGCGGTGAAGGCTCACCATTGTGCTTTGAGATTCTGGTGCGTATTCGTGATGCACAGGGCAATTACTTGTCTCCTGGTGTTTTTATCCCAGCCTCTGAACGCTACAACATCGCGCATTGGATTGATAAACAAGTGATTACCCAAACCCTAGAGTGGTTTGAAGCTCGCCCAGAGATAGTAGAAAAACTCGGACGCTGCGCGATCAACTTGTCCGGTCAGTCGATGGGGAATCAAGAGTTTATCGACTTCCTGCTAGAGCGTTTGCAGTCGTCCTCGATTCCTTGTGAGAAGATCTGTTTAGAAATTACCGAAACTGCAGCGATGAGCAATATCGACCAAGCGCTCGGCTTCTTCACTCGCGTGCGCACGCTGGGCTGTTTGATTGCGTTGGACGATTTTGGTTCTGGCTTGTCTTCTTTTGGCTACTTAAAGCAACTTCCTGTCGATATCGTGAAAATTGATGGTCTTTTCGTGCGAGATATCAACGTAAACGAGATGGATCGTGTGATGGTGCGTTCAATCAACGACTTAGCCAAGCAGATGGGCAAAGTCACGGTGGCGGAATTTGTTGAGAATGACCAAGTTAGAGAGCTGCTGATCGAACTTGGTGTCGACTATGGGCAAGGTTATGGCATTGGGCATCCTAAACCTTTGGCTGAGCTGGTCGACGAACTCCAACAGCTTTAACCATCTAGACGAACGTCATCTAACTTCTCCCCAACCTAGCAATTAGAGGCGGGTTGGGTATACACTCAGCGCCAGTTAAACCGATTTTTACTGGAGCCTCCTTTTGCAACTGCAATTGATTTGTGAAGACCCATCTCAACAGTCTCACCTTGATGAACTCGCTGCGCGTTGGCAGCTTTCTCACACTGATGACAGTGACTTTGCCTTAGTCCTAACGACAGAGCGTTTAGAGCTGCGTAAAGTGGATGAGCCAAAGCTGGGTGCAATCTTTGTGGATTTGATTGGTGGTGCAGTAGGGCATCGTCGCAAGTTCGGTGGCGGTAAAGGTCAAGCAATCGCGAAAGCTGCGGGTTTGAACAAAGGCGCAACTCCAACCGTGCTTGATGGCACCGCTGGCTTAGGGCGCGATGCGTTCGTATTGGCGTCGTTAGGTTGTAAAGTCCAAATGGTTGAGCGTCACCCAGTAGTCGCAGCTTTGTTGGATGACGGTTTGGCTCGCGCGAAACACGATCCAGAAATCGGTACTTGGGTATCAGAGCGTATGTCTTTGATTCACGCTTCTAGTCATGATGCGTTGGAGCAATTGGCGCAAGATAAAGGCTTTGTTCAGCCAGATGTGGTTTATCTCGACCCTATGTACCCGCACCCTGAAAACAAAAAGAAATCGGCATTAGTGAAGAAAGAGATGCGCGTCTTCCAATCTTTGGTTGGTGCAGATCTTGATGCGGATGGTTTGCTGGCGCCTGCAATGGCATTGGCGAGCAAGCGTGTGGTGGTCAAACGCCCTGATTACGCCAACTGGCTTGATGAGCAAAAGCCGAGCATGGCAATCGAAACCAAAAAGAACCGTTTCGATGTGTATGTGAAGGCATCAATGGCGTAGTTCAACTAGGGTCTATTGACCTTTTGAGCTGATTTTTGCAGCCGTTTGTGGATTCTTCCTTCTTTATAAACTAAGAAAGAGGCAGAGGCTTTGAAATGTAGTTGCCCTACCTGATAAGCCGATAACGCAGTAGAAAGGAGCCACAAACGCTGCCCAAAGGGTTCGGCTAAAAGCGTTTTACTCTTTGTTGAGAGGATTTTGCTTAGAATGACTAGGCTACAAACCTCTCGCCGCGATTAAAACGCTTTTATCTCGAACAAAATTTAACCGCAAAAGGTCAACAGACCCTAAACACCTGACGACAAAAAACTTCTTCTCACAGCGCCTATTCTGGCGCTGTGTTTGTATCTGGTGTTTGCTCTGCTTATTGATACTTTTCTCTTGCTAATTCGGCATACTGACTGTATATCTAACTAAGAATTATTATTATTTCACTTGTGTGATGCCGTAGAGTAAAACAGTCGAGAATTGGGAAGCTGGAGTAGTAGCATGGCGAAACGTTTATGTAAGATGAGCCGCAAACAGATTGCTGAGAGTTTGGGTGATATTCACCGCCTAGTGGTGGCACCTAAGTTTGTCTGTCGTTCTTGTGCCCGTTCTTCTGCATCGAAAAACACCTTGTGTAAGCCTGCCGCGATTCCACCTCAAAAGTGCCAAGACAAACCGCTGTCTGAGCAACAGGCTTGTGGTCTATTGGCGGAAGCACTGCCAACTTCATCTCTTACTCAAGATACCCCAATCATCATGGCGTCTGAGCAAAGCGCAGAGAAAGCCGCGATCGTTAAACGTGTTGTGGAACGAGTGAAAGAGAAAAAACTGGCAGCAAAAGTCGCATCCGTAACCTCAACCACTAAGCTAGAGGCGCCAGCTATGTTTGATTTGTCAGATAAGAAAGCGCTGAAGAAGGCGAAGAAAGCGGTTAAGAAACATTACAAGCAGCAGAAGAAGTTGCTTAAGTTAGCCAAAAAGCAGCAAAAATTGCTCAAACGCCAGCGCAAGCTTGAAGCGCGAAATGCCAAACTAGAGGTGTTACTGCCAACGCCACCAAACACGTTGTTGAGCACAAACTCGCAAGCCAAAGTGCATTAATCGAATCAAAAAAAACGCTCTCCAGTTGGAGAGCGTTTTTTATTGTCGAAATGTTTTTAGGATTAGCTGTGTTACTTGTTGGCGTAACTCATCTCTACGCGTTTTTTCACCCAAGTTTCGTTAATCCACAGTGATAGCATGATGATCGCACCACCAATGGCAAGTCGCGTCACATCGACATCGCGGTTCCAAATCACGATATTCACAATCAAACCAGCAGGGACGAGTGCGTTGTTCATTACCGCAAGTGCACCCGCATTGACCATGGTTGCGCCTTTGTTCCACGCAAAGTAACCAAAGCCTGATGCAATCAAACCAAGGTAAGTCAGAATGCCCCATTGTGTTGCTGTGGTTGGCATCTTGTCCAAGTTCCCCATCAGAGCAAAAGCGACGGTCGCCACGCACAATGCGCCTAAGTAGAAGTAGCCAAATACCGTGTGCTGCGGCAGTTCAACCGACTCGGTTTCCATAATGTATTTATAGCCGACCTGACCGATGGCAAAACACAGATTCGCTCCTTGTACGACCAAAAAGCCCATCAAGAAGTTTTCATTGATGCCCGCAAACTTAATCCACGCCGCGCCCAGCACTGCAATCGCCGCTGTGACCAAATACCAAGGCGAGAATCGACCTTTCAAGAAGTCATAAATCAAGGTGACGTAAATAGGGGTAAATACGGTGAACAGCAGTACTTCTGGTACAGAAAGGAGTAGGAAAGACTGGTAGTAGAAGCAATACATCAAGCCGAGTTGGAAGCCGCCCACGATCATCAATTTCGCGATCAGAGATTTGCTTACGCCACGGAATTTTAAGAAAGGAATGAAGACTAGGCTCGCCAACGCAACGCGCATGAAAACAGAGAACCAAGAGTCAACCTGACCGGCAAGGTAAACGCCGATCAGGCTAAATGAGAATGCCCAAAGTAGGGTAACTGCGGATAGATAAGCCATGGATGAGAATCTTTATCAACAACAAATGTGCCCGCAGTCTAACCAAGTTTTGAGGTCACGCCAACGCAAATCAGTCTTTTAGCGGTACGACCAGCATATCGACAGGTGAGCAGTTAATAAGCTGACGCGTCGACGAAAGAATCTTGCTCCAGAAGTCTTGGTGATGACCACAAACCACCAAATCAATATTGTAGTCCTGAATGGTGTCGCACAGCTCGTTACTCAAATCACCGCTACCAACTAACGTATGCGTGATTGGGTACTCTGCGTATTCTTCAAAATTCGCTAACTGTGTACGAGACGCTTCCATCGCTTGGTGTTGCGCCTCCGCCATGTTGATGTCGATAAGCCCGGTGTAAAGCTCGGCGTAATTCACATCGATATGAATGAAAGAGACTTTCGCATCCAGAGGTTTAGCCAGTGACACGGCTTTCTTAATCAACACTTTACTGTCGTCTGAGAGGTCGACTGCCACAAGTACGTGTTTGTAACTCATATTGCTATCTCCTTGATAAGGTCATAGTGTCAGATTAGCACTAAGTGTCAGATAATTTTGCTGAAGTGATCTCATATCAATATCGTAGGTACAAAGTGTTGCCACAGTAATCATGTTATAGTGGCGCAAAACGCATGCACATAAATAGGAGTTAACATGCTGTCTCAAACTATGGTTGAACAATTGAATGAGCAAATTAACCTAGAATTTTTCTCATCCAATCTATACTTACAAATGAGTGCTTGGTGTGAAGACAAAGGTTTTGAAGGTGCGGCTGAATTTTTACGCGCTCACGCCGTAGAAGAAATGGAGCACATGCAACGTCTTTTCACTTATGTAAGTGAAACTGGCTCAATGCCAATCCTAGGTGCAATTGAAGCACCTAAGCATGACTTTGCTAGCCTTGGCGATGTTTTCCGTGAAACCTACGAACATGAGCAAATGATCACGGAAAAGATCAATAAATTGGCGCATGTTGCATTTACAAGCCAAGACTACTCAACGTTTAACTTCCTACAGTGGTACGTGGCTGAACAGCACGAAGAAGAGAAGTTGTTTAAAGGGATTTTAGATAAGATCGAATTAGTTGGTGAAGACGGTAAAGCATTGTTCTTCATCGATAAAGATCTAGCACAAATGGCAAAAGAAGGTTCATCTTCAATTATGGGTGCTCCAGCTGCATAACGTGTTCCCGACGCGGTAAGCAGCGGGTTAAGGACGAAGCATTGGTCGTCTTTATCTCTTGAGCATCGTTGAAGATGTAGGGAGGAAAAGATGATCAGTGGAGACACAATCTTATTTGCGCTAATGGTAGTAACGGGAGTAAACATGGTCCGTTATCTCACCGCTCTTCGTTCTTTAATTTACATCATGCGCGAAGCGCATCCTTTGCTTTATCAGCAAGTGGATGGCAATGGATTTTTCACCACCCATGGTAACGTCACCAAACAGGTGCGGCTGTACCATTACATTAAGAGTAAAGAGTATCACCATCATCACGATGAGATCTTTACTGGCAAATGCGAAAGGGTACGCGGGTTATTCATTTTATCGACCGCTTTACTTGGTGTGACCCTACTGGCTGCCTTCATTCTTTAAGCCGGCAAGCTGTGCTTGGAATTTAAGCGCTTTTCCCGCTCGACTTTTGTCGTTAGAATAGCGCCCGCAGAAAGCAAGGATGTGCATTACGCACATCCTTTTTTATTTTTGGACTTACATACCCAAGTGACTTCAAGATGCAGAGTTCAGAGCGTTGTCATTGATTTGAGTTCAAGGAAAACGACGCAGCGTAATAGCTAGCTCTTTCCAAGTTGTTTGACGTAGAAATCGGGTCAATGACACGCTCCCGAAGGGCGAGTTGCCTTGGCTTGTATACTTTGTTGTCGATTTTTGATTTAGACCCACTAAACCTTTAAATCGCCGCCGCGCCTACAAACCAAGTCATCCTCGCTGAACCAAGCATCTCGAGGTTACTTGGGTATAAACCAATCTAAATAAGTAATTGAGCGTTACCCATGAGTAAGAAATTTGATGTTGTAGTAATCGGCGCAGGTGCGGCGGGTTTGATGTGTGCAGCAGAAGCTGGCAAACGCGGACGCAGTGTGCTCGTGCTGGATCATGCGAAAAAGCCAGGACGTAAAATCCTTATCTCAGGTGGTGGTCGTTGTAACTTCACTAACTACGACGTCTCAGCGAGCAACTACTTATGCCAAAACCCACACTTCGTGAAATCGGCGTTGTCTCAGTACACCAACTGGGACTTTATCTCGATGGTCAGCAAGCATGGCATCGAGTTTGAAGAGCGCGATCACGGGCAGCTGTTCTGTGTTGATGCGTTTACTGCAAAAGACATTGTTAAGATGCTACTAGCAGAATGCGATATGCCAAACATCCAACAACGCTACCAATGTGATGTACATTCGATCGAGAAAACCGATGCGGGCTTCCGTCTGCATGCTGGTACTGAAAATATCGAATGTGAATCTTTGGTGGTAGCAACGGGTGGTCTGTCGATGCCTAAATTGGGTGCGACGCCATTCGGCTATAAGATTGCTGAGCAGTTTGAGATCCCAGTGATTACGACTACAGCGGGTCTGGTGCCATTTACGCTACATAAAGAAGACAAAGAAGATTTCGCAGAACTATCGGGCATCGCGATCCCGGCAGAAATCACCGCGCAAGACGGCACCATGTTCAAAGAAGCATTGCTGTTTACTCACCGCGGCTTGTCTGGTCCATCGGTACTGCAGATCTCGTCATTCTGGAAAGCGGGTCAGAAGGTGACGATTAACCTTGTACCGAACGACGACATCTCTGAACTGCTAGAACGCAGCCGCGAGAAACATCCGAACCAATCGTTGAAGAACACACTAGCAAAAGTGCTACCAAAGCGTTTGGTTGAAGTGCTGATTGAACGTAAAGAATTAGCAGATAAACCTCTTAAGCAGTTCAACCAGAAAGAGATGGCAACCATCGTTGAGCGTCTGGAAAACTGGGCAGTAGCACCGAACGGCACGGAAGGTTACCGCACTGCAGAAGTGACCTTAGGCGGCGTAGATACCGATCACCTGTCTTCAAAAACCATGGAATGTAAGAACATCAAAGGCTTGTACTTCATCGGTGAAGTGATGGACGTAACCGGCTGGTTAGGTGGCTATAACTTCCAATGGTGCTGGTCGAGCGGTTTTGTCGCGGGTCAGTGGGTTTAAGCAACATTTTCTTTAGGCTGAGCGTTGTCTCAGCTCAGCCTACCCGTCACTTCAAAACACCATATAGTCTCGTGGGCATGTTGCTTTGGTCGGGAACTCTTTTTCTGAGTTATGCAGCTGCACATCGATGTGTGATATCAACGCCCGGCTATTTTCTATCTCATATTCAATATTGAACGTGATGGGCTCATCGTTCGAGTTTTTGCCATTCACGCTAAGGCAGCCATAGTCGTTGAAATGCACCTCATAGACACTGCTTGTCGACCTCATCAAATGTTTGAACAGTAACTGTTCTTTTGTTGTTGGAGAGCTTACCTCGATACCTGTGAGTGCCTCCTTCGAGAAATACTGCCAATAAGTCTCTGAGATATTTTCCTCTGATGCGTTTGCCAGATAGTTAGCATAGGTTGCGAGCAATGAGGGCGATGTTGGTTGGGCGTGCACAATGGTAAAGCCCATGATACTGAGCAAGAGTAATATTGAGTTCTTCATTTTTTGCTTCTTCCCCTTCGCAATTCAACAAGCCTGTGCAGTTTGGGCTTGGATGTCGAATTAATCAGAAGAAGTTTCGAGAAAGCCCAGATAAAACATGCTGATGTTTTATCCGAGCAGATTACTTTTGCGAACGATCTCTAACGAAACAACTTCTCGGCGCGAACAGGGGCGCTAAAGCGGAAGCCTTGTCCGTAGATGCAGCCGCGCTCGAATAGGTATTGAGCTTGTTCGTCGGTTTCGATGCCTTCGGCGACCACTTTCAATGACAGGGTTTGTCCCATCGCGATGATGGCATTCACGATCGCATTGCTGTCGGTATTGCTTGGAACATCGCTTACGAAAGAGCGGTCGATCTTCAATTTGTTGATTGGCAAACCTTTGAGGTAAGACAGTGACGAGTAACCAGTACCAAAGTCATCAAGAGAGATCTCAATGCCGAGTTCGCGCAGCAAGTTGAGTGATGCGATGGCTTGTTGTGGATCGATCAGTAGGAAGCTTTCGGTGATTTCCAGCTCTAGACGGTGCGCTGGGAATTCTGTCTCTTTTAGAATCACCCCAAGTTTACTGATGAAGTCTGATTGTTGTAGCTGAAGAGCCGATACATTCACCGCAAGCTTGCCAAATTCAATGCCGTTATCCAGCCATGCGCGACCTTGCAAACAAGCTTGCTCCAAGACCCATTTACCAATGCTCTGAATCAAGCCAGTTTTCTCTGCAATCGGGATAAAATCTGCCGGAGAAATCATTCCAAGATCAGGATGTTGCCAGCGTAGCAGGGCTTCTACGCCAACCAGTTCGTTGGCGCTTAAGTTGTATTGCGGTTGGTACGCTAGGTGCAGTTGATTCTTCTCAATCGCTTCATGTAAAGCAGACTGCATACGCACGTGAGACACGGATTTATCGGTCAAATCCGGTGAGTAGAATGCGTAGCCGTTACGACCGTTTTTCTTCGCCAAGTACATGGCAGTATCGGCATTCTTGAGCAAGGTTTCGCTGTCTTGCCCGTCTTGAGGATAACGCGCCACGCCCACGCTGGTGGAGATGCGCAGAGACTCGTTCTTACTGACTTCAAAAGGACGGTTGAACAGGCAGAGTATGTCCTCAATAGTGTCGATCAGCTGCGAATCCGATTCGATATTCGGCAATATGATGACAAACTCATCGCCTCCGATACGTGCCACATGAGCGCGTAAGTGCAGCACATCTTGCAGACGTTCAGCGAGTTTAGTCAGCAGTTGGTCACCACAGAAGTGTCCCATGCTGTCGTTGATGTGCTTGAAGTGGTCGATATCGAGGAACAGAGTCGCAAACGCGTGTTGATGCTTCTGACCGTTCTCAATGTGCTGTTCTAGCAAGCTGATCAAATGCGTACGGTTAGGAAGGTTGGTCAATGGATCGTAAAACGCCATGCGTTGCAGCTTTTCTTCGTGTGCTTTACGTACCGAGATGTCTTCGAACACACAAATGTAGTTGATCAGATGGTTCTTATCGTCCATCACCGCACTGATGGTCGCGAGCTGTGGGTAAATGCTGCCATCTTTCTTGCGATTGATGAATTCACCTTTCCACTGACCTTTGCTTTCTAGCTGACGCCACAACTGTTGATAAAATTCGCGGTCGTGATGCCCAGAACGCAAGATATTTGGGTTCTTACCGATCACTTCTTCTGCTGCGTAACCAGTGATATGGGTGAAGGCGCTATTTACATCAAGAATGTTGGCTTTACGGTCGGTGATCACCATCCCTTCGTGGGAGTTATCGAAGATTTTCGATGCCAATGACAACTGAGTCTCCACCATTTTTCGGCGAGTGACGTTGCGTGTCATACCCAAAATACCAATCAGCTCTCCGGTTTGATTGCGGATTGGCGATTTAATGGTTTCCAGCCAAGTCGGATTGTTGTTGTCATCAATTAGGGTGCACTCTTCCACCGTGTTTTGGCTGCCAGTAGCGATCACCAACTGGTCGGTATCAATGAACTTTTTCGCTCGACGGCTGCTGAACAACTCGAAGTCATTCTTGCCGACGATTTCACTGCCGGTCATTTGCCAAGAGTCTTCAACGCTGCGGTTGGTCATCGCGTAGCGACCATCGGTGCTTTTTATCCACGTGTGGTCTTCTAAGCAATCAATGAATTCTTGTAGGGATGGCAGTAAGTCTGGCAATTGAACATCGTGACGCTGCTGCTCATTATGGTAAGTCTGAGCAACATCAAAGCCGACGCGTCCTGCCAATGCGCTTAACCACCCAGAAATGACAGTATCTTGCTCAGTTGGATGAACCAACGCGAAGGCAGCAAACAGCTCACCGCTCGGCAGCCATACCGGGCAGTAACTCAAGGTTTGATTCTGAAAGGGTGTTTGTTCAACAACAAGCTGAGGATAGATAAAGTGCTCAGTGGCAGGTTCGAGAATCGCGACGACTTCACGATGATGTTGCGGAGATGTCGCCACCTCACTCAAGCGCCATTGGCGAGTGTAGCTGAAAGTATAAAGCTGACCGTGCGCCTGTGTGGCATCACAGCATTGTTGTAGAGCCTGTTTCCAGTCTGTCATCAATGCAGGGGAGATAGCGAAGCGAAACATAATTAATAAAGCATCCTGAAACGCCCTTGGAATAGTATGGTGAACATCTGACTCAGCGTTCATATCGGGCTTTGGCTATATCGTATCCAAAGCCCGAACAAATCCAAGCAAGGAACACTTCATTAATCGAGTAAACTGTTAGCTAGCTCTCTTTTTTATAAATCGTGTCTCATTTTTGCAATGTTTTCGGACGTCATCACTGAGCGGTGTTCGTCTGTTTTTGCTTTTTGCCGAACTTTACTTGTTGAATCACCAAGCCGCTGATGATCAGCACTAAGCCAATCAAAGTAGATGGGTGAATCTCTTCACCAATGATGGTGGCAAGCAACATGAGCGAGATGAATGGTGAAGCGAAAATCAGGTTGCTGATGCGTGCGGTGTTTTCGGTGAGTTTGAGTGCCGTTAGCCACAACACGAAGGTTACGCCCATCTCAAACAGACCAACATAAGTCACTGCCGCCCAACCTTTCGCGGTGATTTGGCTCCAGTCTGCGCCTTCATAAATGCTTAAACCAATCGCAAACGGAATCGCAACCAGAAAGCCCAATAGCACGCCCACCACAGGGTCGGCTTTGTTTTTGGTGTTGAGAATCCAGTAGCTTGCCCACAGCAATGTTGAAAGTAGTGCTAATCCCACCCCAAGCGGACTTTCGAATTCCATTCCTAACACGTTACCTTTGGTGGCAATTACGATGACGCCCAAATAACTAAAACCACAAGCAATCCAATCTTTATTGCGGATCTTCTGACCCAAGAAAACCGCCGCCATCAAGGTGAGCGTGATCGCCCAACTGTAGTTGATCGCCTGCGCTTGGGAGGCCGGCAATAAGTCGTATGCTTTAAACAAGATAAGGTAGTATGCCAGCGGGTTAATCAATCCAAGCAGTAAGTAGTACCAAGGATTGGCAAGAAACGTCGAACTAAGCTGATTCAGCTTGCCCTGTACACCACATACCACGATAAGTGCGATAGCCGAGACAATACTCGCCATGGTCAGCATCTGAATCGGTGAGAATTCCGCCAAAGTCAATTTAAATGCGGTCGCTACTGTTGACCAAAGTAATACCGCTGATAGCCCAAATCCTAGGGCGCGACGCTCGTTCATGATGCCTCTGTGTGATGATGTACCGCTCATCGCTGTTGGTTTGAGCAGGTGTGAGTATGTTGTACGGAGCGCCTAGTGTATGCGAGGATTTTTCATCCAACAAACTGGACATTTATCCAGTATATAAATACCATTATTAAAGATAAAAAACACAGGCTAACTCGCTATTATGCAATGGATTCTTGAGCATCAATCTCTCATTCTGTCTTCTCTTTTTACCGCGACCATCAGCGGTGTTGCAGTGGGTTGGTGGGTTAAACAACGCTTTGCCACGCAAACTCAATTGCTCGAACAACAGCTCTCCTCTGAAAAACAGCTTCATCAACAACAACTTGAACAGGTGAAGCAAAGTCTCGCTGAAGCACAGCAAGAATTGGATGAGCTTGATGACGAGCGCGATAAAGCGGCATTCGAAGTGCGCCAAACTCACGGCAAATTGATGGCGGCGATGGAAAAACTGCGCTATTTCGAAGCAGTGAAACAGGAGCGTCAGCAGTATTTTGATGAGCTAGGGCAGATGCGAGAGCACAAATCGCGTCTTGAAACCCAGCTTGGTGAGCAGCAAGCACGCCACGAACAAATCAACCAAGCCAATGCTGAAAAACTGCAAATTCTTGAGCAGGCAGAAGTGCGTTTGAAGCAGCAGTTTGAACACTTAGCGAATCAGTTGTTTGAAGAGAAAACCGCCAAAGTCGACATGCAAAACCGTCAGAGCTTGGAAGGTTTGCTGTCTCCACTCAAAGAGCAGCTGGAAGGGTTCAAAAAACAAGTTAACGACAGTTTTAGCCAAGAAGCCAAAGAGCGTCACACCTTGGTGCATGAGTTGAAGAACCTGCAACGCTTGAACGAGCATATGACCCGAGAAGCAGTCAATCTGACTCAAGCTCTGAAAGGTGACAACAAGCAGCAAGGCAACTGGGGTGAAGTGGTTCTGGCTCGTGTATTGGCAGAATCTGGTCTGCGTGAAGGGCACGAGTACCAAACTCAGGTGAGCTTGCAAAACGAAGCGGGCAAACGCTATCAACCTGATGTGATTGTTCACTTACCGCAAAACAAACAAGTGGTGGTCGATTCGAAAATGGCGCTGGTGGCGTACGAGCGCTACTTCAACGCAGAGAACGACATTCAACGAGAGCAGGCGCTGAGCGATCACTTAGCCGCGCTGCGCGCCCACATCAAAGGCTTGAGTCTTAAGGATTACCATCAGCTAAAAGGCATCCAGAGCTTAGACTACGTATTGATGTTTATTCCAGTGGAGCCTGCATTCCAAGTTGCGATTCAAGCCGACCCAAGCTTGGTTAAAGATGCGATGGAACAAAACATTATTTTGGTCAGCCCTACCACTTTGCTGGTGGCGCTACGTACGATAGATAACTTGTGGCGCAACGAACGCCAAAACGAAAACGCCCAATTGATCGCGGAACGAGCGGCGAAGTTGTACGACAAACTGCGCTTGTTCATTGACGACATGGAAGGGCTGGGTGGCGCATTAGACAAAGCGAACCAAACGTACCAAGGGGCGATGAATAAACTGGCAACAGGGCGTGGCAACGTGATTCGTCAGGCGGAAAGCTTCAAGCAATTAGGAGTGGAAGTAAAACGTCCAATCTCGCCAGATCTTGCTCAGTTGGCGCAGACAGAGTCATTTTCGGAAAATGCTTCTTTAGTAGAAAGACATCCGGCTGAGGATAAAGTAAACTAATCGCCCGCAGTACAGTGGGCGACCCTATTTGTTATCAACCGCCCCGAAGTGAGAAAGTGCTGCCCAAGAGGAATCAGAATGACGGACACAAGTGTGCAATCAAATACAGCGTTAGATAACGACACTACCCACTTTGGTTTTACCACAGTGGCAAAAGACGAAAAAGTGACCAAAGTTGCCGAAGTTTTCCACTCAGTGGCAGCAAAATACGACATCATGAATGACTTGATGTCAGGTGGCGTTCATCGCCTTTGGAAGCGTTTTACTATTGATTGCAGTGGCGCTCGTCCGGGACAACGTGTTCTTGACCTAGGTGGTGGTACTGGCGACCTGACGGCGAAATTCTCGCGCATTGTTGGCGACCAAGGTCACGTGATCCTAGCGGACATCAACAACTCAATGCTAAATGTGGGTCGTGACAAACTACGCGACAACGGCATTGTTGGTAACGTACATTACGTTCAAGCGAACGCAGAAGAACTGCCGTTCCCAGATGATTACTTTGACGTGATCACGATTAGCTTCTGTCTACGTAACGTCACCGATAAAGACAAAGCGCTGCGCTCGATGTTCCGCGTGTTGAAGCCAGGTGGTCGTTTGTTGGTGCTTGAGTTCTCAAAACCAATCCTAGACCCGCTATCAAAAGTGTACGACGCGTACTCATTCCACCTATTGCCAAAAATGGGTGAGCTAGTAGCGAACGACGCAGACAGCTACCGTTACCTAGCTGAATCTATCCGCATGCACCCAGACCAAGACACGCTGGAAGGCATGATGAAAGAAGCGGGCTTCGAAAACACCAAATACTACAACCTTACGGGTGGTATTGTGGCGCTGCACCGCGGCTACAAATTCTAAGGATAAGCGGTATGCCATTTGAACCTCTTATCACTGCCGTTATTGAAACGACACTAAATACTCTGATTAAAGACGATCCTGAATTGGGTCGTCGTTTGTCACGTCTTAAAGGTCAGGTGATTCAAATTCACCTGAAAGAAATCAATAAGACACTGACGTTCATCTTTAGCCAGCAAATTGATGTTTTGGGTAATTACGAAGGTCAGCCAGATTGTTATCTGTCGCTGAATCTAAGCGTCCTGCCTGAGTTGCGCGATCAAGCCAACATCACTCGCCTTATCAAACAAGACAAGCTTGAACTTGAAGGTGACATCCAATTGGCACAGAAATTCTCTCAATTGATGGTGGATTGCAAGCCAGATATTGAAGAGTGGCTGTCTCGCGTGACAGGTGATGTCGTGGCACATACTTTTGTGCAAGGCACCAAAAACGTCGGCGGTTTCTTTGCTTCTCAAGCAGAAAAACACCAGCGTTATCTTGCTCAAGTGGTAACAGAAGAGTGGAAACTGGCGCCAGCACCGCTAGAAATTGCCCACTTCTGTGACCAAGTGGATGACGTTCGTAGCCAAGCTTCTCGCGTTGAAGCACGTCTAAACGCATTACTAAACAAGTTCGATTCGGATAAGTCTGCGCTGGAGAACTCATGACGCCAGCAGAAATAAAGCGCTTATACCACATCATTAAAGTTCAGCTGGAATACGGCTTGGATGAGTTGTTGCCTGATCATCAACTGACCAAAGCGCCGCTTTTGATGCGCAAAAGCTTATTCTGGATGAAGAACAAGCACCCAGAAAAACCTCTGGGTGAACGCCTTCGTCTCGCTCTGCAAGAACTTGGTCCGGTTTGGATTAAGTTCGGTCAGATGATGTCGACTCGCCGTGACCTTTTTCCTCCGCATATCGCTGATCCTCTTGCGCTTTTGCAAGACCAAGTTGCGCCATTTGATGGGCAGTTAGCGAAAGAACAAATGGAACTCGCTCTGGGCGGTCCATTAGAAAACTGGTTTACTGAATTTGATATCAAACCGTTAGCGTCTGCGTCGATCGCTCAGGTGCATACAGCGCGATTAAAAGACACTAACCAAGAAGTGGTATTAAAGGTCATCCGTCCAGATATTCGTCCGGTCATTGATTCAGATCTAAAACTGATGCACCGAATGGCGCGTATAGTCGCCGGAGCGATGCCTGAAGCACGTCGTTTGAAACCAGTTGAAGTGGTTCGCGAGTACGAAAAAACCTTACTTGATGAGCTCGATTTGCGTCGTGAAGCGGCGAACGCGATTCAACTGCGTCGCAACTTCGAAGGCAGTGAAGAGCTTTACGTACCAGAAGTTTTTCCTGACTTTAGTAATGAAACTGTCATGGTTTCTGAGCGAATATATGGCATCCAAGTCTCTGATATTGAAGGCTTGGAAGCGAATGGCACCAATATGAAATTGCTCGCGGAACGTGGTGTGAGTGTGTTCTTCACTCAGGTGTTCCGAGACAGCTTTTTCCATGCCGACATGCACCCGGGCAACGTGTTCGTTAAACCGGAGCATCCAGAGAATCCGATGTGGATAGGGCTGGATTGCGGGATCGTTGGTACACTTAATAGTGAAGACAAACGTTATCTGGCGGAAAACTTCCTCGCATTCTTCAATCGTGACTACCGCCGCGTAGCGGAATTGCACGTTGATTCGGGGTGGGTACCTGCCGATACCAATGTCGATGAATTTGAATTTGCGATTCGCATTGTGTGTGAGCCAATCTTTGCTAAACCACTGTGTGAAATCTCTTTCGGTCACGTATTGTTGAACCTGTTCAATACTGCGCGTCGATTCAATATGGAAGTGCAGCCGCAGCTTGTATTGCTACAAAAAACGCTGTTGTACGTCGAAGGACTGGGTCGCCAGTTGTACCCGCAACTAGATTTGTGGGAGACCGCGAAACCTTTCCTTGAAGAATGGATGATGAACCAAGTCGGTCCGCAAGCTTTAGTGAATGCCATTAAAGACCGTGCGCCGTTTTGGGCAGAGAAGTTACCGGAACTGCCGGAGCTGCTTTACGATAGCCTTAAACAAGGTAAAGCCATGAATCAACGCATGGATCAGCTTTATCAAGGTTACCGTCACAGCAAGCGTCAGCAGGCGACAGGAAAGTTTTTATTTGGCGTTGGAGCCACTTTAGTCGTATGCTCGGCAATATTGGTGGATAACGCTTATGAGCAGCTATCGATCGCTAGCGGTATCGCAGGGGTCACATTTTGGTTGCTTAGTTGGCGAGCTTATCGTCGATAGACGTTAAACTCTTGAAATAATTTTGTTTAAAGACCCGAGGTAAAAAGAATGGGTGGTATCAGTGTTTGGCAACTTCTAATCATTGCTGTAATTGTTGTATTGCTATTCGGAACTAAGAAACTACGCGGTATCGGTGGCGATCTGGGTGGTGCCGTTAAGGGCTTCAAAAAAGCAATGAGCGAAGATGAGCCTGCGAAGAAAGACGACAAAGACGCAGACTTCGAGCCAAAAAGTCTAGAAGAGCAGCAAAAGAAAGAAGCAGCTCCTGAATCGAAAAAAGACAAAGAGCAGGCGTAAAACGTGTTTGATATCGGTTTTTGGGAACTGGTATTAATATCTGTTGTTGGTCTGGTTGTTCTTGGTCCAGAGCGTTTGCCACATGCCATCCGCAGTGTCTCTCGTTTTGTCGGAGCAGCGAAGAGTATGGCAAATAGCGTCAAAGACGAGTTGTCACACGAGCTGAAAGTTCAAGAACTGCAAGAAAACTTGCGCAAAGCTGAGCAAATGGGGATGGATGATCTATCTCCTGAGCTGAAATCTTCGGTCGAAGAATTGAAGAAAGCGGCGCAATCTGTAAACCGCCCTTACGCGGAACCAACCAAATCAGAAGCGGAGCCTAAACAAGAGGCACCTGCGACTGAAACCGTTGAGAAAGCGGAAGAGATTAAGGTTACAGCGGCAGATAAGAAAGCCGAATAGTCTCATTAGGAGGAGCTACTAGTGATTGGTAGCTCCTTTTTGATCAGGTTTTAAAAAAGAGGTTTGCCATGTCTACCGTCGAGCAGACACAACCTTTAATTAGTCATTTATTAGAACTTCGCAACCGACTGCTCAAAGCCATTGCTGCAGTATTGGTGGTGTTTGTTGGACTAATTTACTTCTCTAACCACATCTATGAGTTTGTCTCAGCCCCTTTGGTAGAACGCTTACCTGAAGGTGCCACGATGATTGCTACCGATGTGGCTTCACCGTTTTTCACGCCTTTGAAGCTAACCTTGATTGCTTCGGTGTTTATTGCGGTGCCGTTTATCTTGTACCAAGTGTGGGCATTTGTTGCGCCAGGCTTGTACAAGCATGAACGTCGATTGATCATGCCATTGCTGTTCTCTAGCTCACTGTTGTTCTACTGCGGTGTTGCCTTTGCTTACTTCGTGGTATTCCCACTGGTGTTTGGCTTCTTTACCGCTATCTCTCTTGGTGGGGTAGAGTTCGCAACCGACATCTCAAGTTACCTCGACTTTGTGCTGGCGCTGTTTATGGCGTTTGGTATCGCGTTTGAAGTACCTGTGGCGATCATTTTGCTATGTTGGACTGGCGCAACCACACCACAAGATCTGAAAGAGAAGCGTCCATACATCATCGTGTGTGCATTTATTGTCGGTATGTTACTTACGCCGCCGGATATGATTTCTCAGACCCTACTGGCAATCCCTATGTGTTTGCTGTTTGAGGTGGGTTTGTTCTTCGCGCGTTTCTACACACGTAAAGATGAAGAAGAGCAAGTGGAAGAGTAAAGTAACTCCAACTCCACCATTTAGTATTAAAAAAGCGGCTCATGGAGCCGCTTTTTGGTATCTACAGTTTATCGAAGCTTGATTTCGTGACCGCATTTAGAGCAGACATATACTTCTTTAATTCCAATCAATTTTTGAAACCAACTGCGTTGTTGACGTTGTAAATACACTCCGTGATTACACATTGCGAATCCTATCTTTTTTATTTTATAAGCCGGCGGGCATTTTATGTGAAATCATGTACATAATTCAATGGGACTAACTATATAGTTAAGAGTACAACTATATGATTATGAAATAATTGGTTTGTAGCACTAAATTATCTATATACCCAAGTTGTTTGACGCAGCAATCGGGTCAATGACACGCTCCCAAAGGGCGACCTACCTTGGCTTGTATACTTTGTTGCCGATTCTTGATTTAGACCCACTAAACCTTTAAATCGCCGCCGCGTCTACAAACCAAGTCAGTCGCGCTGAACCTAGCATCTCGAGGTTACTTGGGTATACCAAGACTATGTAATTTTGCGGATGTATCCGCACCTTGAGCAGATGTATACCTCTTTGATGCCCATTAGTTTTTGCAATAGGGTGCGTTTTTGACGCTGTAAGTAAATACCGTGCTGGCAAGTGTTCATGAGCAGCCCATATCATTGAATATATGGGCAATAGTTTAGGGAGAGAAGCGCTTATATCTCAATAGCATGTTACTTATATATTTAATGTTAATTTATTGAATTATAAGGAAATGTTTGATTTTAAATTATGTAAGTACTTACATCACTTCAGGCTAAACAACTCTTCTGCGTTTTTGGTCGTCAGAGCATCAATCGCTTCAAGGCTTTCTCCGCGTAGTTCCGCCACGCGCGCCGCCACTAAAGAAGTGTAAGCTGGTTCGTTACGTTTCCCACGATGTGGAACAGGGGCAAGGTACGGGCAGTCTGTTTCTAGAATTATCCAGTTCATATCCAAATGCGGGATGACCTTATCCATACCGCCGTTTTTGAAGGTTGATACTCCGCCCAGACCTAAGTGGAACCCAAGCTCGTTGATCGCCTGTGCTTCTTCTAAACTGCCACCAAAACAATGGAATACACCACGCAAGCGACCATCTTGTTCTTGACGAAGTAAGGTCAGTGTTTCTTCAATTGAATCACGAGTGTGGATAACGACAGGCAAATCCATCTCTTTAGCCCAGGTTAACTGAGTCACAAACGCCATCTCTTGCTCTGCTCGGAAGGTTTTATCCCAGTACAGATCGATACCGATTTCACCCACTGCAATAAAGTTGTGCTTTTTAAACCAGCCATGGATGATTTCCAGTGTTTGCTCGACATTGCCATCGACGTAACATGGATGCAGCCCCATCATTGAACGACAAACCTCAGGATAAGCCGCTTCGGTTTTTAGCATCGGCTCAATAGACTCAAGATCGATGTTCGGCAGCAGAATTTTATCAATGCCTTGTTCTAAAGCGCGCTTCACTACCTCGTCGCGGTCGTTATCAAATTCGCTAGCGTAAATATGAGCGTGAGTATCGATCATGGTTGGTCTCTATGGTTTATCGGTGTATGGAATTAGTGAGAAGTATACTTGAGTGTGAGTGCGGGGTCATTTTCGGTTTTTTTCATGCCGTTTTTCCATATTGCTGCTCGCAAGGTGTATCAAGAGTGATATGATTTTGCCACCAGATGATTTGATCATCGTAACCTTCCAGACAAGGAGAAAGTGGTGTCTGTATCAATTCAAGGTCCATTCCCTGCACGCCGTATGCGTCGTATGCGTAAGCACGATTTTAGTCGTCGTTTGATGGCTGAAAACCAAGTTTCAGTAAACGATTTGATTTACCCAATGTTCATTCTGATGGGTAAAGATCGTCGTGAAAGTGTTGAATCGATGCCGGGTGTAGAACGTTTGTCGATTGATTTAATGCTAGAAGAAGCACAATACCTAGCAAACCTAGGCGTACCAGCAATCGCGCTTTTCCCTGTCGTAAACCAAGACGCTAAAAGCTTATGTGCTGCTGAAGCTTACAACCCTGAAGGTTTGGTTCAGCGCGCAGTACGTGCATTAAAAGAGCACGTGCCTCAAATCGGTGTGATCACAGACGTGGCACTTGACCCGTTCACTACTCATGGTCAAGACGGCATCATCGACGAAGATGGCTACGTGATGAATGATGAGACAACCGAAGTTCTCGTAAAACAAGCGCTGTCTCACGCAGAAGCGGGTGCAGACGTGGTTGCACCATCAGACATGATGGATGGCCGTATCGGTAAAATCCGTGAAGCACTAGAAGAAGCGGGTCACATCCATACTCAAATCATGGCTTACTCTGCGAAATACGCATCAAACTACTACGGTCCATTCCGTGATGCAGTTGGTTCATCAGCGAACCTAAAAGGTGGCAACAAGAAAAACTACCAAATGGACCCTGCGAATACGGATGAAGCGCTACATGAAGTGGCTCTTGATATCAATGAAGGCGCAGACATGGTGATGGTTAAGCCAGGTATGCCTTACCTTGATGTGGTTCGTCGTGTTAAGACTGAGCTTCAAGTTCCAACGTTCGCTTACCAAGTTTCTGGTGAGTACGCGATGCATAAAGCAGCCATCATGAATGGTTGGCTAAAAGAGCGCGAGACCGTGATGGAATCTCTGCTTTGCTTCAAACGTGCAGGCGCGGATGGCATCCTGACTTACTTCGCGAAAGATGTAGCAGAGTGGTTAGCGGAAGAAAACGCACAAGCTGCAGAGCACCTAGTAAAGACTCAAGAAGCGACAGACGAGTAATTATCGCTCAATGAGAAAAACCAGACCGACAATTGTTGTCGGTCTGAATATACCCAAGTACCCTCAAGACGGAATACACACGGCTTGAAGTTACTTGGGTATATTTATTTCTGGAGAGTAAGACAATGACAATGCTGATTCGTGAAGGCACACTGGAAGAAGCGATCCAAGTGGTGGCTCGTGTTACTGAGTTTGCACGTGGTGAGACGGTTGAATCCATGGCAGAGCGTCTTGGGGATAAAAAAAGCTTAATCTTAGTCGCTGAGAAAGCAGGAGCTATCCTTGGCTTTAAAATCGGCTATGAGTTAGATGATTACACCTTTTACAGCTGGTTTGGTGGCGTTGCGCCAGAAGCGCGCAATGAGGGTGTGGCTCAGATGTTATTGGAAGCGCAAGAAGAATGGGTCGCAGAGCAGGGCTACAAAACGTTAAAAGTGAAATCACGCAATCAATTTCCTGCCATGCTTCGTTTGTTGCTAAGAAACGACTATATCATTGAAAAGTTTGAAGAAAAAACCAACTTGCGTGAGTCTCGAGTCCACTTCATTAAGGCGCTATAAAAAATAAATGAGATTTTTTCTCATTTAGGTATTGACTGTTAAATGAGAATCATTATTATTAAACCTGTCTTAGGGAATGAGGAAAGTTCACAAGGACGTTGAGTTGCTAATTAACTGAGTGTTGAGAAGGTAATGAAACATTTTCCCCAGAACTTGCACGAATTCTTTTTGACACGACATTGCTCACATTGCTTCCAGTGTAATTTATAGCTTCTTGGTTAAGCTGCCATATAAATGGAAATAGCTTCACCACTTCTGCTAGGCGACCCAATTGGGTCGCTTTTTTCTTTTCTGAGATTTCTAATTGACGCCTCTATTGGCAACTTTTCCACATGTCATGATCATTTTAGGATCGTTGATCTTCTCGCCTGTTGGTATTTATTTTTATTAAAAACAATGTCTTACGTTGGTGTTTTGTTGGTTTTATTTCCGTTGGATAACCAGTGGATAATTTCTATAAACAGAGTTATCCACAAGAATGTGCAAATTTCGTGAATAACATCGGAAAATTTCCGCGACCTTGATCGAGCGAACAAGATAGATTCGGATCAGCAGTCATGGCATTCTAAGCAGATCTATTAAGTACTGATTTGGATACAGACAATTATGGCAAGTATTCCTGAAAATCCGTTGATTCTGATCGACGGCTCTTCTTATCTATATCGCGCTTTTCACGCTTACCCAGGCACGATGAGTAACGGTGAAATTCCAACTAACGCAGTTTACGGTGTAGTCAACATGTTACGCAGCATGATGCGTCAGTTTGCTTCTGATCGTATCGCAGTGGTTTTCGATGCGAAGGGTAAAACCTTCCGTGACGATATGTACCCGGAATACAAAGCGAATCGTCCACCAATGCCGGACGATCTTCGTTGCCAGATTGAACCTCTGCATAACGTTATTCGTGCTATGGGTCTGCCATTGATCTGTATTCCAGGTGTAGAAGCCGATGACGTGATTGGTACTCTGGCTTATCAAGCATCGCAGCAAGGCATGCCTGTTTTGATCAGTACTGGCGATAAAGATATGGCGCAGTTGGTGGATGACAACGTTACGTTGATCAACACCATGACGAACGTCGTGATGGATCGTGAAGGTGTGGTTGAGAAGTTTGGTATCCCACCAGAATTGATCATCGACTACCTAGCATTGATGGGTGATAAAGTTGATAACATTCCTGGCGTTCCGGGTGTGGGTGATAAAACCGCTACTGCTTTGCTACAAGGCATTGGTGGTCTGACTAAGCTGTATGAAAACCTCGACGATATCGCTGCGCTTGGCTTCCGTGGTTCAAAAACCATGGCGAAGAAGCTAGTCGACAACAAAGACAACGCAATGCTGTCTTACGAGCTAGCGACCATCAAGTTGGATGTGGAGCTGGAGGAGACGCCAGAATCATTGCTAAAAGCAGAACCAAGCACAGATGAACTGATCAAACTGTACGGTCAGTTGACGTTTAAGTCTTGGTTGAATGAGCTATTAGAAGGCGGCACAGGTGTAGTAGAAGCGGATGAATCAACCGGCGCTGCGCGTGGTGGTTCTGCTTCATCTAAAGCAGATATGGATACCTCAGCAGTAAAAATCGACCGTAGCCAGTATGAAACCATCCTAGATGAAGCTTCATTTAATGCTTGGTTAGACAAACTAAAGGCATCTGAATTAATTGCGTTTGATACCGAAACCGACAGCCTAGACTACATGGTGGCAAATCTAGTCGGTCTATCATTTGCGACCGATGAAGGCATTGCGGCTTATGTTCCAGTGGCTCATGACTACCTAGATGCGCCTCAGCAGCTGGATCGTGATTGGGTACTTGAACAGCTGAAGCCGATTCTTGAAGACGACGCTCAAGCGAAAGTCGGTCAAAACCTAAAATACGATGCATCTGTGTTGGCTCGCTACGGCATTGAGATGAAAGGCATCAAGCACGACACTATGTTGGCTTCTTACGTCTACAACAGTGTAGGCGGCAAGCACGATATGGACAGCTTGGCACTGCGCTTCCTACAGCACAGCTGCATTTCATTCGAGCAAATCGCAGGTAAAGGTAAAAACCAACTGACCTTCAACCAAATCGATCTGGATGAAGCTTCACCATATGCTGCAGAAGATGCAGATGTGACACTTCGTCTACATAACCGTTTGTTTGCTAACATCGAACAAGATGAAAAGCTAAAAACCGTATACGAAGAAATCGAAATGCCACTCGTGCCAGTGCTGTCTCGCATTGAACGTACTGGTGTATTGATTGATGACATGAAGCTTAGCGCACAGTCGGTAGAAATTGCTGCACGTCTGGACGAGCTTGAGCAAAAGGCGTACGAGATTGCAGAACAAGAGTTCAATATGAACTCACCGAAGCAACTGCAAGCGCTTCTGTTTGAAAAAATGGGTCTACCAGTTATCAAGAAGACGCCATCAGGCACACCTTCTACAAATGAAGAAGTGCTGCAAGAACTGGCTTTGGATTACCCACTACCAAAACTGATTTTGGAATACCGTGGTCTGGCGAAGCTAAAATCAACGTACACCGACAAACTACCGAAGATGATCAACCCATCAACGGGTCGTGTGCATACTTCTTACCACCAAGCGGTGACAGCAACGGGTCGTCTATCTTCAACCGATCCTAACTTGCAGAACATCCCAATTCGCAATGAAGAAGGTCGTCGTATTCGTCAGGCATTCGTTGCTCCTACGGGTTACAAGATTCTGGCAGTCGACTACTCTCAGATTGAATTGCGTATTATGGCGCATCTATCAGGTGACCAAGCACTGCTTGATGCGTTCCGTGATGGTAAAGATATCCACGCAGCAACGGCAGCAGAAATCATGGGCGTTTCTATTGAAGACGTTTCAAGTGAGCAACGTCGCCGTGCGAAAGCGGTTAACTTCGGTCTAATCTACGGCATGAGTGCATTTGGTTTGGCGAAGCAACTGGGTATTCCTCGTGGTGAAGCTCAAGCGTACATGGACAAGTACTTCGAGCGCTATCCAGGCGTGATGCAGTACATGGAAGACACGCGCAGTGCGGCTTCAGAGCAAGGCTTCGTCGAGACCATCTTTGGTCGCCGTCTACACCTTCCTGAAATTCAATCTCGTAACGGCATGCGTCGTAAGGCGGCAGAACGTGCAGCGATCAATGCACCGATGCAAGGTACCGCTGCGGACATCATCAAGAAAGCGATGTTGTTAGTTGATCAGTGGATTCAAGAAGAAGGCAACGGTCGAGTGAAACTTCTGATGCAAGTACACGATGAACTGGTATTTGAAGTTGAAGAGTCGTCTTTGTCCGAAATTGAAAGTAAAGTACAGAATTTGATGGAATCTGCAGCAGAGCTGAAAGTGCCTCTAGTGGCAGAAGCAGGTCATGGTGACAACTGGGATCAAGCACACTAGTCATTTTTAAGCCAATTTAGCCTATTTAGTATGAGCCAGCGCACAAACGCTGGCTTTTTTGTGTCATTAAAAAAGCAAATCAGATCTGAGATTTAATGTTGCTTAATAAAACTTTCATGAAAAAAAACTACAAAAGTTCTTTGCAAATCTGACCAATTGTTGTACATTATCTCTCGTAGGGTACAGAGGTAAGATGTTCTATCTTTCAGACCTTTTGTTTCACGTTATTGGATTAGGCTGATTCAGCCGCCCCAGTCAGTTTTTGACTGGGGCGTTTTTTATTGGGCGAAAGAAAAATTTTCTTTTTGATCAGTAAGTTAAGCTAAATCCTCAAAAACCTTCTTTTTTGACCTCTCTAAGTCACTGCAAAATCTCGATTTTTCCTTTAAATTTATTGCGTTATTCATGCTGTAAATTTACGCCAGTCACACTATTATTTTTTCTTGAAAGAAACTAAGTTACGTCTTTTTGATACTTCGTTTAACTTAACTATCTGAATGTTAAGACTATTGGATGGTTTGGGTGGGGATATTTGTCGGTGAGCAGGAAATAAGATTGCTTTTTAACCTATTGAAATCGAATCTCAGTTCAGTAATGCTTCGCCACATAACAATAATTACCAATTTTTCTCTCCCGTTATCCCTGCCAGGAAGGTGGGGATTTTTATTGCCTGAAATTCACGTTTTTAGATGACAGATAAACAAAAGCCCCACCAAAAGGCAGGGCTGTGTCGAAAAAATTTAACAAATTTTGTTAATTATTCTTCGCCGCTCTCTGGAGCGCCTTGCTCGTCTTCTTCAATCAAGTGTGCAAATGCTGGTGCAAACCAAGTGTCCAGTTTGGCACGTAGCTGATCGACACCTAGACCTTTCAGTGAAGAGAACACGTCAACCGATACGTCACCACCAAATGTTTCCACTTGCTTGCGGATTTTCAGTAGCGTTTGTTTGCGAGCACCGCTTTTCAGTTTGTCTGCTTTAGTCAGAAGAACTTGAACAGGGATGCGGCTGTCGATTGCCCAGAAAATCATTTGTTGGTCGAGATCTTTCATTGGGTGACGGATGTCCATCAGAACCACCAAGCCTTTTAGGCACTCGCGTTTCTGTAGGTATTCACCTAATGATTTTTGCCATTTGTTCTTCATCTCAACCGGTACTTGAGCGAAGCCATATCCTGGCAAATCGACAATGTGACAACCTTCTTCCACTTTGAAAAGGTTGATCAATTGAGTACGACCTGGTGTCTTTGATGTCTTTGCTAAGCTTTTTTGGTTAGTAAGACGGTTAAGTGCACTCGATTTACCAGCGTTTGAGCGTCCTGCAAACGCAATTTCGACACCTTCGTCCTCAGGTAAGTGACGAATATCGGGTGCGCTGGTGATGAAATGCGTGTTTTGGTAATGAATTTTTACGCTCACTGTTAACTCCATCTCGACTTTGTGTAGTCGATTGATTACTTTTTTGTGAAATTGTGTAAAATAACCGTGCTCGGCATAAGGTCGCCTATTGTACCATGAGTGTACGCGGTATGTTCACATTCCGTGGTACTGGAAGCTTGATAATTATAATGGAATGTCATGAAGAAATTAGCGCTAATTTTGAGTCTTTTAGCCAGTTGCTCAGTATGGGCCCAAGGTAATATTGAAGCTGGTAAAGCAAAATCACAAACTTGTGTCGCCTGTCACGGAGCGGACGGTAACAGTGCAATCGCAATGTACCCGAAACTTGCAGGCCAACACGCTAAGTATCTTGAGAAGCAGTTAAAAGATCTAAAACTAGGTATGACTAGTGGTGGTAAGCAAGGTCGTTACGACCCTGTGATGAGTGGTATGGCAATGCCACTGAGCGATGAAGACATCGCTGATCTATCTGCATACTATGCCTCTCTACCAATCTCAGAGAGTTCAACACCAGAAGATGTTGTTGACAAAGGTAAAGTACTTTACACCGCTGGTAACGCAGAACGCGGTCTAACCGCATGTATCGCATGTCACGGCCCTCGTGGTAACGGCACTGAGCTTTCAGGTTTCCCTAAAATTTCTGGTCAGCACTCTGACTACATCAAAGCTCAGCTAGAAAAGTTCCGTGATGGTAACCGTGGTAACGATATGAACGCCATGATGCGTGACATCGCGAAAAAAATGACAGACGAAGACATCGAAGTTCTGTCGAAATACGTTGGCGGTCTGCACTAAACCCCTACATAGTTCGAGCACAGTTATACAAATATGCCCTAGCTTTTTTGCTGGGGCATTTTTGTTAGTGATCTTGATCACATATGGATTTTCATTCACAAGTGATAGTTAGCTAGGTGCTTTGTGAGACATTTGCCATACTTGTTCGATACTATTTCTCATCTTGTTCTTTAAGTTATTGATAGATTGAACTATTTATTTTTGACCCAAAAAAACTATCAATAATTTTTTTCAATGACTTGTCGGTTTTTATCCAGTCCGTAAAGTAGAGGCTGTTCACAAGGAGTGAATGACAGGAATTTAGACCATGGATATAAGGTCTCCAAGGACGCAAACGAAGGACGTTTGATAGTCGGAAAAGGGACTTAGGTAGGCAAGGAGCCTATCAGATATGGATGGTCATCTAGTCTAACGGTTAAGACAGCGAAACGGATCAAGCTCAGGAAGTAGCTCAGTAGACAGGAAGTAAACGGATAGCCAAAACTCATCAGGAAGATGAAGAACAACACTTTTTGGCAAGGAAAGCTCGAAAAACAAAAGGATTCTTGGTGCACCAAATGAGTGCAACACAGTTTCGCCACTATTGGTGGCATTCAGAAAGCGACAGTCTCACTGTCGCTTTTTTTATACCTTCAATTCCGATAAAAACTTTTTTAACAAAAACTGCTGAAAAAGTATCCAGTAACACTCCAATCTGAGTCCACTTTCTGGTATGTTTCGCATCCCTGTTTGAGGAAGTCAGCATGCACACCTGTCCTTTATGCCAGAATCAGCGCACTCACCACTTTTTTGAAGATAAGCAACGCGAGTATCTTCAATGTGAGCAGTGCAGTTTGGTATTCGTCAATCCAGACCAACGTTTGGATGCGGAAACTGAAAAAGCTCATTATGATCTGCATGAGAACAATCCTGAAGATATGGGATATCGCCGTTTTTTGGCACGAATTGCTGACCCAATCACAGAGCGAATTTCACCACAATCGAACGGAATCGACTTTGGTTGTGGTCCGGGCCCTACGCTTTCCTTAATGTTAGAAGAAGCGGGGCACAACATGGCGTTGTACGATCTTTACTATCACCCAGATACTTGTGTGTTGGAAAAGCAGTACGATTTCATGACAGCAACAGAGGTGATCGAACACCTCTACCACCCAGATATGGTGTGGAAGCAATGGTTGAATTTAGTTAAGCCAGGTGGCTGGATAGGCCTGATGACGAAAATGGTCATCGATGTAGAAGCCTTTCGGACATGGCACTATAAGAACGATCCAACGCATGTGGTGTTCTTTAGCCGTGATACGTTCCAGTTCCTAGCAGAGCGGGATAAGCTCGAACTCGAATTTATTGGTAATGATGTAATTTTACTGAGGAAGACCCAGTAATGAGCCGTAAAAAGAAATCAAGAAAGCCAGGTGCCTCTGGCGCACCTGAGTTTGTAGTAACTCGTAACCGTACAGAATCAGATGTAGAAGGTCGTCTACGTAAGCGCGCGAAAAAGCGTAAAGGCTTGAAGACTGGTAGCCGCAACTCTGATGCGGAAGAGCAGAAGAAACAAGCCGCAGCGCAAAAACGCGATCCTCGCTTAGGCAGCAAGAAGAAGATTCCTCTGATTGTTGAGCCAGCGAAGAAGCAAACTAAACAAGAGCGTCGTCTATCTGCTGAGCAAGAGCTAGAGATGCTAGAAAACGATGCGCAATTGAACGTGTTGTTGGATCGTATCGAAGCGGGTGAGAACCTAGGTACTGGTTTACAGAAATATGTAGACGAGAAGCTAGATCGCATCGAGAAGCTAATGGATCAACTAGGTCTACTAGAGCCGGAAGAAGACGACGAAGACTTTACTGCGCCAGCAGTAAAAGGGTCTCGTAACGACGACGATCTACTTGCAGACTTCGACGATATCAACTTCGACGACTACAAAGGATAAGTAATCCATGAACGTAACCTTATTAGCGATTGCGGGTGCAGTGATTATTATCGCGCTGGCTTCTTATGCAGGTTACCTTCTGCTTCAATTGAAAAAGCAAAAGGAATTGCAGCTGAAGCATCAAAAATTGGCGATCGATAAGCGTAACGCCAACATTTTTGAGAACGTGCATACCTTGTGTCAGGCGGGCATCCAAGGGCAATGTGACTTGTCGGAAATCAGTATTCGTGTTTACAACATCATGGATTATGTCCAAGGTGAAGACCGTATCGATTTTGATGCCACATACCCTGCGATTTCTGAGTTGTACCATACCGTGAAAGATATGGCGCGCGGCGAAGATCGCCAGCAGCTTGCCAAAAAAGAACGTATGCAACAGAACCTGACGCGTCACAAAGCTGAACAGCGCTTAACGGACGCGATCATCGAAGAGCTCAAAGTGTTGCAAAAAGACGTTCAGCCACTGAATAACCAAATCAATATTCAGATGATCTAATTGGTGCCCCCGATGGTTTCCTTATAACCAATGGGGGTATCGTGATCACGCTAGCACTTCTTTGGTTTTATACTTAAAAAGCCGACAGCGACTACCGTAGTTGTCATCGTCGTATGGCAAAATAACGGTTTCTGAATATCGGGCGACGGCTTTCGTCTCCCTAGCATTTAACGGAAAGTACCACCATGTCGAATCAACACACTGAATCGAAACAGCAAATCGTCTGGGATCAAGCGGTATTGGATAAGTACAACTACTCTGGCCCGCGCTACACGTCGTACCCGACAGCACTGGAGTTTCATGAAGCGTTTACCATTTCGGACTACGATATGGCATGCACTCAGTACCCAGATCGTCCGCTATCTCTGTACGTTCACATTCCGTTTTGTCATAAGCTTTGCTACTACTGTGGCTGTAATAAAGTCATTACTCGCCATTCGCATAAGGCTGACGAATACTTGGATGTACTTGAGCACGAGATTCGTCAACGCGCGTCACTATTGGGTGAACGCCAGGTGACTCAATTGCACTTTGGTGGTGGTACACCAACTTTCCTATCTGAAAAGCAAATCACGCGTGTGATGAACTTGCTACGCCAAGAGTTTACGTTTAGTGCGGATGCGGAAATCAGTATTGAAGTTGACCCACGTGAAATCGAGCTCACTATGCTGGATCACTTGCGTGGTGAAGGCTTCAACCGTCTGAGCATTGGCGTGCAGGATTTCAATAAAGAAGTTCAACAGCTCGTGAACCGTGAGCAAGATGAAGCATTTATCTTTGCGATGGTTGCTCGTGCAAAAGAACTTGGTTTCCGCTCAACCAACCTTGATTTGATTTACGGTTTACCGAAGCAAACTAAGGCATCTTTTGCGAAGACACTAGAGCAAGTGTTAGAAATGCAGCCAGGTCGTTTGTCTGTGTTTAACTATGCGCACATGCCACAACTGTTTGCTGCGCAGCGTAAGATCAAAGACGAAGATTTGCCAAAAGCGGAAGAGAAGATGGCGATTCTGCAAGACACTATCGCTACGCTAACAGGTGCTGGTTACCAGTTCATCGGTATGGACCACTTTGCTATGCCAGATGATGAGCTTGCTGTTGCTCAACGTGAAGGCATCTTGCACCGCAACTTCCAAGGTTACACGACGCAAGGTGAATGTGACTTGGTAGGCTTTGGTGTTTCTGCAATTTCAATGATTGGTGATGCCTACGCACAAAACCAAAAAGAATTGAAAAAGTACTACGCACAAGTGAATGAATCTCGCCACGCGCTGTGGAAAGGTGTATCACTGGATGCGGATGATTTGCTACGTCGTGAAGTGATCAAACAGCTTATCTGTAACTTTAAGCTGGATAAGAAGGCGATTGAGTCTGAATTTGGCGTTAAGTTTGAGCAATACTTTAAAGAAGACCTAGAGCTACTACAAACCTTCATTAATGACGAGTTAGTGGAAGTGGATGACCGTGAAATGCGCGTTACGCTTCGTGGTCGTCTGTTGATCCGTAACATCTGCATGAGCTTCGATAAATACCTAAGAGCGAAAGCGCGTCAGCAGCAATTCTCGCGCGTTATCTAATCTTTAGCCGATTCTAGATATAAAAAATGCCAGCAAATGCTGGCATTTTTTTATGTTTTTGCGGCAATTAAGCGCGATCTTTCACTTTTTCTTTCAGTTCAGTTTTTTCTGCATCTGATAGGAAAGCGATGTCTAGACCGTTGATTTGCGCTTGGCGAATCTGTTCTTGAGTTAGGCCTGCTGCTGGTGCCGCCACTTCGTATTCGTAAGGCAGTTCAATACCTTCCACTGCTGGATCGTCCGTGTTTAGACACGCAAGTACGCCGTGATCTAGGAACTGTTTCAGTGGGTGGTTTGCTAATGATTCAACAGTGCTAGTTTGGAAGTTTGACGTTAGGCACGATTCAATACCAATACGGTTTTCTGCAAGGTAATCCATCAGTTTAGGATCGTGGATTGCTTTCACACCGTGACCGATACGTGTCGCTCCAAGCTCTTGAATAGCTTGCCACATGCTTTCTGCGCCAGCCGCTTCACCTGCGTGCACCGTTACATTCAGACCTGCGTCGCGCACTTGTTTGAAGTGAGACACAAAACGGTCACCTGGTTGACCAAGCTCATCACCAGCAAGGTCAACGGCAACCATGTGGTCTTTTTGGCTAAGGATTGCATCAAGCTCTTGCTGACACGCATCAGTACCGAAAGTACGGCTCATGATACCGATTAGGTTTGCCTTGATACCGAAATCACGCATACCCGCTTGCACGCCATCAACTACTGCTTCTACTACGCCTGCGACTGGTAGTTTGTGTTTCATCGCCATGTAGTATGGAGAGAAACGCAGTTCTGCGTAATCAATTTGCGCGTTTAGTGCGTCTTCAACGTTTTCGTAAGCAACGCGGCGACACGCATCTAGATCACCCAACACTGCTACGCCCCAATCAAGCTTAGAAAGGAAAGCAACAAGAGATGGCTCAGCTTCAACAATTTGAACGTGTGGTGTTAGTGATTCGATGTCGTAAGCAGGTAGCGCAATACCAAATTGCTGACCAAGCTCAAGAATAGTCTTAGTACGAATGTTGCCGTCAAGGTGACGGTGCAAATCAGTTAGGGGAAGATTCTTAGTTATCATTATGGCGATCCGGGTTTGTTGTGAACAGGAACTCAGCCCAAACATTATCAATGACAATACATGGGGAAGATTTGCAGTTAAGTATAAATAACAGTTAGGCAAGTTGTCAGTAGAGGATGACTAGGAAATCAACGATTTCAGCTGTTTTCTACTTCATGTTAACCAAATGTGTTGGCCATTCTTCCATCGGCATTGGGCGACTGTAGTAGAAACCCTGAACCTGATTACAGCCAAGTGAACTGAGCAGTTGTGCTTGCGCAGCCGTTTCCACGCCTTCTGCTACTACATTGGTCTTCATGCCTTTGGTGATATTGATGATCGCTGATACAACAGAGCTGTCGAGGTTCTCTTTAGTCAGACGATTAATAAAGGTGCGGTCTATCTTCAAGCAGGTAAACGGTAATGCGTGTAAGTAAGCCAGAGATGAGTAACCTGTGCCGAAGTCATCAATAGCAATACCTAGTCCCATTTCTCGCAGTTTGAGCAAATTATCTAGTGTCGTTGGTGCGCTGTCGATGATGCGCGACTCGGTGATCTCCAGCGTCACATTGGTAGCAGGCAGCCCCGTTGTTCGCAGCACTTTCGCCACGGATTCAACAAAGTTAGGGCTTGAAAGCTGATGAACCGACACATTAACGTGTAATTGGAAGTCTTCAGGCCAACGTCTACTGTCGATTGCTTTACGAGTATCACTACACGCTTGGAATAAGATTTGTTGACCAATGGTCTTGATCATGCCGCTTTCTTCGGCGATTGGGATGAAATCTAACGGAGATACCATTCCCGAATCACTGTGCCAGCGTGCGAGTGCTTCGGCGCCACAAATGTTGCCTGATGCAAGATCAATAATAGGTTGGTAGAAAGGCACAAATTCACGGTTATCGATGCCTGTTTGAATCTTAGCGATCATCTGAGTTCGGAATTTAGACGCGCTCGCCATTTCAGGGCTGTAGTGGCAGACGCTGGTGCGAGAATCTTGTTTCGCGTAACTCAACGCAATACTGGCATTACGCAGCCATAAAGACATTGTCTGATCGGGCTGAGTGCGTACGACGCCAATAGAAACTTTAATGACGACCGTTTCACCATCAAGAACAAATGGTGCTGCCAATAGTTGGTGTAAACGGCGCTCAACTAAGCTGATGTCGCTATCACTGTTTGTGTTGGGCATGAATACGGCAAACTCATCACCACCGATGCGCGCTAGTGTCGCTTCATCTTGCAGTTGCTGTTTAAGGCGTTCAGCGATGTGTATCAGAAGCTTATCGCCGTTGTGATGACCAACACTGTCATTGATATCTCTAAATTTGTTGATCCCAATAAGATACAAACTCCCTTGCCCTGAGTGAGGTAAGCTGTCACTCACTTCTATTAGCCCTTGGCGGCTATACAGGCGGGTTAGAGAATCAAACTCAAGTTGTTCACGCAGTGCTTTAAAGGACGCTTTGAGATTGCTTGCCATCTCGTTAAACGCTTGCACCAGAATAGTCGTCTCGTACACATAACCAGGGCGAGGCATAGTGCTATCCCAATCGCCTTTCGCAAGGTGTTGGGCTGCTGTCGCTGTGGCATTGATGGGGCGAGTAACTCGGCTGAAGATAAGCATGCTAATGACGATGCCAACTAAGCTAACGAAAATACCCACCATCCAGCTTCTTTGCTGGTTCTTTGGTAGGGTGCCAAGCAGTTCTGTCTCAGAGATCGAAGTGCCAATAAACCAAGTTAAACCGTTAGCATCATGATATGGTGTGACTCGGCTAAAGGTGCGCTGACCGTTGAAGTCGAACTCAAAAGTATAAGGCTTATCGCTGTAGCTTAGGTTTTTGCCACTGACGCGAGCCGCGCTCATCTGAATGACTGGATCTGCGCTTTCTGAAGCGAATAAGCGCTGACCTTTATCTGAGAACTTTGTCCCCCAAGAAATGACACTACCTTGTCCAGAGTGCGCCACTAAGCGTTGCTCTTGGTCCATGATGTAAACCGAGGCATTCGTATCTTGCTTAAGCTTTTGCAAAAATAAGTTAAACGTATTGATGCGCACATCGGTTACCAACACACCAGCAAACTCACCCATTTCATAGATAGGCGTCATCGCTGACAGAGTGATGTCTTGACGTTCGTCGGCATTAGCATAGATGCTCGACCAACGAGGTTTGTTGTCTTGAGCGATGGGTTGGTACCAAGGACGAGTGCGAGGATCGTAAGGCTCGATGATGGTGCGAATGTCATCACTGATGGTTTCACTACCGTAAATCACTAAGTTGCCATTGGTTCGATGGTCTTGAAGCATCAGTGTATAGGCGCCATCAGATTCACGACGAAAACCTGTAAAGTCCCCAGATTCTGAACCGAATGCAATGACATCTAACTGTGGGATCGAATGATACAAATCCTTAAAGGCACTTAACAGATAGTCTTGGATTTCTTTGGTGTCGTGCGGGCGATAAAGATTGTGGTAACTAACGTTGTGACCAAGCGCAGTCACTGCAGTGAAAGGCTTGCGCAGGTAATCATTCAGATGATCGTGGACACTCTCTGTTAATACAGAAAGCTGTTTGTCACTGATGTCGGTAACAACCTCTTCATAGCTCTGTTTCTGGACGTAAACAATCACACTGATAGCCAGCAAAAAAATCATCACAAAAGGGATGAGTACAGCGGTGCGTAGTGTAATTTGAGTCGTTGCGTTTGACATTGCCTAGCCATATAAGGGGTGTCGTACCATAATTGTACTGATACTTAGGTTATCAAGCGAGAGCAAAAGTGTGCGCTTGATAACCTTTTGTCAAACTCGTTGCCGCTTAAGGTCAGTACAGTTCTTTCAATTTTCTGGTTAGGGTATTGCGTCCCCAACCTAATACTTTAGCGGCATCTTGCTTATGACCTTTAGTATGTTCTAATGCGGCTTCCAATAAAATGCGCTCAAATTCTGGTAAAGCGTAGGAAAGCAGTTCTTTATCCCCAGCTTCTAGCGCATGGCGTGCCCAATCCGCCAATTGTTCTTGCCAACTGCCGCTGGTGGTTTCAGTGATGATTTTCTTTTCTTCCAGCAATTCGGCAGGCAAATCACTAGGTAGCACCTCACTTCCGCTGGCCATAACGGTTAACCAGCGACAGATGTTTTCCAGTTGGCGAACGTTACCCGGCCAATCAAGGCGATTAAGAATTTCCACCGAAGATGGATGCAGGGTTTTGGTTTCAACACCGAGTTCATCAGCCGCTCGAACGAGGAAGTGTTGGGTGAGCTTTTCAATGTCTTGCTTACGTTCTCTCAGTGCGGGGATTTGCACGCGAATAACGTTCAAACGATGGAATAAATCCTCGCGGAAATCACCCTCATGGACCAATTTTTCAAGGTTTTGGTGGGTGGCTGCGACAATACGAACGTCGACACGGATTGGAGAGTGCCCGCCAACGCGATAAAACTGACCATCCGCCAACACGCGCAATAATCGGGTCTGAATATCTAATGGCATGTCACCGATTTCATCCAAAAACAGCGTGCCACCATTGGCTTGCTCAAAGCGACCTTGACGGACGCTATTGGCACCAGTAAATGCGCCTTTCTCGTGACCAAACAGTTCCGATTCAATCAAGTCTTTTGGGATCGCAGCCATATTGAGGGCAATAAAAGGTTTGTTGGCGCGCGGACTGTGGCGGTGCAAGGCATGAGCAACCAATTCTTTGCCGGTACCCGACTCACCGTTGATCAGAACAGAAATAGAAGAGCGCGATAAACGACCGATAGCACGAAATACTTCTTGCATTGCTGGTGCTTCACCAATGATTTCAGGTGTATCAGTAGGGATATCGTCCGGTAGAAGTTGCTCGCGCTTGTTCTCTTGGCTGTGAGCGATGGCGCGCTCTACCAATGTGAGCGTTTCGTCGATATCAAACGGTTTGGGCAAGTATTCAAAAGCGCCTTTTTGGTAGGCGTTCACTGCCGCATCTAAATCGGAATGCGCCGTCATGATGATGACGGGGAGATCTGGGTAGTCGCGTTGTACTTGTTTTAATAGCTCTAAGCCATCGATACCCGGCATGCGAATGTCAGAAACTAAAACGTCTGGTACTTCACGTTCTAGCGCCATTAAAACGCTTTCCCCATCCGCATAGGTTTCGCATTTGATGTCGGCTGAGGAGAGGGTTTTCTCCATGACCCAACGAATCGAACTGTCGTCATCGACGACCCAAACATATCCTTTACTCATGTAATAAATCCTTGCAGCAAAAGCCTAAAAACTGACGAATAGCAAAGCCAATTAACCAAGTCAGATTGGCAAATAAATAGTAAAAGTGGTGTGACCTGGCCAACTCTCGACATCAATCTTGCCGTTATGCTGGTCGATCAAATTTTGTGAAATAGATAGCCCAAGTCCGGTTCCGCCTTCGCGTCCACTGACCATAGGGTAGAAAAGCGTGTCTTGCAGTTCGGGTGGAATTCCTGGTCCGTTATCAGTGATTTCAACGCGAGCCGCGAGTTTGCAACGCTGACCATGAATGTTGGCTTGATGCACCGTTCTGGTGCGTATGGTGATTTTACCGTGTTCTTGGTGGGACAGAATCTGTGCCGCATTGCTGACGATGTTGAGCATTGCCTGCTCGATTTGGTCCGCGTCCATCAAAATCTCTGGCAAGCTCGGATCGTAGTCTCGTTCGATGACGAGCGAATACTGTGACTCCAATTCGACTAATTGACGTACCTTCTCCAACACTTGGTGCAGGTTTTCTTGTGCTTTCTTACCCGGCTTTTGCGGTCCAAGAAGACGATCAACCAAGGCTCTCAATCGGTCAGCTTGTTCAATGATGATGTGTGTGTATTCCGTCAAGGAAGGGTCGGGCAGCATTTTTTCCAATAGTTGTGCTGCGCCGCGTAAACCGCCGAGTGGGTTTTTAATTTCATGCGCCAAACCGCGAACTAACAGTTTCGCCGCTTGTTGTTGAGCGTGTTGATTGAGCTCTTGAGTTAGGCGGCGTTGCTGATCAATTTTGCGCATCTCAACCAACAACATCAGCTGTTTTTGCCATGTAATAGGACTGACGGTAACTTCGAGCATCAAAGGACGCCCATCGACGACAAAAGTGACGTCACTGTCAGTGATGCTTTGTCCGCTCTGCAATGGTTGAGTGAGCAGGGCGAGATCCAGTGACGCATGCTGAATTAACTGAGATAACGACTGTTCAACAATGCGTTTAGCACTTTGTGAGAACAACAACTCAGCCGCGGGATTGGCGTAACGTACCGCTAACCCATCATCAAGAATCAGCGTAGCTGTCACCATATTATTGAGAATGGCACTGGAGAGACTGGTATCCACATTACGTCCTTGTTTGCGTTGTGATTGTGCGTTGCACTATATTGGTGCAATAGAACGTAAGTATGGCGAATAAATCTAAGAAGAAAAAGTGAAAAGCGCCATCAGAGTGCGGTTTTTTTCACTTAATATTCTACTTTGCCCCTTTAATGGTCGGCTTGATACTCGCTCTATGTAAATGCACCGTTATAGGGCTAGTAGATGCAATAAGCTTGCCGCTTCTTTTGGCTTTTACCGCAAGGGTGTGCGTGCCACGGTCGATATTGTTTAACTGCCAAGTTAAGCGGCTTTGAGGAGCTCCATAAGGCTTACCATCAAGGATGAGTTGCAGTTGTTCGCCGATGCCTAATTTGCGGTTTGCTTCGAGCTGAATATTGATGACACCAGAGTTACTGCGAATGGTTTCATCGTGTTGTGGGGTGAGCATAGTGAGGGAAAGGGGTAACGGTTTATCCGTTTTAGTTTTTTTCTCTGTGGTCGGCTCCTGAGCTGCATTTGCTTGTGGAGCGAGAGACTCGGTGCTCTCCACTTTAGGGGCTGGAGCGCTGGATTCAAGATTTGGCAGAGAGATGGTCTTTGCGCCTTGGTTTGGTGTGTCACTGAAGTGCACCACACCGTCTTTATCCACCCAAGTGTACGCGACTTGAGCTAAGGCTGTCGTTGCAATCAGTACACTACTGAGGGCGCATAGTGATGGTAAAAGCTGAACTTTCATTGCTCACCTTCTTTTGATAGATGATTTCACGTTTAGGTGCTTAGCTCTTTGACTTATCAAGCAAAAGAGTCTGAGCGTATTTTAGTTATCCCTCCATGTTAAACGCCCAAATAGAGTGAGCGAATACAAAAAAGGCCCGCCTGCGAGGCGAGCCTAATATTTTGTAACTGCGTTTACATTTTACACAGCTGAAACCTTATACAGAGTAGTAAAGTTCGAACTCAAGTGGGTGAGTTGTCATGTTTACTTTCTCTACGTCTTGAGACTTAAGACCGATGTAAGAATCGATGAAGTCGTCAGAGAATACACCACCTGCAGTTAGGAACTCACGGTCTGCATCTAGTTCTTCTAGTGCATCTTTTAGTGAGTATGCAACAGTTGGGATTTCTGCTGCTTCTTCAGCTGGTAGGTCGTAAAGGTCTTTATCCATCGCTTCACCTGGGTGGATCTTGTTCTTAATACCGTCAAGACCAGCCATTAGCATTGCTGCGAAACATAGGTATGGGTTAGCCGCTGGGTCACCGAAACGAACTTCGATACGACGCGCTTTAGGGCTTGGTACCACTGGGATACGGATAGAAGCAGAACGGTTACGCGCTGAGTAAGCTAGCATTACTGGTGCTTCGAAGCCTGGTACAAGACGCTTGTACGAGTTAGTTGATGGGTTCGCAAATGCGTTGATTGCGCGAGCGTGCTTGATGATACCGCCGATGTAGTAAAGTGCAGTTTCAGATAGACCGCCGTACTTGTCACCAGCAAATAGGTTTACGCCATCTTTTGCTAGAGATTGGTGAACGTGCATGCCGCTACCGTTGTCGCCAACTAGTGGTTTAGGCATGAATGTCGCCGTCTTACCAAATGCGTGAGCAACGTTGTGTACTACGTACTTGTAGATTTGAATTTCGTCAGCTTTCGTTGTTAGCGTGTTGAAGCGAGTTGCGATTTCGTTTTGACCCGCAGTTGCTACTTCGTGGTGGTGCGCTTCTACAACTAGACCCATTTCTTCCATTACTAGACACATTGCAGAACGGATGTCTTGAGATGAATCTACTGGAGCTACTGGGAAGTAACCACCTTTAACGCCTGGACGGTGACCTTTGTTACCTTCTTCGTAATCAGAACCTGTGTTCCATGCTGCTTCTACGTCATCAATCTTGAAGAAAGAACCAGACATGTCAGTTGCGAACTTAACGTCGTCGAATAGGAAGAACTCTGGCTCAGGACCGATAAGAACGGTGTCTGCAATACCAGTAGAGCGCATGAAGTCTTCTGCGCGCTTAGCGATAGAGCGTGGGTCGCGGTCGTAGCCTTGCATTGTTGCAGGCTCAAGGATGTCACAACGGATGTTTAGCGTTGCATCTTCAGTGAATGGGTCAAGCACTGCAGAAGATGCGTCTGGCATCATAACCATGTCTGATTCGTTAATGCCTTTCCAGCCAGCAACTGATGAACCATCGAACATTTTACCTTCTTCGAAGAAGTCTGCGTCGATTTGGTGAGCAGGGATAGAGATGTGCTGCTCTTTACCTTTTGTATCAGTGAAGCGTAGGTCAACAAACTTAACTTCGTTTTCTTGGATCAGTGATAAAACGTTTTCTACTGACATCTTGGATAACCTCCAGTGTTAATAAAGCGGTAAAAGCTCGATTTATGAAACATTAATTAAATCCAGCATTGATTAATCTGTTTGACATTTTATTAATCGATGCTGGTTTCTCTAAAGCCAAAACCGTGCCAAAAAAATTATTCCATTAATTTCAATGGATTGCGTTTTTATACGCTAGTTTGGTGCAAACGATTGCACCAAAATGATCTGTAGGTGCACCGTTATGGTGCATTATTTTATTATTGCACCACAATGTGACAACTACGTTGCTTATTCAGCCCAGTTTTTGAGCAAGAGTCAATTTGTAATATGCGCGATTGGAATAAAGTTGCGTTGAATCAATTCGCATGGCGCTCTAAAGCGGGTGTTAAGCGTAAATTTGACAGAAATGCTCGGGAGTAGATCACATATCTCTATGCTTTTTGCTAGAATCTGGTACATTATGGCCGTTTTTTTAATCAGTAAATGTCGTCAGAGAGCACCCGTTCTCAGCATGAGGGCATTTCATCTATCTAAGTGAATCAATATCCATGGCTACTCCACAGATTGATAAATTAAGAAATATCGCGATTATCGCGCACGTTGACCACGGTAAAACAACGTTGGTTGACAAGCTGCTACAACAATCAGGCACGCTTGAGTCTCGCGGTGAAGCTGAAGAGCGAGTCATGGACTCGAACGACATTGAAAAAGAGCGTGGCATTACCATTCTTGCTAAGAACACAGCAATTAACTGGAATGACTACCGCATCAACATCGTAGATACTCCGGGACACGCGGACTTCGGTGGCGAAGTAGAACGTATCATGTCGATGGTAGACTCAGTTCTACTTATCGTTGACGCTGTTGACGGTCCAATGCCGCAAACTCGCTTCGTAACTCAAAAAGCATTTGCTCACGGTCTTAAACCAATCGTTGTAATCAACAAGATTGACCGTCCTGGTGCACGTCCTGATTGGGTTATGGACCAAGTCTTCGACCTATTCGACAACCTAGGTGCAACTGACGAACAGCTAGACTTTAAAGTTGTTTACGCGTCAGCACTTAACGGTTGGGCTTCTCTAGAAGAAGGCGAAACTGGCGAAAACATGGAACCTCTATTCGAAACTATCGTTGAAGAAGTAGCGGCTCCAGAAGTTGACCTAGATGGTCCACTACAGATGCAAGTTTCTCAGCTAGACTACAGCTCTTACGTTGGTGTTATCGGTGTTGCTCGTGTAACTCGTGGTAGCGTGAAAGCAAACCAACAAGTAACAGTTATCGGTGCTGACGGTAAAACTCGCAACGGTAAAGTGGGTACAGTAATGGGCTACCTTGGCCTAGAGCGTCACGAAGTTGAGCAAGCTAACGCTGGTGATATCATTGCAATCACAGGTCTTGGCGAGCTAAAAATCTCTGACACTATCTGTGCGCAAAACGCAGTAGAAGCACTACCGCCGCTGTCTGTTGATGAACCAACAGTAACAATGACGTTCCAAGTAAACACGTCTCCATTCGCGGGTAAAGAAGGTAAGTTCGTTACTTCACGTAACATCCTTGAGCGTCTAGAGAAGGAATTGGTACACAACGTTGCATTGCGTGTAGAGCAAACAGACGATCCAGACAAATTCCGCGTATCAGGTCGTGGTGAGCTTCACCTATCTATCCTGATCGAAAACATGCGTCGTGAAGGCTTCGAGCTTGCTGTATCTCGTCCAGAAGTAATCATCAAAGAAGAAGATGGTCAGCTATTGGAACCGTTCGAAACGGTAACTATCGACGTTATGGAAGAGCACCAAGGCGGCATCATGGAGAACATCGGCCTACGTAAAGGTGAGCTGAAAGACATGTCTCCAGATGGTAAAGGTCGTGTACGTATGGACTTCGAAATGCCATCTCGTGGTCTGATCGGCTTCCAAACTGAGTTCATGACGCTGACTTCTGGTTCTGGTCTTCTATACCATACGTTTGATCGCTACGCGCCACACAAAGGCGGTAACATCGGTCAACGTGTAAACGGTGTACTAATTGCTAACGCAATGGGTAAAGCGCTAACTAACGCACTATTCAACCTTCAAGAACGTGGTCGTCTATTTATCGGTCACGGTGTTGAAGTTTACGAAGGCATGGTTATCGGTATTCACAGCCGCGACAACGACCTAACAGTAAACGCACTGAAAGGTAAGCAGCTAACCAACGTTCGTGCATCTGGTACAGATGACGCACAGGTTCTTACTCCACCAATCAAGATGACTCTTGAGCAAGCACTAGAGTTCATCGATGATGACGAACTAGTAGAAGTAACACCTGAAAGCATCCGTATCCGTAAGAAATTCCTAACGGAAAGCGATCGTAAACGAGCTTCACGTTCAGCAAAATAATTTGCTGTAACGGATTCGATTAAGAATAAGCCCCGAGTTATGCTCGGGGCTTTTTGTATCTGAAGGAATAAGACGATGGCGCCAATTGTTATCACTGGTGGTCCGGGTGCAGGTAAAACCACCTTGTTGAATGCGTTAGGCGAGTTGGGGTACGCCGCCTTTGCTGAAGGTTCACGTACCTTGATTGAGCAGCAAAGCCAATTGGACAATGGTATTTTGCCTTGGACGAATTTACCTGAGTTTGCCAACTTATGCCTTGAGTTAATGGGCAAGCAAAAGCGAGAAGCGCTGAATCATCCGGTCGCTTTTGTTGACCGTGCTATCCCAGACATCGTGGCATACCTAAAAGTGGGCGGCTGTCCCGTTGAACAAGCCTTCTTGATTGAGAGTGCAGGGTACCAGAGTAAGGTGCTTACATGTCGACCTGAAGCCTCTATTTATGTTCAAGATGATGTGCGTCCACACAGTTTTGAAGAGGCGCTACAAATCCATCAAACCTTAGTCGATACCTATACTGAACTGGGGTATGAAGTGGTTGAAGTGCCATGGGGAAGAGTAGCTGAACGGGTGGCGTTTGTTCGACAAGTAATGGGCTTAGTTGCTGAGGTAGAAGGTGGGGAGTAAAGATAGAGCTTGGTAGGTATGCCGGTAACTGACGGAGCGAGGGATAGCTTGGTCGCTAGATAGCAAAACCTCCTCACGAGGAGGAGGCTTTATCGAATTACTTTTGGTTCAGCTGCTGTAAGAACTTATCTGACTCAGTAATCGCGGCATTCATTTGTTTGATTGCGTATTGAATGTCTTTCTCTAGGCTAGAGAATTCACCTTTCAATGAACCAATCGCGCTTGCGTTCAAGTTATGCTTTAGATAAAGCGTGTTGTCACGCAGCGTATTCAATACTGGCGTCATTTTGTCTTCTGCACGCTTCATAGCGTTAAGCATGGTTTTGTAAGACGCTTTGGTTTCACGCAACTTCTGTTCGCTAGAGCGACGCAGTTTCGCACTGGTGTATAGGTCTAGCTCGCCTTGCCATTCATCAAACAGAGCATCTGACACATCTTCAATTGCAGCAATCCGGTCGCGTACATCTTGCGCCGCTTTTTCACTGTCTTCGTATTTGTCGTTAATGTTGTTGTAGACGCTTTCTAGCTCACCGCCGTCAAAGTTAGTCAACGCAGAAAGAGCTTCTAGCGCGCTGGTGAACTCTTCTTGTGCGTCTTGCTGCGATTCTTTGGCGTCTTCCACACGATCAACCATAATGTCACGTTTGTGGTAACCCACTTGTTCCATTGCTGAATAATATGCGGACTGACATCCTGTCAAAGTGAAAATTGATAGTACAATTGCTAATAAATAAGGCATTCTTATGTCCTCGACGCTAATTTATGGGATGAACTATGAACCAGTTATCAGAGAGTTACAAGGTGAGATTGAGCAAGCTCGTGCCGGGGAGCGTCGCGTTTTTCAAATATTTGCTCAAGCGTATGACGCACGATCGCGTCAACGTTAATGCAGGCTATTTAGCTTACATCACTTTGTTGTCTATTGTGCCGATGTTGACGGTATTGCTGTCGATATTGTCGAAGTTTCCGGTATTTGAGAATGTGGGCGAAACCTTGCAAGGTTACATCATTGATAACTTTGTCCCTGCTTCTGGTGATGCAGTCAGAGTTGCGTTGCAAGAGTTTGTCTCAAACACAGGCAAGATGACCGCCGTAGGTGGTGCGTTCTTGTTTGTTGCCGCTTTGATGCTGATTTCGAATATCGACAAGAACTTAAACTACATTTGGCGAGTGAAAGATAAACGTCGTCCTGTGTTTTCTTTCTCCATGTATTGGATGGTGTTGACCCTTGGTCCGATTCTAGTCGGCGCGAGTATTGCAGCGACCTCCTACGTGACATCGCTAAAGCTGATTGAAAACGAAACCTTATCGGGCGCTTATAACCTGTTTTTACGTTGGTTACCTTTACTGTTGTCCTTCTTTGCGTTCATGGGGTTGTACTTCTTAGTGCCAAACAAAAAGGTTTATCTATCCCATGGTGCGGTTGGTGCTGCCATTGCCGCTGTGCTGTTTGAACTGAGTAAGAAAGGCTTTGCTTTCTACATTACTCAATTCCCGTCATATCAGCTGATTTACGGTGCGCTCGCTGCGATTCCGATCCTGTTTGTGTGGGTGTATCTGTGCTGGCTGATCGTATTGATTGGCGCAGAAGTGACTGCTGCTCTGGGGGAAAGAGAGCACTGGAGTGACGACCTAGAAATGATACACTCGACCGCTGAATTGCAATTAACAGATGAAGGAAGCGAGAGTCGTGATAGCGCTAATTCAACGAGTCAGTGAAGCCGCCGTTCGTGTAGACGGTGAAGTTGTCGGTGAAATCGACCAAGGTCTACTTGTCCTACTTGGTGTAGAGAAGGACGATGATGAAGCAAAAGCAAAACGTTTGATGGAGCGCGTAACCACGTATCGTGTGTTTGAAGACGATGAAGGCAAAATGAACCTTAACGTCAAACAAGTGAACGGTAAGGTTTTGGTGGTGTCTCAATTTACGTTACCAGCGGATACCAAAAAAGGCACTCGCGCAGGCTTTTCTCGTGGCGCGCACCCTGCGGATGCAGAACGTCTGTATGACTACTTCTCGGACTTGTGTGAGCAAGAACTGCCAACACAACGCGGTCGCTTCGCGGCAGATATGAAAGTGTCATTAATTAATGACGGTCCAGTGACTTTTTGGCTACAGGTCTAATCTGGCAACCACAACATCATGGTCTAAGCTTTAAGCCCAAGTAAATTGAATTTGCTTGGGTATTTTCTCCTAAGGCTTTCATTTGATTTGTACTTTCAAAGGATTGATATGTTCAAACTCATAACTCCAAAAACAGAAAATCAGCTCAACAAGTACTATCAATTTCGTTGGCAGTTGCTACGCGAACCTTGGCGTATGCCTGTAGGCTCTGAGCGTGATGAGTACGATGGCATGAGTCATCACCGCATGATTACCGACAGCCGTGGTCGTCCGATGGCGATTGGTCGGTTGTACATTACCCCAGATAACGATGGTCAGATCCGCTATATGGCGGTGAAGAACAACCGTCGCAGCAAAGGCATGGGCTCATTAGTGCTGGTGGCGCTTGAGTCGTTAGCTCGGCAAGAAGGGGCGAAGCGTCTGGTGTGTAATGCCCGTGAAGACGCGATTGCCTTCTATGAGAAGAATGGTTTTGAGCGTCGCGGTGAGCTGACCGATGAACGTGGTCCCGTGCGTCACCAACAAATGGTTAAACAGCTTGACCCAATGGCGGATGTGCTACGTCGCCCTGATTGGTGTACCGAGTTGCAACAACGTTGGGAAGCGCAGATCCCGATCGCGGATAAAATGGGGATCAAAATCAACCAATACACAGGTTACCAGTTTGAGTGTAGCGCGCAGCTTAACCCAAACTTGAATCCACATAATACCATGTTTGCCGGTTCTGCTTTTACTCTGGCGACACTGACTGGGTGGGGCATGACGTGGCTGTTGATGAAAGAGCGTGGTTTGCACGGTGACATCGTATTAGCAGACAGTTCAATTCGTTATCGTCATCCTGTTGAAGAGAACCCAGTCGCGAGCACGTCGTTAGATGGTATCAGTGGTGACTTGGATAGACTTGCTTCAGGTCGTAAAGCGCGTATCGTTATCCACGTAGTGATTTACAGTGGAGATGTGCCTGCCGTGGATTTTGTAGGCACATACATGCTGCTGCCAAATTACTCTAAGCTACTCAGCTGTTAGATTATTAGGCGCTGGTGTTTCTTGTGGCGCATCTTGGTTTTCTGATGCGCCTAGTTCTGTCTTGGTTTTATCTGTTGCTAGATTGGCACGTTCTTCGGAGACCTTTTCTTCTGAGGTCTGCGCTTCAAGGCTTGAATCTTTAGTTAAGTCTTTTTGTTCTGAGATAAGTTGCTCTTCTGAATGCGGCGCTACGGCTGATTCTTGTTCTTCCTCTACAATCTCACTTAACTCTTCCTCATATTGTTCTAAGTTGATGGGATCAATACTGGTGCGGCTTGTTGTTTTTGACGAGCTCTGTTCTGATTCTGCTGGTTTTACTGATTCAGTCTGTTTTGATGTATTTGTGCATTCATTTGTTTTGACTTCGCCACTTAGCACATCACCTTGGATTGAACCACACGCTTCTTGGAGTTGGTAAATCACGCCACTTAACGGGTTGTTCGCCATATCAAACTCACCAGACAGATTGCCCGAGATGGCTTCGCCTGAAATGGTCACTGGTTGAAGCTCAACAGCACCACGTTGAGCTGCCAAACGCAAAGGGCTCAAAGTGATCGCTGTGAGTGAATCATCCGCTTGTGACTTTAAGGTGGTATCACGTAAGTTGGCTTCCACTTCGCCCGATAAGCTGTAAGCAAGCATGTTTTGATCGCCGGCTAAGCCTTTTAAGTCGAGACTTAGATCTGAGAAGCCATTGACCGCGAGCACCGTTGGCAAATAGGGGTGAAGCAATTGCAAGGGAATCCCATCGGCGTTGAGGCTCAACGCCCAAGGTTGGCTGGTGGTGCTGAGATCGATTTGCCCTAAGCCTTCGATATAGCCTTGCTCTAACGGTGCAAACAAACGTGTCAGTTGCCACAAGCCATTGTCACTCTGTGTAGAAATGGCTGCGTGTGATGTGATTACTTGATCGTAACTTGCGTTTACCACGCTAGCATCAAGCTTACCGTTCCAAATTCCCCAATGACCATTGCGGTGTTTTACTTCGAGCTGGTCACCTTCCAAATTCAAGCCAGAAAGCTGCCAGTAAGGTTGTTTAGATAACTGGATAACTTGGCTGCGTTCAATCTCTAACTGCTTCACATCGACTTGCTGGAGCCTTTCTGTGGCGATTTGCCACCAGTCGGTCTTATCGTCAGGTTGGATAGCCCATTTCAATCCATTGATGGTTGCGCTGTTGATTTTCCAATGCTGTGGCTCGAACTCACCAGATACCTGCACACTACCTTGCTGCCAATCAAAGCTTAGCTCTTGTAGTTGGATTGACTCCGGCTTGAGTTGGGCGTTCAAACGAGGCTCAACTGCGGTTTGGTCTTGGAAACTGACGCTGTCAGCTTGCAAAGAAACCTGTGCTGTTGTTTTCCAAAATGACAGTGGCAGAGAGGCGTTTTCTACTGATAACTCAAGGTTGTGCCAATGCCAATCTCCGTACTCAATATCTGCATTCAGGAGATCGAGGCTGTTGATATGGTTGATATTAATTGGCAACGCTTGCCATGGTTTAGCGAGTAAAGATTGCAACTGTAGGTTATCGATTTTCAGCTTATCAAGGGTCACATTCACCAGTGACCAGCCTTGTGGGTACTGTTCGCCTTGTCCTGAGACTTCACTGCCACGCCAGTTAAATGAAGCGCCGTAAAGCGTGCTGTCTTGGGCTTTGTAATCCAAGTCTATAAGCAACTTATCGAAAGCTTCGCCATTCCAATACAATTGATCAGCCGAAAGTTGAACCTCACCATAAGGTATTTGCTGAGCATCGCTCGACCAAATTGGGTTTTGGATCTGTACATTCAAGCCATTAATGCTGAATGCATCATCTGCGTAATCGATGTTCTTTAACGCGATTTGATGGAAATAAACATTGCTGAGCGTCGGCAATGTTGGCATGCCGTGTTGCAGGCTCAGACCATCAATCAACAGACTGTCGACAATCCAATTTCCGTCACGACGAACATCGGGGTTCAGCCATAGATCGACTTGCTCAATGAACGGCAAGTTTTTTTGTTTTGTCGCCACTCCATTGAGGGTGAGGTGATAAGGAAATTCGTATTGCACGTTATCTGCATGCAGCGGTAGGTCGACTAGATCAGAAAATAGATTCCATGTTTGGCGAGAATAAGAGGTGGTCAGCATCCCCACAAAGACAACCGGAATTGCAATCGTCACTATGAGTATAAGAAGTAGAACTCGAACTGCTGTTTTCATCCCTGCCAAAACCTGTAAGTAATATGAAGTAAGTGTGAGAGTCTCGACTTACTAAGATAGGTTTAAGCTTGTATCAATCTTGAGGCAGATTCAATAAAAAGCCCCTCAAAAGAGGGGCTTGTCGATTATTTTTGTAGCTAAGTCACGAAGAGTTAGCGAGTGGTCTAGTCGAGTTGAGGACCTGCAGCCACTAGTGATTTACCTTCTGCGTTGTCAGTGTACTTATCAAAGTTGTTGATGAAGCGCTCTGCCAAGTCTTTTGCTTTGCTTTCCCATTGTAGTGGGTCAACGTAGGTATCACGTGGGTCAAGGATGCTTGGGTCCACGCCAGGAAGTGAAGTAGGCACTTCTAGGTTGAAGATAGGAATATGCTTAGTCTTCGCATCTTCAATTGATCCATCAAGGATTGCATCGATGATGCCGCGTGTATCTTGGATAGAGATACGCTTGCCGCTGCCGTTCCAGCCTGTGTTAACTAGGTAAGCTTCTGCACCTGCTGCTTCCATGCGTTTCACTAGCACTTCTGCGTACTTAGTTGGGTGTAGAGTTAGGAATGCTGCACCAAAACATGCTGAGAACGTTGGCGTCGGCTCCGTGATGCCACGCTCAGTACCTGCTAGCTTAGCGGTAAAGCCAGACAAGAAGTGGTACTTCGTTTGCTCAGGCGTCAGTTTAGAAACCGGAGGAAGTACGCCGAACGCATCAGCCGATAGGAAGATCACTTTGTTTGCGTGACCACCTTTCGATACTGGCTTAACGATGTTGTCGATGTGATGCAGTGGGTAAGACACACGAGTGTTTTCAGTCTTAGAACCATCATCAAAGTCGATAGAACCATCGCTACGAACCGTTACGTTCTCTAATAGCGCATCACGGCGGATAGCATTGTAGATATCAGGCTCAGCTTCTTTAGATAGCTTGATGGTCTTCGCGTAACAGCCGCCTTCGAAGTTGAATACGCCGTCGTCATCCCAACCATGCTCGTCATCACCAATTAGTGCACGTTTAGGATCAGTAGATAGGGTAGTTTTGCCTGTGCCAGACAGACCGAAGAAGATTGCTACATCGCCTTCTTCACCCATGTTTGCACTACAGTGCATTGATGCGATGTCTTTCAGCGGAAGGAAGTAGTTCATCATTGCGAACATGCCTTTCTTCATTTCGCCGCCGTACCAAGTACCACCGATCAACTGAGTGCGCTCTGTTAGGTTGAACACAGTGAAGTTTTCAGAGTTCAGACCATGCTCTTCCCACTTCTCGTTGGTGCACTTCGCACCGTTCATTACCACAAAATCAGGTTCAAACGTTGCCAACTCTTCTTCTGTTGGACGGATGAACATGTTTTTCACGAAGTGCGCTTGCCATGCAACTTCTGTGATCACTCGAATGCTCAAACGAGTGTCTGGGTTTGCACCACAATAACCGTCAATCACAAATAGACGCTTACCTGAAAGCTGGTTGGTCACTAGCTCTTTTAGGTCGTCCCATACTTCTTTGTTGATTGGTTTGTTGTCGTTTTTCACTGCGTCAGAAGTCCACCACATGTGCTCTTCTGTCGTTGCATCTTTAACAATGTACTTATCTTTTGGTGAGCGACCAGTAAAGATACCAGTGTCTACGGCAACCGCGCCGAGTTCTGTAACCACACCACGTTCATAACCTGTTAGGTCAGCACGGGTCTCTTCCTCAAACAGCATTTCGTAGCTTGGGTTGCGAACAACCTCTTTAACGTTATGCAGTCCGTGTTTGGTTAGATCAAGTGTTGCAGCCTTTGTATGTTCCATAACGGTCATAGGTGCTCCTTATAAGGATTTTTGTAGGGATTTTGTAAGAATGTTTTAATTTTTATCTGCTCACCATGCTAGCAACGGGGCGGGGAGAAAACAGGGATATAGTTCAAAAATTATCCATGATTTCAATGTGGTTTTAGGTAACCCGTCACATATTGGTGCGAATAGTTTATCGTGGGCGCAAACCTTTGCGCTAGGGCAAAAGAATTATTAATTATTTAAAATTAAGCGGTTGCTTTATTACGTGGAAAGCCAAGTTATACGAGGGTTTGATCACAAAAAGGCCAGCGTTGCGCTGGCCTTTTGAAGGGTAAATTACATGCTTGTTAAGCTATGAAAATTAATGCACGGTTTTATTGTCTGAAGTTGCCTGCGTATACAGTTCGGTAATTTCAGATTCGTCGAACGTGTATGACGTGCCGCAGTAATCACAATGTAAAGAAATTGATCCTTCTTCGGCTAAAATGTCATAAATTTCAGTTTTATCAACAGTGATGATCGCTGCACCGCTACGCTCACGAGAACAACCACAGTGGAATTCCACCGGTTGCGGTTCGTATAGGCGAACAGAATCTTGGTTGTATAGACGGTAAAGCAGTTCATTTGCTGGTAGTGTGAACAGCTCTTCGTTTTTCACTGTCGCAGTCAGTTGCTCTAGGTGCTCAAAGTCTTCAGGTGTACCCGTACCATCTGGCATTACCTGAATCATCATACCTGCTGCGTGTTTTTTGCCTTCATGTTCACCAGTGCGGATCCAAAGACGTGTTTTTAGCTGTTCTGAGTTTGCGAAGTAACCTTCGATAACGTCAGCTAGCGTTTCACCTTCCAGACCAACCACGCCTTGGTAGCGTTCGCCTTTTTTAGGTTCGATGGTGATCACCAGGTAGCCTTTACCCATCATGTCGTGCAGGCTTGCGTCTTCAGCAATGTCGCCTTCCCAACGTGCAACGCCGCGGATCTTCTGATCGTGGTCGCCGTTAATGACAGCTAGTGATACAGGACCATCACCTTGTAGTTGGATAGTGATTGAGCCTTCGAACTTCAAAGTTGCAGTTAAAAGAGTGGTTGAAACGAGTAGCTCACCCAACAGTTTTTGCAGTGCTGCCGGATATTCCTTGCTGGAGATAATACGTTGGTATGCTTCATCCAATTGAACCAACTCGCCACGTACTGAAAGATCTTCGAATAGGTAGCGGTTTAAAACATTATTTGCCATGGAGTGCTTTCCTCGTCGGTAATTCCGGCTTTTATTGGTGTTTGAACTTGATGATGTCGCGGCGCTGCTTCTTATCTGGGCGGCGTTCCGGACTTGGGTTGTGGGCGTTGAGTTTGCGCTGCATCGCATGCTCTTCACGTTGGCTGATGCTTGATTCAGTCTCGCGATATAGCGTTTGAGCGATAGGTGCGCCTCGGCGTTGATCAGAGATTTTCTCGATGATCACCGTCTTCTCTTCGTTACCTTGACGAAGGCGAATCTCAGCACCCAATTCAACGATTTTGCTTGGTTTGCTTCGTTGCCCATTATAGTGGACTTTACCGCCATCGACCATATTACGAGCGATAGAGCGGGTTTTATAGAATCTGGCAGCCCACAGCCATTTATCTAGCCTTACGGCTTCATTTACGGAACTCATAGAACTCTGTGCAATCTAATCACTGCATTAATGGCGCAGTGACTGGTGGATTATTCACCTACAGATGGTGCCAAGGCTGTTTTTTTTCAAGGGAGTTGGCAAAAACGGCATAAGAAAAAGGTATGAAAAGGAACTTGTGATATAGTTCACTGCTCTTTGTTGAGTAGTAATTTTATTGCAATTTTAGCAAGATAGGGTCGACATTCTTTGACTTATACTTAAGGTCGACGGACGTAAGAATAAAGGAATCAATTCAGTGAAGCGTTTAGAGCTAAGTGCAGGATTAGCAAGCAGCCCGCTACTGGCTCAGATTAAGTCCAACAATCACACCATTCAAGCGAAACTTAGTGTGCTTCTTACTTGTCTATTTATAGCAATGACGGGTTGGATACTTGGCAAAGTGGTGTGGCTAGCAATGCCTCAAACTTCTGATGTGGCTCAATGGAAGCCGTCAGCAAGTGCTGTTGCGTCAACGAGTAAAAAAGACGCGATTGATTTTAACGCCCTCCAAAATGCCAATTTGTTCGGGAAGTACACTGAGCAAAAGCCGGTCGTAATAGAACAACCTGTAGTGCAAGATGCGCCTAAAACCCGCTTAAACCTAACACTTGTTGGTGCAGTTGCGAGCAGCAACGCAAAAACGAGTTTGGCGGTTATTGCCAATCGAGGTAAGCAAGCGACATATGGTATTGGCGAAGAAATTGACGGCACACGAGCAGAATTAAAAGCGGTATTGGTCGATCGCGTGATCATTGACAACCAAGGTCGAGACGAAACCTTGATGCTACAAGGCATTGAGTACAGCAAACTGTCTGAAAGTCGACCGGTTAATCAACCCAAAGCTCAAAAAGCAAATAACTCATCCGCAGTGAGTGAAAAGGTTGATCAAATCCGCGCGGAAATTGCTAAAGATCCGCAAAGCGTATTCAAGTACATCAACATTTCTCCGGTTAAGAAAGACGGAGGGATTGTCGGCTATCGCGTTTCACCAGGACGTGATGCGGCACTGTTTAATGATGTCGGTCTAAAAGCTGGTGATATTGCGGTGCAATTAAACGGGATCGATTTAAGTGATCCATCATCTTCAGTAGAACTGATGCAAGTGATGAACGATCCGCAAGAATTGAATTTGACTGTTGAGCGTGATGGCCAACAGTACGACATCTATATCCAATTGTAATACTTAGGCAACCAGCGTAAGTTCAGGGAGACATACGTGAAACATTGGTTTAGCAAAAGTGCTTGGTTACTAGCAGGTACACTACTCTGCGCACCGGGTGCGATGGCGAACGAGTTTAGTGCTAGCTTCAAAGGCACAGACATTCAAGAATTCATCAACATTGTTGGTCGTAACCTAGAGAAGACCATCATCGTTGACCCATCGGTACGCGGCAAAATCGACGTACGCAGCTACGACGTTCTTAACGAAAAGCAATACTATAGCTTCTTCCTTAACGTTCTTGAGGTGTATGGCTATGCTGTTGTTGAAATGGACAACGGCGTACTGAAAGTCATCAAGGCGAAAGATTCAAAAACCTCTGCGATTCCAGTTTTGGGTGATGACAGTGCGCAAGGCGACAGCGTGATTACACGTGTGGTAGCGGTGCGTAACGTATCGGTTCGTGAATTATCGCCGCTACTGCGTCAACTTATCGATAATGCGGGCGCGGGTAACGTCGTGCACTATGACCCTGCTAACATCATTTTGATCACAGGTCGTGCTGCGGTGGTTAACCGCCTTGCTGAAATCATCAAGCGTGTTGACCAAGCGGGTGACAAAGAGATCGAAGTGGTTGAGCTGCGTAATGCATCTGCTTCTGAAATGGTTCGTATCGTTGATGCCCTGAACAAAACGACGAACCAAAAAAGCACACCTGAATTCCTAGAACCAAAAATCGTAGCGGATGAGCGTACCAACTCAATCCTGATTTCTGGTGATCCAAAAGTACGTGCTCGTCTGAAGCGTTTGATTCGTCAACTTGATGTCGAAATGGCGACTAAAGGTAACAACCGCGTGGTGTACCTTAAGTACGCTAAAGCAGAAGACCTAGTTGATGTACTAAAAGGTGTCTCTGACAACCTACAGGCTGAGAAGCAAGCAGGTCAAAAAGGTGGTTCATCTTCTGCAAAACGTGGTGAAGTGGTGATTGCAGCTCATGAGGCAACTAACTCGCTCGTACTGACGGCTCCGCCAGATATCATGATGGCACTGCAGGACGTGATTTCTCAGTTGGATATCCGTCGTGCGCAAGTATTGATTGAAGCGCTGATTGTCGATATGTCTGAGGGGGACGGTATTAACCTTGGCGTTCAATGGGGCTCGTTGGAAACGGGTGCGGTTATCCAATACGGCAACACTGGTGCACCGATTGGTCAGGTGATGGTTGGTCTGGAAGAAGCGAAAGACGTCACTAAAACAGAAAGTTACTGGAACAGTGACAGCAATAAGTTTGAAACTCGGGAGTACACCGAAGAAGGTGACTATTCGACCCTAGCATCCGCTCTTGGTGGTGTTAACGGTGCTGCAATGAGCATCATGATGGGTGACTGGACAGCACTGATTACGGCAGTGTCATCGGACTCAAACTCAAACATTCTATCCTCTCCAAGCATTACTGTAATGGATAACGGTGAAGCGTCATTCATTGTTGGTGAGGAAGTGCCAGTAATTACTGGTTCTACTGCAGGCTCAAATAATGACAACCCATTCCAAACAGTGGAGCGTAAGGAAGTGGGTATCAAACTGAAAGTGGTTCCTCAGATCAACGAAGGTGACTCTGTTCAACTGAACATTGAACAAGAAGTTTCTAACGTATTGAGCCCAAATGGTGCAATTGACGTACGTTTTGGTAAGCGCCAACTAAACACCTCAGTAATCATTCAAGACGGTCAAATGCTGGTTCTTGGTGGTCTAGTTGATGAGCAGGCACAAGAAAGCGAGTCTAAAGTGCCACTGCTGGGCGATATTCCAGTGCTTGGTCATCTGTTTAAATCAACCAGCACACAAACAGTAAAGCGTAACTTGATGGTGTTCATCAAGCCGACCATTATCCGTGATGGTATGACGGCCGATGGCATTACGCAGCGTAAGTACAACTTCATCCGTGCTGAGCAGCTATACAAAGCGCAAGAAGGTTTGAAACTGATGGATGACTCAAAAGTTCCAGTGATGCCTGAATTTGGTCAGGAACGTAAGCACCCTGCTGAAATCCAAGCCTTCATCGATCAGATGGTAAAGAATAATGGTTGATATGTTAGACACTGCACCAAGTATGCGCCGTCTGCCATTCAGTTTTGCCAACCGCTTTAAACTGGTATTGGAGACGGAGCACCCTGAGCGCCCTCCAATTCTGTATTACGTAGAGCCGCTCAATCCTGCGGCTCTCGTTGAAGTACGCCGAGTTCTAAAACAAAACTTTATCCCTCAAGCGATGGACAAAGAAGCGTTCGACAAAAAGCTCACTGAAGCTTATCAGCGAGACTCTTCGGAAGCTCGTCAGTTGATGGAAGACATTGGTGCAGACAGTGATGACTTCTTCTCTTTAGCGGAAGAATTGCCGCACGATGAAGACTTGTTGGAGTCTGAAGATGATGCACCAATCATCAAGTTGATTAACGCCATGCTTGGTGAAGCGATCAAAGAAGGGGCGTCGGATATCCATATCGAGACGTTTGAGAAAACCCTTTCGATTCGTTTCCGTGTTGATGGTGTATTGCGTGAAGTCTTAACCCCAAGCCGTAAGCTCGCTCCTTTGCTGGTTTCTCGTGTGAAGGTAATGGCGAAGCTTGATATTGCAGAAAAACGCGTACCTCAAGATGGTCGTATTTCGCTGCGTATTGGTGGTCGTGCAGTAGACGTGCGTGTATCGACCATGCCTTCATCACATGGTGAACGTGTCGTAATGCGTCTGTTGGATAAGAACGCGACTCGTCTTGATCTACACAGCTTAGGTATGACGCCGTCTGTGCATGATAACTTCCGTCATTTGATTGGTCGTCCTCATGGCATCATATTGGTGACCGGTCCGACAGGCTCGGGTAAGTCGACCACCTTGTATGCTGGCTTACAAGAGATCAACAGCAACGAGCGCAACATTCTTACCGTTGAAGACCCGATTGAATTCGATATCGATGGCATCGGTCAAACGCAAGTGAACCCGAAGGTCGACATGACGTTTGCGCGTGGTTTGCGTGCGATTCTTCGTCAAGACCCAGACGTCGTGATGGTCGGTGAGATCCGTGACTTAGAAACCGCACAGATTGCTGTACAAGCGTCTTTGACTGGTCACTTAGTAATGTCAACGCTACACACCAATACCGCAGTTGGCGCAATCACGCGTCTGCGCGATATGGGTATCGAACCATTCCTGATTTCTTCTTCGCTATTGGGCGTGCTAGCTCAGCGCCTAGTTCGTACACTTTGTTCTGACTGTAAAGAACCATACGAAGCGGATAAAGAACAGAAGAAGCTGTTTGGTTTAGAAGAACACGAATCATTGACTTTGCATCGTGCTAAAGGTTGTGAAGTGTGTAACCAGAAAGGTTACCGTGGACGTACTGGTATTCATGAACTGCTGATGGTGGATGAGAAGGTTCAAGAGCTGATCCACAGTGAAGCGGGTGAGCAAGAAATTGAAAAAGCCGTACGTGCACACACACCAAGCATTCGTAGTGATGGTTTAAGTAAGGTCCATCGTGGTATCACTTCTCTTGAAGAAGTCATGCGAGTGACCAAGGAAGCGTAATGGCAGCATTTGAATACAAAGCGCTGGATGCGAAAGGCAAACAAAAGAAAGGCACTATTGAAGGGGATAACGCCCGTCAGGTGCGCCAACGCCTAAAAGAGCAGGGCATGATCCCTGTTGAGGTGATGGAAGCCAAAGCGAAAGCCGCTAAGTCTTCAGGTGGTTCGGTTGGCTTCAAACGTGGTATCAAAACCGCAGAACTTGCCTTGATTACGCGTCAGCTATCAACGCTTGTACAATCTGGTATGCCCTTGGAAGAGTGTTTAAAAGCTGTTTCTGAGCAAGCTGAAAAGCCGCGCATTCGTTCGATGATCGCAGCAGTGCGCTCAAAAGTGACGGAAGGTTATCCGCTGGCAGACAGTTTGGGTGATTACCCACATGTGTTTGATGAGCTATTCCGTTCTATGGTGGCTGCTGGTGAAAAATCCGGTCACTTAGATGCGGTATTGGAGCGACTAGCGGAATACGTAGAAAACCGCCAGAAGATGCGTAATAAACTGCTTCAAGCCATGATTTACCCTGTGGTACTTGTGGTGTTTGCGGTGGGTATCGTGTCGTTACTGCTTTCTTCTGTGGTGCCGAAAATCATCGAACCAATCATTCAAATGGGGCAAGAGCTACCACAGTCGACGCAAGTATTGTTGTCAGCCAGTGAATTTGTCCAAGAATGGGGTTTAATCATCTTTGTTGTGTTGGTGGTGTTTTTCTATGGCTTGAAGCTCGCACTGCAAAGACCCAATTTCCGTTTAGCATGGGACAGAAAAATCCTCAGTCTGCCTTTGCTAGGCAAAATCTCTCGAGGTCTTAATACGTCTCGATTTGCGCGCACATTATCGATTTGTACTTCAAGTGCGATTCCTATTCTTGAAGGTATGCGCGTCGCGGTGGACGTTATGTCAAACCGATACGTGAAACAACAGGTCTTAGTGGCGGCTGACAACGTACGTGAAGGTGCAAGTCTGCGCAAAGCGTTGGATCAAACTCGCTTGTTTCCACCAATGATGTTGCACATGATTTCTAGTGGTGAGCAGAGTGGTGAACTAGAGAGCATGCTAACCCGTGCGGCTGACAACCAAGACCAAAACTTTGAATCTACAGTGAATATCGCTTTGGGGATTTTCACTCCAGTGTTAATTGCACTGATGGCTGGTCTCGTTCTTTTCATCGTAATGGCGACATTGATGCCAATGTTGGAAATGAATAACTTGATGAGCGGATAAAATTCGAGTTAAGTCGTGTCTATTGATGGCACGGCTTGAATCTAACTTTCGGAGAAAATAATGAAATTTAAGCGCAGTAAGCAACAAGGCTTCACTCTATTAGAAGTAATGGTTGTTGTTGTTATTCTAGGTATTTTGGCGAGTGTTGTTGTTCCTAACCTACTAGGTAACAAAGAAAAAGCAGACCAACAAAAGGCGATCACAGACATCGTGGCATTGGAAAACGCGTTGGACATGTACAAGCTGGATAACAGCGTTTACCCAACGACAGACCAAGGTCTAGATGCATTGGTGAATAAGCCTTCTAACCCAGAGCCACGTAACTACCGTGACGGTGGTTACATCAAGCGTCTACCATCTGATCCATGGGGCAACGAGTACCAGTACCTAAGCCCTGGTGACAATGGCACGATTGATATCTTTACTCTAGGCGCTGATGGTCAAGAAGGCGGCGAAGGTCCGGCTGCAGATATCGGCAACTGGAACATGCAAGATTTCCAATAAGCCCTCGCTTAAACCAGCACTAATGAAAAAAATGCAAAAACACCTCGGTTTTACATTGATAGAAATTCTATTGGTGCTGGTTTTGTTATCCCTTACCGCTGTCGCGGTGATCGCAACTTTGCCTACCAGTCAAAAAGACCTTTCCAAACAATACGCGCACAGTTTTTTTCAGCGCTTACAACTGCTTAATGAAGAAGCAGTACTAAGTGGCAAAGATTTTGGTTTGCGTGTTGATGACGTTAAATCTACCTACACTTTGTTGAGCTTGACCCAAGATGGCTGGCAACCACTGGAATTAAAGCAGATCCCAAGTGAAACCAAGCTTGAGGGGGATATTTCTCTGCAGTTGGATTTAGGTGGTGGTGCGTGGGATAAAGACGATCGACTGTTCGAACCTGGCTCCTTGTTTGATGAAGACATGTTTGCCGAGGAAGAGGACAAAAAGAAAAAGAAAGTGAAGCCACCTCAAGTGTTCATTTTCTCTAGTGCAGAGATTACGCCTTTCACCCTGTCATTCTTCCCTGAAGAGGGAGATGCATTTAACGATGGCTGGCGGATCATTGGTAAAGAGACTGGCGAGATAGAGTTATTAGCGCCAGGAGAAGAAGCAGAAGACGATGACAATACGAAATTCTAAGCCAAATCGTATTGGCACATCGCACTGCAATACTCGAGGTATGACATTACTTGAGGTGTTAGTCGCACTTGCGATTTTTGCCACAGCCGCGATCAGTGTGATCCGCTCTGTGAGCCAACACATCAATACGGTCAGTTATTTAGAAGAAAAAATGTTTGCAGCTATGGTTGTGGATAACCAAATGGCGAATGTGATGCTCTCAACGGAAAAGCTTAAAGCAAAGAACGGTACTGAAGAGCTAGCAGGGCGCACTTGGTATTGGAAAATCACACCCGTTGCCACCACGCAGCCATTGCTGAAAGCATTTGATGTCAGTGTCGCGACTGAGAAAAACGCGAGCCCAGTGGTTACGGTGAGAAGTTATGTTGCGCAGTAAGATTCAACGTATCAACAAACACCGCAAACGCAATCAACGTGGTTTTACTTTGATTGAAGTACTGGTGTCGATTGCCATTTTTGCCAGCATGAGTGTTGCTGCTTACCAAGTCGTGTCACAAGTGCAGCGCAGCAATGTGTTGTCCCAAGAACGTACTCAGCGCCTTAATGAGCTGCAACGTGCGATGGTGATGATGGATAACGATTTTCGCCAAATGGCAATGCGTCAGATGCGTACCAATGGCGAAGAACCATCAAAGCAACTACTGTTTTGGTCAGATTATCTGCTTGATTCAGATGCAAAAGGCGTGATGTTTGCTCGTCTAGGTTGGCACAACCCACAACAGCAATTTCCACGTGGTGAAGTCACGAAAGTGGGCTATCGCATTAAAGATGAAGTGCTGCAACGTGTGTGGTGGCGATACCCAGATACGCCAACAGGGCAAGAAGGGATCGTGACGCCTTTACTCACTCAGGTCGAAGAATTCGATATGCGCTTTTATGATGGAAAGTCATGGAAGAAAGAATGGGCAAGTAGCAGTGAGTTACCTAAAGCGGTATCGGTTATTTTGAAGCTAAAAGACTATGGTGAGATCACTCGCACCTATCTGACGCCGGATGGAAAACTTGCGTCAAGTAGCCAAGATAACTCTGGCGGTAGCAACTCGTCTGGGGGTAACAACTCCTCTGGAGGTAATAATGGCTAGTCGTCAACGTGGGGTCGCGCTCCTTATCGTTTTGATGCTACTTGCCATCATGACGACAGTCGCCGCAAGTATGTCAGAGCGACTGTTTTTGCAGTTTCAACGCGCTTCAAACCAGATTAATTATCAGCAGGCGTATTGGTACAGCTTAGGGGTAGAGGCTCTAGCCGAAATTGGTATTGAGCAAAGTTACAAAGACAGCGATACCATTAATTTAAGTCAGCCGTGGGCGATCAAAGAGCAGGTTTATCCGCTCGACTATGGTCAAGCCGCTGGTCGTATTATCGATAAACAGGCATGCTTTAACTTGAACGTATTGGCAAGTGTCCAACCTAACGGCGCGCAAGCAACTCGTCCATACTTAGTGCAAGTCTTTCAACGTTTGATGGAAGAAATGGACGTTGAACCTTACCAAGCTGAAGTGATTGCCGATTCAACATGGGAATATGTTGATAGTGATAGCACAGTGCGTTCTACGGCAGGTGTGGAAGACAGCACCTATGAAGCGATGAAACCCCAATACTTGCCACCAAATGGATGGATGGCGGATGCGAGTGAGTTACGTGCGGTTTACCAAGTGAGTGGCGATATCTATCAGAAGATAGCCCCAATGGTTTGTGCGCTCCCAAACGATGATTGGCGTTTGAACGTAAACACAATTGACGTTGAACAAGCACCGATCTTAGTTGCGATGTTTACGCCCGGCTTGAGTAGCAGCGATGCGGTGCAACTGATAGAAAAGCGTCCTTTTGATGGTTGGGATAGCGTTGATGAATTTTTAGCTGAGTCGGAATTAGCTGGCTTAAGTGGTGATGTAAAGAAAAATGCCAAAGGTTATCTGGGAGTAGACAGCTCCTTCTTTGAGCTGGATGCACAGGTGCTGGTGGATGAATCCCGAGTACGTATTCGAAGCCTTTTGCAAAGTACAAATAGAGAAACGGTGACTGTCGTTCGCCGTCGTTTTGGAGGAATCAGTGAGCGAGTTTCTGACCGTTCGGCTGAGTAGCGAACAACAAAGTACCATTCCATGGTTGGTGTGGTCGACACAACAGCAAGAAGTGATTGCCAGTGGTGAAATTGCCGGATGGGAACATCTGGACGAACTGGTAGCCTACGCTGATCAGCGCCAAATTGTTGCGCTATTAGCCAGTAATGATGTTGTGTTAACAGAAGTAGATATCCCACCAGGCGCATCGCGTCAGTTTGACAGCATGCTGCCATATCTGGTGGAAGACGAAGTCGCGCAAGACGTGGACAACCTGCATTTCACAGTATTAAACAAGCAAGCAGAAACAGCACAAGTGTGTGCAGTGGAGCGAGCTTGGATTCAGACCATTTTGCAGCGTTTCTCCAGCCAAGGTCTTGTGATCAAGCGTATGTTGCCTGATGTTTTGGCAATGCCTGCGAATGATGAAAACAGTTCGGCTGCAATGCTAGGCGAACAATGGTTAATTCGTCATTCTGACACTCAAGGTGCTGTGGTGGATGCATCCTGGTTCGATCTGTATTTATCCGCTTACCTTCAAAGTCATGAAGGTTGGAAGCTTGATTGCTACAGCTCTGTACCAGAATCAACGGTGCCAGATATCTGGGTAGCAAAACCAGAAGAAATGACCATGGCACTGCTGGCGAAAGGGGTTGCAGAGAGCAAAATCAATCTCCTTACTGGCGCTTTTAAACCGAAATCCTCGTGGGGCAAGTACGTTAAGGTGTGGCAGAAAACGGCGATTGCCGCAGGTGTGTTGTTGGTAGTACTTGTTGGTCAACAATTGTTGATGGTTCATAAATACGAAGCGCAAGCACAAGCGTATCGCGAAGAAAGTGAACGTATTTTCCGTCAAATATTCCCGAATAAGCGTCGTATCCCGACGGTCAGCTACTTGAAGCGTCAAATGACCGATGAAGAACGCCGTTTATCTGGTGGTTCGAGTGATGTGGCGATGCTGTCTTGGATCGCGGCACTGCCAACGACTCTGGGACAGGTGAATGATCTGCAAATCACCAGCTTTAAATATGACGGTCAACGTGGCGAAGTTCGTATTCAAGCGAGCAGCTCTGACTTCCAGCCATTTGAACAAGCACGTGTGAAACTGGCGGAGAAGTTTAACGTCGAACAAGGTCAACTGAACCGCAACGGCAACGTTGTGATGGGCAGTTTTGTGTTGAAGCGTCAGTGAGGTGATGATGAAGAATTTAATCGCACAAGCTCAAGCTTGGTGGAGCAGCATCTCGCAACGTGAGCAACGTCTGGTGATGGGCGGTAGCATTATTGCTGTTCTTGGCATCATTTACTGGGGTCTTTTACAGCCAATGAATCAACGAGCTGAATTAGCACAGTCTCGAATTCAAAGTGAGAAACAACTGCTAACTTGGGTACAAGATAAAGCCGATGATATTACCGCACTACGTAAAAGTGGCGGTGTTAGCTTTTCCAATCAACCATTGAACCAAGTGGTGTCTTCATCTGCGCGCCGCTACAAAGTTGAACTGATCCGTGTACAACCGCGTAATGATAGCGTTCAGGTGTGGATTAAGCCTCTGGCATTCAATCAGATGGTGGATTGGTTGCGTTATCTAAAAGAACAACAAGGGATTGAGGTGGAATTCCTAGACATCGACCGTACTGAGCAAGCAGGTATGATCGACGTAAACCGCCTGCAATTTAAGCGAGGTTAAGGTGAAAAAAGCTGTTCTTTACGTTGTTATTTTTATTGCCTTTTTCTCGACTAGTTTAATTGCTGGTTTGCCAATCTCTTGGGTACTACAACAAGTGCCTATGGTGCGAGGTTTAGATATTCAAGGTGCGCAAGGCACGGTTTGGCAAGGTAGCGCATCCAATGTGCGTTGGCAGCGTCAAAACCTGGGAGAATTGAACTGGGACTTCCAACTGTCGGGGTTATTTACCGGTAAAGCCGAGTTTGCGGTACGTTTTGGTCGCGGTAGCGATATGGACGTTCGTGGACGAGGTTTGGTTGGCTACAGCCTTACCAGTGGTCCGTATGCTGAAAACTTAGTCGCATCTATTCCTGCGGCAAAAGTGGTTGAACAGGCACGCCTTCCAGTTCCTGTTGGGGTGGAAGGGCAACTTGAACTGAACATCCGCCATGCGACATACGCAGCACCTTGGTGTAAGACTGCGGAAGGCACGTTAGTTTGGAGTGCGAGTGGTATTCAAAGCCCGCTAGGTAGCCTTGAACTTGGACCTGTCATTGCCGATTTAAACTGTAAAGACAGCGTATTATCAGCGTCTGGCGAACAGAAGAGTCAACAAGTATCAGCGGCGTTTTCCGCTGAGCTCATGCCAAATCAGCGTTACTCAACGAAAGCTTGGTTTAAACCAGGAGCGGAGTTCCCATCGGGTATGAGCGACCAACTAAAATGGCTGGGTAACCCTAACTCGCAAGGTCAATACGAGTTTGATTACAAAGGGCGTTTCTAGCCAAATCTGTCATTCAGAACATTATCAAAGAGCTGCCAGTGTGCAGCTCTTTTTGCTTTTGGATCATGGTAGGCTAAACCCTCTATTTGCTGTACGAAAACTTAGTTGGTTATTAGCTTAATCTTTAACCTTATGATTTTTATGTAAATAATGCTGCTTTGTGCAGGTTGGTAAGCATTTAGATCATAGTAGACCAAATGCTCCTAACGCTGTACAAAAGGCAAAAAGAAAGGCCACGAAGTGAATTCGTGACCTTCTTTCTCATTGATATAGTCAGGTTGAGTGGCGATCAATCTTTGTGTTGTAGAATCTCATTCCAAGGCAAATCAGCATCGCCAAGTACGATAAAGTTTGGGTTCTCCAACGTCTCGCGCTCATTGTAAGATAGAGGTTCAAGTTGCGTACTGAGAATTCGTCCGCCCGCTTCTTCTACAATGCATTGTGTAGCAGCGGTATCCCACTCGCCAGTTGGACCTAGACGTAAATAACAGTCCACTGCACCTTCAGCAACAAGGCACGCTTTGAGTGCGGCAGAGCCAAGTGGAATCAAATCGTAATTCCAAGCGCTACTCATGCGGCTCGTGATGCGGTTAATGTCTTGACGACGGCTGATCGCGATAGCAATGTTTTGTCCAGGTTGCTCATGTTTATGAGTGTGGATTTTTACACTTTCAGACATGTCTGGAATCTTCCACGCGCCCTTACCGTTGTATGCATAATACGTAACACCAGAAACCGGACCGTAGACTACGCCCATGGTGGGTTTGTTGTTGTCGATAAGCGCAATAATGGTTGCAAAGTCGCCGCTGCGTGCGATGAACTCTTGTGTGCCATCAAGTGGGTCGACTAACCAGTAGCGTTCCCATTGTGCACGCTGCTCTAAGCTGATATCTGCAGCTTCTTCAGAAAGCACCGGGATATCTGGCGTCAACTCATTTAAACGCTCGGTGATCAGCTTGTGCGCCGCGATATCTGCGCTGGTGACTGGGGTCTCGTCACTTTTAGTGTATGCTTCGTACTGCTTTTTCTCGTAAATATCGAGAATCAATTGTCCTGCGCTGCGAGCAATTTCGATGACTTGCGGAAGCAGGTGAGATAAATCTTTTGTCATTGGCATAAGTAATGGTCCTTTCTCACGATTATGGTCCAGCTCTTCGGCTGTGATTAATTTTGTTTGTGAGTGGTGTTTTGTAAGTGTTTCAGTGCCAACATCAACGCTGTGATGCTTCGTGCTTCACAAAAATCTAAGTGCGTTAATAGTTCTTCCGCTTGCGCTAATGGCCAGCGAACGATTTCTAATGGTTCTGGCTCATCACCTTCTTGTTTCTCTGGGTATAGGTTTTGTCCCAAGAACAGCGTCATTTTGCTCGAGAAGTAAGAAGGCGCAAGGATCACTTGTTTTAAGGGGGTTAGCTCATGAGAACCAAAACCAATTTCTTCTTTTAACTCTCGATCTGCTGCTTCTATCGGTGTTTCTCCAGGGTCGATAAGACCTTTCGGAAAGCCGAGTTCGTAGCGTTCTGTGCCCGCCGCGTATTCACGTACTAGCAGTAAGTCACCTTGCTCAGTGATAGGCACTACCATCACGGCATCGCGACCACTTGGTTTCATGCGCTCGTAAGTACGCAGTTCACCATTAGAGAAGCGAAGGTCGAGGGCTTCCACTGCAAACAGCTTAGATTGTGCGACCGTCTGACAAGAGAGTATCTCTGGTGGGGTCCTTTTCGACATAGCGCTGGCTCCTTAGTGTCGTTTACTCAGCGAGAGAAATGAGATTTCTTAATATATGAGAAGAAAGCTCGAGTTTCTAGCGTGATGATTCAGCTTAACTCAATTGAAAACAAAAATGGGAGGCAAACGCCTCCCATTTCTCGTCGATATGCATCGCTAACAAGCCATGAACGACTTAGTAGTAAGAGTGATCACCACGATCGTGCTCTGTTGCATCGCGAACTGCCGTCAGTTCACCAACGAATTGGTTTAGAAGTTCTTTTTCAATGCCTTCTTTTAGCGTTACATCGACCATTGAACAGCCGTTACAACCGCCGCCGAATGCTACGATTGCGATGCCATCGTCTGTGATTTCAACTAGATTTACGTGACCACCGTGACCTGCAAGTTGTGGGTTCACTTGAGTTTGGATTACGTACTCAACACGTTCTACAAGTGGAGCGTCGTCCGCCACTTTACGCATTTTTGCGTTTGGCGCTTTTAGTGTTAGCTGAGAACCCATTTTGTCTGTCACAAAGTCGATTTCAGCGTCTTCTAGAAACGGTAGGCTTAGCTCGTCAACGTAAGCTGAAAAACCGCTGTAAGGGATTTCAGTGTCAGTTCCTTCAATGGCTTCTGGTGGGCAGTAAGACACGCCACACTCCGCGTTTTGTGTTCCTGGGTTCACGACGAAAATACGAATGTTTGTGCCTTCAGGCTGTTGACCTAAAAGGTTGGCGAAATGCGTTTGCGCAGTTTCTGTAATAGTAATATTTGACACGACGAATACCTGAGTAATTTTGTAGGCTATTGCTGCTATTCTACTCCTGTTGACGCCTCGGTCTAGTCTTTTTGATGCTAAGACATGGCGAAGCGATCTAGATTGAGCCGGGGGCAGGAGTTCTGCAGATGCAGTAAATATCGATGCTTTCTACGCCAACTTCAAGTAGTAAATGACATAATTGTCGGACCGTACTACCTGTTGTAACCACATCATCCACAATCGCGACGTGGGAAAAGTCCACCTCACCTTGTAGGGCAAATGCCCCTTGCAGATTTTGCTCGCGACTGGCTTTTTTGTTTCCTCGCTGCGACTGAGCGCTTTTGACACGTTTAAATATCTTGCTTTCATATCGCACATCTAAATGGCGGGCGAGGTGTTTGGTTAAGATATGGCTCTGATTGAATCCTCGTTTTATGTAGCGCTGCCAGTGAACGGGCACGCTGGTGATGACGGGGGCAGGCTGCTCAATTCGTTCTGCTAATAGTTGAGTAAGCGTACTCACCTGCCATGCCTCGCCGTGATCTTTAAAGCGCTGTACTTGTTGAGAGAGCGGAAAGTCATAGTCACCTAAGGTATACAAACGCCGCCATGGTGGTGGCTCTTTCAAGCATTCTCCGCACTCTGCGGAGGATTGTGATTCCTCTTCTGTCATTTTTAAACCACAACGTGAGCAGCGTTTGATTGGTGTGAGGTGGTCAAAACAGCTGTCACACCAACGCATTAGGTTGGGCGTTTGGCGGTGAGGTATGGGAAATCGGCATAATCCGCATTGGCTACTGAGTACGCGATGCATGATGTTTTGCCATTGATGAGATAACATACAATCCATCCAAGGTGAGCGAGCCATCAGACTAAAGCTTGGATTGCGTTGTAAGGAATAAGATAAGTGGGAGAGAACGAGAGCATGAGCACGAATTTACACTGGCAGTCATTTGGTCAAGGACCAGATTTGGTGTTGCTTCATGGTTGGGGTATGAATGGTGCGGTATGGCAGCAGACCGTCGAGTCTCTTCAACCTTATTTCCGAGTGCATGTGGTCGATCTTCCGGGGTACGGACACAGCGCAGAATCTCACGCTGAAGATTTAGCAAAAATCGCTGACCTTGTTTTGCAAGACGCACCAGAGAAAGCAGTTTGGCTTGGCTGGTCATTAGGTGGCTTGGTGGCAACCCACATTGCACTTAATGCTCCGCAACGTGTGAGCAAGTTAATCACGGTAGCAAGTTCACCAAAATTTGCTGCTGAGCGTCCTTGGCGTGGTATTCAACCTAACGTGTTAACCGCATTCACCGATCAATTGCTGGAAGACTTCTCTGTCACTATTGAGCGTTTTATGGCGCTGCAAGCGATGGGCAGTCCGTCAGCACGCAAAGACGTTAAACAACTCAAACAAGCGGTGCTATCGCGTCCGCAGCCGAACCCTGATTCGTTGTTGGTGGGTTTGAACATTCTTGCCGATGTGGATCTGCGCGATGCGCTGACTTCCCTTTCTATGCCGATGCTGCGCCTTTATGGTCGACTTGATGGCTTAGTGCCAATCAAAGTGGCAAGTGACTTAAGCGAGCAGTTGCCAAGCACTCAGCAGTTTGTTTTCAATCAATCCTCTCATGCGCCGTTCATGACCGAACATGAAGCGTTTTGCCTCCAAGTGAGAGAATTTGCCGCTTAACGGTTAGGCCTGCACATCTAAACGAATAAAACTCCTAAAGCTGATTAAAAATTGGTCGATATAAGTTTTAGCGAACTCTTCTTGTGGGAGGAGTTTGCTGTATTGACGAGTTGGGCGACTCTGAGGAGGGTTCGCAATGATTGTGTCACCGGCTAACGTAAGCGTGCCACTGATCGCCCCATCCGTTAATGTGCAGACGGAACAAGCTGCTCGTGACAATAAAGTCCGAGAACCTGTGACGCCAACAGTCGCACTGGCGAAAACCAATGCGGAGCGCAAAGTAAAAAGTGATGAGAAACGGCGACGCCAATCCTCGTGGGACCCATCGGAGCATCCTGACTACGAAGTGGAACCCGAGGTGGATACCCGTTATCACGAAGAACCGAAAGACACGCTAGAACGTCTTTTCGGTTTGCTAGCGCTCAAGAGTTACAGTGAAGATCAGGGTAAGGGCTACGCGATACGCTTTCGATTACCTAAGCGCATTTTGGATGCTGCGGTCAAAGAGGGATTGATGGAAAAGCGCAGGAAGGTGATTAAGTTTCATTATGGTCACTCGGTCGCGCCCCATACACCGTCAGAAGTGATAGCAGTATTATGACGACTCAATATCCTACTCAAATAAAAACGCTCCAAGCAGAATAACTGATTGGAGCGTTTTCTTTTTAGCTATGAAAACGAGTTAGCGGTGAAGCCTAGGCGAGATTACTTTTTCGCTTTAGCAAACGCTGCTGCAAAAGCACCGCCCATTGCGCTGTTCGATGACGAGTCATCACGGCGAGGCTGACGACGCTGCGGTTGGTCATTACGACGCGGCGCTGCTGATGAGCGTTGGCTGCGGTTGTCTTGACCCGGCTCGTCGTTCAAACGCATCGATAGACCAATGCGCTTACGCTGCACGTCCACTTCCATCACTTTGACTTTTACTATATCGCCTGCTTTCACCACTTCTCGTGGATCAGACACAAAACGATCTGTCAGTGAAGAAATATGCACAAGACCATCTTGGTGAACGCCGATATCAACGAAAGCACCAAAGTTGGCTACGTTAGACACCACGCCTTCTAGAATCATGCCTGGCTCCAAGTCAGATACCGAGTTTACGCCTTCTGCAAACGTCGCCGTTTTGAATTCTGGACGCGGGTCACGACCTGGTTTATCCAGCTCTTTGATGATGTCTGTAATGGTTGGCACACCGAAGTTATCGTCGGTGTAATCGACCGCATGCAGACCTTTTAGGAAGCTTGAATCACCAATCAGTGCTTTAATGTCTTTGTTGTTCTTCTCAGAAATCGCTTTTACCACTGGGTACGCTTCTGGGTGAACCGCAGACGCATCAAGAGGGTTCTTACCATCCATAATACGTAGGAAACCTGCACACTGCTCGAACGCCTTAGGACCCAAGCGAGGCACTTTCTTCAAGGTCGTACGTGCATCGAAACGACCGTTTTCATCACGGAAGTCGACAATGTTCTGCGCGATGGTGCTCGACAAGCCCGCTACGCGCGTCAGTAGCGCTGCAGAAGCGGTATTCACGTCTACGCCGACCGCGTTTACACAGTCTTCCACAATCGCATCTAGGCGTTTTGCCAGCATAGATTGGCTAACATCATGCTGGTACTGACCCACGCCAATTGATTTAGGATCGATTTTCACTAGCTCAGCCAGTGGGTCTTGCAGGCGACGGGCAATCGACACCGCACCACGCAGAGACACGTCCATATTTGGGAATTCTTTTGCTGCAAGCTCAGACGCTGAGTAAACCGATGCTCCCGCTTCACTCACGATGATTTTCTGAACTTTCAAGTTGCCACGTTTGATGACGTCCGCGACAAAGCTGTCGGTTTCACGTGAAGCCGTGCCGTTGCCGATCGCAATTAAATCCACATTGTACTTGCGTACCAACTGATCAACGATTTGCGCTGATTTGTCGTATTGCTTTTGTGGTGGGTGAGGGTAGATGGTTTCGGTTGCAAGCACCTTACCAGTCGGATCGACAATAGCGATCTTCGAGCCTGTACGCAGACCCGGATCGAGACCAAGTGTTGCGCGAGGACCTGCCGGTGCTGCCATCAACAAGTCTTTTAGGTTAGTGGCAAATACTTCAATCGCTTCGATTTCTGCGCGCTCTTTCATTGCGCCCATTAGCTCGGTTTCCATGTGCATCGATACTTTGATGCGCCATGCCCAGCTGATCACTTGCTTACGCCACGTATCCGCAGGTGCGCTGCTAAGTGTCACGCCGTAGTGGTCAGCGATAATCGTTTCGCAGTAAGACTGACGCGCGCCTTCTTCCTGTTCTGGATCGGCATTCATTGCCAATGTCAGGAAGCCTTCGTTACGACCACGTAGCATTGCCAGTGCGCGGTGCGATGGTACTTTGCTTAATGGTTCGTTGTGGTTGAAGTAATCTTTAAACTTCTCACCTTCTTGCTCTTTGCCTTCAACGACGCGAGCACCCATTTCCGCATTGCGGTTTAGGTGACCACGGATTTTCTCCAGTAGGTTTGCGTCTTCCGCGATGCGTTCCATGATGATTGCGCGAGCGCCATCCAGTGCGGCTTTGGTGTCTGCCACGCCTTTGTCTGCATCAAGGTATTTGCTTGCTTCGCTTTCTGGCTCAGTTTGCGGATGATTCCAAAGCTGGTCTGCAAGTGGCTCAAGACCCGCTTCAATCGCGATCTGACCTTTGGTGCGACGCTTTGGTTTGTAAGGTAAGTACAAGTCTTCAAGACGAGTTTTGCTGTCTGCCTGAGTGATCTCTTGTTCTAGCTCTGGTGTAAGTTTGCCTTGTTCTTGGATCGACTTCAGGATGGTTTGACGACGATCGTCAAGCTCACGAAGGTAAGACAGACGGCTGTCTAGAGTACGCAGTTGGGTATCATCAAGTCCGCCTGTTACCTCTTTACGGTAACGTGCAATAAATGGGACCGTGTTACCGTCATCGATAAGGGTTACAGCAGCGTTGACTTGCTCAGGGCGAACATTCAGCTCTTGAGCAATCATGCGACAGATAGCTTGGCTCATCCGTGTATTCTCTTTAATTCTGTTTAGGTATTGGTTGTGTATAGAACATTGGGGTCATTCATGGAATTTGCAATGTTTTAAACTAGTCACGCGAAAATTTACCGAGCGCTGGTGGACATCAGTCAGATTTGTGTCAAAACTGTAAGTAAATTGAGAACTTATACATTTGGTTATCGACTAACCCTGTACCTTAGCTCATACGGAAAATAATGATGAAGAAAATGTCTTTGGCTTTGGCGCTCTCTGGTGCCTTATTGGCGACGCCGCTCGCTTGGTCGCAAACACTTTCCGCGACCACTCAAAATCCGATTTACCAACTTGATGATAAAGTCGTATTGGGGCGAGTAGAGAGTGTTTACTACAGCGAAATTCCTGAGCTAAGCGATGTGCCTTTTATCGGTAAGATTGATACCGGTGCAGATACCACCTCAATGCACGCAGAAAACATCCACGTTAGCAGTAGTAATCCTGAATACAAGAGCCTTAAAGATGACAAGCTGATGTGGGCCATCATTGATGATCTTGGCGGCACCAAAGCCAAATGGGATGCCGATAGCTTCGAGCCGTATCAAGTCACCGTGAGCTTCACTATTCATCATCCATACACAGGTAAAGAAATTAAGATCACTGATGATCTTGAACGCATCAGTGCGATCCGTAGCCGTACCAGTGAAAAACCAATTTTACGTCCGACAGTGAAAATGCCGATGACCATTGCAGGGCACACTGTGGACACCGTGGTCAACCTGACCAAGCGCACTCAATTCTCAGCACCTATCTTGATTGGTAAGACTTACCTCGATAACAACGCGTGGGTGTTTGCTGGTTACGATTACCTGCAAGAGCAACAAAAGGCGCAGATGATCGGCAAGAAAGAAACGGTGGAAGTGGAAGGGGTGCCATACAAGGTAAGCATTTCGACCACCAGTCGTTACACCAACGTACATGCGCTGAACATCAAAGTCGATAAGAAGAAAAAACAAGTTTCTTTCACCCTTGAAGGCGAAAACGGTAAGCGTCACCCAATGACATTGCCACTCGTGCGTATGTTGAAAACCAGCAAGAGTGAGCGCCCTTTGGTTTACCTTCCGGTGCAAGTGAGCGAAACCGAGACGCAACAATGGCTGGTATACCTGCGTGATCGCAGCGGCTTCAGCTCACAAATCCGTCTGGGCAAAGACGTGGCAAGCCAGCACTTCGTGATCGATACCGACAAAGAGAACTTGCTCGGTGGTGTTGAAAAGTCATTTAAGAATGCTCTGAAATCTAAGCCATTGGTTATCTCACCAGAAGAGTCAGTCAACATTGATGGTCATGTACTGCCTGCGTATCCAACTTTCGCGGTGAAAACTCCGCTGTTGCGTGTCGATGGCTTTGAATTGACGGAAAAAGACAAGAAAGAAGTGGTGACCTTCTACCTGCCAAGCGCGAACGGCAAGGAAGAGAAAATCACTAAACGCGTATTGAAGAAGCTCAAAGTGGGAGATTCGGTTCGACCAGTCGTCGAAGGTGACTTCCTGTTTGGTGATGAAGAGAAGAGTATCGAATTTGCCATTGATGTACTGGAGAAAGACGATCAAGCACAGCCGTTCTTTGTCTTTGGGCATAACATGGCGAAAGGCGGCGTATTGCTAAATACACGTGCAGACCACTTACTAGATGCGCGCCCGTTGTTTAGAGCGGGTCACATTGAGGTGGCGGAAGTGGAAGGCATGTCTTTCCCTGTGAAATTGGATACGGGCGCGGATGTGAGCTCAATTAATGCTCATAACATCAAGCAGTTCGAGAAAGATGGTAAAGACATGGTGAGCTTCACTTACGAGAACGACAGCGGCATGAAGAAAGAATTTACCAAGCCCGTTGTCGACGTGATGCGCATCAAAGCCAAGAAAGGTGAGAAAGCCAACGTACGCCCTGTGGTGGAAATGCACGTTAAGCTGGGCGAACTAGAGAAGAAGATTCGCGTTAACTTGCAAGATCGTAGCCGCTTCCATTACAGCATGATTCTAGGTAAGAACTTCTTGAAGCACGGTGCGATCGTTGCCAGCGATACCAACTACATTGTGACCGAGAAGCCAGACTACGAAGAGTAATCTTCAAGATTGGTACCTTAAAACGCAAAAGCCGCACTAAAAAGTGCGGCTTTCTTTTATCCGGTCGCAGAATCAATGTTCTTCGGCTTGGTAGCGAATGCTGTTGATAAACCATTCTTTGTAGCCTTCCGGCGTTCTTACTGCGAATTCGTCATCGACTTCTTTTTTTAGTAGTGCACGAGCCATTGGGGAATCAATCGAGATATAGCCTTTCGCATCACCATAGATTTCATCGGGACCAACGATGCGGAAATTCTTCACATCGCCCGCTTCATTCTCAATTTCCACCCAAGCACCAAAGAACACTTTGCCTTCTTGCTGAGGTGAGTAATCCACCACTTTGACTTGCTCTAGGCGCTTACGTAAGTATCTGACACGACGGTCAATTTCACGCAGGCGTTTTTTGTTGTACTGATAATCTGCGTTTTCGCTTCGGTCGCCCAAGCTTGCTGCCCAAGTGACTTTTTTGGTGACTTCTGGGCGTTCTTCTCGCCATAAAAAGTCGAGTTCGGTTTTTAGGCGATTGTAGCCTTCACGGGTAATTAAATTGGTTTTCATTAGAAGTAAATCAGCCGTTATTGGATTCTGTTGATCATATACCCAAGTAACCTCAAGATGCTAGGTTCAGCGAGAATGACTTGGTTTGTAGACGCGGCGGCGATTTAAAGGTCTAGTGGGCCTAAACCAAGAATCGGCAACAAAGTATACAAGCCAAGACAACTCGCCCTTCGGGAGCGTGTCATTGACCCGACTTCTGCGTCAAACAACTTGGGAAGAGCTGGTTACACTGCGTTGTTTTCCTTGACCTCGAATCAATGACAGCGCTCTGAATCCTGTATCTTGATGTCACTTGGGTATAGCAGCCTTGATTTTGTCTGACTGTAAATTGTTGTGGTGAGAAGAAAAATAATGCGAAACGTCGAAATAAATCATCAAAACCGTGGCTAAGATAAAAAGAGTAACAATTTGCACAAGCACGTTTGAAAAAACAGTGATACATTTTTGACTATAGATGCCTCTGAAAGGATGTTTCAATGCAGGAAAATCATAAAATATTAGTGGTTGATGACGATGCTCGTTTGCGTGCTCTTTTGGAGCGTTACCTTTCTGAGCAAGGTTTTCAGGTGAGAAGTGTCGCTAACGGCGAGCAGATGGATCGTCTTCTGACCCGTGAAAACTTCCACCTTATGGTGCTGGATTTAATGTTGCCGGGCGAAGATGGCTTATCGATTTGTCGTCGTCTACGTCACGCCAACAACATGCTGCCTATCCTTATGCTGACGGCGAAAGGCGATGAAGTTGATCGTATCGTTGGTCTTGAAGTAGGTGCAGACGATTACTTACCAAAGCCGTTCAACCCGCGTGAACTGCTAGCTCGTATTAAAGCAGTACTTCGCCGCCAAACGGTTGAACTGCCAGGTGCGCCAAGCACGGAAGAGAAAGTGGTTGAGTTCGGTGACTTCCGTCTGAACCTCGGTACGCGTGAAATGTTCCGTGGTGATGAAGCGATGCCACTGACGTCGGGTGAATTCGCGGTGCTGAAAGCGCTTGTGACCAACGCTCGTGAGCCGATGTCGCGCGATAAGCTGATGAATATGGCTCGTGGTCGTGAATACTCAGCGATGGAGCGTTCTATCGACGTTCAAATCTCGCGTCTACGCCGAATGCTAGAGGATGATCCAAGCAAGCCGCGCTACATCCAAACGGTATGGGGCTTAGGTTACGTGTTCGTCCCAGACGGCAAAGAAGCGTAATTACCTCTAAGGTCTGCCGATAATACTCGGCTGCTCATATTCCACCCTCAAACCCCCTTCCTGTTTGAGGGCTGGAAACTCGCAATTAATGTTGTTCACTAGGAACAGTCCATTAGGAACTCTCCATGCGAATCCGAAGTTCATTTACACAATCCATTCTGCTGTTCATCTCTTTGCTTCTCGCTAGCCAAGTCTTTTCTTACTACGCCGTTTTTAACTACGCGTTGATGCCAAGTTTGCAGCAGTTCAACAAAATTCTCGCTCACGAATTGAATCTAGTGCTCGATGAAGATGGTTTACTCAAGTCCGATGCGCCACTCCGTCATCAACTGCTGGAAAACCTGGGCGTGACGGTACATAGCGTCGATAGCGAGATGATGAATGAGTTCAATCATGCGATGTCGATTGATTTGATGTCGGAAGAGATGACGCAAGAGCTCGGCTCACCAACGGAAGTGCGTTTGCTGCTTGGCAGTGAAAGCTACATTCTGTGGATGCGTATCGATCAGTTGCCGAACTCCATCATCCGTATTCCGCTCTCTGAACTGCAAGAAGAAGATTTTGCTCCGCTGTTCCGTAACAGCTTGATCATGGCGCTTCTGATCATTGCTGGTGGCTGGTTGTTTATCCGTTTGCAAAACCGACCTTTGATTGCGCTAGAAAAAGCCGCGAAAGGAGTAGGTCGAGGTGAAATTCCGCCGCCATTGCCAGAGAAAGGTGCTTCAGAAATCCGCTCTGTAACTCGCGCATTCAACCAGATGTCGAAAGGTATTCAAGAGCTAGAAGAAGATCGTGCGCTACTGATGGCAGGCATCAGTCACGACTTACGCACGCCACTGACGCGTATTCGCCTTGCGACAGAAATGATGTCACCTGAAGACAGTTACTTAGCCGAAGGCATCATCAGTGATACCGAAGAGTGTAACGAGATCATCAGTCAGTTTATGGACTACCTCAAGCCAGTAAATAAAGAGTCGTTTGAGCAGGTGGACATCAATACCATTACCAGCGATGTAGCAACGTCGGAAGGGGGTTATGAAGTCGAAATCGAAACTGACCTCAACCTTACGATGCCAACCGCGAAAGGCAGTCCAATCGCGATTAAACGCGCGGTGAGTAACCTTGTGGTTAATGCTCTGCGTTATGGTAATGGCTGGGTGAAAATCAGTACGGGCGTCACCGCCGATAAACAGTTGGTGTGGGTTTGCGTTGAAGACAATGGTCCAGGCATTGAGCAATCACAAATCGCACGCTTGTTTGAACCTTTTACTCGTGGTGATACTGCTCGTGGCAGTGAAGGGACAGGCTTGGGCTTAGCCATTGTTAAGCGCATCGTCAGTCAACACTCTGGCTCGGTTGTGGTACGTAACCGCAGTGAAGGTGGGTTAAGTGCGCAAATCAGCTTCCCAACCAAGTAAGCTTTCTTCGCTCAACTGATTCCAATAAAAAAGCCCAACCTATGACTAGGTTGGGCTCCCCGATCATCCTAGTGCAAGATTATACCAATTCCATCAATTATCTGCTCATTCTTGCTGGTTAAAATCACTTATAACAGTGTTAAAGATTTTGTAGGTAGAGTAACTAGCTAGCTGCAATCTTTGCCTTGTTCTAAGTGATTTTACCGGCGCAATTTCTTGAACATCTAATTAACGTAATTGGTATTAGGATTCTTTTATCTCTTGAGCTACCAGCTCATCTTCCTCTTCCAATTTCTCAGGAAGCAGTAGGTTCAATACGATAGCGGTGATGCCGCCTGCTGCCACACCTGTTGAGAAAATGCTCTTAATAAACTCAGGCATGAATTGCAGAATTTCAGGTTTTTGTGCAATGCCCAAACCCATCGAGAATGACAGTGCCATGATTAGGATTGCGCGGCGATCAAGGTCGACACGAGAGATGATGCGTACGCCCGCTGCAGCAATGGTACCGAACATCACGATAGTCGCGCCGCCCAGAACTGGCTCAGGAATCAGTTGAACAAAGCTTGCCACGCCCGGGAACAGCCCCAAAATTACTAGCATGCCTGAGATGAAGTAACCCACATAACGACTTGCTACACCAGTGAGCATGATGATGCCGTTGTTTTGGCTGAAGGTAGAGTTCGGGAAGCTGTTGAATACCGCAGCAATGGCTGAGTTTAGACCATCTGCCAATACGCCACCTTTGATGCGCTTCATGTAAACCGGACCTTTTACAGGCTCGCCGGAAACTTCAGACGTTGCGGTAATGTCACCAATTGCTTCTAGTGCCGTAATGAAGAAAATCAGAACCAGTGGAATAAACAGCGACCAGTCGAAGCTCAAGCCGTATTGCATTGGGATCGGCAGTGCGATGAGGTCAGTTTCGCCCAGTGTTGAGGTGTCGACCATGCCCATGAAGTACGCCATGACGTAGCCAACCAGCATTGCAATTACAATTGATGCAACACGTAGGTATGGGTTCTTTGAACGGTTAAGAACTACGATCAAGCCAAGTACTGTGCCAGCGAGTGCTAACTTGTCTAGGCTACCGAAAGAGCCATCGCCCATCGCCGCGTAGCCACCGCCCATTGAGACTAAGCCCACTTGGATAAGCGTCAGACCGATAAGCGTCACGACAATGCCAGACACCAATGGCGTGATGATGCGGCGTGCGTGTTCTAGGACGCGAGATAGCAGGATTTCAGCAAAAGACGCTACCAAGATAGTACCGAAAATCGCTGCCATCATGGTGCTAATGTCCGCGCCGCCGGCTTTAAGAGAAAGACCCGCACCAATGATTGGACCAAGGAAGTTGAAGCTGGTGCCTTGCACTGAAAGCAAGCCAGAGCCGATAGGACCAAAGGTACGAATTTGAATAAAGGAAGACACGCCAGATGCAAACAGCGACATGCTGATGATGGTGTTAGTTTGGTCAGCAGGCACACCCAAAGACTGACAAATGATCAGAGAAGGGGTGATAACGGCTACGAACATCGCCAATAAGTGCTGAAGTGCAGCAAAAATGGTCTGCGGTAGTGGTGGACGATCGTTTAACTGATAGACCAGTTCCGAAGTTCGGTTTGAAGTTGTCATGTTTGTCTCGCTAGTCGCAATAATTCTTGCCCCAGAGCTCGCTGAATGGGAGTGCTGGGTGGAGTTGACGTTATGACCTGTGATTGCTGTTAATCAGTGTCAACTCAGGTTGGTTTGATGTGACAAGGTGCACACCATAAATTTTGAGCGCGATTATAGAGGGATTTATTCAAAAAGCAAACGTTTGCTTTAGGCTAAAAAGAAAAGGCGATAACGGAATGGTTATCGCCTTTAAGGTTTTACGTTGGGAGGTTAGTTTTTTAAGTGTTTATCGAAGAACTCACCAATTTGAGTAAGGTACTTGGCTTGGTGCTCATCATTATAAAATCCGTGCCCTTCATCGCCGATCACCATTGTTTTGTGCGGATAATTGATCGCTTTGAGCGCTTCCACTAAGGCGTCAAATTGTTCAATTGGTGCTCGTTCATCTTTGGCTCCGTGGACCAACATAATGTCTGCTTTTAGCTTGTCGACATGATGAACGGGTGACATAGATTGAAGCTCTTTCTTATCACGACCGATCACTTCTTCTAGATAGTTAACGCCTGACTTGCGGTCTTTTACGTCGCCTTCAGTGTAAAGCATTTCAAGGTCATAGACGCCAAAGCTGCCTACTGCACACTGGAATAGATCCGGTTCGACGATGGCACTTTGAAGCGCGCTGTAGCCGCCAAAACTACCGCCAGAAATACAAATACGATCGGCATCGGCAATACCTTGCTTGATGATATGGCGAGTGGCATCAATGATGTCGTATTGAATATTGGTACCCCATTTACGGTATCCAAGTTCTTCAAAATTATCTCCAAAGCCACCACTACCACGGAAGTTGATTTGCAGAACAGCATAGCCCTTTTGAGCTAAGAACTGGTTCTCTGGATTGAATTCCCACCAGTCACGCGGTCCGTGAGGTCCACCGTGCGGGTTCACAATCAAAGGTAGGTCCTTTTCCGCTTTACCCGGTGGAAGTGTTAGCAAGGCATTGATTTCCTGCCCGTCTCTTGCCGTGAAAGCAAATGGACGAACTTCTGCCATTTTTTTCGGGTCGTGCCATTTCTGTGCAGAGAAGAGGTATCGACCTTCGACAGGATCGGTGTTGAATAGGTAATAATCGCCGGGATTACGGTCATTAAATGCCAGAGCAATGAATTTATCGCCATTTTCTGTTTGGCTAAGAATACGGACTTGATGACCTTCAAATGTCGCCAGTAGTTGCTTCAACTGCTTGCTCAGCGGGTGCTTGTCGTCCACGAAGGCATAGGTTGGATAGTCTTTTTCATATTCAATGGCGTACAGTTGCTTGGATTGCTGATCAAGCCAAAAGTTATGTGGTGAAACCTTTTCGCCAGCAACCACTTCTTTGTATTTTCCTGTTTTTAAATCAACATGGTAAATCGCTTGGGGTGAGCCGTCTTTACTTGCTGCGGCATAAATCGAATGGTTGTTTTCGGCGAAGGAAATGGGGGTTAGTTCTTCTAAATTGAGTTTGTCTAATGTCGCGATGGATTGCCACTTGTTGCCGTTGCGATAGAAAGACTTGAGTTTGAGATCATCACCAGAGCCCGTTACAAAGCCGACTTGGTTATCATGGTTAACTAGGAAATAGCTATTTCTGATAGGGGCGGACATCTGCTTGGTCGTGCGACCGTTGTAGATATTGACTTTGTAGACGTCTTTTTCCTCTTCCATGTCAAATGAGCGGTTGTATGGAATCGCAGCAATCAGCATGTGCTTTTCGTCATTTGGCATTGGGTCTAACATGATGCCGAAGGCGCGAGTTGCTTTGCCTCGTTTAGAAACGCTGCTGCCGCTTTGTGGTGGTTGAGGACCGAACAGGTAGGCGGTTTTAGAACCGTCGACATTCGCGGCAACAAATTCACCTGTGGGTGAGGGTTGAGTAAACCAGCCCGTGAAGGTTTCTTTTGAAGCGACAACGCGCTCATTGTTGACCCAGTAATAATCGGCGACTTGCTCGTTGTCTGGGAATCGAAGCATGTTGGTTGGCTTCATTGTTTGTGCGTCGAGAATAACCAGCGCATCTTTACCATCCACTTTGGATTCGACCCCAAGGTATTTACCATCAGGGGAGAGTTTTGGGTTAAAAAAGCTCGATCCTTTAGCGAACAATTTCGCCATATCTGAGGTGTCAGCAAATGCTGAACCACTACTTAGAATACAGGCTGAAGCCAACAGCCTAAGGCAGGTACTCTTCATTTCTACTCCTTGAAACGTATTTATTATCAGAGTGGAGGTTAGCAGTAGTGCTTAACTAACCTAGCCGATAGCACAACGCATCTGTGTGTTGTGTTAATAAAACGTTATTGATTTTACATATTTAAAATCAATAGAATAGGAATTTAGATGTGATTTAGTTATCGAATTGGTGAAAGAAACGTCTTACTACTAAGGCGCAGCCCGTTTACGCCTTAGAATAAATGTCACGCTCGCCTAACCAACGATCAATAATTGCGGTCGCATTTGTCGGGTAGTTGTCATGAATGTAACGTGCAATGCGTTGAACTTCCGGAATTAAGCGCTGATCTCGCACTAAGTCGGCAATTTTAAAATCTGCCAAGCCAGTTTGCTTGGTACCAAGAAGCTCACCCGGTCCACGAATCTCTAAGTCTTTCTGTGCAATCACGAAGCCGTCGTTGCTTTCTCGTAATACGCCTAAACGTTTTTGGGCGGTTTTTGATAGTGGCGAGTGATACAGCAACACACAATGGCTCGCCACTGAACCTCGACCAACACGACCTCTAAGCTGGTGCAACTGAGCTAAACCTAAACGCTCTGGGTTCTCGATGATCATCAGGCTGGAATTGGGTACGTCTACGCCTACTTCAATCACTGTCGTTGCGACCAGTAAATGCAGCTTGTTGTCTTTGAAATCCTGCATCACCGCTTGCTTCTCAGCTGGCTTCATTCGTCCGTGCACGAGACCAATTTTTACGTCAGGCAGTTTACGTTGCAGCTCTTCTGCAGTGTCGGCAGCAGCTTGAGCCTCCAAGACTTCGGACTCATCAATTAAGGTACATACCCAATACGCTTGTTTGCCTTCGTTTAAGCAGGCATTGCGCACTCGTTCGACGATATCATCGCGTTTGGTGTCTGGAATCGCGACGGTCTGGATTGGTGTTCGACCTGGCGGTAACTCATCAATCACCGACGTTTCTAAGTCGGCATAAGCAGTCATGGCTAATGTTCGCGGAATTGGCGTTGCTGTCATGATGAGCTGATGTGGATAAGCGCCTTGTTTTGCGCCTTTCTCGCGTAGCTCTAAGCGCTGGTGGACACCAAAGCGGTGCTGTTCATCAATAATGACCAAAGCAAGATGATGGAACTCAACATGTTCTTGGAAGAGGGCGTGAGTGCCCACGACCATTTGCGCTTCACCACTGGCAATACGCGCCAATTCGGCTTCTTTGGCTTTACCTTTTAATTTGCCCGCCAGCCAACCGACTTGAATGCCCATTTTCTCAAACCAATTAGCGAAGTTAATCGCGTGCTGTTCGGCGAGCAGCTCGGTCGGTGCCATTAAAGCGACTTGATAGCCGTGTTCAATGGCTCTGACGGCAGCAAGCGCAGCAACTAGAGTTTTCCCCGAGCCTACGTCACCTTGAACAAGGCGCATCATTGGGTGCGTTTTTTCTAAGTCAGCTTCAATTTCTTTAACGACTCGTGCTTGAGCATTGGTCGGCGAGAAGGGCAATTGAGCCAGTAGTTGCTTTTTCAGCGAGTCACACGACGCCAAAGGCAATGCAACGTCCTGTTGTCCTTTGCTGCGCACTGCCAACATAGAGAGGTTCTGCGCCAGTAATTCTTCCATGATCAAACGAATTTGAGCTGGGTGTTTACCTTCATCAAATTCATCCAAATTAATGGTTGGAGGCGGTCGATGAATCGTATGCAGCGCTTGCGACATAGTGATCTGGTGATTGTACAAACCGGAAGGCAGCAACTCTTGCACTGCGGCTTTATCGAGGAGTGATAAGGCTTGTTCCGTCAGGTTACGCAAAGTGATTTGACGTAACCCATCGGTGGTTGGATAAACGGGGGTTAAGCTTTGTTCCACATCCGGCTTTTGTTTACTTACATAAAACTTGTAGTCAGGGTGAACAATCTCTAAGCCCATACCACCACGCTTTATTTCACCGTAAGCGTGTACTAACTTACCATTCGAGAAATTGTTCTTCATCGCGGCAGTAAAGTTAAAAAAGCGTAGAGTAATGGTGCCATTGCCGTCGCTGATTTTTACTGTCAGCATTTTGCGTTTGCCGAAAGTAGTATCGACAGCCATGACTTTGCCCTGTACCGCTGCCCAGAGCCCAGCATGCAGCTTGGCTATTGGGTAAATGCGAGTGCGATCTTCGTAACGAAGAGGAAGGTGGAACAGTAGATCTTGAACGCTATGCAAGCCAACTTTGGCGAGTTTTTCTGCGACTTTGGCGCCAACTCCAGACAGAGAGGTTAAAGGAATAGCAGATAACATTTGGGCAGACATAGCGGGCTCAAGAAAATAGTTAACATAGCAGTATGTTAACCACGAAGCTGTGTTTTTGTACAGGGAAAAATACAGCTTCGTGAGGAGTCGAATTTCGCTCCTTCGCCGCTATTCAGGATAACAAAAGTTGATTATTTACTTTGCATCTCTTTCCACCACGATTCGTCAGCCACAATTTGGCCTTCGTCATCAAGTTGTGGATATTCTAGCCCTTTGCGTTTCGCTACTTTTGCTAAGACCGGATGTCCTCGCTCAAACAGAATGCGGTTGATGGTCTCTTTTGGCAGTGCGCTTTCATCACGTTCGTACATACCAGCGGCTTCACGCTGACGCTGCGCTTCATAAAGAATCACAGCACTGGCGACTGAGACATTTAAAGACTGCACCATACCGATCATTGGAATAATGATGTCTTGGTCTGCGAGTTTCTTCGCTTGCTCTGAAGCGCCAATTTTTTCGCTACCCAGAATGATTGCCGTTGGCTTGGTGTAGTCGATCTCACGAAAATCGACCGCGGTGTCCGAAAGGTTGGTGACCAGAACTTGCATGCCTTGTGCTTTGAGTTCGGTAATCGCAGTTTCAATCGAATCGTGAGTATCCACTTCAACCCAGTTGCGTGCCCCTGCTGAGGTGTGGGTCAGTGTGCGCATTTTATCGGGCCAAATCGCATGAACTTTGTGTAAGCCTGTTGCGTCAGCGGTACGGATCACTGCAGAAACGTTGTTCGGCTTATGAACTTCTTCAAGGCACAGGGTGAGGTCGGTTTGGCGTGCTTTTAACACCTGATGGATGCGGTTGTAACGTTCTAAATTCATAATAAATAGGGATATAAAAAAATCGCCACCCAGAGTGTGGGTGGCGATAGAGTTTAGTTCTTTCTTCGTCTGACTCGAGTCGCCTGTGGCATGGTCTTAATCTTACGCATGATGCCAGCAAGGTGAACACGATCTTTGGTGGTTAGCAGAACGGTAACGGTGTACAAGCGACCGTCGCGTTCTTCGGTTGAAAGACCGTGAATGTTCGAACCGGTTTTCGAAATCACATTGGTCAATTCCGCTAACGCACCTTGGTTATTGAGCATATCGACTTTCAGTTCCGCGATGAACTCTTTGTCGTACTCTTCAGACCAAGCGACAGCCATGTATTTGTCCGGCTCTTTCTGGTATCCGCGTACGTTTGGACACGTTTCACGGTGAACCACAAGACCACGACCTGGCGATACGTGAGCGATAATGTGGTCATCCGGGATAGGGTGACAACAATTTGCGAAAGTCAGTAGCAGACCTTCTGCACCACGGATTGGCAGTTTCTTGTTAGATTCGTTTGGAATCGAGCTTGTGGTGGTCAATTCATCAGTGTCACCCAATAAGCGACGTGCGATGACGATACTCATCAATTCACCCAATCCAATGGCTGCTAGCAGATCATCGACGCTTTCTAGGCGCAGATCAGTCAGCACTTCTTGGATGTTTTCTGGGTAGATTGAATCAATCGAATGACGACCTAAAGCGTGATTCAGTAGACGACGACCTAAGGTAATCGATTCTTCACGACGCATGGTCTTCAATACTTGACGAATCTTAGTGCGAGCGCGAGAAGTCACGACATAGTTTAACCAAGCCGCGTTTGGACGCGCACCTGGTGCACTGATGATTTCTACTGTCTGACCGTTCTTCAGTGCCTTACTTAGTGGGTAAGGGTTACGGTCAACACGAGCACCAACACAAGAGTTACCGACATCAGTATGTACGGCGTAGGCAAAGTCGACAGCCGTTGCGCCTAATGGCAATTCAACGATACGACCTTTTGGTGTGAATACGTAAATCTCATCTGGGAAAAGATCCGATTTTACGTTTTCAATGAATTCGAATGAGTTACCAGCGCTTTGTTGTAGCTCAAGCAGGCTTTGCATCCAACGCTGAGCTTTCACTTGCGCTGTTGTGCCAGACTTGTCGCCCTTGTCTTTGTATGACCAGTGCGCAGCGACACCTTTGTCCGCCATTTGATCCATATCTTCGGTACGGATCTGAACTTCAACTGGCACGCCATGTGGGCCAACCATAGAAGTATGTAGCGATTGGTAGCCGTTCGCTTTTGGTACCGCAATGTAATCTTTCATACGACCAGGACGTGGCTTATACAAGCTGTGTACTTGGCCTAGAACGCGATAACAAGTATCGGCAGTATCAACAACCACTCGGAAAGCATAGATATCCATGATGGTGTGGAAACGCTGTTCTTTGGTTTTCATCTTGTTATAGATGGAGAACAGGTTCTTTTCACGACCTAACACGCGCGCATTCAAGCCAACATCTTCGAGTCGACCTTCAATTTCGCTGTGAATACGTTGGATCATCTCTTTACGATTACCACGTGCCGCTCTTACCACTTCTTTTAGAACGCGGTAGCGGTTCGGGTAAAGCGCTTCGAAGCCAAGCTCCTCAAGTTCCGTTTTGATATTGTGAATACCAAGACGGTGAGCCAGCGGCGCGTAGATTTCCAGTGTTTCGCGAGCAATACGGCGTTTTTTGTCGGGGCGCAGGGCACCTAACGTGCGCATGTTGTGCGTACGGTCAGCCAGTTTGATCAGGATAACGCGGATGTCTTGCACCATCGCCAGAACCATCTTACGGAAGTTCTCGGCTTGAGCCTCTTTCCTATCGCGGAATTTGAGTTTGTCCAGTTTAGATACACCATCAACCAGCTCAGCGACGGTATTGCCGAATTTCTCTTCGAGATCTTCTTTTGTAACGTCACAGTCTTCGATGACGTCATGCAGCAAAGCAGCTTGGAGGGTTTCGATATCGAGGCGCATTTCGGCCAAGATTCGAGCCACAGCGACTGGGTGGATGATGTATGGTTCACCGCTTGAGCGGGTTTGCCCTTCATGGGCATCTCTTGCTACCACATAAGATTGACGCAGAGCCTCAATTTGAGGCTCTGTTAGGTATTCTTGGGCAACGTCTTTGAGGCTATCGAATAGATACAAATTATAGGCCCGGGAGGTTGTTGAATTCTAAAGTCAGAATTAACGGTTGTGAGCGATGCTGCTTACTGCCGCTAGCTCTGCCGCTTCTTGCTCTTGCTGTTCTTGACGTTCACGAGCGTCTAGAACTTCTTTAGTAATTAAACCTTCTTCGATTTCGCGTAGAGCGATAACCGTTGGCTTATCGTTCTCTTCTGGCACTAGTGCATCTTTACCGCCAGTTTGCATTTGACGAGCGCGGCGAGCCGCAATCAGTACTAGGTCGAAACGGTTGCCAACTTTTTCAACAGCGTCTTGAACAGTTACGCGTGCCATGAGGACTCCAAATAGTTAACTAAATTTTGAATGACGAGAAAGTATACAGTCTCAGCGTAATATTTACTAGCGATAAGACGTGCAACAACAATGACTTTCTATATAAGCAATATAAGCTTCCTTACCGTAATAAAGAAGCGAAAATTTGTGTTTCAGTGCAGAATTACTCTGCTAGAAGCGCATCAAGCATACCTTTATATTTAGCAGCTTGCTTTTCTTCCTTCAATCTTTCCGCACGTAGGATGGCTTTAAAGTCCATTAATGCAGTATCGAAATCATCGTTTACGATTACGTAATCGTACTCGTTGTAGTGTGAGATTTCAGATTTTGCTTCTGCCATGCGTTTTGCGATCACTTCTTCGCTGTCTTGACCACGAGTGTTTAGACGGCGTTCTAGCTCACCATTTGATGGTGGCAGGATAAAGATGCTTTTCGCTTCTGACATTTGCTCACGGATTTGACGTGCACCTTGCCAGTCGATGTCTAGGAAAACGTCGATGCCTTTGTTTAGCGTTTCTTCAATCCATACGCGTGATGTGCCGTAATAGTTACCAAACACTTCTGCGTATTCTAGGAAGTCGCCTTGTGCAATCAGAGCTTCAAACTCTTCTTTTGCAACGAAATGGTAGTGGATACCGTTTTCTTCGCCAGGGCGCATGCCACGAGTAGTATGAGACACAGACACTTTCATTGCATATGTTGGGTTACGTTCCAACATTGCTGAGATCAAGCTAGATTTACCTGCGCCGCTAGGTGCAGATACGATATAGAGAGTACCTTTGCCCATTGTACTGTTCCACTTTTGGTTGGATTGAGTGAATGCCGAAAGAAGTCTCGACCTTGTTGTCATGCCAACGACGTTTATTCACGAGATTGGTATAACGATAGCACTGGCGTTGATGATTTCTTCATCAAACTGCTTGAGATTGGTGATAAACCCGCCAGAAAAATGGAGGCGAAGAGTATCATGATCTCCCAGATGTTGCTAGCCGATCTTTTGGATCTTTGAGGTGTGGTATGAATTCCCCCTCTATATATAGAAGCGAAAAAAGGGGAAGCTTTCACTTCCCCAGGCGTGCGACTGACTCACACTTAATTTTCGGAGCAACCACAACCACTTTGGCTACTACTTTGCAGATGATGAGCGCCTATTAGCCTTGCGACTCTAGGTAGTTGATCCATGGACTCACTACTTGTCTCATCGAATCCGATTGTGCTGCTTTCTTCATTGATTTAAGCGCCTGAGTTGGCTGATTCAATTCAAAGAAAGCCATGCCGCGGATGTATTGCAATTCTGCGGCTTGCGAGCGCGATGCGTCAGAGGCAGGCGTCGCAGCAAACTTAGAAGCAGCTTGGTATTGCTTCGCTTGAATCATCAAACGGGCAATTTTTAGCTGGCTTTTTGTCTTAGGAGCCAATTGATAAGCGGTTTGATAGGTATCAATCGCATTATCAAGCTCTTTCGACTGCTGCCAAAATGACGCTAAACGCTCTAAGTTTTCTTGGTTTGTTTCGATATTACCGTTTGCCATTTCATCTTTTAGAATCTTCGCCGCGCGGTAAGGTATCTCTTGATAAGCAAGGAAGTTGACTAGACGTAAGTACTCTTTCTCTTCTTCAAACAAGCCCAGTTTGTACGCCATTTCTAAAGCAGAAAGTGCATTCTTGTCTTGGTTCAGCTCCATGTAAGTACCAGAAAGTTGCATCCAGTAGCGCTTTTTCTGTGGGTACTTAGTGGTTAGGATCTTAAGAACACTTGCAACGCTCTTCATTTGACCTAGCTCGTAATGAGAAGCCATCAGAAGCATGTACCACGATTCACTTGGATTCTTCGTCATTGCAATCGCTTTTTTAGTTGGTGCGATTGCTTTACGGTAGTCTTCCATTTGAACGTAAGCACTTGCTAGCGTGATGTAAGCGTGTGCTTGTGGCTTTTCTTTCGTTGTTTCAGCTACGGCAAACCACTTTTCCATGGTTTTAACCGATTTCTTAAACTGTTCTTCAGCAAGATATAGCTGAGCAAGACTGTAACGAACTTGTTGTGCAACGGGTACTGGAAGAGCATCCAGAGAAAGCGCTTCTGCAAAGTACTTAGATGCCTTTACATAGTCGTCTCTCATTGAGTACAAGAAGCCCATCTGTTGCAGCAGTACTGCACGGTCATACTTCTTTGAAGTTTTACCGAGTGCCTTGTTCAACCTTTCGATTGCATCAGAGTATTTCTCAGTCGCAATCAGTTCTTGAACTTTGTTAACGACTTTAAATGTTTTATCAGAAAGCTGTGGCGAATCTTTGGCAACAACAGGTGTGCTAAGCACACCCATTGTTAACGCAACAGAAGCCAGCAATGTCTTGAGTAATTTCATATTGTGACTCCCTAGTTGGTGGTGAACTCAATTTCTTGAGCCATGCGCGAGGCCACCGGTTGTCCATCAACCATCTTAGGTTTGAAAGTCCATTTCGATACGGTCTTTCTTGCTGCTTTACCTAAACCAAGTCGACGAGGTGTCTCTTTTACTACCTTGATGTCTTCAACCGCGCCGCGAGCGTTAACGGTGAATTCAATCAATACCACGCCTTTCTCTAGACCTGACTTCGCCGCTTTACGAGGCATTTGAGGTTGGAAAGTCGCCAATGGTACTGGACCACCCGATCCCGCAACTGAACCACCGCCCTGAGAGTAGTGACCAAGTACTGAGCCACCCGTAACATTAACTGGTAGATCAAGTTTCGGCATGTCCATCGGGATTTGATCCATCACCGGTTTGACCGTTGACGTCACCTTCATTTCAGGTGGCGGTGGCGGACGCTTCGGCGGTGGTGGTTTTGGTAGTTCGCGCTTTTTCTCCTGTATTTTTTCGTCCGGTTTAATGCGAATGAATTCAACCATACGTAGATCATCATTCGACACTAGCTCGTGGCGCTCTTTGTTTACTAGCTTGTCCATCCCCCAGAACAATCCGAGGGAGACAATGAGCGCCAGTGCAATTGAGGCCAGATACCGCATAGGCTTAATCCTTATTGGTTGCGGCAATGGAGATGCTTTCTACACCTGCCATCTTAATCTGGTCCATAACCTTCACGACTACACCAGCGTTAGCTTCAGTATCCGCTTGGATAACAACTGCACCATCTGGGCTTTCTGCACGTAAACGTTCGATGTTTGCACGTACGGCGTCTACTTCGATGCGACGTTTATCAACCCAAACGTCACCAGCGGCACCAATGGCAACCATGATGTTACCTTTCTTCACGGTTTGCGCTGAGCTAGCCGTTGGGCGATTTACTTCTAGACCGGCTTCTTTAACGAACGATGTTGTTACGATAAAGAAGATCAACATGATGAAGACGATGTCGAGCATCGGTGTCATATCGATAGCAGCTTCATCACTGCTGTCATTGCTATAGCGTCTCTTCATGACCTATACCTCTAATTCCGTTTACTCAGGCAATGTGCTTTAGCTTGTCTTCAAGCTTCTGCGTGGTGACTTTGGCTAAATGATCAAGACGAGTACTAAAGAACAGTCCTGATAGTGAAGCCACCATTCCCGCTAATGTTGGGATTGTTGCCTTTGAGATCCCCGAGGCCATTGCTCGAGGGCTTCCTGTACCTGTAACCGCTAAGATATCGAATACTTGAATCATGCCGACAACGGTGCCGAGTAGACCAAGTAGGGGACAAAGCGCAATCAGTACTTTAACGATTGGTAGTCCCTTTTTATTCTCAATATCCTGACGAGAAACGATTTCTTGTCGGATCATCTTAGCGTTCCAGCTTTTATGTTCTGAGCGCTCTTCCCAAAAGCCAACGGCTTTTTTCATTGCTTTTGGAGCGACGGCAGCGAAGTAAAACCAACGTTCTAGCAATACTGCCCACAACATGAAGCTGAGGATAAAGATGGCGACGAGTACATCACCACCCATTCCCAAGAAGCGTCTGATTGATTCAAGTTCTCCAACTAACCACCACATAACGCCTCCTTAGCTTTCGGCTTTATGCAGTTTTTCCTGATAGCGAGCGATGAAGCCTGCACTCTGTTCTTCAAGAGTTTGAACCAAACGACGACCTTTACTGTGTACGATGGTGTACAGGAACAGTAGAGGAATTGCGACAACCAGACCAAGCATCGTAGTAACAAGTGCTTCTGAGATACCGCCAGCCATTAGCTTAGGATCTCCTGTACCAAATAGTGTGATTGCTTGGAACGTACCGATCATACCCATAACCGTACCCAGTAGACCTAGAAGTGGTGCTACAGAAGCGAACAGTTTGATTGAGCTGATAAAGCGTTCAATGCTCGGTGCGTTACGTAGGATGATTTCGTCCAGTTTCGCTTCAAGATCTTCAAGGTTGTCACCTTTGTGTTCTTGGTAAGCTTGGATAACTTCACCCAGAGGGTTGCCAGGAATAACAGTGTCTGATTTCGCTTGCTTACGCATTTTGCCACCGATAACGAGTAGGCGTAGGTAACAAACGAGTGCGATCAGTGCACCAATTGCACCCATAGCTAGGATTACGTAACCAACGATACCACCTTGGTCAATACGCTCCTGAACGGTAGGGCTTTGTACTAGTAGAGACAGAATCACACCACGAGATGGGTCGATAAATAGTGGTTCGTATGTGCCTTCTGCTGCTTCAAAACCGCCAACTAGGCGAGTGATGTTCTTGCTCGGTTGACGTGATAGCTCTTCGAACTTACCAGTTTGAGGTACGTAAGTTACGTATTTGCCATCTGCGATTGCGTTAAACTCACCCACTAGGGTTACGTCACGTACCGCTTCTTTACCTTCGCCGTATACAACGGTCGCTTGAGCTGTTGTTGTATCACCTGATGCGACTACTTGTTGTAGGATTGTGTGCCAAAACGCTTCAAGTTCTTGCGTAGATGGCAGTTCTTTACTTTCCGCTAGTTTAGAAAGTAGTACGTCACGCTCAGGGAAAAGAACGGCGTTTTGCGAAGCTGCAAATAGACCTTTAAATTCCCCCGCATATTGGCGAACCACACCAAACATCTCACCTAAAGTCCCTGAACGAACGCGAAGTGTTTCAGTTAGCTCAGTTAGCTGCTTGTCGTTTTCATCAAATGTTGCTTTTAGCTCATCACCAAGTGCTTGTTGGGCAGCTAGCTCGTCACGAGCTTGTTGTAGCAATGCAGCTTGCTTGTCGCGGTTGTTTTTGAACTCAGCTTCACGAGCTTTGTTCTCTTTTGATTCAACAATACTTTCTGATTTTACGTTTTTCAGTAGCTCAGATAGGTTTTTAGGTGCTTCAGCTTGCGCACCAGAAATCATGAATAAGCTCGCTAGCAAACCAGCGGCTAGAGTTTTGAATCCTTTCATTTCTTATTCCTCCCCAGCAAATACAGGCAGTTTGATCAGCGCTGGTGGCGCTTGTTTCTTAGCGATACGAAGGCCTTGCTGTACAGCGATACGGTAGTTTTCAGGTAGTGATTCCCATTGACGGGTTTGTTGATTCCACATGCCTGTTTCACCGCCATCCGGAGATTGGAATAGAAGCGCAGTACGACCAATACGTAGGAAGTCGTAAGTCACGGTTTCACCGTTGCGCTCTAGGCTAGCTTTGTAAGATTCAATGGAGCGAGAGAAGCCTTCTTCGATTTGATACGCTTCCATCACTTTACGGAATTTTTCTGAAGTCGTTACGTCTGCACGATCCATTAGGTCACGCAGCTCAGTAACACGTTTGGTGCGCTCTTCTTTTTGAAATGGAAGATCAAGAGTAACGAACTCATCTAGGGCATCGATCATTTTAAGCGTTAGAGGTACAACTTCTGTCGCTGTTTGGTCGATTTGAGCAATCTGGTTGTTTAATGAATCCAACTCGCCTTGTTGCGATTGAACCATACGATTGATTTGCTCGTTGTAGACTTTCATGCTGTCGATTTGGCGAAGCAAGCCTTTGTATTCAGCTAGCATGCTTTCCGCGCTTTCAGCATATCCGTCGATTTTTTGTTGAGAAACTTGTGCAGAGGTGTTGGTTTTTGCTTGAGTAGAAATTACCGAACCTGAATCTGCCGCTATAGAACCAGCACTTACAGACAGCAGTGCAGCGGTAATAGCACTCACGCCAAATCTCTTTAACGTCATAGTAGCATCCTTGTCAGTGTATAAAGTCAGTCGATAAGGGCGCGGGAAAGCCCCGCGCCAAAAAGGTTTTTAGAAGCCGTATTCAAGTTGTAGGTAGTAGAAACGGCCTGTGTTGTCGTGGAATGCGAAGTGGTAGCCTTCTGCTTCATTGTAGAATGGCGCCAATTCGTCAGTTACGTTACGGATACCAACAGCAATCGTTGCATTTTCGATACCTGTGTACGCAAGCTGTGTATCCCAAGTTGTTAGAGCGTCAACTTCAGAGTGCTCTGCAGTCTCGTAACGAGTGTCGTAAGAGTGCGTGTAGTTCACGATGTTTGTGAATGCGAAGTCTTCGTAGCCGTAACCAAGCGTTGCTTTACCTTTGAAGCGAGGACCACCGAAGTAAGTACCAATGTAATCTTCTAGGTTGCCGTCTGAGTCACTTTGCTTGTACTCAATGTTGTAAGTACCAGCTAGTTTCACTAGGAAGTCACCGTAGCTATCAGTTGATAGGTCGTACTTCACTTCACTATCGATACCGCTTACTTGTTGCTTAGCAACGTTCACGTACTCATCTAGGATGTAGTCGATATCACCGTTCGCTTTACGAACAACATTAGGGCTGTTTTCGTCGATAAGCTTCTGTGCACCTAGTGTGTCGATCTTGTCATCGTTCACAATGTAGAAGTAATCAACTTTTACAGATAGGTCTTCAAGCGGCTCGATTACAGTACCGATGTTGAATGACTGTGCTGTTTCCGCATCTAGGTCTTTGTTACCTTGGCTAACAACGCGGTATTGACCACGAGTGTCAGTTTGCGGGTCGTAAAGTGTTTGGTAGCTTGTAGATGCACCCGCGTTAACTTCTGGTAGAGTCGGTGCTTTGAAGCCGTGGCTGTATGATGCACGGAATAGCACTTCATCCATTGGTTGGTAGCGAACTGCCACTTTCGGGCTGAATGCTGAACCAAAGTCGCTGTAGTGCTCTGCACGACCAGCAAGCTGTACTTCCACTTCTTCGATAACCGGTGCAACAAGTTCTACGTAACCTGCAAATACAGTACGGTCACCATCAGAGCTTGTACCACCACTACCAACGATTTGGTTTGCTTCAACACTTGCGTCTGGCGTATCAGAACCTGCTTCGTAACGGAACTCACCACCAACAGCAACGTATGCGTCACCGCCTGATAGCTCGAATACTGGGAAAGAAGCACCAGCGTTGATGAAGCCAAGTTTAGATTCACCCTTACGTTTTGTTTCAACGCGAGCACCGTCTAGTGATGATGATGGGTTGTTCGTAACGAATGGGTTGTAAGCTCCGCTGTCGATCGCCGCTTGGTAGCCTGCGATTGTTAGGTAGTTCTTACCTACGTTTTCGGTTTCTGTGTAGTGGTAACCAGCATCAGCTGTCCAGTCTACGTCAGTATCAAACCAGTTTGCGTAACCTTCTGCACCTGCCACAACGCGGATAGAATCTGTTGTGATTTCGTTGATACGGTTACCAGCTTCAAGAATACGGTGACGCATAGTGACGTCTTCACCGTACGTGTTGTTCGGGTTGTCTTTCGAGATAGTCACGTTTTGGAAGTCTGGCGTCGGTGCCGAGATAGTTGTTGACTCAACTCGGTTTAAACTTAGCTCCGCAAACAGGTTGGTATCTTCGTTTAGTTGGTGGTTAAGGCTAGTTAGGAAGTTGTAACGATCACTTTCTGGGATCATTGCAATTTCTTCGTTGTAGTTGTAGTTACATTCTGCGCTACCACCAGTACATAGTGATTCCCATGTACCATCTTCTTTGTAAACACGACCTGGTGTACCTGCAGAGCTACGCCAGTCATAACCACCTTGAGAAGAGTGGTCAGCAGTTTTCGTGTTTGGACGATCTTTCATCATGATGTTGCCTTTTTGGACAACGTTTAGAGACGCCATGATGTTTGTTGCGTCATTGAATGTTTTACCGCCAGTTAGCGTAACATCTAGGTCTTCACCATCGCTGTAAGATGTTTGACCACCGTTTAGGCGAACATCAAAGCCTTCGTAGTCACGCTTAAGGATTACGTTTACTACACCACCGATAGCATCTGAACCGTAGATTGCTGATGCGCCATCTTTAAGAACGTCGATACGCTCAACAGCTGAAAGTGGGATTGAGTTTAGGTCAACGAAAGTGTCGTTTAGGTTTTGTGCAAACGCGTAGTTTGCTACACGGCGACCGTTAAGTAGAACTAGAGTACGGCTCGCACCAAGACCACGAAGAGAAACACCAGAAGTACCTGCAGCAAAACTGTTAGTAAATGAGCTGCCGTAGCTGCCTGCACCATTCTGTGTTAGTCCACGTAGAACATCATCTACGCTTACAGCACCCATCTTAGCGATGTCATCTGCTGTATATACGTCTACTGGGTTTGGACCTTCCATGTCCGTAGTGGAGATACGTGAACCTGTTACCTTCATCTTCTGAAGTTGTTCAACTTGCTGCTCTTCTGCCTGTGCTGCTAGAGGTGCCACTGCTGCGGTTCCCAGTGCAAGGCTGATCGCAACAGATAAAGCGGTTGTGTTTTTATACATCCTTGTTGCTCCGATTATTATTATTTCCTATGTCTGGCCATATAACGACCAATTGTGACGTTAATATTTCGTTAACGTTCGGAACATGTATACCTGAGATGAAAAAAGGAAGTCAAACCAGTGGTAAACAGAGATAAAGAAATGTAAAAAAGATGTAAAAAACCAAAAGTGACCTAAATCACAGAATAATTTACTGCATGACGTTTATAAATCGAGATCAAATCTTAATAAAACACCGTATTTTGTGTTTCTTGTAAACACTAATGACTTATATCGCCTATGGATTTTAAGTGGGCGATTAGCACTGAAAATGGATGTATATCTAGAGAATAATTCTGATCTATGCTTTTTACGGAATGGTAGGTATGTTAACTCGCTCGCACTGGATGGTATCAGAATATGATACCCACCGTTATCAAAGGGCTCACTCGTATTTTTGGGTCAAATATCGTTTAGGTGGTTTTGTCTATTTATTCTGGATATCTGCATGTTTATATAGGCTTTTGGCTCTAAAGTGCCTAGATTGATATTCTGTATGAATTGTTTTTGTGGTTTTTTATAATTATTTACAAAAACATTTCTGTTTTTCGACATCGGAAGAAGTTTGTCATGTTTTGGATTCAAACACTTGAAGCTTGCTCGGATTCAAGATAAATATGACGCTGAAATTATTGCAGTAGTGGAAAAAACTGACTTTTGAAACTCAGGGAGTGTGTTTCAACAGCTTTAGTTACTACGGGATAGAAATGCACCATTTTGGGCCGGATCTTTCCTCTCCAACCCCGCCTAATAATGGACAGTAGACAAGGAGCAAGTTGTATATGCTGTCGTACTTTTTACGTCGATTGGCGTTGGTGATTCCAACGTTTCTCGGAATTACCATTCTTATCTTTGCTATCACGCGATTCGTACCTGGTGGTCCGGTTGAGCGCATGCTGTCTCAAATGCAAGCGCAAGGTGATGGTGCCGCATCAATGACTTCTGCGGGTGGTAACACCGCTCTTTCCGATGACCAAATCGCGGAGCTTAATGCTTTCTACGGTTTAGATAAGCCAGTTATGGAAGCGTACGTTGAATGGCTGAGCCGCTTAGTGACGCTGGACCTAGGTGAGTCAACACGTTACTACGAGCCAGTATCAGACATGATTGCGGAGCGTTTACCTGTCTCCTTATTCTATGGTGGGATGACCTTCTTTATCAGTTACTTTATCTCTATCCCACTTGGTTACTATAAAGCGTTGAAGCACGGTTCCGTGTTTGACTCCGCGTCTTCTATTCTTATTTTCGTTGGTTACGCCTTGCCTGGGTATGTGGTAGGTGTCCTCCTTATTACCTTGTTCAGTTATCACCTAGAGTGGTTCCCGATGGGAGGCTTCGTTGGTGATGATTTTGATGACTATGAGACCTTTTTTGAGCGAGCGAAAGACATTATGTGGCACGCGGTGCTGCCTTTGATCTGTTATCTCATCGGTGATTTTGCAACGTTGACGATGACGATGAAGAACAACCTAATGGAAAACCTATCATCTGATTACATTCGTACTGCCATTGCGAAAGGTTTGCCATTTAAGAAAGCGGTACGTAAGCACGCACTACGCAATAGCTTAATTCCTATCGCCTCTCACTTCGGTAACTCTCTGTTGTTCTTTATGACAGGTGCATTCCTTATTGAAGTAATTTTCAACATTGATGGCATCGGTCTGCTTGGCTATGAGTCCATCATGGAGCGCGATTATCCTGTAGTAATGGGCATCGTAGCTATCAACGCGGTATTACTGCTGATCGGTAATATCATTTCAGATATCTGTGTTGCTTTAGTCGACCCACGTGTGAAGTTTGGAGCGTAATATGATTAAAGTTAGCCCGTTAACTCAAAAGAAAATCCGCCACTTTAAAGAAATCAAACGTGGTTACTGGTCATTTGTGATCTTATCGACCATGTTGATCCTTTCTCTATTTGCGGAGTTGTTGATCAACAGTAAAGCGCTTGTCGTCAAATACGACGGTAGCTTTTACTTTCCTGTGGTGAGTGATGTGCGTTTAGGCAGCGAGTTTGGTCAAGCGTCTTCCAGTGAAGCGGATTACCGCGAGCTGCAAAAAGTCTTCGAAGCGGAAGGTGGTGATAACTTCGTTATTCTGCCGATTGTGCCGTGGAACCCGTACGAGCAAGATTTTAGCGGTGACTTCCCGCCAACGGCTCCAGATGCTGAGAGTAAACACTACCTTGGTACGGACGTGATTGGCCGAGACATCTTAGCTCGATTGGTTTACGGCTTTCGAACGGCGATGGGGTTTGCCTTGCTGACAATGGCAATCTCGTATGCGATTGGTACTGCTGTTGGCTGTGCGATGGGCTTTTGGGGCGGTAAGTTTGACCTGTTTGTTCAACGTTTGATCGAAGTGTGGTCTATGGTGCCGTTTTTGTACGTCATCATGATTTTAGTTTCGATAGTTCAGCCCACATTCACCTTATTCGTTGCCATCAACGTACTCTTTGGATGGATGGGGATGACGTGGTACATGCGTACCATGACTTATAAAGAATCAGCTCGTGAATACGTGATGGCTGCGCGCGCACTTGGTGCATCCACTGGACGTATTCTATTCAACCACATCTTGCCAAATACCATGGTTATGATTGTGACTCTTGCACCATTTACTATCGCTGCAAACATCACTGCACTGACGGCACTGGATTACCTAGGTCTTGGTTTGATGCCTCCAACGCCAAGTTGGGGTGAGTTGTTGCAACAAGGTAAGTCGAACCTAGACTCGCCATGGATCGTTGCATCAGTAGTGAGCTCGATTGTTCTGGTACTGGTTATGGTGACCTTTATCGGTGAAGCGATTCGAGCAGCATTCGACCCGAAAAAATTCACACGCTATGTTTAAGCATGCATTGTGAGCAAAACATAAAAAAGGGAAGTTTTATGAAAAAAATAATTTTAGCGTCCACGCTAAGCGCCCTAAGTTTTGGTGCGATGTCAGCGACGCTTCCGACTGACTTAAACTGGCAAACGAACTGGGATGAGCCGCAATATGGCTCTCCTAAAGCAAAGCGTGGTGGGACTTATCGCACTTATATGTCGAGCTTTCCCCAGACTCTACGCAGTGTTGGCCCTGATGCTAACTCTGGCTTACGCTCTTTCATCTTCGATGAAACGCCAGGGTTGGTGGTTCGCCATCCAGATACGCTTGAATTCATCCCAGAGCTAGCCAATGAGTGGGCATTAGCGGGTGACAATAAAACGGTTTATTTCAAACTGAACCCACAAGCTAAATGGTCGGATGGCAAGCCAGTCACGGCAGACGATTTTGTTTTTATGCTTAAGTTTTACCGCTCGAAAGACATTTTAGAGCCTTGGTACAACGACTATTACAACAAAACGGTAGCTGATGTTATCAAATTTGACGATCACACCTTCGCCGTGAAGGCTGCGAAAGAGCTCAACCCAGAAGAGTTGTTGTTGAGAATGGGGGCGCTACGTCCTCGTCCTGCTCATTTCTATGCGAATCCGAAGAAAGACGCGAACGGTGACGGCATTCATGATGATTTTGTGCGCTACTACAACTTTAAAAGTGAACCAACGACCAGTGCTTATTACTTAGCGGACATCAAAAAAGGTAAAAGCGTTACCTTTAAGCATGTAGGAGAGGACTGGTGGGGTTACACCAACAAGTACTACGAGAATCGCTATAACGTCGACAAAATTCGTATCACAGTTATCCGCGATAGTGATATTGCGATGAAGCACTTTGAAAAAGGTAAGTTGGACGCATTTGCGTTGGTTTTGCCAAGTCTATGGCATGATAAATCCAATACTGCCCCTTACCAAAAGGGTTACATTGAGAAGTTCTGGGGTTACAACCAATATCCCGTTGGTGCAGGTGGCGTGTGGATAAACACTGCTATGCCTCTACTTGATGATTTAAACATTCGCAAAGGGATCACTTACGCGACAGATTTCGACGGCATGATTGAGAATGTTATGCGCGGAGACTACAGCCGTAAACCCAACCCAACAGGCTTTGGGCATGGTAAGTACACTTTACCAGATGTGAAAGCGCCCAAGTTTGAACCAGAAAAAGCGGCGGCAGCGTTTGAAGCTGCAGGCTTCGATAAGATTGGTTCCGATGGTATTCGCGTGAATGATAAAGGTCAGCGTTTGAGCTTTGAATTGACGTACTCCTCTCCAGTTCATACACCGCGTATTGCTTTCTTACGTGAACAGGCAAAATTGGCAGGGTTAGATATTGAGCTGAAGCTGATTGATGGTTCATCGATGTTTAAGTATGTACGTGAGAAAAAACACGAACTTGCTTTCTTTGATATGGGTACTTCGGAAATCCCAACTTACTGGGAATACTTCCATTCCGTGAACGCCAACAAACCGCAAACGAACTCATTCACCAACTACAGCACGCCAGAGTTAGATGAAAAGATCATTGCGTATCGCTTTAACATGGACATGGATAAGAAGATCCAACTAGGTCATGAGATTCAGCGAGACATTATTGATGCGCATGTGATTGTTTCTGGCTATATGGTTCCTTACGTTCGGTATGGACACTGGCGTTGGTTGAAATTGCCAGAGAAACCAATGAATCGAATGACAGAAGCGTTGTTTAGTGGCGGAATTATCGGTGATGGCACGTATTGGATCGACAAAGACGTGAAGAAAGAAACCCAGAAAGCGATGAAGTCGGGTAAAACCTTTGAACCTGTTGTTGTCGTTGATGACACGTATAAGCTGTAAGGATGTGTTATGGAAAACGATGTAATCCTGAGTGTTAAAGACCTTGAGGTTGAATTCACTACTGATGATGGTCCGGTAAAAGTGCTGCATGGTGTGAATTTTGATGTTCGCGCTGGTCGTACGCTGGGTCTAGTAGGTGAATCCGGTAGTGGTAAGAGTGTTACCTCCATGTCTATCATGGGGCTGTTGCCAAAACCTTATGGCAATATCGTCAATGGTGAGATTGACTACCGTGGTACTAATTTAGTTACCTTACCAGCAGAAGAGATGTATGCCATGCGTGGTGACCGCATCTCAATCATCTTTCAAGATCCAATGACAGCGTTGAATCCAGTTCATTCAATCGGTCGTCAGCTTTGTGAAGTGTTAGAGCTGCATCGACCTGAACTTGGTAAGAAAGAGCGTGAAGCTTACGCGATAGAAATGTTGGCGAAAGTGAAAATTCCGATGCCGGAAAAACGCTTGAATGAGTACCCGCATAATCTATCGGGTGGTATGCGTCAGCGTGTGATGATTGCGATGGCGTTGGCGTGTAAACCAGACATTCTTATCTGTGATGAGCCAACTACGGCATTGGATGTAACGGTACAGGCGTCTATTCTTGAACTAATGAATGAACTTCAAGAAGAAACGGGTATGGCGATGATCTTCATTACTCATGACCTTGGTGTTGTTGCGGAAGTGTGCGATGACGTGGCAGTCATGTATGGCGGTCGTATTGTCGAAAAAGCTGAAATTTTCGAACTGTTTGACAACCCGCAACACCCGTACACAGAGCGTTTGATGGGCTTGATGCCAAGTTTAGATAATGAACCTAAGCAGATGATCGACATTAAACCGATTGATGCCAGTATGTTTGCTAGCTAACTGGTGCAAAGTGAACAAGTCATAAAAGAGGATGTTATGGCAAAAGAAGTATTAAGAATTGAAAATCTTAAGCAGCACTTTGTATCTGGTAAAGGACTGTTTAAGAAGGGATATACCATTAAAGCTGTTGATGGTGTGTCGTTGTCAGTAGGTCAGGGCGAGACCCTTGGGCTCGTCGGTGAGTCTGGTTGTGGAAAAAGCACACTAGGCCGTACGATCCTAAAGCTGTACGAACCGACAGAAGGTAAGATTTTCTTTGAAGGTAAAGACATTACCAAGTTTTCCGTCAAAGAAATGCGTTCGTTACGTAAGGACATGCAGATTGTCTTTCAGGACCCAATGGAGTCACTCAATCAACGTCATACGATTGGTATGATTCTCGAAGAGCCGTATGTGATTCATAAGATTGGTACATCTGCAGAGCGAAAACAGTGGGTGAAGGAGTTGCTTGTAAAAGTCGGTTTACCTGAAACCGCTGTAAACCGTTATCCACACGAATTTTCTGGCGGTCAACGTCAGCGTATCGGTATTGCTCGTGCCATTGCGCTAAAACCTAAATTGCTAATCTGTGATGAGTCGGTCTCTGCATTGGATGTGTCTGTTCAGGCGCAGATCTTGAACTTGTTACTGCAACTTCAGCAAGAAATGAACCTTGCAATCATCTTTATCTCTCATGATTTGTCTGTGGTGAAACATGTGTCTGATAAAGTGGCGGTGATGTATTTTGGTAAAGTAGTGGAAGCAGGTAAGGCGAAGGAAATCTACGCAAACCCTCAAAATGATTACACCAAGAAACTCTTGTCCGCGATTCCGATTACACACCCGAAATATCGCAAGAAAAAGCGTTTAGCAGAAAAAAAGCAGCAAGTGGCGTAACGCCATCCGCTGAGTAAAATCATCATCGAAAAACGCTCCACTTGGTTGGAGCGTTTTTATTATGTGTGTTTTTTCTCGCTGAGAGAGGGTGCTCTTCAGCTTCTTGAAAAGAGCGTGCTACACTGCAAACTTATTCCTTTGATTTGTTTGGATAGTTGGCTATGCCGTCGCATTTACCTAAATCATTCAGTCGTCCATTTCTGAAAATCTTTCATGTGCTTGAAGCCGTGCTTCTGGTCGCCATTACTTTGGCAACTGTGTGGGCGATGGTGGAAGAGTTTATCCACATTTATGTACAAAAGCGTGTATCGCTTGATGACATCTTATTGATGTTTATTTATTTGGAAGTGCTCGCCATGGTCGGGCAGTTTGTGATGAATGGTAAGATACCAGTTCGTTACCCAATTTATATTGCCATGATGGCCATTGCTCGCTACATCACGCTTGGTATGAAAGAGCTCGATTCCGTGATGATAGTATGGCTCTCTTTAGCTGCGTTTATTCTGGCTGCGGCAACCTTGGTTATTCGAGTTGGTCACCATTATTGGCCGTATATAGATAATCAAACCGCCGAAAAAGACGAATGATGTTAAGCCTCGCTCAGTGCGAGGCTTTATTTTTGCGTGAAGGGAAATCACATCCAAATGGCTTGGGGGGTAAAAAAGTGTAAAGTCATCTCAAGCCATCTTGTTTCTTGCTCTATTGATGAGTATCTTCACACTAACCTTTTCTTTTTTCTGCCTGTTTGATGAGATATTGTGATGCTAGCGAAAAGCACATCGACAATTTACTTTCTGCTGAGTGTCTTGATTGCTTTTGCGCTTTCAAGCGGTATCGCTCGTGCAGAAATACCATCAACGGCGAATCACATGGCGATGGCTGATTCTCTGCATATTAGCTACTGTGATTTGACCTTTGGCTCGGTAGAAAAGAACGAGTCAGGTTGCTGTGAACCGGGCGGAACATGCTTTGAAAAGCAGTGTTGTTCTCATGGTCACGCATCGGGGACGGCTGTTGTTGAAACTCAGCCAAGATCTTATGAAGCTCCTTACAGAGATGAACTGGCGATAAGCAAAATCGCGCTCTATACCAGTGCAGACATGCACTCTCACTATCGTCCTCCGATAGCTTAATTCCTATCTCGCAGCATTTCGCTGCCAACAATTTTACTGCACGTAATGCCGTGCGAATTTGTTACGCGTGTAAATAGCTTTCTATTTGCACCATCCTGTGATGGGAATGAAAAAATGAAAACCAATCTAATTGCTCGTACTGAGCACCTTGCTGCGTGCCTACCAAACCTTGTTATCAACCGACAAGCGGGAGGTCGCCATGACGCATAAGCATCTACTAATTATCTTGTTTGTGTCTGTGTGCTTGATTTGGGGCACCACGTGGTTTGCGATGGAAGTGGCAGTGCAAACTATTCCGCCCATCTTTGCCACCGGTCTGCGCTTCCTGATCGCTGCGCCGCTATTAATCATGTTGGCGAAACACCTCAATCAACCCCTGTTCTTTCCTAAGGGAAAAGTATTTTGGATGTTCGTGGTCGCGATTTTCTATTTCGCGATTCCATTTACCTTGATGATTTTTGGCGAACAGTATATTTCATCAGGTCTTGCTTCGATCATCTTCGCCAATATGCCAATCGCAGTCATGGTGACATCGAGCTTGTTCCTTGGGCTTAGGTTACGTAAATCTCAGATTGCTGGTCTTTTGGTGGCGGTTCTGAGCTTAGTTTTGATTCTGGCTAAAGAGATGAGTTTAGGTGGCGAGGATTACATACTGGGCTTTCTCGCTTTAGGCGGCGCGGTCTCGATTCATGCGGTGATGTATGTGTTTGTTGAAAAGTTCTGTAAAGGCATTCCAGTGCTGACTTACAACGCCTTTCCAAGCTTTGTTGCCTCAGCGTTGCTCTTTATCACCTCACTGATTGTCGAACAGCCGGATCTTTCTCAGTTCTCGATGGATTCGATTACTGCTGTGATTTATCTCGGTATGTTTGCTAGCGTCGGTGGCATCGTGGCGTACTTTAAGCTTGGACAAGTGTCGACGCCGTTTACCGCCTCGATCTGTTTCCTGTTCTTCCCGTTGATAGCGCTTAGCCTTTCAACATGGATTGCAGGTAACAGTTTGTCATTAGTTTCCGTTGCTCTGCTGCTGCCATTACTGGGCGGTATTTTTGTGACTAAAGCCGAGCCTGCTTTCTGGCAGCGTTTTCGCCTAAAACCTGCTGAGAAAAAGCCTGTGCTATGTGAACATTGTATGAAGAATATCAATGCCTAACATAGGCTAAACATCATGAAAAAGCCCCATTTAGTTGGGGCTTTTGGCGTAATGCTATTTACCTTGCTCGTTACGCAGATACATGATGGCAACCATGCTAAAGCCAATAAATTGCCATAGATATTGCCCATCACTTGCTCCCGTAATGGTTTGGGTGAAAGCCATACAACCCGTTACGAACAGAGATGCAAAAGCCGCATAGAGTAGCCACGGACGTTCTTTACCAGCCATAAACTCGCCTGCCAGCACCGAGCGAATCACCAATAAAAACGGTAAGCACTGCAAAGCAATGAGAATCGGGAACATAAAGTCAAACGTTGGGCTCAGCAGTGCATGACCGACTTGGCTCTTATCCCACGTTCCAACGATATAACCTTTCCAGCCAGCCCAAGTATCACCTGCATAGGCGGTATCAGGCGTGATGATGCCAAGTAGCACACCCATCACTTTATCGATAAAGCCATTTTTGAACCAAAAGACGAACAGAAAGATCTGGATTGGAATGATCTGAAAAGCAAACTTCTTCAACATGTGTGTATCCCAAGAAATGAATGATTTGGTTTACAAGTATGTGGAAGGTGCGTTTTTTACGCTTGATGCAAGGCAAGCGAGTTGAACTCCAAACAAAAATCAAACATCCAGAATACCCATCAGCATTGAGGAGGCTGACTTTACAATAGGCGAGAGCAGCGATTTTTCACTTCGCTTTATTTGAGGCTATTCTGCTGTTTGGAATAGGTTTGCTTTTTGTGAAGATTCAATAAGATCAAACAGTTGACCGTTATGCTCTTTTTTCATCTCCGTATAGCGTTGGTAATTGTATTGCGAGCCTTTCGGGTTATCTGCGAGTTTGTCAGCCAAACTGAGCAAGTAAAAACTGATTGGGCTTGGCGTGCTTTCTGCTGCGTAAAACAAGTAGGGGAAGGCTTGATTCGGGTGCTGGTTGATAAGCAAAGCAAGCCCCAAAGTGAGGTTGGCAATATCACAGCGTGGGTTCAGTTCGAACGCCTGCTTAGCTGAGTGAAGCGCCTGTTCGCGATCTTCTTGTTTGTGCTCGCGTAAGTAAGCTAAAGATTCAGAGTAAGACAACAAAGCGCTGACCAAATAGCTGTCTCGCCCTTGTTGTTGAATCGCATTAAGCTGCTGAGCAATATCCGAAAAAGCAGGACCACCTTTACCTTGATAGAAAAGAGAAATCCCTTCAGAGATCACTTTCCAATCGTCATAGTTACTGATGGAAGTCACGCGATGGCTAGCCACTTCGTAATCGGAACTCATTGGTGCAATGATGGCTTTGATTTCTAAAATTACATCGCCGATAGCATCGAAGAAGTTATCTTGGTTAAACGTCTTCTCTACCTTTTGGCTCTGGTTGGGTTGATGGTTGTTTTGCACCAAGACGCTAAGCACATAATTGCTATCTACTTTCTTAATCCAGCTTTTGAGCTCAACACCGTGGTTGGCAAGAGACTGCTTACTTTGTTGGGATAGCTGAGAATAGTGATAACCAGATAGGTTTTTGGCTGAATTTAGCCCATAGAAGAGATAGTTATATACGCTTTCTGCCATTTCAAAGTTGCTTGCGGAATCAAGCGTAATATCATGAATATAAACGGGCACTACGTCGCTTTGTTGTGCTGTGATTACCGTGGTGTCATCAATGGTATCACCATTTTGCACTGCCCAAGCCGCAATAATTCCAACAGTCAGGATTGTCGCTACAGCTAAAACTAAGCGCTTGTTTTTAGGCTTAGTGGTACGAGTAAGTAAAACGGCTTCTTCAGTGATTGGAGTGGGCGTTATGCTTGGCTCAGTCACTTCGATATCAAATAAGTAACCTTGCTTAGGAATGGTTTGAATGATGCGATATGGACGCGTTTTGTCCTGAAGCTGACTGCGCAGTAGACTGATCACTTGTCTCACCAAGTTGTCGGAAACCTGCGTTCTTTGCCAGACATCGGCGGCTATTTGCTGGGTACTCAGTACTTTCCCACGGTTCTCGATAAAGTAGCTCAGCAGTTTTGCTTGCAATGGTTCTAAATGAATCTCCTCACTATCAATCATCAACTGATTTTTATCAGGATAGAAAGAAATAGGGGAGTCATGTTGCAGGATGAAGCAATGCGAGCGAGTCATAGCGATTCAATGGTTTAGAAGTAACCACACAAGACTATTGGTTTTATAAATAGGAAGCAAGTTCAGCATCAGCAAATAAAAAGCCCCGCAGTGCGAGGCTTTTTGATATCTCATCAAGGTCTTTTATTACTCGATGTTCTGGATCTGTTCGCGCATTTGCTCAATCAGAACTTTCAGTTCAACACCTGATGCGGTGATGTCTGTGCTGATAGATTTTGACGCTAGTGTGTTCGATTCACGGTTGAACTCTTGCATCATGAAGTCCAGACGACGACCGACTGCGCCACCTTTTTTCAAGATGTTTGTGGTTTCTTTCACGTGAGAGTCAAGACGGTCTAGCTCTTCTGCTACGTCTGATTTTTGTGCCAGAAGGATAAGTTCTTGTTCAACGCGAGATGGGTCTAGCTCTACTTTTGCATCTTCAAACTTCGAGAACAGACGCTCACGTTGCCACTCAAGAATTTCTGGCATGCGTGCACGAACTTTTACAACTTCTGCAGTGATCGCTTCTAGGCGTTGCTCGATAAGCGCTTTCATATTGTCGCCTTCACGACCACGCGCGTCGATGAACTCGTTGATTGCTTCGTCAAAAGCAGCAAGCAGTTCTTTGTTTACTTCATCCATGTTTTGCTCTGGTGTTTCCATCACACCTGGCCATTGCATTACTTGGAATGGGTTAATGCGGCTTAGCTCGCCAGTCATGTGCATCACTTGCTCAGCGGCTTTGATCACTTGGTTTGCCAGTGCTTCATTGATGCTTAGTTCAGCTTTTGCTGCTGGGTTAGCTTCAAAACGCAGGCTACATTCTACTTTGCCGCGTGCTAGGCGCTTACGAAAACGCTCACGCAGTACTGGCTCAAGAGCACGGAACTGCTCTGGCATACGGAAATAAGTTTCTAGGTAGCGTTGGTTTACACTGCGGATTTCCCACACTGCGCTACCCCAATCGCCTTTCACTTCTTTACGCGCGTACGCTGTCATACTGTAAATCATTGAATTTTCCTGTCTTCTAATTTGCTGAAAATTACCCCGCAATAGTAGCACAGCCAAATGGCAGTGGCTTTGCTATTCTGAGTCGAGATTGTCCAGATAGCTTTATTTAATCGATTCCGTTATAATCTGCGCCCAACCAAATCGTCTTCTCCTCATTACTTAAGGTAGATGCCCATGCGTCCAAACGATCGCAAGGCGGACCAAGTTCGCCCAATCAAAATTACTCGTAACTACACAGCTTACGCTGAAGGCTCAGTGTTAGTTGAATTTGGTAACACCAAAGTGTTGTGTAATGCGACCGTTGAAGAATCTGTGCCTCGTTGGCTAAAAGGTCAAGGTAAAGGCTGGGTAACGGCTGAATACGGCATGCTACCTCGTGCAACTCACTCGCGTACTCGTCGTGAAGCGGCAAACGGTAAGCAAGGTGGTCGTACAATGGAAATCCAACGCTTGATCGCACGTAGCCTACGCGCAGTGGTTGATCTACAAGCGATGGGTGAGTTCATGATCACGGTTGACTGTGATGTTATCCAAGCAGACGGCGGTACTCGCACTGCATCTATCAGCGGCGCAAGCGTTGCAATGGCAGACGCGTTCCAACACCTAGTGGATAGCGGCAAGCTGAAAGCAAACCCAATGAAAGGTCACGTAGCGGCAGTTTCAGTTGGTTTGCTAGGCGATGATGTTCTGTGTGACCTTGAGTACGTTGAAGATTCAGCGGCAGACACAGACATGAACGTTGTGATGACAGAAGAAGGCAAGATGATTGAAATTCAGGGCACCGCAGAAGGTGAACCGTTCAGTCATGAGCAACTGATGGCTCTGTTAGAGTCGGCGAAAGTCGGCATTACGGAAATTGTCGCAGCGCAGAAGGCGGCGTTAGCCAATTGATTTAGATAGCTCCCATTATGGGGGCTATTTTTTTATCTCCGTCGTATATGAATCTACAGCGTTGTTCGCTTCATTTTTCTACCCTAATCACATAGAAAACTATGCTCATAGGGATAGAAAAACTTGCTGCCTAGCTGTAAATCCATCTACTTAGGAGATAACGCATTAGTGTTTATTAACTGCTTGGGAATATGGATACCAAGCCTGCATTTAGAGAGAAAATAATGAAAGCATACCAGCGTGAATTTATTGAGTTTGCACTTGAGAAAGAAGTTCTTAAGTTTGGTGAGTTTACTTTGAAATCTGGCCGTAAAAGCCCGTACTTCTTTAACGCTGGTCTTTTCAATACTGGTCGTGACCTAGCGCGTCTTGGTCGTTTTTATGCCGCAGCGCTTGCGGATTCAGGCATTGAGTTTGATGTGCTGTTTGGTCCAGCGTACAAAGGTATTCCAATCGCCACGACAACAGCAGTAGCGCTAGCGGATCACCACGATATCGACACGCCTTACTGCTTCAACCGTAAAGAGGCGAAAGACCACGGCGAAGGCGGTAACCTTGTAGGCTCTGCGCTTGAAGGTCGTATTATGCTAGTGGATGACGTAATCACAGCAGGTACTGCGATTCGTGAATCGATGGAAATCATTCAAGCAAATGGCGCTGACCTTGCTGGTGTGTTGGTTGCGATTGACCGCCAAGAAAAAGGCAAAGGTGAGCTGTCTGCGATTCAAGAAGTGGAGCGTGACTTTGGTTGTGCAATCATCTCAATCGTTAGCCTGACTGACCTTGTGACTTTCCTTGAAGAGAAAGGTACAGACAAAGAGCATCTAGAAGCAGTCAAAGCGTACCGCGCAGAATACGGCATTTAATTCTGAATTTGGAAAGCGAGATTTCCTATCGCGTTTGCTCCTCACTGTAGGAAATGACGTTAATGAGATTGTTCATTGTTCATCGTCATTTTCAAGAGGAAGAACGATGAATTGGGAGTCTGGTTTGACCTGAAAGAAAAAGGGGCTGGTGGTTATCCATCAGCCCCTTTTTAATCTGTCGACGTTGCCTATTTGTAGCGAATGCCCTTCGGCGTGCTTTCGTCAGGCATTGTTTTATAGCGTTTGTGTAGCCACATCCATTGCTCTGGTGCGCGCAGAATCACTTCTTCTACAAAGGTGTTCATATAAGCCGCTGCTGCGACTTCATCCTTTTTCGGATAGTCGGCTTCAATGCACTTATCAGCAATGATTTCATACTTGCCATCTTTATTGCGGAAACCAGAACCCGGAATAATCGAGCACTTAGATGTGTAAGCCAAAATACTAGTGCCAGTTGTTGTGCATGCATCTTCGACCGCAAAGAACGGCACAAATACAGATTTGTTGCGACCGTAATCGTGGTCCGGCAGGTAGAACAAGCGCTCACCGCTGCGTAGAACGCGAATCATCTGTTTAACGTCTTTACGGTCAATCAGTTTGTTGCCGTTATGTGTGCGCCCCCAATACTGGATGAAGTTGTACGCAGGGTTGTCATGTGGACGGAACGCACCGTACCCAGCCACGCCAAGAACCGCAAAAGCGCGTGCTGTGATCTCAAGGTTAAGAGCATGAACACAGCACAGTAGGACACCTTTGCCTTCTGCGGCTTTCTCACGAAGTGCGACTAGGTCTTTCTCAATGATCAGCGTTTTGAAACGCCACGTTGGCCAAAACCAAGTGATGCCCGTTTCAATTAACGCCATACCGGTGTTTTTGAAGTTCTCTTCAACAATATGTTGAATCTCTTCTGCTGGCTTATCTGGAAATGCCAACTCTAGGTTACGCGTTGCAACATGCACACGCTTTTTACCATAGCGCATGCCGATGTGGCCAAGCGTACGACCTAACGATAGTAGCATGCGGTATGGAAGAATATTAACTACGATAGCCAAAAAGCCAAAGCCGAGCCAAACGCCCCAGTTGCGAGGGTGGAGAAGGGAAAGAGAAAACTCCGGCTTAGTGAATTTGTCTTTACTCATAATCTCTACTTAATTTGTGCGCTAAGAAGTGCCCAGTACTCGTCAAAGTTTGCCGTTGGTTGGTATTTGAAGTCACTGCGAACAAAGCGGTTCAAGCTACCTTCAACTTGCCCTAGGATCTGAGCGGCTAAAATGCGCTCTTCAACGGGGAAAGATTTACCTTCACGGATCTTACGTTCACGCAGGATTTGACGAAGTTGCGTTTCGATGCGCTCAAACAACTGGTTGATGCGATCGCGTAGGCGCTCATTTTCAAACATTAGAGCATGACCAGAAAGAATGCGTGTCAAACCTGGGTTACGTTCTGAGAATGCCAAGATAAGATGCATAACCAAGCGAATGCGTTCTAGCGTGTCTTTCTCATCATCCAAAATACGGTTGATACGTGTCATGAGTGCTTCTTCAATGAACTCAATCAAGCCTTCAAACATGCGAGCTTTACTTGGGAAGTGACGGTAAAGTGCCGCTTCTGAAACACCGACTTGCTTAGCCAATTTTGCCGTAGTAATGCGTGAAGCGCCTTCTGTAGATTCAAGCATCTGTGCGAGAGCTTGCAAGATTTCTTCACGACGATTGGATTTTTTACTGCCGGCCATTAGTTACTTCCTTTCAAAATACAAAGTTGAGCGGAGGGGATTATAAGACGCTATTTGGCATCAAACTAGACTAGCGAGGGTGTAATGGGAGCTTTAACACCCTCAGTTGTCATGTTTGTACCAAATTTGTGCCAGTTTTCGATGAAAACGAAAGGGTTATTGCATTAAATCATGCATCTTTTCTAAGATTTTGAAGCTCAATGCTTCTTTTGATTCCAATGCTAACGCCAGTTCGCCTTGCGACCAGAACAGGGTGATGGCGTTGTCGTTACTGTTAAAGCCTTGACCTTCAACTGATACATCGTTCGCACAAATCATGTCGAGGTTCTTCTTCACCAGTTTGCCACGAGCGTAGGTAGCGACATCGTTGGTTTCGGCTGCGAAGCCAACCGTGAATGGACGTTGCTCAGTCATATTGGCAACGGTCGCTACGATATCAGGGTTTTTCACCATATTGATGGTCATCTGGTCGTTGTTTTCAGTCTTTTTTAACTTTTGAGACGCTACATTTTCTGGGCGGTAATCCGCCACTGCCGCACAGCTAATGAAAGCATCGTGGTTAGGCGCGTGAGTTGTCACAGCAGCATGCATCTCTTGAGCACTCGCAACGTTGATACGCTCAACACCTGCTGGCGTATTCAAGCTTACAGGTCCGCTGATAAGCGTTACTTTGGCTCCCAACTGTGCTGCGGCATTCGCTAATGCAAAGCCCATTTTTCCTGAGCTGTGGTTAGAGATGTATCGTACTGGGTCAATCGCTTCACGAGTTGGACCCGCGGTGATCAGTACTGATTTTCCTGCTAACAGTTTTGGTTGGAAGAACTGTTCACACAAACCGACAAGTTGCATTGGCTCTAGCATACGACCAGGACCAATGTCACCACATGCTTGTTCACCTGCCGCAGGTCCCCAGATATGCATACCACGGCGTGCCAGTGTTGCGATATTTTCTTGGGTTGCGACGTTACGGTACATCTGCTGATTCATTGCTGGTGAAACAGCGATAGGAGAATCTGTCGCAAGTACTAACGTAGTGAGCAAATCATTGCCCATGCCTGCCGACATACGTGCAATCAAATCTGCAGTTGCAGGTGCAAGAAGAACCAAATCTGCCCATTTTGCCAGTTCAATGTGACCCATTGATGCTTCTGCCGCAGGGTCTAACAAGCTGTCCGACACCGGACGCCCAGAGACTGCCTGCATGGTTAAGGGAGTAATGAACTCCTTCGCCGCTTTGGTCATCACTACTTGAACTTGTGCGCCTCTTTCTATTAGGCGACGGGTTAGCTCCGCACATTTATACGCGGCAATACCGCCACTGATGCCGAGTAGAATTTTCTTTCCTGCTAGTGTTTGCATGTGAGATCTCCAATTTTTCTGGCGACGAGTTTAGCACAACTGAATCTCTCACCGCCCACGCAAATCTGATCAGAAGCTAATCCATATCAAACTACCGAATATTAATTGCTGAGCCTTATATAAAACTTTTGCTTACTTCACAGACAATCTCTGTTTGCTCTGCAAGATAGAAAGGGAAAAATAACAATAATGAGGTAGTGGAATAAGATGGTGTTGAAAAGTCGAAGTAAATTGCTGCTGGTGACTCTGATCCCTTTGTTGTTGATCACCACATTGATCTCGGTGGTGTATTACATCAATGGTAGTAATAGCTTAGAAGCGGAATTAGCTCGAGATAGACAAGAGCTGATTGATACACGTAAAAAAGAGCTGCAAGCCTACATGATGATGGGTGTTACAGCGATAAAGCCGCTTTACGATACGGACGTAAACGGCAATAACAAAGAAGCGGCAAAAGAAATTCTCAAAGCGATGCGTTTTGAAAGCGACGGTTATTTCTTTGCTTATGATTCGAAAGGGGTCAACACGCTGCATGCGATTAAGCCATCCCTAGAAGGTAAAAACCTTATCGGCTTGAAAGATGAAAATGGCGTAGCAGTGATTGGCGGACTGATTGATGCATCTAAGAACGGAGATGGTTTCCTTTATTTCTCTTGGCATAAACCAACTATTGATGCGCAAGCTCCAAAATTAGGTTATGCCGAGTACTTGTCTAAGTGGGACTGGGTGCTTGGTACGGGCATCTATATTGATGATATTGATCAGCAAGTGGCAATGCAGCGTGAACTGCGTACACAAGAGTTGAATGAACATACGATCTCAGCGGTAACAATCTCGGTTATCGGGCTTATTATTACTAGCGTACTTACCAGCATCATCGTCTCCAAAGGAATTCTTCCGTTGCAACACATTGCCGCTTCTTTACAAGACGTGGCTGCCGGTGGCGGCGACTTGACGGCTCGTCTGAAAATTGAAAGTAAAGATGAAGTCGGTGAGGTGGCATCGGCATTTAATGAGTTTATGGATAAGCTTCATCCGCTAATGCAGGACATTCAGCGCTCTGCCAATACAGTACAAAGCGTCTCTGGACAATTGGATCAGCAAACGTCTCAAGCCAGTGCTCAAATGCAAAACCACTGCCTCGAAACTGATAAGGTGGTAACAGCAGTAACACAAATGAGCATGACGGCAAAAGAGGTCGCAAGTAATACCAATGCTACTGCTCAGGCGATTGACGATGCGAACGAACAAGTGACCGAGGCGCAGCGCGAAGTCGATCAAGCGATTGATGGCATTAGCAAGCTGGTCGATGAAGTGAACAGTACTTCTGATGCGATTGCAGAACTGAGCCAACAAACTGAGCAGATTACTAAGGTGCTCGATGTTATTGGTGAAATTGCCGAGCAGACCAACTTACTCGCATTGAATGCTGCGATTGAAGCTGCACGTGCTGGCGAGCAAGGTCGAGGTTTTGCTGTGGTGGCTGATGAGGTTCGCTCGTTAGCTAGTCGAACGCAAAACAGCACCCATGAAATTGGCGATATGCTCAAGCAACTACAAACTGGTGTTTCGAGAGCGGTGACCACTATGTCGGCTAGCCAAGAGCGCGGCGCGAAGACCGTTGAAGAGTCATCAATGATTCAGCAATCGCTGTCCGGCGTGCACCATTCTATCGGAACAATTCGAGATATGGGCATTCAAACCGCTTCTGCGGCTGAAGAGCAAAGTGCTGTTGCTGAAGACATCAACCAGAATCTAGTGGCGATTCAGCAAATCGTGAATCGTATTAATGACACACTTCAGCATGCGGAAGGCATCAGTACTCAGTTGTCACAGTCAGGATCTGAAATTCACGATCTGGTTGGAAATTTCAAGCTTTGATGGATCGCTTGATTACATAGAAAAGCAGTAACTAACGAAAAAAGCGAAAGTCAGGTTCGACTTTCGCTTTTTATTTTGTGCAATAGGCGCTCACTCATCAATCGAGCCGACTAATGACACTGAAAACCTTGCCTAATGAGTCCATGCCAAGAGAGAAGTTGCTGCAACGCGGTCCGCAAGCGCTATCGGATGCGGAGTTACTTGCAATTTTCCTACGTACAGGCACGCAAGGCATGAACGTAATAGAGCTTTCTGACTTTCTTATTCAAGACTTTGGATCACTGCGCCAGTTGTTTTCGGCTTCAGAGAAAGAGTTTTGCCAGCATAAAGGGTTAGGGCAAGCCAAGTATGTGCAGTTGCAAGCTGTTTTGGAAATGACGCAACGCTATTTAGCTGAGACATTAAAGCGTGGTGATGCGTTAACCAGTCCAGAACAAACCAAACTTTACCTTTCCTCTATATTAAGAGACCGTCAAAGAGAGGCTTTTTACATTCTTTTCTTAGATAACCAGCATCGAGTGATAAAAGATGAGATTTTATTTGAAGGCACACTCGATGCGGCGTCAGTTTATCCAAGAGAAGTGGTCAAACGCGCCTTGCACCATAATGCCGCTGCGTTAATTCTGGCACACAACCATCCATCTGGTGTAGCGGAGCCGAGCCAAGCAGACAGAAGGATTACGCGGCGTTTAGTTGATGCATTAGCACTGGTGGATATTCGGATTTTGGACCATTTCGTTATCGGAGATGGGGAAAGCGTCTCTTTTGCCGAAAGAGGTTGGATATAACTGTGCGTTTTTTAGGTTGTTAGTTGCTAAAAATCTGCTATCATCCTCGCCACTAAATTTTTAACTGAATTCAGCTTGGACTGCTAGAAAAAACCTGCTGTCTAAAAAAAGATCACGAAAACCTGTAAAAAGGATCTGTTCGGGTCTTGAGCAATGCATATCAAGTTAGTATAATGCGCGACCTTTGATAGCCTTGTATGGATTTTCCATAGCGGTTCTTAACCTCTAACTTCTTTCCAAGAAATAGAGAGGTTCGGCCACCAAGGTTGATATCGAGCTGAAACGATTTTGGAGAAGACATTCATGTCACGAGTATGCCAAGTAACTGGTAAGCGTCCAGTAACGGGTAACAACCGTTCACACGCACGAAATGCTACTAAGCGTCGTTTTCTGCCGAACCTACAAACTCATCGTTTCTGGGTAGAGAGCGAAAAACGTTTTGTTAAACTACGCCTATCTGCAAAAGGTATGCGTATCATCGACAAGAAGGGTATTGATACTGTTCTTGCTGATATGCGTGCACGTGGCGAAAACGTTTAAGAGGAAATAGGCAATGGCAAAGAAAGGCGTTCGTGAGAAAATCCGTCTAGTATCTTCAGCAGGTACAGGCCACTTCTACACAACTGATAAGAACAAGCGTAACATGCCAGGCAAATTTGAGATCAAGAAATTTGATCCAGTTGTACGCCAGCACGTTATGTACAAAGAAGCGAAAATCAAATAATTGATTTTGTCTCTTTGACGATTTAAAAAACCCAGCTCTCGAGCTGGGTTTTTTATTATTTGCTGTAGTTATAGGAGTAAAGTAAGTATGCATTTAGGGTTACAAGCCTTGAAGTTTGTTGCATTAATTATCTTAGCTGTGATGTTTAGTGCCGCACTGGGTTATGAAATAAAAGCGGACTGTCTTATCTTAATGTCGATTACGATTGCTTTTCTTAAAGCTCATCGTATTGGTCACTGGGTATATGCCTTGTTAGCTGTGACTGCGACTTTCTATATTCCTGTTTCTTGGAATTATGGTCATCCTAATTTGACCATCATTTCTTCACTGATTGAGACCAACCCTTCAGAAGCGCTTGAGTTCTTTAATGACTTGGAGCTCAAAACGTTGGCAGTCGCGGCACTTTTTGCTGCAGCGTCCTTTTATCTGTTCAAATGGGTACCACAACTTAAAGGTCGTAAAACATCAGTGTTCTGTCTGATCTTGTTTTCGTTCTTACTCTTAGATAAGCCTATTCGCACCATTAAAGACCGTAATGTTAATAGCGACTACACGCATGCATTGCTCTCTTACATGCGTTACCCACCAGTTCGATTTATCTTTGATTGGTTTGATTCGTACAACATGTACCATCAATACAATGCAGAGATCATGGCTCAACGTGAAATCCCAGCCTCTTGGCAAATTACTAAAACACCGAGCGAGGCTAAGAACACCATTTTTGTGATTGGTGAAAGCGTACGAAAAGACTACATGAATGCGTATGGTCTGCCGATGGAAAACACGCCGTTTATGTCGACGGCTAAAGGGCAGCTTTGGACAAACTTTTTGTCCCCAGGTCCGAACACGTTCACTTCGGTAATGCGCTACGTCACCATGAATGATGGTCTTGATATTGAGCTGAATAACAACATCAACACCTTAGCGCAAATGGCTGGTGTGGAAACCTATTGGATTTCTAACCAGGGTCGAATGGGAGAATTCGATACCGGGATCAGTTCAATTGCTAACTATGCTGAGCATGTTTCCTTTACACGCAGCGGTAGCTTTAGAGACTCGAACGTTTATGACAGCACACTGCTGCCAAGCATTCAAAAAGCGCTGTCGAGTGACGATAAATCAAAATTGATTGTGATCCACTTAATTGGCTCACACCCAGGTTTCTGTGATCGTGTGGAAGGTGATGTTGAGTTTGACTTCAATGGCAGCAAGATCTCTTGTTACATTGAGTCGATAAAGCAAACAGACACAATGCTAGAGAAAATTAACCAACTTGCTGGGAAGCAGTCGCTGCCATACAACTTGATTTATGTTTCCGATCACGGACTTGGGCATCGCAATAGTGGTGAAAACTTGCGTCATGATCCATCGGTAAAACAATCTTACGAAGTGCCTTTGTTTGTCATTGGTTCGGACTTCAATGAACGAAAAGTAGTTGATTATCCACGTAATGGCTTCACAATGATCAAAGCAATCTCTGAATTGATGGGTGTCTCCAGTCAGAGGTTGGATGCGTTACCTTCTTTCTTCTCTTCACATGCGGATGTGCCGGAAGTGAATAATGGAGAAGGTAAATTGGTTCCGCTAAGTACGTTAAAAGATGATCCGATTCAATCATAGTTTAATGTAGATTCTCTAAATAGCAGCAGCTTGGTTAAGCTGCTGCTGATTTACGCGATGAGGTGAATTATGTCTAAAAAGGTGCACCGCCGCCGTCGTTGGAACAATATTCTAATCTTAGGCATCATCGTGTTCATGGTGATCCTTAATGTGCCAACTTGGATCAAAACCTACCTTATCGATGAACAAGTGGATCCGTATCCAAACTTGTTGCGCTCCGATCATGATGTCAGTGCCATTTACTATGCTGGTTGGGAATTAGACAAGCAAAATGGACAGTGGCAATCCAACATTAAAGCCAATATCCCCGTACAAGAAATAGTGACTCGCTGGCAATCACTTGAAGGCACAGAACTCAACTCTCAGCAGTATGAACAGTTAAAGCCTCGTCTTTCATCGCCGGAAAGCATCGAAGTCTGGTATCAAGGTTTGGAAGAGCCACAACGTATCACCTTTTACCGCCTTGACGATTTTTGGCTATTTAAAAATTGGCAAGACAAGTGGATCGCCATTTCTGTTGATGGCAACTACATCATGCCTAAGTAAAAGTTGCGTAATAACCTTTCGCTGAAACTGTGTTTGTCATGCTGCTTTTCTATTATGCTAAGCGCTCACTAATGTTGTTTCTGACGCTGTTAAGGAGAGTTAAATGCCTGAATTACCAGAAGTTGAAGTAAGCCGAATGGGGATCAGCCCTCATATGATTGGGCAGGCGATCAAGGCATTTGTTTTTCGTACTCCGAAGCTACGTTGGGATATTCCTCAAGAGCTTAAGCTTTTGGAAGGGCAGGTTATTCGTAATATTCGTCGTCGTGCCAAGTACTTATTGATTGATACTGACCAAGGTACAGCGATTGTTCACCTTGGCATGTCTGGATCATTGCGTGTACTCGACGCTGACTTCCCTGCGGCAAAGCACGATCATGTTGACCTTAAACTTACCAATGGCAAAGTGCTACGCTACAACGACCCGCGTCGTTTTGGTGCTTGGCTTTGGAGCGCTCCTAATGAGTCTCACACCGTATTAGATCATATGGGACCTGAGCCTTTAACCGAGGAGTTCAACGCTGAATATATGGCAGACAAAGCCAAAGGTAAGCGTGTTGCGGTTAAACAGTTCATTATGGACAATAAAGTGGTGGTTGGCGTTGGGAATATCTACGCCAATGAGTCTTTGTTTAAAACCCGCATTCACCCAACTCGCCCAGCAGGAAAACTAACTAAGAAAGAGTGGCGATTACTGGTGGAGAACATCAAAGCTACGTTAGAAATCGCGATTCAGCAAGGTGGAACTACACTTAAAGACTTCGCCCAAGCGGACGGCAAACCTGGTTACTTTGCACAAGAGTTATTAGTTTACGGAAAAGCCGGAGAGCCATGTCCAGAATGCGGTGAAGTGCTCCAAGAGCAGAAAATAGGGCAACGTAATACCTTCTTTTGCAATGTGTGTCAGCAGTAGAAATAAGATCGTCTCCGGTGTATTTCTATCAAGCAGTTGTAATCGCCGACCTTTCCTTCAATAATTCATACAGTTTTGAATAAATCAGTACATCCTATGAAAGTCATTTACCCAGGAACATTTGACCCAGTTACCAATGGTCACTTAAATCTTATCGAGCGCACCCATGAAATGTTCGATGAAGTCGTTATCGGAGTCGCAGCAAGCCCTTCAAAGAATACGATGTTCACATTGGAAGAACGCGTTGCTTTGATGGAAGAGGTAGTGGCGCATTTACCTGGTGTAACAGTGAAAGGCTTTTCTGGGTTACTGGTGGACTTTGCTCGTCAAGAGCAGGCTAAAGTATTGATTCGTGGGTTAAGAACGACGGTCGATTTTGAGTATGAGTTTGGCTTGACCAACATGTATCGCAAGTTATTGCCTGGGATTGAGAGTGTATTTTTGACCCCTGAAGAAGAGTTTGCTTTTTTATCGTCGACCATCGTACGTGAGGTTGCCATCCATGGTGGCAGTATTGAGCAATTTGTTCCTGCGGCAGTGGCTAAGGCTATCGAGAAGAAAGTAAATGAAAGACAGTAAGTTTCCTTATTATTTCTCAAACGCTCTCTCGATGCTGATCCCTCGTTTTGTCTATCGAGCGCAAGCAAAGCGTTTACTTTCGACTCTGAATGAAGTGGAGAAGCAGTACTGTCTTGAGCGAGTGAATTATTACAACAAGTGTGAACAGTTGTTTTCGGTCGATAGCCGAGAGCAGAGTTACGCTAAGATTGGTGAGTTCAAAAAAACAAAAGGTTGGACTTATTTTTTCGATACGCGCCAAGTTATACGCTATTTCCCATCTGAGTTTACGTTTAACTACATCAATGGTGATGTGACGCATATTCCTAATGTGCCGAGCTTTATTAAAAGTCGTCCTATCCATGGTGACAATCAGAATTCTATCGTTTTAAAGCTGAATCAAATTCGTCACTTTAAATTTGTGGATGACGAAATGAGCTACCGAGATAAGAAAGACATGGTGGCGTGGCGAGGCGTCGGTTTTCAGCCTCACCGTCAAACGGTAATTCATGCTTTCTACGATCATCCGCAGTGCAATATTGGTCAGACTCGACCACAAGAAGGACAGCCTTGGGAAAAAGGCTTTATGAGTATTGAGGAGCAGCTTCAATACAAGTTCTTGTTGTGTATTGAAGGCAATGATGTTGCAACCAACCTGAAGTGGGCAATGTCCTCGAACTCATTGGTTATTATGTCAAAGCCTAAGTACGAAACATGGTTTATGGAAGGTAAGCTAGAAGCTGGCATCCACTATGTTGAAGTGAAGGATGATTATTCGGATTTGCCTGAAAAGATGGACTATTACTTAGCGAATGAGCAAGAAGCATTAGCGATCATTGAGAATGCGCACCAATGGGTTGAGCAGTTTAAAGATAAACGTAAAGAGCGTTTGATCTCATTGATGGTTGCCGATAAGTACTTCACCTTATCTCAACAACAATAAAAAAGGGGCGAAACGCCCCTTTCATATTTTTATAAGCTTCTAAAGTTTTTACGCTTCTAGAAATTGGTCAACACCGTTTTCGCAACGCTTAAGTTTGTTTTTAATGGTGTTATCTAAGATCTCATCGTTTTGACCCAATGACGCACGAGAGTTTTCTACGTGATATAAGTGGTAACCCACACCGGCGAATTTTAGGTAAAGACGTGACTTGTTTGAGTTAAGCATGCGATGAACAAATTCGCTGTCTTCACGTCCCCAACCGACAAAATCTTGGTTGAAGCCATTCACCTCGATAACATCTTGTCGCCAAAACGCCATATTACAGCCGCGAGTCGCCTTATCGTTGTTGCGTTCGTATGAGAACCAGTTCGATAGCAGCGAGTTTGTGATGCAGTTCTTGCGGTTGCGGATCCCTTTGCTAAATACAGAAGGAACCAATCCGTTTTCCATAATTTCACGGCTGCACGCTTCGTCAGTCAGAACTCGACCACCTTGAACAAACCAATTTGGTTTTGCCACGCGTTTGTGGGACTCAATAAAGGTTTGTGACAATACCATGTCGCCATCGATCATGATTAGGTAATCGCCTGATGCTTTAGCGATTGCACGGTTTCGACTCATAGAAAGCTGGAAGCCATTGTCTTCATGCCAACTGTGTACCAGTGGAACCGGAAAACCTTCACGCATTTGGTCAATCATTGCTTTGGTATCTTCACGAGAACCATCATCTGCCACAATAACTTCATCAGGCAAAACGGTTTGGCGCTTTACACTTTCTAACACGGATTTTAAGGCTTCTTTCCAGTTATAAGTGGTAATAATTAAAGTCGTTTTCATTGTTTTTTCGCCTGTTCGCGTAAGTATAAGTCGATGTATTTAACGAAGGTAGAATGCATGCTTAACCACGCAAGGATGAAGCCATGCTTACCATCAAGAAAACCACGCTTAAGAATGTACATCTTCAAGAAGCTGGCTAATGCATGGATGATTGCCGTGCTGAGACCGGATTTTTTCCTGCCTTCTCGCTCGTCTGTCCAAGCTTTGAGGTAACCTGTGGTTTTGTTGATGTAATGATGGAGGTGTTCGTACGTATAGTGGTGTAATCTGCCATCCAGTTTCTTGATTGCAAAGCCTTTATCTTCGACTTTTTCATGCACTAAAGCATCATTATAGTGGGTATAACTGGTGCGGTAGAGACGAACGATCCAATCTGGTGACCATCCTGAGTGGTAGATAAACTTACCAAACGCGGCACTCAGACGATTCACTTTGTACAGTGTGTTTGGCTCGTCATTCTCAACGGCTTTTAAAATGCTTTCTTTCAGCTCTGGCGTGACTTGTTCGTCGGCATCCAACCAAAGCACATAATCTGCGGTTACGTATTGCTGAGCAAGTTGGCGCTGTTTGCCAAATCCTGGCCACTCCAAGTTGGTGTAAAACTTGTCGGTATATTGTCTGGCGATTTCTTCAGTGCGATCAGTACTGCCTGAATCAAGAAGGACAATCTCATCAGCCCAATCTTTCACTGTGTCTAGACAAGCTTGTAGGTGCTTCTCTTCATTTTTCACGATTAAGGCAACGGCTAAAGTTGGTTTAGACAAGTTGGTTTCCTTCTTAAACAATCTTATATAGGGGGAGTTTACTGATATTGGGGATACAAATCTTCTACGACTTGATCAAACATAACCATGACACGATCACTCGTGATACGGTTCATCGCTTTTTCATCTTTTGCTCGCGTTCGCCAGCTTAGCTCTTGGCTGGTTTTTCCAGTCTCTGCAAAAATGGTCTCTTCATACACTGAAACGGCGTATTTCAAATAGTTATAAGGACCAACACGGACAGGGTTATGGTGAGCATACAAGCCAATAATCGGGGTTTGCATCGCGCTTGCCATATGAGCAGGACCAGTATCTGGTGCAATCACCATCTCAACCTTATCAATCAGTGCCAGCATTTGCATGATGGAGCTTTCGCCAACTAAGTTTAAGCAAGGCTCTGTAAGTAAAGATTGAATGCGCTCAGCTAAGTCGACCTCTACTTTCGCTGGGCTACCCGCTAAGATGACATTCCAGCCTTTCTCTCGAGCGTGGTTGATAACATCAACATAACCTTCTGCGTTCCAGTTCTTATAAGCTTTGCTTGCCCCCGGGACCAACAATAGATTCGGTTTATCAGCTTGGCGCTGAGTTTTCGAGACCTTAGTTTCTGAAATCTTAGTTTCTGCCCAGAGAGCATCTTGCTCTGAGTACGACAATGACCAAGTAAGTTCTGATTGAGGCACACCAATTTGATGGGCAAACGCCATTAAACCATCCGCAACATGCAAAGAGCTTGGTGAAGGAACTTTGACATTGGTGAACAAAGTTTGAAAGTCTTGGCTACGGTCAGAAGAGAACCCAAGTTTGTACTTCGCTTTAATACCTAACGTCGCCACGCTCGCTCGAATGGCATATTGCATATGAAGCAAAGCATCGAACTTGTGTCCTTTGAGCTGCTTCCACAATGACTTATAACCATCAAGACCTGCTTTTTTATCAAACACAATCACTTCAACACCATCTATCGCTTGCAGCAATTGAGCTTCAAGCTTGCCAGTAATCCAAGTGATATGGGTATCAGGCCATTGTTTTTGAATCGCTTGAACCGTCGCGATGGTATTACAAACGTCGCCGATGGCGGATAAACGTAATATACAGAGTGAAGAAGGGGCAGAAGTGAACATAGTTATTGTCTGATAAGATAAATAGATGCAGGTAAATTATGCAGACATCCCCAATAAATGTAAAATACACCGCTTCTATAATGAGTACTGACGAGCCCCTCTTAATGTCAAAGACAAAACAACACCAATCATTGAACTCAGGTAAACCTGGAAACACGGGTTTGACGCGCGTCATCAAAGCGGCTGGATATTCTGCAAAAGGGCTGAAAGCGGCGTTTAAACATGAAGCAGCCATCAGGCAAGAATTAGCCATGCTGGTACTTGCGATTGCATTGGTGTGTGTATTTGATTTAAGTGTTGTAGAACGCATTCTCATGTTAGGCGTTGTAGTGTTAGTGTTTATCGTTGAACTGATTAACTCTGCCATTGAAGCCGTTGTTGATAGAATTGGTGTCGAGCATCATGAACTGAGTGGGCGAGCAAAAGACATTGGCTCAGCCGCAGTGATGGTTGCGCTATTTTTTGCTGGCTTTACATGGCTGTATATTCTTATCAGCCACTACTTTTAATAAAACCTAACGGCAACTTTAGACATGACTCAGAGTTATCAACAAGGCAATAGCATGGTGTGGTTTGATGATGAAATCATCACTGACCCAAGCCAAGCGTTGTTTGATGCCCAATATTGGCAAGAGCAAGATAAAGTGGTGGGCAGCGCATCCGGACGTGGAACCACATGGTTTGTTCAACTTGATACTATGCAAGCTGCTTTGCGTCATTATCGCCGTGGTGGTTTATTTGGCAAGTTGGTTGAAGATCACTATTGGTTTACTGGATGGGAGCAGACTCGTAGCCTACAAGAGTTTAATCTGCTCAGAGTACTGATTGAGTCTGGTGTGAATGTCCCTCGACCGATTGCTGCGCGCGCAGTTAAAACTGGCTTAACTTACCAAGCGGATCTTTTGAGCGAAAGAATTCCCAATGCCAAAGACTTGGTCAGTATTTTGCAAGAAAACCCATTACCGGAAGCGATGTACCAGAAGGTAGGGCAAGAAATTGCCAAGATGCACAACGTCAACGTGAACCATACCGATCTGAACATTCACAACATCTTAATTGATGAGCAAGAAAAGGTATGGATCATCGATTTTGATAAATGCTCTCAGCAACCGGATGGTGATTGGAAGCAAGGCAACTTAGAGCGTTTGAAGCGCTCGTTTCTGAAAGAGCTGAACAAACGTCAAATACATTGGCAAGAAAGCGACTTCGCTGTGCTTGAAAATGCGTACTCTTTAAGTCGTTAGGTGCCAACGACGAACAATCAAAAATTTAGACTTGGCTATCTTATTAAGGTAAGCCAAGTGGCGTAGTTTAAGCGCACATTTAACTACAATTAAACAAGATTTCTCGTGCTTTACGTGAGCACAATATTAAGCAGGTAACGTTCATAATGAAAATACTAGTAACTGGTGGTGCTGGTTTTATTGGCTCTGCAGTCATAAGACACATCATTCGTGATACCCAAGATACCGTCATTAACCTAGATAAATTGACTTACGCTGGCAATTTAGAGTCCTTAGCGGAAGTATCGGATAGTGAACGTTACCATTTTGAGCATGTTGATATCTGTCAACGTGACGAGCTTGATCGCGTATTTGCAAAGCATCAACCTGATCTCGTGATGCACCTTGCGGCTGAATCGCACGTAGATCGTTCCATTGATGGACCTGCGGCATTTATTGAAACCAATGTCATGGGGACGTATCACCTTCTTGAATCGGCTCGTCAATATTGGTCGACACTGGATGAGACTCGCAAAGCCGCTTTCCGTTTCCATCATATTTCTACCGACGAAGTGTATGGTGACCTAGAAGGTACGGATGATTTGTTTACTGAAACTACATCCTATGCGCCAAGTAGCCCGTACTCCGCTTCTAAAGCGTCCAGCGATCATCTTGTTCGAGCGTGGCAACGCACTTACGGTTTTCCTACGTTGGTGACCAACTGCTCGAACAACTATGGACCTTACCATTTCCCAGAGAAACTGATCCCACTGATGATTTTGAATGCCTTGGATGGCAAGCCGTTGCCTGTGTACGGTGATGGTATGCAAATCCGTGATTGGCTGTTCGTCGAAGATCATGCTCGCGCACTCTACAAAGTCGTGACAGAAGGTGAAATTGGCGAGACATACAACATCGGTGGTCACAATGAAAAAGCGAATATTGAAGTCGTGAAAACCATTTGCTCGCTACTTGAAGAATTTCGACCAAACAAACCTGCAGGTGTTGAATCTTATGAATCGTTGATCACGTATGTGAAAGATCGACCAGGTCATGATGTACGCTATGCAATTGATGCAACAAAAATTGCTCGAGAGCTGAACTGGACGCCTGAAGAAACATTTGAAAGTGGCATTCGAAAAACCGTTGAATGGTATCTAAACAACCAGCAATGGTGGCAACGTGTGCTTGATGGCTCATACAGTCTTGAACGACTAGGAGCGGGTGAATAATGAAAGGTATTATTCTTGCTGGTGGTTCTGGTACGCGTTTATACCCAATCACACGAGGCGTTTCTAAGCAGTTACTGCCTGTATACGATAAGCCAATGATCTACTACCCACTGTCAGTACTTATGCTTGCTGGTATTCGTGAGATTTTAGTGATTACCACTCCTGAAGACCAAGAAGGTTTTCAGCGCTTGCTTGGTGATGGCTCTGACTTTGGTATCGAACTGCAATACGCAATCCAACCCACGCCAGATGGTCTAGCTCAAGCATTCATTATTGGAGAAGAGTTTATCGGTGATGACTCTGTGTGCTTAGTACTAGGCGACAATATCTTTTATGGACAGGGCTTCACGCCGATCTTACAGCAAGCTGCGATGAAAAATCATGGAGCGACAGTATTTGGTTATCAAGTCAAAGACCCTGAGCGCTTTGGTGTAGTAGAATTTGATGCTGATATGCATGCAATCTCGATTGAAGAAAAACCAGCAGTACCGAAATCAAACTACGCCGTTACAGGCTTGTATTTTTATGATAACCAAGTTGTAGACTTAGCGAAGAAGGTGAAACCATCCATGAGAGGGGAGTTAGAAATTTCGACTCTCAACCAGATGTACCTTGAGCAAGGCAACCTGAATGTTCAATTACTAGGTCGTGGTTTCGCTTGGTTAGATACAGGGACGCACGAGAGCCTTCATGAAGCATCTTCATTCGTTCAGACCATTGAGAATGTTCAAGGTCTAAAAGTTGCATGTCTAGAAGAGATTGCGTGGCGTAATGGTTGGTTAACAAACGACCAACTACTCGCTATTGCGAAACCAATGCAAAAAAATGATTACGGGCGTTACCTTTCCGAGTTAGTGATTGAGCAAAAATAATACTGGTCGCTAATTGCAATGAGATATTAAATGATGAGCAGTGAAATTATTCCTGTAACAAAACCATATTTACCATCAAAAGATAAATATAAACAGTATGTTGACCGGGTGTACGAGAGTGGGTGGTTGACCAATAGTGGTCCTCTTGTTAATGAGTTAGAATCTCGACTAGCTGAATACCTTGGTGTTAAGCATGTTATATTAGTCGCAAATGGCTCATTAGCACTTCAGGTTGCTTATAAAGCATTAAATCTTACAGGAGAGGTGATCACAACACCTTTCTCTTTTGCTGCGACTACAAGCACGCTTAGTTGGGAAAACTTAACCCCCGTTTTTTGCGATATTGAAAATGATAGCTTCAATATTAATCCTGATTTAATAGAAGCCCTTATTACAGAAAAAACGTCTGCAATAGTACCAGTGCACGTGTTTGGTAACCCATGTAACGTCAATGAAATTCAAGCTATCGCAAACAAGTATGGTTTAAAAGTTATCTATGATGCCGCTCATGCTTTTGGTGTGGAGCTAAATAATGAAAGTGTATTAACGTACGGTGATATTAGTACATTAAGTTTCCATGCTACAAAGTTATTCCACACGATAGAGGGGGGGGCTGTGATTACGCAATGTGATGACCTAGCAGCGAAAGTACGCTCCATGATTAACTTCGGAATAACGGGACCGGATTCGATAGAAGGTGTTGGAACCAATGCCAAGATGAATGAGTTTGAAGCAGCTATGGGTCACTGTGTTCTAGATGACATAGAAAGTATCATGACCAAGCGAAGAAGCTTATGGCAAACTTATCAAACTCATCTTTCTGATGTTTTCCAAATGCAAAATTGGTTGGATAGCTCAAAACCTAATGGCGCGTATGTACCAATTGTGTTTGATTCGGAGCAGTCATTACTTAAAGCTAAGGCTGATTTGGAAGCGAATAACATCTTTCCAAGAAGGTACTTTTATCCGAGTTTAGATCTCGTTGATAGTTATGGTCATGAAGGAACTCCATGTGAGGTTAGTCGCTCGATCAGTAAAAGAATCTTATGCTTGCCTATATATTTTGATTTGCGTGAATCAATGGTAAGTACAATAAAACAAATACTTAAAAAATAATGAATGGTTGCAAAAAGAGAGTATAAGATGAGAAATAGCATCCTGAAGTATCTACAAGCATCGTCGCTGAAATATCCAGAAAATAATTGTGTTTCGGATTCGAGCCACTCTTTGACTTATGCAGAAAGTACAGCAAAGTCATATGCTATCTCATTGCAACTAAGAGAACAGGGAAGTTTAAACAAGCCGATTGTCGTGTTTGCGAAAAAGTCTGTAAACGCACTGTCCATGATCTTTTCTGCGACAATGGCTGGAGGAATTTACTGTCCAGTAGACATTAACTCGCCTAAAGAGCGACTACTAAAGATCTTATCTAACCTTCAAGACTGTATTGTTCTTTATGATGAAACGTCAGGAAATGTATTAAATTCATTAGAACTAGATAGTTCAATTTCAACTATTAATATCGATGAAATACCGGCATCTAAGCTACCTACACAAGATATTTGGGTTGATATCGAAAAGTTTAATCAAGCCGTTATTGATAGAGACCCATGCTATATAATTTTTACTTCAGGCTCTACGGGCACACCAAAAGGTGTCACTATTTGCCATTCTAGTGTTATTGATTATATTGACTGGGCTAATTCTGCCTATGAAGTGAGCAAGGTTGATATTATTGGTAGTCAAGCACCACTATTCTTTGATAACTCGACTCTAGACATCTATTTGGCGCTGTCGAATGCGGCAGAGTTGCACGTTATCCCTGAAAGCGTGTTTATTTTTCCTCAGAAAACACTTGAATATTTAAAAGAAAAAGCAATAACGACGATCTTCTGGGTTCCTTCATTGCTTGTAAATATTGCTAATCTGAAGTTACTCGATCAGTTTCAATTGCCAGACTTGAAAAATGTATTGTTTGCTGGGGAAGTAATGCCAGCGAAGACGATTAAGTACTGGCTAGATAAGCATCCTAAAGCTCATTACTCTAACTTGTACGGACCAACAGAAATTACTGTTGATTGTACCTACTATGATGTGCCGTCAGACTGGGAGGGTGATAGCTTACCGATAGGGCTCCCTTGCCATAATTCAGGTATTTTAATCCTAGATGAAAATGACCAGCGTAGTGATGAAGGTGAATTGTGCGTTCGAGGTTCTAGCTTAGCGCTTGGGTATTGGGCTAACTCAGAGAAAACGGAAGAGGTATTTTGTCAAAACCCTCTTCAAGATAAATACATTGACATGATCTATCGTACTGGGGACTTAGTTAGATTTGTTGATGGTTTAATTTATTATATCGGTCGAAAAGACTTCCAGATTAAGCACAATGGCTACCGTATAGAACTTGGTGAAATTGAGTCTCAAGTCATGGAATTAGATGCTGTTGAGCAGTGTGTTGTTGGTTATCTATCAGAAGATAAAGTGCTTTATGCTTTTGTTCAATGCAGTAGTTCGATGAGTGAAGTTGAGCTTAAAGTTGCACTGACGAAACGCTTACCGAAGTATATGATTCCAAGCAAGATTGGCTTTGTACAAGAAATGCTGTTTACGCCAAATGGTAAGCTAAATAGAAAAGCTTTTTCAGAGAAAGCGCTACAAGAATTTGTAAAGGTTAAATAGTAGTATGTGTGAAAAAATTATAGCAATCCTAACCACAATGAAACCAGAACATGAGTTTGCTAAAGATACTGAGCTTTTTGAATCAGGTCTGCTGGACTCTTTTGATTTGTTAGTCCTAGTAAGTGAGATTGAAGCTCAGCTAGCTATTTCAATTCCTGGTGAAGGTTTGGTTCCTGAGAATTTTGTTTCGCCGCATGTTATTGGTGAGTATCTTAAAACGATTCAAGGTTAATTTATGAAAAGTGATATTGGCAATATCTCACTGAAAGGGATAGTCGCAGCCGTTCCAAAGCATATTTCTTACTTTGATGATGAGATAAAAAACTACTCACACACAGAGCAGAGCTCTAAAAAGTTGAAGAAGCTGATGGGATACAATCAACATCATGTTGTTTCAAAAGAAACGGCGCTTACTGATATGATTTTTCCGCTGCTTGAGGACCTGCCAACTACTCTTGGGTGTGACTATCAGGATGTTGATGGTATTTTTGTGGTAACTCAAACACCTGATTATCCTATTCCGTCAACAGCTTCGATAGTACATGGCGCTTTTGACTTTAAAACCGATTGTTACTGTATGGACATCAACGATGGTTGCAATGGTTACATTCGAGGCTTGTTTGAAGCTTCTAGCCTAATCCGTAATAGTGATGCGCAAAAAGTTTTACTAATTGCTGGTGATGTTTTAAGCCGTAAGGTTTCTTTAAAAGATCGTAACTCATACCCTCTTATTGGGGATGCGGTTACTATCACTTTAATAGAAAAAAGAGCGGAAAACGTAAAGGCTCCTCTAGAGATCAAGCATGATGGCAAAGGCGCAAAAGCTTTAATGATCCCATCAGGTGGTATGGTAAGCCCTTGTACCTCTGATACTGCCACGCTTGCTGAGGATGAGGAAGGGAATTGGCGTTGTTCTGAACATTTGGTCATGCAAGGTAGAGACGTTTTTACGTTTACTCAAACAACGGTAATCAATTTTATTAAAGAGTTTATTGAAACGAACGCAAAACCAGAAGAGATTGACTACTTTTTCTTTCATCAAGCAAACAAATTTATCTTGGATCGTTTCCGTTCGGCGCTGAAGGTAACGGAAGCGCAGTTACCTTCAGAGGTAGTGACTATTTATGGTAACTCTTCGTCCGCAACTGTTCCAATGTCGATTTTATCATCTTGGATGAAGAATTCGGGCTTTGAGGGTAAAAAAGCACTATTATCAGGCTTTGGTGTAGGTTTGAGTTGGGGTGCGACCTTGGTTGATATCAATGAACTTACACTATGTAAACTAATTAAGTTGGATGTATAAATGACTGTTTTTTTGGAAGAACTAGCTGAGATCCTAGAGTTGGAAGTAGAAGAGCTAACCCCTGATTTTGAATATCAAGAAACGGAAGAATGGGACTCTTTAGCCCAGTTATCTCTTATCACTTTATTCGCAGATGAATATCAAGTAGAAATTGGGCACGGTGATTTAATCGAACGAAAAACTGTGGGTCAATTGCTCGAGCTACTTCCTCAGTAATTTCGATGAAAAGAAAAGTTCTTATTACAGGAGCGACTTCAGACATTGGCTTGAGTATTGCTCACAAACATGTTCAAGAGGGAAACTTTGTGATCCTTCTTGGACGTAATGAAGAGAGTCTTAAAATCGCTGAGGAATCTTTAGGAAACGATTCCTCGGCCACTTATGTCTGGGATTTGAAGTCTCCTTCCTCATTAAAACCACTGCTGAAAAAGATTGTTACCGAGCAAGGTAAAATTACAGATCTTATCTGTGCTGCGGGCTATCATAAAATCTTACCGTTGAAGTTAGTATCGGATGAAGAACTTCTTTTGACTATGCAAACGAACGTGAATAGTCACTTGCTCCTTTGCCAGCTTTTTTCGAATGCTTTATATTCAGATAAGTCTCAGGATAGAAGTATTACACTGATTTCTAGCATTGCCCATTTTGTTGGTGAGCCAGGATTAGTTGCTTATTCTGCAGCAAAAGGTGCATTGATTTCTGCAAGTAAATCAATGGCTAGAGAATTAGCCCCACGTAAAATCAGAGTAAATACCGTTTCGCCTGGCTGGGTAGAGACCAAGCATACAAAAGATGTAGCGGTTGATTTGGGCGAAATAGCGCTTGAGAAGTTACATAACCTATATCCTTTAGGTTTAGGCAAACCTGAAGATGTTGCAGAGGCTTGTTATTTTTTGAGTAGCAGAGCGTCTCGCTGGGTGACTGGTTTAGATCTTGTGATTGATGGGGGGCGCAGTGTCTAAATTAAAGTTTGAAACCGTAATCGTTATCGGTTTTGGTAAGATAGCTCAAGACGTTGCTTCCACGCTTCTTCAATATGATGTGACGCTGAAATTGTTACAGACAGAGATGCAACCTTTTTCTACTCTTGAGTCATTTGCTCAAAAACACGGCGTCGCATATCAATTTAAGCATACGAAAGAAGAAATCGAGTCCTCGTTACTCAAGTGGCTGTCTGGTAATACGTTAATCATCAGTGCGAATAACAACTACCTTTTTAAAGGGAAGCTACTGACTTTAAAGAACGTAACTATTATTAATTTTCATAATGCACTTTTACCCAACTTACGAGGAAGAAACGCACCTAGTTGGGCTATTTTTCATCAATTAGAGAAAACAGGTGTCACTTGGCATTATGTTGATGAAGGTGTAGATACTGGTGAGGCTATTGCTTTCTCGGATGTATTAGTTGATAAACATGACAAAGCATATCAAGTCGCTCATAAATGTATGCATGCTGGGCTGGAAGCCTTTTCAAGCGTAATTGTTGAATTGTTGCAAACAGGAAGTACGCCTTGCTTGACTAAACAGCCATTGAGGTATGACTATCTGTACCTTTCCAAAGATATTCCTGGGAATGGCTGGCTAGATATACAGCGATCAACGATAGAGAACTATCGCATATTGAGAGCATTGGATTACGGACCTTTTAAAGTTTTTCCTAAGGCTCAAATTGACAATGATGGTGATAGATACTTTGTGCGTACTTATCAGTTTGTTGATGAACCAAGCGATAAGTCTGTAAATAGTAGTGAAAATAGCATCGTGATAAGTGATGAGTTTGGCTTATTAAAAATACAGGTTGACAAAATCGAGATTGAGCAGGGATAAATGATGTCTAATCCAATTATTATATTTGGAGCTAGTGGTCTAGCTGCGGAAGTGTACAGCTGGATACAAGATGTAAATGATATTCGTGAACGTTTCTTGTGTTTTTGTGTGACTGACGAATATTTTGTACCAGAAACAACATTTTATGGGCACGAAGTAAAATCAATCTCTATGCTGGATGATATTGAACAGTTCGATTTTATTTTGGCATTTGGAGGGGAAGGTTATGCTCGCGCCAGTATTGCCGAAATATTGAAAGATAAAGGTGGCAATGCTATCTCGTTTATCCACCCTAGTGTAGTGTTGAGTCCGTTTTCTTTGATAGGCGAAGGTGTCATTATTAACCCAAACTGCAGTATATCTCCTGGCGTGGTTATAGGTGACTTTTCGCTTATAAACTGTAATTGTGCGATTGGACATGATGTCAAAATTGGTCGTTATACCTCTTTATTGGGTAGCAATACCATCAATGGTTATGTAGAAATTGGTGAGAGAGTATTGATTGGCTCCGGAGCAACTATCCACCCTAAAGTCAAAGTTGCAGATGATGCTACAGTTGGCATGGGGTCTGTCGTGTTTACCAAGGTGAGGTCAAATACCACAGTCCTAGGTAATCCTGCTAAAAAGATGTAACTCTTCTTAATAAATAAAGTAGAAGACAGAGGAATACAAAATGTCCACTAAAGTCTCGGTTATTTGTACCTGCTATAATCACGAAAAATATATTGAGCAGACACTTTTATCTATACTTAATCAGATAGTAGACTTTGAATACGAGTTGCTTGTTCATGATGATTGCTCTCCTGACAATAGTCGAAAAATTATCGATAGAGTTTTTAATGAGTATTCTGGAAAATGCCAAATAAAGAGAATTTATCCAGAGGAAAATATATATTCAAAAGGAGCATCAGCTGTACTTTTTAACATGTTGCCTCATGTCGATGGGGAGTTCATAGCTTTTTGTGAAGGCGATGACTATTGGGTTGATGACAACAAGCTTCAAAAACAGCTTGAAGCGTTGACAAGCCACAAGGATATTAATGCTTGTTTTCATCCCTCTTTGACTTTACTAAAAGACGAGTTGGTTGATAAGAAATACGGATACCAAGGCGATTTAGAAAAGAAAATACCTTACCAGTATGTCATTAAGAAGGGCGGAGACACTATGCCCATGGCATCGATGTTTATTAGAAAAGAGCCGTTTTTTGACCTGATTTATCAACATGAAGCCTTTTTCAAGCTTTATGGCGAGCACTCTGTGTTGCAGATTATCAATAGTATCGAGCAAGGCGCCTGGTACCTCCCTGAAAAAATGTCGGTTTATCGTAGCATGCATGAGGGCTCTTGGAGTCTCCAGCAAGCAAAAGACTCAACGGCAGAAGACCGAGAGTTTGAGCAGTATAAAATCCGTATTCTTGGTTTGAACAAGATCTATCACTATAAGTATTGGACATGCTTTTTAGGTATATATCTGAAAAAATCGAAAAAACATTACCGAAAGAAAATAAAGCGTTGGTTTAAAACTAAAGCTTAAAATAAAGCCGAGTTAATACTCGGCTTTTTTAGATAGAAGAGGTGGCTGTGGCGGTACGTTGTAGGGAGCCTGAGTTTGCTAACATAAAATGAGCAAGCTCTGACGTGATGCGCTCATGAGCCGCTACGTCTTTAATTAGTGCAACGACAGCTCTTGCCAGTTCATCCACATCTTTCACAATTTCGATGAGGTTGTTCTGCTTCATTTCATGTACGATCTCTTTGAAATTAAAGAAGCTTGGACCACTGATAATAGGGACGCCTAAAGCTGCTGGCTCTAATACATTGTGTCCACCAACCTTATCTCCAACCAAGCTGCCACCCATAAAGCAGATATCTGCAGCCCCTAACAATAGAAGCATTTCTCCCATTGTATCGCCGAGATAGACTTGAGTTGAATTAGCCACGTTCTCTTGTGTGGTTCTACGTACGGTTTCAAAGCCTTGCTGTTGACAGAGATCGTACATATCATCAAAACGTTCTGGGTGACGAGGTACAAGGATCAAAAGTGCATCTGGGTGTGACTCTAACACTCTTTTATGTGCTGCCAAGACTTGCTCGTCTTCGCCCTTATGAGTACTTGCAGCAATCCACACAGGGCGATTTTGACCTAGCTCTTGCCTTAGTATTTTGCTCTTTTCTTTCACGTCATCCGAGATTTGAATATCAAACTTAATAGAGCCAGTGACTTTCAGTTTGTCTTTATCAACCCCCAGTCGTTCAAAACGGTTTGCGTCTGACTCTGTCTGACAAAGAACCTGAGTTAGGCATGGTAATATCAGGTTAAACAAAGGCTGAACTTTGGCGTAGTTGCTACATGATTTCTCCGATAAGCGGGCATTGACCACGCTGATAGGAATACCGGATTTATGGACCTCGTTTAACGTATTTGGCCACAGCTCCGTCTCGATGATCAGCATTTGCTTCGGTTGTGTTGTCTTCAGGAAGCGTTTTACCGCAAAGGCGAAGTCAATTGGCATATAGCGGTGCTCAACTAAATCACCCAGCTTAGCAATCTGTTCCGCTCCGGTACTCGTCGTGGTCGTAACCAGAATAGGCTGATCAGGGTTTTGCTCTTTAAGCGCCTTAATAAAAGGCGTAGCAGCAATGCTTTCGCCGACAGAGACTGCATGTATCCAAATCGGCTTTTCGTCGCTTGTTAATTTCGGAGTAATACCAAAGTGCTCTTTCCAACGTTGACCAAATTTGGGTTTGTTTGGCTTACTTTTGTATAAGCCAAACAATAGGAAAGGCGATGCGATTGTGAGCAAGAGAGTATAGAGAATACGAATTAACATGAGCCAACAGCGATCGCTTCTAGTTTTTGAATACTATCCAAAACTTGCTTTGGCGATAACTCAGTTAAGCACTTCAAATGCTTAAACTGACACTCGCGCTTAAAGCATGGACGGCAGTCAATGTCCGTATGAACAATCTCTACCTTCTCTGCAAGTGGTGGCGTGTATTTCGGTGAGGTGGAGCCATAGACCGCCACGACATTACAGCCAACGGCCGCTGCCACGTGCATCAGACCTGAGTCGTTCGCAACAACGGTCTGGCAAGCCGCCAGAAGATCAACCGCTTCAATCAGGCTTGTTTGCCCTGCTAGAACGTGAATCTGATGCTGATGTTCTTGAGGTACTAATTGCTTGATGTTGTTGCAGGTTTCGAGATCTTTTTGAGAGCCAAACAGCCATACCTGATGCCCTGATTTCGCCATTTGAATTGCCACTTCTGCATAGTGCGCTTCGGGCCATTTTTTCGCGGGACCGAATTCTGCTCCTGGGCATAGACCAACAACAGGAGATTCTTGGTTGAGATTAAACTTAGAAATCGTAGCGCTTTGTTCTTGTTTATCAATAAACAGGCTAGGGCGAGGCAATGTTTCTAAGCCGCCCAGAGAAGAAGAGTCGATCATCTTCGCTTGTGAATAGGCTAATGCAACATAGCGCTCAACCATAAACTGGAAAGATTTCATATTTGGACGCAAGTCATTGAGTAGACCGTAGCGCATTTCACCTTTCCAACCAGTGCGAAGTGGGATATTAGCAAACCAAGGAATCAGTGCTGACTTTGCAGACTTCGGTAGGATGTAGGCGCGGTCGTACTGTTTTTCTCGTAGTGATTTACCAATTTCTCGACGACCCAATAAGTTGAACTCACCATGACCAATAGGCATTTCAATGGCTTGGTGGATCTCTGGCATGCGCTCAAGAATTGGTTTACACCAACCTGGTGCAATTACATCAATTTGGCTTTCTGGATGAAGTTGCTTTAAAACGATGTACAGTGACTGTGACATCACCATATCACCAACCCAAGACGGTCCGATGATGAGTATTTTCATGCTTTGTTCTTCCAGTACATAAACTTAAGAATGGATTCGTAGGTTCTGAAGAGTTCTGCGTAGATCTTATTAGGTACGGTCATCTTCGACTTGTCTTTTCTTTTAGCGCCAATCGTTGAAGCGATTTGAGCTCTAGTGAAAAGATCTGGGGCAACACTGTAAGTCTGAACATTATGACGCCATGGTTTTTCCATGTAGTCATCTACCGGTTCGATAAACTCTTGAGCATGCTTAACAAACTTAGAGGCTGCTTTCGGTGTGACAATATAAGCGGTGGTACCACAAGTCCCAGCAGAGTAGCCTCCTAGCATATGACTATCATCAATCGGTATGATTGGAGTGAATGCGCGCTTCTGAGTGGCAGACAGCTTGATGTAGTCATAAGTAGAAGTCAGCGGAAGGGTATGCGCGAGTACTTGCTTTAACCCTTCTACAGGGTCGACGTTATCTTCTAAGATAATGATCGGTTCATCGAGCTCAGTACAGCGGACCCACAACTCGTAATGGCTTGAGAAGCAGGCGACTTCACTGGTTTTTAATTGATACCCTTTGCGGCGCTGAGTAATGGTTGGACGGCTTTTTTCTGAATGAAGAAAACCGTCAATAGAACCATCTACGGCATCAAAAAATTCAAACTCAATGCCCTGTTGTTTTAACTTTTCTTCAATACGTTCTCGGCGATCCAGTGATCTAGCCAAGCTTACGACAAATACTTTCACTGCACTTTCCAGTCGCTGTTATATCTTGGTTTAAACAAATTGTAATAATTATTGCCATCTTCTTGAGAGTGTAAAAGCTGCAACACCCACATGTATTGTTCAGGCTTATTTGCTACAAAGTACTCAATCGCTTGGTTACAAGTGCGAGCATCTTGTTCTTCGCCCTTGTCTAATTCAAACGCCGGTAAGATTTCGATATCAAACGTACCATCTTCTGTATTCATAGAAGCAAACATAGGTAACACTTTAGCGCGTGATAGTTTGGCAATTTTACCTAAGCCTGGGAGCGTTGCTTTTCTGGTTGCAAAGAAATCGACAAAAACGCTGTGTTCAGGACCATGATCCTGATCGGGTAAGTAATAGCCAATGTAACCGTCACGAACTGATTTCAAAAACGGCTTAACACCACCAGAGCGTTCATAAACGCGACCGCCATATTGCACGCGTTGTTCGTGCATTAGCCAATCTGCCACTTCATTTTTCTGCTTTTTTGCCATCGCAGAGACGGGCATTCCCATCGAAGCAAGTAACACCGCAGGAATATCAATCGCCCATGAGTGTGGAACCATCAAAATGACTTTCTCATCATTGTCGATGTGTTTTTGAAGGATGTCTAAACCTCGGATCTGGCAACGCTGCTGTAACCATTTAGATGAACGTAAGCTAAGTAAGCTGAAACGGAAAAAGAACAATGCTGCGGTATAAAGCGTTTTTTCAATCAGTGCTTCGCGCTCTTCAAATGATTTCTCTGGGAAGCACAGCTCAAAGTTGACTCGAGCTCGGTGAGCCGGACCTTTGTGCGATTTAGCCAGTTTCTTCGCGATGGTTTTTGCTAGCCATTTTTGAACCCCTAAAGGTAGTAAAGCAAGCGGCAAAGAAAGGACAACGCCTATCCACGTACCCCAATACTTCGGCGCTAAAAAGTGGCGCTCAAATTCAGGGTTATAAGCTTTAGGATCGAAATCATCACGTTGATTAGTCATGAAGTTTTAAGTACCTATATTTTTGAAGAAAGGCGATTGGGGGTCTGTAGAAATGATACTAGTAATCGTATCAGAGTAAAGGTGGTAGAGAGTTAACTACCACCTTTGAAGGGAATTAACGGTTTTGAATCGCTAGGTATTCAGCAACACCTTCTGCTACCGTTTTGAATTCTACATCACAACCAGCTGCACGAAGCTTAGTTAGGTCCGCTTGAGTGAATTCTTGGTAAGCGCCTTTTAGGTGATCAGGGAACGGAATGGTTTGGATTTCACCTTTGTTGTGGTGTTTGACCACTGCTTTTGCCACTTCTTCAAAAGATTCTGCACGCCCAGTACCGCAGTTGAAGATGCCAGAAACACCATTTTCTAGGAACCAAAGGTTAACTTTGCACACATCACCAACGTAAACGAAGTCGCGTTTGAATGATTCGCTGCCTGCAAATAATTTAGGGTTTTCACCTGCATTGATTTGGTTATTTAGGTGGAAGGCTACCGATGCCATGCTACCTTTGTGATCTTCACGTGGACCGTACACATTGAAGTAGCGGAAACCAGTGATTTGAGAAAGCTGTTCACCATGCTCTTGGGCATCTTGCCATAAGCGACGCACATAGTTATCAAATTGCTGTTTTGAGTAACCGTATACATTAAGTGCGCCTTCGTATTCACGTTCTTCAACAAACGTTTCTGTCTCGCCGTATGTTGCTGCTGATGACGCGTACAGGAATGGAATTTCACGATCTAGACAGTAATGAAGCAACTCTTTTGAGTACTCATAGTTGTTTAGCATCATGTATTTGCCGTCCCACTCGGTTGTCGCAGAACAAGCGCCTTCATGGAAGATGGCTTCGATAGGACCGAAGTCGTCACCTGCCATGATTTGAGTAAGGAAGTCATCACGATCCATGTAATCTGTGATATCAAGATCAACTAAGTTTTTAAACTTCTTGCCATTTTTTAGGTTGTCGACAACCAGAATATCGTTAATACCTGCTTCGTTCAGTGCTTTAACAATGTTGCTGCCGATCATGCCAGCACCACCAGTTACGATGATCATAAGACTTCCACCATAGATTAAAATTTTCTCAGGAATTCTAGCAAGAAACAGAAATTAGCGCTATTGGAAGGAAAAGAAAGGTAAAGAGCGCTTGGGTATAAACAAAAGGGAGCCGAAGCTCCCTTAAATAGTGTTGTTATTCAGCGTTTGACGCGTTTGACGCGTTTGGTCTTTGGTACCAAGGATTACGTTCATCAGTCAGTTCAATCAAGCTGTACTTACGACCTAGCTTCTGACCACCATCGCGAGTCAGTGGCTGCCAGCTAAAGAACGCGCGGTTGTTGCTTGGTTTCACTGTCATGATGTCGAATGGAATTGAAATGTAGAAGCCTTTAGTAAAGCTACCTTCACCGAATTCGTCAGCCGACAAATCACTGATTGATGCGAATGCACCAGCAATGACACCACTCTTGAACTGTTTAGATACATTCACTTGTGTACCGATATCACCCGCAAGGAACTGACCAACATCAACTTGAATCATCAAATCTTGTAGGAAATCCCATTGAGGGTAGTAATAACCCGACACAAAACCAGTAAAGCCTTTGTCTACAACTTGGAACGGACGCCCATATTCTGGAACGTATTGCCATTTCTCATCGTATACACCGAAGTAGCTTTGTGGGTCACGTTGAGAGATCAAGTTTACATCTGCACCGATCGCCCAATTTGCGCCTTTCGGTCGGTACAGGAATTCGGTACCCACACCCGCAAACATACTTTCTAGATAACCAGCGTAGAACTGTTGGTCCATGGTATCTGAGTACTCTTGGAACCAAGTTAACTGCAGGTTGGACATGGTTACCGCGTGTTCATTTTGATAAGCACGGAACATGGTACGTACCCGAGGAATCGAAGTGCCATCCGGTGGGGTGACGTAGTTAAACTTGTCGTAGTTGTTGTACCAATCCCAGTATAGCGAGCCACCAATTTCTAGGTTATCTGTCAGCCAGTAAGAGGCGCTGCCACTTAAACCGACACTGAACAGATAGAACTCTTCTGGGTTGCCTAAGGTCTGAGCCAGTTTTGGTGAGAAGCCCCAATCAAAGCGCTCAAAACCGTCGTAAGCAGGCTCACCTTGCGGTTTATCGCTTGAGGTTGATGTTGCATCTTCGATATTTGGATTGATGTAGTTAACTTCTGCAAAGTCACGGTATTTCTCTTTGGAGATAACCGTTTGATCGCCGATCAGGCCACGACTGCGTTCATTGATAGTAAAGGTATCAATGTTGTCTGGCATTTCGTTGTAAAGGACTGCCGCTGCTTTTTCATGCGCCTCGTTGCGGTCGCGATACTTCTTCTGCTCGCCGACAACCGAAACGGTATTGTCTTCAACATAGAGTTGGGTATTTTGGTAGCCAGCAATTTTATCCAGCTCCTCAGTAACACGTTCCCAATCTACATCAGACAGTTGCTCTGGTTGCTTGTCTTCAACTTCTGGTGTTGGTGTATCACGCCAGAACGACGGCATATCATTGAAGTTTGTGTAAAGGCTTACGCCTGCCACTAACGTATCGCCTCGCTCGTAGCTCAAGCGCAAATCTGCCATATGTCCTAAGCGATACAAAACACCAAAGTTCCAAGGCGTATGAGGTGTCATGTCTACACCACCACGTACTACAGGGAAATCTTCGCTGTAATCGTTGCTGTCGTATTCAAGCTTAAATCGTAGCGGGGCATGCAAAGTTTGATACTCGACACCACCAAAGAGTGCAGCAGGACCTTTGAACCAGCGTTCAAAATCCACACTACCGCCATTACCTTTAAAGTCTGAAGGGCGTACACAGAAACTATCGGACAGCTTACAAGCTGGGTTGCTGATGTTGTCGCGCGTGCCTAAATAGCCCCAGCCCATACCTAAAGTGAAATCAAAGGTACCAAGGTTTGGGTTAGAGTAACGCTTTGTCGCAGCAACAAACTCACCATCAAAAAGACCAGTGCCTGCAAAGTCACGCACACCCACAGAAAGCTCTGGCAAGTACTCTGACTCTTGCAAAAGTCGAACTTTAAAATCGATGCCTTTGTCAGTGTATTTGGTATCACCTGAGAAGCTTGGATCATCACTATAAAAGAGATCATTCACCATGGTGTAGCGAATCGTCGTTTCTAACCAGGGCATGACTTGCAGTGTGACGTTATAGAAAAGGTACTCATCGCTGCCAGTAACAGCAAAGTTAAACTCGCCTTCAGGCGCCATACGACCTGTTGGCATCTGCATTAAGCCAACACCACCAAAGTCCATTTGTGATGGTTGCAATGGCGGCACTTCAAAAGGTATGTCTTGAGCCCACACCAACGCTGGACCCATTAAAGAAAGGGATAAACTGGTTCTGATCAGGTTCATGTTTAGTTCTTCGATGAGGTTGGTTTACGTTGTGCAAGCAGAGCGACAATGTCTTTATCCATTTGTGATTTTTCGAACTCATCAAATGGGATATACACAATGGTAAGTGGCGGCAAGTAATATTGAGTGGTTAACCAACTGCCATGGTGAGGATGAACAACCTTACCGTCCGGGTAAATTAGGATTGGCGGATAGGCGAGCTCACCAATGTCACTTGAACCTAGATTCTCGACCTGTTCATGCAGAGCGATGCCCGCTTGGTTTTCTACCGCGTAGACTTTTTCTAAGTTACCCACATACAACACTTTCTCTTTGCGTTTTGGTGCACTTAACGCAAGTTGACCTTGTAAAAGAGGGTTATCAAATTTATCCAGACGGATGCGATCAACATCAATGGCCGACAGCACGCGAGGTGCAAACTGGCTTCGTTGGATAAACTTGTAAAATGGGTGCGCAACTAAATTATGTTGAATCATTTGGTTCAACACCGAATTTTTTAAGGCAGTACTTCTTTGCACTGCAGTTTCGGAATTATCAAATAGAGTCACAGCTAAAGGGTATTGTAGGGCGATTTGTTGTTCTTGTGCATGCTTAAGTACGCTCTCTAAACGCGCCGCTTGTTGGAACTGCAATGCTTTGCCCGTTCCGACAAGTTCAACATTAAGCGGTGAAGAGGGGTGGTTTTGAGCTTGAACAGTAGTAGGTGTCGCCAGAATCGTTGCCGTTAAACTTAGGCTTAATAAAGATAGCAGTCGCTTATTCATGATTTGCTGTACCCTTTCAGAATCGTCAATTCAACGGGCACCATGTTTGGACCTAAGTGTTGACGTGTTTTCACTACTTCTCCTTTACCGTTTACCCAGTATTGGTTCTCTACACTTTTTTCTAAGCTGGTAAACGTTACAACCTCGCTATAAACATCAGTAGAGGTAGATGAAATAGGGGTGATGACGGTTTCTTTACCTTGACGAGAACGCTGGACTTTAGCCGGGAATCCATAACGGTATTTGTCAGACCAATCGTAAGAAAGAGAATATTGTGCAGAGGGCGCTGAGTAGGCAGGAACGTTGCCATAAATGCCTGCTAGATTGGTGGTTTGCAAGCCAATAGTTTTAACGATATGACCGTTTTCTGTTACCACCATTGCCTTGTCTGCACTTACCCACTTTAACTGGGTATTGCCAGTTAGTGGGTTTTGCTCAGCAAAGGCTAATACCACAAAGACCTGTTTTTGGTCACCAATTTTTAAGTAAGCACTGGCATAAGGAACCGCTTCAATTTCTTCTGGAGTTAGCTCGACATCGATGTAGTTGCCATAAGCTTCTTGGACCGTAGCGGATACGTCATTAAATTTTTGTGTACAGCCAAAGATTGAGCTCAGTAAAGGTAGGGCAATCAATAAGCGCATCCATTTTAGCGATAGAAAGGTGTTCATCATTCCCTCATTACAAATAAAATCGCCCTGAATAGATCAGGGCGATTGTTTCCATATCTACAAAACTAAAAAATTATTTAGTTACTGAAGTAGAAGTAGAAGTAGACGTTGAAGTTGAATCGCTGTCTGACGCTGCAACTGCTACTACAGTTACTGCTGCTGCTGCACCTACTGCTACTGCAGTTGTGCCAGTTGCAGATGCTGCCGCTGTGCCTGCTGTACCAGCTTCAGTCGCTGCAAATGCAGTTGATGCGCTTAGAGCCATAAGAATAGCTAGAGCTGTGTTCTTCATTATTAATCCTTGTATTTCAGATTTTAAAACATCGATGTTTGGTCTGTTTATCACACACCATTTCTCATTTTAGTTAAAAAACAATCAGCATGTAAATAGTTTCCTATGCGAATTTACCTAACGCTAAAGAAAGATCGTGGAAGAATAGAGGGTTGCTTAGGTGTGATTATCGTATTTAATAAAAATACTTAAGTTGAAGTCACCTCAGCGTTCACGCAAACGTTCACGATATTTTATTCAACGCGACCCTTTGTATGTCTTGTTTTAAGTCGCTGGCTGCCAATGATTTTCTCATCTGTGAGAATTTGCTAACCATAAACCGAACTCTTAGAAGTCCCTCCCTCTTGCCGTTTTGCGCTAATCCATGCATAATTTGCCAGCTTTTGTGTAGCGTTTAGCAAGACTGTTTTTTTGAACGACTAGTCGCAAAAGTGAGGCTTAAAAAGAATAGTTATATCAATAAACCGAATGAATCGGAAATCAGCGAACAGTGGCTAACGCGTAATGCCGCCGGGCGGTAGCGTGGAAACGCACAAACGAAATTGACAAAAGTTAACAGACATTCACTGCGCGCGTCATTCATAATGTGCAGCGGTCAGTCGACACCCAAGGAACACTTACGTGATTAATAAACGACCATGGCTAGGGGCGTTGAGTGCAATCAGCTTAGGCTTGTGCTCATTTTCTGCCTCAGCAGATTTTTATGCTGGTGCGTTAGTCAGTTACTCTAACGCCGAATTTCATCATTCCTCTTCTTCAGTAACCGAGGGAAACCCTTTCCTTCTTCAAGCGCAAGCTGGTTACTTTTTCAATGATTACCTCGCTTTTGAAGCGCGTTACGGAACCTCTGTACAACGAGACAGCGGACTGGCAGTAGACAGCCTCGCGAGTGGTTTTATCAAGTTGAACATGCCTGTCTCCGAACGTATCGCCCTTTACGGACTTGCCGGTTATTCGAGCGTTCAGATCGACCAACAGAATGTAGGCTCAAATAAAGATCAAGGTTTTAGCTTTGGTTTAGGGATGCATTACGCTTTAGACAAGCAGAATGCGGTTGTCTTTGAGTTTGTTGACAGTACATCTGAAGATCAGGTTCGCTTGAACGCACTTACTCTTGGCTTTCAACACCGATTTTAATTAAAGACCTAGCGCCTAGTTTTGTGGCTAGGATTTTTAACTCCTGACTTTAAATAGCGAATTATCATGCTCAAAGGATATTTCTCGATAGGTGCTTGCATTCTGGCAAGCCTATTTGCGCCGCTTACCAATGCGCAGACTCCAACCCCAGAACAAATTCAGATGTTTCAGAACTTACCTGCTGACCAGCAACAAGCACTGGCGAGTAAGTATGGTATCTCTATTCCATCCGGCGCTTCGTCTCAGCCAAGCAGTTACCAAAATCCTCAAGTGGTTGAACAACGTCCGGTTGCTAGCAGCGCGACTGAAGCAAAAGTAAACGACGCCGAAAAAGACGAGCAAGGTCTAAAGCGTTTTGGTTTAGATTTGTTTGCAGGTTCACCTACGACGTTTGCACCAATCAGTGATGTGCCTGTTCCGGCTGACTACACGGTAGGAGCTGGTGATGAAATCGTTATCCAACTGTTTGGTAAAGAGAACACGACGCATCGCCTTCGTGTTAATCGCGCTGGTATCATTAATTTCCCTTCTCTTGGTCCTGTTCAAGTGGCAGGCATGACATTCTCTGATGTGCGTGATTCTTTAAATCAGCGTGTAAAAGAGCAAATGATCGGGGTTCGCAGTGATATTTCGTTGGGCGAAATGCGCACCATGCAAGTGTTTGTGATGGGTGATGCGTACAAGCCTGGCGCTTACACGGTGAGCGCCCTAACTACGATCTCTCAAGCTATTTATTACAGTGGTGGTTTTAGTGAGAGTGGTGCCCTTCGTAACGTGCAACTTAAGCGCAATGGTCAGGTTATTCGTAAACTTGATATGTACGACCTGTTACTTAAAGGTGATGCGCGTAACGACATTCGCTTATTACCAGGAGACGTGGTCTTCATCGGTGCATTGGGCAACACGATTTCGATTGATGGTGAAGTAAACCGTCCGGCAATCTATGAAATCAAACCAGGTGAAACCTATAAGCAAGCCATTCAAATGGCTGGCGGTTTTACGGCTAACGCTTATAGCGATCAAATCGAAGTGAAGCGTTATGCAGCTAAAGGTGCTCGCGATGCCTTAACACTGAACTTTAGCCAGTCACATGACCAACAAACTAAAGTCAAAGATGGTGATGCGGTTAATGTGCTTAAGAAAAATGAAGAACTGACCCGTTACGTACAAATTGAAGGTGATGTTCGTCATCCGGGTTATATTGAATGGAAGAGCGGTCTGCGAATCGCAGATTTATTCCAATCTGTTGATACCTCGTTTAATTCTACTGCAGATGTAAGCTATGCCGTTGTTGTGCGTGAGATTAACCCTCAACGCGATATCGAGGTTTACCAAGTTAGCCTCGCTAATGCGATTCTTTCTCCAACGAGTAAGGATAACTTGAAGCTCAACTCTCGCGATCGAGTCTTGGTATTTAACCGCTTCAATAACGAAGATTTGGATACATTAGCGGATCAAGAAACCGTTACCAAAGCGAAAACCTTAGAGCAAGCTCAACTTCAAGCACAACAAGAGCAGTTAAAAGAGCAAGAAGTTATGAGCTCGTCAGTGGCTGTTTCTTCTGCAGCGCCACTAGAAAAAGATTCAAAGCAACCAAAGATTGTGTTCCGTGGTAAAGAAATCACTAAAGACGACTTTGAAGCATTAAAACAAAACACACGAAGAACCTTGCTTGCTCCTGTATTGCTGCAACTTCAACAGCAGTCGCGTTTGGGTTTGGCTCCACAAATTGCAGAGGTCTTCGGTGAGGTAAAGCACCCTGGGCGTTACCCAATTACCCCACGTATGACGATTTCTACCTTAGTTGAAGCTGCGGGTGGCTTAACTTATAACGCATTTACCATCAACGCCGAGTTAGCTCGCACAGTGATCAACAGTAAAGATGAGCGTGCTTCTATTGATGTTGAGCGTATTGATTTGCGCCAAGCCATCAAGGGCAGTACCGCTGACGATGCCATTATTGTTGGCAGAGACCGTTTGAATATTCTTGAGAAGCCAAACGTCAAATTGCAAAGCACAGTGACACTGCAAGGTGAAGTGCGCTTCCCTGGTACTTACACAGTTCGCCAAGGTGAAACCTTAGGTGAATTGTTAGAGCGTGCAGGTGGTCTTACCGAATTTGCACATCCACAAGGGGCTATCTTTACTCGTGAGGCTTTGCGCCTTCAAGAGCAAAAGCTACTAAACCAATATGCTGCAGATATGCGAGCAGAAACGGCGAAGAAAACCTTCCGCGCAGACAGCAATATGGGTTCGGTGATCTCTGACCCAGATAAAACACTGAAGTTTGTTGAAGAGGCAAGTCGTAGCAAAGCTCTTGGTCGTATGGTCGTACAGCTTAATCGTATCCTTAAAGCCGAGCGTTCTGCGGACTTTATGTTAGAAGATGGTGACTTCCTATTTGTACCGACCTTCCGCAACACGGTTTCGATAATGGGTGAAGTTCAAGTTCCAATTACATATCTGCTGGATAACAAGCTAGATGTGGATGATTACTTGAACAAAGCCGGCGGTGCGAAAAAACAAGCAGATGAAGACCGTATCTTCGTTGTGCGCGCAGACGGCTCAGTTTACAAACCAGCATCAGGCTACTGGTTTGGTAATAATCATGAAGAGCTAAAAGCTGGCGATACGATTGTTGTGCCAATTGATACTGATTACCGTGATGCGTTAAGCACCTGGACGGCTGCTACGCAGATCCTTTACCAAACGGGTGTAGCGATCAACGCGTTGAAGTAACGAACGACAGGTCATTCCAATCAGCTTAAAACAAGATTAGAAATACAATAATAGTAAGAGCTTATGTAACGATTGAAGTTACATAAGCTCAATTTTATGAACATTATTAATCAAAACGGCAAATACTACTCTGAACACCAATAGTGGCATTATTCAGCCGTAGCCCGTCATTCCAGCGAGCCGAAGCGAGACTAGGAATCTTGTCACAGCGCGGTTGTGTTTTGAAAGTCGGAGAACAATCTACCAAATTTCACCAATCTCTGAGTCCAATATAACGAACTTCAGAGCTTAGGATTAAAGGCCAATGGAACCACAAAAAGAATCCCCACAACATTACTTACCGTATCCACCACACAGCCAGCAATCTGCAGATGATGAAATCGATTTGCGCGAACTTTTCGCTGCATTGTGGAAAGGAAAATGGCTCATAATCGCAACCACATTTGTATTTGCTCTAGGCTCTGTGCTTTATGCTATGAGCCTTCCGAATATCTACAAAGCGGATGCGCTTCTTGCTCCAGCAGAAAGTTCAAACGGTGGTGGATTATCAAAAATGGCAGGTCAGCTTGGCGGGTTAGCTGCTTTGGCGGGTGTTAATCTTGGGGGAAGTGAGTCTTCTCAAACAGATTTAGCCGTTCAGGTCATGAAGTCTCGTCAGTTTGTAGAAGCGTTTATTAACAAACATGATTTACTTGTACCACTAATAGCTGCAAAAGATTGGGATTTAGCTAATAACAAAATCATCGTTGATGAAGATCTTTATAACCCTCGTACAGGTGAGTGGTTGCGTGAACCTGATGGCTTGCGTGGTGCAACACCAACGGCACAAGAAGCGTTTGAAGTGTTCAGTAAAGAAGTATTGAGTATTAACCAAGACAAAGATAGTGGTTTATATACTGTGTCTGTTAAAAGTTACTCTCCTTATTTAGCACAACAATGGGTAAACTGGTTAATCGATGATATTAATAAAGTGATGCGTGAGCGCACAATTAAAGAAACATCCCAAAACCTGACTTACTTGAATACTCAGTTACAAAAAACTGCGGTTGCAGATATGCAAAGTACCTTCTACAAGCTAATAGAGGAGCAGACCAAAAGTCTGATGTTAGCTGAGGTTCAAGAAGAGTTTATTTTTAAAGTGGTTGATCCTGCAGTCGTACCAGAAATAAAAGACGGTCCTAAACGTGCTTTAATATGTGTTTTTATCAGTATGCTAGGCTTTGTCATTGCATGTATTTTTGTTTTATTTAAGTATATTTTTATTAAGCAAGATTAATTCGTCGATGAATAAGATTTTTTTCTTTAATGTTTTAATGTTGGGCGAGGGTAAACTATGAAAAAAGATTTTATAGCATTGATTACTGCCAGAGGTGGGTCAAAAGGCTTACCAAGAAAAAATATATTGCCAATGAATGGTAAGCCTCTAATCGCATGGACGATTGAGGCTGCTAAAGCGTGTTCTTCGATTAAAGATATATACGTATCAACTGATGATGAAGAAATAGCAAAAATTAGTTTGAAATATAATGCAAAAATAATTGAACGACCTAAAGAGCTTGCTTCAGATTGTTCTAGTAGTGCAGAAGCTGTGTCACATGCAATAGATGCTCTTGAATATAAAGGAGTGAAATTCGACAGTATCGTTTTATTACAACCAACATCGCCTTTACGAACATCTACTCACTTAGAAGAAGCTTTGAAATTATTTTTTTCTAAAAAAGCCAATTTTGTCATTAGTGTTTTTGAACCTTCAAATACCCCGATAAAATCATACGTAGAAAAAGAAGATGGCTCCATGTCTGGTTTATTTAGTGATTCCGCACCATATATGAGGCGTCAAGACCTACCCAGAGTGTTTCAGCCAAATGGCGCTATTTATGCTTTCTCAAAAAACGAATTCAAAAAGTATGAACAATTCCCTAAGAACAGGGTTTACCCTTATATTATGCCGGAGTTATTCTCTGCAGATATAGATACCGAAACTGATTTTAAACTTGTAGAAAAAATAATGAAGGAATTGATTGAATGAAAAATCCAGTATTCAAAATATGCCAAAGAGAAATAGGGTTAGACTATGACCCTCTGGTGATCGCGGAGATTGGTATTAATCATGAGGGTTCGCTAAAAGTAGCTTTTGAAATGGTAGATGCTGCTATTGAGGGAGGAGCTGAAGTGATAAAACACCAAACTCATGTGGTTGAAGATGAGATGAGTGATGAAGCAAAAGCTGTAATTCCTGGAAATGCCGACGTTTCTATTTATGAAATTATGGAACGTTGCGCATTAAATGAAGAGGATGAGACTAAGCTGAAAGACTATGTAGAGTCCAAAGGGGCTATATTTATTAGTACGCCATTCTCTCGAGCTGCAGCACTTCGCCTAGAAAGAATGAATGTTCCAGCATATAAAATTGGCTCGGGGGAGTGTAATAACTACCCATTGTTAGATCTAATTGCTAGTTTCGGTAAACCAATCATTCTTAGTACTGGAATGAACGATATACCATCTATTGAAAAAGCAGTTAATATTTTCCGAAAACACAATACGCCTTTCTGCTTATTGCATACTACCAACTTGTATCCTACTCCTGATCATCTAATTCGTATTGGTGCGATGGAGCAATTGCAAGAAGCTTTCCCTGATGCAGTGGTTGGATTGTCTGATCACAGTATTGATAATCTAGCTTGCTTAGGAGCGGTGGCTTCAGGAGCATCTGTTTTGGAGCGTCACTTTACAGATAGTAAAGATCGAAATGGTCCGGACATTGTTTGCTCTATGGATGCTAAAGAATGTGCAGAGCTAATTTCTCAATCGAAGCGTATGGCTCAAATGCGTGGAGGTAAGAAAGAACCAGCGAAAGAAGAGCAAGTAACTATCGACTTTGCTTATGCAAGTGTTGTTACAATCTCTGAAATCCAAGCTGGTGAAGTATTTACTCGAGAAAATTTGTGGGTTAAACGTCCAGGGACTGGAGATTTTTTGGCTGAAGAATATGAATCTCTAATTGGCAAAATTGCTTCACAAGCTATTCCATCTGATGTTCAATTAAAAAAAGAATACGTTAAGTAAAATATGAAAAAGATATTGTTTTTGACAGGTACACGCGCAGATTTTGGTAAATTGAAAAGTCTAATATCTAAAGTTGAGCAACATCCATCCTTTCAAGCTCATATATTTATCACAGGAATGCACATGATAAATAAATATGGAATGACGGCTATTGAGGTTGAAAAAGCAGGATTCAAGTCACTCTATAAGTATATCAACCAAAATGGCCATGATTCGATGGATGTAGTTCTGTCAAAAACAATACAAGGGTTATCCGACTATGTGAAAGAAGTTTCTCCCGATATGATTGTTGTTCACGGCGATCGGGTGGAAGCTATGGCTGGTGCTATAGTTGGCTCATTAAATAATATCCTTGTTGCGCATATTGAGGGAGGGGAAGTTTCAGGGACGATTGACGAGCTTATTAGGCATTCTGTATCGAAGATGTCTCACCTGCATTTTGTATCAAATGAACAGGCTCGTAAACGTTTACTACAGTTAGGTGAGCTTGATTCTAGTATTTATGTTATTGGCTCTCCGGATTTGGATATTATGAACTCAAAAGAGTTGCCAAGTCTTGAAGAGGTAAAAAGTAAGTATGAAATAAACTTTGAGAAATATGGTGTACTAATGTACCACCCGGTTACCACTGAGTTAGATGAACTAAAGTCTAATATTGAGAGTACGGTTTCTGGTGTAATAAATAGTAATAAGAACTTTATTGTCATTTATCCTAATAATGATCATGGTTCAAATGTTATTATTGAAGAGTATGAGCGTTTTCGTCATCTTGATAATATTAAAGTGTATCCTAGTATAAGGTTCGAGTGTTTTTTAACCTTGCTTAAAAATGCTGACTTCATGCTTGGCAATTCGAGTGCTGGTATAAGAGAAATGCCATTTTATGGGAAACCAACAATAAACCTAGGTTCTCGTCAAAGTAATCGCTCTCAGGCCCAGTCAATAATTAATATCAAAGAAAACGCTAAAGATATAGAAAAAGAAATTTATCACCTAAATGAAAATTATTACCACAAAACAGAAGAGTTTGGCTTTGGTAATAGTGATACTCTCTTTATGGAAGCTCTAAGTAACGAAAAGCTTTGGAATACAGAGAAGCAAAAAGTATTCCTTGATATAAAGTAATATGTATGAACATTAGAAGGCATACAATTGAAGTTATAATTTTTGGACTTGCTATTACTATTATAGCAAGTTTAATTTCTGGCTTAAGATACGAGTCTGGAGCAGACTATTTTAACTATGAGAGGATTTTCTTTTTCATTAAAGAATTTGGGTATAAACCAGTATTTGAACCATTTTTTTTTATAATCTATAGTTTTTCTAAAACATATTATATTGCAAATATTGCAATGGCCATAATTACAAACTTACTAATGTTATTGGCAATTAATAAATGTACAAAAAAAAATGAATTTTGGTTTGCTATCTTTATATATTTCTTCTCTGAGGTCTATCTAACTCAATTCAATATTGTAAGGCAGTCATTAGCTCTTCCGTTTCTTTATTTATTTTATGTTTCAATATGCGATAAATGTAATAAAAGGGTGGTTCTTTACTTTTTCCTATCTATTTCGTGTCATTTTATGGCCGGCTTGATATGTTTTATCCTGATTTTTCTAAGGAAATTTAGGATAAACTCTGTGCTTTATCTTCCTATTGCTATTACTGTATATCTAGCTAGTCAGCTAAATTTGTTCTTAGGTATATATCAGTTTTTCGTGGCGTTTTTACCGGAAAAATTTTCAGGTTATCTAGATATGGATTTTAGTGATGGCAAAACATTAGGTACGAAATTTATAATCGAATTTACTATGTTTTACGTGGTAACGATATTTTTAAATAAAAGCAAAAATATAAATATAAGATATCTAGGTAGTATCGTATTTGTGGGTTATCTGGTCGCCTTTGTTGCTACAACAATACCAATTTTGTTTAGATTGGCGTATTTCTTAATATTTTTTAAAGTAATATATTTTTCAAAATTATTGAGTTGTGATGTAAGCGTTAAGCTATCGAATCGAGTGATTCTAATCATGTTTATATGCTTGTATCATTTTCTGATGTTCTATTATTATATTGATGGGAATTTGTATGATATATTTCCTTATGCAGTGGTGAGTTATGATAAAATATTCTAATTATTGTCTTGAGGAAGTGGATAAAATCTTATTGGTTGGCAATGCATATTCTATTTATTATTATTTGTCTTTGCCAGGTTCAACTTCAAAAGATACTTTATTGATATGCGCTGAAGCGATTCCTTTTCATATTGCTAAAAAGTTTGAAAACCTAATTGTTTTTAATGAGTTAAACTCCGGAGCAAAAAAAATAATAGATTATGTTGGTTTTTTATATTTCTTTCTTCAGTTCAAAAGAGAAATTGAAAGGGCTAAAAAAACATTTTCTTTTTTTGGTGTTGATCATCTTTTTTATTCTCCAATATTGAAGATAAACAAAAATTATAATCTTATTGAAGATGGTCTTATTAACTATATTTTTGAGAAAAAGAATATTCCAATAATTTACAAGGTAATTCTTGGCAAGCAATTTGGACTATCCAAATGGTGTAGTAAAGTATACTTAAGTGGTATGATGGAATCCCCAAAATCTGTTTCAAAAAAAGTTGTTATACATACTCCAATTGTCACAAAGGAAATTTTGGATGTGTTTGACTTGAAGTCACTTGACACAATGGAAGGAAATGGGCTTCTTTTACTGACTCAACCTCTTAGTGAAGATGGTATCATTGATGAAGATAGCAAAATAAATATTTATTCAGACCTTATTGAACAATACGATTTAAGCAATTTGAATTTATTTATAAAGCCACATCCTAGAGAGATTACAGCTTATATTGACTTCTTCCCTGATGCTACAGTTTTAGAGAGTGATATTCCATTTGAATTGGTTTCTGACTTTTTTTCCTACGATGCAACTGTTATGACTTTATTCTCTTCTTCTATATATAATACGAAGTTTAAGAGAAAAATCATTGCAGGGACAAAAGGTATTAGTGCAATCGAAAGAAAGTTTGGTGTGATTGAGGAGTCAATAATTGTCTAAGTTTAAAATTCTAATACATACACATTCTTTGCCTATTACAGGTGGAAGTAAATCTTTACTTTTGTTAGCTGACTTACTTGTTAATGCAGGTCATAAAGTTGAACTAATATTAGAGAACAATAATGTTAAACTTTTGCCGAAAAATAAAATAAAAATAAATGTCATTTCAAATTTTATGACATATGCAAAGTCTGATTTTTATTTGCCTAATAGAAATGAGAGCAACAAGGGCAACAAGGCTGAAAAAATTTCGACCTACAAAGTTAATGTCTTTCAAAAGTATCCATTAGTTAGAAAGATTTTAATTTATACTCGTTACTTAAGGAATCTTCTCTTATGGTATGGAAAAAAACATGGCGTAAAAAAATTGATTTCAAAAAATAAATATGATTTTGTAATTACCAATAACATGTATAATGATCTAGAACATATATTTTATTATGATAATGTTAATAAAATTATGTCTATTAGAAACTCTCCAGAGGAAGTTTTTACTAAAAGAATTCAACCGAAGTTATTTAGTTTTGATAAGTACTTTAAAAATATTAGCTTTGTATGCGTATCTAAGGACTCCGAGTCTGAATTGCGGAAAATCACAGATAGACCGACAAGCACAATATATAACCCTTTTGATTTTTCCTACATCAGGTTGAAGTCAAATGAAACTTTGCCTATAGAAGATACTATGAACAAAAAGTATTTTCTTATTGTAGGAAGCTTGTGTAAAAGAAAGAGAGTCGATATAGCTATAAAAAGTTTTAGCCGTCTTAATCACAGAGATGAATACAAGCTATTGATTGTTGGTGATGGTGAAGAAAAATCCAATTTAAAAGTATTGGCAGATAATCTCGGTGTATCTGAGAATGTTCTTTTCTTAGGTAATCAAGAAAATCCTTACAGTTACATGAAAAATGCAAAGGCTACCTTATTAACATCTGAGTCTGAAGGTTTACCAAGAGTATTAGTAGAATCTTTAATCGTAGGTACTCCGGTTATTTCTAGTGATTGTCCTACCGGGCCGAGAGAGTTGTTAGGACCTGAAAGTAAGTATCTGGTAAAAATGGAAGATGAGGCGTCGATGGTCAACAATTTCAGTTCTATTATGGATGATGCAATCAAGTTCGGTATAGAACAAAACATATGCTTAGATAGATTTGACCCTACCTCTATACTTCATCAGTGGGAGTTAGTATTTAAAAAAATTAAAAATGAAAAACGATATAATTAATATTTTTAAAACGACCGGATTTCTTACGATTATAAAGCTAGCTACAGTATGTACTCCCCTTTTTGTATATCCGCTAGTAATATCCAGTGTCGGAAAAACTGAATTTGGTGAGGTTTTAGTTTTTCAGTCGATCGTCATGTTCTTTTTGATGTTCATTAGTTTCGGTTTTAACCTGTCTGCAACAAAAGCTCTTTCAGAAATTGAAGATAAAGATAAGATTAATACATTATTTAATGATGTGTTCTGGAGTAAGGTGTTAATCACGGTTTTTGTAATTATCTTATATTATATAACGAATGTAATTTGGGGCTCTTATACTGAAAAATTCTTCGGTTATGGTTTTTTTTATTTTTTTGGAGAAATGCTATATTGTCAATGGTTTTTTCACGGAAGAGGAATTGTTAAAAAACTGACATATATTGTGTTTTTTACAAAAATATTCACTATAATCAGTGTTTTAATAATAAGTAAAATAAATGACGTTTCAGGTCAATACATTGCACTTATATTTTCTTTGGAATATTTCTTTTTAGGGTGTGCCTCTTTTCTTTATGCTAAGTATAACTATAATTTAAAAATTCAAAAAGTTGTTCTAAAAGCTGTTGGAGATAAAATCCAGGAGGCGCAACATCTTTTTAGCGTGATCTTCATTACGTCTCTTAAAGATAGATTTAACTTGATCATTGTAGCTCATTTTTTTAGTCCCGCGGCTGTAGTTGTTGTCGACTTTGCTATGAAAATTGTGACTATTCTGTCTCTACCCTCATCAATTCTCTCGCAGGCTGCCTACCCAACGAATAGTAAACGAAAAGATAAAAGTCTATTTTTTAAGATTTTGCTTATTGGTGGGTGTATAACTCTGACCGGTTATGCGTTTTTCTTTTTTGTATTTGATTATATAAATGAGCATGCGTTCAAATTTGATGCTTATAATGTGTCATCTATAATGATCATGGCGATATCTAGTTGTTTTCTGTCTATCAGTTCAATGATAGCAACTAATGGATTAGCTGCTATGGGGTATAATAGAGAGTTGTTGATTAATGTTGTACTAACAACCGCTTTTTATTTCGCTTCTCTATTGATTTTCTACATTATCAATGATTTTAATAACTTACGATATTATCTGTTTGTTATATTATTTACTTATATCTTTGAGATGATATCTCGAGTCATATTAGCGAAGAAGAAGAGGTTGCTTTGAATATTGTAATATTTGACTTTTGTGAAACTCTAGTTGATTTGCAAACAGCTGATGATTACGTCCATTTTGTATTAAAAAATGATGGCGATCTAAAAGGAATGTTAAAGTTTAAAATCTATAAAAGTCTATTCTATAGAGTTCTTGTAAAACTTGGCTTTGTTTGCTCACCAAAATTACCTATCTTGAAGCTTCTTAAAGGGAAGAAGTATGAAAAACTAGATAAATATGGTAAAGAGTATATCGAGTATATAACAAGAGAAAAATCCAATATAAATATAAACAAAGCTCTCAAGGATGCTAAGCTTGATGGTGCAAGTATTTTTATTATATCGGGTGGATACGATATATATATAAAACACTTCCTTCCTGATTATATTGACTTGTTAATATGTACAGAATTGGATTTCCGAAATCAAATTTTTTCTGGCGAGATTAAAGGCTTAGATTGCTTAGGCTTAAATAAGCTTAAGAAATTATACGATAAGTTTCCTAAACATGATTTCGTTAGAGCAAAAACTAGTTTCTATACTGATCATATAAGCGATTTACCATTATTGGAGATTGTTGATAAACCATTTGTAGTTACTAGTCATAGGGATTTGACTTGGGCATTAAGTAATAAATTTGAGATTGTAGAAAAATGAATCAAAAAGAGTTAATTAAAAACTGCTATCTAAGAGTGGTTAGAGTTGTACCTGATATTGAAATTATCAATAAGTTATTGCTTAAAACCAAGTTTAAAGCAACAACTGGGAAGACATTGTCATTTTCTAAACCAGAAAACCTTAATCAAAAGCTGCAATGGGTAAAAATCTACGATAGGAACCCTCTATACACTGTTATAGCTGATAAAGTTGGCGTGAGAAAATATTTAACTGATATGGGGCTTCAGGAAGTCTTAATTCCTTGTTTTGGTGAAGGCTCATCATTTGAAGAGTTTAATCTATCGAATATTAATAGCTCGTCTTTCCCTGTTATAATTAAGGTTAACCACGATTGTTCTGGTGGTTTAATATTAAGAAATCCAAACGAACCATTAATTAATGTTAAAGGTATCAGTGAGCCAAAATTCTCAGAATCTGATTTTAATTCAACATATGATTATAACGAAGCCTACATTAGATACTTTATTAAAGAAAGAATGAAATATAATCACTATTATAGTTCGAAAGAGTGGCAGTATAAAAATATACCTAAGAAGTTTTTGATTGAGAAACTCTTAGAAGATTCTGACGGACATATACCAAACGATTATAAGTTTCACTGTTTTAATGGGAAAGTCGAGTTCATCTATGTTTCTGTTGACCGGGAAGGAGATGATTATCGAAAAATCTATTATCCAGATTGGACTCCAGCTCCTTTCACTTGGACTAAAATTGGAAAAGAAAAGTGTTTTGAAGGGGATGATATTTCTCCTCCAGAAAATTTAAATAAACTTATTGAAGTCGCAGAGAAAATTTCACAAGACTTCAAATATATCAGGGTTGATCTCTACTCCACAGGTAAAGAGATGTTCTTTGGTGAACTAACGTTACAACATGGTAGTGGTTTTGAACCTATACTTCCTGCTAAATATGACGAGTACTATGGCTCGCTATTTGATATCAATAATAAATAATAAAGGGCTTACATGTTTTTAAATAAAGTTGTTAATGATTTAAATCCTTATAAGGTTACATCTCATAAGGCTTGGGAGAATATTGGAGATAAATCCGTTCTTAAGCTTGATTGGAATGAAGCTACAATTCCGCCATCTCCTAAAGTTAATGAGGCATTGATTGACTTTATTCAAAACGGGAGATTGAATTGGTATCCAGAAACTGCGAATTTAAAACTTAAGAAAAAACTTGCAGAGTACGTGGATGTTGAACCTGATAACCTCGAGTACTTCTCAAGTTCAGATGGATTACATGAATATATTCTTCGTGCATTTGTCGATTATGAGGATACTGTGGTGATGATCGCACCTACTTACGATAATTTCCGAGCAGTTGCGGAAAGTGTAGGTGCTCGTGTCGACTACTATTATCTAGATAAAAAATATGATTATAAATTTGATATTGAAGATTTTAGTGATTATTTAAATCAAGTTCGCCCTAAGGCTGTTTATTTATGTAACCCGAACAACCCTACAGGAAATATATACTCTCCAGAAGAAATAAAAACATTAATTAAAAGATTTAATGATGTGCTGTTTATTGTAGATGAGGCTTACTATGAATTTAACACTAATAGTGCATCTCATTTTGTCAATGAATATGAAAACATATTAATATGTCGGACATTTTCAAAGGCCTTTGGATTAGCATCAATTCGCTTTGGTTATGCAATCTCAAGTAAGCAAAATATTGCAGGTATCAGCAAGATAAGAAACCCTAAAAGTGTCAGTTCTTTTGCTCAAGTAGCGGCTATGGCTGCATTAGATGATGTAGAATATATGTGGCAATATGTAAACGAAATAAATTGTGCGAAAGATATATTCATTGAAAACTTAAGAAATCTAGGAGTGAAGGTCTTAAGTTCCGCTGGGGGGAATTTTGTTTTTGTAGATCTGGAAAATAAAGCTGACCGTTGCATCGAACAATTAGAGCAGAGAAATATCTTTATTCGCTCTTACTCTAAAGTTGGACGCTCTGAAGGCTTGGTGAGAATTACTGTTGGAACAAGAGAGCAAATGTCTCATTTTATGAGTATTTTTGAAGACGTTTATACTTCTTTTTAGTTTTATTGAGAGCAAAGGGGGACCTTTGCTCTCTCAGTTAGGTGTTATTGTGCATTTTGAAAGTTTTAGTTGCTTAGTACCTGTTTATGGCGGTGATAAACCAGAATGGTTGAATGAGTGCTTGAACAGTGTATGTCTATTGTCTTCAAAAAAACCTGATGAGTTGGTTATTGTCCTTGATGGTCCCGTATCCATAGAAATTGAAAATATTGTTAACAGATATTCAAGTATTTTGGATGGAAGATGTAAAATACTAAGAAACCCAGTAAATAAAGGTTTGGCTTTTGTTTTGAATCAGGGGTTGTCGGCTTGTAGTTATGAGCTCGTTGCTAGAATTGATGCGGATGATATCGTATTGGAAAATAGGTTTGAGGTCCAAGTCGAGTATTTTAATCAGAACTCTAATGTGGATATTTTAGGAGGTCAGTGCGATATTATTGATGCTTGTGGTAATATTATTGGTTCAAAGCATGTACCTATCGATAATAATAATATTCGTAATATCATATGGAGTTGCCCTCTTATACACCCCACTGTTATGTATAAAAAAAGTAAGATATTGTCAATTGGCGGTTACAAAGAAGACTTGAGGCGCAGACAAGATTATGAATTATGGTTTCGGTGTGCGCAAAGTGGAATGGAGATATCTAATTTAAAAGATACATTGATTAAATATAGATTAGTCCAGTCCGCTAAGAAGAAAAACGGCTTACAATATAATTTTAAGCAATCAATGATTGGTTATAAAGGTTGTCAAGCCATGGGGTATGGACTGCTTCCTCGAATTTATGTTTTTTACCCATTAATAAGTTCCTTGACTCCACAATTTCTAAATAGAGCTCTCAGAAATATATATCATTACCTAGACCCGAGGAAAGAGAAAGAAAATGCCTAAAATCTTGGTTACTGGTGCCAATGGTCTTGTAGGAAGGCACCTTTGTACGCGCTTACCGGCAAAGGATACTAATACACTATCTCGCGGTAATAACACTTATGGTTACGCAAACTACTTTCAGTGTGAAATTTCTCCGAATCAAGTTTATTATGATGCTCTTTCAGATTGTGAGGTTGTTATCCATTGCGCTGCCAGAGTTCATGTTATGAATGAAGAGAAAAGTGCTGCAATTAATCTATACAGAGATACCAATGTTGCCGGAACTATCAATTTAGCTAAGCAAGCTATTTCCGCCGGTGTGAAAAGATTTATTTTCATAAGCAGTATCAAAGTTCTTGGAGAGACTACCAGAACCGGCAAGCCTTTTTGTAATTTAAGTAACATTGCTCCATGTGACGCATATGGTCTATCCAAGGCTGAGGCTGAGATCGAATTGTTGGAGCTAGCAAAGAATACTGGTTTAGAAGTGGTAATCATAAGACCAACTTTAGTTTATGGTCCGGGTGTAAAAGCGAATTTCGCCTCTTTAATGAGCTTAATATCGAAGGGGGTGCCGTTGCCTTTTGGATGTGTGAACACTAATTCACGTAGCTTGATTTCAGTTGATAACCTCGTTGACCTTATCCATACTTGTATCAGTCATCCTCGCGCAAAAAATCAGATTTTTCTTGCTTCTGATGATCACGATGTTTCCACATCTGGTTTGGTACGGGAAATTTCTCATGCCATGGGGAAACCTAGGTGGCAACTTCCGGTTCCAATTTGGTGCTTTGAGGTAATGGGGAAAATATTAAATAAGTCAGATGTAATTTATCGATTGACTGGTTCATTAAATGTCGATATTTCTTACACTAAAGATACTTTAAACTGGTCTCCTCCTCAGACGCTGAAAGACGGAATAAAAAAGACAGTAGATACTTTCCTGCAACCTCAGAAAATGGGTAAATAATATGACTCGTATAATCGATTTGTTAGCAGCTTTTTTTGGTCTGTTACTTTTATGGCCAGTGCTACTCACGGTTACTATTTTCGGTATATTTGATACTGGCTCTCCTATATTCGTTCAAAAGCGTGTAGGGCGAAAGAAAAAACCTTTCAAGTTGGTTAAATTCAGAACGATGACTATTGAAACTAAATCTGTAGCGAGTCATCTCGCTGATACTGCTTCAATTACTAAGCTCGGCGCATTTTTGCGTAAAACAAAGATCGATGAATTACCACAACTAATAAATGTTTTGAAAGGGGATATGAGCCTTGTTGGTCCGCGACCAAATTTGTTTAACCAACATGAGCTTATTATTGAGCGTGAAGCGCTTGGTGTTTATGATGTGCTGCCAGGAATTACCGGATTGGCGCAAGTTCAGAATATTGATATGTCTACTCCAGCTTTGTTGGCAAAAACCGATAAGGAAATGATCGATACGTTGACAATAAAGGGTTACTTTAAGTACATCATTATGACCGTTACAGGCAGTGGTTCCGGCGATGCTGTAAAATAGTTTAGCTGGAAAGAACTTTGATCGAGCCCCAATCGCGCTCAGTCCTGTTACTAAGAGCTCTTGCAATAGCTTGTCTGTATTGATTCCAGTGAGGGTTCTGTTTTCATGTTAAACTAAAGCAAGCTATCTCCAATCAAACCATACACAAGAATTATTATGCAACGTCTACAATTTATATGGCAGCTTTCTCGGACCAACAAGAGAATTATCAGTGTTCTGATTGATATTATATTGATCTTTATAGCTTTTCATTTGGCAATCTTAGTCCGTTCAGGAGATTCTAATTACTTCACTTATCCTGCAGTTTGGGGTATTCAAATTGCGGTGACAATAGTCACGATTGCTGTCTTTGCCCGCTTAGGGCTCTACAGAGCGGTTCTTCGTTACCTAACCTTTCAAGCTTTGTTTGTAGTGACTGCTGGTGCGGTCATTTCTGCTACGCTCGTAGCTGCCTTTAGTTTCTACATGAGCGACCCGTTTCCTAGAACCGTTCCTATTATCTATGGTGCATTTCTTGCCCTTTTTTGTGGTGGACCTCGCGTTATTGTCCGATCTTTGATTGCCCAAAGCTATTCAACGCAGAGTAAAGAGGTTCTTATTTATGGTGCGGGCTCAGGCGGTCGACAACTGGCTATGGCATTAAGAAGTAGTGGAGACTATCGCGTAAGAGCGTTTGTTGATGGTGACTCAACTCTTTGTAATACGATGATCCTAGGGTTGCCTGTTATTGCTATTGAAGACGCGATGCCCCTCATAAACAAATATGACGTTTCTCAAGTCTTACTCGCAGTGCCGAGTGCTAAGCGTTCGCGTCGTAAGGTTATTCTTGATGAGCTGGCTAAGTTACCTGTTGAAGTGCTTACTGTTCCTGATATGACAGATATTGTCTCTGGGAAAGCCAAAATAGATGAGCTTAAGGACGTTGCGATTGAGGATTTACTTGGGCGAGATCCAGTAGCGCCTCAACAAGTGTTGCTAGAAGCGAATATCAAAGGCAAAGTGGTTATGGTAACAGGTGCTGGTGGTTCTATTGGCTCTGAATTGTGTCGTCAAATTGTGGAGCAATCACCTAAGTCTATTATTTTATTTGAGTTGTCTGAATTTGGTCTGTATCAGATTGATCGCGAACTAAATCAACTTAAAATTGAAAAAGGGCTAACTTGCGACATTATTCCTTTGTTGGGCTCTGTTCAGCGTCAACATCGTCTAGAAACGACAATGTCTGCTTTTAAAGTTCAAACGGTATATCACGCAGCAGCATATAAACACGTCCCATTAGTCGAGTTTAATGTAATAGAGGGAGTGCGTAATAATATTTATGGCACTTATTACACTGCGTGCGCGGCGATTAAAGCCGGCGTTGAATCATTTGTACTAATTTCTACCGATAAAGCCGTCCGCCCTACTAACGTTATGGGGACAACTAAACGAATGGCAGAACTTGGTTTGCAAGCTCTTGCTGAGCAGGAAAATACAAAACCAAATGGTACTCGATTCTGCATGGTACGATTTGGCAATGTTCTTGGCTCCTCTGGCTCCGTTATTCCTGTGTTTAAAAAGCAAATTGCATCAGGTGGACCTGTTACCGTAACTCACCCAGAGATTACTCGTTTCTTCATGACAATTCCTGAAGCTGCACAGCTAGTAATTCAGGCAGGTGCGATGGGAAAAGGTGGGGATGTATTTGTTTTAGATATGGGTGAGTCAGTCAAAATTACGGATTTAGCAAGCAATCTCATTCAACTATCCGGTCTTGAAGTTAAATCTGAAGCTAACCCTCATGGTGATATTGAGATTCAATTTTCAGGACTTCGTCCAGGTGAAAAATTATATGAAGAGTTACTAATTGGTGACAATGTTAAGCAGACAGCGCATGAGCGAATCATGACAGCTCATGAGGTTCACTTGCCTTTGGGAGAATACGAGTTGTTGTTGAATGAGCTTGATTTTGCCTGTCATAATATGGATCACGAAAATATTCGTACATTGTTACTAAATGCCCCTACAGGCTTTAATCCAACGGATGGTATTGGTGATTTAGTATGGAATTATAGTCAATCTGAGAGTGACTATTTGGACTCCATACAGCTTGTGAGTAATTGAATGACAACTGTATTCTCTAAATAGTCTGGTTTCGTTTTGGTACGAATGAGTTTCTCAAAGATTGAACTTTCTGGTTTGCTCTTGCCCTTTTATGACACAGATGTTTTGAGCTAGCGATCCTCGCTAGCTCATTTTTTTGATTTTTGGTATCCTCAGCCAAAAATAAATGAAGGATTAATCCATGAAAATTGCAGTTGCTGGGACCGGCTATGTTGGGCTGTCTAATGCCATGTTGTTAGCTCAAAATCACGAGGTGGTCGCTTTAGATATCATTTCTGAGAAGGTTGATTTACTGAACCGACGTAAGTCGCCGATTGTTGATACTGAAATTGAACACTTTTTGGCGCACAAAGAGCTAAACTTTTTGGCAACAACGGATAAGCAGAGAGCTTACCAAAACGCAGAATACGTTGTTATTGCAACTCCTACAGATTACGATCCACAAACTAATTACTTTAATACATCTTCTGTTGAAGCGGTGATTAAAGATGTTATGTCAATTAACCCTGAAGCCGTAATGGTGATTAAGTCAACTGTACCTGTTGGCTATACTGCTCGAATTAAGGAAGAACTGGGGTGTGAGAATGTCATCTTCTCACCTGAGTTCTTGCGAGAGGGCAAAGCGCTTTATGATAACCTTCACCCTTCACGTATTATTGTTGGTGAACGCAGTGAACGTGCAGAAGTATTTGCGAACTTGCTGGTGGAAGGGGCAGTAAAAGAAGATATTCAAGTTCTTTTTACTGACTCTACAGAAGCTGAAGCAGTAAAACTGTTTTCAAACACCTACCTTGCAATGCGTGTTGCGTACTTTAATGAGCTGGATTCTTACGCAGAAGCTCACGGTTTAGATGCTCGTCAGATCATTGAAGGTGTCGGTTTAGATCCTCGTATCGGTAATCATTACAACAACCCATCTTTCGGTTATGGCGGCTACTGTTTACCAAAAGATACCAAACAGCTTTTAGCAAACTACCAAGAAGTTCCGAACAATATTATTGGTGCTATTGTTGATGCTAACCGAACGCGAAAAGACTTTATTGCAGATTCAATCATTAAACGTCAGCCAAAAGTAGTAGGTGTATATCGTTTGATCATGAAAGCTGGCTCAGACAACTTCCGTGCGTCTTCAATCCAAGGCATTATGAAGCGTATTAAAGCAAAGGGTATAGAAGTAGTCGTTTATGAACCTGTGCTTCAAGATGCTGAGTTTTTCCATTCACGTGTTGTAAAAGATCTGAATGAATTCAAAAAATGTTCGGACGTGATTGTCTCTAACCGTATGGTTGAAGAGTTGGCGGACGTAGCTGAAAAAGTTTATACACGCGATCTATTTGGTAGTGACTAACCTCACACTTGATTAAGTTAAGCCAGTCTTATTTGACTGGCTTTTGTTTCTTTAGGAATTGGTTAATTATGAAATACTTAGTAACTGGTGCTGCTGGTTTTATTGGTAGTGCAACAGCAGAGAAGCTTAATGCTGCAGGGCATGAAGTTGTGGGTATCGATAATCTAAATGATTACTACGATGTGAATCTAAAACATGCTCGACTCGCTCGTATTGAAAATCCACTGTTCAAATTTGTAAGTGTGGATATTGCAGATCGTGGAGCGATGGAGCAATTGTTTGCGACTGAGAAGTTTGATCGCGTTATCCACCTGGCTGCCCAAGCTGGAGTGCGTTATTCACTAGAAAACCCACATGCTTATGCGGACTCAAACTTAGTTGGGCATCTCAATATTCTTGAGGGATGCCGTCAAAACAAAGTCAGCCATCTAGTCTATGCATCTTCGAGCTCTGTGTATGGCCTTAATGCAAAAGTTCCTTTTGCCACTTCAGATAGTGTTGACCATCCAGTATCACTTTATGCAGCAACGAAAAAGTCTAACGAGCTAATGGCTCATAGTTATTCTCATCTGTATGACATCCCAACAACAGGTTTGCGCTTTTTCACTGTGTACGGTTCTTGGGGGCGTCCGGATATGGCTCCATTTATTTTCACTAAGAAAATTCTTGATGGCGATACCATTGATATCAACAACAACGGTGATATGTGGAGAGACTTTACCCATGTAGATGATATTGTTGAAGGTGTAGTCCGTATTGCAGACGTCTTACCAACTCGAAATGAAATCTGGACTGTAGAATCTGGAACTCCAGCAAGCAGTTCTGCTCCATATTCGGTTTATAACATTGGTCATGGGTCTCCTATCAACTTGATGGACTTCGTTAAAGCGATTGAAGATGAGCTTGGTATTGAAGCGAAGAAAAACTTCCGCGAAATGCAACCTGGGGATGTTTATCAAACTTATGCTGATACAGAAGATTTATTTACCGCTACTGGTTACAAACCAAGAGTAACAGTTAAAGAAGGTGTTGCAGAGTTTGTTTCTTGGTATAAAGAATTCTATAACAAGTAATACAAAACGAGGCGAAAGCCTCGTTTTTGTGTCTAGCTAGGTATAAATCACAATGATTAAAAAATGTCTTTTCCCTGCAGCGGGTTACGGTACTCGTTTTCTACCTGCAACAAAATCCATGCCGAAAGAAATGATGCCGGTAGTTAACAAGCCATTGATTGAATATGGTGTTGAAGAAGCGATTGAAGCTGGCATGGATGGCATGTGCATTGTCACTGGTCGTGGCAAACACTCTTTGATGGACCACTTTGATAAAAACTATGAGTTAGAACATCAAATTTCAGGAACAAGCAAAGAAGCACTATTGGACGATATCCGTTCTTTGATTGATTCAGCGAGTTACACATATATCCGTCAACGTGAGATGAAAGGTCTTGGTCATGCTATCTTGACTGGTCGTGAGTTGGTGGGTGATGAGCCATTTGCTGTTGTACTAGCAGACGACCTTTGTGTGAATGAAGAGCAGGGCGTATTAGCGCAAATGGTTGAGCTGTATAAGCAGTTCCGTTGCTCTATTGTTGCGGTTCAAGAAGTTCCAGAAACTGAAACTCATAAATACGGTGTAATTGCCGGTGAGATGATTAAAGATGACATCTTCCGAATTGATAACATGGTAGAAAAGCCAGAACCAGGCACAGCACCAAGTAATTTAGCAATTATTGGTCGCTATATCTTAACGCCAGATATTTTTGAGCTTATCGAAAATACAGAACCAGGCAAAGGTGGAGAAATCCAAATCACTGACGCATTGATGCAACAAGCGCAATCTGGTTGTGTTATTGCTTACAAATTTAAAGGTCAGCGTTTTGACTGCGGCAGTGTAGAAGGTTACATCGAGGCGACAAACTACTGCTACGAGAACCTATACAAAAAAGCGTCTAGTGCTGAGCTTGCTAAAACACCAACCGTAAAGGTTGCTGAACCAGCATAGTTGTTCAGGCTCGTTACCAATGTGCTTTAACATGGCTTTCTGACGTACAAAGCTTAGTTAAAGCACGTTGATATTCAAATTCTTATGCTGTTTTAACTCATTAACAATAAGTAAGAACTAGGTTGTATCGTTCTAATGTCGGCTGATATTAGTTTAATAAACCACCTCAATTCCCTCTGCTTCCAATTTCTCTCCTAACTCTTTTTTCGCTTCTTTTTCTCCATGTATCAAATGCACGGCTTTTGGTTGTGCTGGAATACCAGTAACAAACTTCAATAAATCGCTTTGGTCTGCATGTGCAGAATATCCAGAGATGGTATGGATCTGTGCATTGGCTTCGATTAGTTGGTTATCGATATCCACCGTGTGGCTGCCTGATTGGATTTCTCGCCCTAATGTCCCTTGCGCTTGATAGCCTGCAAACAACACATCATTTCTTTTGTCTGGCAAGAGTGCTTTTAAGTAATTGACGATTCTTCCTCCTTCGCACATACCGGATGCCGCGACGACAATTGCAGGCTCATCGGTGGAGGCTAGTCGATTTACTAATGCTTGATGTTCTCGATGGTTTTCCACGGTAATGCATTGTTCAAAAGCGAGGGGATGACGATGGTTGTTGAGCTTTTGCTTTGCTTCTTTTCCCCACAGTTTTTTGAAACGCCGGTAGGTCTTCGTGACTCTTTTCGCGAGCGGAGAGTCTAAGATAATTGGCAAAGAAGACGACAAGTCGCGTTGGTGAATCAGTTGCTCAATATCGAATAACAGTTCCTGTGTACGTCCTACGCTGAAAGCTGGGATCAGAATAACACCACCGTCTTGCAGTGCGTGATCGATAATGGCGTTCAAGCGCTCAGTTCGAGTTGCAATGTCTTCATGCTCTTTGTTGCCGTATGTGGACTCGATGAACAGATGGTCGGCACGCTTTGGCGGCTTTGGATCGGGTAAGAGCGGGGTATTGGACGGACCTAGATCGCCGGAAAACACGATGATTTCATGATTGGGGAGTTTGAATTCCACGTAAGCGGAACCAAGAATGTGCCCTGCTGGTTGAAAGCGCAGGTAACATTGGTTACCAAGTGGCAGCCATTGTTGGTAGTCATGAGGTCTCAGCTGTTTTTTAATGACATTGAGGACTTGTTGACGCTGATGGAAGTTCAAACCCAGTTGCAGCTTTAATCCATCTTCTAGCATGAGCGGTACGAGTTCGGCTGTTGCTTTGGTGCAGTAGATGGGACCTTTAAATCCAGCAGCCAGTAACCAAGGTAGGCGTCCAATATGGTCGATATGAGCATGAGTCAGGACTAATGCTTTGATGTGTTTAACCGGAAATTCAATATCCAGTGATGCCTTGCGATTACCAAAATGGATGTCTTTGCCTTGAAAGAGTCCGCAATCGATCAAGATGCTGCCGTGTGGCAGTTTCAATTCATGACAAGAGCCAGTGACGGTATGTTTCCCACCATGGTGAATCACACTGGCGATGTCTGATATTGGTGTTGTCATGTCGATTGCTCCTCCTTGAACAAGTATCAGTAACTATAAATCCAGTGGGCAGGGTAAGTGAATAGAGTTCGTTGGTTGGATGGAATTGAGTGGGAATAATCGGAAGTGCGATTAGGCTCTTTGTTTTGATGTAAGGCGTTTTTCGTTACTTAACTTTGGGTTTGACACATGCGGTTAGTTGATTCCTGATGTCGCTTAGGCTCCTCGGAATGACGGGATTCTTATAGGTTATGTCTGTTGTTTTGTTGGTTTGATATGGGTGCGTGCGGTTAGTAGATTCCTGATGTCGCTTAGGCTCCTCGGAATGACGGGATTCTCATAGGTTATGTCTGTTGTTTTGTTGGTTTGATTTGGGTGCGTGCGGTTAGTAGATTCCTAATGTCGTTGAGCTCCTCGGAATGACGGGATTTTTATAGGTTATGTCTGTTGTTTTGCTGATTTGATTTGGGTGCGTGCGGAGAGTAGATTCCTGATGTTGCTTAGGCTCCTCGGAATGACGGGATTCTCATAGGTTATGTCTGTTGTTTTGTTGGTTTGATTTGGGTGTGTGCGGTTAGTAGATTCCTGATGTCGCTTAGGCTCCTCGAAATGACGGGATTCTTGTGGACATGTCTGCCGTTTGACGGGGTAAAGTTTGGCACTAGTAATAGGCAGATTCCTGATGTCGCTTAGACTCCTCGGAATGACAAAACTCATTAGATCGTAGGCAAACAAAAAGGGATGCGTGATGCATCCCTTTGTTATTTCTGCTTAATAAAAAGCGAAATTAAGCTTTAGCTGCTGCCGCTGCTTTAGCGATAGCTACGAAGCTCTTAGCGTCTAGAGAAGCGCCACCAACTAGAGCACCGTCGATGTCTGGTTGTGAGAAGTAAGCTTCTGCGTTTTCTGGCTTAACAGAACCGCCGTATTGGATGATTACTTGTGCTGCAACTGCTTCGTCTTTCGCTGCGATTAGTGCGCGGATAGAAGCGTGGATGCGTTGTGCATCTTCAGCTGTTGCTGCTTTACCAGTACCGATAGCCCAGATTGGTTCGTAAGCGATGATTGCGCCGTTTAGAGCTTCAACACCGTAAGTGTCGATAACTGCGTTGATTTGACGTGCACATACTGCTTCAGTTTCGCCAGCTTCGTTTTGAGCTTCAGATTCACCGATACAGAAAACAGGCGTTAGACCGTTTTCTTTTAGGAAGTTGAATTTCTTAGCGATGAACTCGTCAGATTCGTTGTGGTATTCACGACGCTCTGAGTGACCAATGATGATGTGAGAAGCACCGAAGTCTTTCAGCATTTCTGGAGACATGTCGCCAGTGAAAGCACCGCTGTTGTTTAGGTCAGTGTTTTGTGCACCTAGGATAACTTTGTTACCGCCTTCAGCGATTACGCGCTCAGCTAGATCGATGTAAAGAGCTGGTGGAGCTACTGCTACGTCAACACCTTCAACGCCTTCAAGTTCAGCGTTAATACCAGTTAGCAGCTCAGTTACCATTGCTTTGCTACCGTTTAGTTTCCAGTTACCCATCACTACAGGACGACGCATAGGAATATCTCCCTTATCTTTAATGTAAATAGTCTATTAATGTAAAAAATCTACGTAGGAATATAACAGAATAATGTGAACAGATCATGATTGGCGTCATGTCTTATTCGGCTTTCTTCATCTGGTCGGTGCTGCATTAGTTCTGTTATTTTTGTCAAAAGCAATCGATTGGTGATCGCGTAGACAGAATGATAGTCCATTCCTCGGAAAATGCGCCTTAGATTGGTATTACTGTGGGTTAAAAGTTCGCCGTAATAAGAAAGGAATCAAAATGCCAAACTTAGTTTTAGAATATTCCAACTCAGTCGATGAGCGTGTGAATGTTCAGGGATTACTAGAAGATCTACACAAAGTCACCTTGGAGAGTGGTTTGTTCGAGCTTGCGTCCGTCAAATCACGTGCGCTTCGTTGCCACAATTGGTTGGTGGGAGAAGAGGGCGATAGTGTTGATTTTATTCACATCAACTTTGATTTGTTGGCAGGTAGAAATGCAGAACAAAAACGCGAGTTATCAAGAGCACTGATGGTTGTTTTACAGGAACAAGCGAGTCATGTTCGTAGCTTAACGGTGAATGTGCGCGATATGGATATTGATTGCTTCCAGAAGGTGGTGAACTAGCTCTATTGCTCGGGTTAAAGTCCAAACTGCCTCATTTAGACATTTAGACATTTAGACATTTAGACATTTAGAGTCTACAAACTGAAGGCTCTAAATGTGCATACCTACAGTTTGAAATCTGGTGATATTTTCCTCTGGGGGATGAACTTTTCAAACCATGCTGACTCGGCTAATCTATAGCCTTTCAAAATTAGGGTAAAAGTCGATGTCGATTAAAGAGTTATTGTTTTCTTTCCAAGGGCGTATAGGTCGTAAAACTTACTGGATGTGGAACATCATCTACTACATCCTAATCTTAGGTTTTGGTGCGGGCATCAGTAAGTTGTTCCCAGCATTTTCTTATATTCTTCTGCCTATTTTCTTATTGATTCTTCTGATCCCAGATTTGGCGATAACCACTAAGCGTTGGCATGACCGTAATAAGTCGATTTACTGGCTAGCATTGAATATTCCATTGATCATTGGCCGAGTTGCCACGCCAATGACTAACCCAGCCGCGCAGGATCCATCTACACCGCAAATGCTGATTGCTTCGGTCTCTCTGCTATGTGGTCTATGGATTCTTGTCGAGTGTGGTTTCTTGAAAGGTTCTGCCGGTCAGAACAAATATGGTCCTGAGCCGGAGTAAGGTCTTTAGGTATCGAACTCATTGGAGGTAGATTCTTAGTCTCGCTAGTGCTCGCTAGAATGACGGATTCCTTTTATTTAATAGCAAGTTAAATTAACTGTCATTCTGAACAGCGAGGGACGAGCGTGATTCAGAATCTACTCACCGAGTGCTCCGAGTTTGCAGTAAACGACCGAGCTAGTGAATTACAATGGAAAAGTAGCCACAGATCATTAAGGAGAATGAACCATCGACAAGGTACCTTGCGTTTACATCCTAACTTCAAAAAATAACTCAGTTCTCTACATTGGTGTTACCAGCCAACTAGCCCAAAGAATATGGCAGCATAAAAACGGAGTCGTTGAGGGTTTTACCAAGAAATATCACGTTCACAAGCTCGTTTACTTTGAGTTGTTTGAAGATATGGCAACTGCCATAAACCGAGAAAAGCAGCTTAAGCAATGGAAGCGAGAGTGGAAGTTAGATTTAGTGAGAAAAACGAATCCTGACTTTCTCGATTTATCCAACGAGTTTTAGTAAAAATCATCCCTATCTTTAAACGTTTTCAACTCAACCACATCGGCTTTTTTAGTTGGGGCGGTTTCCCCTTGTAATGCCTCTCTGAATTTCACGACCTGTTTCTGCAGCTCGTTCATCAATACGACATTTGTGTGGTTGGGGTTTTTGCAGTTATGAATGACTCTATCTATGTGACTTTGCTGTGCCCACAATCGTGGTTGCATCTGCTCTGAAGCACCTTCAATCATTTCTTTCGCCATATCGTGACGAAATTGTTCAAAGGCTTCGGGGTCGCGTTCTGCCATTTTTACCATTTCATCGAATGAGGGCAAAACTTGAGGTGTGTAGCTGTTCGGCATAGCCGCTCCAAATCCATTGGATGTTGCTCCTAGTTACTAAAAGCTTAATCCACATAGAGGATGAGAGCGGATGAATTGCGTCATAGTCTCATTTATAAGAGAGTATGTTCATAATAACGGTTGGTTTGGTCGAAGATTTATTGCTGGATTCGGTACACGCAGCGACGTTGACCACTGATGATGTGCTCATCTCGTTCGATTTTGGTTTCGCTACCTAAAAGTGATTGGAAGACATTGAGTTCAGATTGGCACAAACTTGGGCAGCGAGTGGCTGCTTTGCAAATAGGGCAGTGATTTTCGATGAGAATAAACCCATGTTCATCTTTTTCTAGTTCTGCCATGTAGCCTTCTTGCTCACGCAGAGTAACAAGTGTCTGTAACTTGCTTTCCAGAGAGTCGCACTGCTCTAGGTGTTGCTGGTAGTTTTGTAGGGTGAGTTTCTCGCGCTCAGACGTGACTTTCTCCAATCCGTCTTTACCGAAGATGTGCTCTACCGCTTCAATAAACTGAATGGTCAGTTCGCCGTGGCGATCAGCAAATTGCTCATGACCTTTTTGCGTAAGGGACCAATGACGGGTTGGGCGCCCAACTTTGACTTTCACATCATGGATCGACAGGATGCCGTCATCTTCTAAACCTTGTAGATGCTGACGCGCACCCATGGTTGTCATACCCAGTTCAGAAGAGAGTTGTTTCGCAGTGACAGAGCCATCACGCTTAACGATTTGCAAAATCCTATCTACGGTCTTCATATACCCACCATCTATACATCAGTACATATTATGCTCGATAGGGTTAGTAAAGAAAAGTGTTGACTTAATTTGTGTGTAGATTTGTTGGGTATATGTCGTCATTCTAAACAACAAGAAACAAGTGTGATTCAGAATCTATTATCCGTTTGTGCTGTGAATTAAGGTGAATGAAGAAGAGTTTGGGGGCGCTGCTACTAGATCCTTAGTCTCGCTTGAGCTCGCTAGGATGACGAACTCTTTTGGTTTATAGCTTGTTTAAGTAATCGTCATTCTGAACATCGAGGAACGGGCATGATGCAGAATCTATTGTCCGTTTGTGCTGTGATTTAAGGTGAATGAAGAAGAGTTTGGGGGCGCTGTTACTCGATCCTTAATCTCGCTTGAGCTCGCTAGGATGACGAACTCTTTTGGTTTATAGCTTGCTAAAGTAATCGTCATTCTGAACACCGAGGAACGGGCATGATGCAGAATCTATTGTCCGTTTGTGCTGTGATTTGAGGTGAATGAAGAAGAGTTTGGGGGCGCTGTTACTAGATCCTTAGTCTCGCTTGAGCTCGCTAGGATGACGAACTCTTTCGGTTTATAGCTTGTTAAAGTAATCGTCATTCTAAACAGCAAGGAACGAGTGTGATTCAGAATCTATCATCCGTTTGTGCTGTGGTTTAAGGTGAATGAAGAAGAGTTTGGGGCGCTGTTACTCGATCCTTAGTCTCGCTGAGCTCGCTAGGATGACGAACTCTTTTGGTTTATAGCTTGTTTAAGTAATCGTCATTCTGAACATCGAGGAACGAGTGTGATTCAGAATCTATTATCCATTTGTGCTGCGATTTAAGGTGAATGAAGAAGAGTTTGGGGGCGCTGCTACTAGATCCTTAGTCTCGCTTGAGCTCGCAAGGATGACGAACTCTTTTGGTTTATGGCTTGTTAAAGTAATCGTCATTCTGAACAACGAGGAACGAGTGTGATTCAGAATCTATTGTCCGTTTGTGCTGTGATTTAAGGTGAATGAGGAAGAGTTTGGGGGCGCTGTTACTCGATCCTTAGTCTCGCTTGAGCTCGCTAGGATGACGAACTCTTTTGGTTTATAGCTTGTTTAAGTAATCGTCATTCTGAACACCGAGGAACGAGCGTGATTCAGAATCTATTGTCCGTTTGTGCTGCGATTTAAGGTGAATGAAGAAGAGTTTGGAGGCGCTGTTACTCGATCCTTAGTCTCGCTTGAGTTCGCTAGGATGACGAACTCTTTTGGTTTATGGCTTGTTAAAAAAGTAGTCGTCATTCTGAACAACAAGGAACGAGTGTGATTCAGAATTTATTGTCCGCTTGTGCTGTGATTTAAGGTGAATGAGGAAGAGTTTGGGGGCGCTGTTACTAGATCCTTAGTCTCGCTTGAGCTCGCTAGGATGACGAACTCTTTTGGTTTGTAGCTTGTTAAAGTAATCGTCATTCTGAACAACGAGGAACGGGCATGACGCAGAATCTATTGTCCGTTTGTGCTGTGATTTAAGGTGAATGAGGAAGAGCTTGGGGGCGCTGTTATTAGATCCTTAGTCTTGCTTGAGCTCGCTAGGATGACGAACTCTTTTGGTTTATAGCTTGTTAAAGTAGTCGTCATTCTGAACAACGAGGAACGAGTGTGATTCAGAATCTATTATCCTTTGATTCTGTGGTCTGGAGGAGGAATAAAGCTTAAGAGCTTGCTGGAATTAGATTCTCAGTCTCGCGATTAAAAACGAAGTTTAAATGACTTACCAGAAAAGAAAGGCTCCAACTCAGAGTGAGTGGGAGCCTCGAATACTGCTTAAAGAATGATATCGCGCACTTCAGGGTCTTTACGCTCTAGGTAGTGCGTAGACTTGATGCGGCGAATAGTACGACAGCGACCGCGAATCAATAGGGTTTCTGTTGTTGCGATGTTACCTTGACGAGAGATGCCTTCCAGTAGATCACCTTTGGTAATACCTGTTGCAGAGAATACTACGTTGTCGCTGCGTGCCATGTCTTCCATCTTTAGAACCACGTTCGCTTGAACGCCCATCTCTTCACAGCGTTGAAGTTCAGCAGCGCCGTAGATGCGGTTTTCTTCAGTATCGCCTTTTACTTCGTGACGAGGAAGAAGACGACCATGCATGTCACCGTCTAGTGCGCGAATCACTGCTGCCGATACTACGCCTTCTGGAGCGCCGCCGATGCAGTACATCACGTCTACTTCGCTATCTGGCATACAAGTTAGGATTGAAGCGGCTACATCACCGTCTGGCACTGCGAACACACGAACGCCCATTGCTTGCATCTCTGCGATCACTTCATCGTGACGTGGCTTAGCAAGCGTAATCACAACAAGTGTATCAAGAGTTTTGTTCAGTGCTTTAGCAACGTTTTCTAGGTTTTCTTTTAGAGGTTTACCTAAGTCGATAACGCCTTTTGCACCAGGACCAACAACCAATTTTTCCATGTACATGTCCGGCGCTTTAAGGAAGCTGCCTTTCTCACCGGCTGCTAGCACTGCTAATGCGTTAGATTGACCCATTGCTGTCATGCGTGTGCCTTCAATCGGGTCAACGGCGATATCTACTTCATCGCCACCGATGCCCACTTGCTCACCAATGTATAGCATTGGCGCATCATCGATTTCGCCTTCACCAATAACGATTTCACCACTGATGTCTGTTTTGTTCAGCAAGGTGCGCATAACTTCAACAGCAGCACCGTCCGCTGCGTTTTTGTCGCCACGACCAAGCCATTTATAGCCAGCCAGAGCGGCACCTTCAGTAACACGGGAAAATGCCATTGCTAAATCGCGTTTCATGATGTCTCCAAGTAACAAGAGGGAAGAAGAATTTGCGCGGCGATTCTATCACATCGTAAGTTAAACGTTTGCCTTTTTGCTGAGCTTTTACTTTAACTAAGTTGAATTTGATCAATACTTGGGTGAGTTTTTGGCGTCGTGAGAGCAAATTGCATTGTTCAAAAATGCCTCTAGGATAAGAAAAGTCAGCGTTTAGTGAGATTGCGCTGATTTTTTAACCGAATGATGCGAAATATCGAATATAGTGAGTGTTTCTCGTCGCTACGCTGAGTAGAATGAACCTTATCGGTAAGGTGCAAGCGAACGCTCGCGCATCGTCCCAACGGAATAACAATAGGTAGGCCAAGATGTCTTTTGAAGTACTAGAACAACTAGAAGCGAAAATTCAAACTGCAGTTGACACAATCACTCTTCTTCAGATGGAAGTCGAAGAGCTGAAAGAAGATAAAGTAAAACTTGAAACAGAAGCTAACGAGCTTCGTTCTCAACGTGAAGAGCTAGAGCAAAAATCTCAGCAAGCTCAACAAGAGCACGCACAATGGCAAGAGCGCATTCGTGCACTACTTGGCAAGATGGACGAAGTGGAATAACCCACTTAAGTATCCAGAATCAAAAACACCCGCTTCGGCGGGTGTTTGCGTATTTGGCGATATTTTTTTAGCGATGTGGCTAGTTGCTAATAAAAGATTAATTTAACTCTGCTTCATCTTCGTCTTCTTCATCGAGCTCTAAGTCTACATTGAGTGGCTCAGGTGAAAGAATGATGCCTGTGCTATCGGCATAGATGTAATCTTCAGGTAGGAAGCTAACACCACCAAAGTTCACTGGTACGTCGATTTCACCAATGCCTTGATTTGCGGCCCCAACAGGAATTGAAGCGAGAGCCTGAATGCCAAGGTTCATGTCTTCCAGTTCGTCCACTTCGCGAACACAACCGTAAACCACAATCCCTTCCCATTCGTTTTCTTCTGCTAGTGTTGCGATTTCTGCATCGATTAAGGCTCTGCGTAAGGAACCGCCACCATCAATCAGCAATACTCGCCCGATACCATCTTGTTCTAACGTTTCACGGATCAGTGCGTTGTCTTCAAAACACTTAATCGTCGTCACTTGCCCGGCAAACGACGCTCGACCGCCAAAGTTACTGAACATCGGTTCAACTACATCTACCTGATCAAGATAGATATCACAGAGTGCTGAGGTATTGTATTCCATAGCGTACCTTTCTAAACAGAAACTGTTGTCTTTGAGTATATCTAGGCATTAAGTCAATGCAATGACAATCCTTTTTTAACTCATCAGAGTTTGAGCTACCACAATTGTTGCAAATAAAACGTTAGTCACCAGTGAGCACTTCACGACAACTGGCATCATAGGTGCAATTTGTGCTGGTTTCTCAGTATCCCAAACGGCTTTCCCGTGGTGGGCTACTACGTAGATGCTGAGCAAGAAGGGTAAGCTGATCCATACTGGCTTGTCTTGAATGAGCAGGTAAGCGGCAAAAGCCAGTAGCGCACCACCAAGCAAAATAAAGTGATACTGCTTAGCTTTACGTTGCCCTAGTCGAACTGCCATGGTGCGTTTGCCACATTCGCTGTCATTTTCGATATCACGCATATTATTGATGTTCAGTACTGCTACCGCCAATAAACCACAGCCTAGCGCTGGTAAGAATAACGTCGCATCAACATGACCCGTGTGCAGGAAGTAAGTGCCAGATACACCAAGTAAGCCAAAGAAAAGGAATACTGACAAGTCACCTAGACCAACATAGCCGTAAGGTTTACTGCCCATGGTGTACGCAATCGCCGCAAGGATGGCAAGAATGCCTAAGCCAATAAAGGTAATGATGCTTTCAAACGAGCTCAGCGCGTAAAACACCAATGTCAGACCGGCAATGGCAGTCAGAATGATGTTGAAGATGATCGCTTTTTTCATTTGATCCGCTGTGACTGCGCCAGACTGCATCGCCCGCTGAGGACCTAAGCGATTGTCGTTATCTGTGCCTTTCACTGCGTCGCCATAATCGTTCGCAAGGTTAGATAGAATCTGCAGCAGTGTTGCTGTGACAAATGCCATCACTGCGATGGTCAGCGAGAAGTGACCAGCAGAGTATGCAAGTACGCTACCAGTTAAAATAGACACCAGTGCGAGAGGTAAAGTTTTTGGGCGAGCGGCTTCAAGCCAGATCTGCAATGATTGTTTCATGGATATTTCGTGCTAGTAACCAATGTGCCCAGTATAAGCACAAAGCGCTCGATGCGCTATTGACTTGAAACAACTCAATTAAGACTCAAAGACTTATAGAGAAGGAACACAGTTTCCATATTTGAGGCAATAAAACAGCACTCTTTCATGAAGAGAAGAAGGCGATGCACGCGATGATTAGATCCATAGCCACGCCTGAGTTCGCTAGGATGATGAACTCTTTTGGTCTAGAGCTTGTTAAAGCTACCATCATTCTAAACGAAAAAGCCCAGAAACAAGGTTCTGGGCTTTGGCATGATAGATTGCGATTAAAGAATAAATCGGCTTAGATCTTCATCTTCAATCGTATCGCCTAGACGATCTTTCACGTAAGCCGCGTTAATCACGAACTTCGCACCTGATTGCTCTGCTGCGTCGTAAGAAATCTCATCCATCAAACGCTCCATCACAGTATGCAGACGACGTGCACCGATGTTTTCAGTGGTTTCGTTTACTGTCCATGCCGCTTCTGCGATTTGCGTGATGCCATCTTCCGTGAATTCTACATCCACGTTTTCTGTTTTCATCAGCGCAACGTACTGTTCTGTCAGAGACGCTTTTGGCTCAGTTAGGATACGTTTGAAATCGTTGCTGGTCAGTGCTTCAAGCTCAACGCGAATTGGTAGACGACCTTGCAATTCTGGGATCAGGTCAGAAGGTTTCGCTACTTGGAATGCGCCAGAAGCGACGAATAGGATGTGGTCTGTTTTCACCATACCGTGCTTCGTTGATACCGTGCTACCTTCAATAAGAGGTAATAGGTCACGCTGAACACCTTCGCGAGAAACGTCAGGGCCAGAGCTTTCACCGCGCTTACAAATCTTATCGATCTCATCGATGAATACGATGCCGTTGTTCTCTACGTTGAAGATGGCAGACTCTTTCAGCTCTTCTTGGTTCACCAGTTTCGCTGCTTCTTCTTCCGCCAATGCTTTCATCGCGTCTTTGATTTTCAGCTTGCGTTTTTTCTTGGTGTCGCCAGCAAGGTTTTGGAACATACCTTGTAGCTGGTTGGTCATTTCTTCCATACCAGGAGGCGCCATGATCTCGACACCCATTTGCGGTGCAGCTACATCGATTTCGATTTCTTTGTCGTCTAGCTGACCTTCGCGCAGTTTCTTGCGGAAGACTTGGCGCGTGTTCGATGTATCTTCTTTCTGCTCTGTTTGACCCCAAGCATCACGTGCTGGTGGTAGCAGGGCATCAAGAATACGCTCTTCGGCTTGCTCTTCAGCGCGGAATTTTACTTTTTCCATCGCTTGTTGGTGAGTCATCTTCACAGCAACATCGGTCAGATCGCGGATGATGGTTTCCACTTCTTTACCTACATAGCCCACTTCGGTGAACTTTGTTGCTTCGACTTTGATGAAAGGTGCGTTTGCCAGCTTAGCAAGACGACGAGCGATCTCTGTCTTACCAACGCCAGTTGGACCAATCATAAGGATATTCTTTGGCGTTACTTCGACACGCAAGCTTTCTTCAAGCTGCATACGACGCCAGCGGTTACGTAGTGCAATCGCAACCGAACGTTTTGCTTTGTCTTGACCAATAATGTGGCGGTTCAGTTCATGAACGATTTCGCGAGGAGTCATTTCAGACATATTCTTTCCTTACTTCGTTACGATTACGCTTAAGCCGTTGGCTTAGGAAGCTCTGCTGTAGATTCTAGCTCTTCTACAGTGTGATGATGGTTGGTGAATACACAGATGTCGCCAGCAATGTTCAGTGCTTTTTCTGCGATTTCTCGCGCGTCTAGATCTGTGTTTTCTAATAATGCGGTTGCTGCTGCTTGCGCGTATGCGCCGCCAGAGCCAATGGCGATAAGATCGTTTTCTGGCTGAACGACATCACCGTTACCAGTGATGATCAGTGAAGCTGTTTCATCCGCAACGGCCAGTAGTGCTTCTAGTTTGCGAAGTGCACGGTCGCTACGCCAATCTTTTGCTAACTCAACGGCAGCCTTAGTAAGGTGACCTTGGTGCATTTGCAGCTTGCTTTCAAAGCGCTCGAATAGGGTAAAGGCATCCGCAGTACCGCCAGCAAAACCAGCAAGAACTTGGTTGTTGTATAGGCGGCGAACTTTACGTGCGTTGCCTTTCATTACGGTATTGCCTAGCGACACTTGGCCATCACCCGCGATGACGACTTTATTGTTTCGACGTACAGATACAATGGTAGTCACAGTCGACCTCTTAATTATTTCTCTTTGGATTTAATTAAGTATATGGGGTAAGGGATTCGGGGATTCAAGGGGAAGGTGTTTTTCGATTGCAGACATTACGTTTTGTCATTTTGAACAAGGAAGAGAGCAGGGTGTTTGGCGAGGGTGCTGGTTTATACGAACGAGTTGGGTATATACCCTATATAGTGAAACTGAACTGGATTCGTGGTGATGAATGATCTTGAGTCATTCCCTAGCGTGAGAATGAGCAGCACTCTCCAATAAAAGAAAAGACCAACCGTTCACTCGGTTGGTCTCTGCATTAATGTATACCCAAGTAACCTCGAGATGCTTGCTTCAGCGAGAATGACTTGGTTCGTAGACGCGGCGGCGATTTGAAGATCTAGTTACTCTAAATCAATAATCGACAACAAAGTATACGAGCCAAGACAACTCGCCCTTCGGGAGCGTGTCATTAATTCGATCTCTGTGTCAAACAACTTGGAAAGAGCAGGCTATTCCGCTGCGTTGTTTTCCTTGATCTCGAATCAATGACAACGCTCTGAATCCTGCATCTTGAAGTCACTTGGGTATATCGAATAAGAATTAAAGATTCTCTTTCCAAATTGCACACGGCTCGATCTTCGCGCGTTGCAACTTGTGGCGATCTTTCTCTGCGTCTCGTTTGAACTTGTATGGACCAAGAACAACACGGTACCAAGAGCTTCCGTCTTTCTTAATGACACGGCTCGTAATACCTTGGAAAGCAATCGCTAGCTTACGTTCTTCAGCTTGGCTCTGTTTTTTGTAAGCGCCACATTGCATCACATAAGGGACTTTTGATACTTCAACTTCTTTGGCAACGACTTCCACTTCACGCTTCGGTAGAGATTCCACGTATTCCCACTTTTCTTCTGGTGGGGGCGGTAACTCTTTCTTCGGCTTTGGTTTGCTGGTCGCCACTGGTTCCTGTTTCGCAACGGGTTGTTTCGGTTCAGGATCATTGCTGAGTAGATATAAGCCGTAGCCAAAACCGCCCACAAGCAGGATTGCTAGTAGACCACTACGCCAAGGTTTCTTTCTGGAAGGTTGTTTTTTTGTCGACTTCTTCGGAGCGCCGCGTCCGCGTCTTACATAATCTCTATTTGCCACGGTTACTTCTGGTCATCAAGGATTCTGGCAAATATGTTAATCCAGAACGCGACGAGAAAACACCCTATTCACGTAATCTTGTTAGCTACGTACAGGATAGGCGTAAAAAACGACGCTAGATGCGTCGCTTTCGTTTCTATTTATGTTGTGGATTCGCTTACTGATTAGCGCAAAGGTGGTGGTGCTGCACTGCCACGCACAACTAATTTAGTTTCAAGCAAGCGAGAGCCTGAGTGCACATCGTGACCTTTCAGTAGCTCTAGCATCATTAACATTGCTTGGCGACCAATCTCATAACGTGGTTGAGAGATGGTGGTTAACGGTGGATCGCAGTATTGCGCGAATTGAATATCATCAAAGCCGACAACCGACAAATCCTGCGGAATACGGAGGCCAAGACGTTTCGCCTCTTGAATAGCACCAATCGCCATGGTGTCACAGTGACAGAATAGAGCGGTTGGTGGTTCAGGCAGTTCGAGAAGTTTGCGTACGGCTTGAACGCCACCTTCGAAAGAGAAGTCAGCCACAATGCTGTATTGCTCTTCTTTACTAATACCAGCACGGCGAAGTGCTTGTTGGTAACCTTGTTGGCGGAACTGGCACAGCACCGCAGTATCTGGACCAGAGATCTGAGCAATACGCTTGTGACCAAGTTGCGTCAGGTAGTTCACGGCTTCAAATGCAGAGGTCAAGTTATCGATATGCACCGTTGGTAGTTCCAGCTCAGGAGCGAATTCGCACGCCATGACCATTGGTGGTAGGTTTTTCTGCTCTGGCTTGCTGACATCGAATGGTAAGTCGGTGCCCAGTAGTAACATGCCATCAGCTTGCTTGGTGAATACTAAGTTTACGAATGAGCTTTCTCGCTTTTTCTGCTGACCGCTATCGCCAAGAAGAACTAGGTAACCGTGTTCCATTGCTGCATCTTCGATACCGCGAATGATTTCAGAGAAATACGGATCGCATATGTCCGGTACGATAGTGACAATGGTCTTTGATTCATTTCTACGTAAATTACGAGCTAATGAATTCGGTGAATAACCAGCTTCAAGTACGGCATCTTCCACTCTCTTTCTTGTTGATGAAGAGACTTTTTCTGGATTCATTAATGCTCGCGATACCGTAGCAGTAGATACCCCTGCAAGCTGGGCAACATCCTTCATTGTCGCCATAGTTTTTACCCTCTTAAAATATTCGCCAAGATGACGTGAGTCATTGTTCTAATTGAAGCCTATGTGACTGATCCACTTTAGACTTTACTAATTTGAATAGTCTATTCATTTCTAAAGGGAAAGTTACGGTCTGTTTAACAAAAATTGCAATCCTAATGTGATTTGACTCACATTAGAAGGTAATTCATTACATAGTTAAACGTTTGCTAGCTGAGATCCTGTGGTTCTATGTCTAAATTCCAGCGAACTTTCTTGGCATTTGGCAACAACTCAATAGCAGGTTTTGCACTGGTTAATAACTTTTGCATCAATGAGCGATGCTGAGTTTGCAGTAACAACTGCCAACGATATTTCCCAGCACGCTTAGCTAATGGTGATGGAGTCGGACCCAAAACCATGCAGGAACCATCAAATAATGGGTGTGACTCAAGAGTGAAGCGAACCTGACGCAAAAAGTCTTCGACCAACTCGCTTTGGTTGGCTTCCGCTTTAAATAGGGTTAAGAAGCTGTAAGGTGGAAGCTGAGCCAACTTACGTTCCTCTAATGCTGTCATGGCAAAGTCACGATAGTCTTTCTGTAATAGAGACTGAAGCAAGCTGTGCTCAGGGTGGTGAGTCTGTAAAATCACTTCGCCAGGTTTGCTTGCACGACCAGCACGCCCCGCAACTTGAATGAACAATTGTGCCAGCCTTTCCGAAGCACGAAAGTCACTACTATATAGAGATCCGTCCACGTCCAGTAGCGCCACGAGTGTCACGTTCGGAAAGTGGTGACCTTTCGCCAGCATTTGCGTACCAATCAGGATTTGATATTCGCCTTTACGAATCGATTCGAGAGCATCTTCCAAGCTGCCTTTACGGCGAGTGCTGTCTCTATCAATACGAATCGCTTTGTATTCAGGAAAGAGCTTGGCAAGTTGAAGCTCCAGTTGCTCTGTCCCAACTCCAACGGTTACTAGTTGAGTGGAGCCACAACCTTGGCATTGATGAATTACGGGTTGTTGAGACCCGCAATGGTGGCATCGGATCTCATTGCTGTACTGGTGGAAGGTATAGTAGGCATCGCAGCGCTTACACTCTGCTGTCCAGCCACACTCATGACACATCAACGCAGGAGAAAAACCACGGCGGTTTAGGAACAGCATGACTTGGTTGCCAGAATCGAGGTGCTTACGCATTTCAGCGATCAGAGGGGCAGATAAGCCACTGTCTAGGTAAAGCCCTTTAACATCCAGTACCTTATTCGTTGTTGGTACCGCAGAGCCTGCTCGTTGGGTCAGCGTTAAGTGGTGATATTTACCAGAAAGTGCGTTGTGCAGTGTTTCTAAAGCAGGTGTCGCAGAACCAAGTACGATGGGTACTTGTTCTTTATGTGCTCGCATCACAGCGACATCGCGGGCGTGGTAGCGCAGGCTGTCTTGCTGTTTGTATGAAGAGTCATGCTCCTCATCGACAATAATAATGCCAAGGTCAGCAAAAGGGGTAAGCAGAGCAGAGCGTGTTCCGATAATGATGCCAGCTGCTTTGTCTCGCGCTGAAAGCCAAGCATTGAGTCGCTCAGTATCATTCAAACCAGAATGAATCACGTCCACAGGAACATTGAAGCGATGCTTAAAGCGATTGATGGTTTGCGGTGTTAAGCCTATCTCGGGCACTAAAACCAACGCTTGTTTGCCTTTCTCGAGCACTGGCTTGATCAGGTTTAAGTAGACTTCGGTTTTCCCCGAACCGGTAACGCCCTCTAATAAATAGCAGGCAAATCCGGTTTGGCTATTAACACTGGCGATTGCCAGAGCTTGTTCATGGTTAAGCTTGGGCTTCTCTACTTCACGCTCAACTTGCTCTCCCCATTTGGTGATCTCAGGTTTCTTTTCAATACGTTCAATCCAGCCTTTTTCCTCTAAAGACTTGAGCACTGAAGATGGTATTTCTTGATCACTAAACTCTTGATGTGGAATGGGACCGTCAATCAACATCTGCAGAGCACGCTGCTGTTTAACCGCGCGACCAAGCCCCTGCATAAGTTTATCTTTGCCTGAAGTGGTAATTTGCCACTCGTATAAGGTTGAGAAGTCAGCAGGTTTGCCTTTTCTTAGGGCGGCAGGCATAGCATTGTGCAAGGTGTCGCCAAGAGGATACTGATAAAACTGACTACACCAAGTAAGCAAAGAATAGAGCTTCTCTGACCAAACGGGTTGGGTGTCTAATACAGCTTTAAGTGGCTTAAGTTGCTCTTTAGGAAAGTCAGAGTGATTAACCATCGCGGTGACAATTCCAACTAAAGTTTGACGCCCAAAAGGTACAGAAACTCGCCCACCAATGATCGGAAACAGATGCCCGGGAATGGCATAATCAAACTGTTTGTCGAGAGGGACTGGCAGTGCCACTCTGGCAATGGATGGACGCATAGAATCTTTACTATATAAAAGAGGGAAGAGGGCTATAGTCTATTAAAACGCACTAAGAAATTCGAGTGATCGGTATTTAATGAGGGTAGATTCCTCTCAGTACTAAAGTACTGGTGAAAAAAGTGGCGAAAAAGTTGCCAAATGTGTTGATCCTAGCTTAGTGATTCATTACTATACTGCGCCTTGAGATATGGCTTCGGCGATTGGTCGATGCGGTATCGCACTTTTTATTATTAATTACGTGTGGTGTGCGGCTTAGACTCGTATAGCGACACGGCCTACAATTGAGGTTATCCCATGAAAGCTGGTATCCACCCAGAATACAAAGCAATCACTGCTACTTGTTCTTGCGGCAACTCTTTCGAGTTCAAATCTACTCTAGCGAAGGAATCTATCCACCTAGACGTATGTGACAAGTGTCACCCATTCTACACAGGTAAGCAACGTATCGTTGATACAGGCGGCCGTGTTGATCGCTTCAACAAGCGTTTCGGTGCACTATCAAGCGGTAAGAAATAATAGCAGACGCTATTACGATTACAGTTTAAAAAAGGACGCTTCGGCGTCCTTTTTGTTTATTGGCTAGTGCAAAAGTAGGGGAGAATCGAGCGGCTAAAATTTGTTCGATTATTTTTCACTCGGCTATTGCATCCTAAAGTGTGATCTGTATAATGCAGCGCACTGGTTAAGCCAGTTGTGAACCAATGAGCAATGAGGAGCGAGTAAATCTTCGGATTTACGAGGTAATGTAGACTCAGCTTATGTTCGCGGTTAATACAATTAGCTATCTTTTCTTCGGAAAAACTATCCCCAGAGGTGACTCTGGTATGTAGGGGTAGTTAATCGAAAATTAACTGACAATGCGTCCTAATCTTGGATGCTACGGTTTCACATAAATCAATCGGCATTCTCTCGTCTTTACGAGTCTGAGTGGCGATATTGTTTGTGTAATTTTTAATATTGGAGCTCTGTCTCATGCAGAACCAACGTATCCGTATCCGCCTAAAAGCATTCGATTACAAACTAATCGACGCTTCTACAGCGGAAATCGTTGAAACAGCTAAGCGCACTGGCGCACAGGTTCGTGGTCCAATCCCACTACCAACTCGTAAAGAGCGTTTCACAGTTCTTATCTCTCCACACGTTAACAAGAAAGCACGTGACCAGTACGAAATCCGTACTCACAAGCGTCTAATCGACATCGTTGAGCCAACAGACAAAACTGTTGATGCTCTAATGCGTCTAGACCTTGCTGCGGGCGTTGACGTTCAAATTAGCCTAGGTTAAGGGAGATTAGAAGAATGATTGGTCTAATCGGTCGTAAAGTGGGCATGACCCGCGTATTTACTGAAGACGGCGTTTCTATCCCAGTAACAGTTGTTGAAGTTGAAGCAAACCGTGTATCTCAAGTTAAAACTCTTGAGACAGATGGCTACGCTGCAATCCAGGTAACTGCTGGTTCTAAGAAAGCTAACCGCGTAAACAAAGCTGAAGCAGGTCACTTTGCTAAAGCTGGCGTTGAAGCTGGTCGTGGTCTTTGGGAATTCCGTTTGGAAAACGGTGAAGAGTTCGCAGTTGGCGCTGAGCTAACAGTTGAACTATTCAACGAAACTAAGAAAGTAGACGTTACTGGTACATCTAAGGGTAAAGGTTTCCAAGGCGCTGTTAAGCGTTGGAACTTCCGTACTCAAGATATGACTCACGGTAACTCATTGTCTCACCGTGCACCGGGTTCAATTGGCCAATGTCAAACTCCAGGTCGCGTATTTAAAGGCAAGAAAATGGCAGGTCACATGGGTGCTGAGCGTGTAACGACTCAAAACCTAGAGATCGTACGTGTTGACGCTGAGCGCAATCTGCTTCTTATCAAAGGTGCAGTACCAGGCTCAACAGGTGGCAACGTGATCGTTAAACCAGCTGTTAAAGCATAACGTCTCAGGAGTAAGTAATGGAACTAATGGTTAAAGGTGCTGATGCACTAACTGTTTCCGAAACTACTTTCGGACGTGAGTTTAACGAAGCTCTTGTACACCAAGTAGTTGTTGCGTTTGCAGCAGGTGCTCGTCAAGGTACACGTGCTCAAAAAACACGTTCAGAAGTTTCTGGCGGTGGCGCTAAGCCATGGCGTCAAAAAGGTACTGGCCGTGCGCGTGCTGGTACAATCCGTAGCCCAATCTGGCGTACAGGTGGTGTTACTTTTGCTGCGAAACCACAAGATCACAGCCAAAAAGTAAACAAAAAAATGTACCGCGGTGCTATGAAGAGCATTCTTTCTGAGCTAGTTCGTCAAGAGCGTCTAATCGTTGTTGATAACTTCTCAGTTGAAGCGCCAAAGACTAAAGAGCTAGTTGCTAAGCTTAAAGAGCTTGAGCTAACTGACGCTCTAATCGTGACTAGCGAAGTAGATGAGAATCTATTCCTAGCTGCTCGTAACCTATACAAAGTTGACGCACGTGACGTTGCTGGTATCGACCCAGTTTCACTAATCGCGTTCGACAAAGTTGTAATGACTGCTGAAGCAGTTAAGCAAGTTGAGGAGATGCTAGCATGATCACTGAAGAGCGTATCCTAAAAGTTCTACGTGCTCCGCACATCTCTGAAAAAGCAACTATGGCAGCTGAGAAAGCGAACACTATCGTTTTCAAAGTAGCTAAAGATGCAACTAAAAAAGAGATCAAAGCAGCTGTAGAAAAGCTTTTTGAAGTTGAAGTTAAGTCTGTAAATACTCTTATCACTAAGGGTAAGACCAAACGTCAAGGTCTACGCCAAGGTCGCCGCAGCGACGTTAAGAAAGCGTACGTTACTTTGAAAGAAGGTCAAGATCTTGACTTTGTTGGCGGCGCGGAATAACAGGAGTAGTTAAGAATGGCTATTGTTAAATGTAAGCCGACTTCCCCTGGTCGTCGTCACGTTGTTAAAGTTGTTAACGCTGACCTACACAAGGGCAAGCCATACGCACCACTTCTAGAGAAAAACTCTAAGAACGGTGGTCGTAACAACAACGGTCGTATCACAGTACGTCACATCGGCGGTGGTCACAAGCACCACTACCGTGTAGTTGACTTCAAACGTACTAAAGACGGTATCCCAGCGACAGTTGAGCGTCTAGAATACGATCCAAACCGTAGCGCAAACATTGCTCTAGTTCTTTACAAAGACGGTGAGCGTCGCTACATCCTAGCACCTAAAGGTGTTCAAGCTGGTGATGTTATCCAATCTGGTGTTGATGCACCGATTAAAGCTGGTAACACTCTACCAATGCGTAACATCCCAGTAGGTTCAACTGTACACAACGTTGAACTAAAACCTGGTAAAGGTGGTCAGCTAGCTCGTTCGGCTGGTGCTTACGCTCAAATCGTTGCTCGCGACGGTGCGTACGTAACTATCCGTCTACGTTCTGGCGAAATGCGCAAAGTTCTTTCTGAAGGCCGTGCAACAATCGGTGAAGTTGGTAACTCTGAGCACATGCTACGTGAACTTGGTAAAGCTGGTGCTTCACGCTGGCGCGGCGTACGTCCAACCGTACGTGGTGTAGTAATGAACCCGGTTGATCACCCACACGGTGGTGGTGAAGGTCGTACTTCTGGTGGCCGTCATCCAGTATCTCCTTGGGGTATGCCAACTAAAGGCTTCAAGACTCGTAAGAACAAACGCACTGACAAGTACATCGTACGTCGTCGTAACAAGTAATCTATATAAAGAGGAATCGCCATGCCACGTTCTCTCAAGAAAGGTCCATTTATTGACCTACACTTGCTGAAGAAGGTAGAGAAAGCGGTGGAAAGCGGAGACAAAAAGCCACTTAAGACTTGGTCCCGTCGTTCAATGATCATCCCATCGATGATCGGTTTGACCATCGCTGTCCATAATGGTCGTCAGCACGTACCTGTTTTCGTAACCGAAGAAATGATCGGTCACAAACTAGGTGAATTCGCACCAACACGTACTTACCGCGGTCACGCTGCGGATAAGAAAGCTAAGAAGCGTTAAGGAGTAAATAATGGAAGCTATTGCTAAACATAACTTTGCTCGCATTTCGCCTCAGAAAGCTCGCTTAGTTGCGGATCTAATTCGTGGTAAATCTGTTGACCAAGCTCTAGAAATTCTAACGTTCAGCAACAAAAAAGCTGCTGCTCTAGTTAAGAAAGTTCTAGAGTCTGCTATCGCTAACGCGGAGCACAACGAAGGTGCAGATATTGACGATCTGAATGTCGCAAAAATCTTTGTAGATGAAGGCCCAACCATGAAGCGTATTATGCCTCGTGCTAAAGGTCGTGCGGATCGTATCTTGAAGCGTTCAAGCCACATCACTGTTGTTGTAGCAGATCGCTAGAGACTAGGAGAGTAAGCAATGGGTCAAAAAGTACATCCTAATGGTATTCGTCTTGGCATCGTTAAGCCTTGGAATGCTACATGGTTTGCTAACACCAAAGATTTCGCTGACAACCTAGACGGCGACTTCAAGGTACGTCAGTTCCTAACTAAGGAACTACAAAAAGCGTCTCTTTCACGCATCGTTATCGAGCGTCCTGCTAAGAGCATCCGTGTGACTATTCACACTGCTCGTCCAGGCGTTGTAATCGGTAAGAAAGGTGAAGACGTTGAGAAACTACGCGCAGCTGTAGCAAAAATTGCAGGTGTACCAGCGCAAATTAACATCGCTGAAGTACGTAAGCCTGAACTTGATGCACAACTTGTTGGTGACAGCATCGCGTCTCAACTAGAGCGTCGTGTTATGTTCCGTCGTGCTATGAAGCGCGCGGTACAAAACGCAATGCGTCTAGGTGCTAAAGGCATCAAAGTAGAAGTAAGCGGTCGTCTAGGCGGCGCTGAAATCGCACGTTCTGAGTGGTACCGTGAAGGTCGTGTACCTCTACACACTCTACGTGCAGACATTGATTACGCAACTTCTTCGGCTCACACTCAATACGGTGTGATCGGCATTAAAACTTGGATCTTCAAAGGTGAGATCCTAGGTGGTATGCCAGCAGCTAACGCTGTAGAGCCTAAAGGCGACAAGCCTAAGAAGCAGCGTAAAGGCCGTAAGTAAGGAGTCGACAGATGCTACAACCTAAACGTACTAAGTTCCGTAAGGTTCAGACAGGTCGTAACCGTGGTCTAGCTAAAGGTACTGATGTAAGCTTCGGCGAATTCGGTCTTAAAGCTGTTGGCCGTGGTCGTCTAACTGCTCGTCAAATTGAAGCGGCACGTCGTGCAATGACACGTCACGTTAAGCGTCAAGGTAAAATCTGGATCCGTGTGTTCCCAGACAAACCAATCACAGAAAAACCACTTGAAGTTCGTCAAGGTAAGGGTAAAGGTAACGTTGAGTACTGGGTAGCCCAAATCCAACCTGGTAAGGTTATGTACGAAATGGGTGGTGTACCTGAAGAATTGGCTCGTGAAGCGTTCCGCCTAGCGGCTCGTAAACTGCCATTCAAAACTACATTTGTAACTAAGCAGGTGATGTGATGAAAGCACAAGATCTACGCGAGAAAAGCGTTGAAGAGCTTAACGCTGAGCTATTGAATTTGCTACGTGAACAGTTCAACTTGCGCATGCAAGCTGCAACTGGTCAGCTACAGCAAACTCATACTCTGAAAGCTGTACGCCGTGATATCGCACGTGTGAAAACTGTTTTGACTGAGAAGGCAGGCGCATAATGAGCGAAGTAAAACGTACTCAACAAGGTCGTGTTGTTAGCGACAAGATGGACAAGTCTATCGTAGTTGCTATCGAGCGCATGGTTAAACACCCAATTTACGGTAAATTCGTAAAGCGCACGACTAAAGTACACGCACACGACGAGAACAACGAATGTGGCCTAGGCGACAAAGTTGAAATCGCAGAGTGTCGTCCACTGTCTAAGACTAAGTCTTGGACTTTGGTTAAAGTTGTAGAAAAGGCGAAGATGTAATCTTCCCCAATCTATGATTGACAAACGGCTCCAAAAATTATTTTTGGAGCCGTTTATTTTTTGACTACCCAATCACAAAAAAGGGTGGTACAATTCGCGTCCCTTTTAAAGAGGCAGCCCGACCCGAGAGGGTCTAGTTTTTTTATTATTTAGCGGAGCACTAACATGATCCAAATGCAAAGTATGCTGGACGCAGCTGATAACTCAGGCGCACGCAGCGTAATGTGTATTAAGGTTCTGGGTGGCTCTCACCGCCGTTATGCACATATCGGTGACGTTATCAAAGTTACTGTTAAGGAAGCAATTCCTCGCGGTAAAGTTAAAAAAGGTGACGTTCTGAAGGCGGTGGTAGTGCGCACCCGTAAAGGCGTACGTCGTCCTGACGGTTCTGTCATTCGCTTCGACCGAAATGCTTGTGTATTGTTGAACGACAACACTGAGCAACCAATCGGTACACGTATCTTTGGTCCTGTGACACGCGAACTTCGTGGCGATAAGTTCATGAAGATCGTTTCACTGGCTCCAGAAGTTCTGTAAGGAGCACGTAGAAATGGCAGCTAAAATCCGTCGTAATGACGAAGTAATCGTTCTTGCTGGTAAAGACAAAGGCAAGAAAGGTAAAGTAACTAAGGTCCTAGCAACTGGTAAAGTTATCGTTGAAGGTATCAACCTTGTTAAGAAACACCAGAAACCTGTTCCTGCACTAGGTATCCAAGGCGGTATCGTAGAGCAAGAAGCAGCAATCGACGTTTCTAACGTGGCGATCTTTAACGCAGCTACTGGTAAAGCTGACCGTATCGGTTTCCGTTTTGAAGATGGTAAGAAAGTTCGTTTCTTTAAGTCTAACAACGAAATCGTTTCTAACTAATAGAAGTAATTTGGAGTTCTACTATGGCGAAACTGCATGATTACTACAAGTCGTCTGTAGTCGCTGAACTGACCAAACAGTTTAGCTACACAAGCGTCATGCAAGTCCCTAGAATCGAGAAAATCACCCTAAACATGGGTGTTGGTGAAGCAATCAACGATAAGAAACTGCTAGAAAACGCAGCTGCTGATATGGCAACGATCTCTGGTCAAAAGCCACTTATCACTAAAGCTCGTAAATCTGTTGCAGGTTTCAAAATCCGTGAAGGCTACCCTATCGGTTGTAAAGTAACCTTGCGTGGCGAACGTATGTGGGATTTTCTTGAGCGTCTAATTTCGATCGCTCTTCCACGAGTACGTGACTTCCGTGGTGTTAGCGCTAAGTCTTTTGACGGTCGCGGTAACTACAGCATGGGCGTTCGCGAGCAAATCATCTTCCCGGAAATCGACTTTGATAAAGTTGATCGAGTACGCGGTCTAGACATCACTATTACGACGTCTGCTGGTACTGATGAGGAAGGCCGTGCTCTGCTGGCTGCCTTTAACTTCCCATTCCGTAAGTAAGGTGAAGGGTTACTGTTATGGCTAAAAATTCAATGAAAGCACGTGAAGCAAAACGTGCGAAGCTAGTAGCTAAGTTCGCTGAAAAGCGTGCAGCGCTAAAAGCTATCATCAGCGATGTAAACGCATCTGAAGAAGATCGTTGGAATGCGGTTCTTACACTGCAATCTCTTCCACGTGATTCAAGTGCATCACGTCAGCGCAACCGTTGTAACCAAACTGGTCGTCCACACGGTTACCTACGTAAGTTCGGTCTAAGCCGTATTAAGGTTCGTGAAGCTTGCATGAAAGGCGAGATTCCGGGTCTTCGTAAGGCTAGCTGGTAATTGCCACTTAATCATTTGGAGTAAATCATATGAGCATGCAAGATCCGATTTCGGATATGCTGACCCGTGTTCGTAACGGTCAGGCAGCAAACAAAGTTGCTGTTAAAATGCCTTCTTCAAAGCTTAAAGTTGCAATCGCTGCACTACTAAAAGCTGAAGGTTACATCGTTGACTTCGCTGTTGAAGGCGAAGCAAAACCTGAGCTAGAAGTTACTCTTAAGTACTTCCAAGCTAAACCAGTAATCGAGCAACTTAAACGTGTTTCTCGTCCAGGTCTACGTGTTTACAAGAAGAAAGATCAACTTCCTTCTGTAATGGGTGGTCTTGGTATTGCTATCGTTTCTACTTCCAAGGGTCTTATGTCAGACCGCGCTGCACGTAAAGCAGGTCTTGGTGGTGAAATCATCTGCTACGTAGCTTAATAGGAGTAGAATATGTCTCGTGTTGCTAAAGCACCTGTCGCTATTCCAGCTGGCGTAGAGGTGAAACTAAACGGCCAAGAAATCACTGTAAAAGGTGCTAAGGGCGAACTATCTCGCGTTCTTAACAACGCTGTAGTAATCGCTCAGGAAGAAAACAACCTAACTTTCGGTCCTAAAGAAGGTGTTGCTAACGCATGGGCACAAGCTGGTACAGCTCGCGCTCTAGTTAACAACATGGTTGTTGGTGTTACTGAAGGCTTTACTAAGAAGCTAACTCTTAAAGGTGTTGGTTACCGTGCTGCTATCAAAGGCAACGCTGTAGGTCTAACACTAGGCTTCTCTCACCCAGTTGAGCACGAGTTGCCAGCGGGTATTAAAGCTGAATGTCCAAGCCAAACTGAAATCATCATCACTGGTTGTGATAAGCAACTAGTTGGTCAAGTTGCGGCTGACATTCGTTCTTACCGTCAACCTGAGCCTTACAAAGGTAAAGGTGTTCGTTACGCAGATGAAAATGTGCGTACTAAAGAAGCTAAGAAGAAGTAAGGTAACACTATGGATAAGAAAGCATCTCGCATCCGTCGTGCTACACGTGCACGTCGTAAGATTGCAGAACTGGGTGCGACTCGCCTAGTTGTACACCGTACTCCTCGTCACGTGTACGCACAGGTTATCGCGGCTAATGGCTCTGAGGTTATCGCAGCAGCTTCTACTGTAGAAAAAGCGATCCGTGAGCAAGTGAAATACACTGGTAACGTTGATGCAGCTAAAGCAGTAGGTAAAGCTGTTGCTGAGCGCGCTCTTGAAAAAGGCGTAACTGCAGTTGCATTTGATCGTTCTGGTTTCCAATACCACGGTCGAGTAGCGGCGCTAGCAGAATCTGCTCGCGAAGCTGGTCTGAAATTCTAAGGTAGGGTTGGAAGATGGCTAAAGAACAACAAGTTCAAGCGAATGATTTGCAAGAAAAGCTAATCGCAGTTAACCGTGTTTCTAAAACGGTTAAAGGCGGTCGAATCATGAGCTTCACTGCACTAACAGTAGTTGGTGACGGTAACGGTCGTGTAGGTTTCGGTTACGGCAAAGCTCGTGAAGTACCTGCAGCGATTCAAAAAGCAATGGAAAAAGCGCGTCGTAACATGACTACTATCGCGCTAAACGAAGGCACTCTTCACCACCCAGTGAAAGGTCGCCATTCGGGCTCTAAAGTTTACATGCAGCCTGCTGCAGAAGGTACTGGTGTTATCGCAGGTGGTGCGATGCGTGCAGTACTAGAAGTTGCTGGCGTACACAACGTACTATCTAAAGCATACGGTTCTACGAACCCTATCAACATCGTTCGTGCAACGATCGATGCACTAGGTAGCATGAAGTCGCCAGAAATGGTTGCTGCTAAACGTGGTCTAACTGTTGAAGCTATTTCGGAGTAAGAACACCATGGCAACTATTAAAGTAACTCAAACTAAAAGCTCAATTGGCCGCCTACCAAAGCACAAAGCTACTTTGCGTGGTCTAGGTCTTCGTAAAATCAACCATACAGTAGAACTTGAAGATACTCCGTGTGTACGCGGTATGATCAACAAGGTTTTCTACATGGTTAAAGTTGAGGAGTAATCAGAATGCGTTTGAATACTCTTGCACCGGCTGCTGGCTCTAAGCACGCTCCTAAGCGTGTAGGTCGTGGTATCGGTTCTGGCCTAGGTAAAACTGGTGGCCGTGGTCACAAAGGTCAAAAATCACGTTCTGGCGGTAAAGTTCGTCCAGGTTTCGAAGGCGGTCAAATGCCTCTGAAACAACGTCTACCAAAATTCGGTTTCACTTCTCGTAAGAGCCTAGTGTCTGCTGAAGTTCGTCTAGCTGAGCTAGCGAAAGTTTCTGGTGACGTGGTTGATCTAAACAGCCTTAAAGCTGCTAACATCATCACTAAGAACATCGAATTTGTAAAAGTTGTTCTTTCTGGTGAGATTAACAAAGCAGTGACTGTTAAAGGTCTACGTGTGACTAAAGGCGCTAAAGCTGCAATCGAAGCTGCAGGCGGTAAAATCGAGGAATAATCTCGAGGAACGAGGTACAGATGGCTAAGAAACCAGGACAAGATTTTCGTAGTGCTCAGAGCGGCTTAAGTGAACTAAAGTCGCGCTTGTTATTCGTAATTGGTGCACTTTTAGTATTCCGAGCCGGCTCTTTTGTGCCGATTCCTGGTATTGACGCTGCTGTACTTGCCGATTTGTTCGAACAGCAAAAAGGTACCATCGTTGAAATGTTTAACATGTTCTCCGGTGGTGCTCTTGAGCGTGCATCTATATTAGCGTTGGGCATCATGCCGTATATTTCGGCTTCTATTGTTGTCCAATTGCTAACTGTAGTTCATCCAGCGTTAGCGGAACTCAAAAAAGAGGGTGAAGCAGGCCGTCGTAAGATCAGCCAATATACACGCTACGGCACGCTTGTACTTGCAACATTCCAAGCTATTGGTATTGCAACAGGCTTACCAAACATGGTCGATAATCTGGTTGTTATGAACCAAACCATGTTTACGCTAATTGCTACCGTAAGTTTAGTAACTGGTACCATGTTCCTAATGTGGTTAGGTGAACAAATTACAGAGCGAGGAATCGGTAATGGTATTTCCATTCTGATTTTTGCAGGTATTGTTGCTGGATTGCCTTCTGCAATCGGTCAAACAATCGAGCAAGCGCGTCAAGGTGAATTGCATGTACTTCTTCTGTTGCTAATCGCGGTATTAGCTTTTGCAGTAATTTACTTCGTTGTTTTCATGGAACGTGGTCAACGCCGAATCGTCGTTAACTACGCTAAGCGTCAACAAGGTCGTAAAGTATTTGCTGCGCAAAGCTCGCACTTGCCACTTAAAATTAATATGGCGGGTGTTATTCCAGCGATTTTTGCATCAAGTATTATCCTGTTCCCAGGAACACTGGCTCAGTGGTTTGGTCAGAATGGTGAGAGCAGCGCGTTCGGTTGGTTAACTGACGTGTCTTTGGCTCTTAGCCCAGGTCAACCGCTGTATGTAATGCTTTATGCAGCAGCGATTATTTTCTTCTGTTTCTTCTACACGGCGTTGGTATTCAACCCGCGTGAAACAGCAGATAACTTGAAGAAGTCCGGTGCATTCGTACCCGGTATCCGCCCAGGTGAGCAGACAGCTAAGTACATTGATAAAGTGATGACACGTTTAACCCTAGCGGGTGCACTGTACATTACCTTTATCTGTCTGATTCCCGAGTTCATGATGGTCGCGTGGAACGTACGTTTCTACTTCGGCGGTACATCACTACTTATCGTAGTAGTTGTTATCATGGACTTTATGGCACAGGTACAGACTCATCTGATGTCTCAACAGTATGATTCTGTGTTGAAGAAAGCGAATCTGAAAGGCTACGGTCGTTAATTCGACGGTAGACTCAGTTTCAATTACGGAGTTTAGCAATGAAAGTTCGTGCTTCCGTTAAAAAAATCTGCCGTAACTGTAAAGTAATCAAGCGCAACGGTGTTGTTCGCGTGATTTGCAGTGAGCCAAAGCACAAACAGCGCCAAGGCTAATTAGCAGAAATTTTTACTTGAAAATGAAGGTTAGGTCGAGTATATTCCTCGGCCTACCTTTTGCGTGCAAAAGAAGTAGTACTCCGCAGCGTATCCATAACGGGCTTTGCTGCGGCTAATTCTTTTATAGAAACACTTAGGAGTGAATAATGGCCCGTATAGCAGGCATTAACATTCCTGATCAGAAACACGCTGTAATCGCTCTAACGGCGATCTACGGCATCGGTAAAACTCGCTCTCAAGCTATCCTAGCTGAAGTGGGTATTGCTGAAGATGTTAAGATCAGTGAACTAACTGAAGAGCAGATCGATCAACTGCGTGATGGTGTAGCTAAGTACACTGTAGAAGGTGATCTACGTCGTGAAGTATCTATGAACATCAAGCGTCTTATGGACCTTGGCTGTTACCGTGGTCTTCGTCATCGTCGCAGTCTACCACTACGTGGACAGCGTACTAAAACCAACGCTCGCACCCGTAAGGGTCCGCGTAAGCCGATCAAGAAATAATCGGGAAGGTAGAGTACAATGGCTAAACAACCAACTCGCGCTCGTAAGCGCGTACGCAAGCAAGTTGCAGATGGCGTTGCGCACATCCATGCTTCTTTCAATAACACAATCGTAACCATTACTGACCGTCAAGGTAACGCTCTAGCTTGGGCTACTGCAGGTGGTTCTGGTTTCCGTGGTTCTCGTAAGTCTACTCCGTTCGCTGCACAGGTTGCTGCTGAGCGTTGTGCTGAAATGGCTAAAGAATACGGTCTAAAGAACTTGGAAGTTATGGTTAAGGGTCCTGGTCCAGGTCGTGAATCTACTGTTCGCGCTCTGAACGCTGCTGGTTTCCGCATCACAAACATCGTTGATGCTACACCAATCCCTCATAACGGTTGTCGTCCACCTAAGAAACGTCGCGTATAACGTTTTTTAGATTACTGGAGAAAGATCATGGCAAGATATTTGGGTCCTAAGCTGAAGCTTAGCCGTCGTGAAGGCACTGACTTATTCCTTAAGTCTGGTGTTCGCGCGATCGATACCAAGTGTAAAATTGATAACGCACCAGGTGTACACGGCGCTCGTCGCGGTCGTCTATCTGAGTATGGCGTTCAGCTTCGTGAGAAGCAAAAAGTTCGTCGTATGTACGGCGTTCTAGAAAAACAATTCCGTAACTACTACAAAGAAGCTGCGCGTCTTAAAGGCAACACAGGTGAAAACCTACTTCAGCTTCTTGAAGGTCGTCTTGATAACGTAGTTTACCGCATGGGCTTTGGCGCAACTCGCGCAGAAGCACGTCAGCTAGTTAGCCACAAAGCTATCCTAGTTAACGGTAAAGTTGTAAACGTTCCTTCTTTCAAAGTAGCGGCTAATGACGTTGTTTCTATCCGCGAGAAAGCTAAACAGCAAGCTCGTATCAAAGCAGCTCTAGAAGTTGCTGAACAACGTGAAAAACCAACTTGGATTGAAGTAGATGGTGGCAAGATGGAAGGTACATTCAAGCGTATGCCTGAGCGTTCTGATCTATCAGCTGACATCAACGAACAATTGATCGTCGAGCTTTACTCTAAGTAAGGTTTAAACTAAAGAGAGGACACAATGCAGGGTTCTGTAACAGAATTTCTTAAGCCACGTCTAGTTGACATCGAACAAATCAGCTCGACTCACGCAAAAGTAACTCTTGAGCCATTAGAGCGTGGCTTTGGTCATACTCTAGGTAATGCACTTCGCCGCATTCTTCTATCTTCTATGCCTGGTTGTGCAGTGACAGAAGTAGAAATCGAAGGCGTACTTCATGAGTACAGCACTAAAGAAGGCGTACAAGAAGATATTCTTGAAATCCTTCTAAACCTTAAAGGTTTGGCAGTGCGCGTAGCTGAAGGCAAAGATGAAGTGTTCATTACTTTGAACAAATCAGGCTCGGGCCCTGTGGTTGCAGGTGACATCACCCATGACGGTGATGTAGAGATCGCTAACCCTGAACACGTTATTTGTCACCTAACGGATGACAACGCTGAGATCGCAATGCGTATCAAAGTTGAACGTGGTCGTGGTTATGTTCCAGCTTCTGCGCGTATCCATAACGAAGAAGACGAGCGTCCAATCGGTCGCCTACTAGTAGATGCTACTTACAGCCCAGTAGACAAAATTGCCTACGCTGTAGAAGCAGCTCGTGTAGAACAGCGCACTGATCTAGACAAGCTTGTTATCGATATGGAAACAAACGGTACTCTAGAACCTGAGGAAGCAATCCGTCGTGCAGCTACTATCCTAGCTGAACAATTGGATGCGTTCGTAGATCTTCGTGATGTACGTGTACCTGAGGAGAAGGAAGAGAAGCCAGAATTCGATCCGATCCTACTGCGTCCTGTAGACGATCTTGAACTAACAGTTCGCTCTGCTAACTGTCTGAAAGCAGAAGCGATTCACTACATCGGTGATCTAGTACAACGTACTGAGGTTGAGCTACTTAAAACGCCTAACCTTGGTAAAAAATCTCTTACTGAGATTAAAGACGTACTTGCGTCACGTGGTCTGTCTCTGGGCATGCGCCTAGAAAACTGGCCACCTGCATCAATCGCTGAAGATTAATCGATACTAGTTAGAAGGATTAGGTCATGCGCCATCGTAAGAGTGGTCGTCAACTCAACCGCAACAGCTCACATCGTAAAGCGATGTTCAGCAACATGGCTAGCTCTCTAGTACGTCATGAAGTTATCAAGACTACTTTGCCAAAAGCAAAAGAGCTACGTCGCGTAGTTGAGCCTTTGATTACACTAGCTAAGACTGACAGTGTTGCTAACCGTCGTCTAGCATTTGCACGTACTCGTGACAACGAAGTAGTTGCAAAACTGTTTAACGAACTAGGTCCACGTTTTGCTGCTCGTCAGGGCGGTTACACTCGTATCCTAAAAGCTGGCTTCCGTGCTGGTGATAAAGCTCCAATGGCTTACATTGAGCTTGTAGATCGCCCAGCTGCTGAAGAAGCTGCTGAGTAATCTCAGTTCGTAAGAACAAAAAAAGCCGAGCATTAGCTCGGCTTTTTTGTATCTGTCGTATTTGAAAGCGAAACAAATTGAGTTTTCTGTCTCCCCTCTCAAACTAGTCTTTGATAATCGAATCTTTAGTCTTAATTTATGTTTAGGCGAAACTTCTTAGCTGCCTGAACCCCACAATCCACTTAGTGACTTGAGTAAGCCCTCACTTGCCCCTTGGTCGCCCAAATAGCCCAGTATCACCGGCGCAAATTGACTGATCATTGAAGGGTCTAACCCCAACTTGTCAAAAGTGCTTTGTACCGCGCTTAAACTTTCGATATTACCTAGCAAGCTTTGTGCGCCATCCAAACTCGACATCCCTGGGATCAGAGATTCTAGTTCACTGCTATTTTGATCTGACAGTTGGCTTTGTGCCAAAGCTAATAATGCACTTGTGCCACCAGCGGCTTGTTCAGTCGAAACTGGTAATTGGCTCGTTAGTAAATCTGTGATTGGAGAGGACTCCGCATTCATACCTTGGCTAACCATGTCCATTAAACCTTCTTGGTTATCTTTGTCGGTCACGGCATCAAGAAAAGCGTGAGCTGTACCAATATTCATTGACAGCAGAGCTAAGGTGAGGAGTGTTTTACGCATAATACCTCCATGTGGCTTGCGATTATTATTGTTTGTTTACTTCTTGAGATTACTGAGACGTAAGGTTATTGAGCTCAAGTCTGTTTATTCTAAACAAAAAAAGCGGCGCTAGTGTGCGCCGCTTCGAATTTGCTATTGAGAATGGTCTCAATTATAGGATGTCTAGTAGTTCTACTTCGAATACTAGAGCTGCAAATGGAGGGATTGCAGCACCTGCGCCACGCTCACCGTATGCTAGGTCTTGCGGGATGTATAGTTTCCACTTAGAGCCAACAGGCATTAGTTGAAGTGCTTCAACCCAGCCTTTGATTACGCCAGTTACTGGGAACTCAGCAGGTTGACCGCGAGATACAGAGCTGTCGAATACAGTGCCGTCAGTTAGCTCACCGTGGTAGTGAACACGTACTTGAGACGCCGCTGTTGGGATTTCACCAGTACCTTCAGTGATGATTTCGTACTGAAGACCAGACTCAAGAACGTTTACTTCTGGACGTAGAGCGTTATCTTTTAGGAACGCTTCGCCGTCAGCTGCTGCTGCTTTAGCTGCTTCTTGACGAGCTGCTTCTGCACGAGTGTGTAGCTCTTGAAGCGCGTTGTTGATCTCATCGATTTCGATAGATGGCATGTCACCAGTTAGTGCCGTTGCAATACCAGCAGCGATAGCGTCAACGCTAAGACCTTCTAGACCAGAACCAGCTAGTTGCTGACCCATTTGCAGACCAATACCGTAGCTAGCTTTCTGTTCTGCAGTTTCAAATTTAATTTCAGACATGAATGTCGCTCTTGTTAGGAGTGATAAAGGCACAGGATATCAGGTTCGAGCCTCGGTTTAAATGATTGAGCTCGAATGTCGCATTCTGGAGCAGAGGGTGTGACTTATCTCTTACTCCAAGTGAAATTTCTGCTAATTTACGCCAAATTACATTTTACTTTGGCGAAAAACATATACTCTCCGCGCTGGTATTTTTATACTGAGATTAGAAGTATTAAGGGACTCATCAGAATGAATCGTCGCAGAAAGAAAAAGCAGCAAGTCGACCACGTCGAATTGATGAAACAAAAGTTCGCTGCTATCGATTGGAAGCAGCCGTTTAGCAAAGAGAAGTGGCAGGAGAGGATCGAGCCTGTCACTCAGTTTTGGCACCGTCTTCCAAAACTACATCAACGTGCACTAATGGTATTGGTGCCTGTGGTGTTGGTGCTTCTGATCATTCCAGTGCCAAAAGATACTGAAGCACTTATCGATGATACTCAAGTTGAGAATCAACGTGTTGCCATTCAATTGAATGCGCAAAGCTTGAGTGAGCAGCGTTCTGCACAAAACTCAGAACCAAAGTCTGAGCAATGGAAAGAGTACACGGTAAAGAACGGCGATACACTGGCCCAAGTATTCCGCAGTAATCAACTGCCAATGGCGGACTTAAACGCCCTAGTTAAAATTGAAGGCAGCGACAAACCTTTAAGTCGAATCAAGCAAGGTCAATTGGTGCGCTTCAAGCTCGCTGACGATGGCAAATTAGATATGCTTCAACTTGAGAAAAGTGGTGAGTCGGTGATGTTCTTCCGTTTATCTGACGGGACATTCGGACGTAATAAATAACGTTCACTAGCAAGCATTCTAAAGGCGCGATGATTCGCGTCTTTTTTATGTCTGTAAGCTTACTTGCTGCTGGAACTCAATCTTGTGCCTGTTGATTGGCAAGTTGTCTTCTCTTATTCCATGGTAAGAGCGGTAATACGATCATCAGGATCCCTATTGCAGTCAGCCAATCTGGAATCTCGTCAAACCACCATATCCCAAAGAGTGTTACGAACACTAAGCCAGAGTATTCTGCTAAAGCAATTTCTCCGGCTGGAGCTTTTTGATATGCCATTACTGCCAAGCCGTTATAGCTTAGGATGCACACTGCACTTGCGATAACTAGTGTCAGTTCTTGCCAACTAATCGGCTGCCAATAAAACCAAGCCATTATCGCCGATATAGGCAGCGAGAACAGCGTGGTCCACCAAAGTGTGGTGACGACAGACTGTTCACTGGGTAGCTTTCTTACCAATATATTAAACATCGCCAGTGTGGTCGCCGTGCCGAGTGCAAATAGTGCAGCCCAATGAAAATGATCCGGCCTGAGCACCACTAAGACACCAAGGAACCCGAAGCAAGTGAGCAAGATTTTACTTAGTGGAGGATGCTCTTTGAGGAACAATATCGACAGCGGCAACATTAAAATCGGCGCTGCGTAAAAAACCGCGTTTGCAGTTGCCAGAGGGAGGTGAGTCACCGCAACCATCATACATCCGCTACCAATTAATATTAGATGCGCTCGCAACAAGGTAATAGGTGCTTGCTTTAGGCTACGTTTATCCGGTTGTTGTCTGAGATAGAAAGGTAGGATGAGCAGCAGTGAAGCCAACTGGCGCACAAACATATATTGGAACGGGCTAATGCCGCCTTCAATCAGTTTAACGGCGACATCGGAGAGTGACGCCGCCAAGTTGCCGATAACCAGTAATAGTAACGCCAGATGATGGGGTGACATTTAGCTTACTCGGCGCATATCCACATGAGGGATACCATCCTCAAGGTAGCTTTCGGAAATAACTTCAAAACCATGACTCGCATAGAAAGCCATCAGGTGTTCCTGTGCGCCGATATCTATCGTTTTACCTGCCCAAAGCTGTTGGCAATGTTGCAGGGCTTGCTCAAGCAGTTCATGTCCAAGACCACCACCACGAGCGCTTTGCTTGGTTACTACACGACCAATACTGACATTGTCGTAGGTGGTACCTGCAGGCAATAGGCGAGCACAGGCAACCAGTTCATCTCCTTTGTAACCTAATAGGTGAAAAACGCCTTCTAGTGTATCTTTGCCATCTAGCTCTGGATAAGGACAGGTTTGCTCCACCACAAAGACATCAACGCGCAAGCGCAGCATCTCGTAGAGTTGTGTCGTCGTCAGTTGAGAGAAAGGTAGGGCAGTCCAGTTGATCATTTTCAATATCCATTAATGAGCGAATGCAGCTGACTTTACGTCGTTTTCTGCTATTACTCATTAACAATGGTTAATTTTCACTGGTCTTCGTGACAAATCTGGCGATAATGTGCCCTCTTTTTCATCCCACCTGAGGATATTTCCCTGTGAGCAAACAAACTTTTGACCAAGTAGGGCTTAATCCAGCGCTACTAGAGACGCTTGAATCATTGAACTACACCCATATGACGCCAATTCAAGCGTTGAGCTTACCTGCGATTTTGAATCAGCGTGATGTGATTGGTCAGGGCAAAACAGGCTCAGGTAAAACCGCGGCATTTGGTCTGGGCGTATTGTCCAACCTAAATGTGAAGCGCTTCCGTGTACAATCTTTGGTGTTGTGCCCAACGCGTGAACTGGCTGATCAGGTGGCGAAAGAGATCCGTACGTTAGGTCGTGGTATTCACAACATTAAAGTACTGACATTGTGTGGTGGTATGCCAATGGGACCGCAAATCGGTTCACTAGAGCATGGCGCGCATATTCTGGTAGGTACGCCCGGTCGTATCCTTGATCACCTAGAGAAAGGTCGCATTAACCTAGAAGAGCTAAACACGCTGGTTCTAGATGAAGCAGACCGCATGCTGGAAATGGGCTTCCAAGACGCACTCGATGCGATCATTGATGCAGCACCGAAGCAACGTCAAACACTGCTATTCAGTGCGACTTTCCCAGAGAAGATCGAACAGATTGCTCAACGTATTATGCAATCACCAGAGATGATCAAAGTAGAATCGACACATGATACGTCGAGCATCGCGCAATACTTTTACAACGTTGAAGGTTCAGAAGCACGCGATGAAGCTCTGGCAAACCTACTACTGACGCACCAGCCAGAGTCAGCAGTAGTGTTCTGTAATACCAAGAAAGAAGTACAGAATGTGGCAGATGAACTGCATCACAAAGGCTTCAGTGTGGTGGACCTTCATGGCGATCTAGAACAACGTGAACGCGACCAAGCTCTGGTACAGTTTGCTAACAAGAGTGTGTCTATCCTTGTTGCAACAGACGTGGCAGCGCGTGGTTTAGACGTCGACAACCTTGATGCAGTATTTAACTTCGAACTGTCTCGTGACCCTGAAGTACACGTTCACCGTATTGGTCGTACTGGTCGTGCGGGCAGCAAAGGTCTGGCGTTCAGCTTCTTTGGTGAGAAAGATGGTCTACGTGTAGCTCGTATTGAAGAGTACCTAGATATGGATGTGGTACCAGCAACACTGCCAGCGAAATCAACTCAGCAGCCATACCAAGCGAAGATGGTGACGATTAATATCGATGGCGGTAAGAAACAGAAAGTACGTGCGGGTGACATCCTTGGCTGTTTGACCGGTAAAAATGGTATCACGGGTGCACAAGTGGGTAAGATTCAGTTAATGGCGATGCGTTCTTATGTCGCGGTAGAGAAATCTGTGGCGAAGAAAGCACTGCAAACCATCAGCAACGGTAAGATGAAAGGTCGTCAATTCCGAGCTCGTATTCTGAAGTAAGCAGAACCTCATTTAATGCAAAGGCGCTCGATATTGAGCGCCTTTGTTTTTTCCTGCCTACCTGATCTTATTCATTGCCTTTCTTTAAGCGCGACTTAATTCGGCTAAGACTGATCGCGGTAATCCCCAAGTAAGCGGCAATCTGGCTATCGGTAATGCGTTGTTCTAAGTCTGGATAGTGTTGACAAAACAGTTGGTAACGTTCTTCTGGTGAGTAAAGCAACATAAAACGTTCTTTGTTTTCTTTATGCATCAGTTGCGCTTCGAGCAGCTTTAAGTAGATAGGATGCTTTTCTTCACGCCACTGATGTAGCACTTCAACCGGTAAGCAAAACAGATGACAAGGTGTCAGCGTTTCCAATAAATACGGCGAAGGCTGATTTTTGATAAGCCCTTCAAAGCCAATCACCCAATCTTTTTCCCAGTAGAACTCTTTACTGAATTCCTTCCCTTTGTCGGTCAGATAACTGGCGTGGCACAATCCCTCTAACACAAAGTAGATGTGCGAGCTGAACTCACCTTGGTGATTGAGAATATGGCGTGTTGGCAGTTCAAGCTGTTGCCCATGTTCAATAAGCTGATTTGCCTCATTTTCGAGGAAGCCATGATTGATTAAGTCTGAAAAAAGATCGCTGTGCATGTGATAACTCAGAAACGGTTTTTCTCATTCTAACGGTTTTTACTGATAACAAAAAAGCGGCTCATGAGAGCCGCTTGAAATCATTGTCAAGTATACCCAAGTCATTCTCGCAGAACCTAGCATCTCGAGGTTACTTGGGCATACCCCTTATTTATTCAGGTCGATTTGGTAAATCGCGAAACCAACTTCGTCAGTTGCGACACGTTTCATCGGGTATTGCCCTTTCTCTTTGATGAACTGCGCAGCTTTATCACTTGGTGAGGTTTCAAAGCGAACATCAAGTTTGTTATCCGATTTGATTGGCGCGAAAGACCAGTTGTTATCTGCACTTGGTGTTACTTCACCTTGCTCTTTACTGATGCGAGAGATGTAAGCAGCAACTACTGAGCGGTTCTCATCTGGAGAATCAAATGCGATGAAATCCGGACCAGTGCCTGGGAAAGTCGCGCTGTAAGCACGGTAGTTGTTGGTTGCAATGATGAAGTCTTGCTTCGGATCAACCGGTTTTCCGTTATAAGTCAGGTTCACGATACGTTGTGAGTCTGGGTTGATCACGTTACAACTTGCGTCGTACTTCGGTGGTTGAGTGACATCGATTTGGTAGTTCACACCATCAATCACGTCGAAGTTATAAGTGCGGAAGTTATCCCAATTCAACAAAGACTGAGGTTTGGTGCTGTTGACATCAATCTGGTTGAACTGACCCGCGCTACACTCTAGCCATTCGTGAACTTCTTTGCCTTTAACCTTCATTGCTACCAGCGTATTCGGGTATAAGTAAAGATCCGCGGCATTACGGAAAGTCAGCTGGCCGGACTCTACTTCCGTGAAGCCATTTGGATCGTCTTTACGTCCGCCCACTTTAAATGGTGCAGCTGCGCTTAGTACTGGAATGTCTGCAAGATCTGGGTCGCCTTGGATAAAGCGTTCCACGTAATCTTTTTGAGCAAGGTTTACGATTTGAATCGTTGGATCATCTTGTACAAGCGCTAGGAAGCTGTACATCACATCATTTGCTTTACCGATTGGCTGATTGACGAATTCACGTGTGCCTTTGTGGTCATCAACAAGTGCATCCACGATGCCTTTATCGGCTTCCGCCAACGACTTTTTGTTGGCTTTGTCGAAGATAGGGCGAGCTTCAGATTGACCCTCAACAACTTGCCATTTGCCGTCTTTTTCTTTCAGCATCAAGTCCATTACGCCAACGTGGCTACCCCAGCGACCTGGCATGACTGCGGTTACGCCATTAATTGTGCCTTTTGCGTTGTCGACACCTTGCAGCTTGGCAAAGTCTTTACCTGGGAACACGGCGTGAGAGTGACCAAACGCAATCGCATCAATGCCTTCAACTTCTGTGAGATAGTAAACCGAGTTTTCAGCGCCGAGCTTGTATGGGTCAGTAGAAATGCCCGAGTGTGGAATCGCCACAATCACGTCAGCACCTTCTTTCTTCATCTGAGGAACCAGCTTTTTCGCAGTCTCAGTGATGTCTTCAGCGAAAACTTTACCTTCTAGGTTTTTCTTATCCCACACCATGATTTGCGGTGGTACGAAGCCGATGTAGCCCACTTTGATTTCGTGGCTTTGACCGTCGGTGTCTTTAAACGTGTGCGTTTTAATGAGATAAGGTTTGAAGTAGTGCTCACCTGTCTTCTTGTCGAAAACGTTAGCACTAACATAAGGGAAGTTCGCACCGTCGATAGAGTTTTTCAGGAACTCAAGACCGTAGTTGAATTCATGGTTACCAATGTTACCTACATCGTAATCCAACTGGTTCATCGCTTTGTATACCGGGTGGATTTCGCCAGCGTTAATCCCTTTCGCTGCCATGTAATCGCCCATCGGGCTGCCTTGAATCAAGTCGCCATTGTCGACCAATACACTGTTTACAGCTTCTTCACGAGCTTGCTTAACCAGTGTTGCCGCACGGCTAAGACCGATTTGTTGAGAAGGCTGATCTTTGTAGTAGTCGTAATCCATCACATTGGTGTGAATATCGGTGGTTTCGATAATACGTAGCTTAATAGTGTCTGCCATTGCTGGACCTGCAAGCGTCAACATACCGCTTAAAACTGCGACGGATACGGGATTAACTGCCATTTTCATGAGGTGCTCCAATTAAATGGGATAGAGGGGTCGTACAGCGTAATGTAACAAATATTAGTGCAAGCTCAGGCTAAGATGCAGAAAACTGTGAACATTAGGCAATTAAATGCGGAGGAAAGTGTCAAAGTGATGCCTTTTTCACCATTTTAAATGAGACCTAACAAAAGCTTCTTAGCAGTTTTTTGAATAAAAAATGAAATTTTAGAATTTCCGGTAATATAAACCCACCGCCATAATGCCATCCATAACGATATCAATGGATGATGAGCAAGCACATGGCAGTTAACGATTCAGTAACGAATTTTCCAATCAACAAGCCTCGGCTGGTTTCAAATAACCGAGCTGCCGATCTTCCGCGTTTTAGCAAGCAATCTCTTCAACCAGGTGAAGTTGCCCTTGTTGGTGCCGGTCCGGGTGACCCTGAGCTGTTAACACTGAAAGCACTTAACTGCCTACAACAGGCTGACGTCGTGCTTTACGACTACCTAGTGTCTGACGAGATCATGGCGCTAATTCCAAGCGAAACCATTTTGGTGTGCGTGGGTAAACGTGCTGGTCACCACAGTGTGCCGCAAGAAAAGACTAACCAATTGCTGGTGGACTTTGCCAAGCAAGGCTACAAAGTGGTGCGCATTAAAGGTGGCGATCCATTTGTGTTTGGTCGCGGTGGTGAAGAATTGGAAGTTTTGGCTGATGCCGGTGTTCGTTTCCAAGTAGTTCCAGGCATTACTGCCGCTGCGGGTGCGACTGCTTATGCCGGGATCCCGCTGACGCATCGTGATTACGCGCAGTCAGCACTGTTTGTTACGGGTCATCTTAAAGAAGAAAGTGACGACATGGACTGGTCGACATTAGCGCGCGGGAATCAGACTTTAGTGATCTACATGGGACTGATGAAATCACACTATATTCAGAATCAGCTCATCAAACATGGTAGGGCAGCCTCAACCCCTATCGCCATCATCGAGCGCGGTACGCAAATCCAGCAAAAAGTTTTCACCGGAGAACTTTCTCAACTATCTGAATTATCTAAAGAAGCTCAAGCTCCGTCTTTGATTGTTGTCGGCGAAGTTGTGCGTCTGTCTCAAAAGTTGGACTGGTTTTTGTCTAGTACTGAATTCAACAAAAGTGCTATTGCCAGCTCCATATAATTTCAGACCAAAGATTAGGGACTAATGAGCCTTCAAGCTTAAAAAGGAAAGACAAAACATGGACCAACAACGTTTAACTCACCTTAAACAACTCGAAGCGGAGAGTATTCATATCATCCGCGAAGTTGCGGCTGAGTTCGATAACCCAGTCATGATGTATTCGATTGGTAAAGATTCATCAGTCATGTTGCATCTTGCGCGTAAAGCCTTCTACCCAGGCAAAATTCCATTCCCACTACTGCACGTAGATACGGATTGGAAATTCCGCGAGATGATCGAGTTTCGTGATCGTACCGCTGAGAAATACGGCTTTGAGCTTTTGGTTCATAAGAACCCAGAAGGTCTAGCTATGGGATGTAGCCCATTTGTGCACGGCTCTTCTAAGCATACCGACATCATGAAGACTCAAGGTTTGAAGCAAGCTCTGAACAAGTATGGTTTTGATGCGGCATTCGGTGGTGCGCGTCGTGATGAAGAGAAGTCACGTGCAAAAGAGCGCGTGTACTCATTCCGCGATAAGAACCATACCTGGGATCCGAAAAACCAACGTCCGGAGCTTTGGAAAACATACAACGGTCAAGTAAACAAAGGGGAAAGCATTCGTGTGTTCCCACTTTCAAACTGGACTGAGCTGGATATCTGGCAATACATCTACCTAGAAAACATCGAGATTGTGCCTCTGTACCTTGCAGACAAGCGACCGGTTGTTGAGCGTGATGGCATGCTGATCATGGTAGACGATGACCGCATGGAGCTAGAACCAGGTGAAGTGATTGAAGAGAAGAGTGTTCGTTTCCGTACTTTGGGTTGTTACCCACTGACTGGCGCGATTGAGTCTGAAGCAAACACGCTAACAGGCATCATCGAAGAAATGCTGGTGGCAACCTCAAGTGAGCGCCAAGGTCGTGCGATCGACCACGATCAGTCAGGATCGATGGAACTTAAGAAACGTCAAGGTTACTTCTAAAGGATCTAAGGAAAGATAATGAACAGTGCAGTTGAAGCTCAGTTAGCCGAGCTTGGTATTGAAGGCTATTTAAAACAACACCAGTACAAGTCGTTACTTAGATTCCTGACTTGTGGTTCGGTAGATGACGGTAAAAGTACCCTAATCGGTCGCTTACTCCACGACTCAAAACAAATTTATGAAGATCAGCTAGCAGCGGTTCACTCGGATAGCCAACGCGTAGGTACCACGGGTGAAAAGCCAGATTTGGCATTGCTGGTAGATGGTCTACAAGCAGAACGCGAGCAGGGCATCACCATTGATGTGGCTTACCGTTATTTCTCAACGCAGAAACGTAAGTTCATCATTGCTGACACGCCAGGGCATGAGCAATACACGCGTAACATGGCAACAGGTGCATCGACCTGTGATTTGGCTGTGATTCTGGTTGATGCACGTAAAGGTGTGTTGGACCAAACGCGTCGTCACTCATTCATTTCTAACCTACTGGGTTTGAAACACTTTGTTGTCGCTATCAACAAAATGGACTTGGTGGATTACTCACAAGAACGTTTTGAAGAGATCCGTGATGAGTACTTACAGTTCTCAGAAAACCTAGCGGGTGAGACGGATATCCAAATCATTCCGTTGTCAGCGCTAGAAGGCGACAACGTAGTAGAGAAAGGACAAAACCTAAGTTGGTTTGAAGGTCCATCTCTGCTTGAGCTACTTGAGACTGTTGATGTTGACCACGAGAAAGGCGAAGGTGATTTCCGTTTCCCTGTTCAGTATGTAAACCGTCCTAATCTCGATTTCCGTGGTTTTGCGGGCACGATTTCATCAGGTTCAGTGAAAGTAGGTGATGCGATCAAGGCGCTGCCATCAGGCAAAACCTCAACCGTTGCACGCATCGTGACCTTTGATGGCGATGTACAAGAAGCCCAAGCAGGTCTGGCTGTGACGCTGACTCTGAATGACGAAATTGATATCAGTCGTGGTGATTTGCTGGTGCTGGAAAATGCACAAGTAGAATCAACTAACCACTTGTTGGCTGACGTGGTGTGGATGACAGAGCAACCGCTGCAACCGGGTCGTGATTACGACATTAAGATTGCTGGTAAGAAGACGGTTGGTCACGTTGAAGCGATTCGTCACCAGTACGACATCAACAATCTTTCTACTCACGGTGCAGCTGAATTGCCACTCAACGGCATCGGTTTGTGTGAGTGGTCGCTGAACGAATCTGTCGCATTGGATAACTACCAAGATTGTGCCGATACCGGCGGCTTCATCATCATCGATCGTCTGACCAATGTAACGGTTGGTGCAGGTATGGTGAAAGAAAGCCTAGCGGCTGTTGAGCGTGGTCTTGCGGATGTTTCAGCGTTCGAACTTGAACTCAATGCTTTGGTTCGTAAGCACTTCCCGCATTGGGAAGCTAAAGACCTGAGCCAGTTATTGAAGAAGTAATTGGTTCATTTAGCCTGACTGGATTGCGAAACCCGTCAGGCTGATTTCCCCCGAATCCAGAATGCTCCGGAAGCCCAAGAAACCGAGCATTCTGGCGTTCTTTTTCGCTTGCTTTGCTTTTTTGTCTGGTTACTCGTTTGTCACTCCGTGCAGCTAAGTTTGCACGAGTCGTTGTTGTGCCCATATCGGGTTTATTGGTAAGGATTGGCTATGTGGGAACAAGGATTTGTATTAGCGATTTTGCTTGGCATTATCACTTGTTTGCTCGTAACCAAAATCAAACCAAGCTACGTATTTGCTGGGGCCGCTTTCATTGCGTTTATGGCGGGGATGATTGAGCTCAATACCATTGCGGCAAACTTTACTAATTCTTCACTTCTGACCTTGGTGTTGTTGATTCTTGCATCGAGCGCATTAGAAAAAACGCTATTAATCAGTTGGGTCAGTCGCAGTATTTCTGAAGGGCACCTTGGCAGTGTGATCGCTAAGTTGGGTTTTTCTACTGCTTTGCTTTCTTCTTTTACTAATAATACTGCCGTTGTGGTGTCGTTAATTGGTGCGATTAAACGCAACCAACAACATGCGCCATCTAAGCTTTTGATTCCACTTTCTTATGCGGCGATTTTTGGTGGCACTTTGACGTTGATTGGTACTTCGACCAACTTAATCATCAACAGCTTTGTCGAAGATGCCGGTCTGCCAAGCTTGAGCTTCTTTACTCCAACCATGATTGGTTTAGCGGTGTTGGTGGGCGGTGTGCTGATTCTGATTCCGCTAAGTTACCTTTTGCCTAATTACGATGACCAAAACCAAGAAGACTTGCCTTACTTCTTAGAGTCTCGTGTCGAACCGGGCTCGCCACTGGTTGGACGTACTATTACGGAAAATAACTTACGCGCACTGAGAAAACTATTTTTGGCTGAAGTGATACGCGATGGTGTCAGTGTGCCTTCTGTTGGTCCTGATTTTGTGCTTAATGCTAAAGACCGATTACTATTTTGTGGTGATGTAGAGAGTGTTGCGACGCTACAAGAGATCCCAGGTTTAACGTTGTTTGGTCATCAACACCTCAACGGACAAAATTTTATGGAAGTGGTGGTGAGCTCATCGGCGACCTTCTGCCATAAAACGCTTAAAGAGAGCCGTTTTCGAGATCGATTTGATGCGGTGGTCGTGGCGATTCGCCGTGGTCATGAGCGTCTTGAAGGTGGCTTAGGCAATATCACTTTAGCCGCGGGTGATACGTTAGTTTTAGTTCCCGGTAAGCGCTTTGAAGCGGAACGCCGCGCGCATCGTAAAGAGTTCGTGTTGGTGAACGATTTAGATTCGAGTGCACGTTTGGATGCGAATAAATCGGCCTTGGTGTTGTTTGGCTTTGCTGCAGTGATTGGCTGTGCGTTGTTGGAACTCGTACCTATTATCAAAGGTCTGGCGGCGTATTTGATTGCGCTACTTGCCTTTGGTGTGATTCAACTTTCTGAACTTCGTCGTCGCTTCCCAATTGATATCGTGGTGATTGTTGGCTCTGCGTTATCTATTGCGCAATTGATGATTTCATCCGGCTTGTCGGTGCGTATGGGCAATATGTTTATCGAAGCCTTTAATGGCTGGGGCGTGTTTGGCGCTTTAGTTGCAACTTACATCATGACTCTGGTGCTAACGGAACTTGTCACCAATAATGCGGCGGCGGCGCTGTCTTTCCCTATTGGCTATAGCATGGCGGTAGGCTATGGCGTTGACCCAATGCCTTTCATTATGGCGGTGCTGTTTGGTGCCAGTGCCAGTTTTATCTCTCCTTACGGATACCAAACCAACTTGTTGGTATACAGCGTAGGGAATTACAAATTGACCGATTATGTGCGAATTGGCGTGCCGATTTCCATTGTGTATTCAGTGCTAGTACTGACGCTGATTCCGGTCTTCTTTCCGTTTTAATCTGTAAATTTACAAGGATACGTTATGACTGCCGAAACTCCGGTAAAAGATGAAAACATCGTTTGGCATCAGCACTCGGTTGATAAACAGTTTCGTGCTGGATTAAAAAAGCAGAAGCCTGCGGTACTTTGGTTTACTGGGCTATCAGGTGCAGGTAAATCAACGGTGGCGGGCGCATTGGAAAATCGCTTAGCCGAATTGGGTTATCACACTTATTTGCTCGATGGCGACAATGTGCGCCATGGCTTGTGCAGCGATTTAGGCTTTTCTGAGCAAGACCGTCGCGAGAACATTCGCCGTATTGGTGAGTTAGCAAAACTGATGGCAGATGCGGGGTTGATTGTTTTGTCAGCGTTTATTTCTCCTCACCGCGCTGAGCGTCAATTGGTGCGTGATCTACTGCCTGAGGGTGAGTTTATTGAAGTGTTCGTCAATGCGTCTCTAGAAGTATGTGAAGGTCGCGATCCAAAAGGCTTGTACAAAAAAGCACGCGCAGGTGAAATCCCGAATTTCACCGGTATTGACTCAGAATACCAAGCACCAGCAAACCCAGAAATTGATTTGCCTGCGGGCGAAAAGAGTGTCGAAGAGCTGGTGGAGTTGTGTTTAATTGACCTTAAACAACGTGGCGTGATCCGATAAAAAAGCATTTGGATCATAGGTGGCCAAAAAGTCATTGAGCGGATAAAAGAGCTTTTGGATCATAGGTGACCAAAAGCTCTTTTTGCTGTACTAAACGGTGTGATTCACCGTAGGTTTTGCTTCACTATGAACGCTAAATCTCTGATTTAAAAGCGCTAACATCTGATCGTAATACTGGTTGTTAGGTTTATTTCCGAGCAGTTTACACAACTCATTACCTGTTGGGGTAAAGCGGTAGTACAACAGGCGCACGCCTTTCGTATTTACCTGCAGTGATAAGTTTTTACCTTGATAGGTGAGCATCAAAGGCGTTTCAATGCCAATTTCTCCGGACTCTAATTCAGTGCTGTGCAGCAGTCCCAATTCAATCAACACTAACAAGCTTGAATAAGGAAGCTGGAAGCTGCCCATATTAAGATTGCTAGTGGTATCGCGTTTGCCAAAGCTGAACATCCCGCCATGCGCTTTGTAGCCAATCAGCAGTTTGCGACTGGTATCTCCACCGAAGCTGCATGCCAGTGTGGCTGCCCGTTGCAGAGTCTGTGCTTCTCTCGGCGACATATCTTTAAGGACTTTAAGCGCTTTCATCGATGTTGAGCCGGGGTTGGTCACTTCGCGCTTCATGACTTGTGCCCACAACTTTTGCATTGAGCTGTTGTGGATGTCCTGAGCCATATCGAAAAAACGATACAACCAGTCTTGGTCAGGTTCACCTGCGGTCTCATCTCGACATGAGCTGTGCGCCAGTTTTAGGATCTGCTCTAAGTTCTTTTGTCTTTGCTCTTGGCGGCGTTGTTCACGCAATTGAGCGCGTTCTAGTGCGGTTTTAGCTGGAGGATCACTTTGCAACAATGCGTCTAACCCGTAGATTTGGGCAATGCTTTGAACACGGCTTGCACTGTCTTTAATGTAGCCAGACTTCTTTTCATGATGAGTATGTTTTTGTTGTGTGGGTTCGTGTTCGATAACAACAGGTTGCTTTGTTGGTTCTGCCATTTCATTTCCTACCAAGACTGGCGATTAGCGCTTGCTTAAATTTACACCTTTCCTGTTTTCTCGACCAGAGAGGCATGTCCGGATTTTGACAGAATAAGGACTATTCAAAATGATAATGAGTTGTTAAAATTGTTATCGTTATTTTGGAGGGGTGATGAAATATTCAGACGCAAGCAAACTGAGAAAACACCTGTCGATAGCGCTACTTTTGGTTTTGTATGTTGGCGTGTTAGCGTATTTATCTCGTTACATCGTATAAACAGCAGGCATAAAAAAGGCGCCGAACCGACGCCTAGTGTATTTATTTAATCAAGCAGACATTACATGTCATCGTAGGGTTCGATTGATGAGCCTTCAATCACGTAGGCAGTTTCTGCCAACTCATGTTCAATGGTCTCGGTTTTTAACGTTCCCACCACATAAATGACATCCCAAAGCTCCTGCACTGGGGCTCCTTTCGGGAATTTTACATAGATGATCTGATTTGGTGGTGGTGGCGGAACATGGATACAAGCGCCAAAATATGGCACCAGTAGGAATTCCGTCACCGTATTCGCATCACCTTCTAATGGGATGACAAAGCCCGGGATTTTCACTTTGCTGCCGTTAAGCTCAGGGCGAACATTACCAATCTTAGATTGAAGTGCCGCACCACCATTGTGGTCAGTGGCTGGCATGCCAACACTGTCGAACATCTTGCGCTCATTCTCTGGCACAAGATCAATCCAATCGAGCGTTAATGGTTCATCACTTGCCATTACTGGCGCAGTGAAGGAAATCAGTAGCAAACAGCTAGCGAGTATCTTTTTCCACATTTTTACTAAATCCTAATTGTCATTCCATCACTGAGCGATTGTCGGTAAGCGCGGAATGCTGGGATGAAGCCAATCACAATACCTGCACACTGTACAAAGCCAAGCAACATCCATTCATACGGCGACAGTGCCGTTAAGGTTAGGTGTATACCATAACTTTGTTGGATTATTGGTTGCAAGAGGGCAAGAATGGAATACAAGCCCGCAACACCAGTAATGATGCCTGCAAACGTCAGTAAACTCGCTTCACTGATCAGTAATGAGAAGACGTGTTTAGGTCTTGCCCCCATCGCACGCAGAATTGCCATTTCACGGCGGCGTTCTTGTAAGCTGGTTAGCAAGCTACTCAACATACCCAATAAACCTGCAACGACTACGAAGCCTGAGACTGCCATCAGTGCTTGTTCTGCAACCGACATCATGCCCCATAATTCATGCAGAGCGACGCCCGGCATGATGGCGCTAAGCGGCTCTTTCGGGTAAGTATTAATTTGTCTTTGCAGAGCAAAAGTCTGAATGCGTGATTTCAAGCCAACCAACATGGCAGTGATCTGTTTAGGTTGGAAGTCTCTGGCTTTGAGCTCAGCCGCACTTGGTGTCGGACCTAAGCGAGCCCCGCTTTCCCAACCGACGTGAATCGCTTCAATCGCTTCTAGAGAAACATGGACAGTTTTGTCCACCGGAGTGCCAGTAGGCGCAAGAATCCCCACCACTTTAAATGGCAAGTTATCGTGTCGACTGAAGCCGACATCACTGATGCCATGAGCAATGATGATTTCGCTACCAATCTTATAGCCAAGTTGTTTCGCAACATCAGAGCCAAGTACGGTTTCAAATAAGCCATTGAATTCTCTACCTTCAGAGAAGGTTAGTGGTTGCTTACTTCCATACTTATAATGTTCGAAATAGCTGTGGTTGGTCCCCATGACTCGAAAGCCTTTGTGTGAATCACCCAGCGAGATTGGAATCGCCCAATCTACAGCGCGGTGGTTAGCAAACTCTTGGTAGCTCTTCCAGTCAATGTTGTTTGTGGCATTACCAATTCTGAATACCGAGTACAACAACAGGTTCACTTGCCCTGAGCGACCTCCGACAATTAAGTCTGTACCAGAAATGGTGTTAGCGAAGCTGTCTTTTGCTTGGGTTCGAATGCGTTCTACACCCAATAGTAGGACAACAGAAATTGCGACTGTCATGATGGTGAGAATAGCAGTCGCCTTGCGGTTCATCAGGCTTTTCCAAGCGAGCTTTACAACTGCACTCATGATGCGGCTCCTAGGGTTTGCACTTGATTGATTTCAGGTAGATTGAGTGTTCGGTCAAACAAGGACTCTAGCGTCGGGTCATGGCTGACAAAAACCAGTGTCGCGTTAGCAAGGTTGGCTTGCTCCATTAATAGTTCAATAAAAGCCTTACGGTTGTCATGATCCAATGCAGATGTCGGTTCATCGGCAATCACCAATTCAGGCTGACCGATCAAAGCGCGTGCGGCTGCGACACGTTGTTGCTGACCAATGCTGAGTTCTGATACTGGCTTGTCATGCAGTGCTTTTGGTAAACGTAAGCGCTCCAATAACGTCGTTGCTTGTTGCTCCAGTGATGCCGTAGAAGCATTTGGAGCAACGCGGTCGCGGCGAATTCTGCTGAATTGGCATGGAATTAGGACATTCTCAATCACATTTAGGTAAGGCAACAAATTGAATTGTTGGAAGATATAGCCAATGTGATCGGCACGAAATTTGTCTCTTTGGCTTGCTCTTAGGCTGGCGATATCAGTGTCCAATACCGACAGTGAGCCAGATGTGAGTGTGTTGATGCCAGTTAACAAAGCAAGCAGAGTCGATTTACCACAGCCGCTAGGACCTTTGATAAAGACATGCTCGCCTTGAGCAATGTGAAGTTGCGGGATGTTAATGGTCGCGTTTTCTGAGCCGGGCCAGACAAACTGGGCGTTAGATAGCTCAACAACGTTTGACGTGGTTTCAGTCATAGTAAATCACCAAAGCAATGGCGTGTAAGTGGGTACTTACACGCCATATGAGTTATTTAATTGCGATCTTTGCGTTGTCTTTGCTTAGGTTAGTCGCAGACTGAGTGGTGTCAGTGAACAGGTTCACACTGATAGATTCCGTTGCTGGGAATTGCTTAAACCAAGTCGTATCGATGCTGTTTAGGTCTGCAACTGAATCACAGTGGTAGCGGTACTCTACGGTGAATTCACCATGACCACCGTGTTCATGGTCATGACCTTCGTGATGCTCGTGACCGTCATGATCGTGGTGGTCATCATGCTCATCATGATCATGGTCTTTATGCTTGTCATGGTCATGGTCATGGTCATGTTTATCGTGATCATGCCCTTCGTGGTCATGTTTATCATGATCGTGACCTCCATGGTCGTGGTGATCATGACCTTCGTGTGACTCTTCTCCTAGCGTGTGAGCTACATGTACATCTTCAATTACACACTTTGCTTGCTGGTTGATAGCAAACAGTTTGTTCGTGTCTTTTAGAGCAGCAATAGCATTATTCAGTGCATTTTCTTGTTCTGCGTTTTCTGGTGCATGCTCAAAGCCCACTACGTCAGCACCTGGAGATGTGATTTCGATCAATAGGTCTTTACCGTCTTGAGCAATATTGAATTCTACGTGACCGTGCACGTGTGCTTCATGTTGACGGTATTCTTCAGCGTTAGCAGTAGCGGTTAGTGATAGACCGATAACAAGAGCTAGAGCGTGTTTAGATGGCATTTTCTTATCCTAATTTTGCTTAATTTTCTGATGTGGTTGCAGTTCAAATCGTGCGACTAGCAACCTTAATTTCTTATAAGGGGACTTCTTAAGTTTAAGCAAAAATAGGAGGTGCACGCGCAGTATAACGCACGTCGCTAAGGCTGAACTGCCGTTCTATGACGTCAGAGTGTGCGGCGCGCTGGTAGGTTGGAGGGATTATCTCCGGTAACTGCTTGACCAAACCATGTTGTGCACCAGCAAACAGCTGGCAATGATGATGGCTATGATGCTCTGAGATGAGATCAAGTTGATGCGCGATGGTTGCAAAGTTCCAGGTAAGCAGCAGCGCAACACTGAGTAATATGACAGTGCGACGCCAATGATGTGTGGTGACTTGCCAACGAGAATGCATCTTAAAACCTGAAACGATACCTAGTGTTATAATATAACACCCATTTTCGTTAAAAGTTCACTCTTTTGTTCGTTTTGGGTAAATTATCTAGGTGAAATAAGAGCTTACGCTCAGGAAAATAGGGGGCTCTTTGCTTAAAGTGTGTAATGAGCGGAGAGCTGTATACCCAAGCATCTCGAGGTTACTTGGGTATATATCAACAGATCTAAATATTCTGTTTGATTAAGCCAAGCACTTGAGTGATTTCGTCAGGCGTTAATGCGCCCTCTTTTACAAACAAAATCTTACCTTGCTTATCTTGGACTACGATTGCAGAGCTTTCTTCTTGCAGTGCCCATGTGTTTGCTACAACACCGTTTTCATCCAGCACCATTGAAGACCAAGGGAATTCTTGTTTGCTGTCTTGCGCCGATGATTTTACAAATGAACCTGTTCCCCAAACAGCATCATCTTGGTTAATGATGGTAGTCGTTTGGTAAGCGTCTTCTGGGAATTTCGCTTCAGTTAGCGCTGTCATTAGTGGTGCGTTCATCGCTTTTGAGCTGCTGCGTCCTGCAATTGCATGAATGACACGAACTTTACCCAGCATGTTTTGAGTTGCCCAAGGCTGGTAAGCGACACCTTCGCCTTGCAGTACGATTTCACCATAAGCATCGACTTTTGCTGCGGGTACACTCTCACCAACAGATAGGTTATGAGCCAGAGCCAGACCCGGAGCAAGAGCGAATAGAAGAGGGAGGAGAGTCTTAGTTTTCATGTTGTTATGTTCCATATGGGTTGTGAGACTCACCAAGTATATACGTACGGTGCATAAAAATGTAGAACCTGTAATAACAATTATTTAACGTATGCCATCTAATAATGTTGCGTTCACGTTGGAATTTGATAGAATGAAGTTCGTCGCAAATTGCGCATAAAGGTTGCCAAGGAAAGAGCAATCGGTGTTTTCTCAAAAGGATGTTGAGGTTGGTTATGCTACGTGAGTTTGCTGTGTACCGTCCACGTCAGGTGGCGCGTTTCGTTAAGACTTTATTCAAAGGTCAATTCTCAATTGCAGGTATTGGTGAGTTCCGTTTTGACAATGGAAAAGTGCTACTACCTGATGTCAAAAATCCCAAGCAACTCTCTGTATTTAGAGAAGTAAACCAAGCGATTTTATCTCTTCCAGTGTGATGACAAGAATTGTAAAAGAGCGACTTTTGTCGCTCTTTTTCGTTGTGGTTAACTTTGTAGGCTTGGTGGGAAGCACACACCCGTACCACCTAAACCACAATAACCGTTAGGGTTCTTCGCTAGGTATTGCTGGTGGTAAGTTTCAGCAAAGTAATAAGGGCCTGCTGCTTGGATCTCTGTAGTGATTGCTGAACGTTGATCTTCTTGCAGTGCTTGCTGATATTGAGCTTTTGATTTTTCAGCGGCATCTTGTTGTTCTTGAGAATAGGTGTAGATCGCTGAGCGGTATTGAGTACCCAAATCGTTGCCTTGACGCATACCTTGAGTTGGGTCGTGTTTTTCCCAGAATGCCGCAAGTAACTGCTCTATAGAAATTACGGCTTCATCGAATACGACACGAACAACTTCTGTGTGTCCGGTTTTTCCAGAGCAGACTTCTTCGTAAGTTGGATTTGGAGTATAACCGCCAGCGTAACCGACCGATGTTGAGATTACGCCATCGAGTTGCCAAAACAAGCGTTCAGCTCCCCAAAAGCATCCCATGCCAAACAAAATCTGTTGCTGGTTAGCTTGTGGCTGCGCCGTTAAACTCGATTGATTGACAAAATGAGTGTCGTCGATCTGCATTGATGCCTCTCTACCGGGCAGTGCATCTTCTATACTGATCATTGTCTGTTTGTTGAGCATGGTATTTGTCCTTTAATACGTGTCTTAATTTTGCGAAAAAATCTATTCAGTCTGAATATGATGTTGTGATGACATAGACCGTGTTAAACCTATTAATATTACAGACTTAGCCTTTATTTGGCGTTATTATTGTTTACGTTTATTTAACCTCGTCCAGCTAAAAAGCATGATAAGAAAAGCTACTCCGATCATTGTCAGCCTACTTGCCTTTTCTCATAGCGCTTATGCCGATGTTTCCTTAAAAATTAAAGGGATCGATGGTGCGCTAGAAGATAATGTGAACGCTTATTTGTCTTCCATTCCTGAAGACGATTATTCCACGTCCCTGCGTTTTCAGGCGCGATTGGAACAAAGTATCACTGAAGCGCTCAATGCGCTCGGCTATTATCATGCGAAAATTTCATACACTATTACGAAAGATAATGATGAATTGATCGTCAATGTCCAACCGGGTGAGCCTGTAAGGGTGAAACTGATGGATGTGGTGATTTCAGGTGAGGCAAACCAAGACGAAGCATTCGTTAAGCTTCTTGAAAAATCACCATTGAAGGTAGGACGCATCTTAAATCAAGGTGAATACGACAGCTTGAAATCAAGTATTCGTAACTTAGCGTTGCAACGTGGTTACTTTAATGGAGATTTCACTTTAAGCCGTCTTGAGGTGGTTCCCGAACTTAACGAAGCGAATGTGCGTCTTCATTATGACAGTGGTATCCGTTATCACTTTGGTTCGGTGGAGATTTTTGGAAGTCAGATTTGGGAAGACCGTGTTGAGTCTCTGCGTCCATTTAAAACTGGTGAACCTTATTTGGTTTCAGAAGTTGGGGAATACAACCAAAACCTGTCTAATACCGATTGGTTTTCGTCAGTATTTGTTGAGCCAGATTTAAGTAAGCTAGACGACGGTCGCGAGCTGCCAATCAAAGTCTCACTTGCCCCCGCAGCGAAAAACCAACTTGAGACTGGTATTGGTTATTCGACCGATACGGGTGTTCGCGGTACGCTGAAATGGAAAAAACCGTGGGTAAGCGCACGCGGTCATAGTTTTGATACTGCTCTTTCTCTTTCCAAGCCTGAACAAACTATCACAGCAGGCTACAAAATCCCTCTTGATGACGTTCTACACGAATACTACCAATTGCAGTTTGGTCTCAAGCATCTTGATAACCGAGATACCGAAAGTTTGGAATCGAATCTTGCGGTAGAACGCCACTGGATCACCGACGGTGGTTGGCATAAGACTTTGTATGTTCGCCACCTGTACGAAAACTTCTCGCAAGGTTTGCAAGAAGATGGTGTGCAATTTGTCTTGCCTGGTGCTTCTTTTTCTCGAACCCGGACCCGTGGTGGTAATATGCCAATGTGGGGGGATAAGCAGAGTGTGACCGTTGAATATGGCGATACTGCTTTGCTGTCAGAAACACGAGTACTGCGCTTGTTAGGACGTACATCTTGGATTCGCGGTATTGGTCAAAACCACCGTGGTTTGTTCCGTTTAGAGGGCGGTGCCAACATTACGGATGAATTTGAAAAACTATCGCCATCACTACGTTTCTTTGCTGGTGGTGATAACAACATTCGTGGTTATGGCTATGAGTCTATCTCACCGAAAGATGCCAGTGGCGCATTGACGGGTGCTAAGTATATGGTGACCAGCACCCTTGAATATCAATACCGTGTCTACGGCAACTGGTGGGGCGCTGCTTTCTACGATATTGGTGATGCATTTAATGAAACCCCAGAATGGAAGGCTGGTGCGGGTGTTGGTATCCGCTGGGCGTCACCGGTTGGTCCGGTGAGCTTTGACTTTGCTTGGGGGCTCGACTCCGAGCCTGATCCAGAATTCCGCATTCACTTCTCGTTGGGGCCTGAACTATGATCAAAACAACTCTGAAGTGGACGAAATGGCTCTCAATCGGTCTGCTGAGTCTATTATTGCTGCTGACGGTTTTTGTTGGCACATTACTTTTCACCCATCCGGGTTTAAAACTTGCGCTGTGGGGGGCAGAGAAAGCCTTACCGCAACTCAAAGTGGAAGAAGTTCAAGGTTCGCTTTTTCCGCGTTTTGCTTTACATAACGTCAGCTTTGTCGATGAATCCTTACATGTCGATGCTAAGGTTGAAAGCGTAACGCTTGCTATCAACTTTCGTTGCTTCTTCGATCCGAAAGTGTGTGTCGATGAGTTGGCACTGCAAGGGGTGAACTTTCAGATGCCAGAGCTCCCTCCGGCATCTGACGAGCCTGAAGAAGAAACGCCACCATTGCGCTCTATCAGTACGCCAGTGCCTATTTTTGTCAATAAAGTCAGATTTAATGATATCAATCTGAATATCTTGGGGAATAAGATTGATTGGCAAGATTTTTCAACCGCATTATCAATGCAAGGTGATCGTTTGGTGATTGCCCCTACGGCATTGAAAACCATCAATGTGGCACTTGCACCAAGTGAAGAGGGTGTGGAACAGCCGCCAGTTCAAGACACGAAAACGAACCATCAAGCTCAAGCTAAAATTGAGCAAGATGCGGAAGTCCAGTCGTCAACATCGGTCAATTCAGACGCGTCTAAAAATCCATCGCAGCAAGGTGCAGAAAATGTTGCTGCTAACAAAGGTTCAAAGTCTGATGAACAGAAGTTAGACGTTAAGCCTGAATCAAATGGTATCGCTCTACCTGAAGTCTGGATTCCGCTCACTATTGAAGCACAGCGCCTCGATATTCATGACTTTAAGTTGGCTGGTGACACACCGGTTATCGTTCATCATTTAGGGTTAGAAGCCAAAGCGGGTGGTGACCAAGTCGATGTCAAAACCCTTGAGCTTGACATGCCGGAAGTGAAAGGGCAGTTAAGCACTCAAGTGACATTATCAGGTGACTACCCAATTCAAGCCCAAATTGACGCATTGGTTGAACAAGCGGATGTAAAAGGTCAGAAATTATCACTGACGGCATCTGGCTCGGTTGGCGATTTATCACTGGATGCCACGTTATCTGATTTGGTGAAAGCCAAGATTCAGGGGCAAATTCAACCCCTTAAGTCCGAGTTGCCGTTTGATATCAAATTGAAAGATGTTGAGGCGCAATGGCCATTGAGTGGTAAGAGTGATTACCAAGTATCGGTCCCGAGTCTTGCAGCGAAAGGCTCTTTACAAGGTTACACGGTTGCCTTGGAAACTAAGGCGTCTGGTAAAGATATTCCAGCAGTTGATGTGGCGTTAAACGGTAAAGGTACTTTAGAACAGATTGACTTAGACAGCTTAGTTGTCAAAACGCTGGGTGGTGAGCTTGCAGGTAAAGTCATGGCGAATTGGGCTGCACCTATCAACTGGCAAGCCGATCTGAACTTAAAAAATATTCAACCGGGCTTACAGTGGGAAGAAGCGGAAGGCGATATCAGTGGTAGCTTGTCGACGTCGGGGTCATTAACCGCACAAGGTGGCTGGCAAGTGAGTCTACCTAAATTGGATATTGACGGTATTTTACGTGGCTACCCTTTGCATATCGAAGGTCAATTAGAAGCCTCAGATAAGAACGGTAAAGGTGAAGATATTCAATTGAACACGCAAGGTTTAGCTTTGTCACATGGTCCCAACTCTTTGCGAGCAAAGGGTAAAATCGACAAACAAATCTTGATGGATGTTGATGTTAATTTCCCTGATTTTGCGAAAAGCGTACCGGATCTTGCTGGTAAGATGAATGGTACGGTTGCTCTTCGCGGCAGTTTGAAACAGCCGGACATTAATTTAGATCTCGCGCTGAACCAGCTGAATTGGCAGCAGCAAGCCAAGGTGGAAACCATCACTCTAAAAGGGGATGTTACACCACTGCCTGCGCCAAAAGCTGATGTTAGCCTAATTGCGAAGAACATCACCTACGACGACATTAAAATTGACAGTGCAGATTTGGAAGTGAGTGGCGATGAAAAGCTACACCAACTGACACTCGACGTGGTTTCAGACATTGTTTCGAGCAGTTTAGAGATCGAAGGCATCTTTAAGCAAAAGCCAGAAATGATTTGGGATGGTGCGCTACGCCGCTTAACGCTGAGCACACCTCAAGGTCCATGGGCATTGCAAAAGTCGACGGCAGTCAAAGTGAACATCGACAAGCAGATTGCTGATGTGCAAGCACACTGTTGGTTACAGTCAAAATCAAGCGTGTGTTTAAGTGAAGACATCAGCGTTGGTAAAAGCGGTGAAGCGAAGTTAGCCATCACTAACTTTGACTTCGACCAAATCAAACAATTCTTACCGCCAGAAACCAAACTGCAAGGTTCTGTGAACGCGAATGCTTTCGCGAAATGGGCGCCAGACATGAAACCGGAAGTCACGGTGAATGTCGATATGCCAAAAGGTCAGGTAGAACAAACGCTAGAACAACCGGTGAAAGTCGGTTGGGAAAGTGTGAGTTTTAAAGCCAAGTTGGCACAAGATAAGCTAGATGCTGAGTGGTTGCTTGATGTAACGGATAACGGTGATTTGTCTGGTAAAGTCGCCCTGAATGATGTGTCGTCCGAGAAGCCGACGATTGACGGTAAGGTGTCGCTATCGACATTCCACTTGGACTTTTTAGCGCCCCTGATTGGCGAATACAGCCTGTTTAAAGCCAACATGAACACTGACCTTGCTCTATCTGGTGATGTGATGCATCCAAAGGTGAATGGTCAGTTCTTGATTGATCAAATGAAACTGCAAGGTGAAGTTACGCCAATTGATATCAATTCAGGACAAGTGGTGATTAACTTTAAAGGTCATCAAGCTGATTTAGATGCTGGGATCATTACGCCAGATGGCAAGCTAGAGATTAAAGGCGATGCTGATTGGCGTGACCTAGAAAATTGGCACACTAAGGCTCGTGTGTTCGCTGAAGAGCTTAAAGTGGATATGCCACCGATGGTGAGAATCAAAGTCAAACCGGATATGACTATTGATGTGACGCCTCAACTTGCCAAGGTCGAAGGCAGTATTAATCTACCTTGGGGACGTATCTTAATTGATGAACTGCCACCAAGTGCGGTTGGTGTTTCAAGCGACACAGTCATTTTGAACAAAGACATGCAGCCTGTTGATGGTGAGCAAGCGTTGCCGTTTAACGTTGAAACCAACATTAACATCAAAATCGGCGATGATTTCCAGTTGTCTGCGTTTGGTCTAAAAGGTGACTTGCAAGGTAACCTCAACGTGACGCAAAAAGACAAAGGTCCGTTTATTGTCGGTGAGGTGAACATCATTGACGGTTCTTATCGCTCATTTGGGCAAGACTTGGTCATCCAAGAAGGTAAGATCATGATGAATGGACCAGCGGATCAGCCTTATGTCTCGATCAAAGCGATTCGTAATCCGGACAACACGCAAGATGATGTGACAGCGGGTGTACGTGTGACTGGTCCTGCAAGTGATCCTACGGTGGAAATCTTCTCTGATCCGGCAATGCCGCAAGCGAACGCACTTTCTTACTTGTTGCGAGGTCAAGATATCGATGCAGAATCGGGCGGTAATGCGATGACGACGACCCTTATTGGCTTGAGTTTAGCTAAGAGCGGTAAAGTCGTAGGTGAAATCGGCGAAGCCTTTGGCGTACAAGATCTGCAACTGGATACTGCAGGTTCAGGTGACGACTCTCAAGTAACGGTGAGCGGCTATATTCTTCCTGGTTTACAGGTGAAATATGGTGTGGGTATCTTTACCTCATTAGGTGAGTTCACAGTGCGTTATCGTTTGATGAAAGACTTGTACCTAGAGGCAGTTTCAGGTGTTGATAGTGCTGTTGACCTGCTCTATCAATTCGAATTCAACTAAACTTAGCTTGTAAGCAGAAGGAGCGGCTATGCAACATTTAGTGTTTGTGTATGGAACTTTGCGCAAAGGAGAGTGCAATCATCACTTTTTAAGCACTGCTGAGTTTCTTGGTCACCATGAAACAGATGCCCAATTCGCTCTGTATGATTTAGGTCCTTACCCGGCTTTGTCGGTCGGACAAAATGCGATACAGGGCGAAGTTTATTTGATTGATAATGACACGCTGCAGGAACTTGATAAGTTAGAAGACGTACCGGTTGAGTATCGTCGAGAAAGCATTACTACACCTTTTGGCCAAGCTTGGATCTACTTGTATCAAGACACTGAGCAGTTGAGTGAAGAGATTGCATCTGGTGATTGGTGTCAGAGAGTGTGAACCATACTCCGCGAGTACGCGTAAGCATTTGTAGTGAAAGTGTATGACTGTCGAATGAGTACTCGATAAAGGGGTATGAAAGTGAGTTTCCGACGGTCTTTTGTATAAGCCTAAGGAGAACTTATGAGATCCATCATCATCGGCGCCATGCTGCTTTTTCTCACCGCTTGTGCGCAAACAAGGTTGCCAGATTCAGTGAACGTAACAGATTGGCAGGACTTCGGTAAGCAATCTGCTCTCGATGGTCTGATTGAATTATCGGAAGACCGTATCGTCAAGCTTGATGATACAAATCGTGCTACACCGGAATTGATCATGGCTTATCAATCTGGTTACCAAGAAGGTAAAAAAGAGTACTGTGAGCAAAGTGCTTATATGCTTGGCGTACGAGATATGCCTTACTTTGGCATTTGTGATGATATTGACCCGTTTTTCAAACAAAATTATGAATCGGGTCGAACTTCTACCGCTGGCGAGTATTAGTCAAAACGATATAACAAAAAAGAGCTGCTAATTTGCAGCTCTTTTGCTTTCTGGCGTTCGCAATTACTTGTTTTGCGCACGCTCGTAAGATTCTAGGATTTCTGCTTTTGCGGCAGCCACATCTGCCCAGCCATCCACTTTCACCCACTTACCTGCTTCAAGCTCTTTGTAACGTTCAAAAAACTGTGTGATTTGGGCTTTGAGTAGCTCTGGAATATCGTCAACATCTTGAATGCCTTCGTACTCTTTTGAGATTTTAGAGTGCGGTACAGCGAAGACTTTCGCATCTTCACCGGATTCATCCGTCATCTTCAATACACCGACTGGACGGCAGCGAATCACAGAACCTGGCATTAATGGGTAAGGGGTCGGAACCAGTACGTCCACTGGGTCGCCATCTAGAGAAAGGGTGTTGTTCACATAGCCGTAGTTACATGGGTAGAACATTGGCGCAGACATGAAACGGTCGACAAATACAGCACCAGTGTCTTTATCTACTTCGTATTTGATTGGATCCGCATTAGCTGGGATTTCAATAACGACATAGATATCTTCAGGCAAAGATTTACCTGCTGGTACGTTGTTTAAGCTCATTTGAATATTCCTTTTCATTGAGGATTAAGCGCTGAGAGGCTTAATCTGGCTAACATTTACGCAGTTCACTTTAACGACAAAAACGCGGCAGGTAAACACCTGCCGCGTTGGACAAAGGTCTGAAATTAGTCTTCTTCGCGATTCAGCTCAAGAAACTCTTCGACTTTGTTCACCATGTTCTTTGAACCCACAAAGAAAGGCACACGCTGGTGCAGTTCGGTAGGTTTCAAATCCATAATGCGGTTTACACCGTCAGATGCCAGACCGCCAGCTTGCTCAATCAAGAATGCCATTGGGTTGCACTCGTACAACAGACGCAGTTTGCCTTGAGGGTGGCTTTGCGTGCTTGGGTACAAGTAAATGCCGCCTTTAAGCAAGTTACGATGGAAGTCCGCAACTAGTGAGCCTATGTAGCGAGAAGTGTATGGGCGACCATCTTCAGGCACATTCTCCTGACAGTACTTGATGTACTTCTTCACGCCCTGCGGGAAGCGGATGTAGTTACCTTCGTTGATCGAGTAGATGTTGCCGTCTTCTGGGATCATCATGTTTTCATGAGAAAGACAGAAGCTGCCAATCGATGGATCGTAAGTGAAGCCGTTTACGCCATTACCTGTGGTGTAAACCAACATAGTAGATGAGCCGTAAATCACGTAGCCCGCTGCCACTTGTTTGTGACCAGGCTGTAGGAAGTCTTCTTCTGTTGGTGGGGTACCAATAGGAGAAACTCGACGGTAAATAGAGAAAATCGTACCGACTGATACGTTCACATCGATGTTTGATGAGCCATCGAGTGGGTCCATTAGTACAACGTATTTTGCGTTTTGGTTGAGTTCTTTGTTGAACGCAACCGCTTCATCTTCTTCTTCACTTGCAACGCCACACACTTGGTCACGTGCTTCGAGTGCTGCTTTGAACTTGTCGTTCGCGTATACATCAAGCTTTTGCTGATCTTCGCCTTGTACGTTTTCCGTACCTACAGCGCCGGTGATATCACCAAGACCTGCCGCGTTAATTTCACGGTTAACAATTTTTGCAGCTAAACGAATGGAAGCTAAGAGAGATGAAAGATCACCGCTAGCGTGGGGGAAATCCGCTTGTTTCTCAACAATGAATTCGCCTAGGGTGCGCAGTCCTGACATGGTTTATCCTTACATTTTTCATTTCGTTGGGGGTGTCGCGCAATGGGGTCATCTCTTTATGGATGTTAAACGATTGCGCTAGATGTAAGTTTATGACGTGGATCTTATTAATGGTAATGAAGTAACCGACTGAGATCTCAATTTATTTGTCTTATTGCATAAGAAGTCTGTCACTTGGTTAATGCTTGGTCAGTCAGTGCTAAGCCCTGTCAGATTTGTGAAAGAGACTGCAAGAACACAGCGAAAGGCTCTCGCTTTTCTGGTGGTTATCACGATAATGAAAGGATTAAAGAACGCATTACAAGGTTAAGTTTATGCACATTCATATCTTGGGTATCTGCGGCACGTTTATGGGCGGTGCGGCAATTTTAGCGCGTCAGCTAGGTCATAAAGTGACGGGTTCGGATGCCAATGTTTATCCACCAATGAGTACCCTGTTGGAGTCTCAAGGTATTGAAATTATTGAAGGCTTTGACCCTTCTCAACTTGACCCTCAACCAGATCTTGTGGTGATTGGTAACGCGATGAGCCGTGGTAACCCATGTGTTGAGCATGTGCTGAATACCAATATGCGTTACACCTCTGGCCCACAATGGTTACAAGAGTTCTTATTGCACGATCGCTGGGTTCTAGCGGTATCGGGTACCCATGGTAAAACCACCACTTCAAGTATGTTGGCGTGGATCTTAGAAGATTGCGGTTACCAACCAGGTTTTCTTGTTGGTGGTGTGTTAGGTAACTTCGGTGTGTCAGCTCGCTTGGGTGAAAGTATGTTCTTCGTCGTCGAAGCAGACGAATATGACAGTGCTTTTTTCGACAAACGATCTAAGTTTGTTCATTACCACCCACGCACACTGATCATGAATAATCTTGAGTTCGATCATGCAGACATCTTTGACGATCTAGAGGCGATAAAGCGTCAATTCCATCATTTGGTGCGTACTGTTCCGGGGAACGGTTTGATCTTGGCTCCGAAGCAAGATCAGTCGCTGCAAGATGTGATCGAGCGTGGTTGTTGGACAGAAAAGCAGTTCTCTGGTGTCGATGGTGATTGGCAAGCACGCAAACTGGTTGTTGATGGCTCGAAATTTGAAGTGTTGCTGCAAGGCGAGAAAGTAGGCGTTGTAGATTGGGAGCTTGTTGGTGACCACAACGTGGATAACGCTTTGATGGCCATCGCTGCTGCTCGCCATGTTGGTGTTGCACCAGAACTGGCTTGTCAGGCTCTTGGTCGCTTTATTAATACCAAACGTCGCTTGGAGCTCAAAGGAGAAGAGCAAGGCGTGACGGTTTATGATGATTTTGCTCATCATCCAACGGCGATTGAACTGACATTGGGCGGTTTACGTAACAAGGTTGGCGAAAAACGTATCCTTGCCGTTTTAGAGCCTCGCTCTGCGACGATGAAGCGCGGCGTTCACAAAAATACTTTGGCGGCTTCATTGCACAATGCTGATGAGGTGTTCCTCTTCCAACCAGACAACATTGATTGGTCGGTACAAGAGATTGCAGACCAGTGTAAACAACCTGCTTTTGTGGATGCAGAGATGGACAGCTTTGTCGCAAAAATCGTAGAGCAAGCGCAGCCGGGTGACCAAATCCTCGTGATGAGTAACGGTGGCTTTGGTGGTATCCACGGCAAGCTTCTGCAACAACTTAAACAAAAAGCTTAATGACATCTATGCAGCAAAAAGTAACCCCTAAAAAAGCCATCACATTAGCACTAACGGGCGCCTCTGGTGCCCCGTATGGGCTTCGTCTTCTTGAATGCTTGGTTGCCGCGGATTATCACGTGTATGTGCTGATCTCTTCGGCTGCACGTGTAGTAATGGCAACCGAGCATGATCTGAAATTACCAAGCGGCCCTGAAGCGGCACAAAAGGCGTTAGTTGAGCATCTCAACTGCAATCCAGATAACATCACCGTTTGTGGCAAAGACGATTGGTTCTCTCCGGTAGCATCGGGCTCTGCTGCACCAAAGCAAATGGTAGTGTGCCCATGTTCTGCGGGGAGTGTTGCGGCCATTGCACATGGCATGTCGGATAACTTGATTGAACGCGCTGCGGATGTGGTAATGAAAGAGCGCGGACAGTTATTACTTGTGGTGCGTGAAACGCCTTTCTCTACGCTGCATCTTGAAAACATGCACAAGCTCTCTCAGATGGGCGTCACCATTATGCCTGCGGCTCCTGGTTTTTATCATCAACCAAAGAGTATTGAAGACTTAGTGGATTTTATGGTGGCGAGAATTCTTGATCACTTGGGCATTGAGCAAGGCTTGGTGCCACGTTGGGGTTATGACCAACGTTGATTGTGTAATCAATAAAAGACCTTTACAATCCATCCAACTCATCGGGGAGCAAACCCATTTGGCATTGACCTTATCAATACCATTGGGTGCTGAGACCTAATCGCTTAACGTTGTTGAGCAAACAGGGACCCGTATTACCTGAACCAGATAATGCTGGCGTAGGAATTGAGTCTGGATATTGGAAGTCCTAGATACCGCCTCAACCCTGTGCCGCTCAACTCATGTTTACTAATGCAAATGGAGAGCGAGCAGTGAAAACCACTCTTAGTCTGATTGCCCTTGCAGCCATCACTTCTACTTCAGCGTTTGCCGCTGAAAACACCCTAACTGTCTACACTTACGACTCTTTCGCTGCCGATTGGGGACCTGGTCCTAAAGTTGAAAAAGCGTTCGAAGCCAAATGCGGTTGCGACGTTAATTTCGTTGCTCTGGATGACGGTGTTTCAATCCTTAACCGCCTTCGCTTGGAAGGAAACAATAGCAAAGCGGATATCGTGTTAGGTTTGGATAACAACCTGATGGCGGAAGCGAAAAAGACTGGGCTTCTGGCTGAGCACAATGTTGATACATCGAAGACGACCTTGCCTAATGGTTGGGATGATAAGACCTTCGTACCGTACGATTACGGCTACTTTGCGTTTGTGTACAACAAGGAGAAGTTGGCGAATCCTCCAAAAAGCATGAAAGAGCTAGTGGAAGAGCGTGATGATCTGAAAGTGATTTACCAAGACCCTCGTACTTCGACGCCGGGTCAAGGTTTGATGCTGTGGATGAAGTCCATCTACGGCGATGATGCGACTCAAGCGTGGAAGCAACTGGCAACGAAAACAGTTACGGTTACGAAAGGCTGGTCAGAAGCTTACTCGATGTTTTTGAACGGTGAGTCCGATCTCGTGCTGTCTTACACGACTTCTCCCGCGTACCATTTGATTGCAGAAGATGATGCGAAATATGCGAGCGCAGATTTTTCTGAAGGTCACTACATGCAAGTAGAAGTAGCGGCTAAGGTTAAAGGCTCAAAGAATGCGGAACTTGCTGATGAGTTTATGAATTTCATCTTGAGTGATGAGTTCCAATCGGCAATGCCAACAGGCAACTGGATGTACCCAGTGACTGACGTTGAATTACCAAAAGGCTTTGAAACCTTAAGCGTACCAAGTAAACCATTGAGCTTTAGTGCAGACGAAGTAGCAAAAATGCGCAAGACTTGGATTCGTGAATGGCAAAGCGCATTGACGTTCTAAGATAGGTTCTACTTTTGAATTCTGTTCCGAAAATAGGGTTAGGGGTCGCGATGATTATCGCGACCTTTGTTATTTCTGCCCTAGGTGCTTTGATTGTCCAAGCGCCTTCTCTTGATGTGTCTATAGTGTGGGGAGATCCATACTATCAGCACGTCACCAAGTTCAGCTTCTACCAAGCTTTCCTCTCTACGATTTTGAGTGTCGGTTTGGCGATCCCTGTGGCGCACGCGCTTTCTCGACGTGAGTTCTATGGTAAGTCTCTACTATTAAAGTTGTTTGCGTCTACCTTAGTTCTGCCTGTGTTGGTCGGTGTATTTGGCTTATTGGCGATTTACGGTAATAGCGGCTTATTGGCTCAATGGCTAAAAAGTATCGACGCTGAGCTGCCGTTTTCCATCTATGGTCTGAACGGAATTTTACTTGCGCATGTGTTCTTCAATATGCCCTATGCGGCGCGCCTACTTTTGCAAGCATTAGAGTCGATCCCCGCAGAGCAACATAAACTGTGTGCGCACCTTGGAATGAGCCATTGGGACAAATTCCGCTGGGTAGAATGGTCACGCCTAAGGCAGCAATTACCACACGTAAGCGGCTTAGTGTTCATGCTTTGCTTTACCAGCTTTGCCACCGTGATGGCGCTGGGTGGCGGACCGAAATCGACCACTATTGAGCTTGCCATTTATCAGGCAATTAAGTTCGATTTTGATCTGCAGGCAGGGGCACTTTTGGCACTATGGCAAATGCTGTTATGTGGCTTGTTAGCAATTGGCGTACAGAAGTTGACGAAGCCAGTATCAGTAAGCGCTGGCAGTACATCAGTACAGCAATATTTAACGAAGGATCATGGGTGGTCAAAAGCTTGGGATAGCTTTTGGATCATAGGTGCCTTTTTACTAGTAATACCGCCACTTTTGATGGTGGTGTTCAGTGGGATCAACCAACAAGTTGGGACGGTATTGACCGATGAGCGTTTTTGGTCCGCGTTGCTTAATTCAATCAAAGTCGCTGTTCTCGCGAGCTCTCTTGCTGTTGCTGCTGGCGTGTCGATTTTACTGACCAGCCGACGTTGGCGATTGCAGTGCAAAAACACTCGCGCCGACCAAATCGAGCTTATCGGAACCATTATCTTAGTAACGCCGGGATTGGTGATCAGTACGGGATTGTTCCTGTTACTACGATCGTTTACCGATGTATTCAGCTTAGCGTTTTTTGTCGTTATTTTGGTTAACGGCTTGATGGCATTGCCTTATGTCATTAAAACTTTATCTCAACCCATGTTGCACATTGAGCAGCAGTACCAGTACGTGTGCGCCAGTTTGGGGATGCGTGGTTGGCAACGATTTAAAGTCGTGGAGTGGCAAGCACTGCGTAAGCCGTTTGCACATGCTTTTGCCATCAGCTTTATGTTTGCGATTGGTGACTTAAGTGCGATCGCCTTGTTTGGCGGGCAAGAATTTAGAACCTTACCGCTGTATTTATTCCAACTACTGGGCAGTTATCAAATGGATGCAGCAGCGGTTGTGTCGGTTACCTTGCTATTACTCAGCGTAGGCTGCTTTGCTGTGATTGAAAAAGTATTAAAAACAAAGGGGAAAGCATAATGTTAGTGTTGGATGATGTTCAGTACACCTATCAACGTGAGCTATTTCGCTTTGATTTAGAGATTAAACGCGGACAAATCGTGTCGCTGATGGGACCGAGCGGTGCAGGTAAATCAACGTTGCTCGCTTTGGTTGCTGGATTCATTAATCCTGACCTAGGCGATATCTTGGTTGATGGCACATCTATCGTGAGTAAAGAGCCGTATCAGCGCCCGTTTTCAATGCTGTTCCAAGAACACAATCTGTTTGCCCACCTGTCAGTAAGGGACAACATTGGTTTAGGGCTGCATCCGGGGTTAAAGCTTACGGCAGACCAAAAGCTTCTTGTCGAGCAAGCAGCAATGCAAGTGGGTGTTGCTGAGTATCTGGACCGTTTACCTGAACATCTTTCTGGCGGTCAACGCCAGCGTGTTGCTCTTGCGCGTTGTTTTGTTCAACCGCATCCAATGTGGTTACTCGACGAACCTTTTTCTGCACTAGACCCAGTGCTGCGTGAAGAGATGCTGACACTGGTTAAACAGTTGGCTGCTGAACGCGGCATTACGGTATTGATGGTCACGCACCATTTGAGTGATGCCAGAGCCATCGCCAGCCACTTTGCTTTTGTTGCTGGTGGTCAGGTAGAAGCGTCGGGTAAAATTCGCGAACTCAATGCTCAACATTGCAGCGAAACATTGAAGGCTTTTGTCAAAGCAGCGAGATAATTAGCCCAAGACAGAAAAAAGGTTGATGCGAGCATCAACCTTTTCTTTCATTTTGAGTTTGAATGAGCGCGTTAGCCTTGAGGCTTCACCACCATAACGTTGATTGGTGAGTTCTCTACTACTTTACTCGCTACAGAGCCCAGCATCACTTTGTTGATCTTCGAACGTTTGTGGCTTGGCATAATGATAAGGTCTGCACCTAAACGTTCTGCGTAATCTAAGATGGTTGCGTAAGCTTTACCTTCCGCAACATGCACCTTGTAAATCACTTCGTCGTCCATATGCTGATCAGCAAACGCTTTTAGCTGCTGCTTTACGTCTTGCTTCATTTTTGCAGCGGCATCTTTCGGAAAGTAACTCGCGACCATTGACATATGGATGCCTGGCAATACTGTCAGCAGGTGCACTTCAGCATTGGCTTGCTTCGCCTGCCATACCGCCAATTCAACGGCGCGGTCAGAAAAGCCTTGGTCATTTAGATCAACCGGAACAAGAATTTGTTTGTACATTCAATGTCTCTCATTAAGGCCCCGTATCCTCGAGGCCAAATCGGTTATGCGCTCAACTGTTCCTTACGAGCACGACGTTTTTGGTTCAGGGCAAGTACCAGCAAAATCATCAAACAAGGGATAAATACCCACTCTTTCATCGGTCGATCGGCGTCTTGAACTACCCATTTGATCTCCCAATCGAAGTCGATACCAGAAGATTCTGCCGGGCTGCCAAATTCAACCATGTCTACGATCATTTTGCCGTCGTTCTCGGTCAGCATTAGACCCATTGAAGAAATACGCTCTTCAGCGGTTGCCGCTTTATCTTCGAACGGAAGACGTACCGTTTTCTCTATGTAATCGCCTTCTAAGTTTTCACCAGCGACACGTAACTCTAGGGATTCTCCTACATTTAGCCCTTCTGTGATTTGAGCTATCTCAACACCAGGGGAAAGAACTTTCGCTGGGTAGAGCATGTCCCACCAGAAACCAGGGCGGAAGAAAGAGAACGTTAATACTAATAGTAGGACCGTTTCCCACCATTTGTTACGTGTGAACCACCAACCTTGCGTCGCCGCAGAGAAAATCAACATGGCAATGATTGAAGAGATTACGGTCAGCGCTAAGTGCCACCAAGTGTCGATCCCCATCAATAGAAGTTGAGTGTTGAAGACGAACATAAATGGCAGGATCGCAGTCCGAATATCGTAGGTAAAGCCTTGAATACCAGTACGAATCGGATCTGACTTGGCAATTGCAGCAGCTGCAAATGCAGCCAAACCTACTGGAGGGGTATCGTCAGCCAATATACCGAAGTAGAACACGAATAAGTGCACCGCAATCAGTGGGATGATCAAGCCATGAGCTGCCCCCAGAGTTACGATAACCGGTGCCATTAGTGTTGATACAACGATGTAGTTTGCAGTTGTTGGCAGACCCATACCCAGAATCAAACTGATAACCGCAGTAAACAGCAGCATGAGTATGACACTACCACCAGAGATGAACTCGACGAAGTCTGTCATCACCAAGCCAATACCAGTAAGGGTGACCACACCAACTACAGTGCCTGCCGCTGCTGTTGCGACACCGATACCGATCATGTTACGTGCGCCTGACACCAAGCTCTCTGCGAGGTCAACAAAGCCGTCTTTAGTTTGTTCAACCAAGTCACCTTGTTTTGACAGTAATGCGATCAATGGGCGTTGCGTCAGCAAGATAAAGATCATGAATACTGTTGCCCAGAATGCCGATAGACCCGGAGAAAAGCGTTCAACGGTCAAACACCAAACCAGTACGACGATAGGCAATAGGAAATGTAAGCCAGATTTAATTGTTGGACCCGGATCTGGGACCTCAGTGAGTTCCGCATCAATTTCGATTGCACCATCTTTGGCGTGGTTGGCTGAAATCTTCACCAGACCGACGTAAGCAATTAATAACGCGATGGTTACGATGGTTGTAGCAGCATCGCCAAATACGTCTTTAGTCCAACCCACACCGTAGTAAACCAAGGCACTGATAACGCACAAACCGAGAATAGTGCCAGTAAATGACAATAGGCTTTGTAGCATTGTTGGGTTGTGGCGACGAGGAAGCCCTGTCATGCCAGCTTTACATGCTTCTAGGTGAACAATGTAAATCAAGGCGATGTAAGAAATCAGTGCTGGAAGTAGAGCAGCTTTGATGACTTCAACGTAAGAGATACCGACGTACTCTACCATCAAGAATGCCGCTGCACCCATGATAGGTGGTGTGAGCTGACCGTTAGTAGAGGCTGCAACTTCAACAGCACCCGCTTTTGTTCCAGGGAAGCCAACTCGCTTCATCAATGGAATCGTAAACGTACCTGTCGTTACTACGTTAGCGATGGATGAACCTGAAACTAGACCGGATAGACCTGATGCAACCACTGCGGCTTTCGCTGGACCACCTTTCATGTGACCAAGCAGTGAGAAAGCAACTTTGATGAAGTAAGCACCAGCACCTGCGCGCTCTAGCATGGCACCAAACAGTACGAACAAGAATACGAAAGACGTTGATACGCCAAGCGCCACGCCGAATACACCCTCTGTTGTTAACCACAGATGCGACATCGCTTTGTTTAAGCTTGCGCCTTTATGAGCAATAACATCTGGCATGTATGGCCCAGCGAAGGTGTAAGTCAGGAATACGGCTGCAACGACCATCAAAGGGGGACCCAGTGCACGACGTGTTGCTTCAAGCAACAATGCCATACCAGTGACTGATACCACGATATCGACAGTGGTTGGTGCGCCTGAACGGCCGGCAAGCTCAGTGTAGAAAATATAAATGTAAGCTGCCGCAAAACTGCCCGCTAGTGCCAATATCCAGTCAATCAAAGGGATATGATCACGCGGAGAGTTTTTCATTGCTGGATAAGCAGTGAAAGCGAGAAAAGTAGCAAAAGTTAAATGAATTGCTCGCGCTTCAGTGTCATTGAGTACGCCAAAATTAAAAATAAATGGTAGCGGAGAGGCATACCATAATTGAAATAGCGACCAGCACAGTGGTACGAACCATAGGATTCGACCTTGCAAGCCCATTGGGCTACGCGCACCTGTGTCTGCCTGAGCCACCATCTCTTGCACATCTTGTGACGGAGTGTTGTTCGTCGCCATGTACTTTTTCCTTATTATTGATGGTCCTGTCTGTTTTATGTTTCGAGAACCTCGCTTCGCTATAACAGTGTAGTGAATAGAGCGAAGTTTGCTTTCGATTGAACCGCGATAACCCTTAAACTCATTGAACGATGAGAGTGGTAAAGGTGCGTTTTCTTTTTCTTAGGTATGAGCGCGACTTCCGAAAGAAATCGGCAGATTGCATAAAGCAAATTGAACAAAGTATGCTGATGGGGCTGTCCCGCCAGCATACTCAATCAGGCAGAAAGCGATCCGTTTCTGCCTGAGCTTGAAGTCAGTAGTTGCTTACTTAAGCAGACCTACTTCTTTGTAGTATTTCACTGCACCTGGGTGAAGAGGGATAGAAAGACCAGCTTTCACCATGTCTTCTTTCTTCAGGTTTGCAAATGCAGGATGTAGACGTTTGAATGTGTCGAAGTTTTCAAACACCGCTTTTGCCACGTTGTAAGCGACATCATCAGAAACGTCTGATGTTGTTACCATTGTTGCCGCAACACCAAAGCTGTTTACGTCTTTGTCTGTACCACGGTACATACCAGCAGGTACTGTGCTAAACGCGTAGTAAGGGTTTTCAGCAACGATCTTGTCGATCTCTGGACCTGTCGCAGGGATCAGTTTCGCGTCACAAGAGGTTGTTGCTTCTTTGATTGAACCGTTCGGGTGACCAACCATGTAGATGAACGCGTCGATCTTGTTGTCACATAGAGCTTGTGAACGCTCTGAGCCTTTAAGCTCTGATGCTAGCTTGAAGCTGTCGTTAGTCCAGCCCATTGCATCCATCACTACACCCATTGTTGCGCGGTCGCCAGAACCTGGGTTACCGATGTTTACACGTTTACCTTTCAGGTCTTTAACGTTTTCGATACCAGAATCTGCACGTGCAATGATGTTAAAAGGTTCTGTGTGAAGAGAGAACATTGCGCGTAGTTTTTTGTACGGACCTTGTTCAGCAAACTTGCTCGTACCGTTGTAGCCGTGGTACTGCCAATCCGATTGCACGATACCAAAGTCTAGCTCGCCAGCACGGATTGTGTTGACGTTGTAAATTGAGCCGCCAGTCGATTCTACTGAACAACGAATGTTGTGATCTTTACGACCTTTGTTTACCAATTTACAAATAGCACCACCAGTAGGGTAGTAAACACCTGTAACAGAGCCAGTACCGATAGTAATAAACTCTTGAGCGTTAACTGCGCCTGCGCCCATAACTGCTGCAGCGATAGCGCCTACTTTAAGAAGTTTGTTAAATGCCATGAATTTCCCTTCCTTATATTCATTATTAACCCGGAAATAACCATAAATTACTTCAGGAGTTTCCTATTTGGAAACGGCATCTTTTCCAATCCAATCGTTTGAAAAAGCGAGCGAATCATAACAAAAAATTGGCAGAAAATTATCCGATTGTTAAAAGTTATAGCGAATAAGTCTAAATGTTGCGACTGAGAGTGGAGATAAATTTGTAAGTTAATTCTTTCTAGAACAAATACTTATGATGAGTTTGAGAAGAGGTGTTAAAAAAACCAATAGCGTGATGTTGATCACAAAATTGCTGGGTGAAAAATAAGCTGTAAAATCAAAAAATTTACATTTTTAATGGGCTACAAAATTCAATTAATTTCATAGCCCACAAACAGTTACTTAGCCTGTGTATTCGAAAAGTTCACACACAGATTTGAACAGTTGTTCTGTAGATACTGGCATTGTTGGGGTAATGAAGATAGTGTCATCGCCCGCAACGACACCAAGAATACCCTCAGATTTGCCAAGAGAGTCAAGCAAGCGTGCGATCAGTTGAGCAGCACCTGGACCTGTATGAATGACAACCAAAGCGGCGTTATGATCAATATCTAATACCAACTCGCGTAGAGAGCTGCTCACTGTTGGTACACCTAGCTCAGCAGGCAGACAGTAAACCATCTCCATTTTTGCGTTGCGTGTACGGACAGCACCAAACTTGGTTAGCATGCGAGAGACTTTAGATTGGTTGATGCTTTCAAAACCTTGTTGTTTTAGTGCATCAACGATTTCGCCCTGTGAGCCAAAACTCTCTTCTTTTAATAAGGCTTTAAAAGCGCGAACTAAGTTATCTTGTTTTTCTGAATTGCGCATAGTCGTTATGATTCTCTTATCAAGGGTCAGCAATTTTGCATATTCTCGCATAGATATTCATGCAGTGCCAAAAAGTCACGACATTATGTTAATTCCATCACTGTAAACCCTAAACAGGATAGGATTCTTTAAGTATGAAATCGTTGACCTATTTATTGTGTTGAATTTCTTGTCATTTCAACAGAATAAAAGAATAATCAGACCTTTGTTTGTAGCACGGTAACAGTGAGTTGCGCGAGGTCGCAAAGCTGGCGTTAATTGATTGTAATCAAGTTGTGATTCCGATAGCTTTATTTCAGCTGGTTACAAAATACCCTACGAATACGTTTATAAGAGAAATACTCTCAAGGAGAACTACATGAAAGTAGCCGTTATTGGTGCCGCTGGCGGCATCGGTCAAGCACTGGCCCTTCTACTTAAGAACCGTCTTCCTGCAGGTTCTGATTTAGCCCTATATGATATTGCTCCAGTAACTCCTGGTGTGGCTGCTGATCTTAGCCATATCCCAACTCCAGTTTCTATCAAAGGTTACGCTGGTGAAGATCCAACGCCTGCACTTGAAGGTGCGGACGTGGTGCTAATCTCAGCTGGTGTGGCTCGTAAGCCTGGTATGGATCGCGCGGATCTGTTTAACGTAAATGCTGGCATCGTTAAATCGCTAGCAGAGAAGATTGCCGTTGTATGTCCAACAGCATGTGTAGGTATCATCACTAACCCAGTGAACACAACGGTGCCAATTGCTGCTGAAGTGTTGAAAAAAGCAGGCGTTTACGACAAGCGCAAGCTGTTTGGTGTAACGACGCTAGATGTTATCCGTTCAGAAACATTCGTTGCTGAGCTAAAAGACAAAGATCCAGGTGATATCCGCGTGCCTGTTATCGGTGGTCACTCTGGCGTAACGATTCTTCCTCTACTTTCTCAAGTTGAAGGTGTTGAGTTCACGGCTGAAGAAGTAGAAGCTCTGACGAAGCGTATCCAAAACGCAGGTACAGAAGTTGTAGAAGCAAAAGCGGGTGGCGGTAGTGCAACTCTGTCTATGGGTCAGGCGGCATGTCGCTTTGGTCTAGCGCTAGTTCGTGCTCTTCAAGGTGAAGAAGGCGTGATCGAGTGTGCATATGTTGAAGGCGATAGCGAGCATGCTCCTTACTTCGCGCAACCTGTGAAGCTAGGTAAAGATGGCGTAGAAGAAGTTCTAAGCTACGGCGCATTAAGCGACTACGAGAAGTCGGCACTTGATGGCATGCTAGAAACGCTAAATGGTGATATCAACATTGGTGTTGAATTCGCAAAATAAGCGTCTCTACATGCAAAGCATGTAAACAAGACAAATAGCAAAGAAAGCCGATCTTAGGATCGGCTTTTTTGATCCTTTCTTTTGGCTTGCCGTATCAGAGTCAGAACCAAACAACTTTGTGAAGGAGAAGATGATGGAAGCGAGTCGAATCCGTAAAGGTATGGTTGTAGAGTGTCAGCAAGGTGTTGGCACCATCTTGGTCGTCGATCAAGAAGCTGAAACCGTTCTATTGGCGAAGCAGGGGTCAGAAGAGCAGCTTGCGGTAAGCTTTGATGAAATAGAAGACAACCCACAGTTGCATGGTAACTGCGATCAATATTACTAAGGACTGTTACCAGTAAAAGATAACAAAAAGGAAGAGCATGACTCTTCCTTTTTACTTTTGGGTCTTTCTTTTTTGTTAGCTAGTGCGCTTCACAGACATATGAGCGAGTGTAATTAGTGCTTGCTTATAGTCGGATTCAGGCAGCACCGCCAACTCAGCAATGGCTTTATCGGCTTCTTCTAACGCTTTTTGTGTTGTGTACTCAAGAGAACCAGCTTGCTGCATAACCGTTAAGATATCTTCTAGTCGATCCATACCGTTAGCTTTCTCGATAGCTTCACGAATCATCGCTGCGTTATCTGGCGTGGTATTGCGCATCGCATGCAATAGAGGAAGCGTTGGTTTGCCTTCAGCCAAATCGTCACCAACATTCTTACCCATATCCTCACCGTCTGACGTATAGTCCATCACGTCATCGATCAGTTGGAATGCGGTGCCAAGGTATTTGCCGTAGTTTTGCAATGCCACTTCTACTTCTTCTGGTGCGTCATTTAAGATGGCACCAATCTGCGTTGCTGATTCAAACAGACGCGCAGTTTTTGAGTAGATGACCTGCATATAGCTTTCTTCAGTCGTGTCAGGATCATTACAGTTCATTAACTGCTGAACCTCACCTTCTGCGATCACATTAACTGCATCACTCATCAGTTTAAGGATCTTCATTGATCCTAGCTCAGTCATCATTTGAAATGAGCGAGTATAAATAAAGTCCCCAACTAACACGCTCGCGGCATTACCAAACGCAGCATTCGCTGTCGCTTTACCACGGCGCATGTCAGATTCATCAACTACATCATCGTGCAACAGAGTCGCAGTATGGATGAACTCGATAAACGCCGCAGCCATGGTATGACCGTTACCTTGGTAACCAAGAGCACGAGCTGACAATATCGCCAGAAGTGGTCTCAGGCGTTTGCCTCCACCACTCACGATATAGAAACCGAGTTGGTTGATTAAAGAGACATCAGAATTTAGTTGGGCTTGAATTGTTTCATTCACTTTTGCCATGTCATCGGCAGTAAGCGCTTGGATAGTTTTAAAATCCATCGTATATCCGGCTGAAGTTAGACCCTGCAAGGCTTATTCGATTTATATAATTGTCGAATAATACACTAAAAAACGTTGATTAATACATTACTAAAGGGCATGATTGCCGCACTTTTCTTTGGCGATTAGCTTTTCGCCAATTTTTTCAAAATATGGCTTGTCATAGGGGCATCTCTTCTGTAGAATCTGCGCCCTATTGATGATTAGTTTAGCGCACACCCTCATGAAAAGGCTGTGCGGAAAAAGCGGAGTAAAATATGTACGCTGTTTTCCAATCTGGTGGTAAACAACACCGTGTAAGCGAAGGTCAAACTCTTCGTTTAGAGAAATTAGACGTTGAAACTGGTGCAACTGTAGAATTTGATAAAGTTCTTCTTGTTGCTAACGGCGAAGACATCAAAGTTGGTGCTCCTCTTGTAGAGGGCGGCAAAGTTGTTGCTGAAGTTGTACAACACGGTCGTGGCGATAAAGTTAAAATCGTTAAGTTCCGTCGTCGTAAGCACTCTCGTAAGCAACAGGGTCACCGTCAGTGGTTCACTGAAGTGAAGATCACTGGTATCAACGCTTAATCTATTAGGAGAGTTTAACAATGGCACACAAAAAAGCTGGTGGTTCTACTCGTAACGGCCGCGATTCAGAAAGCAAACGTCTAGGTGTTAAGCGTTTCGGTGGTGAATCTGTTCTTGCAGGTAACATTATCGTTCGTCAACGTGGTACTAAGTTCCACGCTGGTAACAACGTAGGTATCGGTAAAGACCACACTCTATTCGCTCTTACTGAAGGTAAGGTGAAGTTCGAGGTTAAAGGTCCTAAGAACCGTAAGTTTGTAAGCATCGAAGCTGAGTAATTTTACCTTTTAGGTTAATTACTAAAGCTTTATAGCTGAATTCAAAAGCCCTGCCGATTCGGCGGGGTTTTTTATTTGTAGCAGTCGGCATATTCAAGTTTCTCGTTTTAGCCCATCGCGGTTGGAATCTGGGAGCTTAGATCTGTCATCTGCTAAAATTGTTTGATGGCAAATCAGATTTAATCCACGCACGAAGTAGTCGGAGTAAAAGATGAAGTTCGTAGATGAAGCGGTAGTAAAAGTTCAGGCTGGTGACGGCGGTAGCGGCGTTGTAAGTTTCTGGCGTGAAAAATTCATCACTAAAGGTGGCCCTGATGGTGGCGACGGTGGTGATGGTGGTGATGTATACATCCAAGCCGATGAAAACCTAAATACCCTGATCGATTACCGTTTCCAACGCTTTTACGAAGCAGAACGCGGTGAAAACGGTCGCGGCGGTAACTGTACTGGTAAACGTGGTAAAGACATCACACTTCGCGTGCCAGTAGGTACTCGCGCAGTTGATATCCACACTAACGAAATCGTTGCCGAAGTAGCAGAACACGGTAAGAAAGTGATGGTCGCTAAAGGCGGCTGGCACGGTCTTGGTAACACGCGTTTCAAATCTTCAGTAAACCGCGCACCTCGTCAGAGAACGCTGGGTACTAAAGGTGAAATCCGTGAGATCCGTTTAGAACTATTGCTATTGGCTGATGTTGGTATGCTTGGTCTGCCTAATGCAGGTAAATCAACCTTTATCCGCGCAGTATCAGCAGCAAAACCAAAAGTAGCTGATTACCCATTTACTACGTTAATCCCAAGCTTGGGTGTAGTGAGTGTCGTACCTGAGAAAAGCTTTGTTGTTGCAGACATTCCAGGTCTAATTGAAGGCGCAGCTGACGGTGCTGGTCTAGGTATTCGCTTCCTTAAGCACCTAGAACGTTGTCGTGTGTTGCTGCACATGATCGATATCATGCCAATCGATCAGTCAGATCCAATCCAAAATGCCCTAACTATCATTGATGAGTTAGAGCAGTACAGTGAAAAACTAGCAGGCAAACCTCGTTGGTTAGTTTTCAACAAAACGGATCTGATGCCTGAAGAAGAAGCGAATGAAAAGATCCAAGAGATCTTGGATGCGCTAGGTTGGGAAGACGAGTACTTTAAGATCTCGGCGATCAACCGTAACGGCACAAAAGAGCTTTGCTACAAGTTAGCTGACTTTATGGAAAACCTACCTCGCGAAGAGGAAGAAGTTGCTGAAGAAGATAAAGTTAACTTCATGTGGGATGACTACCATAAAGACGCGATCGCTGGTAAAGACGTTGTTACTGAAGACGACGACGATTGGGATGACTGGGACGATGAAGAAGACGACGGTCACGTTGTTTACGTCCGCGACTAATCGCTAGCTAATTCACTAAGCCGCAATGTGTATTGCGGCTTTTTTTGTATCTAAATCATATTTAGTAGATGTGATTTACGGCACAATAATAAATTATACCCAAGTGACTTCAAGGCGAAGGAGTCAGAGCGAGTCGATGACACGCTTACAAAGGGCGAGTTGTCTTGGCTTGTGCACTTTGTTGTCGATTTTTAATTTAGGTTCACTAAATCCTTAAATCGCTGTGCGTCTACAACCCAAGACATTCTGCTGAACCAAACGTCTTGAGGTTACTTGGGTATAAATGGACTTAGGAAGTATTTATGACACTGGAAGCTATACCGTCTTGTACTACGACGGCATCCAATCAAAGAGCCATCTCTCGGCTTGTTGCCCAAGCAGGGCAAATGTTATTAGCCCATGGGGCAGAAAGTACGCTGGTTAGTGACATTATGCAGCGCATTGGCATTGCATGCGGTGTGAGTGACGTTGCGGTGGCATTATCAGCCAATGCTTTAGTGGTGACGACCGTAAAGGACGATCACTGCATCACCACCACAAGAAGCTGTGCGGATCGTGGCATTAATATGCGTGTGATAACTCAGATCCAACGCATTTGTATCATGATGGAGCGTGGCTTACTTGATGTGAAAATGGCGCAGAAGAAGCTCAATAGTATCAGTCCTGAGCGCTATAACCGTTGGTTAGTTGTATTTATGATAGGGCTTTCCTGTGCGGCATTCAGTCATTTGGCTGGAGGTGATTTAGGGGTGTTTGTCATGACTTTTCTTGCTTCTGCTGGCGGTATGATCGTGCGACAAGAAATTGGTCATCGACACTTTAATCCCCTTCTCAATTTTGCTGTTACGGCCTTTGTTACGACGTTGATTTCAGCTCAAGCGGTTATCTTCGAAATTGGTAACTTGCCGACTGTTGCCATGGCGTCTTCCGTATTAATGCTGGTTCCAGGCTTTCCATTGATTAACTCGGTTGCCGATATGTTGAAAGGTCATATCAACATGGGCATTGCACGTTTCACTATGGCGAGTTTGCTCACTCTAGCTACTTGTCTTGGTATTGTTGCTGCAATGGAAGTAACCGGTATTTGGGGATGGATGAGCTAATGAGTGTATTTGAGCTGATTTTAGGGCTTTTAAACGACATGTTCTTTGCCGCTATTCCTGCGGTTGGTTTTGCTATGGTCTTTAACGTGCCACAAAAGGCACTTAAGTACTGTGCGGCAGGTGGTGCGATCGGTCATGGTAGCCGTTATCTAATGATGCACTTTGGCTTGCCAATTGAGTGGGCGACCTTTTTCGCGGCGACTTTAGTGGGCTTGATAGGTGTTCACTGGTCCCATCGCTTTCTGGCTCATCCAAAAGTATTCACCGTGGCTGCTTTAATCCCTATGGTTCCAGGGGTATTCGCTTATAAAGCCATGATAGCCATGGTTGAGATAAACCACTTAGGTTATTCGCCTGAACTCATTGCGACGTGCATGGAAAACTTTCTTAAGGCGATGTTTATTATTGCAGGCTTAGCGGTTGGCTTGGCGGTTCCGGGGCTGTTATTCTATCGCCGCAGACCCATAGTATAAGGACCCAATATGATCATCAGCATGATTGCCGCGATGGCAGACAATCGAATCATCGGTAAAGACAACCAGATGCCTTGGCATCTTCCTGCAGATTTTGCATGGTTTAAGCGCTGCACTATGGGCAAGCCTGTTGTGATGGGACGTAAGACCTATGAATCGATCGGGCGTCCTCTACCTGGTCGTTTGAACATTGTCATCAGTCGTGATGAGTCACTTTGTATTGAAGGTGTCACAACTGTCACATCGATTGAGCAAGCATTAGACGTTGCGGGTGAGGTGGAAGAGGTGATGATCATTGGTGGTGGTGCGATTTACGCAGCTTGTCTGCCAATGGCAACCAAGTTGTATGTGACTCATATCGAAGCTGAAATTGAGGGCGATACTCAGTTCCCTGATTGGGGTATTGAGTTTAAAGAAACGTACTCTGAGGCATACCAAGCAGATGGGAAAAACGCTTACAACATGCGTTTTACTGTCCTTGAAAAGTAATCGGATAGAATGAGAAAAGCACCGCAAACGCGGTGCTTTTTGTTTTTTAGTCCGGCAATCAGAGCCGTTAACTGAGAGCTTCTTGAATGAAGACTTGTTTGTCTTCCCAACGAATCATAGTTAGTGAGCCCCCCCAAACGCAGCCCGTATCAAGTCCAATAATGCTTTCATCGATATGACCTTGCAGTGCCGCCCAATGCCCAAAAAGTACCGCTTTTTCTAGAGGGATTCTTTGCGGTAACTTAAACCACGGCACCAGTTCATCCTCTGATACTTCTTGCGGTGGCAATTTACAATCCATATCCAGTCGCCCATCAGGAAAGCAGAAACGCATACGGGTAAAGGCATTGATGGTATAGCGATAGCGATCAAGTCCCGATAGGGATTCATCCCAAAGATCAGGTTGGTTGCTGTACATGTTTTCTAGCAGCCAAGGTAATTGTTCACTTCGAATGATCGCTTCCACTTCACGGGCACAGGCTCTGGCGGTTTCAAGATCCCATAGCGGAGAAATACCGGCATGGCACATTACAAACTCATCGTGTTCTGCAAGTAGTGGTTGTTGAGCGAGCCAAGTCAGTAATTCGTCTTTGTCTGGGGCAGAGAATATGGGTGCGGTTTTGTCTTTATCTTTGACCTTTTTGAGTCCTTGCGAGACCGCCATAAGATGCAGGTCATGATTACCGAGCACGACTTTAGCGCTGTCACCAAGAGAACGAACAAAGCGCAGTGTTTCTAATGATTTAGGACCTCGAGCGACAAGGTCGCCAGCTAACCAAAGTTGGTCATGTTCTACAGAAAAATTAACTTGCTCTAATAGCTGTTGAAGCTCGTCAAAACAGCCTTGGATGTCTCCAACAATGTAGTTAGCCACAGAGTCTCCTGATTAATTTAAGACGTTAGGAACAGCCAAGCGGAATGGGTCAATCTCAGTGATGAATTCCTGTCCTTTTTCATCCAGTAACATGTAGTGTCCCTGCATGACACCAACTGGTGTTTCTAACGCAGTGCCACTGCTGTAAGTATACTCGTCATTACCTGCGATAAAGGGTTGTTGACCAACAACACCTTCGCCCTCTACCGTCATTTGTTTACCGTTGGAGTCGGTAATCAACCAGCGACGACTGACTAATTGTACCGTTTGTTGGCTGAGGTTTTTTATTGTGATGACGTAAGCGAACACATAGCGTTGTAGCTCTGGATTGGACTGTTCTTCGATGTATTTGGTATGAACTTGAATCTTAATGCAAGGTTGAATGACGTCCATGTGCACTCCTCAGAAACGTAATATCCCAATAATAATAAGCCAAACCGGCAAGGGTTTGGCTTATCGTTTGAGTTCTTAGTGCTGCGGGTTATCCGCGAGCCAGTTCGCCATGGCGACGAATTGTTGTAGCGTCAAGTTTTCTGGACGCATGCCTGGGTTGATACCAAGCTCTTCCAACACCTCTGTACTGAGCAGAGATTTATAACAGTTACGTACTGTTTTACGGCGTTGGTTAAAGCCTTCACGACATACTCGCTCCAGCAAACGTAGATCTTTAGCTGGGCATGGAAGTTCTTCGTAAGGTACTAGACGAACAACAGCTGAGTCTACTTTCGGTGGCGGAACAAAAGCGGTTGGTGGCACTTCTAGCACTGGTACTACTTTACAGTAGTACTGCGCCATGACCGTTAGACGACCATAAGCCTTGCTACCCGGACCTGCTGCCAAGCGGTTTACTACTTCTTTTTGAAGCATAAAGTGCATATCTTGAATGTCTTTATGGAATTCAAATAGGTGGAACATCAATGGTGTAGAGATGTTGTATGGCAAGTTACCAAAGATACGCAGCTTGTTGTTTGGCTTCACCAGTTGAGTGAAGTCGAAACGCATCGCGTCGCCTTCATGGATAGTAAGCTTATCTGCCAATTCAGGATGGTTGCGTAGACGTTCTGCTAGGTCACGGTCCAATTCGATCACCGTGAACTTGTCGACTTCGCGACCAACAGGTTCGGTGATTGCACCTAGACCCGGGCCGATCTCAACCAGGTTTTGACCTGGTCTTGGGTTAATTGCTGATACGATACCGTCAATAATGTACGGATCGTTCAGGAAGTTTTGACCAAAACGTTTACGCGCTTTGTGTCCTAAATGGACATCATTTCTCATTGTTTCTTCTCTACCAATTCTATCGCATGCGTGAGCGCTGTTCGGAAGCTCCCTGTATCCGCTTGACCTGTCCCTGCCAGTTCTAATGCAGTACCGTGATCCACCGAGGTTCTAATAAAAGGTAGACCAAGAGTAATGTTTACTGAACGACCAAAGCCTTTGTACTTTAATACTGGCAACACTTGGTCGTGGTACATGCCTAAAACAGCATCAGCATCGTTTAAATACTTTTCATTGAAAATGGTATCTGCCGGTAATGGACCGATCAGATTGATTCCTTTTTCTTGTCGAATCTTTTCCAATGTCGGAGTGATGGTCTCGATCTCTTCGCGACCCAAACAGCCATCTTCTCCCGCATGTGGATTTAACCCGCAAACATAGATGTTTGGCTGCGAGATGGCAAATTTTTCTACAAGATCTTTATGAAGAATATCGATGATTTTTTCTAATCGCTCTTCCGTGACGGCTTTTGATACGTAAGCCAAAGGAATGTGCGTAGTGACAAGTGCTACTCTCAGTCCTTCAGTTGCCAGCATCATCACGACCAACGGTGTGTTGGACTTCTCGGCGAAGAATTCAGTATGACCACTGAAAGCAACGCCTGAGCGATTGATCACCCCCTTATGTACAGGGCCGGTGACAATAGCATCAAATTCATCATTCATACAGCCCAAAGCGGCTCTTTCTAGTGTTTTTAATACGTAGTGACCGTTAGCTTCATTGAGTTGACCAGCGATGACATTCTCTGCCATTTCGATATGGTCAACGATCAAGGTACCCGCTTTTTGGGCTTTGGGTGCTTCTTCTGGATTGTAATCAGTCAGTTGAACATCAACGCCGAGTAGTGCGGCACGTTCCAACAGCATGTTTTTGTCTGCGCAGACGACGATTTGGTGTGCCCAGTCTTCCTTAGACAAGGCGAGCACCAAATCGGGACCGATACCCGCAGGTTCCCCTGCGGTTACGACGATTCTGCGAATCGAATTAGTTGCCATCATTATCATCCACGATTTCAACGAATGCGCTTGCGCGTAGCTCTTGCATCCATGCGCCAGCTTCTTCATTAAACTTACGGTTAAATAGAATTCGGTATGCTTTGTTCTTCATCGCTGAATCCGTGCGGTCTACCTGGCGACGGTCTAGAACTTCAACAATGTGCCAACCGTGTACCGTTTTAAATGGTTCACTGATTGAGCCGATCGGTAGTGTTTCTACTTGGTGTTTAAATTCTGGCACGTATAGGTCAGGAGTTTGGTAACCTAGCTCACCATTTTGCGCTGCTGAACCAGGGTCTTGGCTGTATTGTGTCGCCAACTGAGCAAAGGTCGCTTCGCCTGCCTTGATACGACGAATAAAGTCATTTAGCTCTTTCTTCGCACCATCATCACTTAGGATTACCGTCGGTTTGATTAGGATATGGCGAGCATTTACTTCTGTTACTGCCACGGTTTCAAGACCTTTTACATCTTCAATTTTTAGGATGTGGAAGCCTACGCCGCTGCGGAATGGACCAATGATGCTACCTTTGTTTTGCATTTTGATCTGGTCTGCAAAGATGGTCGGCATTTCTTCTTTACGCATCCAACCCCAATCACCACCCTGTAGGGCTTTTGGACCTTTTGAATAGGTGTATGCCATTTCCGAGAAGTCAGCACCGTCTTTTAGTTTCTTAACCAAGGCTTTTGCTTCGGCTTCTACTTCTGACTTGTCTTTATCATCAGAGAAGCGAAGTTGAATATGACCAATTTTGTACTGAACGGTTGCATTGGTTTCTTTTGCCAGTTGGTCGGCAAGGCTGTCTACTTCAGCAGGAAGAATATTGATACGACGACGCACTAGCGCATTGCGAGCTTCAGAAGCCGCAATTTCTTTACGGATCTGTTCACGAAACTCTGGGTAGCTTAGACCTTCAGCTTGAACAGATGCTGCAAGTTGCTCTACGGTCTGCTTGTTATTACGAGCAATTTCCGCAATTGCTTGGTTTAGACGGTTGTCATCGATACGGACGCCAATACGATCAGCTTCCTGTCCTTGTAGTGTGTCGATGATCAGTTTTTCTACCACTTGGTCTTTCAGCACACTTGCTGAAGGTAGGCTCTTGCCATTTTGACGAGCATTTGCCTGAAGCGTCTTCATCGCAGTATCGATGTCACTTTGAAGAATTACGCCGTCGTTAACGATAACCGCAACCTTATCAAGCTCTACTGGCGCAGCGGTTACACCACAAGAAAGTAGCGCGGTGAATAAGAGTGATTTCCAAATTTTCATTAAAAATTCCGTCAGTAATATAGATTAAGCGTCTTGCTATTGTTTAAGACGCCTAATTTGATTAATTGTTCAAATAGAATGGACGACCGTATTTGATTGCGTTGTCTGAGCCATCAAGCTCTTTCGCCGCAGTATCAGCTCGTTGGTTGGTTGCAAAACCTTGAATACCAAAGTTTACGCTGATGTTGTTTTCGTATTTTGGTGATGCGCCAGCACTGCCAATGGCTTTTTCATCCCAGCCAAGCAGTTGGTTGGAATATGTCAAACCAAAGTACCAACAGTCAGATTGGTAACGCACGCTCGCCAACCATTCCATATCAATGTTTTCATTCAGGTCATAGTAGTACTGACCACTTGCAGACCAGCTTGGGTTGAACTCGTAAGCTGCTACAATACCCGCTTGTGAAATCCCCTTACGAGTGATCGTATCTAGGTTTTCGAGAATGATCGTATCTTCGATGTATTCTCGAGTGACGTAACGGTAGTTACCTTGAACAAAACCACCATTGAATTGGTATTCCAGCGTGCTGTTAGCAAGCTGCATTGCGCTCAAATCAATGTCGTATTGAATACCGCCGTGGTAGAACAGGTAATCGTTGTAGTTGAAGTCTGTTTCAATTGCCCAAGATGAGTAGTTTGAGGTCTCATCTGGCACGCTAGGACTGTTACTGATCTTGGTTTTCTTATCGAAGTAGTAGATCTGACCAAACGAGATATTGAGGCGCTCTTTATAGTCATCATCAAAGAATCGAGTACTTGCACCGTAACTCAACTGGTTTGCTGATGCGATCTTATCAATGCCACTGTATTTACGGCTGCGGAATAGACCATAGTAGTCAGTTTGCAGCAAGGTGGTATCGTAGTTGTAGATGTTCGTCTGATCTTCTTCAGGGACATACAAGTACTGCAACTGAGGCTCTAGCGTTTGTGTGTAGCCTTCAATCCAGCTAGTGTCACGCTCTAGATACATACGTGCATGCGTACGGAACTCTGGGATGACGCGTGATACGTTTTCATCAAGCTGGTTGCGTAAATTAGTATCTGTTAGCCCTGTTAAGTCTTGAGAGTAGTATGTCGATAGGACACGAGCTTCTGTAGTCCATGTCGCCCATGAGTTCGAAAGCGGGATAGTAAGACCTGGCTCTACGTGAACACGAGTTGCATCGGGCTTAGCTGTATCATCAGTATCAAAGCGGCTGATTTGGCTCTTCACGTCAAAGTTAACGTAATTGCCCATGAGTGGTGTGTAGTAGTTCAAATCCAACTGAGGCAGCAGACGGTATGGTTGGTTCTCGTCTTGAAGTAGGATTTGGAAATCACGAACTCGCAGTGATGCATCCCAGAAATTCGAACGGTATTGTACTTCACCTTCTTGAAGCAACTGACCATCTTCTCGGTTACCAATATCAGAGCTGAGATCTCGGAAGTAATCAATATCGCTGACTTTGGAGTAGTCTAAGTTGACTAACCATTGTTTGTTGATGATGCCTTCATGTTTGAACTGGTAACCCCAACGCGACTCGTCGTTGTACTTCTTGTCGCTGTTCATGTACTCGCCTTTGATTTCACCTTGTCCCCAACCATCGGTTAGGTAACGAAAATCAGCGTCGAGCTTGTTACCACGCTTCTGCATGTATAACGGGGTAATCGTCATGTCGTACTCAGGCGCGATGTTCCAATAGAATGGAATCTCAACTTCCATACCATCGTTGGAGCCATACGACAGAGAAGGGAATAGGAAACCTGTCTTACGCGTATCACCAATTGGCATTGTTAAGTACGGTACGTAAAAAACGGGAACGTCCAATACTTCAAAACGAGGGTGGTGCAGTGTAGCGGTTTCTTCATCTTGGTCGACATCAATACCTGATGCGACTAATCGCCAAGAGTTATCGCCTTGAGGGCATGATGTGATAGAGCCGTCTTCCAGCTCATAAACGGATTGACCCGTACGTGCGATATACGCTGCGGTACCTCGACCTTGCTGGCAAAGGAATTGGTAGTCGGTATTTTCTAGCGAGAAGGTATCTCGGTTGATGTCGTTGGTGACACGATCAGAGCGCGCCTTCACTTTACCGTCATTGAAGGTTACGTTACCTTCCGCTACCACTACATTGTCTTGCTGATGAAGTGTCACGCTATCCGCAGTAATCTTCTTTGGTCCTTGCGTCACTTCTACGTTGCCGGAGTATTGGGCTTTGTCGCCATTGATCGCCTGAAGACTATCAGCTTGTACTACGACTGGGGAATTTAGCGCGTCCTCCTCACCACTTGTCTCGACCAAACATTGATCTGTGATGGGCATTTCCTGCACACTATCATTGATATTCGCTTCAGCTTGAGTGGTGGGTACAAACAAGGCGGTGCTGATAGAGGCCGCTAAAAATGTGCGGGAGAAATGTTGCATTGAATTGAACTTTCCTGTGTCACTACTACTCGATGGCTATAGGGCTTGTTGTACCCTAGCTTTATAGCCAAATGAATCAACTATAGTTTGCAATTATCCCAGAGCATGGACTCGCTGTGGCATAATGCCGATATAAAATAGCTGCAAAGATAAGCAGGCGAAATAGCCTGACCGTAAAAAAACTAATTCCATTATCATAAAGGAAATCGTTGCGTCCGGCACTATAAGACCGCCGTCGTCGATAAAAATTCATTGATAGAGAACACATAATGCATATTTTTGGCAAAATATTGGGTGCCTTTTTTGGCTTGTTACTCGGAGGTCCATTCGGTTTATTGTTTGGTCTATTTATCGGTCACCAATTCGATAAAGCACGTCGTTTGAGTCAAGCGGGGTTTTCTACTGGCGGTTTTGGTAAAGGTCCAAGCCAAGCTCAACGTCAGGAAGAATTTTTTAAAGCAGCATTCGCAGTAATGGGACATGTGGCTAAAGCCAAAGGGCAGGTAACGAAAGAAGAGATTCAACTTGCTTCAACGATGATGGACCGCATGAGCCTTCATGGTGAGCAACGCCGTGCTGCCCAAGATGCATTCAGAGAAGGCAAAGAGAGCGACTTTCCACTGGAAGAAGTATTGGTCCGAGTGAAGATTTCTTCAGCCGGTCGCTTTGATTTGCTGCAATTCTTTTTAGAGTTACAAATTTCTGCCGCATTTGCCGATGGTTCTATTCATCCGAGTGAGCGCAGTGTTCTACATAAAATTGCTCGTGGTCTTGGTTTCTCTTCCGAACAGCTAGAGCGACGTCTCAATATGCAAGAAGCGGCTTTCCGTTTCCAAAGCCAAGGTGGCTTCCATGGTCAGCAGCAAGGTCAGTATCAATCTTCAGGTGCAGGGTGGCAGCAAGCGTCACAAGCAGACCAGTTGGCCGATGCCTATAAAATTCTAGATGTGTCTTCAGATGCAGACGGTAAAACCGTTAAGCGTGCTTACCGTAAATTGATGAACGAGCATCACCCAGATAAATTGATGGCAAAAGGTCTACCACCAGAGATGATGAACGTTGCGAAAGAAAAGTCGCAGGAAATTCAAAACGCGTACGATCTGATCAAAAAGGTGAAGGGCTTTAAATAAGCGCGTATTCTTATCAAATCTCAATAAAAAGGGCACCTAGTGCCCTTTTTTAGTTTCTGTCTGGTCTTTGGTTTGGTGATGGTTTCGAGCTTTCGGGTTAGCATGATCCAAAAGCGTATAGACCTACCAGTCCCCATCAATTGGCTTGATTTAAATTCCAATCGTATTCGTATTTTACTTTTCCAGAAAAGCCTTGGTATTGCGGAGCATATTGAGCAATGTGATTAAATACTTGTTCCTCACCACCAAAATCTTCAGCAAACCAGTCATAAATGGAAGAAAGCTGCGCTGAATTACCTTTAATTGATACACCTTTACTACTGTTAATAAATGTTTTGGCTGCAGAGTCGAGTAGCGCTTGCGTGTTTTCAGCGGTGAATGCTTGAGTTTGTAAATTTGGACATCCCAAGCTTGCACAATTCACTGCATAGTGTGTTCTCGGATCTTGCCAAATTGGACGCAAAATACGATGTTCAATGTCGTTTAAAGTCAAATCTTTACCATTCACCACCACAACTTCGTCTCCCCAAGGTCCAAAGCTAAATAGCCCGCCTAGTTTCGTAATGGATTTAACAGGGTAGTTATCCAAAATTAGGTCAACGGTGATGGCGTTATAAAGGTTAACCCAATACGCGTATTGCTCTGCTTGATTGTATTGTAGGGGATCGAGTTTGGCTAAGCGTTGGATGTACTGTTTTAACTTCGCTTTATCCGTTGCTGAAACTTGGTTATAGCGAAATAACGTGTTTTCATCCTGCTCAACCAAATAGCGGTCTAATAGTTGTTGCCATTCTTGGTGAGAAATTTGTGTTTTGTTGGCTTGATTCGATTGCTTCCAATACGGCCACAAATCGGATTTCGGCGCAGAAAAAGCGGAGAAAGAGGCGAGGGCACACAATATCAATAATAGACGCTTCATAATTGAACCTTTGGGTTAAACCTTGTTGATAGTGTAGACCTGTAGAAGAAGTAGTTTCTTTCTGAGGTAATGAAAATAAAAGAAAAAAGGCTGGCATAAGCCAACCTTGTATTTGTTTCAATCTCGATTTGAATTAGCTTAAGAAGCTTGGAATTTTCGCTTCGTATTCAGCAATCTTATCTTCGTGTTGAAGGGTCAGACCGATATTGTCTAAACCGTTCAGTAAGCAATGACGACGGAAGGTGTCGATTTCAAAACCATATTCTTTGCCGTTAGCACGAACGACATTAGCTTCTAAGTCCACTTCCACTTCAGCGCCTTCGTTAGCCTCAACAAATTGGAATATTTCATCCACTTCTTGTTCTGTAAGGCGAACAGGTACCATCTGGTTGTTGATGGAGTTGCCGTAAAAAATATCGGCAAAGCTAGGTGCAATCATCGCTTTGATGCCGTAATCGGCTAATGCCCAAGGGGCGTGCTCACGAGAAGATCCACAACCGAAGTTTTCTCGTGCTAGCAAGATAGAAGCGCCTTGGTAGCGCGGAGCGTTCATCACGAACTCTGGATTTGGCTGTTCGCCAGCATCATCTAAGAAACGCCAGTCATGGAACAAGTGTTTACCAAAACCTAGACGAGATACCTTTTGTAGGAACTGCTTAGGAATAATGGCATCGGTATCTACGTTCGCTGCATCTAGAGGAACAACTAAGCCTGTGTGTTGTTTAAAACCTGACATCTGTTCTCTCCTAGTCCTGGTTCTCAAAAGAAGTCAATTCGCGAATATCAACAAAGTGACCAGCGATTGCCGCTGCCGCTGCCATAGCAGGGCTAACCAAGTGGGTGCGACCATCACGACCTTGGCGACCTTCAAAGTTACGGTTTGATGTTGACGCACAACGCTCATGGGGACCCAAGCGGTCGTTGTTCATGGCCAGACACATTGAGCAACCCGGTAGACGCCATTCAAATCCTGCCTCTTTAAAGATAACGTCTAAGCCTTCCGCTTCAGCTTGGGCTTTTACTTGTTCTGAGCCCGGAACGATAAGAGCTTGAACATGCCCTGCGACTTTACGACCTTTCGCTACTTCTGCTGCTGCACGCATGTCTTCGATTCGTGAGTTAGTACAAGAACCAACAAAGACTTTATCGACGTTGTAATCTGATAACGACTTACCAGCTTCAAGTCCCATGTAAGCCAACGCTTTTTCAGCAGAGGCTTTTTCTACTGGATCTGCAAAGCTCTCTGGTGTTGGGATGGGCTGGTCTACAGCGATTACTTGACCTGGGTTTGTGCCCCAAGTGACTTGTGGCTTGATGTCTGCACCGTTCAGCGTTACTACGGCATCAAACTGAGCATCATCATCTGTTTTTAAGGTTTTCCAGTATTCCACTGCCGCATCAAATTCAGCACCCTGTGGCGAGAACTTACGACCTTTAATGTAATCGAATGTGGTTTCATCTGGTGCAATCAAGCCTGCTTTTGCGCCTAGCTCAATCGCCATGTTACATACCGTCATACGACCTTCCATGGAAAGATCAGTGATGGCTTCTCCACAGAACTCGACGACATAACCTGTACCGCCAGCAGCGGTGGTCTCACCAATAATGGCAAGTACGATATCTTTAGCAGTGATGCCCGGAGCTACTTTGCCTTTCACTTCGATTTTCATCGTTTTTGCACGTGCTTGTTTTAGCGTTTGAGTTGCTAGCACGTGCTCCACTTCTGAAGTACCGATACCAAATGCAAGTGAACCAAATGCACCGTGAGTTGCGGTATGTGAGTCACCACAAACAATGGTCATACCCGGTAACGTAATGCCAAGTTCTGGTCCCATTACATGCACAATGCCTTGGTATTTGTGGTTAATGTCGTAAAGCGTAACGCCAAATTCTTCACAGTTTTTCGATAGCGTTTCCATCTGGATACGGGCCATCTCGCCGGAAGCATTGATGTCTTTTGTCGTCGTGGAAACGTTGTGGTCCATAGTCGCAAAAGTTTTGCTGACCTGACGCACTTTACGACCTTTTTCACGCAAGCCGTCAAATGCCTGCGGAGACGTCACTTCGTGTACCAAATGACGGTCGATGTACAAGATTGGGTTTTCCCCTTCTGCTGCGACGGCAACGTGTGCGTCGTAGACTTTTTCGTATAGTGTTTTGCCCATTGGTTTGCTTCCTTTCCTCGTTATCCTTGTCGCTTTGTTTTAGCACCAATGACTGAGAGGTAAGTCATTGGTGGATAGAGGATTTAGTATTTATTATGAATCTGTTCTGTATTATGAGTTTAAGATGTACTCAGCGATCTTATCGCCCATCTCAGATGTTGTAAGCGCAGGGTTGTCACCAGCAAGATCGCCCGTTAGCTCCCCAGCTGAAAGTGCTTTTGATACTGCGGCTTCAATGTCTTGCGCCGCAGTTTCTTCACCTAGGCTGTAACGCAGCATCAGTGCTGCTGATAGGATTTGCGCCACAGGGTTAGCAATATTCTTACCTGCGATATCGGGTGCACTGCCACCTGCTGGCTCGTACAGACCAAATTTACTTTCGTTTAGGCTTGCTGAAGGCAGCATACCCATTGAGCCAGTGATCATTGCACACTCATCAGAAATGATGTCGCCGAAGATGTTTGAACAAAGCATTACGTCAAACTGAGCTGGGTCTTTAATCAACTGCATTGTTGCGTTATCAATGTACATGTGTGACAGCTCGACATCTGGGTAATCTTTTGCGATTTCTTCTACCACTTCACGCCATAGGATTGAGCTTTGCAGAACGTTCGCTTTATCGATTGAACACACCTTCTTACGGCGTAGACGTGCAGATTCAAACGCAATTTTTGCGATACGTTCGATCTCAAAGCGGTGGTAAACCTCGGTATCAAATGCTTTTTCTGTTGCGCCTTCACCTTCACGACCTTTCGGTTGACCGAAGTAGATACCACCAGTTAATTCACGTACTACCACGATGTCAAAACCACGACCTGAGATGTCTGCACGAAGTGGTGAGAAGGCTTCTAGACCAGAGTGGATCTGTGCTGGACGAAGATTACAGAATAATTGGAAGTGTTTACGTAGCGGAAGTAGGGCACCACGTTCAGGTTGGTCATTTGGTGGTAAGTGCTCCCACTTTGGTCCACCTACTGAACCGAATAGGACGGCATCAGACTCTTCACACGCTTTGACTGTACTTTCTGGAAGTGGGCAGCCGTGATTGTCGATCGCAATACCACCAACATCATGCTCGTCACGCTCAAATGCAATACCGTGTTTCTTTTCGATTGCATCCAACACTTTATGCGCTTGCGCCATCACTTCTGGGCCGATACCGTCGCCAGGTAAAACGGCAATTTTGTATGATTTGTCTGTCATGTTAATCCTTTAATATTTCTAAATTTTTGAGCTTATCTAAACGAATTTGGTTGGAGTCTGAGATGTGAATCAGACCCCAATGAATCACATTAAACTGTCGCGATTTTCTTTTGCTTCATCTCTTCAATCTTATCGGCACGATGAATGCTGTTGATGACGTGTAATAGCGCTTGACCAGATGCTTCTACGATATCGGTAGAAACGCCGGTACCGTGGTACTTACGACCTTTGTAGTTGGCGATGATGTCTGCTTGACCAAGACCATCTTCACCTTCACCTTTTGCCGTTAGGTCGAACTTGTCTAGAACGATGTCGTAACCTGTCACGCGGTAGATACATTGGTATAGCGCATCAACCGGACCATTGCCGACTGCAGCCTCACACGTTTCCTCATCACCACATTGCATCTTGATGCTGGTGGTCGCCATTACGCTGCCTGATTGCACACTTAGGTAGTTCAACTTGTAGAAATCATCTTCTTCACGCAAGTTTGAGAAGTGCATTAGGGCTTCTAGATCGTAATCAAATACTTGCCCCTTACGGTCGGCAAGCTTCAAGAAGTCCTCGTACAACGCATCTAAGTTGTATTCTTCTTCTTTGTAGCCCATTGAATCCATGTGGCTTTTCACGGCTGCACGACCACTGCGGCTGGTTAGGTTCAGAGCTTGGTTTTTAAGACCGATCGATTCAGGCGTCATGATCTCGTAAGTGTTTTTGTTCTTTAGCATCCCATCTTGGTGAATGCCTGAAGAGTGGCTGAATGCGTTGGCTCCAACGATCGCTTTATTGCTCTGAATTGGCATGTTACATAGCTGACTAACCAACTTGCTGGTGCGGTGGATTTCGTCGTGTTTTAGACCGGTATGCACACCCATGAATTCTTGGCGTGTTTTTAGGATCATCGCGATTTCTTCTAAAGAACAGTTACCTGCACGCTCACCGATACCGTTAATGGTGCCTTCTACTTGTCGTGCCCCTGCTTGGACGGCTGCGATAGAGTTTGCGACTGACATACCTAAGTCATCGTGGCAGTGCACAGAGATGATGGCTTTGTCGATGTTGGGTACGCGGTTGAATAGGGTTTCAATGATGCCACCAAACTCACTTGGTACTGTGTAGCCAACGGTGTCTGGAATGTTGATGGTGCTTGCGCCCGCATCGATAGCGGCTTCAACCATGCGGCATAGGTTGTCGATTGGAGTGCGCCCTGCGTCTTCACAAGAAAACTCGACGTCGTCGGTGTAATTGCGTGCGTGTTTTACTGCTTTAACACCCATTTCAACCACATCGTCGTAGCTGCGGCGAAGTTTGTCCTGAACGTGAACAGTCGAAGTGGAGATGAAGGTGTGAATTCGGAAAGCATCAGCGACTTTTAGTGCTTCAGCGGCGGCATCGATGTCTTTCGCAACGGCACGCGAAAGGGCACAAACTCGGCTATTTTTTATGTGTTTTGCGATGGTTTGTACGGACTCGAAATCACCTGGTGAAGAGACAGGAAAACCCGCTTCGATAACATCAACGCCCAGCCTTTCAAGCGCATAGGCAATCTGCAGTTTTTCTTTAACCGTCAAGCTTGCTGACAACGCTTGTTCGCCATCACGCAATGTGGTGTCGAATATAATGACCTGATCGTTCATGTTTGCTTCCTTCATGATTTTTGCACTTTCGCGCAAGTTAATCGTTTACTTCCGGTATTTAGATATAAAAAAACCCGCATTTGCATGCGGGTTTCTAAGAAATTGGTGTGGTTATTTTTCTTCCACAGCCTACCCGCGCGAACTGGTCACGATCAGGAGGAGGCTAAGCAGGATAGAAAAACGTGCTGACATAGTTGTTAAGCATTCCACAAAATTAAGTTAACAAATTAGTACCGCACTCAATGGAGCACGTCAACCCTAAAGTTGATTTTTTATTCATATCGGATCAGTAGGTGAATTAATCTTCTATCAATGATGGACGTCTTCAATGTGAAGAAAGGGGAGATGTTTGTGCTACAACAATTATTGCCGCGACTAAGATCACGCTCACCATCTTCTTCTCATTGTTTTGATACTGCATGCTTTGCGAGCTATCACACAAAGGAGGCAATTGGTTGGCATAAATTCAGCAGAGCGATTTATAGTAGAACGGTTGTATCTACCGAATTTTTGAGGCAAATAGGTTAGGGATTAATGGATTTCGCGAAACAACTTGGACGTTCTGCGCTGGCTCTAGCTCTGGTTTCTTTATCTGGGTGTCAGTTACTTCAATTTGGGCAACCGACAGAGGCGACCTCTTCAGTGGTGGCGAGCGATCATGCTCATAGTGTCTTGATGATCAACCACCAAATGGATGAATACTTGAGTGAAGATGGACGTGAATCCTTTCTAAATCAAATGCTGGTGGCGTTAGAGTCGGATAACCGTGACAAGTTTAAAGGTAAAGATCCAGACACTTACTCTTGGTGGAAGATCCGTGTCCAGCCAAATCAATGGAAGGAAGCAGAAGTAAGTCGTCCTATTGTAGAGGGAGTGGATACGTCAAATACACTTGAATTTATGGATGTTTCATATCGCTCAAAGACCACTCTTAATTTGCGAGCAAAACCGAGCTTAAAAGGAGAGAAGCTGGGAGAGCTAACCAAAGGTGAGGTCTTTAATGCTCTTGCTAAAGTGGAAGGCGAACCATGGTTGCTGGTCGAACAAAAAGGTGTGATTAGAGGTTACGTACACAAAGACTACGCTCGTAGTAATGTCGTCAACCGAGACATTTTGTCGATCAAGCCTAATCCACTATTAAAGCATAATGTTGAGCCAAGCGAACAAGGGAAAAACGAATTGTTCGGTAGCTATACTTGCCGTGATTTGAGCTATGAGCTCACGAAAGATGGTCACATGACCACCGGCTCGCTTAGAGCATGTCGTAAACAAAGAAAGATCTGGTACATCGATGCACCAGTCTCTGCTTCCAATCAGTCTTGATCTTTTATGCTCAGATCTTCTGGGTGAATATCTTCGTACTTATGAGCTCGGTTGATCAACGTAACGATTACCGAGCTTATTGCTACTCTTAACTCCCGGCGTTTTTTCTGCTCTGCTGCAAATGATAACGTGTCATTAATTATCCAAATTCTCGTCATGTAGTTGTCACCTTACACGCCTAGTTTTCATATAAAGGTCAAAGTAAAGGAATGTTACATGCGAGCTTTAGAGACAATTAGCCAGCCAATGGCAAGCATTGCTAAATTTGATTTGGCGTTCTCCAGTGTGTGTTTACAACATCGATTTAATCAGCAAGTCGCGAATATCAGTAAAGGAGTTTCTCATAGTGGGGATGGACACCTCTATGTGGTGTTAGGGTTGTTAGCTTGGCTACTTGATAAGCAACATGGTCATTGGTTCTTGATTACCGGGTTAACCGCATTTGCCATCGAATTACCCATTTACTGGGTGTTGAAAAACAGCTTTAAGCGCCGTCGTCCTGAGGAATTGAGCGCGTTGCTTCCTGCCTTTATTACTCCCTCTGACCGCTACAGCTTACCGTCAGGTCATACTGCGGCGGGCTTTTTGATGGCGACGCTCATTCATCATTTTTATCCAGACTTAGGCATATTTGCTTTCACTTGGGCAGCCTTGATTGGGACATCACGTATTCTGCTTGGCGTGCACTTTTTTACTGACATTATCATTGGTGCTTTGTTGGGGAGCCTATGTGGTTCTTTGGCAATTGGGCTCATTGGAGGTTAATGGATGAAAATTCTGTATGGTGTTCAAGGCACAGGAAATGGTCACATCGCCCGCGCAAGAGCCATGAGTAAAGCTTTTCAAACTCACGACGTGCAGGTTGATTTTCTTTTCTCTGGACGCGAACCAGAAAAGTACTTTTCAATGGAGTCTTTTGGAAACTATCAAACTCGGCGTGGCTTTACCTTTGTGACAGAGAAAGGTGCCGTGAGCTATGCTAAAACGGCATTACGCAATAACTTGGTTCAGTTTATCCAAGAAGTAAATCAGCTGGATTTGTCTTCTTATGATCTGGTGATCAATGATTTCGAACCCGTCTCGGCTTGGGCTGCTCGTAAGCAGAACAAACCTTGTATTGGTATCAGTCATCAAAATGCATTCCGCTACCCAGTACCTCTTAAGGGGGCGAGTTGGTTGGATAAATCCGTCATAGAGCATTTTGCTCCTTCGCAACACCACCTAGGCTTGCATTGGTATCACTTTGATCAGCCGATCTTACCACCTATCGTTCATACGCTTGAGCAAACGAGTGGTAATGATGACTTTGTTCTCGTCTATCTTCCGTTTGAATCAATAGAAGACATCAGCGATTTGTTGTTCCATTTTAATCAACAGTCTTTTGTCTGTTATCACCCGAACGTGATTGAGTGTGAGCAAGTGGAAAATATTGAACTAAGACCTCTGTGTCACACTAACTTTCAATCTCATTTGCAACGTTGTAGTGGAGTGATTGCCAATGGTGGTTTTGAACTGCCATCGGAAGCCCTTTCTCTTGGCAAGAAGCTATTACTTAAACCGCTTTCTGGGCAATTTGAACAGCAAAGTAACGTCGCAACATTGGAAGATCTAGGGCTAGCATCTTCGATGGAAAATCTTGATATTTCGACGGTACGTCAGTGGTTGAAAGAACAACAAGCAGAAAGCGTGAAGTATCCTGATGTTGCAAAAGCGATCGCCAACTGGGTATTACAAGGTGCTTGGGATGCACCTGAAAAACTCTCTGAACAACTATGGGAACAAGTCGATTTCCCGAGTTACGTATCGAATGTTTAACGTCTGATTTATCTTCTAAGTTGCAGTCATTCACGCGCTGATTGGCTGCATTTTTATGCCTTCTATATCATTTCTATTCACGGTCATTTTGCTGACTCTTTAACTGATTTGCATGTTTTGTGAACTTAACTATTGATGCTGGTTTTTGAACGCAAATGCAAACAATAAGCAGGGCAAATGGGTTGTATGATCCCTGTAGATTGTCATTAACGTGCTAAATAGGTTGTAAGAAACCTCTGATTTAGGCGTTTTATACTTTTTTATGTTTTTCTTAACGATATGATAAATATGGAATAAATAACTAATTGGCTAAAATTTAATGATTAAATATCAATCTAGTTGCGAAACCTTGATTGATTAGTTGATAGTACGGTTCGAGCCGGAAATATCTGGACGATAAATATAATACAAATTCGGTTTTCTATTCCTTAAAAAATGATTTGAATCCAGCCACGGTCGTTTGTGTGCAAAGAGATTCTATTCGTTAAGAATTCATTGAACCAAGTTGACGATTACATAAGAGGCGCACTCCATGTTAGATAAAAAAGACGCGATGAGCGCAATTGCTAGCTACCGTATGGAAAGCACATTGCGTGGTGTAGATTTAAACCTATTGACCGTATTTGATGCAGTGATGCAAGAGCAAAATATTACTCGTGCAGCACATAACCTTGGCATGTCACAACCAGCAGTAAGTAATGCGGTTGCTCGCCTAAAAGTAATGTTTAATGATGAGCTATTCATGCGTCAGGGTCGTGGTATTCAGCCAACTCAGCGTGCTCGTCAACTGTTTGGTCCTATCCGCCAAGCACTACAGCTCATTCGTAACGAACTTCCAAGCTCAGTTTTCCAACCTGAGTCTTCAACTCGTCTGTTTAAACTGGCGATTTGTAGCCCATGTGATATGCGTTTCGCACCGAGAATCATGGCTAACATTAACGAGCAAGCACCAAGCGTACAGCTACACCTAGATGCGGAATTTGATCGCCTTCTATCTGAGCGTATGCGCTACCAAGAAATCGACTTCGTAATTGACTACGCACGTTTTGATGATCAAGGCTTCTCAAGCACTGAAATCTTTAAAGATGAGCTAGTGGTTATTGCTTCTAAGACGCACCCTCGCATCCAAGGTGGTGTATCTGCTGAGCAACTGATCAACGAGAAACACGCGAAGCTATCACGTGTACATGGTCAACGTAGCTTCTCTGAGCAAGCGTACCGCGAACTTGATTGCCAAGCCGCTTATGAAGGTTCAAGTTTAAGCAACCTGCTATACGTAGTAAGCCAATCTGAGCTTGTGACTATCGCTCCTCGCTGGATGGCTGAGAATGCAGTGAACAGCGACCAGTTGCAAATCCTAGATTTCCCATTTGAAAACAAGGAAATCAGTGGTTACCTAAGCTGGCACGAATCAAGTGAGAAGGACAAAGGCCACATCTGGTTACGTGACCAACTCATGATCACTTGTGGTGAAGTTGTTGCGCTTAAATAAGCTGAATTTTTAGCCTGATCAACTGGTCAGACTGGACTTGTAATCATCAATTTTTACAATTCCTTGCCCCTGAGAGAACGCCGTCTCTCAGGGGCTTTTTATGTCCGCTATTTAATAGTCGAAACAGCGACTTAAGTTGATTAAACCTTCAGCAGTTAAAGACCTGCTATGCTCTCATTAGTGATAGTCGTCTCTTAATAATGATAAGTTTGATAATGGTCAGTTGCGTTTTTAAGCGTCGAGGTTACACTTGTGCGCTCAAATAGCTTACGCCTGTAAGCCAAAAGGTAATGTAAAGAATGGCCAAGTTAGATTTTCATATCGTAAAACGTATTCGTGAACAAATTGCGAAGGGTAGTACTCGTGTTGCGCTTAAACATAAAGTCGGCGACACATGGCAAGGTATTACTTGGGAGCAGTTTGGTCAGCAAGTAGATGCTTTGTCACTTGCGCTTTTGGCTCAGGGATTGGGCGTTCAAGATAAGATCGGTATTTTCTCAAATAACATGCCGCAATGGACCATTGCTGATTTTGCAGCACTGCAATTGCGTGGCGTTACCGTACCTATCTATCCAACTAACACCGCAGCTCAATCGGCTTACATCATTGATAACGCAGACGTCAAAGTGTTGTTCGTTGGTGAGCAGCCACAGTTTGATGCCGCGGTTAGCATTTTCGATGAATGTAAGCAGCTAGAACTGATCGTTGCGATGTCAGATGATATTGACCTAGGCGATCATGCATTTGCCATGACATGGAAAGACTTCGTTGCTAAGGGCGACGTTAGTCACCAAGCTGAGCTAGAAACTCGTTTAGAACATGCGCAAGAAGAAGATCTACTGACCCTGATTTACACCTCTGGTACCACAGGTCAACCGAAAGGTGTAATGCTAGATTACGCGAACATCTCTGCCCAACTTGAAGGTCATGATGAGCGCTTGAGTTTAACTGAAGACGACGTATCGCTGTGTTTCTTGCCATTATCACACGTGTTTGAGCGTGCATGGACATTCTATGTGCTTTATAAAGGTGGTACCAACTGCTACCTGCAAGACACCATGCAAGTACGTGATGCCCTGAGTGAAGTGCGCCCAACCGTGATGAGTGCGGTTCCTCGTTTTTATGAGAAGATCTTCTCTGCGATCCACGAGAAAGTGTCACGTGCACCATTCCATCGCAAAATTATGTTTACTTGGGCGGTCAACATGGGTGCGAAGATGGCTGCTTGTCATCAAGAAAACCGCAAGCCATCACTAATGCTACGTAAATCTTATGCTTTGGCAGACAAGCTAGTGTTGAGCAAGCTACGTGCATTATTGGGTGGACGCATTAATTTCATGCCATGTGGTGGCGCGAAGCTAGATGAAACCATTGGGCGTTTTTTCCACGCAATTGGCATCAATGTTAAGCTTGGCTACGGTATGACAGAAACCACGGCAACCGTATCTTGTTGGGATGATCAATGCTTTGATCCGAGCTCTATCGGTATGGCAATGCCAGGCGCTCAAGTTAAGATTGGTGAAAACAACGAAATTTTAGTGCGCGGTCCAATGGTGATGCGTGGCTACTACAAAATGCCAGAGGAAACTGAGAAGACGTTTGACGAACATGGCTTCTTGAAGACTGGCGATGCAGGCTACATTGATGAAAATGGCAACTTGTTCATTACTGACCGCATCAAAGAACTGATGAAGACTTCAAACGGTAAGTACATTGCACCTCAAGTCGTAGAAGGTGCAATCGGTAAAGACCACTTCATTGAGCAGATTGCTGTCATCGCAGATACACGTAAATTTGTATCGGCTCTGATTGTTCCGTGTTACGACTCACTTGAAGAGTATGCGAAAGAACTAAATATCAAGTACCACGATCGTGTTGAATTGATCAAACATCATCAGATTGTTGAGATGCTTGAGAAGCGTGTTAATGACCTGCAGAAAGAACTGGCTAAGTTTGAACAAGTTAAGAAATTCAAACTTTTACCTAAAGCATTCTCGATGGATGATGGTGAGTTGACCCCAACACAAAAACTTCGTCGTAAAGTCATTAACGACAAATACCAAGATGAAATCGAAGAAATGTACACTGAAAAGTCTGATAAAAAGTAACTTAAGCTAACTTAGATTTCAGATTGATGAAAATGTCCCCAGTTGCCTGATCTTGTGCTGCTGGGGATTTTTTATGACCGTCTTTCACACTTTTAGTTGTGACTTATGAAGGAAGTTTCGCTGAAAGTTGCTATTTCTAGTGAAATTATTCACTTTATTTTCTTTTGGTTTCTTATCTTGATTCTATTTTGCGCTACTTAGTTAGCGTCAAACCCTGCCTTTGTTCTGATTTATAGCATCTTGTTTAAAATTTGATTCAACTCTCATTAGACCCGTTGATAATAAAACGTTACATTTGTTGTGTTACCTTGCGTTTTGTTATGACAGACGTAAGACATAGCTGAAAAAGTGGAAGTATTTCTATTAGGCTACGAATAAGACCTAGACTATGTAAAACCAGACCAAACCGTTGGCCTTACGGTGAGGAAAACTGGTAAGGAGAGCAAATTATGACAGCAATGTTGTCAGGCGCAGAGATGGTTGTGCAATCTCTGATTGAAGAGAGCGTAGAGCAAATCTTTGGTTACCCTGGCGGGTCCGTTTTAGATATCTACGACGCACTGCACGCCAAAACCGATCAAATCAAACACGTACTAGTAAGACACGAACAAGCTGCTACCCATATGGCAGATGGCTATGCGCGAGCGACGGGCAAGCCTGGGGTCGTACTGGTGTGTTCTGGTCCTGGTGCAACCAATACCATCACAGGTATTGCGACTGCATACATGGATTCAATTCCAATGATTGTTATCTCAGGTAACGTACCAAACAACCTGATTGGTAATGATGCCTTCCAAGAGTGTGACATTGTGGGTGTTTCACGCCCAGTTGTGAAACACAGCTTCCTCGTTAAGAAAGCGGAAGACATTCCTGAAACGATCAAAAAAGCGTTCTACATCTCGACAACAGGTCGACCTGGACCGGTTGTGATTGATTTGCCGAAAGATATTTTGAACCCGCAAATCAAGCTTCCTTACGAGTACCCAGAAAGCATTTCGATGCGTTCATATAAGCCAACGACGTCTGGTCACAAAGGTCAGATCAAAAAAGCGTTGAAGTCGCTTGTTGAAGCGAAGAAACCAGTACTGTACATCGGTGGTGGGGCGGTAATTTCCGGTGCGCATGAGCATATTCAAACGCTATCGGAGCAGTTAAACCTTCCTGTTGTAAGCACACTAATGGGGTTAGGTGCCTTCCCGGGTACACATAAAAACTCGCTAGGTATGCTAGGTATGCACGGTACTTACGAAGCTAACATGGCGATGCATGAAGCGGATCTGATCTTTGGTATTGGGGTACGTTTTGATGATCGTACGACCAATAATCTAGAGAAGTATTGTCCGAATGCTAAAGTGATGCACATTGATATTGACCCATCTTCTATCTCGAAAAATGTGAAAGTTGATTTGCCTATCGTAGGTTCTGCTGAAAAAGTATTAGCGACCATGGTTGGTCTGCTCAACGAGCAGGGCAATAACAACGATCAAGAAGCGATAGGTCAGTGGTGGGAAGACATTCAAGTATGGCGAGATCGCAACTGCTTGGCGTATGAGACATCTCCTGAGCGCATTAAGCCGCAACAAGTTATCGAAACACTGCACAAGCTAACCAAGGGAGACGCTTACGTTGCGTCTGATGTGGGACAGCACCAGATGTTTGCGGCACTGTACTATCCATTTAATAAACCACGCCGTTGGATTAACTCGGGTGGTCTCGGCACAATGGGCTTCGGTCTACCTGCTGGTATGGGTGTGAAATTCGCAATGCCAGAAGAAGAAGTGGTGGTTGTGACTGGTGATGGCAGTATCCAAATGAATATTCAGGAGTTGTCGACGGCCATGCAATACGACATCCCTGTAAAAATCATTAACTTGAATAACCGTTTCCTAGGCATGGTAAAACAATGGCAAGACATTATTTATCAAGGTCGTCACTCTAACTCGTACATGAGTTCTGTTCCTGATTTTGCAGCGATTGCAGAAGCTTATGGTCACGTCGGTATTCGTATCGAAACGCCAGATCAGCTAGAAGCGGGTCTCCAAAAGGCGCTCGACATGAAAGATCGTTTGGTGTTTGTCGACATCAACGTAGATGAAACCGAACACGTTTACCCAATGCAGATCAAAGGCGAGGGTATGGACAAGATGTGGCTAAGCAAAACGGAGCGTACTTAATATGAGACACATTATTTCTTTGTTAATGGAAAACCAGCCTGGTGCTTTGTCTCGCGTTGTCGGTTTGTTTTCTCAGCGTGGTTACAACATTGAATCATTGAACGTATCACCAACTGATGACGAAACACTGTCGCGTCTAAATATCACGACTAACTCTGATGAAATGCAGTTGGAGCAGATTCAGAAGCAATTGCATAAGCTGATCGATGTGCTCAAAGTGCAAGAAGTCACGGAATTTGACCACATCGAGCGCGAACTGATGATGGTCAAGGTGAAAGCGAGTGGTTTTGCTCGTGCTGAAGTGAAGCGTACCGCGGATATTTTCCGTGGTCAGATTGTTGATGTCACGGCTTCTCAATACACGGTGCAACTTGCGGGTACCAGTGAGAAACTGGACGCTTTCATCCAAGCGATTTCGGAAGTTACGGAAGTGGTCGAAGTGGCTCGAAGCGGTGTCGTAGGCATTGCTCGCGGGGAACGTTGCCTCAAGCCTTAATGAAATCTGATGCATTTAAGAAAAGCCATCGTTGTTCGATGGCTTTTTGTTTAGAAAATAACAAACAGTGATATAATTGCTGCTTTCGTAATCAATGTGAGTAGTAGAACGCGTGAAAGTCAGGAAGTTAGTCAGCGCTTTGTTGGCGACGACGCTATTTTTTAGCGCGCTCATCTCAATCTACTACTATCAGAAATATCAAACGCTGTTAGCGGATAACGTCAAGAGCACCGCTAAAGAAGCTCTTCATCAACTCGCGTATTCCGAGCGAGAATATAACAACGTTCAAGATCAAATCTCTTCCATCAGTGATCTACTCGGTCATAGCCAAAGCCTTTACGATTATTTGCGTGATCCTAGCGACAAAAATCTCGCCATTTTACAAGAGGTGTGGAGCTCAGTCGCCGTTAACCAAAAATGGTATCGACAGATACGTTTCCTAAACCTTGAAGGGCAAGAGAACGTACGGATTAATTACGACTTCAAAACGGGCATTGCTGCGCCAGCTCAGGTTTTGCAAGATAAGTCCGAGCGAGCTTATTTCCAATTCGCTCAGAATCTTAGCAATGACCAGATCGGCTCTTGGGGGATAGAGTTAGAACGAGAAAATAGTGAGCTCGTTTATCCGTACAGTCCATCGATTCGTATCATGATGCCTGTTGCGATGGATGGCACGCGCGAAGGCTATCTGGTACTGAACATCAACGTTCAATATTTGTCGTCACGTTTAAATTACTCACCTGTAAGAGATTTTAACATCGAGCTTATCAACCAAGCGGGCTACTACGTTGCGAGCTCTCATAATGACAAGTTGTATGGCGATATTATTCCTGCTCGCTCTCGATTCAACTTTGGTTTGCTTCACCCCAAAGTTTGGCAGAACATGGGGGCAGAAAAGATGGGTTACGAATACGATGGTAACCATCTGGTGATCTTTAATACGATTAACTTTGTGCCGGGGGAGTCTCTTCATTTAATTATCGATCTTTCGCAAGAACAGCTCTTAGAGCGAGCTGATCGAGACATTGATGACTTATTGCAAGAAGCTCTCTTTGTTTTAAGCTTGATGCTGGTTTTCGCGCTCCCGATAACAACTTTAGCACTGCACTATCGTCGCCATAGCATTGAGTCCAAGCTGGCTCGAGCGGCACTGGATGGCATGACCGCAGTGATGATTTCGGATACTTCACACCGAATTATGATGGTTAACCAAGAGTTCGAAAACATGATGGGTTATTCGAATTCTCGCTTACGAGGCTGGAATGCCCACAATCTGATTTTTATCCCCGAAGACATTGAAAATATTCTGGCGATTTGGAATCAACTGGGTGTTGAGCAAGTATGGGAAGGTGAGGTGCGTTGTCGTACTAAACTTAATCATGTGTTTACTGCCATTATGCGTGTTCAAGCCATTATGGCAAAGTCTGGTAAGGTCAGTTATTACATCACTTCACTGGTGGACATTTCGGAGCGTAAAGAGCTAGAAGAAAAGCTGCGCAACTTAAGTGAGAAAGATGGTTTAACTAGCCTTTGGAATCGTCGTAAATTTGAAGAGCAGCTTGCACAATATACCAACTTGGTTGAACGCTATCCGAATACACCCACGACTTGTTTAGCCTTGTTTGATATCGACCATTTCAAGCGTATCAACGATGAACTGGGGCATGATGAAGGCGACAAAGTCATTTGTACGGTGGCTGAAACTTTACTTCGTGGGGTGAGAAGCACCGACTTCGTGGCTCGAGTTGGTGGAGAGGAGTTCGCGGTGATCATGCCGCACACTACTACGCAAGAGGCAGAAGTGGTTTTGAATCGCTTGCGTGTTGCAGTAGAGCTAAGTAGTGACCGTTCAGTGACCGTAAGTGTGGGTTACAGCGATGTGACTGCGGATAGAACTCGCAGTTACAAATGTGCCGATATTGCCCTGTACGAGTCAAAAAGTGCAGGGCGGAACCGAGTGTCGATTTGTCACAGTTTTGATGACATTGCTTAGAGGCGATGAGAAAAAGCAGTAATTGGCTTCTCTAGCAAATAAAAAAATCGGGATAACCCCGATTTTTTGCTATCTATTGGGCGACGATATGATTAAGCCGTTTCTAGCTCTAGTACAGTTTCAATACGCTGCATTGAGCTCAATAAATGCTTATCAAGCAGTGTCATTGCTTCTTCGCTGTTCTTCGCAAGAACAAGCTTCATGATCATCTCATGTTCATCAATGTTGAACAGAGCATCTTGCTCAGAGTTCAATGTTTGCATCGCAAAGTAGCGGTAGCGTTTGATTTGGTTGATCAGATCACTGAAGAACTCAAACATGTTCTTTGAATCGGCACCTTCCAACAAAGAGACGTGGAACTGATGGTGGCGCTCTTCCCACTCTTTCCAACAGAATGTTTCGTCAAAGTTCAGACGAGATAGCTTATGGTATGACGTTAGCACGTCCAATTCCCAGCTTTCATCACCCGCCAAGATTGCTTTCTTAAGCAGTACAGAAGAAACCACACGAAGGCTTTCGTATAGGTCGTTCAATTCTTTTTTGCACACAGGCGCAACCCAACAGCCTTTTTGTGGCTCAAGCTTTACATACTTGCTCCAAGACAGTTGCACAAGTGCTTCGCGGATAGGTGATGCACCAACGTTGTATTTCTCTTTCAGGTCAGCAACCACAAGCTTTTGACCTGGCTTTAATTCACCCGTCAGGATGTCCTGACAGATCATTTTCGAAACTTTGTCGGTAAGAGTAGGACTGGACACAAGCAACCTCATGAAATTTTATTATCGTGACGACAACTAAACAGTACGTAGTTCGGTTGTGATTGATAATACAGCGTACTGATTATGAGGGCAAGATTAAATATATAAAAAAAGAGGGCCGAAGCCCTCTTTTTTATTGAACTGATGATTGAATTCTTCAGTCTTATAGAACGTGTACAGAAGCTGTGTTCGTTGTGCCTGAAGCTACTAGAGCACCAGAAACCATAACAACGATATCGCCTTTATTGCCTAGACCTGATTCTAGAGCAAGTTCTTTACCTGCTACGTAGAACGCGTCAGTGCTTTGGATAGACTCAACAACTACTGGAGTAACACCTTTAGTTAGAACTAGCTGTGCAGCAGTCTTAGTGTTAGTCGTTAGTGCTAGGATGTTTGCAGTTGGGAAGTACTTACGTACTGAACGTGCAGACTTACCACCTTCAGTTGCAACAACGATAAGTGGAGCAGCTAGTTTTTCAGCTGTGTCTACCGCGCCTTTACATACTGCTTCAGTGATGCGAAGACGTGGGCTGTCTAGACGAGAACCTAGCTCAGCTTTTAGAGCTGAATCAGTACGGTTCGCGATTTGAGCCATGATAGTTACCGCTTCAACTGGGTACTTACCTTTAGCAGTTTCACCAGAAAGCATAACTGCGTCAGTACCGTCCATTACCGCGTTAGCAACGTCGCCAGCTTCCGCACGAGTAGGACGTGGGTTGTTGATCATAGAATCAAGCATTTGAGTTGCAGTGATAACCATCTTACGTGCACGGTTACACTTCTCGATCATCATCTTCTGAGCGAAGATTACTTCTTCAGCTGGGATTTCAACACCTAGGTCACCACGAGCAACCATGATGCCGTCAGAAAGCTCTAGGATCTCGTCGAAGTTATCAACACCTTCTTGGTTTTCGATCTTAGAGATGATGTGGATGTTCTCGCCGCCGTTTGCAGCAAGTACTTCACGGATTTCTTGAACGTCAGAAGCTTTACGGATGAAAGAAGCAGCTACGAAATCAACGCCTTGCTCACAACCGAATTTAAGGTCGTTCTTATCTTTTTCAGATAGTGCAGGTAGGTTTACAGAAACGCCTGGAAGGTTAACACCTTTGTTTTCGCCTAGAGCACCGTTGTTAAGAACTTTACACTTAACTTCAGTTTCAGAAGTTGCAAGCACTTCCATTTCGATTAGACCGTCGTCTACTAGGATAGTGTTACCAACGTTTAGGTCGTTAGCAAAACCAGCGTAAGTTACTGCAACTTTGTCTTTGTTACCTACAACTGAGATGTCAGTTGTGAAAGTGAATTCTTGACCAGCTACTAGATCAACGTCGTTGCCGTCTTCTAGTTTGATAGTGCGGATTTCTGGACCTTTAGTGTCTAGAAGGATTGCAAGTTGTTTGCCTGTAGCTTCCATTACTTGGCGGAAGTTCGCGATACGAGTGCCGTGCTCTGCGTAGTCACCGTGAGAGAAGTTAAGACGCATAACGTTCATGCCAGCGTTTACTAGTTCAGTTAGCTTCTCTACAGATTCAGTTTTAGGGCCAATCGTACAAACGATTTTGGTCTTTTTCATGGAAGATACTCTCCGGTAAGTATAGTTACAATTTGAAAGTCGGTTGTTTACTCTGAAGTTAGGGCGTTTTGATGACATTTAGTGCCTGTCACCCACCGATTTTCCGCCGCATTATTGGAACTTCAGATTCTGTAAGTCTTTCACCAAGTTTAGTCATTTTATGACTAAAAGATCGGCGATTTTGGTTACCTTTTTGTGACTAATCCCACTTTATATGCAGAAAGTTGCAAAAAAATAACCTTCAATTCTGTAATTTTTTTTCTTTTCGGTGGCGAATTCTACCACCGAATGAATCCAATATCACTGTTTAAGAATTGTCTTAGGACAAGGTTTTATCGAGAAATATTAATTTTTTGGATCGAAATAAATGGACTTAAAAGTTTCGTTTTGACTATAATAAATTTCAAACCGAAACTTAAAATCAAAACATAAATGTCGAAACGAAACACTCAACTAAGAAGACACGCCATTTCTAACCTAGTAAATGAGCTTGGGGAAGTCAGCGTTGATGAACTGGCGCAGAAATTTGAAACCTCAGAAGTCACGATTAGAAAGGACTTAGCTTCTTTAGAGAAAAATGGACAACTTTTGCGCCGTTACGGTGGTGCGATTTCGATTCCAACCGAAGTTATTCATGAAGAATTGAGTCCAATTGTTTCGAGTCGAAAGTTAAGTCTAGCAAAAGCGGCGGCATCACTGATTCGTGACCATAACCGAATTGTGATCGACAGTGGCAGCACAACAGCGGCATTGATTCAGCAATTAAACGACAAACGTGGTTTGGTTGTAATGACCAACTCGTTGCATGTCGCAAATGCACTTAACGAATTAGAGAGCGAACCAACCCTGTTAATGACAGGTGGAACTTGGGATACGCACTCAGAATCCTTCCAAGGCAAAGTAGCCGAATCTGTACTAAGAGCTTACGACTTTGACCAGCTGTTTATCGGTGCTGATGGTATCGATTTAGAGCGCGGAACCACAACGTTCAATGAATTGGTTGGCTTAAGCAAAGTCATGGCAGAAGTCTCTCGTGAAGTCATTGTCATGATCGAGTCTGAAAAAGTCGGACGCAAAATTCCGAACTTAGAGTTGGCTTGGGACCAAATTGATGTATTGGTTACCGACGCAGAGTTACAGCCAGAACACAAAGCACAGATTGAACAACATGGCGTAAAAGTCATTTGCGCCTAATCTAACTAAGTAAACAGTTTCATATTTCACTTCCCTCTGGATAAAGGCCTTTGCTTGCTGCCTCTATTTGAAACCATGGCTAGGGAAGAACAAAACTACAAACGGAGATAAACACATGTGTGGAATCGTAGGTGCAGTAGCACAACGAGATGTTGCAGAAATTTTGGTTGAAGGTCTACGTCGCTTGGAATACCGCGGTTATGACTCAGCGGGCGTAGCGATCGTTGATGGCGAAACCAACCTAACGCGTATTCGTCGTCTAGGTAAAGTGCAAGAGCTGGCAGACGCAGTTGATCAAGCAAAAGTGATCGGTGGTACTGGTATCGCACACACTCGTTGGGCAACACACGGTGAGCCTTCAGAAGTGAACGCACACCCACACATGTCTGGTGACATCGCAGTAGTACACAACGGCATCATCGAAAACCACGAAGAGCTACGTGAGCTACTTCAATCTCGCGGTTACGTATTTGAATCTCAAACGGATACTGAAGTTATCGCTCACATGGTTGAGTGGGAGCTTCGCACTTCAGAAACATTGCTTGAAGCAGTACAAAAAACAGCAAAACAACTTGAAGGTGCATACGGTACAGTGGCACTGGATCGTAAAGATCCTTCACGTATTGTTGTGGCGCGCTCAGGTAGCCCAATCGTTATTGGTTTTGGTGTGGGTGAAAACTTCCTCGCGTCTGACCAACTTGCGCTACTTAACGTAACACGCCGTTTCATGTACCTAGAAGAAGGTGATGTTGCTGAGATCACTCGTCGTGACGTAACGGTATTTGATGCAACAGGTGAGCGTGTAGAACGCGAAATCACAGAATCAAACGCGGAACACGACGCAGGTGACAAAGGTCAATACCGTCACTTCATGCAGAAAGAGATCTACGAACAACCAACAGCGTTGATCAACACAATGGAAGGTCGTATCACGGCAGACTCTGTTGTCACTGAAGCAATCGGTGTTAACGCGGCAGAAATCCTAAGCAAAGTGGAACACGTACAAATCGTTGCATGTGGTACATCTTACAACGCTGGTATGACAGCACGTTACTGGTTTGAAGACATTGCGGGCGTGAGCTGTGATGTAGAAATCGCGTCTGAATTCCGTTACCGCAAGTTTGTGACGCGTCCAAACAGCCTATTGATCACGCTTTCTCAATCTGGTGAAACCGCCGATACGCTAGCAGCACTTCGCCTAGCAAAAGAGAAGGGTTACATGGCGGCAATGACCATCTGTAACGTAGCGGGTTCTTCTTTGGTTCGTGAGTCTGACTTCGCATTCATGACACGTGCAGGCGTGGAAATCGGTGTGGCATCAACTAAAGCGTTCACGACTCAGCTTTCTGCGCTACTCATGCTAGTGACGGCACTTGGTAAGCAACAAAACCGCATTAGCAAAGAGAAAGAAAAAGAGATCGTAGAAGCGCTTCACGCTCTACCGAAACAAATCAATGCAGCGTTGTCTTTCGAAAAAGAAATTGAAGCACTAGCACCAGACTTTGCCGATAAACACCACACTCTATTCCTAGGTCGTGGTGAGTTCTACCCAATCGCGATGGAAGCGTCTCTAAAACTAAAAGAGATCTCTTACATTCACGCAGAAGCCTACGCGGCAGGTGAATTGAAACACGGTCCTTTAGCATTGATCGATGCAGATATGCCAGTTGTGGTTGTTGCACCAAGCAACGATCTTCTAGAGAAGCTGAAATCAAACGTTGAAGAAGTACGTGCTCGTGGTGGTCTGCTTTACGTATTTGCCGATGCTGACGCAGGCTTTGAAGGTGATGAGACAATGAAGATCATCACAATGCCACACGTTAGTGAAATCACGGCGGCTATCTACTACACCATTCCAATGCAGCTACTTTCTTACTACGTGGCGCTGATCAAAGGTACGGATGTAGATCAACCACGTAACCTAGCGAAAGCGGTAACCGTAGAATAATCAACACATGGTGTGATTAAGATTACACTTGTTTATGTTGCGCTATGTAAGTAGCGAGAACCTAAAGCGAAGTCACATGACTTCGCTTTTTTTATGCTTGTTGACATGGTTATGATGCGCAATACGTTGACATTCACTTGTTTACTTTCTGACACGTCGGACGGCGAGCATTACTATCGTAAGCCCAACGGATGTGGTTTCTATTGAACTGAAAAGGTCACTATGAAAATCAAACTCTTGGCAGTATGTATTGTTTCTTCGTTCTACCATCACTACGCCTTAGCAGATGAAGAAAAAACGCAGCAACGCAAAAGCCAAACAGTATTTATTGATGAAAACGATGATTGGCTACAACTTAAATCTGGCGAGGTGATCAAAGGCGAGTTAACGGGGACAATCAAAGAAGAAACGAACTCGTTCGATCAAGAGATTGAATTTGATAGTGATGATCTTGGTGATCAAGAGATTGAACTGGAAGATATCGCGATATTAGAAACAGCGAGCTTTTTTACCATTCGAACCGCAAGCGGTGATGTTTTCGACGGTTACTTGTCGATTCGTGATGAGCAGCTGTACTTGACTAATGACGGTGAAGAGATGGCGTTTCCTATTACGGATGTTGTATCGATTTATCGCGGGGCAGAGAAAGATTCTGATCATTGGACGACCGAGATTTTCTTTGGTTTAGACATTAGCAAAGGCAACACCGATGAGTTTTCACTGCTCGGTGAAGTGGAAGCGGAAAGAAATACCGTTGGCTCGCGCACTAAGTTAAAAGCGAAGCACGAAAACTCCAAGACGAATGATAAAACGACGGCAAACAATAGTTCGTTTGATGGCTCCTACGATATCTATTTGAGCAATCGTCTGTTCTTTCGACCGCTCAAACTCTCTGTACTCAGTGATGAGTTTCAAAACATTGAATACCAGGTTAATGCTTCAATGCAGATGGGTTACTTTATCATTGCCAATTCACAAACAGAGTGGGATGTCTCTATTGGTCCCGGTTATCAGTACACCGATTTTAAGACGGTAGAAGAGGGGGAATCGGGTGACGCGACCAGTAACACGCTGGCGTTTGAATCTAACTTTGAGTATGAACTGACCGATGACATCGATTTAAGCCATACCTATAACCTGAATTGGGCAAGTAACGACGCGGGCGGCGCCCGTCATACCAATGAGCTAGGTTTCGATATCGATCTTGTTGATGATCTTGAACTTAGCATTAAAGCTGTTTGGGATCATGTCTCTGACACCAAAGCCGATTCGGAGGGGGTAGTACCAGAGAAAGACGACTACAAATTCCACTTTGGTTTAACTTACGAGATTTGATTATGCTCCTTGTGAGGCGAAGATGATTGTTGGATTTATGACAAAAATGTCATCTTTGGGATAGGTTGGTGTCAGGTGTCTTGTTGAATAATGAAGTCATTGAAAACAAACACACTGAAAAGGTCATCAACATGAAAGCAATGAAAACCGCTCTCCTTGTCGCAGCTATGGCAATCACTAGCGCATCTGCGTTTGCCAACCCTATCTTCACTAGCGGTAATTATGTGAGCAGAGAAGAGATGAAGACTCTCTCTGTGGAACCTACCGCAACGTCAGATGCCGCATACCAACAAGCTTTCGCTGAACTTAATGCTTTGAAAAGCATGTCGGCTCGTGAGCTTAATAAAGAGCTGAATATCTCTAACTTCAATATTGCATCTAAGAGCACTCATCTGAAAGACAGTGGGTTCATCACGGTTCAAGAACGCATGAACGCAGATGGGCAGCTGGAATATGTCGGTACAGTGAATGTCAAAGTGCACTATGCAGAGCGCGACAGTAATCGATAAAAGTGAAGCGTGAAAAGAGTATGATGTTGTTGCGTCGTACTCTTTTTTTGATGGCTGAGGTAGAGGATAGAAGTTGAAATTACTGATTGTAGAAGATGAATTGAAAGCCGGAGAATACTTGCAAAAAGGGTTGGTAGAATCGGGTTATGTTGTTGACTGGGTGCGCGATGGTGTAGACGGGCTGTATCATGCAACAAGTGAGTCTTATGATCTTATTCTTCTCGATATCATGTTACCAAAGCTCGACGGTTGGCAAGTCCTTAACACCCTGCGTAGCAGTGATATCCATACCCCGGTCATTATGCTTACGGCCAAAGAACAAATTGAGGATCGTGTTCGTGGTTTTGAATTAGGAGCCAATGATTACGTCGTCAAACCTTATGCCTTTGCCGAGCTTCTGGCGAGAATTCAAAATGTGTTTCGCCATCATACTTCCTCGCGAGTTTTAACTTCTTCGCAGACGCTGCAAATAGCCGACCTAAAGCTGGACATGATGAAGCGAGTTGCGACACGGAACGGGCAAACCATCACTTTAACTGCCAAAGAATACGCGCTACTTGAGCTTTTGATGCGAAAAGAGGGACAAGTCCTATCACGAACGACCATTGCTTCACTGGTGTGGGACATGAACTTTGATAGCGACACCAATGTTATCGATGTTGCCGTTAAGCGATTGCGCCAAAAGGTCGACAAGCCGTTTGAGGTACCTTTGATCCACACCGTTAGAGGGATGGGCTACAAGTTGGAAGCTCTTGATGCGTAAGTTACCAGCCAACCTCTCTATGCAAAACAAGCTCGTTTTGATGTTTGTTGGCACGACATTGGTGGTATATCTCGCTTTAGCATTCATTCTGTATTACACCATCGAACGTCATTTCTTCACCCAAGATTACAACGACACAGTGACCAAATATAACTCGATAGAAAAGACGATGCTGGTCTCACCGGAGTCGGCTTATCTACTTATCGACAATAGCTCTGTCTATATGTGGGCATTTAAAGAGGAAGCACTGACTTACAAAAACTCGACGCTCTCTATCCCTAAGGATTTGTCGTTGACGCTAAGCTCTCCACAGATCTTAAATCAAAACAATGCGATTGAGTGGCGTGAAAACTCGTTAGATATTCGAGCGTTCGCTTTTAAAACCAAAGATGTCACTGTTGTTATTGGCGTGAGCATCAACCATCATCGATTATTCTTAAATAAGCTTGGTTGGATCTTATTTTGGTCTTTAGGCTTTGCATTTATTGCATCGACGCTATTTAGCCGGGTGATCGTAAATCGCGGTTTAAAGCCCATTTTGACCTTAAATAAGCACATTCAACACATCACACCAGAACAGTTGGATATCCGCATTGCCCCAGAAACCTTACCAGTAGAGCTACGTGAACTTGCTACTAAGCACAATGCCATGCTGGATCGGTTACAAACTGGTTTTCATCGTTTGAGTGAGTTTTCTTCTGATATTGCTCATGAGCTCAAAACGCCTTTGACCAATATTACGACCCAAAACCAAGTGATATTAGGCGCGTGCCGTACATCGGAGGAATACCAAGAAGCGATTGCTTCTACGCTTGAAGAGTTAAACCGAATTACCAAGACCATCAATGATTTGCTGTATATCGCAAAAGCGGAGAATAAGCTTATCCATCGACACAATGAGCACTTCGCTGTTCATGAACAGCTTGCTCACTTAATCGAGTACTTTGACATACTGGCGGAAGATTCTGCTTTGAGCATCATCACTTCGGGGCAAGCGATGTTGTATATGGATCGAAATATGTTTGAGAGAGCGGTAGGGAATTTGCTCTCTAATGCCATTCGCCATGCTTATGATGAAACAACGATTCGTGTTGATGTCGAGCAGAGTGATGAGTTTGTCACCATTACCGTTCACAACGTCGGTGAGACGATACCTAAGCAAAATCTACCGTATCTATTTGATCGCTTTTATCGAGTCGACAAGTCACGCCAACATTCTGGCAGCGTTGGAGCTGGGCTAGGGTTGTCGATCACACAGTCGATCGTTCACGCTTATGATGGCAAGATCACCGTGACTTCAGAAGAACACCAAACCCAGTTCTGTTTAATATTGCCCGCAGCTAAAGCGTATCCAGAAGCGGAATCACTTCCTCAAGAGATGCTTTAATTATCACTTTATCTTTAAATTCCTGCAGTGGTGGCAGTAAATCTGGAATCATCACGGCGTGGCATTCAGCAGCGAGAGCAGCTTTAATGCCATTGTTCGAATCTTCCAATACAAGACTCTCTTTTGCATCGATGCCGAGGTGGTGATAAGCCATTTGATAGCAGTCGGGGTTGGGCTTACCACGTTCTACATCTTCAGCGGTAATCACTAAATCGAACTGGGTAAGGTACTCAGTATTATTGAAGTTATGTTTTACTTCTGGGAGATGAGAAGAGGTCACAATAGCAGTGAGCAAACCACGTTGTTTAATGGCTCGTAACAACGAATCGAAGCCAGGTTTGAGCGCAATACCTTGGTCTCTGAGGTGATGGAAATGCTCATCTCGCACAGCCTTGTAGCGCGGCATATCGATGGCTTGTTGAAAATGCTCGGCGAGTATTCTTTCACATTCAGGGTCTTGGACGCCGATGAATTGTTGATAGAAATCATCAGTGATGGCTAAGCCTTGCTCGGTGGCGGCGTACTGCCAACTCTGTTTGTAGATAGACTCGGTGTCGAAAATCAGTCCATCCATATCAAAAAGTACAGCTTTTAACATTGGTAGAGCTCCTACGTAGGGTGTAGAGCGGCTGACATTGATTATGTTGTTATACCCAAGCAACCTCGAATCCTTTTGAAGGTAACTTGGGTATAAATAGCGTTAGAATGGGCTCTCTTTGCCGAGTTCATTGCAGATTTCGACAATAGCAAGCGAGAGCCCTGACTTAATGATTTGTTGTTGACGTTGCAGTTGAAGCTGATAAAACTCAAGGTCGATATCGTCATCTGGTTCGCTGACTTCGAGTTGTACCATACCCATCTTCTTCACCAAGTGCAGTTTTTTGATTGGCTCTAGAATATTGGGGTCTGTGAACTCGTAATCAGAAGCGTCACTATTGAGTTGGTTTTTGAGTTTGATGATGTCTTCGATGTCGTGATAAATGTCATCGGGAAGCACACCTAAGCCAAACAATAACTTCAAACGAACAGATAGATCGCCCAGCGGTCCTGAGTCTTGTAGCAGCGGACCGACCACAGATTGGACAGCGAAGTTATCTTTACGAAAAATTCTTTGCACTAGCCCATCGATCGAATCGTTAAATACGTCGACGGTTGCAATAAAAAAGCCTCGTACCGAAGGTGCGCTGTTTAATCGCTCAATGATCTCGGTTTCGTTGATGTTATCTGCCATATACTGAATACATTTCTAATTATTAGTATCCCCATCTCTTTAAGTGGATAAGGATATAGAAGGGGAGCCAAGCTCCCCTAGGTAAATCAAAGTTGATTGTAAAGTGTCTCGATTTGAGCCACTTCAGCACTGTCTTCTGCAAGACCTGTGTATGTCGCTAGCGTCTTCTTCACACCCACTTCTTTTAATGAAGTTTGCAGTTCTACTGCTTGTGGGTCGGTGTCGTTAGTGTACTTCAACGCAGCAGCAATGCCTTTCAAAAGAGTTTTATTTTCAGTGCCATACTCAATTGTACCGAGTAAAGGCTTCACTAATCTATCGTTCGCCCCCAATTTACGAATTGGTTGGCGACCAACACGATCAACTTCATCAACTAAATAAGGGTTGGCAAAGCGACCTAGGATCTTTTCGATGTAAGCGTTGTGCATGTCGCGGTCAAAACCGTAGCGTTTGATCAGTACTTCTCCGCTTTCTTGCATTGCTTGTTTTACTTCTGCGTGAATGCTTGGGTCTTCAATTGCTTCGCGAATAGTGCGATGTCCTTTCAAGCAACCTAAGTAAGCGGTAATGCAGTGACCCGTATTTAGGGTGAACAGCTTACGCTCGACAAACGCCATTAGATTGTTGGTTCTTTCCATGCCTGCGATATCAGGGATTTCACCTTTGAATTGCTGTTCATCCACAATCCATTCACTAAAACTCTCTACCGTGACTTCTAGTGGGTCATCGTTCGCGGCTTCTGCTGGTGGTACGATGCGGTCCACTGCGGAGTCGACGAAGCCAACTAGCTCGTCTGCTTTCGCGTGTAATGATTCATCCAAATGTTTGTACACTTCACCTTTTAGGTGAGTCGTGCCACGAACCATGTTTTCGCACGCGATGATGTTCAACGGTTTTTCGTTGCCTGCCGCAAAGCGCTTTGCAATGCCGGTCGCGATGGTTTTTGCAATGATGTCCAGTACGTTGGGACCTACGGCAGTGGTTACCAAGTCAGTTTTTACAATGCGATCGATGACATCTTCGCTGGCGGAGTTAACAGCGGTGACGTGGGTTACGGTGTCAATCTGGCATTCCGTACCGACCACTTTTACTTTGTATTCTTGTTTGTGGCTAAGTTGATCAACCAGTGGAGCATCAACGTCTGCAAATGTGACCTCGACTTCTGCATCTGCCAATAGTTTTCCGATGAAGCCACGACCAATGTTACCTGCGCCAAAATGAACTGCGTTTTTCATAATTCTTACCTACCAATGTCTGAAATGTTGACTAAAACGAATCTAGGGTGAGGCCAACCGCATAGGGGGTGACAGCTGACCTCGGTTTGCTCAGGAGCAAATTAAAAGGAGTGATTAAGCCGCTTGCTGACCACCAAGGATATTCAGAATCTCTTCTACATCGTTGGTGCTAGTTAGCTTCTCAATTGCCTCCGGCTCATCGAGCGCGTTTGTAATGGTGGTAATCACCTGGATGTGCTCATCGTTCTTAGCGGCAATGCCGATAACCAGTTTTGCTACATCATCGTCGTCTTCAGTAAATTGGATACCCGCAGGGTATTGGCAGATTACAATGCCTGTTTTCTTCACGCGGTCTTTCGCTTCTACGGTACCGTGAGGTACTGCGATAGATTCGCCTAGGTAAGTTGGAACCAACGCTTCACGTTCAAACATCGCGTCTACGTATTCTGGTTCTGCGTAGCCAAGTTCAACCAATTTGTTGCCTGCAAAGCGAATGGCTTCTTCTTTGTTGGCTGCTTTCAAACCTAGGTGAATGTTCTCACGTTGAATTTGGAATACAGATGGTTGCTGTGGCTCAAAGCTGTCGTCGTTCGCCGCCATTACCGACACTTTTACCATTTGGTCGTCATTGGCTGCGGATTGGTTTTGTGCTGCTAGTAGTTTGGTGACTAGCTGGTTGTACATTTCGCTGTCTAGGAAGTTCGTCAATGAAATGTGGTGTGCGTTCGGAGCATGCTTACGTGCACGATCCGTTAAGTCTTTATGAGTAATCACGATATCTGCACTCTCTGGTAAGCTGTTAATAGCAAGGTTGGTTACATGGATGTTCAGACCGGCGTCTTGAACCTTTTTGCGCAGCATGCTTGCACCCATTGCGCTTGAACCCATGCCCGCATCGCAAGCGACAATGATGCTTTGTACTGTCGCTAGGTCTACGTCACCTTTGCTTTGGCTGTTTACCACCGCATCGTTTTTAGATGCAGATTTCATGTCTTTCATTTGTGATGTTGCTTTCTCTAGTGCAGCTTCATCACCGTCTTCTTCTGTTGATGTTTGCGTCTTCATTAGTAGTGCCGCTACTGCGAATGACACACCTGTTGCTGCTGCGATAGATGCGAGTACACCTACGATTGAACCTTTCTGAGTCATCAACAAGATAGCGAAGATTGAACCTGGTGATGCTGGAGAAACGATACCTGCGTTAAACATTGTTAGAACGAATACGCCAGTCATACCACCTGCAATAGCTGCTAGGATTAGGCGAGGGTTCATTAAAATGTATGGGAAGTAAATTTCGTGGATACCGCCGAAGAAGTGGATGATTGATGCACCACCGGCAGTTTGACGAGCCGTTCCTTTACCAAACACCATGTAAGCCAGCAAGATACCTAGACCAGGACCTGGGTTCGCTTCGATTAGGAAGAAGATAGATTGACCTGTCTCAGACGCTTGTTGGATACCTAGTGGAGAGAAGATACCGTGGTTGATCGCGTTGTTTAGGAACAGGATCTTCGCAGGTTCAACGAAGATTGAAGTCAGTGGTAACAGGTGAGCAGATACTAGGAAGTTAACGCCAGCTGCTAAGCCACCAGATAGAATTTTTACGAATGGACCGATAAAGATAAAAGCAAGAATCGCACATAGCATGCCGATGATGCCTGCTGAGAAGTTGTTAACCAACATCTCAAAGCCACTTTTTACTTTACCGTCGATGTAGTTATCGAATTTTTTGATCGCCCAGCCACCCATCGGACCGACCATCATTGCACCCATAAACATTGGGATGTCTGTACCGACAATCACACCCATTGTTGTGATTGCGCCGACTACCGCACCGCGATCGCCACCGACTAATTTACCACCGGTATAACCGATAAGCAGTGGTAGCAAGTAGGTAATCATAGGACCAACCATAGAGGCTAACGTTTCGTTAGGTAGCCATCCAGTTGGGATGAATAGAGCAGTGATAAAGCCCCACGCGATAAACGCGCCGATGTTTGGCATTACCATGTTTGACAGAAAACGACCAAAATTTTGTATCTTGATCTTGGCATCTGGTGATATCATAACAATTCCCCGTTCGATGTTCTGATGAATATTGTTGTAGTAAACGGTTCGCCAAAACCGCTTGTTTGATTGCTTAGTACCCAATCAATTTACCACACATTTTCCAATTGGAACTGACAACGGGTTTTTCGTGATCTACGCCCGCATTTCCTAGGCTGAGAAACGGTTTTTAAGTGACTTGGATCGACTTATTGACCTGTAAATAAATAACAAAAAGCCACTTTTAAATCTGTCAATAAAAATACTAGTGATCAATTCGATCTTCTGACAAATTAAAATCCAAAATACTTTGTGATTTAGATCACTTTTGATTTCTTTTGAAATCCGAATTAAATACCGCAAGCGATCAATGTCACACTTTGTGTTGTATTGCTTGGTCTTGTAAGTGTGATCTATATCTGGTTTGGTAATTTGTGAAAGTTTTTGACGTAATTAGCGTGACCAATGTCATCGCTAAGGTTTTGATAAATTGCGTTGATGAATGTCTTTTCGAGCCACTTCACGCAGTGATATGTCATTAGTGATAGAAAGATTAGAAGTGCATTGCTCTAGGGCTTCATTCTATCCATGACAACGCACTTTTCATTGATATTTCAATACTCAGCGGTGTTGACCTAAGTAACGGTGAGCCTGCTCGCCCCCCATGTACCGTGCTAATGTTTTTTCTTGGACATTACGCAAGTCAACCATGATCAATCCATCCAAAGCGTTGTTGAATGCTGGATCTACATTGAAGCAAACCAGCTTGCCGTTGAGACTTAAATACTGACGTAGCAACACTGGCACGCCTTTCCCTTCGTCAATTCTGGCAATCACTCGAGACAGCAGTTGTAAATCGCCTAATGCCGTAAGCATGCTGGTATTCCAACCACGATGGTTCTCTGGCAGAGGGTTAGATGGCGTGACGTATTCCGCACAGTCTTTGTCATAGTGGTGCAGTGTCATTGATTGAGCCAACAACTGGCGTGCTGTGTCGCTGTAGTTATTGCTGATACTGACTGGACCAAATAGGTGTGTGTAATCTGGGTTTTGATGTACGAAGGTCGCAATGCCTTTCCACAGTAGCAATAATGCACTCATGCTCTTTTGATATTGCTGAGCGATCACCGAACGCCCCATCTCGATCGATTTTCCCATCTGATCTAAAAAGCATTGGTCATAGTTAAACAGCGTACGTGAATACAGACCTTCTACACCACGCTTCTCAATCAGTTGATCAACCAAACCTAAGCGATAAGCGCCGACCAAGCATTGGTTTTCTCTGTCCCACACAAATAGGTGCAGATAGTCATGATCGAAGTGATCAATATCTATCGCTAATCCAGTGCCTTCACCAACTTGACGAAAATTGGATTCACGTAGACGACCAATTTCATGCAGTAGAGAAGGAATGCTCTTCGCCTCAGCACAATAGACATCGAACTCTCCACTTTCGAGTAGCTTTGCTTCTTCTGGTAGGTTGTTCAGTTCTTCAAGCAATTCGCCTATGGGTAACCCTGCCGCAATTGGAGAGAGCATTTCCGAAGAGGACGAGGGCTTGATTGGTTGGGTGTCACGATTAAGTAAATAAGTATTGAGGCGCAAATAGTTAACGACCTGATCATCGTTAAGTGTGTTGAGCTCTTTAAATTTTATGGCTTGCCCAAACGAAAGCTTGATGGTTTGTGCGTGTTTGTTCAATAGCTCTCGACCAAGCATTAGGGTGCGCAAAAGTGGGTGGATTTTCCCCGCCATGTAAAAGCGTTTGGAATTTTGACCACTGATAAAGACTGGTACCGTGGTCGCTTTGTTTTTGCGGATAAGGCTACTGACACTGCGGCTCCACTCTTTGTCTTCTATACGTTGTGGTTTCGCATCGACTAATTGCGATACTTCACCGGCAGGAAAGACGAGTAATAAGCCACCATTAGCCAGATGCTTGTTGGCTGCTCTAAGCGCTTTCATGTTGGATTTGACAGCGTCTTTGCCTTCAAATACATCGACGCCAATGAAGAGCTGATCCAGCTCAGGAACGGTCTTAAGGTATTGATTGGCTAAAATTTGAATATCACCCCTGACCATCAACAGCAGCTCCGCCAAGATCACGCCTTCCACACACCCTAGAGGGTGGTTCGCCACTATGACGGTTGCACCTTGTTTAGGAACAGAGTCGAGTGAACCATGAGTGATACGATAATTGATGCCCAAGATATCCAGGGTAAAGCGGAGAAAGGTTTTGGTGTCGGCATTGATAGGTCGTTGGGCGTAGAACTTATCAAGTTGGTTTAAACCCGTTGCCCATTCAGTAACATTTTCACCAATGCCAAATGGCGTTTTACGAGGGAGACGAAAGGGGGTCGAACTATCCATATTTACCTCAGCGTACAAGTTGCTGATTGGATGGTAGAAATTACAGATGACAGTTCAGAGGCAAAAGCATGAGCCTTTGATGACAAAGCCGTGAAGCTTTATTGAACAAAGGCTATTCACCCAGATTTATGAGGAGAGTTTGTTTATGATTTATCACCGGCAAACATCAGGACGCTCATGGCGTTAAGCGTTTTACTGATTGACTCTATAGAGCTTAATACCTGTTTGGTTGGTTCATTTTCCAATAGTAGACGACCATCAAACCCCTTGGTTCCACAAGGCTCTTCTTCGCAATCCAATGTTCGCTCTTCATGCGTATTTTCTTCGGTGATTTGCTTATCAATCGTTGGGTCTTCAGAGGTCATATTGTTGGCACTAAAACAAGAAGTTGAGATGAAGACACCACTAATAATAAGCATTAACTTTGTTTTCAACATGATGATAAACTCAATAATAAAACACTGTTCGATTTTATGTTATTGTCTTCATCATTTCGAGTGATATGACAGAAATTTAGCTTTTGGTCGCTATTTTGTTGCCATTCGTAGGCTATCTTATCTGCATAACAAATTGATTGGTTTAACGAAATCAGGAGGATGAATGGAGAACGTTTCCAACAAAGCGTCAATATGGTTAGGGCTGTGTCTAATTATTGGTTTGGGAGTGTTGGGTTTCTTTATCCAGCAGACAGCGGTGAAATACAAAGCGTATGAACGTGTGGTTACGGTGAAAGGCTTGTCTGAGCGAGAGTACCCAGCGGATACAGTAATTTGGCCTATTCAATTTACTGTGGCGAGTAATGATATGACCGCAATGTTTGATGACATTGATCAGCAGACTAAGCTGGTCATCGATTTTCTTGTGGCAAAAGGACTGAATGAATCAAACTTCTCTCTGTCATCACCAGCTGTCATTGACCGTAAAGCTCAGCAATATGGTAGTGAGCAAGATATCGAATATCGCTACCTCGCAAACCGAACTGTGACGGTTTACAGCCAGAACATTGATTTGGTGAGAGCGGCAATCAATGAAATTGGCGAACTAGGCAAACAGGGCGTTTTATTAAACCAAGATCCTTATTCGAATCGTGTGGAGTATAGCTTTACTAAGCTTAACGAGATTAAGCCCGATATGATTGAGGAAGCGACGAAGAATGCACGAGAAGTAGCAGAAAAATTTGCTAAAGACTCACAGAGCTCACTCGGTAAAATTAAGCGAGCGACACAAGGTCAGTTCTCAATTTATGACCGAGATAGCAATACGCCTTACATCAAGAAGGTACGCGTTGTTTCAACTGTTCAGTATTACCTATCGGACTAAGTAAGATTATCTCAAGTTTCAACCTAATCTCACAAGCCAGTCATTTGACTGGCTTTTTTATGTTCAATCGATTGCATTATAAGTGCTGTAGGTTTTCTCGTTTATGCAAGTGATCTTTTATAAAACTAAGTTCTTATTTGTTTGGCAATGAAGTTGATAAAAGTCAATTCACAGAAGGAGTTAGAGGCGTAATTTTGACCGCACTTATTAGCTAGAAGGAATTACTAGAATGGCCTTTAAACATTACCTCAGAGAGTTGTTAGGCTTAACCATTGTTGTCTCTGTGGTATTCGGAGTATTGAGTATCTTACTGGACTTCTGTGCTCTTGTAGCGCTGTGCGAACATCAAGAGAATATTGCCCATATTTTTTTCCATGAATCGTTCTACTTTATCGCATTCCTGATCCCGCCTTATTTCTTATGGAAAGTGATTAACCGTCCCGGCTTAGTTTCAGCAACAGAAGAGTATCAGGTCAGCAAGCTTGAGTTAGAGCGCCCTTAGCTGGAAATAAACCTAAACGTAAGTGCTTGGCTTGCGATGAGGATATTGGATGGAATCTCTATCTTCCAGATACAACAAAGGCCCGTAGATTTCTCCACGAGCCTTCTGAGTATGGTGGCCCCTCCCAGACTTGAACTGGGGACCAATCGATTATGAGTCGACTGCTCTAACCACTGAGCTAAGGGGCCTTAATAGGTCAACGATTATAGGGGAAGCGTTGCGAGGTGTCTAGCCACTAGGTGGGGCAATTGCGCTTAGTTTTTATTCACTTAGCTTCACAGATAATAAAAAAGGCGACCCATTGGTCACCTTTTTTGATTTTAATCGCTTCGATTACTCGTCTAGGAAGCTGCGCAGTGTTTCTGAGCGGCTTGGGTGACGTAGTTTACGTAGTGCTTTCGCTTCGATCTGACGGATACGTTCACGAGTAACGTCGAACTGTTTACCTACTTCTTCTAGAGTATGGTCAGTGTTCATGTCGATACCAAAGCGCATACGAAGTACTTTTGCTTCACGTGGTGTTAGACCTGCAAGTACGTCTTTCGTTGCCATTTTCAGGCTCGTTGCCGTAGCAGAATCTAGTGGTAGCTCTAGCGTAGTATCTTCGATGAAATCACCTAGATGCGAATCTTCGTCGTCACCGATTGGTGTCTCCATAGAGATTGGCTCTTTAGCGATCTTCAGTACTTTACGAATCTTGTCTTCTGGCATTTGCATACGTTCTGCCAGTTCTTCCGGTAACGGCTCACGACCCATCTCTTGTAGCATTTGACGAGAGATACGGTTTAGTTTGTTGATCGTTTCGATCATGTGTACCGGAATACGAATCGTACGTGCTTGGTCCGCGATTGAACGAGTGATTGCCTGACGGATCCACCACGTTGCGTAAGTCGAGAACTTGTAACCACGACGGTATTCGAACTTATCTACCGCTTTCATCAGACCGATGTTACCTTCTTGGATTAGGTCCAAGAACTGTAGACCACGGTTGGTGTACTTTTTAGCGATAGAAATTACTAGACGTAAGTTCGCCTCAACCATCTCTTTCTTCGCACGGCGAGCTTTCGCTTCACCGATAGACATACGACGGCTGATGTCTTTAATGTTTTGAACGTTCAGAGAAGTCTCTTCTTCAATCATTTTTAGTTTAGCGATTGAACGACGGATTTCTTCTTCGTTACGTTTGATCTTCTCAGCGTATGGCTTGTCAGATGATAGGATTTCATCTAACCATGCTTCGCTTGATTCGTTACCTGTGAACAGCGCGATGAACGACTTCTTCGGCATTTTGCCGTATTCAACTGCAGACTTCATGATCAGACGTTCTTGAGTACGAACGCGATCCATTGCTGTGCGCAGTTCATTCACTAAGTGGTCGAACTGTTTTGGTGTTAGACGGAATTCTTTGAATACGTCTAGCATCAACTCGTTAGCTACTGTAGCTTTCGGGCTTTCGTAACCGTGCTCGTTGATTGCAAGCTGAAGGTTTTGGTATGTGCTGCGTAGCTGGTTGAATTTCTCAAGCGCAAGCTCTGGGTCGATACCTACATCTTCTTCAGAGTCATCTGAATCGTCATCACTTTCTTCGTCTTCATCAACGTCTTCTTCGTCTTCTTCTTCTAGCTGAGATTCAGTTAGTTCAGAACCGATGTGCGTCGCTGTTGGTGCAGCTGTGTCGTCTGCATCAGGGTCAACAAATCCAGAGATTAGGTCAGTTAGACGAAGTTCTTCTGCTTGAACTTTGTCAAACTGCTCAAGAATGTATGGGATAGTGCCAGGGTATTCAGCAACAGACGATTGAACTTGGTTAATACCTTCTTCAATACGTTTTGCGATGTCGATTTCGCCTTCGCGAGTCAGCAGCTCTACAGTACCCATTTCACGCATGTACATGCGCACTGGGTCTGTTGTACGACCAATTTCACTTTCTACGCTAGAAAGTGCTGCTGCTGCAGCTTCAGCTGCATCTTCATCGGTGATGTTTGTGTCATCGTTCAGTGCAAGATCATCAGCATCAGGAGCAGTTTCTACTACCTTGATACCCATGTCGTTGATCATCTGAATGATGTCTTCTACCTGTTCTGAATCTACGATTTCAGCAGGTAGGTGGTCATTTACTTCGGCGTAGGTCAGATAGCCTTGTTCCTTGCCTTTAATAACAAGTAACTTTAGCTGTGACTGCGGATTTTGATCCATAGACGGTATCCAACTTCGTAATCTGGTGAAGGAATCAGTATGCGAAATGCAAACCACTTACTATAACAAATTAAATTGTTGCTGACTAATTAAACAGGGTTACGCTTTTAAATCTAGCATCAAAGCTAGCAGCTCCCTTTTCTCTTCGGCTGATAAACCGACACTTCTTGCTTTGGCCTGCAGGTTTTCAATTTGTTTTTCTACGCACTGGGCAATAATTTTATCCAGTGAGTCTAAAAATATTTCTTCTTGGTTGTCTTCATCGAGGGGAATATCCCAGCTCGCGAGACGAGACAGAAGGGTCTCATTTTGGCTGTTTCGCCAATGCTCTAATAATTGGCCAGTGTTGATATGGGGATGCGCCTGACATTTATCAAGTACATCAACAAATAAACTTAGGCCTGGTATGGATAAATCTCTCACTGAGGAAAGATCTGGTACCATTTGAGCATAGCTCGGATTCTGAATAAGTAGAGCGATTACCTCGCGCATCGGAGTTCGTTTGATCTCTTTGTGCGGCTGAGGTCGACTTTCACCCGTCTTTTTACGTGGTTGACGTAAGCGGTTATCAAAACCCGTGCGTTCATCAAGCAGCTTTTCGAGTAACTCCTGAAAATAGGGATCAGGAATCTTGTCAATCAATGCACTCGCATAGGCTCGTAGTGCTGATTTACCTTCATTATTACCCAAGTTGATTTGGTGTAATTCAATCAGGTTATCAAAGAGATAGCTCGAAAGCGGTGTGGCTTGTTCTATTTGCTGTTCGAAGGCTTGCTTGCCATATTTTCGAACGTAGCTGTCAGGGTCTTCACCGTCAGGTAAGAACAGGAACTTCAATGTATTACCCGTTTTAAGGTACTGAAGTGCATTTTCTAGCGCGCGCCATGCGGCTTCTTTACCTGCTCGGTCACCATCGTAACAACATACGACGGTATTCGTTTGCCTAAACAGCATTTGAATATGGTCGCCAGTGGTTGACGTGCCCAAAGAGGCGACGGAGTAATCTACGCCATATTGCGCCAACGCGACAACATCCATATAACCTTCAACCACCAAAATTCGTGGTGGTTCACGATATGCTTGTAGCACTTCGTAAAGACCATAAAGCTCTTTACCTTTATGGAAGATAGGCGTTTCTGGTGAGTTCAGATATTTTGGTGTGCCGTCGCCAAGTACGCGACCGCCAAATCCAATCACTCGACCACGGCGATCACGAATGGGGAACATGATACGACCACGGAAGCGGTCATAGCGGTTACCTTTGTCGTTCTCGATTAACATGCCGCCAGTCACAAGCATGTCTTGATTGTCTTTGTTCTGACCAAAGTTTTTACGGACTAAGTCCCATTCATCCGCCACATAGCCGATGCCAAACTTCTGTACGATTTCACCCGACAAACCGCGGTCTTTTAGGTACTCAATCGCCACTTTACTTGTTGGCTGCTTGAGTTGGTTACGATAGAACTGAGCAATGCTGCCCATGATATCGTAGAGACTACGTTTTTCGCTGCTGCTGGCTTGTGGTCCTGAGTTAAATTGACCGCCACCACCACTGCGTTGTTCGCGTGGTACATCTAATCCAAGATAAGATGCCAGTTCTTCAATGGCTTCGACAAAGTCTAGGCGTTCGAACTCCATAATGAAGTCGATGGCATTGCCATGCACGCCACAACCAAAACAGTGATAAAACTGCTTTTCTTGGCTAACGCTGAATGACGGTGTCTTTTCGTTATGGAAAGGGCAGCAAGCGCCGTAGTTTTTGCCTTTTTTCTTAAGTTTCACGCGCGCGTCGATGATATCGACAATATCGAGTCGAGCTAGGAGGTCATCAATAAAACTGCGAGGGATGTGTCCAGCCATAAAACCTAACAAAAAAAGAAAACCATGATTGGTGTGAATGGGTTACAGAGAAAAGCATGTGTGCGGCTTTTTGTTATTCCATTCTGCCAGATACAAACAAGCCGTGCGTTCCAAAGGATAGCACGGCTTGCTGCAATTGGGTGGGGTATTAAGCCAATTTAGCGCGAACTAAACCGCTTACTTTACCCATATCTGCACGCCCTTGAATTTGCGGTTTCAGAACGCCCATTACTTTGCCCATGTCTTGCATGCCAGCTGCGCCAGATTCAGCAACTGCGCTCTCAATAAGAGCTGCAACTTCTTCGTCTGTCAGTGGTTGAGGCATAAAGTCCTCAAGAACGGTAATTTCAGCTTGTTCCGCATTAGCAAGATCTTGACGACCTGCTGCTTCAAATTGCGTTACAGAGTCGCGACGTTGTTTAACCATCTTGATCAACACAGCAAGAATGTCGTCGTCGCCCAGAGTAATCTGTTCGTCAACTTCACGTTGCTTAATTGCAGATAGAGCTAAACGAATAGTACCAAGGCGCAATTTGTCCTTGGCTTTCATCGCTAATTTTTGCTCTTCTTTGAGTTTATCAATCAGAGCCATAACTAAATTCCTTTCCGGAGCTCAGTTATTAGTACAGGCGAACGCGACGAGCGTTTTCGCGAGCTAGCTTCTTAGCGTGACGCTTTTGAGCTGCTGCTTTAGCGCGTTTGCGAACTGTAGTTGGTTTTTCGTAGTGCTCACGACGACGCACTTCAGAAAGGATACCTGCTTTTTCGCAAGAGCGCTTGAAACGACGTAGAGCAACGTCGAACGGTTCGTTTTCACGTACTTTAACTACTGGCATATGCCTTTCACCTCAGGGGTTATTCGTTAACGCTGGAATTTAATGAACCAAATCACAATTGTTTGGTCAGTTACCAGCTTGATCAAAAATGGTGCGGAATTTTAATCCGATCAACACAGCTTTGTAAAGCGTTTTATCGCCTATTGTCTGTACAAAATTTGTTTGAAGCACCAAGGCAGGGTAATATGACGCCCAAATTTCCTCTATATAGAAAGCACACTGAGAAAACCATGCGCATTATTGGTATTGAAACCTCTTGTGACGAGACTGGCATCGCGATTTATGACGATGAGAAAGGTCTTTTATCACACAAGCTTTACAGCCAAGTAAAACTTCACGCAGATTACGGCGGCGTGGTGCCTGAGTTGGCTTCACGTGACCATGTTAAGAAAACCATTCCTCTTATTAAAGAGGCTCTGAAAGAAGCGAATCTGACTTCCAAAGACATCGACGGTGTTGCATACACGGCAGGTCCGGGTTTGGTAGGTGCATTGCTTGTCGGAGCCACTATCGGTCGCAGTATTGCTTATGCTTGGGGTGTGCCTGCGGTGCCTGTTCACCATATGGAAGGTCACCTACTGGCGCCTATGCTAGAAGATAACCCACCACCGTTCCCATTTGTGGCGGTATTGGTATCGGGTGGTCACTCAATGATGGTTGAAGTTAAAGGCATCGGCGAGTACAAAATCCTAGGCGAATCTATTGATGATGCGGCGGGTGAAGCATTCGATAAGACTGCGAAGCTAATGGGCTTGGATTACCCTGGTGGTCCACTGTTATCTAAGTTGGCTGAAAAAGGTACTCCGGGTCGCTTTAAATTCCCACGTCCAATGACGAATGTGCCAGGTTTGGACATGAGTTTCTCAGGTCTAAAAACTTTCACGGCAAACACGATTGCTGCAAACGGTGATGATGAACAAACTCGCGCTGATATCGCTTACGCATTCGAAGAAGCGGTATGTGCTACGCTGGCAATTAAATGTAAGCGCGCACTTGAGCAAACGGGTATGAAGCGCATTGTTATTGCTGGTGGTGTAAGTGCTAACCGTCGTCTGCGTGCTGAACTTGAAAAACTGGCGAAGAAAGTTGGTGGTGAAGTTTACTACCCACGCACTGAGTTCTGTACGGACAATGGCGCGATGATCGCATACGCAGGTATGCAACGCCTGAAAAACGGTGAAGTGGCAGATATGTCGGTAGAAGCGCGTCCGCGTTGGCCTATCGACCAGCTTACGCCAATCGCGTAATCAAACTTCTACTGAAGGTTTGAAATATATTCAACACGATAAAGGTCTCTGCTCATCAGAGGCCTTTATTTTTAGCTAGCTAATTGAAAGACCTTGTGTAATTGATTGTAAGAGCCTAACTGATGCGAGCAGTTTTGTTTCGTTTCAGTGATAGGATTGTGCCGAAGAATAATAAATGGATATAACAATGAATAAGTTTGAAATTGAAGGTCAGCAGCTTGCTTACCTAGATAAGGGCGAAGGTCCTGTATTGCTGTTTGGTCACAGCTACTTGTGGGATAACCAAATGTGGGCTCCACAGATTGAAGTGTTGAGCCAATCATATCGTTGTATCGTGCCTGATCTATGGGCGCATGGTGAGTCGAACGCCGCGCCTGCTTCGACACGATCTTTAGTAGATTACGCTCAACATATGCTGGCACTCATGGATCATTTGGAGATCGAACAATTCTCTATTGTTGGTTTATCGGTTGGTGGGATGTGGGGAGCAGAGCTGACGTCACAAGCTCCTCAACGTGTTAAATCTCTGGTTCTTATGGATACATTCATCGGTTTGGAACCTGAAGTTACACATAAGAAATACTTTGCGATGTTGGATGCGATAAGCCAAGTTCAAGCCGTACCAGCACCGATCGTTGAGGCTGTCACACCGCTGTTCTTTGCCAACAACGCAGAGCAAGCCAATCCTGAACTTGTGGCATCATTCAAGCAAAGTCTTGAAGCATTGCAAGGTGAGCGCGCGGTCGAAGTAGCTCGTATTGGACGTATGGTGTTTGGGCGTCGTGACGTTATCGAAGATGCAGAGATGTTTGCATTGCCAACCTTGATTGCGGTTGGTCGCGAGGATAAGCCTCGTCCAGTATTTGAATCTTACTTAATGAACGATTGCATCACTGGCAGTGAGTTGGTTGAGATCCCTGAAGCGGGTCATATCAGCTCATTGGAACAGCCAGAAATCGTCAACCAGATGTTGTTGGATTTCTTGAATAAAGTGCATGCGTCGTAATTTTTTCAAGTAACGATTGAATAAACAAAAAACTCGGCATTACGCCGAGTTTTTTTCTACCAGTTTCTTTTCACCAATCTTGGGTTCTTCCCCTGACAATAAGCGGCGAATATTTTGATGATGTTTAAACACGATCAAACAACAAAGCATCGCGACAGGTAAGGTGTACTGCGGTTTGAACATCCAAGCATAGAAGGGCGTAACGAGTACCGTAACAAGCGCAGCTAGAGAAGAGTAGCGAAACAACAAAGCGACCGATAACCAAGTCAGCATGACCAGCCCAGTCAGATCCAATCCAATAGGGGCTATTGCACCAAGTGCTGTTGCGACACCTTTCCCCCCCTTAAAGTGGAAAAATATTGGGTACATGTGACCAAGGCACGCTGCAATGGCAATAACGCCAAGGATGATTGGGTCGATACCAAGAAAGTAGCCGCTCCAAACCGGAATTGTTCCTTTGAGCATGTCGAACAGCAACACTGCCGCCGCTGCACCTTTGCCTCCGATACGCAGGACATTGGTGGCTCCAGGATTGTTAGAGCCCACTTTACGCGGATCCGGCAGTCTTAATAAACGACAAATTAGCACCGCGCTGGAGATAGAACCCAGCAAATAGGCTGCCATTGTCATTATTAGTGCCAGTGCGTCCATAGAAGTCCTTGATGGATTGGAATTTAATGCTCAGTTCCTGAGTAATTGCTATCATACCGCGATTCGGCTTTGAGCAAAAATACTCTCTGCGATAGAGCTTGCATTATGGGATTTCTTGTATATAAAGAGTCTTCGCAGTTTATACCCAAGCGACTTTTTCAGCCAATTTACAGAGTGAAAGGTCATAGTAGGTTGCTTGGGTATAGAATAGTACGATCAATTTGCCCAAATCGGGTATCCGACCTCTGTAAAAGAAGGACATAAGATGGCTCTGGATAAAGTTTTTATTGAACAGTTAGAAGTAATCACCACCATCGGCGTTTACGATTGGGAACAGAAAATCAAGCAAAAGCTGGTTCTGGATATCGAAATGGCACACGACAACAAACCTGCGGGTAAGAGTGATGATGTTCAAGATGCGTTGGATTACTCACAAGTGAGTGAAGCGGTGTTGAATCACATCGAAAATGGTCGTTTCTTGTTGGTTGAGCGTGTCGCAGAAGAAGTTGCAGAACTTATCATGCAACGTTTCTCTGTACCTTGGGTGAAAATTCGTTTGGCGAAGCCTGGTGCGGTGCCTCAAGCACGCGCAGTTGGCGTTGTGATTGAGCGAGGTCAGGCATGATCAAAACGTATATCGGAGTAGGCACCAATATAGAAAGAGAGCAGCACGCGCGAGTAGCTTATCAAGAGTTGCAAAAGCTAGGCTGCGATCTGTGTGTTTCTCCGATATATGAATGCGAGCCAATCGGCTTTAGTAGTCAAAACTTCTACAACTTCGTGATTAGTTTCTCCACGAAGCTATCACTCGAAGAGTTGAGTCACCACTTACGCGAGATTGAATTTCAGTGGGGGCGCGAAGAAAACGCGCAAAAGTATCAGGATCGAACCTTAGATCTCGATATAGTCTTGTTCGGTGAATGCATTTCGCCACAAAAACCTGAGCTACCTCGCAGTGATATCTACAAATATCCTTTTGTAACAAAGCCCCTGTATGATCTCGAACCTCAATTGGTGATCCCCGGCGATGGAAGAACAATCGCAGATATTTGGCAGGCGATGCAGCCAGTCGATTCACTCAAACCAGTTTCTTTTTCACTTTAATTTTGAGTTGTTTACATGAGTTACTTTGAAGCCTTTATTTTGGCTCTGATTCAGGGTCTGACAGAGTTTTTGCCAATTTCCAGCTCTGCCCATTTGATCCTGCCTTCTGCCATTCTTGGTTGGGAAGACCAAGGTCTGGCATTTGATGTTGCTGTTCACGTTGGTACGTTAATGGCCGTTGTGATTTACTTCCGACAAGAAGTCATCACGCTATTCCAAGCGCTATTTGCTTCTATCTTTAAGGGTGATCGCAGTAAAGAAGCCAAATTAGCATGGATGATCGTGCTGGCTACGATTCCTGCATGTGTATTTGGTTTGTTGATGAAAGATATCATTGAGATCTATTTGCGCAGTGCCTATGTAATTGCAACGACGACCATCATTTTTGGTCTGCTACTTTGGTGGGTAGACAAGAATGCAAAACTGGTTGCCGATGAATACCAAACGGGTTGGAAGAAAGCGCTATTTATTGGTATCGCTCAGGCGCTTGCTATGATCCCTGGCACTTCTCGTTCTGGTGCCACGATTACTGCGGCTTTGTACCTTGGCTTTACTCGTGAAGCTGCGGCGCGTTTCTCGTTTCTGATGTCGATTCCAATCATCACCTTGGCTGGTGGTTACCTAGGCTTGAAACTGGTAACAAGTGGCGAGCCTGTCCACGTTGGCTTCCTGCTAACCGGTATTGTGACTTCCTTTATCAGTGCGTACATTTGTATCCACTTCTTCTTGAAGATGATTTCACGTATGGGTATGACGCCATTTGTGATTTACCGTCTGATTCTAGGTTTCGGTTTATTCGCCTTCTTGCTAACGGCTTAAGTTGAGCAGCTAAAACTGAAATAAAAACGCCCGCTTTTTAATTGCGGGCGTTTTTGTCTGTCTACCTGCTTTGCCGAGCTTATTTGCCTAATGCAATTCTAACCGCTTCTACACGGCGCTTCTCTTGTTCATCACGAATAGCAGGTCCTTGAAAACCGTCTTTAATAATGGCTTGCACATCGACTGATGCCGCCGCTTTGTAGGCTTGCATAAACAATTCTGCTTGCGGGTAGGGTTGCAGTTCTAATCCTTTACGACCTGCGTGATCGGCTTGGCAGCAAATTAAGATATCTTGCAAGCGTTCGGATTTACGCCAAACATCAAACTTATTGAGAATTTTGATGACGGTTTGAGGTTTAAGCTCAGCCGCTCGATGAATATTGGAGTGCTGCTCGCACACCATTAATGCTAAGTCGCGGAACTCATTAGGTACACGTACACGATCGCACAGCTTTTTGATTAGCTTCAAACCGGTATGGCAATGCATCTTATGGCTCGGCCATTCCTTTTCAGGCGTTATGCCTTTACCTAAATCATGCACTTGTGCAGCAAATCGAACTGGCAGTGAATCACTGAGTTTTGCTGCTTGCTCAGCCACCATTAAGGTGTGGATACCAGTATCAATCTCCGGGTGCCACTTCTCTGGTTGAGGGACCCCAAACAATGCATCAATTTCAGGCAAGACAACCGCTAATGCACCGCAATCTCTAAGCACTGATAAGAATACGTCAGGTCGAGCAGTGGACAATGATTTGTGCCATTCTTGCCAAACGCGTTCTGGTGTCAGCGTACTCAGTTCTCCTGATTCTGCCATATTGCGCATCAGCAGCATGGTTTCTTCTGCGACACTAAAGCCTAAGTGGGCTAACTTTGCAGCAAAGCGTGCGACACGCAAAACACGCAGTGGATCTTCGATAAAGGCATTCGAAACATGGCGCAGCACTTTAGCTTGCAGGTCTTGCTGGCCACCATGGGGGTCGTACAACTTGCCGTCATTATCCATTGCCATCGCATTGATAGTGAGGTCACGACGGATCAGATCGTCTTCTAATGTGACACTTTGATCGAAAAAGCAATCAAAGCCAGTGTAGCCTGCGCCAGATTTTCTTTCGGTTCGTGCAAGGGCATGTTCTTCTTTGCTCTTAGGGTGTAAGAACACAGGAAAATCTTTTCCAACCGCAGTATAGCCTTGGCTAAGCATGATTTCCGGCGTTGCTCCAACTACAACCCAGTCTTTGTCGTAGCTGTCTATTCCAAGCAAATGATCTCGAACTGCTCCACCAACTAAATAAACTTGCACGGATTACCTCTTAATTTATCGATCTGACGTTGGACATTGTAGCAAGCAATGGTACTTTTCTTTACTTCTAAAAGAACTTAGCGCTTTGTTTAAGTCTAATAAGGAAATACCCGATTTGATTGAGGGTGGGTTTTAGCTGGAGATCCTAATGTATAAGGACTTTTTCGGGTTTGTTGAACTGCCATTTTCCATAGTTCCAAACTCGCGTTATCTGTATCTGAGTCAACGTCATAAAGAGGCGATTACGCATCTGCAGGCGGGGTTAGGCGATGGTGGTGGTTTTGCCATGCTAACCGGTGAAGTAGGGACAGGTAAAACCACGGTTGCTAAAGCCATGCTGGCAAACTTGGATGAGAATACGAAAGCGGGCTTGATCCTTAATCCGACCTTCTCAAGCCGCGATTTACTTGAAGCTATTTGTGACGAGTTCAAAGTCACCTACCCCGAAGAAGCGAGCCTCAAGCAGCTTAACCAAGCGATTCATGATTACTTATTGCGCAATCATAAAATGGGCTGGACGACCTTATTGGTGATTGATGAGGCTCAGCACTTAGCCGCTGATGTGCTTGAACAGCTTCGCTTATTAACCAACTTAGAAACGGACACCAGAAAGCTCCTCAAAGTGCTGTTAGTTGGTCAGCCAGAGCTGCAACGCTTGCTGCAAACCACTCAATTGCGTCAACTTGCTCAACGGATTACTGGTCGATATCACCTGCTACCACTCGATGAGAAAGAGACTGCGGACTATATTACTTTCCGCCTGCATACTGCTGGTGGTGATAAACAGTTGTTTGACCGTAGCTCGACCAAATTGATTGCTAAGTACAGTCACGGCATCCCACGCTTGATTAACCTGATTTGTGATAAGTCGTTAAACCTGAGTTACCACAAAGGTAATGTTGTGGTTGATAAGCAAACAGTACATCAGGCTTGTGAAGAGGTGATGCAGTTCCAAGCCGAAATTTACCAGCAAGACCAGCCTGTCCGTCGTAGCTTTGAATGGCCTACTTGGGGCTCTGCTGCGATTGGCGTGTTTGCCGCGGTAGGTATTGGTTGGGCAGTGATGCAGAAAATGCCATCTCAAGTTAGTACCAGTATCCAATCTAACCCCATTCAAGTTGCTCAGACGACATCGCAACCTGTAATCGCAGAGATGAACGAGCAACTCACCAGTGAACAACGCAATATGCTCTTAGAGCAGACGCAATCGAACTTGGCAGTTAATGAACTGTACAAGTTGTGGGGCTATCGTGCCTCTGTTCGTGACAACTTGTGTTTGTCCGAACCGCAATCAACCATGCGTTGTGAGCGTAAAATGGCAACGTGGCCGTTGTTAGTGCAACAAAATCGCCCTGTCATCTTAGAGCTGAATTACCAAGGGCAAGTGGGTTACGTCCTGTTGTACGCGATTGGAAATGACAAGGTGGAAGTCCTTAATGGTAGCCAACGTTTGCGATTGCCTGTTTCATGGCTTAAACCATTGTGGCAGGGCAATATCATTGAATTGTGGCAAGCTCCTCTGAGAGAGACCCTACGTTTAGATATGGAAGGTCCAGCAATTGAAGTATTGGATACCCTTCTCGCTCAAGCGGTGAATGAACAGCCATTAGGCACGGACATCTTTGATGCTGCATTAAAAGAGCGAGTGGAATTGTTCCAGCGTTGGCAGGGCATTGGCGTTGATGGTATTGCCGGTCAAAGAACTTTAGAGCGCTTACAGCAGAGCGTGCAAACTGATGCTCCTGCCTTGAAACAGATTAAAGAGGAGGGCGCATAATGTCAGTCATGAAGCATGTGGGGCTCTTTTTATTGCCGGTAAGTATTACGGCAGTCGGTGCTGCTTGGTATTTGGACTTATTTGCTCAAGAGGGCATAGCTCCAGCGGCAACAGAGATACAAGCACAAGCAACCAATGCATTGGTCGAGCTTAAATCTACGACTAACTTTGAAAGCTTGAGTTATCCTGAAGAGCCCCAATTGGCGCAGCTTCAGCGTGAATGGCCAACAGCAGAGCTCTCACAGGACATTGGTACCTTTATTGGTGAAGAGTATGCGAGTAATGAAGCCGTTCCTGGTGAGCAAGAGCTACTCAACGAGCCTCAGAAAACAGTAAAAACAAGCCCTACAATGCGAAGTGGTGATGACCTTGGTTTGTCTTTAGATGATCTTGATTTGTCCTCATTGTCGCCTGACCTTGCTTTGAAAGTAGAGAACGCGCTTGCGAACGATGACCAGCCATCGACAAACGATAGCTCGTCTGTTGACGATTTAGAGCGAGAAGCTCAACAATGGCATGGTCGTTTGCCTGCTCTTAACTTACAAACTCACATGTACTCAAGTGATGTAAAGCGACGTTGGGTGAAAATTAACAATGTTGAGTACCACCAAGGCGATGTTGTCGATGGGCAAGTGACCTTAAAAGAGATCCAACCTCAAGCGGTCATTGTCGAATTCCAAGGCGAGCAGATCCGTATCCCTGCTTTGTATGAATGGAAAGGCTAGAGGCATCCTATCGTTTCTTTCTCTGTGTCATTCAGGACTAAACAGACAAAACAAAAAAGCCAGTCGAGTTCGACTGGCTTTTCTTTTACCGATTCAGAGTAAGGTGATTACGCCCAACCTGCTGGTGATTTCTTTCTACGTGGGATGATATGAGGAAGAATCAAACCAAACAGTAGACCTAGACCTGCAACACCACCACCGTAAGTAAAGTACTTCAGTAACATGTCGTCTTTTTGTGTGTCTAGTTTGGCGCGAAGTTCGCGGTTCTCTGTTTCAACAGAAGTAAGCTGGTCGCTGATTTCAGAGTATTTCTTCTCTAGATCAGAAATTTGTTGGTTGCGTGTTTCTAGTGAGGTTACTAGACCCGCTTTTTCTGTGTCTGAGTTCTGGCGTGCGTTTGCCAGTTGCTCTTTCACTTCTTTCAGTTCTTTCTCAACGCGAGGAAGGCGGATTGCCATGCTCTCTTGGTTAGTTACAAACTTGCTTTGAACCCAGCCAGTACGACCGCGTGCATCACGGATTTGGGTGTAACCCGTGTCTTTGTTTGTTTGAAGAAGTTGTACTTTAGAGCCTGCGTTAACACTACCCATGATACGGTAAGTGTTGTTTGGACCAGAGTGCATGAAAGTGAATAGGTCATCAGAAATATAACGGTCTGCCGCTAGTGCCGCTAGTGCCGCTGGCGCTGCTAGCAAAGTAAACAAAACCGTGATGATTAGTTTTTTCACAGTAAATCCCTTAACGATTTTCTTGGATACAGCTTTGGCACCGAATTATTGGAGCCGGAAATAGACGAATATTATGCAGTTTCAAACTTAGGTGCAACAAAGAAGGGAGGCAAAGCCTCCCTTTCTGTGCGTTTGAGTCAATAATGACAAAGCGTTTACATTGTATTGACCCAGCGCTTCGCGCTAAAGCAGTGTTACGAGAACATCGCTTGGATGCCGTAGAAGAATACGACTGCTAGTAGTGCACCTGCAGGTAGTGTAACGATCCAAGATGCAACGATGTTACGAACTACGCCCAAGTTAAGGGCTGCAATACCACGAGCGAAACCTACACCTAGAACCGCACCAACCAGTGTTTGCGTTGTAGAGATAGGTAGACCTGTACCTGACGCTAGAACTACTGTACATGCTGTTGCTAGCTGAGCAGCAAAGCCACGGCTTGGTGTTAGTTCAGTGATACCAGTACCAACTGTTGCCATTACTTTGTGACCTAGTGTTGCTAGACCAACAACGATACCAAAACCACCTAGAGGAAGAATCCACCATGCGATTGAGCTCTTCGTTGTGATTTCACCCATGTGCTCAACAGTTGATACAACTGCAGACAGTGGACCGATCGCGTTAGCTACGTCGTTTGAACCGTGAGCGAATGCCATAGCACACGCTGTGATAACCATTAGTACGCTGAAGATACCTTCTACGCCAGCAAAGCTGCGGTCTTCTTCACGGTTAGCAAATTTCTTCTGAATGTAGAAGTAACCGCCAGCCATTACTGCTGCAGATACGACTGCTGCCCACATCCATGCTTCACCGTTGCTAAGGTGTAGACCTACGTGTTTCAGACCTTTCTTGATAGTTACAAGTGCAATCACCATCGTCGTGATGAACATGTAAACTGGAACGAAACGTTTTGCGTTGAATAGTGGGTTCTCAGTATCAAAGATCAGACGCTGTGCGCTGACAAAAATGACGTAAGCAAAGAAGCCTGAGATAACCGGAGTAATAATCCAGCTACCGACAATCCCTTGTACACTGCTCCAATCAACTGCTTCAGTACCTACAGACACACACGCAAAACCGATGATTGCACCGATGATAGAGTGAGTAGTCGATACTGGCCAGCCCATGTAAGAAGCAAGTAGAAGCCAAGTACCAGCCGCAAGAAGTGCTGACATCATGCCGTAGACAAGAATATCAGGTTGGCTAGCAAATAGAGATGTTTCGATAACACCTTTACGGATAGTGTCGGTTACTTCACCGCCTGCAAGGTATGCACCCGCAAATTCAAAGATCATCGCAATGATGATTGCTTGTTTTACGGTTAGCGCTTTTGAGCCAACAGATGTACCCATAGCATTAGCAACGTCGTTCGCGCCAATACCAATCGCCATCATGAAACCAAAAATCGCTGCAACAATAATCAGGACAGTGCCGTAGTTCGCAAGGATATCCATCGTAATACCTAGTTGTTTTATAACAAGCGGAGCAAAATTTTGCGCGCGTCAGCCCATAAGACGGTGAATTTTGTCATCGTCCATCTGACACGCGTGAATAATGCTCTTCGTTATGTCGTTAACTTATGTTTTAAGATCGAGATAGCATGACTTCCAAACGAGCACCTACGCGCTGCGCTTGGTCGGCAATACCACCTACCCATTCAAGAATCTTGTACAAGAACATGACATCGATAGGGTTCATGTCAGATTCAATCACCATCAGTTGTTGGCGAAGTTCAATCTGCATTGCATCGGTATCATCTTCAATCACGTCCAATTGATGAATCATTTCAGCAACGAGCGTTACTTCACGGCCTTTGAAGCCGGTCTCTAGAAGTTCATCAAGTTCGTTAATTACTTTTTGCGCCTGATCAGCCGCATCAAGACAACGTTGAACGTATGCGAGGAAGTTTGGTTGGAGAGCCTCAGGAATGACAAGTTGACGACCATATACACGGCCAGCAATGTCTTTTGCCAGGTTAGCAAGTTTGTCTTGTTGAGTTAGAAGCTCAAGCATGTCAGTACGATCGACTGGCATAAACAAACCGCGAGGCAGTTTTAGACGGATTTCACGTTTTAGCACGTCCGCTTCTTTCTCTAGGTGAGAAATTTGAGCACGGATTTCAGCTGCTTTTTCCCAGTCACCCTTTGAAGATACTTCAAAGAACTTAACCAGGTGTGAACAACATTCGTTGACACACACAACGTGGCGCTGCAAAGGCTTAATTGGGGACTTTGCAAATAACCCCATAATTGTATTTACTGGCATGGTCATTCAACCTAATAACTATAACCTTAAAAAAACATACACCATTTCTTGGCGAAATGTTGAACGATGGCTATAAAGGCGCGCATGTTAACGCATTAAATCGCTCATTAAAACTGTTTTAGATCATCATTCGGGTGATATTTCTTTCTTGCCGTGTGAGAAATTAGGCAATATCCTGTTTCTATCTGCTTTGAAAGGTATAGCTATGGAAACCGAGATAGAACTGAAGTTTTTTGTTTCTCCTGAATTTTCAGAGACTTTAAGAGCTAAAATTTCCGAAACAAAAGTACTTCAGCACAGTAGTCGTGATTTGGGTAACACCTACTTTGATACCGCTGATAAATGGTTAAGAAAGCACGACATTGGTTTAAGAATTCGCCGTTTTGATGATGTTTTTGTCCAGACTGTAAAAACAGCAGGACGCGTTGTTGCAGGCCTTCATCAAAGACCAGAATACAATGCTGAGCACACCAGTAATGAGCCGGACCTCACGCTTCATCCTTCTGATATCTGGCCTTCTGGCAAAGATGTTGCTACGCTACAAGCGGAACTGACGCCGCTCTTTTCTACCAACTTTACTCGTGAACAATGGTTGATTGGGATGCCTGATGGTAGCCAAATCGAAGTTGCATTCGACCAAGGAGCTGTGATTGCTCAAGGTACGGATGGAGAAGAGAAGCAAGATCCTATCTGTGAAGTTGAATTAGAGCTGAAATCGGGTCAGACAGACGCTTTGTTTACCCTTGCTCGCAGTTTGTGTGAGGCAGGTGGTATGCGCCTTGGTAACCTGAGTAAAGCTGCGAAAGGCTATCGCTTAGCCAGTGGTTACGCTGGTGATGAAGTCAAACCACTAGCATTAGTGGACAGCACGAAAAACGACACAGTCGAGTACTGCCTGATTAATTCGCTAGAGCATGCGCTATCGCACTGGCATTACCATGAGCAAATCTACACTGAGCGTGATTGCGTTGAAGCATTACGTGAAATCGTTAATGCGATTCGCTTTATCCGCCAGACATTTACTATCTTTGGCAGCATGGTGCCGCGTCGAGCAAGTGCAATTCTTCGCCAAGAAATGAAGTGGCTAGAAGAAGAGCTTGAATGGTTAGATGAACACGCTCACTTAGAAGAGCTGCTAGATGATAAAGGCAACGTGCTGCGCAAACTTGATGCGCGTAAGTTCCTTGTTTCTGAGTTGACACAACAACTGGGCGAGTTGCCAAGCCGCGAAGCGGTGTTAGAGCTATTAAGCTCTGCACGTTACACCGGTTTGTTATTGGATTTGAGCCGTTGGATTCTGACGCGTGGTTGGCAGCCATTTTTGGATGATAAAGCGCGCGAAAAGATGTCGAGCAACATTCAACCTTTCTCAGTGAAGCAGTTGGATCGCACTTGGGCTGAGCTGATGGAAGCTTTCCCCGCAGAGCGAGAACTCTCGGCTCAAGAGTATGTGGATCAGCGATATCGTCTTTTACGTAACTTGTACACCGGTATTGGTTTTGCGAGCTTGTACGATGCAGAAGAGCGCAATACCTTCCGTTTACCATGGGCAGACCTAGTGCATGGTATCGACGACCTGCTTATGCTTAATCACCTTCTGCCATTAATTGGCATGTTAGAAGGGGAAGAACAAGAGCAGTTAGAGCGCTGGCTGCACCGCCAAGAACGTTCCATCCTGCATGCCATGGATCAGACTCGTGCAATCAGTGTTGAAGTCGAGCCATACTGGCAAGAATAAGAGCAAAAAATAGGACCCTCTGGTCCTATTTTTTTGTCTGTTGTTTTTGCTCTTGCAGTTCATCTTCGATGGACTGCAGTCGATTTAAGATCTGCTCCTGCCTTTCTAATACTTGCTCCAAGAGCTTCTCTTTATTCTTAGAACGATTGTCCTGTTGTCTGGTCGGTGCGGTTAGGATCGACGTGATCAAACCTGAAATCATACCGAAGATGCCGACACCACAAATGATGATCAGTACGGCAAGTAGCTTGCCTCCTGTCGTGACTGGATAGTGGTCGCCGTAGCCAACGGTCGAAATAGTGACAAATGCCCACCACAAAGCGTCTGTTCCTGTTTGAATATTGGCTTCAGGGTTTTGCCCTTCAATAAACAACATGGCGCTAGAACCAAGAGTGATGAGAACCACCATTAACAGCAGAATAGACGCTAATGTAGTTTCACGGCGGTTTTGCTTGAGCTGGAAAAGAATGAACTTTGAAGAGCGTAAGACCAGAATGACACGCAGGATGTGAAATAAGCGAGCGAAGCGTAAAGGCTCAATCATTGGGATGCTCGCCACAAAATCAATCCAGTGATGCTTGAGAAATGACCAACGATCTGTGGCTCGGATCAAATCTACGATGAGCTGCAGTAGAAAAATACTACAGATTATAAAATCCAGACCGATAAGAACTTGACGGGTTTCGTGATCAAGTGGGAAAAACAACAGGCCTGAGATCACAAATAGCGCCATAAAGGACAATATTAGTGATAGCAACCCCATCGGTTTGGTGCTGTCTTTGATATCATAGTTTTTCATACGAAGCTCGAAATAAATCGCGCAACCAGAGCCAATCGCGCGCATAACTATAAGTAATACAAAGACTATATAAGACTCGGTGGAGAACTGACAATGGAAAAGCTGGCATTTAAGCCGTGGGAAAGGGTGATATCCGACATCAAGCTCGTTCCGAAAATGGTCATGTTGATGGTATTCAGCACCATCTTGATTGTGGCAAAGCAATTGTGGGACGCAAGTACCTTCTATAACTCATTACTTGCAGCAACGCAAAATGAACAAGTTGCCCAACAGCACTATGAAGCCTACTTAACACAAGTGGCTTGGCAAACTGCATTGTTGATTGTGGTGTTTGTGGTGTTACTGCTTGCAGCAGCTCGTGTCATGCTACGACAAACACAATACTTGAACGATGCAATCAAGTTAATGGCAAGCAAAAACCTTTCTGTGCCATTTGGTATGGATTGTAAAGACGAATACGGTGACGTAGCGCGTGAGCTAGAGAAAACCCGTCGTCAGTTGCATGATGTCATCCAAATGCAGATCAACGCATCTGATGAGCTTGCAACGTTGACCGAAGTGATGACATTGAGTATGTCGGAAACGAAAGAGTCGGCACAAGAAGAGTTCAACGAGATCGATCAACTTGCTACCGCAATGAGTGAGATGTCATCGACAGTTCAAACGGTTGCGGATCATGCACAGACGGCATCTTCATTGACCGAGCAGGCATCAACGCAAGCCGTGACTGGTCAGCAGTTCTTGCAGAAAACGGTCTCTAAGATGAGTGAACTGTCTTCCGATATCGCGTCTTCGGCAAGTGCTGTTAACCAAGTAGAAGAGCGTGTTGACGCAATTGGTAGTGTCGTTGGCACCATTCAAGGTATTTCTGAGCAAACTAACTTGCTTGCACTGAATGCGGCAATTGAAGCGGCGCGAGCTGGTGAAGCTGGTCGCGGCTTTGCTGTCGTTGCAGATGAAGTTCGTAACCTTGCACAACGCACTCAGCAAGCAACCGTTGAAATCCAAGAGATGATTACTCAGCTTCAATCAAGTGCCACCTCAGCAGTGGAGTTGATGGAGAAAAGTGTTGTTGAAGCAGCAGAAGGGGTAGAGCTGGTATCAAATGCTGGTAGCGAGTTGGACGGCATTGTTGGGCAGGTAACGCAGATTAACGACATGAACTTCCAAATCGCAACGGCGTCAGGTCAACAAAGCAGCGTTGCAGAGGAAATGAGTCAAAACTTAACCAACGTTCGTGAGCTTGTTGAAGCTTCAGTAGTGGTCGTGACTGAGCTATTGGAAACCTCTGAGATGATGCAAAGCAACGCAGAAGAGCTAGATAAGAAGATTAAATCTTTCGAAGTCTAGTTTCTGTAAGCTTTGATAAAACGCCCACAAACCTTTTGTGGGCGTTTTTATTTATGCCAACTCTGGTATAAAAGAGTGTATACCTCTCAAACCACAGTGCTTTTCAAACAAGGAAGAAAAATGCAGCTGCCTTCGTCACTGATTTCTGTCGCGGATTCCGCGGTTCAAAATGCTGAGCAAGCGGGATACTTTCAACAATGGCCTACCGAGATTGCCGAACAGTTTCGTTTTGTGTCTGGTCTAAGTAAGTTCATTACCGAAGCGATTCACCGTGATGAGAAACTCGCGCAAGACTTGCCAAACATGCTGGCAGAAAGCAGTCGACAACAAGCGTATCGTGTTCGTCTAGCGGAGCTGTTGGCTGGATGCCAAGATGAGATGGCTGGGCATCGTGTGCTGCGTCAGTTCCGTAACCGCGAAATGGTTTACATTGCGTGGAAAGACTTCACCCATACTTGGACGTTAGAAGAATCGCTTTGTCATTTGTCTCAACTGGCTGAAGCCATGATCTTCGAAACCTATCAATGGCAATACAAGATTTGTTGCAATGAATGGGGCACGCCAACCAATGCAGAAGGTGAAGCGCAGCCTATGCTGATCATCGGCATGGGTAAACTTGGTGGTGGCGAGCTGAACTTCTCTTCTGATATCGATCTCATTTTTACTTATCCAGAAAACGGTGAGACACAAGGCGCGCGCCGCAGCATTGCTAATGCGCAATTCTTTACCCGTTTAGGGCAGCGCATCATTAAAGCGCTCGACCAACAAACCTTTGACGGCTTCTGTTACCGTGTAGATATGCGTTTGCGTCCGTTTGGTGAGAGTGGTCCGTTGGTAATGAGCTATGCGGCACTAGAGGATTACTACCAAGAACAAGGAAGAGATTGGGAACGTTACGCGATGATCAAAGCGCGTGTGATGGGCAGTGAAATGTATCCGCAATATCAAGAGTTGCGTCAGATGCTGCGTCCGTTTGTTTTCCGCCGTTATATCGACTTCAGTGCGATTCAATCCCTGCGCCGCATGAAATCAATGATCAGCAGTGAAGTGCGCCGTCGCGGTTTGAGTAACAACATTAAACTGGGTGCTGGAGGCATTCGCGAGATTGAGTTTATCGCTCAAGTGTTCCAGTTAATTCGTGGTGGTCGTGAACCTTCTTTACGTGGTCGTGGTTTACTAGAAACTTTGAATGCCATTGGTGAGCTAGGTCAGTTGACTCAATCAGAGGTTGATAATCTTGAAGCTGCCTATAAATATCTGCGCCAGCTAGAAAACCTGTTGCAAGCCATGGCAGACAAGCAAACGCAAACCTTGCCGGATTGTGAAGATGAGCAATTGAAACTTGCTACGGCGATGCGTTTTGAATCTTGGGATACGCTCATTGCTCAAACCCAACAACACATGGCAGATGTCCACAAGGTGTTTGAAAGCTTAATCGGTGATGACGAAGAAGATGAAACAGAAGCGGTGGCTCGTCATTTCCACGAATTGTGGGACATGGCGACCAAACAAGATGTGCTTGAACACGTTCTACAAGAGGACATTAAAGCTGAAAACTCACAAGAGTTAGCAAAAAACATCATGCAGTTCAAAGCGGACTTGGCAAAGAAAACACTTGGACCGCGTGGTCGTGAAGTGCTGACTAAGTTGATGCCTAAAGTCTTTGATGCGGTATTTGCCCACCCAGATGCGCAATTCGGTTTGCCACGTGTTTTGCACTTGCTGCACAACATCTGCACTCGTACAACGTATCTTGAATTGTTAGATGAACATCCGGCAGCCTTGGTACAACTGGTTCGTTTATGTACCGCCAGTCCTATGATTTCAGAGCAGCTATCGCGTTATCCGATTCTGCTTGATGAGTTGATCGACCCTCAGCATCTGTACAACCCAATTCCACTTGATAGCTACCGAACAGAGCTACGTGATTTCCTTGCCCGCATCCCAGAGGATGATATGGAGCAGCAGATGGAAGCGCTGCGCCAGTTTAAGCAAATCTGTATCTTACGTATTGCAGCGGCAGACATTGCTGGTGTATTGCCCGTCATGAAAGTGAGTGACCACTTAACGTATTTGGCGGAAGCGATCGTTGAAGCGGTAGTGAACCAAGCGTGGCTGCAAGTGTCGGAAAAGTATGGCGAGCCAACGCATGTGAAAGATCGTGAAGGCAAAGGCTTCGCCGTGATTGGTTACGGGAAAGTCGGCGGCTGGGAACTGGGTTATAACTCAGACCTTGATATTGTGTTCATGCACGATTGCCCAGTTAACGTTTATACCGATGGTAAAAAAGAAATCGATGGTCGCCAGTTCTATCTTCGTTTAGCGCAGCGCATCATCCATATTTTCTCAACTCGTACAGCATCAGGCATTCTGTATGAAGTGGATACTCGCTTACGCCCATCTGGTGCTTCAGGCTTATTAGTCAGTCCAACAGATGCATTTGATGATTATCAACATAAAGATGCCTGGACGTGGGAGCATCAAGCTCTTGTGCGTGCTCGTATGATTTATGGTGATGAGCCTTTGGCGATCGCCTTCCATAACACTCGCCACGATGTGTTGTGTAAACTGCGTAACCAAGACACGTTAAAGAAAGAAGTGGTCGATATGCGTGAGAAAATGCGTGACCATCTTGGCGGGAAAAAGTCCGGTCGTTTTATGCTTAAGCAAGATAACGGCGGCATTACCGATATTGAATTTCTCGCTCAATACCTTGTGCTCAACTACAGTCACAGTAAGCCTAAGCTCATTCGCTGGTGCGATAATGTACGTATTTTTGAAACTCTAATCGCACAAGGTGTCATGGAAGAAGATCAAGCGATGCAACTGACACGCGCATACACATCAATGCGCGATGAAATTCATCGTCGAAACTTGCTTAACTTAGATGCCGATGTGGCAGAAGAGAAATTTATTGCGGAGCGAGAGTGGGTGAAGCAAGCATGGAATCAATGGTTTGCCTAAGCAGAAGTAGTGCACAAGGTTCAGCCTAGAAAAAGGCTGTGTTAAACTCACCACGATTTAATTTTTGGAGACCAATAATGAAACCAATTCTACCTGATTACAACAGCGCTGGTGTGCTTATCATCGGCGATGTCATGCTAGATCGTTACTGGTATGGCCCGACTGGACGTATCTCTCCTGAAGCGCCAGTACCTGTTGTGAAAGTAGAAAATAATGAAGAGCGTCCGGGTGGTGCTGCGAACGTGGCAATGAATATTGCTTCACTTGGCGGTCACGCTCACATTGTTGGTCTAACGGGGATGGATGAGCCAGCGAAAGTTCTGACTGAAACGCTGAACTCGCTAAAAGTAAAATGCGATTTCGTCGCGCTGCCTGATTATCCAACCATCACTAAGCTACGTGTGATGAGCCGTGGTCAGCAATTGATTCGTCTGGATTTTGAAGACAAGTTCGAAAACACCGATGCTGGACCTGTGTTATCTCGTATGGAAACTGCTTTGCCAAGCGTGAAAGCTGTGATCATGTCTGATTACGCGAAAGGTTCGTTAGAGCATGTACAGGCTTACATCCAGAAAGCACGAGCTGCGAATATCCCAGTCTTCATCGATCCGAAAGGCGCAGACTTCGAACGCTACCGTGGTGCAACGCTACTGACACCAAACATGAAAGAGTTTGAAGATGTTGTTGGTAAGGTGAAGTCAGAGCAAGAGCTGGTAGAAAAAGCGCTAGCACTAGTAGAAGAGTTCGAGTTTGAAGCTCTATTGGTAACGCGCAGTGAAAATGGTATGACGCTGATCCGCCGTGGTCAGGAACCATTCCATCTACCGACTCAAGCAAAAGAAGTCTATGACGTAACTGGTGCGGGCGATACGGTGATCTCTGTATTGGCGGCTTCTGTTGCCGCAGGCAAATCATTTGAAGAAGCTTGTGCTCTAGCCAATGCAGCGGCAGGTGTTGTGGTTGGTAAATTGGGTACCTCAACGCTTTCTGAAATTGAGCTGGCAGAAGCCATTCACGGTAGCCAAGATACAGATTACGGTGTGATTTCAGAGCAAGCTCTGATTGAAGCCGTGAAGAAAGCACGAGCGAAAGGTGAGAAGGTTGTGATGACTAATGGTTGTTTCGATATCTTACACGCTGGTCACGTGTCTTACTTAAACCACGCTGCAGAACTTGGTGATCGCTTGATTGTTGCGGTAAACACGGATGATTCGGTAAAACGTCTAAAAGGTCCTGGTCGTCCAGTAAACCCAACCGATCGTCGTATGGCTGTGTTAGCTGGTTTAGGTGCTGTCGATTGGGTTGTGCCTTTTAGCGAAGACACGCCTCAACGCCTTATTTCAGAAGTACTACCAAGCTTGTTAGTGAAAGGTGGTGATTACAAGCCTGAAGAGATCGCTGGTGGTAAAGAAGTGATTGCCGCAGGCGGTGAGGTTCGCGTGCTGAACTTTGAAGATGGTTGCTCAACTAGCGAAATCATCAATGCCATCAAAGGCGGTAAAGGCTAAGCCTTCCTTGCTTTCGATTCTTAAAGAAAAGGTCGCTCTATGGGCGACCTTTTTTGATCGTAATTGTTTTTTGGAATGTAATGCTTAGCAAAATAGCTCGCAATAAAAAACGCCAGTTGAAAGCTCAACTGGCGTTTTATGCATTATACCCAAGTCATTCTCGCTGAACTAAGCGTCTAGAGGTTACTTGGGTATACATGAGACATTTATTTTGCTGGCTTAAGGCCTGCATCAACATCTAGGATATCTTGCTCGCTCAGTGTACCTACCGCTTGGCGTAGCTGAAGACCAGCAAGAATGTAGTTGTAACGTGCGTCTGACAAGTTCTTGTTTGCATCGTATAGACGGCGAGTTGCGTCTAATACGTCAACGATAGTACGAGTACCTACATCGAAACCGGCTTCTGTCGCTTCTAGTGCAGATTGCGCTGACACTACAGATTGTTCGTACGCTTTTAGTGCGCCGATAGAAGCGTTGATGTTGTTGTTTTGTGCACGCACTTCTTTCACAACACTACGGTATTCTTTCTCCAGCTCTTCGCTTGCTGATACATAGCCGTATTCTGCTTGTTTCACTTCAGACGTTGTACGACCACCAGTGTATAGAGGAACTGCTAAGTTAACACCAACTTTGAAGCCATCAGTTGTATTGTCTGCTGTACTTTCTGCAGTATCAGAGTAGTTGTAACCACCGTCTAGCGAAAGTGTTGGTAGGTGACCAGAACTTGCTAGTGAGATGTTATCGCGTGCGATGTCTTGCCCGATACGTGCAGATAGTAGGCTCAGGTTAGTTGTTTTCGCTTCTTCGATTAGAGTTTCTGCAGCTTCAGAAGAGCGGCTTGCAGAGAAGCGAGCTGTGTCTAGAACGTTTAGGTTCTTGTGCTCTTGACCTGTAATCTCACGTAGCGATTCGTAGCTGTTGATTAGCGAGTTTTCCGCCAATACTTCGTCTGCAAGTACTGCATCGTATTGTGCTTGCGCATCGTGTACGTCAGTGATTGCTGACAAACCAACTTCAAAACGTTGTTTAGTTTGCTCTAGTTGGCGACCTACCGCTGCTTTTTCTGCACGAACGAACACTAGGTTGTCTTGTGCGCGTAGCACTTCAAAGTACGCTTGAGAAACACGAAGGATCAAGCCTTGTTGTGTTGCGGCATAGTTTGCGTCGGCACGACGAGCTGTTTTCTCTGCGGTATCAAGCGTGATCCAAGATGCACGGTTGTATAGCTCTTGTGTAAAACCAACACCTGCTGACAGTACGTTTTGGTCGTTATTACGATCTTGTAACGTAGGGGTATTGTTGTCGTAGTCAGTATCACCACGAGTGATGTCGTAGCCTGCTGTCAAGTTGATCTGTGGTAGTAGGGCACTGCGGCTAGAGTTGATTGCTTCAAAAGCTTGATCACGCTGCGCTGCTACACTGAGCAATTGAGGATCATTTTGTTTTGCTAAGTCATAGATTTCAGCAAGAGAGTCTGCCCATGCAGATGTACTCATACTGCCTAGCGCTGCACTGATAAATAGTGGAAGCAGTTTTTTCATTTTCTATTCCCGCGGTCTATAGATTGGTTAATTCTCAGTAGTTTAACTCAATTTGGACGATATTTACTCGAAACTTTGCACTTTTTTACACGTAATTATCCAGTTGTGCAATAAATAAATGAGAATTGCTTAAAATAATTTATAACTATTGTACAAAAAGTTGAGCCAAGTCCTTTGAGCAAGCGAATAACAATGAGTAAACTACAAGATTCACTCAGAGAGGTGTTGAATGCAACAGTGTGACAAGCAACAGAATGATTTTACTCCCCAAGATGTGGAAATAATCTCAAAAGAAACCGTATTTAAAGGCTTCTTTAAAATGGTGAAATACCGTTTTAAGCATAGATTATTCGCCGGTGGCTGGAGTGGGATTGTCGAACGAGAAATGTTCGAACGTGGTCATGCTGCAGCCATGCTCCCGTATGACCCCGTGACTGACCAAGTCGTGATCATCGAGCAGATCCGCGTTGGAGCATTAGAGCATTCGCACCCATGGCAGTTCGAAATTGTTGCTGGCATGATTGATCGAGATGAATCAGCAGAAGCTGTGATTCGTCGAGAAGCAGAAGAGGAAGCGGGCATTCAAGTAGGACGTGTTGCTTCGGTTACCTCTTATTATCCCTCTTCGGGCGGCTGCTCAGAGAAGCTTGATGTGTTCATTGGTGAAGTCGATGCATCTAAAGCGCATGGCATTCATGGTTTAGACTATGAGAATGAAGATATTCGAGTCCATGTAATGAGCCGTGAAACTGCGTATCAGTGGGTGAAAGATGGCAAATTTGAAAATGGTGCTTCAATCATTGCGCTTCAATGGTTGCAGTTAAATCATCAAGAATTGACATCACAATGGGGTAAATCCCCTATGGTGGAGAGTAAGTAATGGCGCAAGTAGCTGAAAAGCAAAGATACCATGTCGACTTAGCAGGTCTTATGAGAACTTATGAGACCAACTATGCGAAGTTGAATGCTTTGCTGCCTGCCTCTGCCGAAGTTGGTGACGTACGCTGTTATCAGGCGGCGAATATGGTTTATCAACTGACCGTGAATGAAATCACAAAATACACCACAGTTGTTGAGATATGTCAGAGTGATGAAACACCAGTGTTTCCTTTACCGACGATGTCTGTCAGGCTTTATCACGATGCGAGAGTAGCTGAAGTATGCTCAAGCGGAGAGTTTTCTCGCATTAAAGCTAAATATGATTATCCCAACGACCAGTTGATGCAGAAAGATGAAAAGCATCAGCTTAATACGTTTCTTGGTGAATGGCTGACATTCTGTTTACGAAGTGGCATTAGTAGAACGCCGCTTGCCTTCAATTGATTGTCACGTCACTAAGGAAAAATAACAAAAAACTATATAGTGGACGAATCAGGTTTTCATTTTGCAACCATCTAGTGACAGCATAAAGCTATTACAAATCACGGATACTCATCTGTTTGAGGCAGATGAGGGCAGTTTGCTGAGCGTAAGAACCGCCGACAGCTTTGCAGCCGTGGTAAAAGAGATTCTTCATCGTCAAGTGCCATTTGAATACATCTTGGCTACAGGCGACATTTCACAAGATCATAGTGCAGAGTCATATCAGCGTTTTGCTGAGGGTATCTCGCCGCTGAAAAAAGATTGTTTTTGGCTTCCGGGCAACCACGACTACAAGCCAAACATGGGTAGTGTGCTACCATCCCCTCAAATTCAAGCTGTTGAACACCTAAAGCTGGGTGACCATTGGCAGGTAATTCTGCTGGATTCGCAAGTGGTTGGCGTTCCTCATGGGCGATTAAGCGATCAACAACTGACTTTGCTTGAAGAAAAGCTCGCAGAAAATCCGCAGCGACATACGTTGGTGCTTTTGCATCATCATCCACTTTTGGTGGGCAGTGCTTGGCTAGATCAGCACACGCTGAAAGACGCAGAGGCGTTTTGGCAGGTCGTAGACCGATTTGACAATGTGAAGGGTATTCTCTGTGGTCATGTTCATCAGGATATGAACATTATTCACAAAGGTATTCGTGTGATGGCAACGCCTTCAACGTGTGTACAGTTCAAGCCGAACTCTGATGACTTTGCATTAGATACACAGTCTCCAGGCTGGCGGGAATTAGAACTACATAGTAACGGTGACATCTCGACACAAGTTAACCGTTTACCAGATGGTCAATTCCAGCCAGACTTTACCTCAAGCGGATACTAATCATTACCATGCCCGAACTTTATGTTCGGGCTTACTTTTTTACATGAGGCAACCATGAGCCAACCTTCTTTGCTGCTTTATATTCACGGTTTTAACAGCTCACCGCTTTCGATGAAAGCGAACTTAATGAAAGAGTATTGTGAGCAGCAGCGTCCAGATATAAAAGTCATCGTGCCTCAGTTACCATGCTTCCCTCAACTTGCTGCACAATGCTTGCTCGATATCATTGAGCAATACAAAGGTGACTACAACATCGGCTTGGTGGGTAGCTCATTGGGTGGATACATGTCTACTTGGCTCAATGATAAGTTTGGTTTTAGAGCAGTGGTTGTTAACCCCGCGGTGAAGCCGTATGAGTTGCTGGTGGGCTATTTAGGGGAGCAAACTAACCCCTACACGCATGAAACCTATACACTTGAAGCTTGTCATATTGACGAGCTAAAAGCTCTTGATGTACAAAGCATCGCGTCGCCTCAATCCTTTTGGCTTTTACAACAAACCGAAGATGAGGTTTTGGACTATCGCCAAGCCGTAGAAAAGTTCGCACAAGCGACGCAAACGGTAGAAGAGGGCGGTGATCACAGTTTTGTAGGCTTTGAGCGTTATCCTGCTCAAATCATTGAATTCTTAAAACTGTAATACTAAAGAGACGGATTGGAATAGGCTCATAGTTTTTATTGATATATCCAACTGTTTCTTGACATAGTCGATATGCTTTCCGACTATGTTTTGCCAAAAAGATCTTAAGGGTATTTAAGCCCTGACTACTTTGTTATGCATCTTCTTTATCTTTAGATAAATGTGCAGACGGGGTAGCTTTTTCGTTTCTCGAGTACAGCTCGCGTGAATGCGAGGCTCGGGTTACAAGTAAACTTTGAGAACAATTCCGTATTATGACTGAACAATATAATGCTGGTGCCATTGAAGTACTGAATGGCTTAGAGCCAGTACGTCGCCGACCAGGGATGTATACGGATACAGCGCGCCCAAACCACTTGGGCCAAGAAGTTATCGATAACAGTGTCGATGAAGCGCTTGCCGGACATGCCTCAAAAGTACAAGTCATCCTACATGCTGACCAATCACTAGAAGTGATCGATGATGGTCGAGGCATGCCTGTTGATATACACCCAGAAGAAAAGGTATCAGGCGTTGAGCTGATCCTATGTAAGCTTCATGCGGGTGGTAAATTCTCCAACAAGAACTATCAATTCTCTGGTGGTTTGCATGGTGTAGGTATCTCTGTAGTAAACGCGCTATCAAAGCGTGTTGAAGTGACGGTTCGTCGTGACGGTCAAATTTATGAGATTGCTTTCGAGCATGGTGACAAGGTTTCTGACCTCACTGTCACAGGTACATGCGGTCGTCGTAACCGTGGTACCAGCGTGCATTTCTGGCCAGATGCAAAGTACTTTGATTCCGCAAACTTCTCTGTTACGCGTCTGGTGAACAACCTACGTGCGAAAGCAGTACTTTGCCCGGGCCTAGAGATTACGTTTACCGATAAAGTAAACAACAAAGACTACAAATGGCACTACGAAGATGGTCTTAAAGACTATCTAGCGGAAGGTGTGAAAGGTTATCCAGTTCTACCTGAAGAACCATTTACTGGTGAGTTCTCAGCAGAAACTGAAGCGGCAAACTGGGCGGTAATCTGGCAGCCGGAAGGCGGCGAGATGATCACGGAAAGTTACGTGAACCTTATCCCTACCGCTCAAGGTGGTACACACGTTAACGGTCTACGCCAAGGTTTGCTTGATGCGATGCGTGAGTTCTGTGAATTCCGCAATTTGTTACCTCGTGGTGTGAAGCTAACTGGTGATGACGTTTTCGACCGCTGTTCTTACGTCCTGTCAGTCAAGATCCAAGACCCGCAATTTGCCGGTCAAACCAAAGAGCGTTTGTCTTCTCGTCAAACGGCTGCCTTTGTCTCTGGTGTAGTAAAAGATGCATTCAGCCTATGGTTGAACGAAAAGCCACAACTGGCTGAGCAGTTAGCGGAAGTGTGTATAGCGAATGCCCACCGCCGTATGCGTGCTAGTAAAAAGGTTGTGCGTAAGAAGGTTGCATCAGGTCCTGCTCTACCAGGCAAACTGACAGACTGTTCTGTGCAAGATCTCAACCGCACCGAAATCTTCTTCGTGGAGGGTGACTCGGCGGGCGGTTCTGCTAAACAAGCGCGTGATCGTGAGTTCCAAGCGGTAATGCCATTGCGCGGTAAGATCCTAAACACGTGGGAAGTCTCTGCAGACCAAGTGCTTGCATCTCAAGAAGTGCATGATATCTCAGTTGCTCTGGGCATTGACCCAGACAGCGACAACCTAGACAGCCTTCGTTACGGTAAAATCTGTATCCTTGCCGATGCGGACTCGGACGGTTTGCACATCGCAACGCTGTTATGTGCGCTGTTCACTCGTCACTTCCGTGCGCTGGTTGAAGCTGGTCATATCTACGTCGCGATGCCGCCTCTATACCGTATCGACTGTGGCAAAGAAGTATTCTATGCCTTAGACGATGACGAAAAAGATGGTGTATTAGAGCGCTTGTCTAAGAAGAAAGCCAAAATCAACGTGCAACGATTCAAAGGTCTGGGTGAGATGAACCCACTTCAGTTGCGCGAAACGACCATGGATCCAAACACGCGTCGCTTGGTTCAGCTAACCATCGATGACTCGGCGGCGACCATGGAAATGATGGACATGCTGCTTGGTAAGAAACGAGCAGATGATCGTCGTTCTTGGCTGCAAAACAACGGCGATATGGCAGAGGTTTAACGGATGTCTACAGAAATTACTTACGATGGTGTTGAACAGTTGCCAATGCGCAAGTTCACCGAAGACGCTTATCTGAACTACTCGATGTACGTGATCATGGACCGCGCATTGCCATACATTGGCGATGGTCTGAAACCGGTTCAACGACGCATCATTTACGCAATGTCGGAGCTTGGTCTTTCGGCATCAGCAAAATACAAAAAATCCGCACGTACCGTTGGTGACGTGTTGGGTAAATACCACCCGCACGGTGACTCTGCATGTTACGAAGCGATGGTATTGATGGCGCAGCCATTCTCTTACCGTTACCCATTGGTTGACGGTCAAGGTAACTGGGGTGCGCCAGATGACCCGAAATCATTCGCAGCAATGCGTTATACCGAAGCAAAACTGTCTAAGTTTGCCGAAGTACTGTTAGGCGAATTAGGTCAGGGTACAGTTGAATGGCAACCTAACTTTGATGGCACGATGAAAGAGCCACAAATGTTGCCTGCACGTCTGCCTCATATCCTGCTAAACGGTGTAACCGGTATCGCAGTAGGTATGGCGACGGATATTCCACCTCACAACGTTCGTGAAGTGGCGGATGCGACCATTCATTTGATCGACAACCCGAAGGCGGAACTGCCTGATGTGATGCAGTTCGTTAAAGGTCCGGATTACCCAACAGAAGCGGAAATTATCTCGCCACAAGCAGATATTGAGAAGATTTACCGCAACGGTCGTGGCAGCATCAAGATGCGCGCGGTATGGCACAAAGAAGGTTCAGATATCGTGATCACTTCTCTGCCACACCAAGTATCAGGTGCAAAATTACTTGAGCAAATCGCTAACCAAATGCGTGCTAAGAAGCTGCCAATGGTTGACGATCTTCGTGATGAATCGGATCACGAGAACCCGACGCGTATCGTTGTGGTTCCGAAGTCAAACCGCGTTGATTGCGATCTGTTGATGAACCACTTATTTGCTTCAACGGATCTTGAGCGCAGCTACCGCGTTAACTTGAACATGATTGGTTTGGATAACCGTCCTCAAGTTAAAGGTCTGGTACAAATTCTGTCTGAGTGGATCGAGTTCCGTCGTACTACTGTACGTCGCCGTCTACAACATCGCCTAGACAAAGTAATGGCTCGTCTACACATCTTGGAAGGTTTGTTGGTTGCTTACCTAAACCTAGATGAAGTGATTGAGATCATTCGTACTGAAGACGATCCAAAAGCAGTGCTGATGGAACGCTTTGGCATTACCGATATCCAAGCGGATGCAATTCTAGATACCAAACTTCGTCATCTAGCAAAACTAGAAGAGATGAAGATCCGTGGTGAGCAAGACGAGCTAGAGAAAGAACGTGAGAAGCTAGAACAGCTACTAGGCTCTGAGCGTCGTCTGAACACACTACTGAAGAAAGAAATCAAAGCAGACGCAGAGAAATATGGTGATGACCGCCGTTCTCCAATGGTTGAACGTGCAGAAGCAAAAGCACTGACTGAGCGTGACCTAGTACCAAGTGAGCCAATCACGGTTGTGCTTTCTGAGAAAGGTTGGATTCGTCACGCGAAAGGTCACGATGTGGATGCTGAAGGCTTGAGCTACAAGTCTGGTGACCAATACTTAGCACATGCGCGTGGTAAGAGTAACCAGCAAGCGGTGTTCTTTGGCAGTGATGGTCGAAGCTACTCACTTGAGTCGCATTCATTACCGTCTGCAAGAAGTCAAGGCGAGCCAATTACAGGTCGTTTGAATATCACCGCAGGCAGCAATATTCGCCAAGTGATCATGGGTGAAGAAGATCAGCTTTGGCTGGTGGGTTCTGATGCTGGTTACGGCTTTGTATGTAAAGGCTCAGATTTGCTATCTAAGAACCGCAGCGGTAAAGCATTGGTGACTCTACCTGCAAACTCTGAGGTGATGACACCAAAGACGATTGCAGACTTGGATTCAGATGAAATTCTAGCCATTACGAATCAAGGTCGTATGCTGTTGTTCCCAATCAAAGACCTACCGCAATTAGCGAAAGGTAAGGGTAACAAGATCATCAACATCCCAGCAGCGAAGGCGAAAGAACGTGAAGAGGTGCTTTCTCACTTGATGGCTCTGCCACAAGGTGCGTCTCTTACACTTTATGCGGGTAAGCGAAAGTTAGGTTTGAAACCTGCTGATCTTGAGAACTTCCGTGGTGAACGCGGACGTCGAGGCAGCTTGCTACCGCGAGGTTTGCAGCGCGTAACTCGAATTGAAATTGAAATGGGTGGAAGCTCAGAGGTTTCAGAAGAGCCGAGCGATAGCGAATAACGCACAAACAAAAATCCCAGCCAATGGCTGGGATTTTTTTATGCTTCTTGTTTGTCTTCGGCGATGGTTACTTTCAAATTCATTTCTTTACCCTTGCGGATAATACCAACATCAACGCTGGTGCCTGGACGCAAGTCAGTAACAATATCCATCACACTTTGACGACCTTGCACCTTGGTTCCGTTAATGCTGATAATGATGTCCTGCTTTTCAAAGCCAGCCGCACTTGCAGGTCCATTTGGATCAATGCCTAGGACGACAATACCGCCAATGTGCTGGTTACCTAGTAAGCGGGCAGTAACCGCATTGATATCCTGTCCGTCAATACCAATGTAGCCACGGATCACGCGACCATCAGCAATGATCTTTTGCATGATCTTATTCGCCAGAGGAGCCGGAATCGCAAAAGAGATGCCGTAGGTCTCAAGGTCTGTAGCCTGTTGGAATGAAGCCGTATTAATGCCTACCAGTTCACCTTGAGTGTTGACCAAAGCGCCGCCAGAGTTACCTTCGTTGATTGCCGCATCGGTTTGAATGAAGGCTTGACGACCATCGCTGATCGATGAGCGTCCTGTTGCTGAGATGATGCCAAACGTCGTGGTTTGACCTAAGTTGTATGGGTTTCCGATAGCCAGTACCACGTCACCAACCTGAGGCTTGTAATCAGGATTCAGTGGGATGACAGGTAAATTAGAGCCTTCAACGCGTAAAATCGCGATATCTGTACGCTTATCCGTACCGACCAACTGAGCTGCAGCAACACGACCATCTTGCAGTGCGACTACTATTTGGTCTGCTTGAGCGACGACATGGTAGTTAGTAATGATGTAGCCTTTCTCGCTAACAATCACACCAGATCCCAAGCCCTGAGTTGAAAGCTTGCTTCGGTCGTTTTCAACATACTTGCGACTATAGATATTCACAACCGCTGGCGCTGCCTTTCTTACCGCTTGGTTAAAAGAGACTTCGAGCGAGGCGATATTGCTCGGCTGCGGATCGCTGAGTGCTGTAGGAATAACATTGCTGCGCAAAGATGGAACGGCGAGTAATACGATGATGGCAGTTGCTAAGCCTAAAAAGACAGAACGTAACAAAAAGCTAAGCATAACCTCTCCATGATTGAGCGCCCAATTGGCATAGAAAACTGAAGGATAGCATTACATTGAAAAATAACAAAAGGGCAAGACGTAATCGTCTTACCCTTTTATAAAACCATGACATACGAGGTAAAGTGTTCGAGCGTTATCACGAATATCGATGTGGTTAACGCACGTTTACTTCAGCCTACGTGATTGCTGTTAACTCAACACGATTAGCGGATAACGAGGTAAACCGTTCGATCGCCGCGTTGAACGTTGATCGCCAGTACACCTTGATGCTTCTCTACAATCGCACGTAACTCCGCTAAGTTCTTCACGCGTTTACGGTTTACACCAATAATAATGTCGCCTTCTGCCAACTGATATTGTGCTGCTGGCGAGTTCTCAGCAACGCTTGTTACCTTCACACCTTGGATAGAATCACTTGGTGTCGTATTGCTAAGTTCAGCGCCTTTGAGCCCTTCATGTAGAGTCTCAGCCTTCGCTTTGACATTGGTTGATTCTCCCAAGGTCACATCAAAGCTCTTCTTCTTACCGTCTCGGACAACGCCAAGCGTGACTTTTTTACCAGCCCCTAAGGTTGCGACTTTCGCGCGAAGCTCGGCGAACGTATCAATCGCTTTGCCATTAATCGAAACGATGACATCACCAGCTTTTAGACCAGCCTTGTCAGCGGCACTGTCCGGAACCACTTGACTAACAAAGGCACCTTTACTTGATTCATAGCCCAGAGCTTCTGCCAACTCAGAAGTGACTTCACCACCTTGAACACCAAGCATGCCGCGTTTTACTTCACCAAACTCCAAGATTTGATCAGTTAGGTTTTTCATCATGTTGGACGGAATCGCAAAGCCAATACCGACGTTGCCTCCGTTTGGACCAAGAATGGCGGTATTGATGCCGATCAGTTCACCATTGAGATTAACCAAAGCGCCACCGGAGTTACCACTGTTAATTGCTGCATCGGTTTGAATGAAGTTTTCAAAGTTTTCGACATTTAAGCCGCTTCGACCCAGTGCAGAAACGATGCCGGATGTCACTGTCTGACCTAGACCAAACGGGTTACCAATGGCTACGGTAAAATCACCTACGCGTAGTTTGTCTGAATCCGCGACTTTAATTTGTGTCAGGTCTTTTGCTTTTTCGAGCTTAAGCAAGGCAATGTCTGACATCTCGTCTCCGCCGACGAGTTCTGCATCGTACTCTCTACCATCATATAGACGGACACGAATGTCATCAGCGCCTTTGATAACGTGATAGTTCGTTACGATTTGACCTTTCTTAGCGTCAATAATGACACCAGAACCTAAACCTCGGAACGGACGCTCACGAGTTTGTTCTGTCGGGAAATCAGGACCAAAGAAGAACTGAAACTGCTCTGGAATACGACTGGTTTGAACTTGTTTGCCTTCGACCGCAATACTCACAACCGCAGGGGTTACTTTTTCGAGCATTGGGGCAAGACTAGGTAACTGCTCCCCATCCACACTGAGTGGAAGCGCCGCTGTTGCGGTGACTGGGGTGATGATTGAACCCAAGCTTAAAGATAGAACGGTTAACGCAAGCAATGGTTTTTTCATCCAATAACTCCTCTTGAAACGGGTCTGCCAAAAAAGAAATATCCGAATGCTTTGTCTCTTATTGATAGTAATTAATATAGGGACGAATTCGGACAATCAAAACGTGGCGGCAGCACACAAGTTGTTAGAGATGAGTTGCTTAAGAAAAGTTCAACAAGGGTCAATACAAATTGATAAGAAATGTGAATGTATTGACCCAATTAGGCAGGATAAGAGGATTAAGACGCTTTCGCTGTGACTGCTTCAGGTGCGTCGATGATTTCTTTTTCCTGATCTTTTAAAAGACCAGTAGCGCCGTTGGCATAGTCTTTTGGTTGTTCGTTGACGTCTGATTGATCCTCTTCGACTTTATCAGATGACATTGCAGTCTTCTTATCGAATGGATTGTCTTGCTCAGGCAAGTTTGGCAGAAGTTCAGAAGACGTCTTCGCCATGTGCTGGTATAGCTTGGTATAATCTTTACCTAAGGTGTCCAGCATTTCTGCAGTTTGTGCAAAGTGATCGACGAGCTCTTGACGTTGTTGCTCTAGTTCAAATTTGGCTGCTTCCAGCTCTTTTTGCACAGACTTTTGTTTTTTGTATTCGGGGGTGGTTAGTCTACTAATGACTACGCCTACGATTGTACCGACCAGCAAACCCACAATGGCATAAATCCAAGGCATAACTGCTCCTTATAGTTGTTTTAACAAGTCTTTTACTACTTAGTTACACGCGGTGCTTGTCCATGTTACTATGGCTTGAACAGCCGATAAAGAAAAATAGCGGTAAGTCTTCGGGGACTGATATCTACCTCTCTCTATGCTCAACGCTGACCCCGAGGTGACAATTTTTTCTGTACCTCTGATACGACTCTATACCATGACACCATTAAAACGATACCAACAAGACATAGCAGAGCATGGATTCCAGCGTGATGAAGCCCAATATAACGCTGTCGTTGCTTTAGACAATCTTTACCATGCGATTGCAGAGTTTCAGTCTGCGCCTATTCCTCAGCTTAGCACTTGGCAGAAATTACTTGGTAAAAAGCCAGAATTACCAGAACCGCCGAAAGGGCTCTACTTTTGGGGTGGTGTTGGGCGTGGTAAAACTTATCTTATGGATGCGTTTTTTGACGCGTTGCCTACAGAACGAAAGATGCGAGTGCATTTTCACCGCTTTATGTATCGAGTCCATGATGAACTCAAGCGGTTAGGGGAAGTTGAAAATCCACTGTCAAAAGTCGCTGACTTATTCAAAAAAGAAGCGGATGTGGTCTGCTTCGATGAGTTTTTTGTTTCTGACATTACCGATGCGATGATTTTAGCGACATTGCTGCAAGAGATGTTTAAACGCCAGATGATTTTGGTTGCAACATCCAACATTGAACCTGAAAACTTGTACCGTAATGGCTTACAACGGGCGCGCTTCTTACCAGCGATAGACATGATCATTCAGCGCTGTGACGTGCTTAATGTCGACAGTGGAGTGGATTACCGTCTAAGAACGCTGCAACAAGCTGAAATCTACCATTATCCGCTAGATGAACAAGCGTCCGTCAATCTCAATAAGTACTACCACCAGTTGATTGGCGAAAGAAAGGTCGCAGCACACAGCATTGAAGTAAATCATCGTGAAGTTAAAGTAATTGAAGCAAGTGATGGCGTGCTACATGCGTCTTTTGAGCAACTTTGCCAGACACCACGCAGTCAGAATGACTATATTGAACTGTCGCGTATTTACCATACGGTATTATTGGCAGAGGTGAAGCAGATGGATCGTAAGATTGATGATGCAGCAAGACGTTTTATCGCTTTAGTCGATGAATTTTACGAACGTAACGTGAAACTGATTATTTCTGCAGAAGTCTCGATGGAGTCTCTGTATACGCAAGGGCAGTTAGAGTTCGAATTTAAACGTTGTTTGTCTCGATTGACTGAGATGCAAAGCCATGAATACCTCGCTAGAGAGCATCTGGCGTAAAAATCGACAACTCATCTTAAAAAAGTGAAGAAAAAATTCGTGATTTAACGCAAAAAAAGGTGATTTTTTCTTCGCTCTTCTCTATAATCCTGCGACCCACCGTTACTGCAGACCTGATTATCGAAGTTATTTCGACATAGAAGGTCGAGAGTACCAACGACTCGAAGGGGTGATGACTGGGCTCTTAGACAGTGTGGGAGCACTATTGGGTGTTCCTTTAAAGTTTAAATTTTAATTAACGGGTTATTATTAGCATGAAAACTTTCGTTGCTAAACCAGAAACTGTAAAACGCGACTGGTACGTTGTAGACGCAGAGGGTAAAACTCTTGGCCGTCTAGCAAGTGAAATTGCATCTCGCCTACGTGGCAAACACAAAGCTGAATACACTCCTCACGTTGACACTGGTGATTACATCATCGTTATCAACGCTGAGAAAGTTGCTGTAACTGGTAACAAAGCTAAGAACAAAGTGTACTACCGTCACTCTGAATTCCCAGGTGGTCTAAAATCTATCACTTTTGAAAAGTTGATCGATCGTAAACCTGAGATGGCTCTTGAGCTTGCAGTTAAAGGCATGCTTCCACGTGGTCCTCTAGGCCGTGCTATGTACCGTAAGCTTAAAGTTTACGCGGGCGCTGAGCACAACCATGTTGCTCAACAACCACAAGTACTAGACATCTAATTGGGGATTTCGAAAATGGCAGAGAATCAATACTACGGCACTGGCCGTCGCAAAAGCTCAGCTGCGCGTGTTTTCATCAAACCAGGCAGCGGCAACATCGTAATCAACAAGCGTAGCCTTGATGAGTACTTCGGTCGTCCAACTTCTCGCATGGTTGTTAAACAACCTCTTGAGCTAGTTGAACTAACTGAGAAGCTAGACCTATACGTTACTGTTAAAGGTGGCGGTATTTCTGGTCAAGCTGGTGCTATCCGTCACGGTATCACTCGCGCTCTTATGGAGTACGATGAGTCTCTACGTCCTACTCTACGTGCAGCTGGTTACGTTACTCGTGACGCTCGTTGCGTTGAACGTAAGAAAGTTGGTCTACGTAAAGCACGTCGTCGTCCACAGTTCTCTAAGCGTTAATTTCCTTTTATCGGAAATTATGCTGTTCCAGAGTTTCTCTGGATACTGTGTACCAAAGCTCGGCTATATGCCGAGCTTTTTGTTTTTCTAACGCGTGGAAAAGCGTTTTTTCATTTCATATCGAACTTCACATCGCCACTTAATATCCTCGCAACATTTGAATGTTTTATCTGCACTTTTTCTAGATTTATTCGTGCTACAAGACGGAGATAACAAAAGTGGGGAGTCCCTTCACGTTCTTGACATATCTTTCTATGTAATCGACTGAAAACAGCCGGAATACAAGGCTTTTTATCCCATTCTTAGCCATTCTTCGTTTCGCTTTCTTGTTACAAATCACATCTATTTTTTATAATTTTGCCGCTTTTGTGACGGCGTGAGCGATTTGCCTCACAATTGTTACAAAAAGGTAGCTTTATCTTGTCAAAAAGTAGGGTTTTCTTTATCATTTCCCCCCAATAAATAGAACTAAATTCATTATTTGTTAGCCATGCTCTTATAAGCGGAATAATAACGATCCAAAGGGAGCAAATGGGAGAATGTTTGGATGAGCAACGCGCCTTTAAATAACGGTCGCAGGCGTTTTCTAACCGCTACAACGGCAGTTGTTGGTGGATTAGGGGCAGCTGCCGTCGCCGTGCCTTTTATCAAATCATGGAATCCGAGCGCCAAAGCAAAAGCTGCGGGTGCACCGGTGGAAGTGGATATCAGTAAAATCGAAGCTGGTCAGATGGTTCGTGTTGAGTGGCAAGGTAAGCCTGTATGGGTTGTACGTCGCACTCAAGAAGTGGTGGATAACCTAAAGAACATCGACGGACAGCTTCGTGACCCACAATCAGAAATGGAACAACAGCCAGTTTATGCTCAGAACGCGCATCGTTCGATCAAGCCTGAGTATTTCGTGGCAGTTGGCTTCTGTACTCACTTAGGTTGTTCACCGACCTATCTACCTGACACGTTCTCTGAGCAAGTTCAAGGCGTTAAGTCTGGCTTCTTCTGTCCATGTCACGGTTCTAAATTCGATATGGCTGGTCGAGTGTTCCAAGGTGTTCCTGCACCTCTGAACCTTGTGGTTCCTAAGCACATGTACTTGAGTGATACGAAGCTCATGATCGGTGTTGATGAGGGAGACGCATAATGCAAGCACTACTAGACTGGGTTGAAAAACGAATTCCCGCGATGAATGCTTATAAAAAGCATTTGTCTGAATACCCAATGCCTAAGAACTTCAACTTTTGGTACCTTTTCGGTTCTCTGGCAATGTTGGTACTGGTTAACCAAATCCTAACCGGTATTTGGTTAACAATGAACTACGTTCCTTCTGGTGATGGTGCGTTTGCTTCTATCGAATACATCATGCGTGACGTTGATTACGGCTGGTTGTTGCGTTACATGCACTCAACTGGCGCGTCAGCGTTTTTCGTTGTTGTTTACCTGCACATGTTCCGTGGTCTGATTTACGGTTCATACCAAAAGCCTCGTGAGCTACTTTGGATCTTCGGTATGTTGATCTTCTTGGTTCTAATGGCTGAAGCTTTCATGGGTTACCTATTACCATGGGGTCAGATGTCATACTGGGGTGCTCAGGTAATCATTTCTCTATTTGGTGCGATTCCTGTTATTGGCGATGACTTAACGCTTTGGATCCGTGGTGACTACATCATCTCAGGTGCAACGCTAAACCGTTTCTTCGCACTACACGTTATTGCGCTACCTATCGTTCTACTTCTTCTTGTTGTTCTGCACGTATTGGCACTACACGAAGTTGGCTCTAACAACCCGGATGGTATCGAGACTAAGCTACCAAAAGGCTCAATGGGCGACGATTACGAAACACAGTTCAAGTTCCACGATTACTACACGAAGAAATACGACATCATCGATTCGATTCCTTTCCATCCATACGGTACGGTTAAGGACCTAGTTGGTGTGGCTGGTTTCTTGTTCTTCTTCTGTTATGTGCTGTTCTTCAACCCAGAAATGGGTGGATACTTCCTTGAGCCACCTAACTTTGAAGCTGCAAACCCACTGAAGACACCTGAGCATATCGCTCCTGTTTGGTACTTCACACCATTCTACGCAATCTTACGTGCGGTTCCAGACAAGCTATTGGGTGTAATCCTAATGGGTGCGTCAATTGCAGTACTGTTTGTTCTACCTTGGTTGGATCGTTGTAAAGTTCGTTCTTACCGTTACCGCAGCAAAATTCACCTATTGAATATTGTTCAGTTCACTATCGCCTTTATCGCTCTGGGTATTTTGGGTGCACTACCGGCAACGCCGCTGTACACGCTTTTGTCTCAGATCTTTAGCTTGTGTTACTTCATGTTCTTTGTCCTGCTGTTCTTCTACAGCAAAAATGAAGCGACCAAACCATTACCAGAGAGGGTGACATTCAAATGAAGAAGTGGATTGTAATTCTATTTGCTATGTTGCCATCTCTCGCGATGGCAGCGGGTGCCAACGTACCGCTAGACAAGGCGAACGTGGACCTATCGGATAAAGCTTCGCTACAAAACGGCGCGAAGCTATTCATGAACTACTGTTTTGCTTGTCACTCAACGCAATACCAGCGTTACGAGCGAGTGGCAACAGACTTGGATATTCCTGTTGACCTAATGAAGGAAAACCTGATTTTCGACCCTGAAGCGAAAATTGGTGACCTTATGGTGAACGCAATGCCTGCAAAGCAAGCTGGTGATTGGTTTGGTGCTCCGCCACCGGATCTAACTCTTGTTGCTCGAGTTCGTGGTGCAGATTGGCTGTACACTTACCTACGCTCTTTCTATGTTGACCCATCACGTCCATTCGGTGTGAACAACATTGTATTCCCAAGCGTTGGTATGCCACATGTACTTGAAGAGCTTCAAGGCATTCCTACTCCAGTCTACGGCACGAAAGTGGTTGACGGTGAGGAAGTTCAGGTCGTTGTAGGTACTGAAACAGACGGTACTGGTGAGCTAAGCTCTGGCGAATATGACAAAGCGGTTGGTGACCTAGTTAACTTCCTAGTTTACTCAGGCGACCCAGTTCAACTAGAGCGTCATGCGCTTGGTTGGTGGGTGATGGGCTTCCTCGTTCTACTAACAATTGTTGTCGTGATGCTCAAGAAAGAGTATTGGCGTGATGTGCATTAATTGTGCTATCATACCGTGCTAATTCCCAATTTTAATTGACGAATAATGGAGGCTTAGCCTCCATTATTTTTATTTGTAAGTGTGCTGGAGGGCTCCATGGCTGTAGCTGCCAATAAACGTTCTGTGATGACTCTTTTCTCAAGTGCATCAGATTTGTATAGCCATCAGGTTCGCATCGTATTAGCTGAAAAAGGCGTAAGTGTTGAAGTTGAGCTTGTTGATGAAGCTAACCTTCCTGCTGAGCTTGTGGAACTGAACCCATACAAATCAGTACCAACTCTTGTGGACCGTGAGCTAGCTCTTTACGATTCAAAAATCATCATGGAGTACTTGGACGAGCGTTTCCCTCATCCACCTCTAATGCCTGTTTACCCAGTTGCTCGTGGTAACAGCCGTTTGATGATGTACCGTATTGAACGCAACTGGTACTCACTAGCTGAAAAAGTTGTTAAGGGTAACGCGGAAGAATCAGAAAAAGCACGTACTAAACTACGTAACGATCTTCTGACTCTAGCGCCAATCTTCGCTGAATACGAATACTTCATGAGCGAAGAGTTCAGCCTAATCGACTGCTACCTAGCTCCACTATTGTGGCGTCTGCCTCAACTAGGTATCGACCTTGTAGGTCCTGGTTCAAAAGAGATCAAAGTTTACATGAACCGCGTATTTGAGCGTGATTCATTCCTTGCTTCTCTAACTGAAGCTGAACGTGAAATGCGCCTAGTTCGCTAAGCGATTTAGATAACACGTTATGGATATTGCAAAAATGACTGCTCGCCGTCCGTATATGCTTCGTGCATTTTACGATTGGTTGGTAGACAACGACTTAACTCCTCACTTGGTGGTTGATGCAACGATGCCGGGTGTGCGTGTACCAGTTGAGTTTATTCAAGATGGTCAAATCATCTTGAATATTGCTCCACGTGCTGTTGGTCAACTTGAGTTGGGTAATGATGCGATTACCTTCCATGCTCGTTTTAGTGGTCGACCTCATTCAGTGATCGTACCGGTTTATGCGGTACAAGCGATTTACGCTCGAGAGAATGGTGCTGGCACCATGTTTGAACCTGAAGAAGCGTACACTCATATCGAAGAAGAAGGGATTGTTGAAGAAGAACAGTCACCAACTTTTACTACCGTGAGTGATGATTCAGAAGTCATGGACTCGGAGTCTGAAGAGGAAGAAGCACCTCGTCCGAAAGGCAGACCAAGCTTACGAGTTATCAAATAAAAAAAAGCAGCGTGCCCACGCTGCTTTTTTATTATCTGCTAAGTTGTATTAAACAACTGTCTAGCTAGTTCACTTGAGAGCCTAATTCAGTGACTGTTGCTTCAGGCTGTGTTGTTTCTGGTTCTTCCACTTTTAATGGCTTTTCATTACCATATTGGAAGCCTTTAATCACTTGTTTTACGCCTGAGATATTACGTGCAATCTCTGTTGCTCGATCGCTTTGTTGTGGCGTGACGTAACCAAACAAGAATACATCACTGTCTTCAGTAATCACTTTTACTTTGATGCCATTTAACTCGCTATCAGTCAGTAATGCTGATTTAACCTTGGTGGTGATCCAGCTATCGTTGCTGATTTGAGTTACGCTCAATGGTTCTTTTTGTTTGATCTGGTTATGGATATTTTTCACACCACTCACAGCACGAGCTCGACGTTCAAACTCATTAATCAGTTCGCGAGTTGGGGCTTGTCCCATTAATACAACGGTCCCATTGTATGAACTCGCAACGACGCGAGCTTTTCCTTTGAATGGTGCTTTATTGCCAATCGCTGCAACTTCAAATTCGATGTTGTTGTCTTGCCAAATTTCTTTGGTTGTACGTGTATCTGTAACGATATTGGCAGTAGTTGCTGCCCCTGCAATAAACAAACCCGCACAGCCACTCATGCTGAGTGCTGCAAATAAAATGACAAGACTACGTATCATATTTCTAAACTCTCAATTTCAATTATTCTTCGTGAGCAGGGAAAAGAACTTGGTCGATGAGGTCACACAAGCAATGAAGGGTGACCATATGTACTTCATGGATGCGTGCTGTTCGATGTGATGGAATGCGAATCTCCACATCATTTTCACCAAGCAAGCCAGCCATTTCACCGCCATCTTTACCAGTAAGAGCAATGATCGTCATATCGCGAGTTACCGCGGCTTCCATTGCTTTGATGATGTTTTTGCTGTTACCACTGGTAGAGATTGCGAGCAAGATGTCACCCGGCTGACCAAAAGCGCGTACTTGCTTGGAGAAGATCTCTTGGTAGTGGTAGTCATTGGCAACGGCAGTGAGCGTTGTGTTATCCGCCGTCAACGTCATTGCTGGTAGGCTAGGGCGCTCTGTTTCGAATCGGTTCAAAAGACAAGAGACAAATTGTTGTGAATTCGACGCACTGCCCCCGTTGCCACAGCATAGGATTTTATTGCCGTTGAGTAAGCTTGAAACCATTGCCTGAGCAGCGTGAGTAATTGCATCTGGTAGTGCTTCTGCTGCAGCGATTTGAATTTGAATACTTTCTGTAAAACTGTCTTTAATGCTGTCTAGCATCGTTTATCCTTCAGAGATTGCATTTTGTATCCAGTTGATGTCTCGACCACTGTCGTGAATGGCAATAACATCAAACCGATAATCGATAGTGTGTGCCGAGCATTTTTGCTGGCTTAGCCAAATTTGAGCCGTTTTGACTAGTTTACGCATTTTTGCGTAGGTGACCATTTCTGCTGCAGAGCCAAAAGCATCATTCTTACGATATTTGACCTCAACAAAGACGATAGTTTCACCTTGTTGGAAAATTAAATCAATTTCGCCGACTTTCGTTAGGAAGTTTTGATCTAAAAAGCGCAAACCCTGACGCTGCAAATATCGCTTCGCCAGGGTTTCGTATTGATTGCCGATTTGTCGCTTACTAAAGAGCCCCACGCTCGGCCCAGTCTAACTCACGTTGTACTACACAGTTGTTGTTGATACTTAATACACCTGTTTGACCATCAACTGAGTAGCCCGGTAGTAACTTCATTTGCGGTAACTCACCAAGCAGTTTGTATGCGTCCATACCTAATGCTTCTAAGCGTTTTTCCATATTGGATTGATCTGGCCATAGCTCATTCATTTGTGTCGCGATGGTTGGATCTGGATTGATTAACATCGGAATGTCGCTGTACGCCACGCCTGATAGATCTTCGTAAGTTGCGCCACCACTGTTACTGCGAGAGTTAGAGAACAACTTAGGTGGTTTTGCATCTGGGTTAATCGCGACTTCGATAAATGGCTTGATCAACGTCAGTTCGGAACTGCGTGCGACAATATATACCGCATCCACATCACGGCGACTACGAGGTTGGCTCTCTAAAGAGATGCGCATCAGAGACTGCATTTGTGCGATGCGTTGCTGACTCTCTTGTAAGCCAAATACACCATTAATGTTCTTTTGCAGTTGGCGTTTATCACCAAAGTAACTAGTCGCAACTTTGTTTGAGCTGTATTTGCTCCACTCTTCATTAAACGCTTCAACAACACGCTGACCATAAGCTCCGTTTGGCGCTAAGATCATTGGGAATTGGTAGCCTTGGCTGAATAGGTGCTTGGCTGCCTGTGCAACTTCTTGCTCTGGAGAAAGTGCTAGGTAACACATGTCTGTGCCAGCTTGCACTTCTTCCGGAATGTTGAGTGCCAACGTTGGAATTTTCACGCCTGTTTCGGAACCGTCTAATGTCGCTTGTAGCTTCTCTACGTTTTCTTTTTGTAGAGGACCAACGACAAAATCGATGTTCTCATTGATTAAGCGCTGTTTGATTTGATCGGCGCTGTAAGCGTGTGTATCAATCACCGTCAGCGTCGCACTTGGATCTCGTGCTTGGTCGTTCATCATCGCAAAGATGAAACCATCGCGGATCAGTTGTGCTTGCGGAGCAAATTTACCCGTTAGCGGTAACAGAAGCGCTGTGTTGTTTGGTTTCACAATCTCTAACGAGAGGATGTTTTGAATTTCTGCAGGAGTATAAACCGCTGCTGGATGTGAAGGGTTTTCACTTAACCAGTGCTCAAGCGTGTTTTTAAGCTGAGGAATATTGCTCGATAACGTTTTTGCATAGATCGCTAATTGTAGCCAACCATCTAGTACGTCTTCGCTTGGTTCAGTTTGCAATGCCGTCAGTTCATTTTCAGAGTAACTGCCGAAGTTCATCCAAATACGGCTAGAGATCTCACGTTGCTCTGCTGATGACGCGTATTGGCCTTCGGCTACCAATTGGCGGTTTGCTTCAAACGGTTGGTTTAAGCTTTGGTAAGCGTCCGCGCGCAACTCGTAGTAGTCTTTCCACTGTTCGCTTGGCAGTTTCCACCAAGGTTTAAAGTTCAGCCCTTGCAGCAATTGTGAGTATTTACCTTGCTTTTGCTGTAAGGTCGCACGAGCCAATTGCCACTCAGCCTGTTGAACTTCGCTCAGTTGCTGACGAGAAAGACGTTTGATTAACAGCTCAGCTTGGTCTAACTCATTTGCTTGGATTGCCGCTTTGGTTGCCATGATCAACCAGTCGTTTTGTAGGCTACCTTCGGTGCTATCAGCTTGAATCATGTAGTTCTGAACAGACTGTGTCGGCTCAAGTGTAATATCTACGCTATCTGGTTGTCGCGGACCTGAAGAACAGGCGGCGAGCGTAATTGCCAGTGCAACAGGAGTGAGTAAGCGTGGTACACTGAGTCTCTTATGGTTCATCATTGCCGTGAGTTCTCTATAATTTTGTACAAAATTGTCTCTATATTAATCGTTGAAGTGATGGTAAACAAATGACAGATAAAAATAAGTTGCCGAATGAGGGGCCAACTCTATACATCGTACCGACTCCAATCGGAAATTTAGCGGATATCACTCAACGTGCTATCGAAGTTCTGTCGAATGTGGACATCATTGCCGCTGAGGATACTCGACATACAGGCAAATTACTGTCTCACTTCAATATCCAAACCAAAACTTTTGCGCTGCATGATCACAACGAGCAACAAAAAGCACAAGTTCTAGTTGAAAAGCTACTGTCAGGTCAGTCTATCGCATTGGTTTCTGACGCTGGTACGCCGCTAATAAGCGATCCAGGATACCACTTGGTGACAAAATGTCGTCAAGCGGGCGTAAGAGTTGTGCCTCTTCCTGGTGCGTGTGCGGTCATCACTGCGTTAAGTGCTTCAGGTCTACCATCTGACCGATTCAGTTTCGAAGGCTTCTTACCACCGAAAAGTAAAGGTCGTAAAGACAAGTTCTTGGAGATTGCTTCTGTTGAACGTACTTGTATCTTCTACGAATCTCCGCATCGTATTTTAGACTCTCTACAAGATATGTTAGACGTTCTTGGTCCAGAACGTGAAGTGGTATTGGCTCGCGAACTAACCAAAACCTTTGAAACTATTCAAGGAATGCCTCTTGGTGAGTTGATTGAGTGGGTGAAGAGTGACGATAACCAACAACGTGGCGAGATGGTATTGCTGATTCATGGTCACCGAGATTCAACGGAAGAGAGCCTACCTGATGAAGCGACGCGTACATTGGGCATCTTGACTAAAGAGTTACCATTGAAGAAAGCCGCTGCGCTTGCCGCTGAAATCTACAGTTTGAAGAAGAATGCTTTATACAAGTGGGGCTTGGAGAATTTGGGTTAAAAGCTTCTAGAACGAACGCCGGCACTTTGGAAACGCTTCGCTTCTGGAGGTGAGACTCGAGAATATAGCGGTCTTAATCCTGCGCTCAGCTATCAATATATCCCAAGACGTACATTTATCTTAAGTGAATTTCTGTTTGAAAGGAGAACCATCAACTCGGTTCTCCTTTTTATTTTTTAAGCTTGCCTACAACGTTCTCTCTTCGGGGTATCGCGCTCCCGGTTCTCGAATCCGGCAACGCAATGTTCCCCAAACTTAAGTATTCTTGTTTGTTTTCTGAGCAATTAACATCCTCATTTCATCATATCTGTGATCTCACTAGACTCAGAAGGGATAACTCTATACAATCCGCCATCGGAGCTGACTGGGTAGTCGCTGCTTTGTTGATGTCCTTCGGGAGACTGACGTCGAAGTCCCTTTGGGAGACTGACGTTGACGTCCTTCGGGAGACTGACAAAGGGGAGGAAAGTCCGGGCTTCATAGAGCAAGGTGCCAGGTAACGCCTGGGGGGCGCAAGCCTACGACAAGTGCAGCAGAGAGAAGACCGCCGATGGCCTTAGGGCACAGGTAAGGGTGAAAGGGTGCGGTAAGAGCGCACCGGACGACTAGTAATAGTTCGTAGCAGGGTAAACTCCACCTGAAGCAAGACCAAATAGGCCTCCACATTGCGTTGCTCGCGTAAGGAGGCGGGTAGGTTGCTCGAGCCAGTGAGTGATTGCTGGCCTAGACGAATGGCTACCGCCGCGCAAGCGGAACAGAACCCGGCTTATGTGTCGGCTCCACCTATTCGAGACCCATCCCTACTTCGGTAGTGATGGGTTTTTTGCATTTTATTGACGCAAACTATGTCATTACCAATAAACTTGGCGCTGAATCACGTCTAACTTTAGACTTGAGGTGGCGATGATGTGGGAAATCAGTACACTAAAGAATCGCTTCAAGATCATTCAACGAGAAAGCTATGACCGAAACATTTCAACATATCTCAGTGTTATTAAATGAATCCATTGATGGCTTGGCTATCAAACCCGATGGTATCTATATCGATGGAACATTTGGCCGTGGCGGTCACAGCCGAACTATCTTGTCGAAGCTCGGGGAGAATGGTCGTCTATACAGTATCGACCGTGATCCACAGGCTATCGCAGAAGCGAGCAAAATCGACGACCCTCGTTTTACTATCATTCATGGTCCATTTTCTGGTATGGCGAAGTACGCAGAAGAATACGGTTTAGTTGGTAAAGTTGACGGTGTCCTGCTTGATCTTGGCGTGTCTTCTCCACAGTTAGATGATGCTGAGCGTGGCTTTAGCTTTATGAAAGATGGTCCACTAGATATGCGTATGGACCCAACATCAGGTATCCCTGTTTCTCAATGGTTGATGGAAGCGGATTTGGATGACATTACTTGGGTCATTCGCGAGTTCGGTGAAGACAAACACGCACGTCGCATAGCGAAAGCGATCGTGGCATACCGCGAAGATGAAGAAAACGAGCCTATGGTTCGTACTGGTCAATTAGCTAAATTGATCTCGGATGCCGCTCCAAAGAGTTTCAAAGAGAAAAAACACCCAGCGACTCGTGCTTTTCAGGCGTTTCGTATTTACATCAACAGTGAATTAGAAGAAATTGATACAGCACTAAAAGGCGCTGCGAGCATCTTGGCTCCAGAGGGACGTTTATCAGTGATCAGTTTCCACTCTTTAGAGGACCGTATGGTAAAACGCTTTATTCGTAAAGAGAGTAAAGGTCCAGAAGTGCCACACGGTATTCCAATGACAGAAGAGCAAATTCGTGCTCTGGGTAGTGCAAACATGAAGCCTGTTGGTAAAGCAATCAAACCAACTAAGCAAGAAATTGACATGAACCCGCGTTCTCGAAGCTCAGTGCTAAGAATTGCAGAAAAGCTTTAATTATTATGACGAAAACCACTCCTAACCTTGCTAAGTTGATAGCGACGGATTTGGTTACCGTCGGTCGCTGGTCGTTGTTGTTGATGATTTTGATCTTCGCAACCGCAATGGGAGTGGTGTTTGCAACCCACCATGCGCGTCAAGCGATCACTGAAAAAGATCATACATTGGTTGAGCGGGAGCGATTGGACAGCGAATGGCGCAACCTAATGTTGGAAGAAACAGCTCTCGCAGAACACAGTCGCGTTCAAGACTTGGCAAAGAAGGATCTTGAAATGAAACGACCAGATGGCGATAAAGAAGTGGTTATCACGCTAAAATGATTGGAAAGAAAGCCAAATCTAAACAAGGAAATACGCGCAAGTCTGCTGCAAAAGAAAAGAAAGTTTCTGCAGCAAAACCGCAACCCACCAAAGAAACAAAAGAAACAGAAGTAACGGCAGAACCAGAGTCATTTTTGATTCGCTGGCGTTTTCACTTGCTGCTGTTTTTTGTCTTCTGTGCCTTCGCTCTTCTCGTTGGGCGCGTGGCTTACATTCAAATCATCGAGCCAGACAACCTTATCAAGCAAGGTGATCTTCGTTCTATCCGTGTAAAAGCCATTCCTTCCGCGCGTGGGATCATCTCTGACCGTAACGGTGAACCGCTGGCAGTGAGCGTACCGGTAGAAGCCGTTTGGGCAGACCCGAAAACCATCTTTAAAGAAGGCGCACTGCAGCAAACTAAAAGTTGGTACGCACTTGCAGACGTGCTTGGCTTAGATCGCCAAGGTCTGATTAACAAAATTAAGAAGAACGAATCCCGCCGTTTTATTTACCTTCAACGTCAAGTAAGTCCAGCGATGGCGAACTACATTCGAGAGTTAAAGCTGCCGGGTGTGGGGTTGAAATCCGAATCTCGTCGTTACTATCCCGCTGGTGAAGTTAGTGCCCATTTAGTCGGTGTAACAGGCATTGATGGACATGGTTTAGAAGGTGTTGAACGTAGCTACGATGAATGGCTGACTGGCGCTGCGGGTAAGAAAACCATTCGTAAAGACCGTTATGGACGTGTCGTCGAGAACATTGCTTTGGAAGAGAAGCAAGAAGGTAAGCCGCTGCAACTGACCATTGATCAAAGACTGCAAGCCATCGCGTATCGCGCAATTAAGCAAGCTGTAGCCGATCACCGTGCAACTTCCGGCTCAGCAGTAATGCTTGATGTAAAAACAGGTGCTGTGTTGGCGATGGTGAATGCGCCATCTTATAACCCAAATAACCGCAGCGACTGGCAAAGCTACAAGATGCGTAACCGAGTTATTACCGACTCAATGGAGCCTGGTTCGACGATTAAGCCATTCGTGATCTTAGCCGCTTTAGAAAATGGTGTGGCGGACAAAGATACGATCGTCGATACCGGAAATGGCATTCTTCAACTCGGGGGTAGCCGTGTTCGTGACGTGTCCAAAGTAGGTAAAGCAAGCCTGACCAAGATTTTGAAAAAATCGAGTAACATCGGTGTGACCAAGCTTGCGATGCGAATGCCAGTGGAAGCGTTATTGGGTTTGTATAGCTCTGTTGGTTTGGGCGAATTGTCCGGCTTGAACTTGGTTGGTGAGGTGACCGGTATTTTCCCAAGCCGCTCTCGTTGGTCTCCTATTGAGCGAGCAACGATTTCTTTTGGTTACGGCTTATCCATCACGCCAATTCAGCTTGCTCATGCGTACGCGACGCTAGGCAACTTAGGAAAATACGAACCAATTCATATTATCGAAAGTAACGATAACGATATGTCACGCCAAGTGGTGAGCAAAGAGCATGCTCGTCAAGTGTTAGATATGCTAGAGACGGTAACACAAAAAGGTGGTTCAGCTCGAAGAGCGGCTGTTCCAGGTTACCGAGTCGGGGCAAAAACCGGTACGTCACGTAAAGCGACAGCAGGTGGCTATAGTGATGAATACATTACGTATACCGCTGGTCTTGCGCCTGTGAGCGACCCGCGAATTGCGTTGGTAGTGATTGTGAATGAGCCACAAGGTGATGATTACTACGGTGGTTCAGTAGCGTCTCCTGTCTTTTCTGAAATCATGAAAGGTGCGCTGCAAATCTTGAATGTTGCCCCTGACGAAAATAAATTCCAACAGTAGGCTTATAAGTCTGCTAAGAAACAAAATGAAGAAAGCTGAGCGCATGCTCGGAGAACATATATGACTAAAGCCATCAGTATGGACACGCTGCTTTCCACTTGGGTAGATTGCCCTAGCTTGTCCTCTATCCTTGTCTCTGAATTGGAACTCGATAGCCGAAGAGTTCAATCTGGTACCACGTTTGTTGCCATTATCGGTCATGTTGTCGATGGACGTCAGTTTATCCCAACAGCAATTGAACAAGGAGCGAACGCGGTTATCGCTCAAGCCTGTGATGTAAAAGCGCATGGCTCGATTGAGATCATTAACGACGTACCAGTTGTTTATCTTGATGCATTAGACAAATGCTTATCTCAAATTGCGGGTCAGTTGTACCACTATCCAAATATGGAGCTGATTGGTGTCACAGGCACGAACGGAAAAACCACCATCACTCAACTGATTGCTCAGTGGATTGATTTAGTCGGTGCAAAAGCAGCGGTTATGGGTACAACGGGCAATGGTTTCCTTGATAACCTGCAAGAAGCAGCAAATACAACGGGCAACGCCGTTGAAATCCAAAAGACACTTGCTTCCCTCGCTGAACAAAAAGCGCAATACACTGCGCTTGAGGTTTCTTCCCACGGTCTGATTCAAGGTCGTGTTAAGGCTCTGTCTTTCGCTGCGGGCGTATTTACTAACCTAAGCCGAGATCATCTAGACTACCACGGCACTATGGAAGAGTACGCTAAAGCTAAACTTACCCTATTTACAGCCCATCAATGCGAACACGCAATCATCAATGTAGACGATGTAGTCGGTGCAACTTGGGCGAAGCAGCTTCCTAATGCTCTAGCCGTATCACTCAAACCAACGACAGATTTTGCGCATACAGTGTTTGCTAATCATATTGCTTATGCAGAATCAGGCATTACGATTGAGTTTAGCGGCAAGTTTGGTGAGGGCACATTACATGCTCCGCTGATCGGAGAATTTAATGCAGCGAACCTAATGTTGGCATTTACAACGTTGCTTAGCCTAGGTTTCGATAAACAGAGCTTGCTTGCAACGGCTGCACAGTTGCAGCCTGTACTTGGTCGAATGGAACTGTTTCAAGCGGAAGAGTGCGCGAAAGTGGTTGTGGATTATGCTCATACACCTGATGCTTTGGAAAAAGCGCTGCAAGCGCTTCGTGTTCATTGCCAAGGTAATCTTTGGGCTATCTTCGGTTGTGGGGGCGATCGTGATGCTGGAAAACGCCCAATGATGGCGGAAATTGCTGAGCGTTTGGGTGATAAAGTGGTTCTGACGGACGACAATCCACGCAGTGAAGATCCGGCTCTTATCATGAAAGATATGCTGGCAGGGTTAACTAAGCCAGCTGATGCTATTGTGCAACACGACCGCTTCAAAGCACTGTCTTATGCACTTGAAAATGCCTCTTCTCAAGACATTATTCTTCTGGCTGGTAAAGGTCATGAAGACTATCAAGTTCTAAATTCTGGAACCATTCACTACTCTGACCGCGAGTCAGCCATGACATTATTGGGGCTTTGATCATGATCACCGTAACGCTTTCTCAAATTGCTGAAATCACAGGTGGTGAATTGGTTGGCAATGACGTTGCCATCGAATCTGTTTCTACTGATACTCGCACAATCGACCTAGGAGCACTATTTGTTGCTTTAGTCGGTGAGCGTTTTGATGCTCATGATTTCTGTGAACAAGCCGTAGAGTCTGGTGCTGGGGCACTATTGGTGCAAAAAACACATAATGTGAATGTGCCTCAAGTTGTTGTTGCTGATAGTAAGATAGCATTGGGCGAAGTTGCTGCGTGGGTTCACCAATCATGTCAAACACCAACGGTTGCGATCACTGGAAGTTGTGGAAAAACCACAGTAAAAGAGATGGTCGCAAGCATCTTACAATTGAAAGGTCAGGTGTTATTTACTGCGGGTAACTTTAATAATGACATCGGCGTTCCGCTGACACTATTACGTTCGCAAAAAAACGATGACTACGCTGTGATTGAGCTTGGAGCAAACCACATTGGTGAGATTGCTTATACTACTCAATTAGTTAAACCCGATATGGCCCTTGTTAACAACGTAGCTGCAGCACACCTTGAAGGCTTTGGTTCGATTGATGGAGTGAAGCAAGCAAAAGGAGAGATCTACCAAGGGCTTTCCGCTGGTGGCGTTGCGATTGTGAACTTAGACAGTCATGGTGAAGCTAAGTGGGAGGGGGTTCTCGCTGATAAGAAGGTGATTACTTTCTCACAAAGCAACACAAACGCTGACTTTTATGCGACAAATATCGTGATGAACGCCGCAGGTGAAGCAAGCTTTGACTTACATATCGCCGCAGGTTCACAAGAAATTGAACTGTCGCTGGGTATTATTGGTCAACACAACGTGTCTAACGCAATTGCCGCTTCTATCATTGCACTGCAAATGGGAGCGACCTTAGAAGAGGTTCGAGCTGGTCTTAAGCATCTTAATAAAGTTAAAGGTCGTGTCGAAGTGGAAGAGCTGAGCGACAAGATCAAACTGATTGACGACAGCTACAACGCAAGTGTTCCCGCAATGAAGGCTGCTGTTGATTTGCTAGCGGCATTTCAAGGACAACGTTGGTTGATTTTAGGCAATATGGCGGAGTTGGGTGAGGAAAGTCTTGCACTTCATCGTCAAGTCGGGGAACATGCTGCCCCACAAAAATTTGAACATGTTCTCACGTATGGTGCAGATGCAAGGGTTATTAGCGAACTCTGCGACGGCATCCATTTTGAGACACATCAAGAGATGATTGACTACATCAAGCAGCATCTAGACCAAGCTGCTCCTGAGCATCACACGATGTTGGTGAAAGGGGCGAACGGTGCACGTATGTTTGAAGTCGCTGCTGCTTTGAAGGAGTATTATTAATGATTATTTGGCTTGCCGAGCTGCTACAGCCATACCTATCTTTTTTCCGATTGTTTGAATACCTCTCTTTTCGAGCAATCCTCAGCGTATTAACCGCTTTAGGTTTATCCCTATGGATGGGACCTATCATGATCAAGCGTCTACAGATGCTACAAATTGGTCAAGTTGTCCGTAACGAAGGTCCAGAATCCCACTTTAGCAAGCGTGGTACCCCAACGATGGGCGGTATCATGATTTTGGCAGCTATTTCTATCACCATTCTTTTGTGGACTGACTTATCAAACCCTTACGTATGGGCAGTACTAACCGTGTTGTTAGGTTATGGTGCGATTGGCTTTGTCGACGATTATCGTAAGGTCGTTCGTAAGAACACCGATGGTTTGATTGCTCGTTGGAAGTACTTCTGGCAGTCGTTGATTGCATTTGTTGTGGCGTTTGCGTTGTACGCTTATGGCAAAGACACAGCCGCTACTCAACTTGTTGTGCCGTTTTTCAAAGACATCATGCCGCAACTTGGTTTCATGTACATTATCCTCACTTACTTTGTGATTGTGGGTACCAGTAATGCGGTAAACCTAACCGATGGTCTGGATGGCTTGGCAATTATGCCGACCGTTTTAGTCGCAGCCGGCTTTGCCGTGATTGCGTGGGCGACGGGTAACGTTAACTTCTCAGAATACCTCCACATTCCATATCTACCACACGCATCTGAGTTGGTAGTTGTATGTACGGCAATTGTTGGTGCGGGTCTTGGTTTCTTGTGGTTCAACACATACCCAGCGCAAGTGTTTATGGGTGATGTTGGTTCACTTGCTCTTGGTGGTGCGCTTGGTACGATCGCAGTACTTGTTCGTCAAGAGTTGGTATTGGTGATCATGGGTGGTGTGTTTGTAATGGAAACACTGTCGGTAATCCTACAGGTAGGTTCGTACAAGCTACGTGGTCAACGTATTTTCCGTATGGCACCGATTCACCATCACTACGAATTGAAAGGTTGGCCAGAGCCTCGCGTAATCGTGCGTTTCTGGATTATTTCTATGGTTCTTGTTCTGATTGGTCTAGCGACACTGAAAGTGCGTTAATCGCACTTTCCAAGAATAAGACAAATTGCGTGAGCAAATATGGAACGTTGGCAAAACATACATAAGGTTGTTGTTGTAGGGCTCGGTATTACCGGGCTCTCTGTCGTTAAACACCTAACAAAAACACAACCGCAACTAGCGGTCAAAGTCATTGATACGCGTACTAACCCTCCTGGGGCTGAACGCTTGCCTGAGCAAGTCGAATTGCACAGTGGCGGGTGGAATACTGAGTGGCTTGCAGAAGCTGACTTAGTTGTGACTAATCCCGGCATTGCTTTGGCGACACCAGAAATTCAAGTCATTCTTGCAAAAGGGACGCCAGTTGTTGGCGATATTGAACTCTTCGCTTGGGCTGCCGATAAACCTGTTATTGCGATTACTGGCTCTAACGGTAAAAGCACAGTAACGGACTTAACTGGTGTCATGGCGAAAGCCGCAGGTCTAACGGTAGGTGTCGGTGGCAATATCGGTGTTCCTGCTCTTGATTTGCTAGAGCAAGATGCAGATTTGTATGTCCTTGAATTGTCCAGCTTCCAATTAGAAACTACGTCGAGCTTAAAACTCAAAGCCGCTGCGTTTCTAAACCTTTCTGAAGATCACATGGATCGTTATGACGGCATGGCGGATTATCGACAAGCTAAATTGCGTATTTTCAACCATGCAGAACTGGCAGTTGTAAATCGAGATGACCAAGAGACCTTCCCTGATGTTGATATGCCGTTAGTGACATTCGGGAACGATGAGCAAGCTTACGGTCTTGAATTGGATGGCAATCGTACTTGGTTGCTCGATCATGGTCGGCGTGTCATTGCTAGTGATGAGCTAAAGCTGGTTGGTAAGCACAATTTAGCCAATGCTCTAGTCGTACTCGCACTACTTAAAGCGGCAGGTGTGGATTATCACAAATCATTGAATGCACTTAAAACTTACACGGGTTTGACACATCGATGCCAAGTGGTTGCGGATAATCGTGGCGTAAAATGGGTGAATGACTCAAAAGCGACCAATATTGCGAGCACTATGGCAGCGCTTTCTGGTTTAGAGTCGACGGGCAAACTGTACTTGCTCGTTGGTGGTGTTGGTAAAGGTGCGGATTTCACTCCACTAAAACCGATCTTCGCGACACTGAACCTGCAACTTTGCTGTTTTGGCGCTGATGGCGATGAATTTATGCCACTGCACGAATCAGCAACTCGTTTCGACACCATGGAAGATGTGATTCAACAGATATCTTCGCAGTTAAAAACGGGTGATATGGTGATGCTGTCTCCGGCATGTGCTAGCTTTGATCAATTCGACAACTTTATGGCAAGAGGTGACGCATTCGCAGCTCTTGTCGAGAAATACGCATAATTAAAGGTCACACACTTCGTGGGTTTAGGTAACGTTAAACGCAGCATTGGTATTTGGCTTAAGCATCCTGCACCTGAGGCGCTTTTTGATCGTCAGCTTGTATGGATTGCGTTGGGTTTGATGTTAACGGGGTTGGTGATGGTGACATCAGCATCATTTCCAATCAGCTCTCGTTTGACGGATCAGCCATTTCATTTCATGTTCCGTCATGCAACCTTTCTTGTACTCGCGATAGGTGTCTCTTCCGTAATTCTGCAAGTGCCATTAGAGCAGTGGTTTAAGAGAAGTCATTATCTTCTTTGGCTCTCTTTTGGGTTACTGATTGTTGTACTACTCGCGGGTAAGTCGGTGAACGGTGCATCGCGTTGGATTCCTCTCGGTCTGTTTAACTTGCAGCCTGCCGAAGTCGCCAAGCTCTCGCTATTTGTCTTCATGTCTGGTTATTTAGTACGTAAGCAAGATGAGGTCCGTCAGACTTTCTTTGGCGGATTTATGAAGCCAATCATGGTATTTGCCTTCTTCGCAGTATTGCTCTTGGGGCAGCCCGATTTAGGTACTGTGGTTGTAATGTTGGTGACCTTATTTGGCATGTTGTTCATTGCAGGGGCGAAGCTGACACAGTTCTTGGCTCTAATGATTGCCGGTATTGCGGCTGTTGTTGGCTTGATTTTGGTCGAGCCATACCGTATTCGTCGTGTCACTTCGTTCTTAGACCCTTGGGAAGACCCGTTCGGTAGTGGTTATCAGCTAACGCAATCTTTAATGGCATTTGGTCGTGGTGAGTGGTTTGGTCAAGGTCTTGGTAACTCAATCCAAAAACTTGAATACCTACCTGAAGCGCACACTGACTTCGTGTTTGCGGTACTGGCTGAAGAGCTGGGTTTTGTTGGTGTCGTGTTAGTGCTAATGCTGATTTTCAGCTTGGTGCTTAAAGCGGTTTACATTGGCAAACGAGCGTTCGAAGAAGGCGAAATGTTTGGTGGTTACCTCGCATTTGGTATTGGTATTTGGTTTGCCTTTCAGACGTTGGTTAACGTCGGCGCTGCTGCCGGTATCGTTCCAACCAAAGGTCTTACTCTTCCACTGATCAGTTATGGTGGTTCGAGTCTTATTATTATGTCCGTGGCGGTGTCTATCTTGCTGCGTATCGATCATGAATGCCGTTTAAAGCACGGCAAGAAAGAATCAGAACAACAAGTCGATGAAGAAAAATAAACGTTTGATGGTGATGGCTGGTGGTACTGGCGGTCACGTATTCCCTGGTCTAGCGGTAGCTAAGCAGCTACAAGAGCAAGGCTGGGAAATTCGCTGGTTGGGTACCGCGGATAGAATGGAAGCTGATTTGGTGCCAAAACACGGTATCGAAATCGACTTTATCAAAGTAAAAGGTCTACGAGGTCAAGGCGTTAAGCGTCTTCTTGCGGCACCATTTCAGATTATTAATGCCATCATGCAAGCTCGCACTCATATGAAGCGCTGGCAACCCGATGCTGTGCTGGGCATGGGCGGCTATGTCAGTGGTCCCGGTGGTATTGCGGCTTGGGTGAGCGGAATCCCTGTTGTATTGCACGAGCAAAATGCAGTAGCAGGTTTAACGAACCAATGGTTATCAAAAATCGCTAAGAAGGTTTTTCAAGCTTTCCCGGGCGCTTTTCCAAATGCCGAAGTGGTTGGTAACCCAGTTCGTGAAGACGTGACTCAATTAACCGCGCCAACCGAACGCATGCAAGAACGCCAAGGCCCTATTCGCATTCTGGTTATGGGTGGCAGCCAAGGCGCACGCATTCTTAACCAAACTCTGCCAGAAGTGATGGCGAAATTGGGTCAAGATTACATTATTCGCCATCAAGCGGGCAAAGGCGCAGCGGAAGAAGTCAACGCAGCATACCAAGCCAATGGCGTGGTGAATGCAGAGGTAACAGAGTTTATCGATGATGTGGCGCAAGCTTATGCGTGGGCAGACTTACTGGTTTGTCGCTCAGGCGCGCTAACGGTATCTGAAGTGTCTGCTGCTGGTGTGGGTGCTATCTTCGTTCCGTTTATGCATAAAGACCGTCAGCAAGCATTAAATGCAGATCACTTAGTGGATTGCGGTGCAGCGAAAATGATTGAACAACCAGATTTAACCGTTGAGTCACTGACTCAGCAGATCCAACAATTGGATCGACAAGCTTTACTTACAATGGCAGAGCAAGCGCGTGGCGCTGCAAAATTGAATGCGGACCGAGTTGTCGCACAAGCCATTGTCGCTTTGACCGAAAAGCGTTAACGAATTATTGAGAATAGAATTGATGACTATCCAACATACACAAGACTTAGCTCAGATTCGCGCAATGGTGCCAGAGATGCGCCGCGTGAAATCCATCCACTTCATCGGTATTGGTGGTGCGGGCATGAGCGGCATTGCAGAAGTGCTGTTGAACGAAGGCTACCAAATCACAGGCTCTGATTTATCAGAGAACCCAGTGACAGAGCGTTTAGTATCAAAAGGTGCGACGGTATTTATCGGTCACCAAGCAAGTAATGTTGAAAAAGCCAGTGTTGTTGTGGTTTCAACCGCGATCAACGAAGAAAACCCAGAAGTGATGGCAGCACGTGAGTTGCGTATCCCTATCGTGCGTCGAGCTGAGATGCTTGCTGAATTAATGCGCTTCCGTCATGGGATTGCTGTTGCGGGTACACACGGTAAAACGACGACGACTGCTCTAGTTACGCAAATCTATTCTGAAGCAGGTCTTGACCCAACATTTGTTAACGGTGGTTTAGTTAAGAGTGCAGGTACAAATGCACGCTTAGGTTCGAGCCGAATTCTGATTGCAGAAGCAGACGAAAGTGATGCTTCATTTTTACACCTACAACCTATGGTAAGCATCGTGACGAACATCGAAGCTGACCACATGGATACTTACGGTGGCGATTTCGAAACGTTGAAGCAGACATTCATCGATTTTCTTCACAACTTGCCGTTTTATGGTCAAGCTATTGTCTGTATTGACGATCCAGTCATTCGTGAGCTTATTCCACGTATTAGTCGCCAAGTGATTACTTATGGCTTCTCTGAAGACGCTGATGTGCGCATAGAGAATTACCATCAGGAAGGTCAACAGGGCAAGTTCACGGTGGTTCGCGAAGGTCGCGCAAACCTGGATATCACGCTGAACATCCCTGGTCGCCATAACGCATTGAACGCATCTGCAGCGATTGCGGTTGCTACAGAAGACGACATCAGTGATGAAGCGATCTTAAAAGCAATGGCGGGTACACAAGGTACAGGTCGTCGATTTGATCATTTAGGCGAGTTCGATACTGGTAATGGTCATGCAATGCTTGTCGATGACTATGGTCATCACCCAACAGAAGTGGACGTGACGATTAACGCAGCACGCAGTGGCTGGCAGGATAAACGTCTCGTCATGATTTTCCAGCCTCATCGTTATAGCCGTACCCGTGACTTATACGATGACTTTGCGAATGTGCTGGAGCAAGTGGATGTTCTGATCATGTTGGATGTATACGCTGCGGGCGAAAAACCGATTGCCGGCGCGGATGGACGTGCTTTATGCCGCACTATTCGTAGTCGTGGAAAGGTCGATCCAATTTTTGTCCCAGAAATCGAGCAATTACCTTCAGTTTTGGCTAACGTTATACAAGATGGCGACCTGATTTTGACTCAAGGCGCAGGTGATGTTGGTAAAGTTGCCAAGCAGCTTGCTGCTCTTGAATTGAATATAAATAAGATGCTTGGCTAACAATAGGGACGGGCGCAAAGTGCAGAGAAAGACCTAGATCTCGATTTTGCGTCAAGAACGTTGTGATTTATCACTATCAGTGTTTGATAGTTTACAAGAGCTCAGTATAATCCCAAGGTTAAAGTCAATGCTTTTGCCAATGTGTACTAACACGGTGAAAAGTACAGGACAAAAGTCAGGAAACGAAGACGTTGTTGAATATTGCACTGAATGAAGAGCGACTTAACACGGACAATAACCGTGGTCGTCAAGATAAAATCTTGGGTGCGCTATTTTTCTTTGTTGTGGTGACCTTAATTAGTTCTGTTTTGTACTCAGCGATCAGTTGGATGTGGGATGACCAAAGGTTACCTCTCTCCAAAATTGTACTTCAGGGAAAACTGGAGTATGTCACAGCAGACGATGTGCAAGCAGCGTTTGGACAAATTGATCATATTGGCACCTTTATGTCTCAAGACATTGATGTGTTGCAGCAAAGTGTCGAAGCCCTTCCATGGGTCGCGCATGCTGCGATTCGTAAGCAATGGCCAGACACGGTAAAAGTATTTTTGACAGAACATCAACCCGTTGCCATCTGGAATGGCAATGAGCTGTTAGATGCTAATGGCTTAGTATTTAATGGTGATGTTGGCCTGCTAAAGGAAGAAAAAGTTAAGTTATATGGTCCCAATGAGACTGGACCGGAAGTTTTGCAAACCTATCGCGATCTCCGTCCTAAGTTCCAAACGTTGGGGCTGGCTATTTCGTCATTAGTGTTAAACGAACGACGAGCTTGGCAGATCATCCTTGATAACGGTATTCGACTAGAGCTCGGTAAAGAGTCTCTGGATGAGCGGATAGAGCGCTTCTTTTTGCTTTATAACAAGCTCGGCAGTGACACTCAAAGAATCAGTTATATCGATCTTAGGTACGATACGGGAGCCGCAGTTGGTTGGTTCCCTGAACATGAGTTAGAACAAGAGAGTACGAATGACTAAGGCCGCTGATGACAACATTATTGTTGGTCTTGATATAGGCACTGCAACCGTATCAGCTCTAGTGGGTGAGATTCTACCGGATGGCCAAATAAATATTATTGGTGCGGGTAGCAGCCCTTCACGTGGCATGGATAAAGGCGGCGTGAATGATTTGGAGTCGGTTGTAAAATCAGTACAACGCGCAATTGATCAAGCTGAGTTGATGGCGGAATGCCAAATCAGCCGAGTATTTATTTCGTTGTCTGGTAAGCATATCGCAAGCCGAATTGAAAAAGGCATGGGCACCATATCTGATGAGGAAGTGTCTCAGGAAGATATGGATCGCGCTATCCATACTGCAAAATCGATTAAAATCGGTGATGAACAGCGAATCCTTCATGTGATTCCACAAGAGTTTACCATCGACTACCAAGAGGGCATTAAAAACCCACTTGGTTTATCAGGAGTGAGAATGGAAGTCAGTGTCCATTTGATCTCATGCCATAATGATATGGCACGCAATATTATTAAGGCTGTAGAACGTTGTGGTCTTAAAGTAGAGCAACTTGTGTTTTCTGGGCTTGCTGCAAGTAATGCAGTGATCACCGAGGATGAAAGAGAGCTTGGGGTTTGTGTGGTTGATATCGGTGCCGGCACGATGGACATTTCTATCTGGACCGGTGGTGCGTTACGTCACACTGAAGTATTTTCTTACGCAGGAAATGCAGTAACTAGCGATATTGCTTTTGCTTTTGGTACGCCAGTGAGCGATGCTGAAGAAATAAAAGTCAAATATGGCTGTGCCTTGAGCGAACTAGTCAGTAAGGATGACACGGTTAACGTTCCTAGCGTAGGTGGTCGACCTTCACGTAGTCTGCAACGTCAGACGTTGTCAGAAGTGATTGAACCACGATACTCTGAGCTTATGGGACTGGTTAACCAAACTATCGACTCTGTACAAGCGAAATTGCGCGAAGAGGGCATTAAGCACCATCTCGCTGCGGGTGTAGTTCTTACCGGCGGTGCTGCGCAAATCGAAGGAGTGGTAGAATGTGCGGAACGCGTATTCCGCAACCAAGTAAGGGTTGGCAAACCGCTTGAAGTCAGCGGGTTAACTGACTATGTAAAAGAGCCGTACCATTCTACGGCAGTTGGATTACTTCATTACGCAAGAGACATGCAGTCTAGCGACGATAGCGATTATAATGAACCTAAGCGCTCATCTGTTACTGGCTTTTTCGGTAAATTGCGTAATTGGATACAAAAAGAGTTTTAACCTGAGTTGCAGGATAAACGGAGACAACACATGTTTGAACCGATGATGGAAATGTCTGACGATGCAGTAATCAAGGTCGTTGGAGTTGGTGGCGGCGGTGGTAACGCCGTTGAACACATGGTGCGTGAATCCATCGAAGGTGTGGAATTCATCAGCGTCAACACTGATGCGCAAGCACTTCGTAAGACAAGCGTTGGCAATGTCATTCAGATTGGTGGTGATATCACTAAAGGTCTGGGTGCAGGTGCGAATCCACAGGTCGGCCGTGAGGCAGCTCTCGAAGACAGAGATAGAATTAAAGATTCCCTAACTGGTGCCGATATGGTGTTTATCGCAGCAGGTATGGGTGGCGGTACAGGTACTGGTGCAGCACCTGTTATTGCTGAAGTAGCTAAAGAGCTTGGCATTCTTACTGTTGCGGTCGTAACAAAACCGTTCAGCTTTGAAGGCAAAAAGCGTTTGGCATTTGCTGAGCAAGGTATCGATGAGCTGTCTAAGCATGTTGACTCTTTGATCACAATTCCAAACGAAAAGCTACTTAAAGTACTTGGTCGTGGTGTAACGCTATTAGAAGCTTTCGCAAGTGCGAACGACGTTCTTAAGAACGCTGTTCAAGGTATTGCGGAGCTAATTACTCGCCCTGGCATGATCAACGTCGACTTTGCAGACGTACGTACTGTGATGTCTGAAATGGGTCACGCAATGATGGGTAGCGGTATCGCGAAAGGCGAAGATCGTGCAGAAGAGGCAGCGGAAATGGCAATTTCTAGCCCACTTCTAGAAGACATCGATCTAGCTGGTGCTCGTGGTGTTCTTGTTAACATCACTGCAGGTCTGGATATGCGTCTTGATGAGTTTGAGACTGTTGGTAACACAGTGAAAGCATTTGCTTCTGACAATGCAACCGTAGTTATCGGTACTTCTCTAGACCCAGATATGACTGATGAAATCCGCGTAACAGTTGTTGCGACAGGTATCGGCAACGAGAAAAAACCAGACATTACGCTAGTTGCTGGTGGCAAAGCGAAAGTAGCACCAACTGCGACTCCGCAAGCTCAACCACAACAGCAAGCTGCGGCACCACAAGCTGAAGAGAAACCGGCACAGACTTTGCAAACTACTCCAGTGCAAGAGAAGCCACAGGTAACTCCTCAGCCGACAAACACAGTTTCTTCTTCTCCAGCTTCTGCGGGTCAGAGTTCTGCCGCTCCTAAGCAAGAGAAGGAAAGTGGTTATTTAGATATCCCGGCATTTTTGCGTCGTCAGGCTGATTAATCTTTAACCCATAAATTTGACATAGCTCAAGATTATGGTAGCATTCACGGTCGACGTTACAGACGACCGTGTTTTGTAGCATATTTTAGAGAGGCAAGCAGATGATCAGACAACGTACTCTGAAAGAAATAGTGAAAACAACTGGTGTGGGTCTCCACTCTGGTCGTAAAGTCACACTTACTCTGCGCCCAGCTGCTGCAAACACAGGTATCATTTACCGTCGTACAGATGTAAACCCACCTGTAGATTTTCCAGCTGACCCAGCGTCTGTTCGTGACACTATGCTATGTACAGCATTGGTGAACGATGAAGGCGTGCGAATTTCAACTGTAGAACACTTGAATGCAGCACTTGCTGGTATGGGTATCGACAATATTATTGTCGAAGTAGACGCTCCTGAAATTCCTATTATGGATGGCAGTGCAAGCCCGTTTGTATACCTGCTACAGCAAGCTGGTGTGGAAACGCAAAATGCACCTAAGCGTTTTATTCGTATTAAGAAACCAGTTCGTTTTGAAGATGGCGATAAGTGGGCAGAGTTTGTTCCATTTAATGGCTTCCGTATGGACTTCGAAATCGACTTTAACCACCCTGCGATTGAGTCAGATGAGCAACGTCTTCTATTTGATTTCTCATCTCAAGGTTTCGTTCGTGAAATTTCTCGCGCACGTACGTTTGGTTTCATGCGTGATATTGAATACTTACAATCTCAGAACTTAGTTCTTGGTGGTAGTTTCGATAATGCAATTGTACTGGATGATTACCGTATTCTTAACGAAGAAGGTCTACGCTTTGATAATGAGTTTGTTACTCACAAAGTACTAGATGCTATTGGTGACCTTTACATGTGTGGTCATGCCATTATCGGTGAGTTCCGTGCTTTCAAATCAGGTCACGGTCTAAACAACCAACTTCTACGTGCAGTTCTTGCGGATCAAGAAGCATGGGAATGGACAACATTCGAAGAAGAAGTGGGTTCACCAGTTGCTTTTGCAGAACCAAACATGGTTTTAGCGTAATAAACAGCGCAAACAGATTAAAAAAGCCAGGCAATGCCTGGCTTTTTAGTATCTGAATGTTGAGTCTATATTTTCTGACGTACGCTTTGTTTGACATAGGCTTTTGGCAGCATGTGAAGCGTTCTGCAAATGATCGTTCAACGATCTTCTGTGAAGATATTACTTTCAATGAATACAGATGTCCTGTAAATGCCTATTGGAAATGGAAATGGAAATGGAAATGGAAATGGCAATGGCGAATAGTGAAACATTGCCACTTTTTACCGCTTGGCAAGGCGTTGCCGATCCTTTTCTTACCATTATGATCTTTTAACGTTGAACACCAAACTTAGGATCCTTTTTAAGTGAAGGCGATAAAATTATGATTTTACATAGGTAAAATCTAATTTTGTTGAGATATGGGTATTCAAAAGCAGCTTTCTACTGGGCGATGGTTTACATTATTGCCTTTATCTTCAGCTCATAGCGACGATTTGAACTTAGCCACTAGAGGCTGATTCTTCTAAAGAATGGCTTATAAAATACCGACTTTGCGCTTTGATGAGGGGGTAATAGTGGCTAATACATCATCAGTTTGTCTAAAAACTTACGAGTGCTTCAAACAAATACGTCTATTTATGGTTGTATCGACGAAAAATCCTTACACTAAGCCACATTGATTCAAAATTTAGCCTTGAAATATGGATGTTTGAACTCAATATCTTTGATAAATGATTTATCTCAGTATTCTTAGTTCCAAACTGGCAGAGACTGAAGGCATTACGAGTAGATCGGGAACGGTCTGATTAAAGAGAGATTCACGAAAAATGATAACTAAGCTACTGACAAAAGTAATTGGCAGTCGCAACGACCGAACACTGCGCCGCCTTAGAAAAATTGTAAAAGAGATTAATAACTACGAACCAACGTTCGAAGCACTTTCTGATGAAGAGCTAAAAGCGAAAACTGTTGAGTTCCGTGAGCGCCTAGAGCAAGGTGAGACTCTTGATAAGCTACTTCCAGAAGCTTTTGCTACGGTTCGTGAAGCATCTAAGCGTGTTTACGGTATGCGTCACTTCGACGTTCAGCTTATCGGTGGTATGGTACTGAACGGCGGTCAAATTGCGGAAATGCGCACTGGTGAAGGTAAAACTTTAACTGCAACCCTTCCTGCTTACCTAAACGCACTTCCAGGTAAAGGTGTACACGTAGTCACAGTGAACGACTACCTAGCAACACGTGATGCTGAGACTAACCGTCCACTATTTGAATTCTTAGGTATGACAGTTGGCGTGAACGTGCCAAACATGCCTCCTCAAGCGAAAAAAGAAGCTTACCAAGCTGATATCCTTTACGGTACAAACAACGAGTTTGGCTTTGACTACCTACGTGACAACATGGCTTTCCGCAATGAAGACCGTGTTCAACGTGAACGCTTTTTCGCAGTTGTCGATGAAGTGGACTCAATCCTTATCGATGAAGCTCGTACTCCTCTGATCATCTCTGGTCCAGCAGAAGATAGCTCGGATCTATACACTCGTATTAACCTGCTTATTCCAAATCTTCAAAAGCAAGATAAAGAAGACTCTGAAGAATACCGCGGCGACGGTCACTACACGGTTGATGAGAAATCTAAACAAGTTCACTTAACGGAAACGGGTCAAGAATTCGTTGAAGAACTAATGGTGAAAAATGGTCTGATGGAAGAGGGCGATACACTTTACTCTCCAACTAACATCAGCCTACTACACCACGTTAATGCCGCGCTTCGTGCACACGTATTGTTTGAACGCAATGTAGATTACATCGTCAATGATGACGGCGAAGTTGTGATCGTCGATGAACATACCGGTCGTACAATGCCGGGTCGTCGTTGGTCTGAAGGTCTTCATCAAGCGGTTGAAGCGAAAGAAGGCGTTAAGATTCAAAACGAAAACCAAACGCTGGCATCGATCACCTTCCAGAACTACTTCCGCCTATACGAAAAACTGTCAGGTATGACAGGTACAGCGGATACAGAAGCATTCGAATTCCAATCGATTTACGGTCTAGAGACAGTGGTTATCCCAACCAACAAACCTATGATCCGTAACGATATGCCAGACGTAGTTTACCGTACTGAAGCTGAGAAGTTCGCTGCAATTATCGAAGATATCAAAGAGCGCGTAGAGAAAGGTCAACCATCTCTAGTAGGTACGGTTTCTATCGAGAAATCAGAGCTACTCTCTAACGCACTTAAGAAAGCTAAGATTAAACACAATGTACTGAACGCTAAGTTCCACGAACGCGAAGCAGAGATCGTTGCGGAAGCGGGTACACCTGGTGCGGTAACGATCGCGACTAACATGGCTGGTCGTGGTACGGATATCGTGTTGGGTGGTAGCTGGCAAGCGAAAGTCGAAGCGCTTCAAGATCCAACCAAAGAACAGATCGATGCTATCAAAGCTGAGTGGAAACAAGTTCACGATCAAGTACTAGAATCAGGTGGTCTGCACATCATTGGTACTGAGCGTCACGAATCTCGTCGTATCGATAACCAGTTACGTGGTCGTTCAGGTCGCCAAGGTGACGCAGGTTCATCTCGTTTCTACCTATCGATGGAAGATTCACTACTACGTATCTTCACTTCAGATCGTATGGCTAGCCTTATCCAAAGCGGTATGGAAGAAGGTGAGGCGATTGAATCTAAGATGTTGTCTCGTTCAATCGAAAAAGCACAACGTAAAGTGGAAGGTCGTAACTTCGACATCCGTAAACAGCTTCTTGAATACGATGATGTAGCAAATGATCAGCGTAAAGTAGTTTACGAATTACGTGATGAGCTAATGAGCGTTGACGACATTAGCGATATGATCGAACAAAACCGTGAAGATGTTGTTACTGCGATCATCGATGAATACATTCCACCACAATCTCTAGAAGATATGTGGGATGTAGAAGGTCTTCAAGAGCGCTTGAAAGCGGACTTCGATCTAGATGCGCCTATTAAGCAATGGCTTGAAGAAGACGACAAGCTATACGAAGAAGCGTTGCGTGAGAAGATCATCAACCTAGCAGTTGAAGTCTACAAAGCGAAAGAAGAAGTAGTCGGTGCGCAAGTACTTCGCAACTTCGAGAAGTCAGTTATGCTTCAAACGCTAGACACGCTTTGGAAAGAGCATCTAGCGGCAATGGATCACCTACGTCAAGGTATTCACCTACGTGGTTATGCGCAGAAGAACCCGAAACAAGAGTACAAGCGTGAGTCGTTTGAACTGTTTGAAGGTTTACTAGAAGCACTTAAGACGGATGTGATTACCGTGCTATCTCGCGTACGTGTTCAACAACAAGAAGAAGTTGAGCGTATGGAAGAGCAACGTCGCGCGCAAGCTGAAGAAGCAGCTCGTCGTGCCCAAGCTCAACACGCAGCAGCACAAAACCCACTAACTGAAGGCGAAGAGTCTGAAGAAACGTCTAACCAACCAATGGTTCGTGAAGAGCGTAAAGTGGGTCGTAATGAGCCTTGTCCATGTGGCAGTGGTAAAAAGTACAAACAGTGCCACGGGAAAATTGACTAATACAGTCCGAAAATATTGATAAAGAGTCGCTTAGGCGGCTCTTTTTGTATTGATATACCCAAGTAACCTCGAGATGCTTGGTTCAGCGAGAATGACTTGGTTTGAAGGCGAGGCAACAATTTGAAGATCTAGTGGTTCTAAATCGAAAATTGTTAACGAAGCATGCGAACCAAGGCAACTCGCCCTTCGGGAGCGTGTCACTGAAGCAACTTCATCGTCAAACAACTTGGAAATAGCGCGCTATTCCGCTTCGTTGTTTTCCTTGAACTTGAATCAGTGACGACGCTCTGAATCTAGCATCTTGAAGTCACTTGGGTATAGAGCTAGGAACGAATCTAATGAAAAGAATTCATATTGTTGCGGCAATCATCTTTAACCAAGATAAATCGCAAATCTTCATCACTAAACGTCCAGATGACAAACACAAAGGAGGATTCTGGGAGTTCCCTGGTGGCAAAGTAGAGCAAGGTGAAAGTGTTGAGCAAGCGATGATTCGTGAGCTGGAAGAAGAGATTGGTATCACAGTGACAGAGCAATCCCTATTTGAACACTTGGAATATGACTATCCAGAAAAGTCTTTGAAGTTTGATTTCATGACAGTATCTCAGTTCGATAACCAACCTTATGGTCGCGAAGGTCAAGAAGGACGTTGGGTTGATGTTGCTGCATTACTTGATTACACCTTCCCAGAGGCAAACGTACCGATTCTAGAGCGAGTGATTAAAGAGTTTTCTTAACTCGCTGCGAACTATCTTGTGGTTAACACGGGATATTGTTAGTTTAAAAAGATTCGGCGAAACGAAAGAGGGCGAGGCAAGCCTCGTTTATCCAGAGAAGGAGAGAAAGCGCAATGGTTCGTATTGCAATTGCAGGAGCTGCTGGCCGCATGGGTCGCAACCTAGTTAAAGCATCGCATTTAAACTCAGAAGCATCCGTGACTGCGGGATCTGAACGTCCAGAGTCTTCGCTAGTTGGCGTAGATGTTGGTGAGTTGTGCGGTGAAGGTAAGTTTGATGTCTTTCTGACGGATGATTTAGCAAAAGAGGTCGACAACTTCGATGTTGTTATCGACTTTACGGCTCCAGTGAGCACGCTAGCGAATCTAGAGCTTTGCAAACAACATGGCAAGAGTATCGTCATTGGCACGACTGGCTTTAGCGAAGAAGAGCGTGAATTGATCGATGCTGCTGCGAAGCAAGTGCCAGTTGTGATGGCTCCTAACTACTCAGTCGGCGTGAACCTTGTCTTTAAGCTTCTCGAGAAAGCAGCCAAAGTGATGGGGGATTACTGTGATATTGAGATTGTTGAAGCGCATCACCGCCACAAAGTTGATGCTCCGTCTGGTACCGCGATTGGTATGGGGGAAGCGATCGCAGGAGCGATGGGCAATAAGCTAAGCGATGTTGCCGTTTACGCTCGTGAAGGTATTACGGGTGAGCGAACAAAAGATGAAATTGGTTTTGCTACGATCCGTGCTGGGGATATTGTAGGTGAACATACGGCTATGTTTGCTGACATTGGTGAACGCGTTGAGATTACTCATAAAGCGACCGACCGAATGACCTTTGCTAATGGGGCGGTAAAAGCCGCAGTTTGGTTGCATGCTAAGCCAGCAGGTTTTTATACCATGACTGATGTTCTCGGGCTTAATGAACTGTAAATACATAATTATTCGCCGGCGTAAGCCGGCTTTTTTGTTTTTGGAGAAAATTATGTAAACAAAATGGTTCCATAAGGTCGCAAGATTTCTCATAGTTTTATTATTGTTTTGTGTGCTTGGTGTATAAAAATGGCTGTAAGCTCTAAAAGTTGTAGTTGAATTTGCAGGATGAACGTTTGCGCAAAAATCTCGCAAAATTTTGTGATCTTCAATAAGTTCAAATTTGTAAAATTCACAAAAAAGTCATGGTAAGTGATCTGTAGATAGCTAAAACTTACTTTTTTAGGGCTTTTTCTGTTGAAACGTCATTACTCGCTAGAAAGTACCAATTTATTTTTCAATGTGTGTTGACAGTTTCAAAGTCCGTCTTTAGAATACCGCCAATTTGTCAAAAATACCTGTTTATGTAAATTATCAAGGTAAAGGAAGGCAAATTTGCAGCTTAATTTATTTTTTATGCATTTTTATTCTGGAGGTTGTCTTGGGTAAATTAGCACTGTTAGTCCTAGAAGATGGGACAGTGTTCCGCGGTGTTTCCATTGGAGCAGATGGTATTTCCGTTGGTGAAGTTGTTTTTAATACCTCGATGACGGGGTACCAAGAAATTCTCACTGATCCTTCCTATTCTCAACAAATCGTTACTCTTACTTATCCTCACATTGGCAATACCGGAACCAATTCCGAAGACGAAGAATCTTCTTCAATCCACGCACAAGGCCTTGTGATTCGCGATCTCCCTCTTATCGCTTCTAACTTCCGTAATGAACAATCTCTTTCTGGTTACCTTAAGTCGCAAAACATCGTCGGCATTGCAGACATCGACACGCGTAAGCTAACTCGTATCCTGCGTGAAAAAGGTGCTCAAAACGGTTGTATCGTAGCTGGCTCTTCTATAAACGGAGAGAATCTAGACGAAGCTTTGGCACTAGCGAAAGCAAAAGAATTCCCTGGTTTGAAAGGAATGGATCTTGCGAAAGAGGTTACAACAAAAGAAGCGTATCAATGGAAACAAGGTTCGTGGACGCTTGAGGGTGGACTTCCAGAAGCGAAAGACGACAGCGAATTGCCATATCACGTTGTTGCCTACGACTTCGGCGCAAAACGTAACATCCTGCGCATGTTGGTTGACCGAGGCTGCCGCCTAACGGTTGTTCCTGCTGAAACTTCAGCAGAAGAAGTTCTGGCTCTAAACCCAGATGGCGTTTTTCTATCAAACGGCCCTGGTGACCCAGAACCATGTACTTACGCGATTGAAGCGACAAAAGTATTCCTAGAAAAAGGCCTGCCAATCTTTGGTATCTGTCTAGGCCACCAAATCCTTGCGCTAGCATCGGGTGCACAAACAGTGAAAATGAAGTTTGGTCACCACGGCGCAAACCACCCAGTAAAAGATTTGGAGCGTAATGTTGTAATGATTACGTCGCAGAACCACGGTTTTGCAGCAGACGAAGCAACACTACCTGAAAATCTACGTGCTACTCACGTATCGCTATTTGATGGCTCTCTACAAGGTATTCACCGTACAGACAAGCCAGCATTTAGCTTCCAAGGTCACCCTGAAGCGAGCCCAGGTCCACACGACGCGGCACCGCTATTTGACCACTTTATCGAACTAATCAAAAAACACAGCGCTTAATTCGGAGTAGTAGATAATGCCAAAACGTACTGACATTCAAAGTATTCTTATTCTTGGTGCTGGTCCGATTGTTATCGGTCAGGCATGTGAGTTTGACTACTCTGGCGCACAAGCGTGTAAAGCACTGCGTGAAGAGGGTTACCGAGTTATCCTAGTGAACTCTAACCCTGCAACCATCATGACTGACCCAGACATGGCGGATGCAACTTACATCGAGCCAATCCAATGGGAAGTGGTTCGTAACATCATCGCGAAAGAAAAACCGGATGCAGTACTACCTACAATGGGTGGTCAAACTGCATTGAACTGTGCTCTAGACCTAGAGAAATACGGCGTTCTAGAAGAGTTCGGCGTTGAGATGATTGGCGCAACGGCTGATGCAATCGACAAAGCGGAAGACCGTTCTCGTTTCGATAAAGCGATGAAGTCCATCGGTCTTGAGTGTCCACGTGCGGATACTGCAAAAACGATGGAAGAAGCTTACGCTGTACTCGATATGGTTGGCTTCCCTTGTATCATCCGTCCATCATTTACTATGGGTGGTACTGGTGGCGGTATCGCATACAACAAAGAAGAGTTCGAAGAAATCTGTCGTCGCGGTCTAGACCTGTCGCCAACTAACGAACTTCTAATCGATGAGTCTCTTATTGGTTGGAAAGAGTACGAGATGGAAGTGGTTCGCGACAAAGCGGACAACTGTATCATCGTATGTGCGATTGAAAACTTCGATCCAATGGGCATCCACACGGGTGACTCAATCACGGTTGCACCAGCGCAAACACTAACAGACAAAGAATACCAGCTAATGCGTAACGCATCTCTAGCAGTACTGCGTGAGATTGGCGTTGAAACTGGTGGTTCTAACGTACAGTTTGGTATCAACCCGAAAGATGGCCGCATGGTTATCATCGAGATGAACCCACGTGTATCTCGCTCTTCTGCTCTAGCTTCAAAAGCAACAGGTTTCCCAATCGCTAAGATTGCAGCGAAACTGGCTGTTGGCTTTACACTAGACGAGCTAATGAACGACATTACTGGTGGCGCTACACCAGCATCATTCGAACCAACCATCGACTACGTAGTAACTAAGATTCCTCGCTTTAACTTCGAGAAATTTGCAGGTGCTAATGACCGTCTAACGACGCAAATGAAGTCAGTTGGTGAGGTAATGGCAATTGGTCGTAACCAACAAGAGTCACTACAAAAAGCACTTCGCGGTCTAGAAGTTGGCGCGACTGGTTTTGACGAGATGGTTGACCTAGATGCACCAGACGCACTGACGAAAATTCGTCATGAGCTGAAAGAAGCAGGCGCAGAGCGTATTTGGTACATCGCGGATGCATTCCGTGCGGGTATGTCAGTCGATGGCGTATTCAACCTAACGCAAATCGACCGCTGGTTCCTAGTTCAAATCGAAGACATCGTGAAGCTTGAGCAAGAGCTAAAAGCAAAAGGTTTCGCTGGTCTAAACAAAGAAGAACTTAACAAGCTGAAGCGTAAAGGTTTTGCTGATGCACGCCTATCTAAGATTCTAGGTGTTGCGGAAAGCGAAATCCGTCGTCTACGTGACCAGTACGATATTCACCCAGTGTACAAGCGTGTTGATACGTGTGCGGCAGAGTTCTCATCTGATACAGCTTACATGTACTCATCTTACGATGACGAATGTGAAGCTAACCCAACAGACAAAGACAAGATCATGATTCTAGGCGGTGGTCCAAACCGTATCGGTCAAGGTATTGAATTTGACTACTGTTGTGTACACGCATCGCTAGCACTACGTGAAGATGGCTACGAAACTATCATGGTTAACTGTAACCCTGAGACTGTTTCAACAGACTACGATACATCTGACCGTTTGTACTTCGAACCAGTAACACTGGAAGACGTACTAGCAATCGCACGTGTTGAGAAGCCAAAAGGCGTTATCGTTCAGTACGGTGGTCAAACACCACTTAAACTGGCTCGTGCACTTGAAGCAGCTGGCGTGCCAATCATCGGTACTAGCCCTGATGCAATCGACCGTGCAGAAGACCGTGAGCGTTTCCAAGTTGCTGTCGACCGTCTAGGTCTTCTACAGCCAGAGAACGCGACAGTAACGACGATGGAGCAAGCAGTAGAGAAATCTCGTGAAATCGGTTACCCACTGGTTGTACGTCCTTCTTACGTACTTGGTGGTCGTGCGATGGAAATCGTATACGACGAGCAAGATCTACGTCGCTACTTCAACGAAGCAGTAAGCGTATCAAACGAATCTCCAGTACTACTAGATAGCTTCCTAGACGACGCAGTTGAAGTCGATATCGATGCTATCTGTGACGGTGAGCGTGTGGTTATCGGCGGTATCATGGAGCACATCGAGCAAGCGGGTGTTCACTCAGGTGACTCAGCATGTTCTCTTCCTGCATACACGCTAAGCCAAGAAATCCAAGACGTAATGCGTGAGCAAGTTGAAAAGCTAGCGTTTGAATTGGGTGTTCGTGGTCTGATGAACACGCAGTTCGCGGTTAAGAACAACCAAGTATACCTAATCGAGGTTAACCCTCGTGCAGCGCGTACGGTACCGTTCGTATCTAAAGCAACTGGTGCGCCAATCGCTAAGATTGCTGCGCGTGTAATGGCGGGTCAATCGCTAGAGTCTCAAGGCTTTACGAAAGAAATCATCCCACCGTACTACTCTGTAAAAGAAGTTGTACTGCCATTCAATAAGTTCCCAGGTGTTGACCCACTGTTGGGCCCTGAAATGCGCTCTACTGGTGAAGTTATGGGTGTTGGTGCAACGTTTGCAGAAGCTTACGCGAAAGCAGAATTGGGTTGTGGCAACATTTACCCAGAAGGTGGTCGTGCACTTCTTTCTGTTCGTGCAGGTGACAAAGAGCGCGTTGTGGACCTGGCGTCTAAGTTGACAAAACTTGGTTACCAGTTGGATGCTACACACGGTACAGCTGTCATTCTTGGTGAAGCGGGCATTAACCCACGTCTAGTAAACAAAGTACACGAAGGTCGCCCTCACATTCTTGACCGTATTAAGAACAACGAGTACACCTACATCGTAAACACGGCTGCTGGTCGTCAAGCGATTGAAGACTCTAAAGTTCTGCGTCGCGGTGCACTAGCTGAGAAAGTGAACTACACGACAACGCTAAACGCTGCATTCGCGACTTGTATGGCACACACGGCAGATGCGAAGAGCACAGTAACTTCGGTTCAAGAGCTACACGCAAAAGTGAAAGCTAGCCTAGAAGCGTAATAGATAAAAATCAGTAAGCCCGAAAAATAGGGCTTATATGACAACCTCATTGCCCGCTCATTTGAGCGGGCTTTTTTGTCTTTAAGGTTGCTTAAAATGGAGAGAATTGAAGTGCGCTAAGAAAGCCTGATAGAGCGGACTTTTGTACAGCATCAAACTAATGACTGAAAGTAACGTCCCTAAAGATGAAGAAATAGCACTGCCATTTGCAATAACAAAATTAGAGCTACAAGTAACCAGAATAAATGCAATAGTGATCAAATTTACCTTAGCTGCAATACTCAAGCCTTTGCTAATCGTTAGAATGTTTGGAACACATATTACTATTGCAGTTATTGTGCCGAAGAGAATTAAGTAAATATCAACCCCAATTCTTCGCTTGATAGAAAACCATTCATTCCAGATGTTTAGGCTTATTGCTAGACCTGCAGTCAAGCATAGATATAAAGCAATAGGGATAAACCATTTAGTCATGCGACCCTCTTTAATTCTTAAGTTGAAACTTGATATGTATCCGATTTCGAGAGTAATTTATAAGGAGTCGCGCTCCATACATTAAACTCTATTTTTTATTTTGTATGATCTTTTCTCCAATAAAAATTGTAAGTTGATTCGTCTTTGCTAAATATATAGTTATTAGACTTAGCAAATACATCAGCTAAGATAATTGCAGGGTATAATGATAAAAAGTAGTTATGGATAGTGCTAAAAAATCTCACTTGATTTTTTGAATTGGCCCTTAGTCAAAAAGTTGTTTGATATAATTGAGATAACTAGTATTCTCAAGCATTCAAAAATAATGAAACTCGCTCCAAACATATATACATATACTTGATCAAAGGTTGCTATTTCACTTTTGGTGACTATATTGTCATAGAAGCCACTTATGCCTTTTAGTGAGCATATAAATAGAGACATTGATGATATGAGTAAGAATATTAAGTAGAATAATGCTTGTTTTCTATCATAGTTAGCATTCGTCTTTGTCATAGTCCTTTGCTCATGTATTTATTAAATACTATCAAGTGAGGTTCTTATCGGGATATGTCGTATGAATATTCTATTTATTGCGTTACAAGTTATTTGTATGGAATGTAGAGGGAAATTTCTCCAGATAATATTGGGTTTCTATGTTTTATTACTTTATATAAACGTAATTCTTATCATATAACCAGGACTGGCTTAATTCTTCTGAGTATTCATATCCATTTTTTAATGCAATTTTCTCTAAATAGAAGCTAACAGGGTATGGTGATATTATAGATATGAAAGATATTGTAAAAAATATTTTTAACATTACATCATTTGTCTTTTTGGAGAATTTTTTATTTCTAATTAATGCAACTAAAGAGTAGCAGGAGAAAAATATAAATAACATTGAACCAGAAGTTAAGGCTATGGATGAACGTGAAAAATTTACACTACTTTCTTCGAGCTCTATTTTTTTGATAAAATTAATTATTTCATTAAATGACATGTGTATCATTGAAACTCCTATCGTGGAGAAAATTATAGCGGATAGAAATATATATTTTTTGTTTTCTAACCTTTTTTTGTTGTTATTCATTTTAAAGACATCTCCTCATCCAGTTTTGGTTTTTATAAATTATTTAATTTAAATTTTCAATGTCCTCATTAAGGTTTTAGCTTTATCATATTTTGAATAGTTTCTTAACTTAGAGATTAAACCTCATATAAGAATATATTTTTCTAGATAATTTATCTTGAGAAGTTACTATGATACATAGCGTTTTATTTTTATGGATTAATAATTATTATGCATCAATTAATTGATGGGGATAAGGCATATTTGTTATTTAATGGGCGGAGTTAAAAGTCTTTGTGTAATAATCTATTTTGTTATTTATTGTTTTTTAAGTTAAATGATGAAAATCTGGAATAGGTTGGTGTCTTGAGTTTCCTTTTGTTCGTCTGTCAGACAGTGCTATCGTTGCTCCATCTTGGTTACAAATATTTACAAGGACGCACAAGTGGAAGTTACGTTCGAAATCTTAATTGCATTGTTTTTTGTCGCATCTGCTGCGGGATTTATTGATGCGATGGCTGGTGGCGGTGGTCTCTTGACGCTCCCTGCTTTGTTGGCCGCAGGGTTAAGTCCTACTCAGGCATTGGCGACCAACAAACTCCAAAGCTCGTTTGGAAGCTTTTCTGCCAGTTGGTACTTTGTGCGTAATGGTATTGTTAGCCTGAAAGAGATGCGCTTAGCGATTCTATGTACCTTTATTGGTTCTGCCATTGGTGCAGAGGCTGTGCAGTTTATCGATGCCGGTGTGCTCACTAGTCTTATCCCAGTCTTGCTGATCGCGATTTCTCTCTACTTTTTGCTTTCTTCAACCTCGAAAGCGGCTGAAGGTGAACCCAAGCTTTCTGAAGCGATGTTTGCTTTGTGTGTTGGTGGGGGTGTAGGCTTCTACGATGGTTTCTTTGGACCAGGCACTGGCTCTATCTTTGCTCTTTGTTTTGTCGCACTAGGTCACTTTTCATTGGTTGATGCGACTGCCCGCACTAAGATTCTTAACTTCACCTCAAACATTGCGGCGCTATTGTTCTTTATTCTTGCTGGTTTACCTGTGTGGGAAATCGGCCTTACCATGGCCGTAGGTGGCTTTATTGGTGCTCAGCTTGGTGCCAAAGTTGTCGTCACCAAAGGTCAAAAATGGATTCGACCTTTAGTCATTACCATGTCTATGTTGATGGCGACAAAACTTCTTTGGCAACAACATCACCAATGGTTTCTATCACTGTTTTAACTCTTGGCGACTGGTACACGTTCTGCCTAACGCAGATATGAATTGGTCGAATCAAAGAGGTCAGTGGCTCAAACATAAAGCAGTTATCGCCAGGAATCTTCAACGCTCTGACGATTGATAGCGGGATTAATGCAGGAGCTGCTCCTCCCAGTGCGAGTTGGGCTGCCGCTGTGTAGGCATCCATTTCCATCAATGGCTTAATACCGATTTTCTCTAATGCTGGCAGTTGGTAGCTATTGGATGGATTGGTTAAATCATTTGTGATTACTTTTTTCGGGAGCGTATACAGTGGTTGATCACTAACGAGGAAAAAAGGCTCATCACATAAGTGGAAAGCCATCAAACCATGATGCGGTGGCAATAGCCCTGCACAAAGCCCAACGGTCGCTTTACCGGATTGAACTCGCTCAACGATTCTAGGGCTGTGGTTAGTGGTTATGGTTAAGTACTGGTCTTGTTTGAGGTAATCACCAATCGTTTTCCCGAGATAACCTGCAATGAGAGACTTTGAGCTATCGAGGGTGATTAAAGACGTATCTTCTAGTTCTTGCTGTTCATAGATAAGGCCACGTAACTCATTAAAAGAGGGACCAATATTTTCGATCAAAGCCATGCCATCTGGTGTGAGCTTTATGGTTCTACCCGATGGTTCGACAAGTTTCTTTCCCAGTTTTTTCTCTAGATTCGCGATGCGTTTACTTACCGCAGATTGGCTGATATACAGCAAACTCCCTGTGCGGCTCATGGTTTTCGCTTTGCTTAAAACTAATAGTGTTTCGATGCCTTCCAGTAACATGTCTATCCATGAATGTTGGGAATAATAGCCTTAATATAACTAAGCTCAGAATCAGAAGCGACTGACGTTTACCAAAAAAAAGCCGTCAGTTATGACGGCTCTTTTCAATCAATAGGTGAACATTATCGATTTATGGCGAAGGTTGGCAGTGATAAGTGCCAGCGAATCGCCCCAAGGCGAATAATCAATGTTGAAACGACGCCTGCAAGTAGGGCGAAAGAGTGGTCATGACCCATGCTCAATGCGGTCGTGTGAAAAATACCACCGATGATACATGCTGTCGCATAGACTTCGCTTCTCAAAACCATCGGCACTTCACGTGCTAGCACATCGCGAATGATGCCGCCGCCACAGCCAGTAATGACGCCCATGATAACTGCCACCATGCCGGATGCATTGTAAGCTAGGGCTTTTTCAACACCGATACCAACAAATACTGCCAAACCAATTGCGTCACATACAGGAAGGACCCACCAAGGTAGACGTTTAGGGCGACGAACTAAAATCATGGTTAATAAACAGGTAATGAAAATTACCCATAGATAGGTCGTGTCAGTAATCCAGAATACAGGGGTAGCGCCAAGCGCCATATCACGAATAGTGCCACCGCCAATAGCCGTCACACTACCGAGCACGATCACACCGAAAGGATCCATCTTTAATCGGCCTGCGAGCAAAACTCCAGAAACCGCAAAGACAGCAGTACCGAATAAATCGATCATATAAAGCAGCATGGAGTCCATGTTACTTGGTACCTTATAAACAAATTGTGGGGGAACAGAAATGGGACGGAAATTGTACGGGATTTCCAACGAAAACGTTAGCGTTTTTGCCGAACGCTTTCAAAGTGTTCACACACCTCTGTGATCGCGTTTAAGGTTCTTGGGGTCGGGCGGTTGATCCAATCGGAATTAAGTGACCAAACATGACCATTTTTTAATGCAGGGATGTCGCTCTTCCATTCTGCCCACATTCCATCATTACTCATGGCATGCCGAGAGGTAAACAGTACTTCAGGCTGGCGAGTAATCACTTGCTCGATGCTGACTTGTGGGTAAGGAGCACTGCCTTTGGCAAAGATATTTTTACCACCACAGAAGGTGAATACTTCACTTGGCCAGTTCTTGCCCGCAACGGTGATGAGCGGTTTTTCACTCAACTGATAGAAGTAGCTAACTTTATCTTCGGTATTGTACTTTTCTTTTAACGCTTCTAACTGTGCACGAAAATCTTCAGCGGCTTTTCGTCCTACTTCCGGCTTCTCACTGTATCGGCTGAGTTGTTCAATATTCTTGGCAATATCCTCTAACGTTCCTGTTGTTGAGTAGTAAATCGGAATGCCAAACTGCTTGAGTTTATCAAGTTCTTTGGCTGGATTACCTGCAGGCCAAGCGATAACTAAATCGGGTTGAAGGGCGATGATGCGTTCGAGTTTAATGCCTTGATAGTTTGATACTTTTTCTAGGCCTTTGGCTTGCTCGGGGTAGTCACTCATCTCACTGACCGCAATCAGCTTGTCTCCAAGACCAGCTGCATAGGCGATTTCTGTTGCATGTGGCGCTAGGCTGATGACTCGTTGAACAGGTTCATTGGCAAAAGAAACAGCAGAGAAGATAAGAGGAAGGGCAAAGCAAAGATTTTTCATTATAGTCCTTGATAAATGAATCCGAGAATTAGGCTTTGGATAACTATCCAAGCAAAGATACGCCAAACTATCAGTGTTTGGATTTGCGCTAGATGAATGGCTGATGGTGCAATACGCCCCCCAAGTTTTGCACGTTCGGCTCGCAGTCCTTGATACAAAGCTGGACCACCAAGTGACAATTGAAGCTTGTTACCAATCGAGCACAACAACCATGCCGGTCCAGGAAGCGGCCAAGATTTCGCTTGTTGAAGCATAGCAGTTGAAACGCTTGATACGTTTTTACCCGCACCAATAAACATCGCGAATAAGCGTAATGGAATGATTTCTAGGACCGCCGTTAATTGAATAACTGGTTTGCCAAATGGTGAATATTGACGTCGACTAGGAGACCATGCTCGAGCTAACTCAGCAGTAAGACGATACATCAACGCGCCAATTCCACCAGTTACTCCATACCAAAACAGCACACACACTACGTTACGTCCGTAACCCATGATGATGGTTTCTGCTCCAGCTTTACCAATGCCTAGTAGCGATAAGCTCTTTGTATCGCGGTTCAGGTAAGGCTTGAGTAGTGCTCGGCATTGTACTTTATTCTCATTCGACATTGCGGTGACGAGTTGTTTAGCAAGTGATTCATTGTTTCGCCAGTCAAGAGCAATCAGCAGTAATGCCAGCTCAAATAGCGGTGCTTGCCAAACTAAAGGCTTCATCGCGAGCAGTAATATCAAGCAAGGCACAAGCATAAGAAGAAGAGCGAGTCCGCCAGAGATAATACTTTGCGAGTAGTTGTGGTTGTTATTGACCTTGTTAGCCAGTTGCTCGGCGAATTTATGCCAAAGCGTCACTGGATGCGCAGCGTGCGGTATGGGGAGCAGGAGATGGAATAATAATGCGCCCCACATGACGAGGAGCGCACCATTGGCATAAAATTGCTGAAAGGTTTCTTCCATGAAATTCGATAGACTTACTTAGTCAGTTCCAACATTTTGAATACCATTTCTGAAGAGCTTTTCGCCGCTAGCGGTAAGAACTCTTCGAAGCTCATTGGTGATTCTTTGTCTGCTACGTCAGAGATAGCGCGCACAACAACAAACGGCGTGTTGAATTGGTGACAAGTTTGAGCGATAGCGGATGCTTCCATTTCTACAGCGATAACTGAAGGGAAGTGTTTACGGATAAACTCTTGGCGTTCTGCTGTGCAAACAAACGCATCACCAGTACAGATCAGGCCGCGAACTGCGTGAGTGTTTTCCATTTGAGCCAGTGCTTTTTCAGCAAGGTCCATTAGCTTCTCATCTGCTTTGAATGCCGCTGGTTGACCTGCCATTTGACCCATTTCGTAGCCAAACGCGGTTACGTCTGCATCGTGGTGACGAACTTCTGTTGAGATAACAACGTCGCCTAGGTTTAGGCTTGAGTCGAAACCGCCCGCAGAGCCAGTGTTGATAACCACATCTGGTTGGTATTCGTCTAGCAGAATGGTTGTACCAACTGCTGCTGCTACTTTACCGATGCCAGATTGAAGTAGTACCACATCAACGTCGTTAATCTGACCAGAGAAAAACGTGCAACCTGCTTTGTTCACTGTTTGGCAGTTTGTCATTGCTTCTTTCAGGATGGTGACTTCTTGTTCCATCGCACCGATGATACCAACTTTCATAACACTCTCTTTCGATAAAAATTTAAGTTGGCGAGAGTATACCACTCTGCACCAATATGTGGTCGTTATTTGATTAACTCAGCATTCATCAGCAGTGAACGTAATTGTTCAGCACGCTTACGGTTCACGCCAAAGTCTGAATAGCCAACACGAGATTCTGAGCGAACAATTAGCTGATCGCCTTCTACCTTAAGTTCTAAATCGTCCACAAAGCGCATGATTTTAGATGTGCACTCTACGCGTATGTAGTTGCCTTCTTTCACCGCTGTTTTCGCACCTGGCAGTTCAAGCGCAATTTGCTCAATAGCATCGATGTTCGCTGAATCAGCCAGGGTGAATGGCGTTAGGTTGTATTCTGCACGCGTATCTTGAGTGGAGACGCAGTTTGGTTTGTCACCACAAGGTGATTGAGAACGATCCGTCATGATTGTGACTCCTTGGCTACAAGCGGTTAAGCCGAGCAAAGTGATGGAAAGGAGAGCGGCTTTTTTCATTGTATTTACTCTTATAATTTTGCTTCTAATTATATGGATACAAAAGAAAAAGGATCCAATAATAGGATCCTTTTTGTGATGTTAGCTGTGATTAAACTTCGAGGTAATCGAGAATGCCTTCTGCTGCTTTTCGTCCTTCATCAATTGCAGTGACGACTAGATCAGAGCCTCGCACCGCATCGCCACCCGCGAAGATCTTTTCATTGCTGGTCTGGAATTGGAACTCTTGTTTCGCAGGGGCTTTGATACGACCCCATTGATCTAAATCGACATCAAACGGAGCTAACCAGTCCATTTTGTGTGGCTGGAAACCAAACGCCATGATCACGACGTCTGCCGGTAGAACGTGTTCGCTGCCTTCGACGGGCTCTGGACGGCGACGACCCGCTTCATCAGGCTCACCAAGAGCGGTTTTCACCACTTTGACACCCGAGACCTTACCTGACGCATCGACTTCAATTCCTAAAGGCTGAAGGTTGAACATAAACTTCACGCCTTCTTCTTTGGCGTTTTTCACTTCGCGGCGAGAGCCGGGCATATTGGCTTCATCACGACGGTAAGCACATACCACGTTTGACGCGCCTTGGCGAATAGAGGTACGAACACAGTCCATCGCGGTATCACCACCGCCGAGTACAACTACGCGCTGCTTTGCCATGTCGATAAAAGGTTTGTCGTGCTCCAAGCCCATGACCTTGTAAGTATTTGAAATCAAGAATGGCAGAGCGTCGTAAACACCCGGTGCACCTTCATTTTCTAGTCCCGCACGCATGTACTTGTAAGTACCAACCCCCAAAAAGACGGCATCGTACTCATCAAGCAGCTCTTGCATCTGCACATCTTTACCTACTTCGACATTCATCTGAAACTCTACGCCCATTTCGGTGAAGACGCGGCGGCGGTTTTCCATCACGCCTTTTTCAAGTTTGAACGAAGGGATACCGAAGGTCAGTAGGCCTCCAATTTCAGGGTAGCGGTCAAATACGACAGGTTTCACGCCATTGCGCACTAGGATATCGGCAGCAGCCAAGCCTGCTGGACCTGCACCAATAATGGCAACCTTTTTATCGGTCCACTCCACCTTAGACATGTCAGGCTTCCAGCCCATTTCGAAGGCTTTGTCGGTAATGTATTTTTCAACGTTACCTATAGTGACGGCGCCAAAGTCTTCATTGAGAGTACAAGAGCCCTCACATAGACGATCTTGCGGACACACTCGACCACAAACTTCAGGCAAGCTGTTAGTTTGGTGCGATAGCTCTACGGCTTCGAGGATACGACCTTCATTGGCAAGCTTTAGCCATTGTGGGATGTAGTTGTGTACTGGGCATTTCCATTCACAATATGGGTTACCACAATCCAAGCAGCGATCCGCCTGCGCAGTCGCTTGTTGCTTGGTAAATGGTTCATAGATTTCAACGAATTCGATCTTACGAACTTTGATAGGCTTCTTCGCAGGATCTACGCGTTGAACATCGATAAATTGATAAACGTTCTGACTCATGATTCAAACATCCTCCATGATTACTGGGCTTGAACGCGCAGTTCTGCGGCACTGCGACTCTGGTGACCAAGTAGCGTGCGCAAGTCCGCCGCTTGTGGTTTCACCAAGTAGAACTTTGGAATCCATTCATCAAAGTTCGCCAAGATATCTTCTGCGTGGCTAGAGCCGGTTTCTTCGAGATGTTCGGCAATCAGACCACGCAAGTGCTCTTGGTGGATGTAGAGATCTGACAGAGATATCGCTTCAACCGATTCGTTGTTCACGCGACCTTGGAAGTCTTGGTTCTCATCCAATACGTATGCAAACCCGCCGGTCATGCCTGCGCCGAAGTTCACGCCAGTCGCGCCTAGAATGGCAACAATACCACCGGTCATGTACTCACAAGCGTTATCACCAGCGCCTTCAATGACGGCAATCGTACCTGAGTTACGTACGCCGAAACGCTCACCTGCTTTACCTGCCGCAAACAGTTTACCGCCGGTCGCACCGTACAGACAGGTGTTACCAATGATGGTTGCTTCATTACACTTAAATGCAGTGCCAAGGTGAGGTTTGATAACCACTTTACCGCCAGCCATGCCTTTACCTACGTAGTCGTTGGCATCACCAGTGAGGTAAAGCTCTACGCCACCTGCGTTCCAAACGCCAAATGACTGACCAGCGGTGCCATCCAAATGCAGTTTGATTGGCGTTGCCGCCATGCCTTGGTTGCCGTAACGCTGAGCGATTTCACCTGATAGACGAGCACCAACAGAACGGTCGGTGTTGATCACGTTGTAGAAGAAGCTAGCAGATTGACGTTTCTCAACCGCTTGCAGCGCGTCTTCAATGATCTTGTTGTTTAGCTCGGCTTTATCAAATGGTGTATTTGGCTGTGTCCAATAAAGAGGGTGTCCTTCTGGAGAGACTGGTGCCTCAAGGATATTCGACAAATCCAGCTTGGTTTGTTTTGCTGTCAGACCTTCAATGGTTTCCAATAAATCCGTACGACCGATCAAGTCAGTCAGTTTTTCAACACCAAGTTCAGAGAGTAATCCGCGTACTTCGTCCGCCAGACCAATGAAGTAGTTCATCACCATTTCCGGAAGACCTTTGAAGTACTCTTTACGCAGCGTTTCGTCTTGAGTTGCAACACCAGTAGCACAGTTGTTGAGGTGACAAATACGTAGGAACTTACAACCCATTGCCACCATTGGTGCAGTACCAAAACCGAAGCTTTCGGCACCGAGAATCGCCGCTTTCACCACGTCCAGACCAGTTTTTAGACCACCATCTACCTGTAGACGAATCTTATGACGTAGACCATTAGCAACCAGTGCTTGTTGTGTCTCTGCCAGTCCCAATTCCCAAGGGCTACCAGCGTATTTCACTGAAGTTAATGGGCTTGCTGCGGTACCGCCGTCGTAACCCGAGATGGTAATGAGATCAGCGTAGGCCTTTGCTACACCTGTTGCGATGGTGCCGACGCCTGGCTCAGAAACTAACTTCACCGAAACCAATGCGTTTGGATTGACTTGTTTTAGGTCGAAGATCAGCTGGGCTAAGTCTTCAATCGAATAAATATCGTGATGTGGAGGAGGGGAGATCAGAGTCACCCCCTGTACCGAATAACGCAGTTTTGCGATTTCTGCGGTGACTTTGTGTCCCGGTAACTGACCACCTTCACCCGGCTTCGCACCCTGTGCGACCTTGATCTGCAGTACGTCTGCATTGGTTAGGTAGTGAGGCGTAACACCAAATCGACCTGAAGCAATCTGCTTGATGCGGGAGTTACGCTCTGTACCGAAGCGACGTGGATCTTCACCACCTTCACCTGAGTTAGAGTAGCCACCAAGGCGGTTCATCGCTGTTGCAAGTGCTTCGTGTGCTTCTGGGCTAAGTGCACCAATGGACATTGCCGCCGAGTCAAAGCGTTTGAAGAGTTCTGTGCTTGGCTCGATTTGCTCAAGTGGTAATGGGGAATCTGATTTTTTCAGCGCCATTAAGTCACGCAGCATGGCAACAGGACGTTGGTTCACCTGTTTAGCAAAGCTCTGATAATCGTTGCTTTCGCCTGATTTCACCGCAGTTTGCAGTGTGCCAACCACGTCTGGATTGTAGGCGTGATATTCACCACCGTGGACATATTTCAATAAACCACCATGCTCGATGGCTTTACGTTTCGCCCAAGCTTTGCGAGAAAGGTTGTACAAGTCTTGTTGGAAGTCGTCGAAATTTGCGCCTTCAATACGAGTTGTTACACCTTTAAAGCACAAATCGACCACTTCTTGGCTCAAGCCAACTGCTTCAAACAGTTGTGAGCAACGGTAAGAGGCGATGGTAGAAATCCCCATTTTCGACATGATCTTGTACAGACCTTTGTTGATGCCGTATTGGTAGTTTTGCATCACATCGCGATAGTCTTTTTCTAGCGCTTTATCATCAATGAGTTTACCTAGTGCTTCATAAGCAAGGTATGGGTAAACGGCAGTGGCACCAAATCCAAGCAAGACGGCAAATTGGTGTGGGTCACGTGCCGTGGCTGTTTCAACAACAATGTTGGCATCACAACGTAAGTTCGCATCGATCAGGCGAGTTTGAACGGCACCGACCGCCATTGCTGCAGGAATTGGCAGTTTGCCTTTAACTAAAGCACGATCCGAAAGCACCACTAGCACAGTGCCTTCACGCACCACGTGTTCTGCTTGCTCACACAGATCATCAATGGCTTGTTTAAGATCTTTCTGTTGTGGATCGTAGTTGATATCGAGAATGGTATTACGATAGTAATTGTCTCCAAGCTCGAGTAATTGCTGCATGTCTGAGTAAAGTAACACTGGTGAATCGAAGGTTACTCGGTGCGCGTGTCCATCAGTTTCACAGAAGACATTCATCTCTTGACCGATGCTGGTTGCTAGTGACATCACGTGTTTTTCACGCAGTGGATCGATCGGCGGGTTGGTTACCTGCGCGAACTTCTGACGGAAATAGTCAGTCACCAAGCGCTCTTTAGAGGATAAGACGGCCATCGGGGTGTCATCACCCATAGAGCCGACCGCTTCTTGTCCCATATCACCGAGAACGCGCAACACTTGATCGACTTCTTCGTTGCTCATGGCGAATTGCTTTTGGTAAGTCTTAAGCAAGTCTTCATCAAAGCTGCGCTCGCCAACTTGCTCTTCTGGTAATTGAGCAAAAGGCGTGAGTTTGCGAACGTTGTTTTCCATCCATTCGCGATAAGGGTGGCGAGATTTCAGATCGTTATCGATCTCACTTGATTGCCATAGTTTGCCTTTGCGAGTATCGACAACCAGCAGTTCGCCAGGACCAACACGCCCTTTTTCGGCAACCTCATCCGGAGCGTAATCCCAAATACCGATCTCTGATGCTAGAGTGATCAGCCTATCTTTAGTTATCACATAACGTGCAGGACGCAGACCATTACGATCTAAGTTACATGCGGCGTATCGACCATCGGACAGAACAATACCTGCCGGACCATCCCATGGCTCCATATGTTTGGAGTTGAAGTCGTAAAATGCTCGCAGATCTGGGTCCATATCTGGGTGGTTTTGCCATGCTGGTGGCACAAGCATGCGCATGGCACGGAAGATATCCATACCGCCTGCTAAAAAGAGATCCAACATATTATCCAAGCTGGAAGAGTCAGAGCCTGTCTCGTTCACAAATGGTGCCGCAGTTTGTAGGTCGGGCAGCAGTGGTGATGAGAACTTGTAAGCACGAGCGCGAGCCCATTGGCGGTTACCTTCAATGGTATTGATCTCACCATTATGAGCGAGGTAACGGAACGGTTGAGCCAGAGGCCAACGAGGTTGAGTATTGGTTGAAAAACGCTGGTGGAACAGGCAGATAGCAGATTCCATGCGTAGATCAGCAAGATCAAGATAGAAGCGCGGTAAGTCCGCAGGCATGCACAAGCCTTTGTACACCAGAACTTGTGTCGACAAGCTACAGATGTAGAAGTCAGGATCTTCTGTAATTTGTTTCTCGATGCGACGGCGTGCGATATAGAGGCGACGTTCGATGTCACGCTCGCGCCAACCTGCTGGTGCAGAGATAAAGACTTGTTGAATGTCTGGAAGTGAATCAGCAGCGATCGGACCGAGTACTTCTGAATTAGTTGGAACTTCACGCCAGCCCGCTACGGTTAAGGTCTCTTGAGCCAGCTCTTTGTTTACGATGTCTTTGGTGAGTTGAGCTTTCACCGGATCTTGGTTAAAGAAAATCATCCCCACGGCGTATTGCTTGCCAAGGTTGAAGCCATTTTCTTCGGCGATAAGGCGTAAATAGGAATCGGGCTTTTGTAGAAGAAGACCACAACCATCACCGGTTTTTCCATCGGCGGCGATGCCACCACGGTGGGTCATGCGATCAAGTGCAGAAATTGCTGTACGTACCAGCTTGTGACTTTGCTCGCCTTCCATGTGCGCGATTAAGCCAAATCCACAGTTGTCTTTCTCAAGACTTGGATCATAAAGAGCCATTGCAATTCTCCCTTTGCTTATCTGTCATCCCGACAGATATATCAACACTGCTCAAGTTGATAATGATGACTAACTATGCGTCACTTTCTAAGTTTTATGTATATCTATTCAATAAAATTCGTCAAATATCTTAACAAAAATTGTGTGTTTTATTTTCACCAACTTCACAAGCTATAGCTTATTGTAAAAAAGGTCAAGTTATTAGTGAATAATCACGTGAATATGCGATTTACCATTTAATTGGCTAAAATAATCTAATAAATTCAGTTAGATAGAAAAATGATTGTTACAAAAAAGTAACATTTGATTCTGGCAGGAATAAAAAAGACCAGCACAAAATGCTGGTCAAAATAAAAAGGTTGGAAGGAACTGTTTTCTTTCTTTGCTACCAGCCATCGATACTACTGATGGCTGGGTTTAATGCTCAGAAAGAGGAAGTGAGAACACTCCCTTTACGCAGAAAGCATCAGTGAATCTGCTTTTGCTTCTAGGTTTGTGCCACCCATTAAATAGTCATCGATAGCACGGGCACATTCACGACCTTCGTTGATACAACGAACAACCAGAGATTGTCCTGTTCGCATATCACCAGCTGCAAATACGCCTTCTTGGTTTGTAGCAAAACCTTGGGTTGCTACATTACCGCGATCATCGAGTGCAATATCCAATTGAGCAAGTACACCTGTTGGTTCTGGGTGCAGGAAGCCCATCGCTAGGAATGCCATATCACATGGGATCACTCGCTCACTGCCTTCTACTTCTTTGAAGCTCGGACGTTCGCCTGGTTTCGCATCTTGCCAAACGATGTCAGCTAAACGAAGACCTGTAACTTCACCCTTGTCATTGCCAATGAACTCTTTGGTCAGGATGTTCCAGTGACGATCAACACCTTCTTCATGAGAGGTCGAAGTGCGTAGAATCATTGGGTACTGTGGCCATGGCATGTTAGCAGGGCGCTTCTCTGGTGGAATCGGCATGATTTCAACCTGAGTGATGCTTGCTGCGCCATGACGGTTAGATGTACCCACACAGTCAGAGCCGGTATCACCACCACCGATCACTACAACATGCTTACCCGCAGCGTGAAGTTCTTCACCCTTAAGATCCATATCATTGGCACGACGGTTGTTTTGACCTAGGAACTCCATTGCAAAATGGACGCCTTTTAGTTCACGACCCGGAACGGGCAAATCACGTGGAACAGTTGAGCCACCAGTCAGCAGAACCACATCGAATTCTTGACGTAGTTGCTGGGCATTCACATCGACACCAACGTGTTGATTTACTTTGAATTCGATACCCGCTTCTGCCATCAAGTTGATTTTGCGGTCAATCACATCCATACCCAGTTTGAAATCAGGGATACCAAAACGCAGTAGACCACCCACTTTCTCGTCTCGCTCGAATACAGTCACAGTATGACCAGCGCTATTTAGCTGCTCGGCAGCCGCAAGACCTGCAGGACCTGAACCGATGATCGCAACAGTTTTACCAGTGCGAGAGCGTGGTGTTTTTGGTTTGGCGTACCCTTCTCGATACGCCGTTTCTACGATGGTTTTCTCGATATTACAGATAGTGATCGGGTCTTGGTTGATGCCAAGTACACAAGCACTTTCACATGGTGCTGGGCAAACACGACCAGTAAACTCAGGGAAGTTATTAGTCGAGCTTAGAATGTTCCATGCTTCTTCCCAGCTATCACGATAAACTGCGTCATTAAACTCTGGGATGATGTTACCGATAGGGCAGCCGTTATGACAAAACGGCACACCACAATCCATACAACGAGAAGCCTGAGTATTGATTTTGTCACCAAACTCCTCGTTTAGAACAAACTCTTTATTGTTCTTAATACGTTCAGCTGGGTCGATCTTCTGTGGTAGTTCACGACCATGCTCTAAAAATCCAGTAGGCTTACCCATTATACGGCCTCCGCTTGAGTTTCGTTTCCTTGAGACTGTGCTTCAGCTTTACGCTTTTGAAGAACCGCTTTGTAGTCACGCGGCATTACCTTAACCATAGAGGCTAGGCTTGCTTCAAAGTTGTCTAGGAAAGACTGAGCGACTTCACTTCCTGTGAATTGAACATGCTTAGTTAGCATGTCGAGTAATAGATCTCTGTCTTCTTGCTCGATTGGATCTAGGTCTACTAGCTCTGGGTTCAGTTTTGACTCAAAGTCACCTGATTTATCCCATACGTAAGCCACGCCGCCACTCATACCTGCGGCAAAGTTACGACCTGTTGAACCAAGGATTATTGCTGCACCGCCCGTCATGTACTCACAACCGTGGTCACCGACGCCTTCTACTACTACTTTCGCGCCTGAGTTACGAACACAGAAACGTTCACCAGCCATACCACGAATGAAAGACTCACCCGAAGTTGCACCGTAGAAACACACGTTACCAACCACGATGTTGTCTTCCGCGACAATACTTGATTTCGCATCTGGGTAAAGTACTAAGGTACCGCCAGATAAGCCTTTACCCCAGTAGTCGTTCGCATCGCCTTCTACTTCGAACTTCACGCCCTTAGCTAGGAATGCACCGAATGATTGACCCGCGGAACCTTTGAACTTCACGTTCATTGGTTGAGGTAGACCGGCATCTTTATACACTTTCGAGATTTCGTTCGACAACATGGTACCTGCAGAGCGGTCCGTGTTGACGATAGGGAACTCGGCATTCACCGCTTCGCCTTTCTCGAGTGCAGGAATCGCTGCTTGAATCAGCTTACGGTCTAGTACTTCTTCTAGGTTGTGGTTCTGCTGAGCTTGGTTGAATACACCATCAGCTTCGCGTGGCTGTTCAACGTGAAGAACAGGAGACAGATCTAGGTTCTTGTATTTCCAGTGAGAAACGTCTTGGCGAATCTTCAGTTTCTGACCTTGACCGACCATCTCATCGATAGTGCGGAAGCCAAGTTCAGCCATGATTTCACGCAGACCTTGTGCCATGTACTGGAAGAAGGTTACGACGTCTTCTACGCGACCATCAAAGCGCTCGCGAAGTGTCTTGTTTTGAGTCGCGATACCAACAGGACAGGTGTTCTTATGACACTTACGCATCATGATACAACCTTCAACCACCAATGCTGCGGTTGCCACGCCCCATTCTTCTGCACCAAGTAGTGTTGCGACTGCAAGGTCACGAGGTGTCTTCATCTGACCATCCGCTTGAACCACGATACGGTTACGTAGACCGTTCTTCAGTAGCGTTTGGTGCGTTTCTGCCAAGCCAAGTTCCCAAGGAAGACCTGTATGACGGATTGAAGACATTGGGGATGCACCTGTACCGCCGTCGAAACCTGCGATAAGTACAACGTCCGCTTTCGCTTTCGCTACACCAGAAGCGATCGTACCTACGCCTGCCTCTGATACCAGCTTCACGTTCACACGACCCGCGCGGTTCGCGTTCTTCAAGTCGTAGATAAGCTGAGCCAAATCCTCGATGGAGTAGATATCGTGGTGTGGCGGTGGCGAGATAAGACCGACGCCCGGAGTTGAGTGACGTGTTGCACCGATCCAGTCATCTACTTTATCACCTGGTAGCTGACCACCTTCACCTGGTTTCGCACCTTGAGCCATCTTGATTTGCAGCTCATCAGCGTTGGTTAGGTAGTAAGAGGTAACGCCGAAACGACCTGAAGCCACCTGCTTGATCGCAGAGCGTTCCCAATCGCCGTTGTCTTTGCGCTCGAAACGCATTGGGTCTTCACCACCTTCACCAGAGTTCGATTTCGCGCCAAGGCGGTTCATAGCAACAGCCAGTGTGGAGTGTGCTTCGTAAGAAATAGAACCGAATGACATAGCACCGGTCGCGAAGCGTTTCACGATGCTTTCAATTGGCTCGACGTCGTCGATAGAGATAGAGCCTGCTGGGTTCTTAATGAACTCAAGTTGGCTGCGCAGGGTTACCGCGTTGTCGCCTTGCTTATCTACGGCTGTCGCGTATTGCTTGAACTGATCGTAGTTCTTGTTGCGCGTAGACTCTTGCAGTAGAGAAATGGTTTCTGGGTTGAAGAGGTGCTTCTCGCCACGCTGTTTCCATTGGTAAACACCGCCTACATCCAACATTTGAATTGGGATTTCGCGTTGTGGGTAACCGATGCGGTGACGGATAAGTACTTCTTTGGCGATATCATCAAGGGTTAGACCTTGGATACGAGAAACCGTACCTGTGAAGTACTTGTCGACCACTGATTTGTGGATACCCAAGGCTTCGAAGATTTGCGCACCGTGGTACGACTGTAGCGTAGAGATACCCATCTTCGAGAAGATCTTCAGAAGACCGCCATTGATCGCTTTACGGTAGTTGTTGAACAGATCGCGAGGGTTTGCTTCTGGATCCAACTTCTCCGTACGTTGAAGCTCAATGATGGTTTCAATCACTAGGTAAGGGTTAACCGCATTCGCACCGTAACCAAGTAGCGTTGCAAAGTGGTGCGTTTCACGTGCGTCACCGGTTTCAACCACGATGTCACACTTCGCACGTAGACCTTTACGGATCAAGTGGTGGTGCACTGCGCCAACTGCCAGCATTGCTGGGATCGCCGCGTGGTTTGAATTTACTGCACGGTCAGTTAATAGGATGATTGAGTAACCATCGATAACCGCGTCTTCTGCGTATTGGCAGATACGTTTTAGTGCGCGCTCAAGCTTGCCTTGATCTTCATTAGCTTGGAACACGATATCCAACGTCTTCGCTTGTAGGTGCTCGTTATCGATCGCACGCAATTTCTCAAGCTCAGAGTTCGCCAGAACAGGCGATTCCAATTCTACTTTCTGACAGTGAAGTGGTGTTTCAGTCAGAAGGTTTTGGTCTTTACCCAAGTAAGTGTTCAGTGACATAACCATACGCTCACGGATCGGGTCGATCGGTGGGTTGGTTACCTGTGCGAACAGTTGCTTGAAGTAGTTTGAAAGATGTTGAGACTGATGAGATAGAACCGCAAGAGGCCAGTCTGCACCCATGGCTGATAATGGCTCTTTCGCATCATTCGCCATTGGAACGATGATTTCGTTCACTTCTTCAGTGCTCACACCGAAAGCTTGTTGACGGTGCAACAAACGCTCAGGAGAAGGTTGGCTGAACTGGTTGCTTGCATCTGGTAGCTTCTTCAAGCTCAGTAGGTTTTCTTCTACCCACTTCTCGTAAGGCTGTGCTGTTGCAATGGTGTCTTTCACTTCTTCATCGGAGATGATGCGACCTTGCTCTAGGTCTGCAACGAAGATACGACCTGGTTGTAGACGACCGCGGAACTCTACGTTCTCTGGTTCAATATCCACCACACCAGATTCTGATGCCATCACTAGGAAGTTGTCTTTGGTCACTGTGTAGCGAGAAGGGCGTAGACCGTTACGGTCGAGTGTCGCACCAACTTGAACACCGTCAGTAAAACATACTGAAGCTGGACCATCCCATGGTTCCATGATGTTCGCGTGGTACTGATAGAACGCGCGACGTTTAGGATCCATGTTTTTGTTTTCTTGCCATGCTTCCGGGATCATCATCATCAATGCGTGTGGCAGGCTACGACCAGAAAGAACTAGGAGCTCAAGTGCCATGTCAAAGTTAGATGAATCCGAGCTGCCTTCCTGACAGATTGGAAGAAGCATGTCGATTTCAGCCTGAGTAAATAGGTCTGATTCTAAGATTGCTTCACGGGCTTTCATCCAGTTCAAGTTACCGCGAACTGTATTAATTTCACCGTTGTGGGCAATGTAACGGAAAGGCTGCGCAAGACGCCATTTCGGGAAGGTATTGGTAGAGAAACGAGAGTGTACCAGTGCCAGTGCAGTCACCATGGTTGGGTTTTGCAGATCAAGGAAATACTGAGGTACTTGCTCGGTTGTTAACTGACCTTTGTACACCAATGTCTTGTAAGACATTGAGTTAATGTAGAAGTCGTCACCAATGTTCGAAACGCTTTCTAGGCAAACTCGCACTGTGTAGTTACGAAGTACGTACAGTTTGCGTTCTAGCTCTTCAGGTGTGATGCCTGGACCACCAGAGATAAACACATGCTCAAACTGAGGCTCTGTGCTTAGCGGGTCAGCACCGATCATTGAGTTGTCGGTTGGCAAAACGCGGTAGCCGATAACTTCAAGGTCTAGACGCTGTGCGTTGCGTTCTAGAATATCTCGGCATTGTTCGCGTTTGTATTCGTCTTTCGGGAAAAGAACGACACCAACACCATACTTTTCAAATGAAGGCAGTTTAATGCCTAGCTTAACGGCTTCTTCTAATAGGAATTCATGAGGTTTTTGTAGCAAGATACCCGCACCATCACCGCTGCATGGGTCACAACCTTGACCACCACGGTGTTCCATGCGAGCCAGCATATCCAATGCTTGAGTCACTACTTCATGAGATTTACGGTTTTTAAGGTGAGCAACAAAACCGATACCACAAGCGTCATGCTCCAGTTCCGGAGTGTACAGACCCTGTGAATTTTGCTCTCTATCTACCATAGATACATCCTTCCAGTTCAATGTCGACGCAAGAACCCCGGACAGATCTCGACTGTCTTAGGTACGCTCTGTACGTCTTGTCCTTTATATTTATGATTCGCCACTGATCGAGGTTGACCAGTCTTGATTCCTTTCCGTATCTCGCAGGAAAAATTTTGCGAGAAAAACAATCCTTGGTGATATCCCTTTATTTATTGCCATAATTTAGTGACTTATATAGGTGGGAGCGGGATAACGCCGACAATTCCCGCAGTTGATGTTGTAATAAAAGTCACAAAAACGACGGGGTTGTGTAAGTATCCTACAATTTTGTGACTTCGAAATGCAACGAAAAGTCGTCTTTGTGACCCAATTTTTTCGTTTAAATATTCACTTTTTGTTTAACATTTACGCAACATTGCAGGTTTTAAGTTGGTTTTATGCAGTTTTATTGATTTCGCACCGCCACCTGTTTGTTTGAATTGACTAGAATTATTTGTTTTTTCTTGCAGGGATGTAATTTAGTTACATAAATCGTAGTGAGATTTATTACGGTTTACTATTGGTGAGAATCTATGCAGTTACATGAGTTGGTCAACACATTAGGCCAAGACCTTCAGCGCCGTTATGGCGAAAAAGTCCATAAACTGACTTTGCACGGTGGTTTCAGTTGTCCAAACCGCGATGGCACTATTGGTCGAGGTGGATGCACATTTTGTAATGTGGCTTCATTTGCGGATGAAGAAGTACAGATCAAAAGTATCCACGATCAATTGAAAGATCGTGCTGGAGAGATCCACAGGGCGAAGAAGTATCTGGCATATTTTCAGGCGTACACCAGTACCTATGCAGAAGTGCAAGTTCTTAAAAACATGTACGAGGAAGCACTCAAGGCTGCAGATATTGTTGGTTTGTGTGTTGGGACTCGCCCTGATTGTGTTCCTGACGCAGTACTGGATCTATTGTCGGACTACGTGAATCAAGGTTATGAGATTTGGTTAGAACTGGGTCTTCAAACTGCCAACAATGACACCCTCAAGCGTATCAACCGTGGTCATGATTTTGAGTGTTATGCAGAAATCACCAAGCGCGCTCGGGCACTAGGTATTAGAGTTTGTACTCATCTGATCGTCGGTTTGCCTAGAGAAACACGCGATGACAACATCGACACATTGCGTAAAGTTTTGGACGTCGGCACAGATGGTATCAAACTGCATGGTTTACATATCGTAGAAGGCAGTACAATGGCGAAAGCGTGGCGTGCCGGAAAGCTAGAAGCCCCAGAATTGGAGGATTACGTTGCTATCGCCAGTGAAATGATCCGCATGACTCCTAAAGAAGTGATCTTCCATCGCGTTTCCTCAGCTGCTCGCCGTCCTACTCTTTTGTCGCCGTTGTGGTGTGAAAACCGCTGGTTAGCGATGACTGAAATTGGTCGTGCATTGGATCGAGAAGGCCCACAAGGCAGCTTAACTGGTGATGCCTTCATCTATATCAAACCAGAATTAAAGGCAGAATGATCGATTAATAACTGTTATATTTCCTCCGATTTGCTTGAAAGGTCGGAAAAATGGATCAGTTACTCAATTGGCTCTGGGATGGGCAGGGCGACTACGGATTTGTGGTCCTGCTCTCTGTTGTATGTGTAATCACAGTTACGCTGATCTATATACGATTTCAATCTGCTTTAAAACTTATCGTTACGGACTCTCCTTACCCTGTTCTCGTGTTAGATGCGGGCAGTGGTCAATTGTTGCTCTCCAATGATTCTGCCATGCAATTGCTTGGTATCCGCCGTTTAGGTTCTGGGTTTCTCTATCCTGCTTCTTTTAATACTGACGAGATAATTGCATTACTTGATAGCTTTTCCAGCCGACATTTTGGGCAGCAGCTGTTTGATTGGCGGTTGTCTGAAACAGAGAATATTAAGATTGAGTTATCTGGTCGAAAGAGCTTACTTCGTGGGCATCGCGTATGGATTATTTACGCTCAGCCTTACCAGTTTACTCGCCAAGAGCAGCAACAAGAATTAGAGCAGCTAGGTATTGCTCGTTCCGCTCTCGACTCGTTATCTGAATTGATATGTCTGCAAGATAAGCAAGGTAAAGTACTGACAACCAACCGTGCGTTTGACCTGTTTTGGGAAGGGCGCAGAGAAGAAGCTTGCTCCTCCAAGATGAACCCAATAGCTACACGTAAAACTGAGAGGCGTTGGACAACCGATCAGCAAGGTCGAAGTTGTTTGTTGGAAGTAAACCAAAGTTCTTTGGTTTCTCAGTCTGGAGAGATGATTGGTACTTTGTCTATCAGTCATGATGTTACTGAATGGCACAAGATGCAGCAGAATTTGCGCGATGAAATGGAACGTCGTAAAGATACCGAAGTCGCCTTGGCACAGCGCGATACCATCTTACAAACCATTTTGGATGCCAGCCCAGACTCTATCGGTATCTTCAATGAAAACATGGTTTACCAGGCTTGTAATAAACCATTTGTGAATGCGTTAGGCATTTCTGATGTAGGGGATTTGATTGGTAAGCGACTACAAGACGTAGTGCCTGATGATATTTACCTTCGTTTGGAAGCTAGTGACATGCAAGCATTGCAGCAAACACAACCTGTACGCTACATCGATAAAGTGAGCAGCACTGATGGGTATCATACTTGGTTTGATGTGGTGAAATCGCCGTTTAAAGACCGAGCATCGGGTACTAACGGTGTATTGATTATGGCACGTGATATCTCTGAGCGTTATCTTGCAGAGCAAAAGCTTGAGGAAGCGAATTTGGAGTTAGAAAAATTAAGCTTCTCTGACAGCCTGACAAAAGTCGCTAACCGTCGCCGCTTCGATGAACAACTTCATACTCTTTGGTATCACCATATTCGTGAGAAATTGCCGCTGACGATCATGTTGTGTGATATTGATTTCTTTAAAGACTATAACGACTGCTATGGTCACCAAAAAGGTGATGATGCTTTAGTCCAAGTCGCTGCGGCGTTTCAACAGGTGGTGAGTCGGTCATCGGACTGCGTAGCACGATATGGTGGGGAAGAGTTTGGCTTTATCTTGCCAAACACCACAACGGAAGGTGCACACAAAGTTGCCAAACGCATCCATGAACAAATCCACGAACTTGCTGTGGAACATAGTAACTCAACGACTTCGGATCGGTTGACGGTGAGTATCGGCTTTGTTTCTTACATCCCGCATCATGGTGACGAACCAGAAATGGGCGTTGCAATGGCAGACAGCGCACTCTATCAAGCTAAGGCTGATGGGCGTGACTGCACTCGAGTTCATCCTGGTTCTTATTAACGCTTTGTGACCGCTTGCTCTAAGTTGAGAGCAGGCGGTTTAAATCACCGTATCAAACACGTTAAACTGCGAATACACAGCATGAGGCGTTGATGAGCCCTGAAGCGTCGCCATTTCAGTTGTGTGTCTTTCAAACATTGATGCTGTTGAGTAACTGCGCTTAACGGTTTTGCTTTTCAAACTGATCAGGGTTCGATGTCTAGCTTGTTCCATGGAGTAGTGAATGAAGCCCATGAAAAATCTCGCCCAGTACTATGTTGACCTATTGGTTAAGCTGGGGATTGTCCGTTTCTCGATACTACTGGCGTTGGCGCTGGTTGCACTGGCTGTTGTTGTACAAGTTGGTATCACGTTGGCGCTTAAGGGTAACGTTGACGATATAGATATCGTTCGTTCGGTATTCTTTGGTTTACTTATTACCCCTTGGGCGGTGTATTTCCTATCTGTCGTGGTGGATCAGCTTGAAGAGTCTCGTCAAAGACTGACCAAGTTAGTATCTAAGCTTAAGGACATGCGTTCGCGTGACCAAGAGCTGAACTTTCAACTACAGCAGAACATTGAAAAGCTCAACCAAGAAATTGAAGAGCGTATTAAAGCAGAAGAAGCACGTGAAGAAGCGATGCAAGACTTGGAGAATGAGGTGTTCCAACGTGAGCGTACTCAGCTTGAGCTTGCCGAGCGTACGGCGCTGTTACGTTCTTTTATCGATGCATCTCCAGATTTGATTTACTACCGCAACGCTGATGGCGTTTTTTCTGGCTGTAACCGCGCGATGGAAGAGTTAACTGGTAAGAAAGAGCACCAATTAGTGGGCTTGAGCCCTTGGGATGTCTACAGCAAAGAAGTGGCTGAGCATATCGTCGATACCGACCAAAAAGTCTTTGCTGATAACCAAGCAATTACCTACGAGCAATGGCTAGAATACCCTGATGGTCGCAAACATTACTTTGAATTGCGCAAAGTACCGTTCTACAGCAAAGATGGTCGCCACCTTGGTCTGGTTGGTTTCGGTCGCGATATCACCGAGCGTAAGCGTCATGAAGAATCATTAGAAAAAGCCAGCCGTGATAAAACCACCTTTATCTCCACTATCAGTCATGAGCTGCGCACACCGTTAAACGGCATTGTAGGCTTGAGTCGTATGTTGCTTGATAGTCAGTTGACTGAAGAGCAACGTAAGCACATGCAAACCATCAATGTTAGTGCCATTACTTTGGGCAACATCTTTAACGACATTATCGACATGGACAAATTTGACCGTCGTAAGTTGGAATTGTTACCTGCACCATTGAATTTTGAAGACTTCGTCGCTGAAATTGAGAGTATATCGGCTCTGATGGCTGAACAGAAAGGGCTTCGCTTCGATCTAGAGCGTTTGAGCTCGCTACCAAAAGCGATAGAAGTGGATGCGACACGTCTACGCCAGGTTATCTGGAACTTGGTTAGCAACGCCATGAAGTTCACCAAAGAAGGTGGCGTCGTAATGACGGTGAGCGCCGATGTTGAAGAAGATTACGCGACCATCATTATGGAAGTGGAAGACACCGGTATTGGTATTCCAGACGAAGAGCTCGATAAGATCTTTGCGATGTACTACCAAGTGAAATCAGGCAAAGATAACCTGCATGCGGTGGGTACTGGTATCGGTTTGGCGGTTTCTAAGCAGCTGATCAACATGATGGACGGTGACATTACCGTAGCAAGTGAGGAAGGATTCGGTAGTACCTTTACCGTATCGATTCACGTGCCAGTGGTTGAGTTAGAAGCACCTGTTATCGATGCAAAACGCGACAATGTACATCTTAATATCTTTATGGTCGAAGACATCGAACTTAATGTCACTGTTGCGAAATCTCTGCTCGAAAGCTTGGGGCACTCTGTTACTGTCGCAATGACGGGTGAGGAAGCGCTGGTGAACTTCGTACCGGATGAATACGACTTAGCTTTGCTTGATATTCAGCTTCCGGACATGACTGGGTTTGACGTGGCTAAGTACTACCGTGAACACTACGATAATCTACCGCCGCTGGTGGCATTGACTGCGAATGTCATGAAAGATCGTCGTGAATATCTCGATAACGGTATGGATGATGCCATAAGCAAACCACTTGCAGTTCAAGCGTTACAAGCGGTGATCGATAAGTTCTTCGTTGAGCGCGTTGAGAACAATGAGATTGTGATGGAAGAGATCGCAGAAGCTGAAGTCATCGAAGAGGCGACACCGATGCCATCTCCAGTCATCAATACCCACTTGCTGGATCTTGATATGCTAGAGTCTTACGTGGATATCGTTGGCGTAAAGCCTGTGTATGACAGTATTAAGATGTTTGAAGACATGATGCCTGATTATATCGAGGTGTTGGACTCAAACATGACGGCAAAAGACCAAGACGGTATTGTTTCTGAAGCACATAAAATTAAAGGGGCAGCAGGCTCGATTGGTTTAAAACACATCCAAAGCGTCGCACAGAAAGCACAATCTCCTGATATGCCTGCTTGGTGGGAAAACATATCGGATTGGGTCGAAGAAATTAAAAACGAATATCAAAATGATATTCAAGTATTGAAGAGTTGGTTGGAACAGAGGAAATAAAATGAAGAAATTTGCATCGGCAGCACTGGCAATTGCGCTACTGGCGGGTTGTAGTTCTGCTCCTCAAGTTGGATGGCAACAAGGCAGCCAAGTCACGATGAATACAGTGAACGTTGAGCTAAAGAGCAACCTATGGGTAAACCTGATGCCAACCATTGGTGAAGTTCAAGAGCAGAACGTTCATGGCGCATTGTACCTAAAAGCAGATAATGAGCTGCCTGCAAACTTAACGGTTGATGCTCTGATTATTAAGCAAGGTGATTCAGAGTGGGAAATTGATGGTGACTTATTAGAGTTACGTACCCACAGTGAAAATCAGTGGGAAGTGGCGTTTGTATGGCAAATCGAAGCGGATATGGAGAAGTCGGTCGATTTGGCGTTATTGTTAGATGACGCAGGCAAGAAAGAGTGGTTAGTCGAGAAAGGCATCAAGATCGACAAAGTGTATTAGCCACTAAGCTTGTATTAACCATTAAGTTTGCATTCATTGCTAAGTGACAGATAGCAAAAGGGCTTGCTCATTGAGCAAGCCCTTATTGTTTATGCTGGGGCAGATTAGTCTTCTAGATCGCCACAGAAGCGGTAGCCTTCACCGTGAATAGTCGCGATGATTTCAGGTGTACCTGATACTGATTCGAAGTGCTTACGAATGCGACGGATAGTTACGTCTACAGTACGGTCATGTGGCTTAAGCTCACGACCTGTCATCTTCTTAAGAAGGTCAGCACGAGTTTGAATCTTACCTGGGTTCTCACAGAAGTGCAGTAGAGCACGGAACTCAGAGCGTGGCAGTTTGTAGCTGTCACCAGATGGGCTCACTAGAGAGCGGCTGTTGATGTCTAACACCCAACCGTTGAACTCGTATTTTTCTACCGAGCGTTTCTCTTCCTGTACAGCGTTAGTGCTCATTGAGCGGCTTAGCAGGTTGCGAGCACGGATAGTTAGTTCACGCGGGTTGAATGGTTTAGTGATGTAGTCATCAGCACCGATTTCAAGACCTAGGATCTTGTCTACTTCATTGTCACGACCAGTCAGGAACATCAGTGCGATGTTCGCTTGCTCGCGAAGTTCACGTGCTAGAAGGAGACCATTCTTGCCTGGAAGATTAATGTCCATAATAACCAAGTTGATTGAATTTTCAGACAACACTTGGTGCATTTCTTCACCGTCACTGGCTTCAAAAACAGCGTATCCCTCTGCTTCAAAAATACTCTTAAGAGTGTTACGAGTTACTTGCTCATCTTCTACGATAAGAATCTGCGGGGTTTGCATTGGCGGTACCTAAATTTGTGACAAAATTGTGCTAATAGAATAAATTCTAGGCAAAAATATAACATACAGGTAATGTGATTTTGATAATAAATCAAGTTGATCAAAAAAACACTTCTTTCAGTTATCCGCCTTCCTTGGAATTTTGCCAACTCACCAGTATCCGATGGCGACGTTTATTCTATAGGGCTTGTTTACCTTTCAATTCCCTGTAATTACGGAGCCTGAAACGTAAACACCCTAAGATATGGAGCGGATTTTATATTGTTAACAGCATGCTAACAATGCTCAAATGTTAATTCCATTCAGTTTGTTGATTTACATCAATTGATGAAATGTAACTGTTATTAATCGTTTAAGAGTTATGATAGAAAAAAGTAATACGAACATAGACGCATCGTTATGGAATGCTTATTCAGAGTCTTTCTTCCGTTTTCACGCTGAATGGGAGGTAACCAACTACGCGGTGATAACTGCTTGGAACCCTTACAGTAATCTGCGGTCAAAAGAAGAGAACTGCATAAGTAATCATAAACTCGAACAACAATTAAACCACGTTAAATACGTGCCTGTCACGGTTGGCGATCAGACATTTGAATGGTTTGAAGAGAGCTATGCTGCTGAGTTAACACCGCAAGCCGCAATAGACCTGGCGAATCAATTTCAACAAAACGCGATTTATTACGTCATTGATGACGAGCTTTACTTGATTGCTTGTTCAGAACCTGAAGTTTTGCACAAGCTAGGAACAATACAGCCGCGACTCGTCTAGAAGGATACTACTTATCTGAGCTTCAGCTTAGGTGAGACAATTCACGGAGGAAATATGAGAGACATAACACCAGACATTTGTGACCAGTTTGAGGACCAAGTCATCCTGCTTAGCTTACCATTGCAGAACTTTGGTCAACGCACGGCCTTTCATGGCGAGATTGTCACTGTACGTTGTTACCACGATAACTCCAAAGTACGCGAAGTACTGAACGAAGATGGCACTGGAAAAGTGCTGATTATTGATGGACACGGCTCATGTCAAAAAGCGTTGCTAGGTGATCAGCTCGCGATTCTCGGTATCGAAAATGGTTGGGAAGGCATTATTGTTTACGGTGCGATTCGCGATGTGGCACAAATGTCACAAATGGATATTGGTGTTCAAGCTTTGGGTACATGCCCGTTTAAAACAGAGAAGCGTGGCGTGGGAGAAGTCAACGTGACATTGACGATGCAAAACCAAATCGTGCAGCCAAAACACTATGTTTACGCAGACTGGAATGGGGTTTTGATTTCGAAAGAAGCGCTGGACTTCTAGAAGCGGAAACCTAATCCTACTTCGAAGCCTTGTTGCCAATCTTGGTAATCTAGAGTGGCGTGAAGATCCAAATTCTCGGTGATTTTCACGCGACTTGAGACTTCAGCAGCAAGGCTACTGTCTTCTTCTCGGATACCTTCCGCCGTTTCAGCTTTATAAGATCTAACAGTACTTTTCACTGTTACTCGATCATTGAAGTGATAACTGATCCCACTAAGAAAACCGCTTTGGTTTTTTGTTGGCGAGTTGTTGACTCGCGCACCAACGTATAGATCAACGGAATCAAACAGCTCGTATGAGTAACCACCATCTATGTTCCATACATCGAAGCTATCTGTTTGATAGTTTTCACTAGAGATGAAAAGCTTGTGTGGAGACGAAGAAGTTTTGCCTGGAAGAGGCGGAAGATCGTTAGCAAGACAAACGCTAGGCACGGCGAATAGCAACAGAAAAATCCATTTTTTCATGTGACCACTCCTTGTGTCTAACTTTGTTATTAGTATGTGCTAAAAGCTTCTCACTATTAAAGCATAGAATATGAAAGCCAGCTCATTTATTTTCCACTTAATTCGATCCTAGGAACCTTGATCACAGTTAAGTTGTTGTTAAATAGAACCTGCAAAGATCAGTTTTCGATTGTGCATATTTGCATCAAGATCTTACATAGGATCTTCATCCTAATAGATCTGTAAGAACCATGAGCGAATGACTGAAAAAAAAGAATAAAATCGTAAGCAGACTAACTCATTGTAATTACACTTAAATATCAACGACATCGCGCAGAAGAAATCTCTACAAGGCCGGAAAATACACAATTTTTTGTTGACTCTGTTTCGGAAACTCGGTAAACGTAGAGTTAAGAAAACACACAACTATCGTTGAATATTTATTTATGACATCTCACAGCCAAGTAGTAATGACCACAACCATTATTATTACCGACACGACCAATGTTGGGGCAGGCTGCTGAGCGAAAGAAATTCACAAGAAAGGCCTGTATCCAACAAGATACAGGCCTTTTTTTATGCTTTTTTATAAAGAATTTAGACAGATCTAAGAAGATACATCGGAGGAAGGGATGCGAGTATTAAAGTTTGGCGGCTCATCATTAGCGGATGCAGATCGCTTTCTAAGAGCGGCGGATATCATCGCCAACAATGCGCAGCAAGAAGAAGTCGCAGTGGTACTTTCAGCACCAGGCAAAACGACCAATAAACTGGTCGCGGTGATTGAAGGTGCACTTCGCAATGGTGAAGCTGAGTTGCAAATCAATGAACTTGAAGCTTCGTTCAAAGCATTATTTTCAGATATCCAAAATGTATTGCCAAACATCGATGGTGCTGCATTTGATAACCAAGTAAAAACTTCACTTTCTCAGCTTCGCCAATTCGTTCATGGCATCAATCTTCTTGGTATGTGCCCAAACAACGTCAACGCACGCATCATTAGTAAAGGTGAGCGCGTCTCGATTCAGTTGATGAAAGCGGTATTAGAAGCGAAAGGGCAACCTGCGCATCTTATCGACCCAGTCGAGTATCTATACGCAAAAGGCGATCACCTAGAAGCGATGGTCGATGTTGAAGTCTCTACTCAGAACTTCCGCCAAAATCCTCTTCCTCAAGGTCACGTAAATATCATGCCTGGTTTTACCGCAGGTAATGAGAAAGGTGAGTTAGTAACACTTGGTCGTAATGGCTCTGACTACTCTGCTGCGGTTCTTGCAGCGTGTCTGCGCGCAGATTGCTGTGAAATTTGGACTGACGTTGATGGTGTTTACAACTGTGACCCTCGTTTGGTGGAAGATGCTCGTCTTCTTAAATCACTGAGCTACCAAGAAGCGATGGAGCTTTCTTACTTTGGTGCATCCGTTCTGCATCCGAAAACCATCGCACCAATCGCACAATTCCATATTCCTTGTCTGATCAAAAACAGCTTTAACCCACAAGGGGCAGGTACGCTGATTGGTCAAGACACTGGCGAAGATAACCTCGCAATCAAAGGCATCACGACGCTGAACGACCTAACGATGGTTAACGTGTCTGGTCCTGGTATGAAGGGTATGGTTGGCATGGCAAGCCGAGTATTTGGTGCAATGTCATCAGCTGGTGTGTCTATCGTTCTGATCACTCAATCTTCTTCTGAGTACAGCATCAGCTTCTGTATCGAAGCGCAAGACAAAGCAAAAGCACAACAAGTATTGGCGGATGCGTTTGAACTTGAACTAAAAGACGGTCTACTTGAACCAGTCGAGTTCATTGATGATGTTTCTATTGTGACACTTGTGGGTGACGGTATGCGTACATCACGCGGTGTTGCATCTCGTTTCTTCTCATCTCTTGCTGAAGTGAACGTAAACATTGTCGCCATTGCACAGGGCTCATCTGAGCGTGCAATCTCAGCTGTGATTCCTGAAGATAAAATCTCTGAAGCGATCAAAGCCTGTCACGAGAACCTATTCAACTCTAAGCACTTCCTAGATGTATTCGTGGTTGGTATTGGCGGCGTTGGTGGTGAACTGGTGGATCAGATCGAGCGTCAACAAGCGAAGCTTGCGGAAAAAGGCATTGTGATTCGCGTATGCGGCTTAGCAAACAGCAAAGGTCTTCTACTTGATAGTGAAGGGCTGCCACTGGAGCATTGGCGTGACCGTATGTCGGCAGCGACAGAAGAGTTCAGCCTAGCGCGTCTGATTTCTTTAGTGCAACGCAACCACATCATCAACCCAGTATTGGTTGACTGTACTTCAAGTGAAGATATCGCGAATCAATACGCAGATTTCCTAGCGGCAGGTTTCCACGTAGTCACGCCAAACAAGAAAGCAAACACAGCAAGCATGGCCTACTACCATCAACTTCGCGATGTTGCGCGCAGCTCTCGTCGTAAGCTGATGTATGAAACAACCGTAGGTGCAGGTCTACCGGTAATCGAAAACCTACAAAACTTAATCTCAGCAGGTGATGAACTAGAGCGCTTCAGCGGCATCCTTTCTGGCTCTCTTTCTTACATCTTCGGCAAGTTAGACGAAGGCATGAGCCTAAGTGAAGCAACCAACATCGCCAAGCAAAACGGCTTTACCGAACCTGACCCTCGTGATGATCTATCGGGTATGGACGTTGCGCGTAAGCTACTTATCCTTGCTCGTGAAGCTGGTATGTCCCTAGAACTAGAAGACGTTGTGGTTGATCAAGCTCTGCCACCAGGTTTTGATGACTCAGGCAGCGTTGAAGAGTTCATGGAACGTTTACCAGAGGCGGACGCGTACTTTAAAGAGCTGTCAGCTAAAGCGGCGGAAGAGGGCAAAGTGCTGCGTTATGTGGGTGAAATTGTTGATGGTAAATGCACGGTAAGCATTGCTGCCGTAGATGAAAATGATCCGATGTTTAAGATCAAAGATGGTGAAAACGCACTGGCATTCTACAGCCGCTACTACCAACCAATTCCACTGGTATTGCGTGGTTACGGTGCGGGTACTGAGGTTACGGCAGCGGGCGTATTCTCGGATGTGATGCGTACTTTAGGTTGGAAGCTAGGGGTATAACGACAATGAGTTCAAGTGATATGGATGTAGTGGTCTACGCCCCAGCATCAATTGGTAATGTAAGCGTTGGTTTTGATGTTCTGGGGGCTGCGGTGTCCCCAGTTGATGGCACACTATTGGGTGACCGTGTATTGGTTAAGTCTGGGGCTGAGCCGTTCAGCCTAAAGACGGCTGGTGATTTTGTTGAGAAGCTACCAACTGAGCCAAAAGAGAACATCGTTTACGATTGTTGGGTAGTGTTTGCTCGCGAGCTAGACAAGAAAGGCGTCGAGCTAAAACCACTTGAAATGACACTAGAAAAGAACATGCCAATCGGCTCTGGATTAGGCTCAAGTGCATGTTCTATCGTTGCTGCATTAGATGCATTGAACCGATTCCATGGTCAGCCGCTTAACGAGACAGAGTTACTGGCGCTGATGGGAGAAATGGAAGGCAAGATCTCTGGTGGTATTCACTACGATAACGTCGCACCGTGTTACCTTGGCGGTGTGCAATTGATGCTTGAAGAGTTGGGTATCATCAGCCAAGAAGTGCCTTGCTTTGATGATTGGTTCTGGGTGATGGCATATCCGGGTATCAAAGTATCAACAGCAGAAGCGCGTGAGATCCTACCATCTCAATATCGCCGACAAGATATCATTGCTCATGGTCGCCATCTTGCGGGCTTTATTCATGCGTGTCATTCTGGTCAGCCAGAACTTGCTGCAAAAATGATCAAAGACGTGATCGCAGAACCGTATCGTGAGAAACTGCTCCCAGGTTTTGCAAATGCACGTCAATACGCAGCGTCTGCGGGTGCATTGGCAACCGGTATTTCTGGCAGTGGTCCGACACTGTTCAGTATTTGCAAAGAGAAAGATGTCGCTGAGCGAGTTGCTCGCTGGTTAGAACAGAACTACGTACAAAACGAAGAAGGATTCGTCCACGTTTGTCGTCTAGATAAACAGGGTTCGAAAGTAACAGGAAGTGAGCTATGAAGCTTTACAATATAAAAGAAAATGATGAACAAGTTTCCTTTGGTCAAGCCGTTCGCCAAGGGTTAGGTCGTAACCAAGGTCTATTTTTCCCATCGGAATTACCAAAATTTGAAGACGTTGATGCGCTACTGGCAGAAGACTTCGTCTCTCGTAGCACGAAAATCCTATCTGCACTGATTGGTGATGAGCTGGCGGAAGAGCAAGTTAACGCATTGGTTGACGCTGCATTCCAATTCCCTGCGCCAATTAATCAAGTGAAAGACGGTGTTTACGCTCTGGAACTGTTCCATGGTCCAACGCTTGCATTTAAAGACTTTGGTGGTCGCTTTATGGCGCAATCTCTTGCAGCCGTTTCGGACGGCGGCAAGATCACCATTCTGACTGCAACTTCTGGCGATACTGGCGCAGCCGTTGCGCATGCTTTCTACGGTATGGAAGACATCAACGTTGTGATTCTTTACCCGAAAGGCAAGATCAGCCCACTGCAAGAAAAGCTATTCTGTACGCTTGGTAAAAACATTCACACTGTCGCGATCGATGGTGATTTCGACGCGTGTCAGGCTCTGGTTAAGCAAGCTTTTGATGATTCGGCATTGCGTGAAGAGATCGGTCTGAACTCTGCAAACTCAATCAACATCAGCCGCTTGATGGCACAAATCTGTTACTACTTTGAAGCTGCCGCGCAAATGAGTAAGCAAGAGCGTGAAAACCTAGTCGTGTCTGTACCAAGTGGTAACTTTGGTAACCTAACTGCTGGTCTACTGGCAAAAGCACTGGGTCTGCCTATCAAACGTTTTATCGCTGCAACTAATGCTAATGACACGGTACCGCGTTACCTACAAACGGGTAAGTGGGAGCCAAAACCAACGGTCGCAACGACATCGAACGCGATGGACGTGAGTCAACCAAACAACTGGCCTCGTATCGAAGAGTTGTGTCGCGTGAAAGAGTGGGGCTTGGAGACGCTAGGAAAAGGTGCTGTATCTGATGAGCAAAGCGCTCAGTCAGTGAAAGACTTACATGCTTTAGGTTACCTGTGTGAACCGCACGGTGCGATTGCTTACCGTGTTCTTGAAGAGCAACTGCAAGATGGTGAGACCGGTCTGTTCCTATGTACTGCACACCCTGCGAAGTTCAAAGAAGTGGTGGATGACATTCTGCAATCTGACATTGACCTTCCTGCACCGCTAGCGAAGCACGCTGCGATGGAACTGTTATCAGAAGATCTCGACGCAGACTTTGACGCATTGAAGCAAGTACTGCGCCGCGTGCAGTAAGCTTCAAAAGCACAGTAAGTATCAAAAACACAAATAACGAGAGGTGAATGAGCAATCATTCACCTTTTTTATTGCCGGTAAGTTTTAACTCTCTTTATGATTGAGAAACGAACTTAACTAAATGAGATGGAAAGAGAAGCATGCATTTTTTGATTTTTCTTGGCTCAGTGAGAGACAGCACGCCACCACGACCAGCCCGTTTAGGAATGCGAGTCAGTAGAGCGTGTGAAAAACTTATCGCGAGTCAGCATTCGCAACATACTGTCGAAATCATTGACCCATTGAACTATGACTTTGGCGATGTGTTTAAGCCCGAGTTTGCTTATCACCGCTCTAAAGTGCCGCAGCACCTAAGTGAGTTGGCAGACAAAATCAAACAGGCCGATGGGTATGTGATGGTTAGCCCGGAATACAACCATTCGATGAGCCCAGCTTTGGCAAACATGCTTAATCACTTTGGCAGTTCGCTGTTTTCCTATAAGCCAAGTGCTATCGTGACCTACTCTGCCGGGCAATGGGGTGGTGCTCGTGCTGCAGTGTCGATGCGTACTTTCTTATCCGAGTTGGGGTGCTTGCCTGTGTCGGCAATGATCCACATTCCGAAAGCACAAGAGGTATTTGATGAGCACGGTGTGGCTGCGAATGAGTCGGAGCAGGCGCAGTGGGACAGTTATATGAATCGCACCCTGCATCAACTGATTTGGTGGGCAGAAGGGGCGTCACTGCAAAGAGATAGGCTTGATCCAACCTCGTTGGCACAAGCGTTTCAGAAAGATCCTTCGCAAAGAAATGCACCTTGAAGGCGAGTTGCTTTTTACTATCGGAAGGGTTTCGAAGGATCCAGAAACAAAAAAAGCTTGGTCATTGCTGACCAAGCTTTTTAAATTCTAGCAAACTAGTTTACTGAGAGATTATAGAGACTCAGTAAAAGTACGAGCGATTACGTCACGTTGCTGTTCTGGAGTTAGCGAGTTGAAACGTACTGCGTAACCAGAAACACGGATAGTTAGCTGTGGGTAGTTCTCTGGGTGTGCAACTGCATCTTCTAGAGTTTCACGTTTAAGAACGTTCACGTTTAGGTGTTGACCACCTTCGATGCGAGGAGCAGTTTCGATTGCTACTTCACGGCTTTCGTATTCACCTAGGTCGCTGATTGCGATAACTTGGTCTGCTTCGTAAGTTGATGCTGCAGCAACACAACGCGCTTCGTTCTTCTCGCTATCTAGTAGCCAGATTGAGTTTAGTAGTTCGTCGTTAGCTGCTTTAGTAATTTGGATACCTTGGATCATCACTATCTCCTAGACCACTTACGTGGTGATTATTGGTGTTAATTTTCGAATTTTTGTCGAGCTAAGTATTATATAGCCAATATCCATTATTTTAATATTGATTTAAGTCAAAAAACAACCAAAAACCTTAATTTTTTGAAGGTGATTTTCTTGAGTTAAATCAATAAAACGTTTGAAAACATACTATTTACAATTTATTTGATAATATAAAAAATATTTAAAAGTTAATTTTGTTGTAAATTTACTACAAAACGAGCTCAAAAATTAACCTTGGTAACGCAACTGCCTGTATTTAGGTAGTCATCCTGAAAGTCTAAAGTGATTAAATGACAAACATGAAAAACAAGTTTGGAAACAAATTTATTGGTGCTCACGTGTCCGCGGCTGGAGGAGTCGATCAAGCGCCTCTTCGTGCTCGTGAGATTGGTGCGAATGCGTTTGCTCTGTTTACTAAGAACCAGCGTCAATGGGTTGCTAAACCACTCGAAGAAAAAACCATTAGTGCATTCAAAGCAAACTGCAAAATGCTTGGCTTCGGCGCCGAACACATTCTGCCCCATGACTCTTATCTGATTAACTTGGGGGCGCCGGAAGAAGAAAAGCTGAATAAATCCCGCGCGGCATTTATTGACGAGATGGAGCGTTGTAACCAGTTAGGTTTAACCTTGCTCAACTTCCACCCTGGTAGCCACTTAAAGAAAGTGTCAGAACAGGCGTGTTTGTCGACGATCGCTGAGTCGATCAACCTGGCGCACAAAGCAGTGCCGAATGTGATCGCAGTGATTGAGAACACTGCAGGTCAGGGCACTAACTTGGGTTGGAAGTTTGAGCATCTTGCTGAAATCATCGATCAAGTAGAAGACAAAGAACGCGTTGGCGTGTGTCTTGATACTTGCCACACGTTTACTGCCGGTTACGATCTGCGTACCAAAGAGGATTGTGAGCATACCTTTGCCGAGTTCGATCGTATCGTAGGCATGCACTATTTAAGAGCAATGCATCTAAATGATTCAAAAGTCGAATTCGCTAGCAAGGTTGACCGTCACCACTCATTAGGCAAAGGCGAGATCGGTTGGAGCTGTTTTGAGTACATCGCTAAAGATCCACGTTTTGATGGTATCCCTTTGATTTTAGAAACAATTGACCCAAATATTTGGCAGCAAGAAATCAACACCTTACGCCAATTCCACATTGAAGAAATGGTTAATTCCTAACGGGATGGTAAAGTTGGCATCCTTCTTTCTTAGCTAAAACCATTGAGCGGTTATGCGCTTGTTTTAAACGCCTGAACTCAACGTTGTAGTTAGGCGAAGCTAGTTAGGAGGATGACAATATGTCTCGACCAGTTTCTTTTATCCCAGCGACACACTCTCGACGAGTATTACGTTTACCAGCCCCAAACCGCCATATCTCAGGGCAAGGGCACTTTCGAACGCCGCAGCGTAATTAGCGTCATCATTATTAGTATTGGTTACTTTGGTTTTAGCCAAACCAGCATGGATTAACACCAGCTGTCTGCGCGTCAGTTTTTGAAAAGCCGTCTCAAGCTGGTGGTAAGTTTTTGTTTGTTTGGGTTTCGCTCGTTAGAATAGAGGGAAACTTTAGGACAGGAACTTTCCATGAATCAGTTACCCACTTGGCACGATGTGATCGGCGAAGAAAAACAGCAGAGCTACTTTGTCGATACTTTGAATTTTGTTGAAGCAGAACGAGCGGCAGGCAAAGCCATTTATCCGCCAGCCAAAGATGTATTTAACGCTTTTCGTTTTACCGAGTTCAAAGACGTTAAGGTAGTGATTCTGGGGCAAGATCCTTACCACGGTCCTAATCAAGCGCATGGTTTGTGTTTCTCTGTGTTGCCCGGCATTAAAACGCCACCGTCTTTGGTGAATATGTACAAAGAGTTGGCGCAAGATATCGAAGGTTTTCAAATTCCTCAACATGGTTTTTTGCAAAGCTGGGCAGAGCAAGGTGTGTTGCTACTAAATACCGTATTGACGGTAGAGCAGGGCAAAGCACACTCGCACTCAAAAACGGGCTGGGAAACCTTTACTGACCGCGTAATTGAAGCCATTAACCAGCATCAAAAAGGTGTGGTGTTCCTGCTGTGGGGCTCACACGCGCAGAAGAAAGGTCGCTTTATCGATCGTAACAAACACTATGTGTTAACGGCACCGCATCCATCACCGTTGTCTGCTCACCGAGGTTTCTTTGGTAGCAAACCATTTTCACAAGCGAACCAGATCCTCTCTCAGCAAGGCAAAGAGGTCATCAATTGGCACCTACCAATGGCGGTGTAAAGTGCACTTTCCTCTTATATAAGGAGAGAGCAATCAGTACAGCGATCGTGACATCACGATCGCTGTTTTTTTGAACACCGTCGAGTCAGGTTTTCGCTTTCTCATATACACTTATTAAAAGTAGGTGTTAAGGAGAGACGCTATGATGATCGAAAGAATTCGACGCGAACACGGCTATATGGTCCGTCTGCTGGCAATACTGCGCCACAAATTGAATGAGATTAAACAAGAACGCGCCATCAACTATGCGTTGGTGAGTGAGATCGTGGATTATCTTTCTAACCATTCAGAAAAAATTCACCATCCTAAAGAAGACATTCTCTATCGCTACTTCCTAGAGCATTATGGTCAGCAAAAGACCATGGAAAACTTGGAACAGGAACATCAAGATCTGGCGGACAAAACCAAAGCGTTTTCAATGTTGATTGAGATGATTTTGCAGGATGCTGTTGTCCCTCAAGATATGTTCGTTGCTCAGCTTGAAGACTTCATCGTGACGCAAAAGCGCCACCTCGAGTTAGAAGAGCGCCAAATCTTACCTCTAATTGAAGAGTTGTTCACTTCGCAAGACTGGCAATATGTTGAAAGCCTATGGCATGAGAACGAGGACGATCCTGTGTTTGGTAATACTATTGCAGATCGCTACAAGCAACTTGCTGATCGAGTGCGTCAGAACGACGCTGAGTTTGTCTAAAACATAAAAATGACGAAGTAATCGATTGCGTGTGCGTAGTTTGTTTCGTCATTTTCTTGTCTGATGGGAATTGTTTAGAAATTGTCTCGTTTAAAATATGAGTGAAAACTGAGGGAAATTCTCAATAGATAAGAATGGGCGTCATGCCAATAAAATCAGCATGAAAATCACCCACTTTTGTCCTCTCTATAAATGACAAAAGGCACCATTGAGGTGCCTTTTGTGCGAATTATAGTTTGATGTCATCCAGAGTGATGTCGTTGCAGACATCGAGTTCGCGCAGCTCTTTGAGCAAATTGCGTCTATCGTTCATTTCTTCGATTTCTCGCCACTTACGCTTCACTGGTTTTGAGCGAGACTTGGTTGTTGAGGTAGTATCCAGACCAAATAGGTCATCGAGTTGAAAGCCTTCCATAAGCCACCTTTACCTTTTTCTATCTAAACTGTTATATCCAGTCCTTGTGGAGCTTTTTAAGTACCACAATAGGCGTGAGAATAACCATGATATATTTCGCATTTGTGTCGGTAACATGACATTTTCGCGTAAAAATACTCACAGAATCACATTTTGCACATATCTGAAGTGGACAAAAAATAAGCGAACGAACTCACGAAAACGATTAAATGAAGAGATTTGGTATGTTAATTCGAAGGGCTCATTTTACTCAATTTTTGAATACTAAGGTTGCATAGCATCGCTTTGATTAAAATGTATCCAATCGTAACAAAGCGGAGTAAGAAATTTTTCTCAGATACCTTGTGATAACTAGCCTCATCAAAAATAAATAGTATTGCGTTTTGTTAATGATGGAAGGGCTATTTATGTTGAGATTTGATAAACAAGATGTTGCTGTTTGTGAGCGTTAAGTTTTCCTTTTATGTTAACTTTTGGTGACTTTCTAGTGAAAAATAACAAGGTTATTTTACTTGTTGCATATTGATTTTTGCTTTTCGAGGCTGCATTATCCGCCCGTCAAAAAATACGCTGGTACGTAAAATGGATGCATGAAGCGACGTTTACGATTCTAGATTGCGCAATAAACATTACTCAAAAAGCTAAGCACACTTTGACACTTAGCAGGCAATCTGGTGGATGGCTTGGAAGCAAAGACCGGCGCAACTCACTTTGAGGTACACATGACAGACTTAATCAATTTGATGAACGATCTCCTTTGGGGTTCGATTCTGGTTTATCTTCTTGTTGGTGTAGGAATCTACTTCACCGTTCGATTGGGATTCATTCAATTCCGTCATTTCGGCCACATGTTCTCTGTTCTGAAGAACAGCCGTAAAGCAGACAAAGCTGGTATTTCTTCTTTCCAAGCGCTTTGTACTAGTCTTGCTGCACGTGTAGGTACAGGTAACATGGCGGGTGTTGCTGTTGCTTTGACAGCAGGTGGTCCTGGTGCAATCTTCTGGATGTGGTTGATTGCAATGCTTGGTATGGCGACGTCGTTTGCGGAAAGTACGTTAGCGCAGCTATACAAAACCAAAGATGATGATGGCAACTACCGCGGTGGTCCTGCTTACTACATGGAAAAAGGTTTGGGCATGCGCTGGATGGGCGTGCTGTTCTCGATTTTCCTAATCATCGCTTTTGGTTTGGTATTCAATGCCGTTCAAGCAAACTCAATTGCAAACGCAATGAGCACTGCATTTGGTTGGAATGACCTTTATGTTGGTATTGCTGTTGTAGCACTGTCAGCCGTCGTTATCTTTGGTGGTATTAAGCGTATTGCGAAAGTAGCTGAACTGATTGTTCCAGTGATGGCACTAGCATACTTACTACTAGCGTTGTTTGTGATGTTCTCTAACCTAGACAAACTACCAGATGTGCTAATGCTTATCTTCAAGAGCGCATTTGGTCTGCAAGAAGCAGCTGCGGGTGGTCTTGGTTACGCAATCGCACAAGCGATGATCAACGGTATCAAACGCGGTCTGTTCTCGAACGAAGCTGGTATGGGTTCTGCACCAAATGCAGCAGCATCTGCAACCCCTTATCCACCGCACCCTGCATCTCAAGGTTACGTTCAGATGCTAGGCGTATTCATGGATACGATTGTTATCTGTTCTGCGACAGTGGCTATCATCCTTATGTCAGGTGAGTACGTTGGTCAAGCAACGGAAGTGACCGGTATTGAGCTAACTCAGCGTGCATTGAGCTCACAAGTTGGTGATTGGGGCAGCATCTTTGTTGCTGTTGCGATCTTCTTCTTCGCATTTACTTCGATTATTGCGAACTACTCATACGCTGAAACGAATCTAATCTTCCTAGAGCACAACCACAAAGCAGGTCTAGGCATCTTCCGTATCATTGTATTGGGTATGGTTATGTTCGGTGCGCTAGCATCACTACCTGTGGTTTGGTCACTGGCTGACGTATCAATGGGTTTGATGGCGATAGTGAACTTGGTGGCGATTCTATTGCTATCTGGTATCGTGATTAAACTGGCGAAAGACTACAACCGCCAGCTAAGCGAAGGTAAAGTGCCGACGTTTGATGCAAATGACTTCCCTGAGCTGAAGTCTCAGCTAGAAGATGGCATTTGGGACAACACGAAAAAAGAAGACTAAGTGATGTTCACTGCCAATCATTGTTGAAAGCTATCAACACGATTCAAAAAGCCATGCAGACAATGCATGGCTTTTTTTGTACTCTAAATGGAAAATAGAATTAGGGAAGTTAAAGTCATGCTCATCGTAGTTTCTCCAGCTAAAACGCTCGATTACGAATCACCACTCGCGACCGAGAAGTTTACTCAACCTGACTTGGTTAGCTATTCAAAAGCGCTGATCGAGGTATGCCGCAAATTAACACCTGCCGATGTTGCATCACTGATGAAAGTGAGCGACAAAATCGCGGATTTGAACGTTGGCCGTTTCCAAGAGTGGAGTGAAACTTTCACCACAGATAATGCACGCCAAGCCATTTTGGCATTTAAAGGCGATGTGTACACAGGTCTTGAAGCGGAAACCCTTTCTGACGCTGATTTCGACTACGCTCAAGATCACCTAAGAATGCTATCTGGTCTATACGGTCTGCTTAAGCCACTCGATTTAATGCAGCCATACCGCCTTGAGATGGGCACTAAGCTGGCGAACGACAAGGGATCTAACCTTTACCAGTTCTGGGGTAATGTCATTACCGATAAGCTGAATGAAGCGATTGCTGCGCAAGGCGACAACGTATTGATTAACCTTGCATCAAATGAATATTTCAAAGCGGTGAAGCCAAAGAACTTGGATGCACAAGTGATCACGCCTATCTTCAAAGACTGTAAGAATGGTCAATATAAGGTGATCAGCTTTTACGCGAAGAAAGCGCGCGGCATGATGGCTCGCTACATCATCGAAAACCGTATCGAAAGCGTTGCTGACCTCACTAAGTTTGATGTTGCGGGTTACTACTTCGTTGAAGAAGAGTCGACACCAACAGACTTAGTGTTCAAACGAGAAGAGCAAAACTGATTGAAGTCAGTCAATCGCGAGTTGATGATTCAGCGAAATAAAGTACGCCAAAAAGCCGGATAGTTATCCGGCTTTTTTTATGCCTATTCGATCTGATCTTAATTGAATTTTTACATGAAAAGTTTATATATTAAAAAATAGTTGAGTGATAAGGTTTAAAGTTGTATTTTAAATACAACTTTAAAAATAAGGAGTTCTCCTATGTCAGACTTCAAGCTCACACACAAAAAAGCCTCTAAGTTATCGGAGTACGTTGCACTGCGCATTACCAAATTGCTGAAATTCACTCTGAACATCTTTTATGGCAAGAAATACGCGAAACGAGCGGTAATTCTCGAAACCATCGCAGCCGTGCCGGGTATGGTTGCTGGGATGTTCAATCACTTGAAAGCGCTACGCCGAATGAAAGATGATGAAGGCTGGATCCGAGAACTTCTCGATGAGGCTGAGAACGAGCGCATGCACCTGATGATTTTCCTCGATATTGCCAAGCCAAGTTTGGTTGAGCGTTTGTTGGTGTTGCTGGGACAAGGTGTTTTCATTGTTGTGTACAGCTTCATCTATCTGCTGTCTTCTAAAATCGCTCACCGTGTTGTTGGTTACTTCGAAGAAGAAGCGTGTAACAGCTACACTGAGTACCTAGAGAAAATTGATAGCGGGGAAGTGGAGAACGTACCAGCCCCGACTCTGGCGATTGATTACTACAAGCTGCCAACTGATGCGATGCTAAGAGATGTGATTTTGCGTATTCGAGAGGATGAAGCGGGGCACCGTGACCGTAACCATGGCTTCGCTGATGCCTATGAAGACAAAACCTTGCCTGCTCATCAACTATAGATGAAAAACAAAAAGAGCCGCGATTGCGGCTCTTTTAGATTTGAAATCAATCAGACGTGATTACTTCTTCTTAGCGGTTTTCTTTTTCGCTACTTTCTTCTTGTCGTCTTTTTTCTTTTTCTTCTTAAACACAGGCTTTTTGTGTTTAGGGCGCATCTCTTTCACGAAACGTTCTTTGATGTCTTCTTTCACGTAACGAGCGACGCGATCCATCATTGGTTGGTCGTGCGCTTCTACGATTGAGATAGCATTACCTTTCTTACCTGCACGAGCCGTACGACCAATGCGGTGAAGGTACACGTCTGCCGTGCGTGGCATATCGTAGTTGATTACGTGTGATACGTCAGGAAGGTCGATACCGCGTGCCGCTACGTCTGTCGCTAATAGCACGTTTACAGTGCCTTCACGGAAGCGAGAAATCGCGTTGTTACGACGATCTTGAGGCATTTCGCCTTGAATCCAAGAACATGGAATCTGTGCGCTCTCTAACTGGGCACGAAGCTCTGCTAAACGCTCGCGAGTCTTCAAGAATACGATAGTGCGTTCTGCTTGCTCTGTGATGATGTGTTTTAGTAGGGCAAGTTTATGCTCTGCGTCATCAGCACGATGGTACCACTGTGCGATCTTCTTACGCTCACGTAGTGGTGATTTTGCGTCGATCTCTGCTGGTTCGTTCAGTAGGTCTGCTGTGAAACCCTCTACGCCTTTGCCTTCTAGTGTTGCTGAGAACAGAAGGGTTTGTTTGCGCCAGCGACATTCGTTAGACAGACGGTCAACAGTTGGAGCAAAGCCCATGTCTAGCATGCGGTCTGCTTCATCAAGGATTAGCCATTCAATCGCACGACAGTCAAAACGTTCTGCGTCAATGTATTCACGTAGACGACCTGGTGTTGCTACCACGATATCTTGCGTCGTTGCTAGGATATCTGCGTGCTCTTGGTATTGAACACCACCAGTGATGGTGAAGATGTTTAGCTTGGTGTTTTTCGCTAAAGCACGAGCTTGATCCGCTACCTGCATCGCAAGTTCACGAGTTGGGGTTAGGATCAGAATACGTGCAGGTCCCGGTTTACGACGTGGGAAATCTTGCAGGTATTGCAGTGCTGGCAGGACGAATGCTGCCGTTTTACCAGTACCAGTTGGTGCTGACGCTAGAATGTCACGACCATCTAACGCTTGTGGAATCGCTTCTGCCTGAATTTTAGTTGGGCGTTCGTAGCCCATCTCGTCAATGGCTTCAAGTAGGTTTTGGTCTAGATCAAGTTCAGCAAAGGTTCTGATCACAATGAGTTCTCCACAAGCAAAGCTTGGTTAATGGTTCGCCACAGCAGCATAGAATATAAAAAGGTCGCACATTATAAAGTGATTGGTGACAAGGATCACATGTTATTTCACATCTTAAGATAAAACTCGCGAGTTAGCTGAGTAAAGTCGTCGCTATAACCCTCGTTTGAGTGAATGATCAAGTGCGTTTCTTGAGTATCACAAGCTTGTTTGGCTAATTCAAACAGTAAACGGTGGACTGGCTTTTTCTGTGATGGTTGCACGCGACAGATGCGCGATAAGAACCATCCTTGCTGTTTAGCCATGGCAATAAACAATTCGCCTTCTGTAATCGGCAGAACAAAACTGGCAGTACCGTCTTCTTCGAGTAGTTCATTACAGCGTTTAAGTAATGAAGCGTGTTGCAAAGTATCCGTGTGTCGAGCAGTTGCACGTTGGCTTTGCTTCGATTGCTCACCACTGTTGAAGTAGGGCGGATTACAGATGATGTGCTCGAAGCGATGTGTTGGTTCAAACTGCAATACATCAGCGTGGTGGATGTGAAGCCTGTCGGACCAAGAGGATAGGGTGAAGTTTTGCTGCGCTGCTTCTACCGCTGATGTTTCAATATCAAGAGCGGTGATCTGTGCGGCAGGAAATCGCTGTGCACACATTAGTGCTAGCAAGCCCGTGCCTGTACCAATGTCCAAAATTTTACTCTGTGGTGAGCAATTTGCCCAAGCGCCAAGCATCACACCATCAGTGCTGACGGGCATGCCACTTTCACCGCCGTGAATCGAAAACTGCTTGAACTTGAAGTCCTTAGTCTGAAATTTTTCGCTCTTCATGATTGTTTTATTTTTACTCAATAATAGAGTTAATTTCTCTATTGTTTCTTAATTGTATAGATTGTTATCTTGTTGGTTATTAAATTGTATTTCAATTTGATCGAGATAATGAACTGGTCTCAAATCTATAGGTAGTGATATTCACTGCTTTTAAGTTGGCGAACTAAATTAATATGGTGTTTTTTTCTTAAAGGTTGCCAAATGATGGGTACTTCGTCATTATGCGGCGGAAATTTATAGATTGAACCACAGGTACTCATTAACTTTGGGTATACAAAAAAGTGGTCGATGCATACACAACATTCATCAATTAGAGAAAAAGGGTTATCTGTGAAGCAGACGTTAAAACTAACAGATATTATCGCAGTAGGCTTTATGCTATTTGCGTTCTTTTTGGGTGCTGGCAACATCATTTTCCCACCACTAGCGGGTCAGCTAGCCGGTGATCACCTGATGCCAGCAATGTTCGGTTTCTTGCTAACAGCGGTAGGTCTACCTCTTATTACTATCGTTGCTATTGCTGTGGCAGGCGGCTCTTGGGATCACTTGACTCAAGATCTTCCTAAGAAAGCAGCAGTGCTGATGGCGGCGTTGATCTTCATCATCATTGGTCCTGCATTTGCTGCACCTCGTACAGGTCTTGTAGCATATGAAATGGCAGTGAAACCATTCTTCCTAGATGCCTCTCAAGCGCATCTAACATCATTCTCAATCTTGTTCTTTGCGGTGGCTATGATCTTCGCTTGGTTCCAAGGTCGTTTGATTGATTTGATTGGTAAAGTGCTAACGCCAGTTCTGTTCCTTGGTCTTATCGTTCTTGCTATTGCGGTATTCATTGACCCACAAGGCGAAATGATGGGCGCGCACGGCGAGTACCTAACTCAACCATTGACTAAGGGCTTCCTTGAAGGCTACAACACCATGGATACGTTCGCATCGTTGATGTTCGGTATGCTAATGGTGGACGCACTTCGCAGTAAAGGCATCACTGAGCGTGCAGCAACGACAAAATACCTAATCTGTGCTGGCTGTATTGCCGCTGCAGGTCTTGCGTTCGTATACATCTCATTGTTCTACCTAGGTGCGACGAGTTCAACTATTGCAGCAGGCGCAGACAACGGTGGTGCTGTGCTGAGCCAATACGTTCAGGCGCTATTTGGTCCTTACGGTCAGATTGTACTTTCAATCATCGTATTGCTTGCATGTTTGACGACGGCTATCGGTCTTATCTCTGCATGTTCAGATTTCTTCAGCTCTAAAACGAAACTGACTTACAAGCAGTGGGTTATTATCAACGGTGCGGCTTGTGCACTGATTGCAAACGTTGGTCTGTCTCAGCTAATTTCTCTATCAGTTCCGGTTCTGTTTGCGCTATACCCAGTAGCAGTAGCATTGGTTGCGCTAACGTTTGTACGTAGCAAGCTTCCAAACCCACGAGTGGCTTACCGCTCTGTACTGCTAGTATCACTGTTATTTGCATTGATTGATGCTGCGAAAGTTGCGGGTCTAGACGTGTCTGCATTCAATATGCTGCCGCTATTTGAAGTGGGCATGGGTTGGGTTCTACCAACATTTGCAGCGATTGTTTGCATGTTCTTTATTGCTAAGTCCTCACAACCAGAGTTGACTGAAGAAACTGCATAATTGCTGACTAGCAAAACAAAAAAAGCCCGGTGAAGTGATTCGCCGGGCTTTTTGTTTATCTGTTGTCTAGCAAGTGCTGGATGCCGTATGACTTAAAGTGTGTCGTGGAACTCTACTAAGACTTGCTCACACCATTTCTCGATGCGCTCATCACTGAGTTCGTACTGGGAATCTTCATCCAACGCTAAGCCGACAAATTGGCTGCCATCTTCTGTCAGTGCTTTTGATGCTTCGAACTCATAGCCTTCGTTTGGCCAGTAACCAATAAACTGCGCGCCCGTTGCTTTTAGCTCGTCATGCAGTAGACCCATCGCATCAAGGTACCACTCGCCATAGCCTTCTTGGTCTCCTAAGCCGAATAAAGCTACGACTTTGCCTTTTAGTGGTGTGGTTGCAATATCTTCCCAGATAGCGCTCCAGTCTTCTTGGATTTCACCGAAGTCCCAAGTAGAGATACCAATTAGCAGTAAATCGTAATCTGCCATCAGCGACAGCGGTGTCTCTTTCACGTTGTGAATGTCGACAAGGTCTTCACCAATGATATTGCGAATTTTCTCTGCTGCCATTTCTGTGTAGCAGGTTGTTGAGCCGTAAAAGAGTCCGATTTTCATTATATTCGTCGTTTTTTATGTTGCTGTTGTGGCAGATTCTAACCATAAATCGGGGAAGATTGCAGCGAATATCCCGCGGGAGATGATTTTTTTATGGTATTGGTTGAGCAGTTGCCTTACTCTCAATACTGTAAATATAAACAGATAAGGAAGCGTTCATGACGGCACAACAGCCTGTCAATCAACAAGATTTTGGTCTGGTTGAACAATTCTTAGATGCAATGTGGATGGAGCGTGGTCTATCGGAGAACACGTTGGCTTCCTACCGAAATGATTTAATGAAATTGCTCGCGTGGATGGAGCAACATAGCTACCGTCTAGATTTCATCAGTTTGTCTGGTCTGCAAGAGTATCAAAGTTACCTCGTTGATTTAGATTACAAGCAGACATCCCGTGCGCGTATGTTGTCAGCGATTCGTCGCTTGTTCCAATACATTCACCGTGAAAAAGTACGCGGCGATGATCCGAGTGCGCTATTGGTCAGCCCAAAGTTGCCTCAGCGTCTGCCTAAAGACATCAGTGAAGAGCAAGTGGACGCACTGCTTGATGCGCCAGATCCTAATGATCCCGTTGAGCTGCGAGACAAAGCCATGCTTGAGCTACTCTACGCGACTGGGTTGCGTGTGACAGAGTTGGTCAGTCTGACAATGGAAAACGTCAGTTTGCGTCAAGGGGTAGTGCGCGTGACCGGTAAAGGTGGTAAAGAACGCCTCGTTCCTATGGGAGAAAACGCGGTCGATTGGATTGAAACTTTTATCCAGCAAGGTCGGTCTGCTCTATTGGGAGAGATTACGTCGGATGTGGTATTCCCAAGTAAACGTGCGAGACAAATGACCCGTCAGACCTTTTGGCACCGTATCAAGTACTACGCTGTGATAGCGGGTATTGATACCGACCAACTGTCTCCACACGTATTGCGCCATGCTTTTGCGACACACTTATTGAACTATGGCGCAGATCTCAGGGTCGTACAGATGCTGTTGGGGCATAGTGACTTATCGACAACGCAAATTTATACTCACGTGGCGACTGAACGATTGAAACAGATCCACAGTCAACACCACCCAAGAGCATAATGATGGTTTGGTTCATCCTTTGTCTCATTGGATGAAAAGATTTTATTTTAAGGTGAATTTAATGAGCGTATTACGCCGACTAACTCTGCTGACTTTACCGTTTTTCGTAACCGCTTGTGGTGCTGAAGAAAGTCAGGCAAAAACGGAAACTCCTGCACAACAAGTCGCGCCAGCGGCAAAACAGAACTTTGATGAAGCTGCGCTAAAAGCGAAGTTCTCTAAGCTGGGTGTGTCTATTCTTGATATCCAACCATCAGACGTTGCTGGACTATTAGAAATCCAAACCAATGGTGGTGTGTTGTTCGCATCAAACGATGGCAACCACTTTATTGCCGGTACACTTTACGCCATTGATGATAACGGCGGCTACAAAGACGTGATTGCTGAGCGTCAAGCACCATTGAACGCAGAGAAAATCGCGAAGTTATCTGATAGCGTGATTGAATACAAAGCGGACAACGAGAAGTATGTGGTGACGGTATTTACCGATATCACGTGTGGTTACTGCGTACGTCTACACAGCCAGATGCAAGGTTACAACGACTTGGGTATTACTGTTCGTTACATGGCGTACCCTCGTCAAGGTGCAACAGGTCCAGTTGCTGAACAAATGGCGACAATTTGGTGTGCAGAAGATCCGAAATCAGCAATGCACAATGCAAAAGTTGAGCGCACTTTCGACAATCCAGCGAAAGATCTAAAACAGTGCAAAGAAACCATTCAAGCGCACTACAACCTAGGTCGTGAACTTGGTATTTCTGGTACGCCAGCAATCTTCCTACCAAGTGGTGAACTCGTAGGCGGTTACCTTCCACCGGCTGAACTACTAAAACGCTTAGAGCAACAATAATCCTTTAAGGAGCAGAGCCAGCGGTATTCGTTGGCTCTTTTCAAACATGATAGAAATTCAACGACGTCCTGAACCGGATCTTTCTCTTCTTCCCGATTCCATTCCACCTATTCTCAAGCGCATCTACATTAACCGTGGTATCACAGATGTAGCACAGTTAGAGACTTCTGCTCGTGGCTTACATTCTTACCAACAGTTGGGTGGCATTGACCAGGCGGTTGAGTTGTTGTTCCAAGCCATTAATGAGCAAAAGCGTATTATTGTCGTTGGTGATTTTGATGCCGATGGCGCGACTAGCTCGGCGTTGTCAGTGCTTGCCCTACGTATGCTTGGCAGTAATAACGTGGACTACTTGGTGCCGAACCGCTTTGAAGATGGCTACGGCCTCAGTCCTGAAGTCGTGGACCAGGCGTTAGAGCTGGGTGCTGAGATGATTATGACGGTAGACAACGGTGTGTCGTCGATTGAAGGGGTTCGCTACGCCAAAGAAAACGGCATTACTGTACTGGTTACTGACCATCACTTACCAGGGCAAGAGCTGCCGAATGTGGATGCCATGGTGAACCCGAACCTCGACAGCTGTGCTTTCCCATCGAAAGCATTGGCAGGGGTTGGCGTTGCTTTCTATTTGATGATGGCGCTTTGTGTGTACATGCGTAAACAAAATTGGTTCGCGCAGCAAGGCATGCAAGAGCCTAAGTTGATGGAGTTGATCGACTTGGTTGCTCTCGGCACCGTCGCCGACGTTGTGCCGCTGGATGAAAATAACCGCATTCTTGTGCACCAAGGCTTGCAGCGTATTCGTGCAGGCAAAGCACGCCCGGGAATTCAAGCTCTGATTGAAGTCGCGAAGCGAGATGCTCGTCGTTTGGTTGCATCTGATTTTGGCTTTGCACTTGGTCCTCGTATTAATGCCGCAGGTCGTTTGGATGACATGTCTTTCGGTGTTGAACTACTGATGTGTAACAACATCCATGCGGCGCGTCGTATGGCGAGTGAGTTGGATGGTTTGAACCAAACCCGTAAAGAGATTGAAGAAGGGATGAAGCAAGAAGCGATGGCTTTTTGTGAGCGTCTTCAATTTGGTGAAAACAGTGAATTGCCTTACGGTTTAGCACTGTTCCAACGTGATTGGCACCAAGGCGTTATCGGTATTCTTGCTTCGCGCATTAAAGAGAAGTTCCATCGTCCTGTTATCGCCTTTGCCGATGGCGGAGAGGGGACAATTAAAGGTTCTTGTCGCTCTATTCCGGGGCTACACATGCGTGACGCGCTGGATTTCATCGATACGCAAAACCCAGGCTTGATCATCAAATTTGGTGGACACGCGATGGCGGCAGGCTTAACCATCAAAGAACAAGACTTCGAGCGCTTTAGCCGTTTGTTTGATGAAGTCGTGAAGAAAGAACTGGACGAAGCGGCGCTGAAAGGTGTGGTTATGTCGGACGGCGAGCTTAAACCCGAAGAGTTCTCGATGAATGTTGCTGAACAATTGCGCTCAGGTGGTCCTTTTGGGCAAGCGTTCCCAGAACCTATCTTTGATGGTGAGTTCAAAGTATTGCACCAGAAACTGGTCGGTGAGAAGCACCTTAAGCTGATGCTAGAACCACTTTTCAAAGGTCATCCAACAAACGTCATGATCGATGGCATTGCATTTAATGTTGACTTGCGTCGTTGGCCGGATGCATCAGTGAAAACAGTACGCCTCGCGTATAAGTTGGATGTGAATGAGTTTCGCGGCAATCAATCATTACAGTTAATGATTGATCACATTGAAGCTAAGTAGGACCTAGAAAGTCACTTCTTTTAGAGTACGGTCGCCTTTTTGTGGGCAAAAATTTTATGACCGTGCTCTCTCTAATTGCAATCTGATTTCCCAGCCGAAATTTTCCTGTATCTCGGTCACATTTTTGAGTAGAATTTCTCGGTTAAATTCTATTCTAAAATGTTGAGCCAACATGTTTGAAATCAATCCAATTAAAAACCGTCTACAGGACGTGTCTGAGCGCACGAATGTCCTGAGGGGGTATCTTTGACTATGACGCTAAGAAAGAGCGTCTAGAAGAAGTCAACGCAGAACTTGAACAACCAGATGTATGGAACGAACCAGAACGTGCACAAGCACTAGGTAAAGAGCGTGCATCTCTTGAAGCGGTTGTTGAAACTATCGATCAACTAGAGCAAGGTGTAGAGGACGTTGAAGGTCTTCTTGAGCTTGCGGTTGAAGAAGAAGATCAAGAAACGTTTGACGAGATCGAACCAGAACTTGCTGAGTTGGAAGAGAAGCTAGAACAGCTTGAATTCCGTCGTATGTTCTCTGGTGACCATGACAGCTCTGATTGCTACATTGATTTGCAAGCTGGCTCAGGTGGTACAGAGGCACAAGACTGGACCAACATGATGCTACGTATGTACCTACGTTGGGCTGAAGCAAAAGGCTTCAAATCTGAGGTGATCGAAGTATCGGAAGGCGAAGTTGCGGGTCTTAAGGGCGCAACAGTGAAGATCTCTGGTGAGTACGCTTACGGCTGGCTACGCACAGAAACAGGCGTTCACCGCCTAGTTCGTAAATCGCCATTCGATTCAGGCGGTCGTCGTCATACTTCATTTGCTTCTGCGTTTATCTACCCAGAGATTGATGAAAACATTGATATCGACATTAACCCATCTGACCTACGTATCGACGTTTACCGTGCGTCAGGTGCTGGTGGTCAGCACGTAAACACCACCGAATCTGCGGTTCGTATTACACACGTACCAACGAACACAGTGGTTCAGTGTCAGAATGACCGTTCTCAACATAAGAACAAAGATCAGGCAATGAAACAGCTTCGAGCGAAGCTATTTGAGCTTGAATTGCAAAAGCAAAACGCGGAAAAACAAGCTAATGAAGACGCTAAGTCTGACATTGGCTGGGGTAGCCAGATCCGTTCTTACGTATTGGATGACTCACGCATTAAAGACCTCCGTACGGGCGTTGAAAACCGTAATACTCAAGCGGTTCTTGATGGCGATCTGGACAAATTTATTGAAGCTAGCCTGAAATCAGGTCTATAAAGCTTTTCACCGACAAAAACAGGATACATCGAAAATGACTGATGCTGTTCAAAACGAAACTGTACAAGAAGAAAACAAGCTAATTGCTGAACGCCGCGCTAAACTGGATGAAATCCGAAAGAGCTGCAAAGCAAATGGCCACCCAAACGACTTCCGTCGTGACGCACTAGCGGGCGACCTTCAAAAAGAGTTCGGTGAAAAGACGAAGGAAGAGCTAGAAGAGCTTAACCACGTAGTTGCAATCGCTGGTCGTATCATGGCTAAGCGTGGTCCATTCCTAGTAATCCAAGAGACTTCTGGTCGTATTCAAGCTTACGCTGACAAAGCGGTTCAAAAAGTACTAAAAGACAAATACCAAGGTCTTGATATCGGTGACATCATCGGTGTTAAAGGTGCGCTGCACAAATCAGGTAAAGGCGACCTATACGTGAACATGGAAGAGTACGAGTTGCTAACTAAAGCACTTCGTCCACTACCAGAGAAGTTCCACGGTCTAACTGACCAAGAGATGCGTTACCGTCAACGTTACGTTGACCTAATCGTTAACGAAGATTCTCGTCAAGCGTTCGTAGTACGTTCTAAAGTAATGTCTGCAATCCGTAACTTCATGATCTCTAAACAGTTCATGGAAGTTGAAACGCCAATGATGCACGTTATCCCTGGCGGTGCGAGTGCGCGTCCATTTATCACGCACCACAACGCACTAGACATGCCAATGTACCTACGTATCGCGCCTGAGCTATACCTGAAACGTCTAGTTGTTGGTGGTTTTGATCGCGTATTCGAAATCAACCGTAACTTCCGTAACGAAGGTCTTTCTCCACGTCACAACCCAGAATTCACAATGATGGAATTCTACATGGCGTACGCGGATTACAAAGATCTTATGGACCTAACTGAAGAACTACTAAGCTCAGTCGCTCTAGAAGTTCTAGGTTCAACGTCAATGCCTTACGGTGATGACACGGTTGAGTTTGGTGGCACTTACACTCGTATGAGCATGTTTGAAGCAATCAAGCACTACAACCCAGACCACGCACAAATCCAAGCGCTAACAGAAGAAGACATTCAAAACCGTGACCTAATGGTTTCTATCGCGAAATCAGTGCACGTTGAAGTCGAACCTTTTTGGACATGTGGTCAGCTTCTTGAAGAAATCTTTGGTGAAACTGCAGAACCTAAGCTAATGCAGCCAACGTTCATCACTGGCTACCCTGCGGATATCTCTCCTCTGGCTCGTCGTAGCGATGACAACCCATTCTTCACAGACCGCTTTGAGTTCTTCATCGGTGGTCGTGAAGTAGCAAACGGCTTCTCTGAGCTTAACGATGCAGAAGACCAAGACGCGCGTTTCAAAGCACAGGTGGAAGCGAAAGAGTCTGGTGATGACGAAGCAATGTTCTACGATGCAGACTACATCACTGCACTAGAGCACGGTCTACCACCAACAGCAGGCCAAGGTATCGGTATCGACCGCCTAGTTATGCTGCTGACTAACACGCACACTATCCGTGACGTGATCCTATTCCCAGCGATGCGCCCACAAGCGTAATCTCCTCGCTGAGTAATGAAAAAACCACCTTCGGGTGGTTTTTTTGTATCTTTAATTTGAATAAATTCAACTGTTTGCATTTGATTGTATATAAGAGGTCTAAATAAGCATTCGCCAAATCTCAATCTGTTGCATAGTCTTAATATTGAGACAGACTTCAGCGCGCGTAGTCTCGATAATGTTACCCGTTCGCAAAGATGGGTTTGTGGCGCGAAATTTCTATGAACAATCAATAAGGGTTAGAGAATGGCTGGGCAGTTTAAGATGGATTCCATTCCGGGATCGCTTGTAGTAGTTGGCGGTACTTATGAACCTTGGCTTTCGGTGCTAGAGCAAGTGGGATGGAAATGTCACCAAGTGGGTGATTTACGTAAAGCCAACACATTGTTAGAAGATATTGGTCCATGTATTGGTATAGTTGACCTTAGCCATGACGAGTTCAGTCTTAATGGTTTGGCGAACTTAGTGAGTTCTCACAAGCACGTTCGTTGGTTAGCCTTCATCCGTGAATCTCAACTCGGAACTGATACCATCTGTCAGTTCATTGTGAACTTCTGTATCGACTTTTTCACGGCACCAATCCCTGATGCACAGCTATTGAGTACCATTGGTCACCAACTTGGTATGTTGAAGCTAGAGAAAAAAGTATGGCCAAGCTTTGGTAGCAGCTTAGACATGGGGCTGATCGGCGAATCTATCCCAATGAAACGTCTACGTGACCAAGTGAAACGTATCGGTCCAACCGATGTAAGTATTCTAATCTATGGTGAAAGCGGTACAGGTAAAGAAGCTGTTGCACGTGCGATTCATAAAGTATCCTCACGTTCTCACAAGCCATTCCTATCAATTAACTGTCGCGCGCTTAACGAGCAACGCTTCCAAGCCGAAGTCTTTGGCATTGATGCTGATGACGATATGGAAGCAAGTCTGCTTGAGCAGGCTGATGGTGGTACCGTGCTTTTCAACGATATCTTGACCATCTCTAAAGAACAGCAGATGAACCTTCTGCGTTTCTTGCAAGAAGGCACGATTGAAACTCGTGATGGTGCGAAAAATGTTAACGTTCGTATTCTTGCTGCTAACTCTTCTGATGTTGAAAAAGCACTGATTGATGGTGACTTCAATGAAGAGCTTTACCATTACATCAATGTGCTTCGCATTAATGTGCCAAGCTTGAAAGAACGCGCAAGTGATATCGCACTATTAGCGCGCTTCTACCTACAAGAGTTCTCAAAAGAATATAACTCGCAGGCGAAAAGCTTTTCTGAAGATGCGCTGAAAGCACTGACACGTTACTTCTGGCCAGGTAACGTGCGTGAGTTGATGAACCAAGTCAAACGTGCTGTACTGATGTCGGATAGCGTAATGATTGAAGAACATCATCTTGATCTTCCGCAACGCAATGATTCTAAACGTAGCTTGAAGTCAATTCGTGAAAAGAGTGAGCGTGATGCATTGCTTGTTGTGTTGGAATCACATTCCGGTCAGGTATCGAACGCAGCGAAAGAGCTTGGCGTATCGCGCGCAACCATGTATCGACTATTGAACAAGCATAATTTGATTTCAGAGCAGACGGTTTAATCTAATTTGAATCAGTAAGTGCTGACGAAACAACTTATCCCAAAAAGGAGTGCATATGTGCTCCTTTTTTGTGAATAGAATTCGGTTATTTATAAAACTCGATGTTTTATATATTCCTTAGTTGAATATGTTATTCAAAAAACCATATGAAACCTAATTTTAGGTCATTGGTTTGTTTTTAATCGAAAGGATAAAAATTGTTTGATAAATATCCTCCGTTGCTTACAATTTAGCCGTAACTCAAAGAGTTATACCACATCAATCACGGATTAATTTTTAGCTAGGAGGCGCAAGATGAAACATTACGTTGTTAACACCACTGCTTGCGCTGATCGTATGCCTGCTGTTCGCTCAACCTTTGATGCGACTAAACAGGATGCCACTGGCTCATTAGATTAAATTAATCCGTAACCTATCTCTTTTACTAGGCTGCGGAAAAGTAGCGGCTTAGTCTCAACAGAATTTTTCTGTCCAATTACGCACTATTTTTCCCAGTCGATCCTTTATCGCAATTTGGAGAATAAGTTATGCGTCACTCTATCTATCTGAAACTAGCAACTGTGCTATTGAAAGCAGATCTAAAACGTGAAGAAAAACAATGGCAACGTATGGTTCGTCGTAGCTCACATGATATTCCATGGACTAACGAACACTTGCTAAAAGATATTGGCTTAGATAAAGACGGCCGCTCAACTCGAACTAGCGTCCCAGACGCCGTAAAAGTTGATCGTCGAGTTCGCCATCTTCGCCGAGTTTTAACTTCGCGAATACTGACGTAATCAAAAGCCCAAATTGAACTTTCCTTAATGTACTTGGTTCAATTTGGGCTTGATAGAAACAAAACGGGCTGACCATTATGGTCAGCCCGTTTTGTTTTTAGTGTCCGTTACTTTAGTGTGTTGGTCACGTCAACATGAAGTCTTACGGACAAGGGTTTGAGTAAGTGGTGCCAATCGCTTGGATGTCATTGAGTAATGCTTCACTGAGGTGAACATCGATACTGTCGATATTGGATTTAAGTTGTTCTAGGTTAGTAGCGCCAATAATATTAGAACCCACAAATGGTCGCTGATTGACGAAGGCAAGTGCCATTTGCGAAGGATCCAAACCATGGTCACGAGCTAGATTGACGTATGCTTCTGTTGCTTTCACGCCTTGTGGAGTGAAGTAACGAGCAAAGCGTTCCCAAATAGTGCATCGGGCACCTTCTGGCTTCGCATCGTTGAGGTATTTACCGCTTAAACAACCAAAGGCTAGAGGTGAGTAAGCAAGTAGCTGAACACCTTCATAATGGCTGATTTCAGACAAACCAACTTCAAAGCTGCGGTTCAACAAGTTATATGGGTTTTGGATTGAAACTATTCTAGGCAGATCGTGTTTTTCTGCTAAACGCAGCAGTGACATCACACCCCATGGGGTTTCGTTCGATACACCTATGTAACGTACCTTGCCTGCTTTAACTAGTTCGGTCAGTGCTTCAAGTGTTTCGATCAGTGTGACTTCTTCTTGCTTATCTGGGTAAGGGTAGTTGAGTTGACCAAAGCAGTTGGTTTGGCGTTGTGGCCAGTGCAATTGGTATAGATCGACATAATCGGTTTGTAGACGCTTGAGACTGTCATCGATAGCGGTATGAATATGGCGACGATTCAGACTCATGTTCTCTCGAATATAAGGCACGTTGCGTGGACCAGCGACTTTCGTTGCCAATACCACTTTTTCGCGCTTGCCACTTTTCGCTAACCAATTTCCAATATATTGCTCAGTGAGTCCTTGTGTTTCTGCTTTTGGTGGAACGGGATACATCTCTGCAGTATCAATAAAGTTCACGCCACGGTCGAGGGCGAAGTCGAGTTGTTGAAACGCTTCTTGTTCGGTGTTTTGCTCACCAAACGTCATAGTGCCAAGGCAGATCTTACTGATCTCGAGTGATGAGTGCGGTAGTTTTGTATATTGCATTTCACGTCCTTGAAGAATTACCGACTGAATAAGTCATTCCAATATAGGGGATTTTTAGTCGCTGTCGCAAATGATTTAACTTTCGCTTTGTAGTTAACTCGAAAGTTATCAATACGGTAACTAGACTTAAAAGATCTTGTGAAGGAGGTGCATTATGCAGAAGCATCAACTCGACATGTGGTTGCATGGCCACCACAAAGACTCCTACAAAACACCGAAGGTCTTTGTGATAGGTTGTTCTGATGTCTCTGACTATCTATTAGCAGTGGAGTACAAACACCAACTTGAGCCGATCAAAGATGGCGAAGATCCGATTCACTTTGGATCGTTAGACTTGGTGAAAGAAGAACTGCTTAGGTTGGGGATTGATAAAGCTTATTTAAGACTGCACAACGCGTACGATGAATTTGGTAGCGATGGCGCAGCCTCATATTGTGATATTGAATTGTCACTGGTAACGCATTAGGGGCTGTTGATCTTTTGAGCTGATTTTTGCCGCACTTTGTGGGAAATTTCTACAAGACAAAGGCTTTGAAGCGTAGCTAGCCTACATGAGAAGCCGATAACGCTGTAGAAATGAACCGCAAAAGACCAACAGAACCTAGTTACTCGGATTGAGCGTTGATATAGTGCTTCAGTAGGAGCTGCTCAGTAAACTGTGTTCTGAGGTAGAATCCGCGAGGCAGGGTTTTGATCGGTTTACCATTTGAACTGTATGCTTCTGTTAAAGCTTTTGCGTTTGCAGCTTTCGGTCGTAAGTGCAGTGCCTCTCCATGTCTGGCGGAAATTTGATCAAACTTACCTAACACGATCATTTCCATCAGCTCTTCCCAATCGTTTTTTAGGACTAGCTCCTCTTCCTGGTCTGGTGACCAAATCAATGGACTGCCAACTCGTCGCTCTGCTAAAGGAATTTCGCGCTCGCCTTCCACGGGAACCCAAAGTACGCGGGAAAGTTTGTTGCGTACGTGACTGGTTTCCCATGTTAAGCCTTGTACACCAGTCAATGGTGCTACAGAGACAAAAGTGGTTTCTAATGGCTTACCAGAATAACTGATCGGAATGCTTTTTAGTTCGATCCCAAGTTTAGCGAAATCTTGTTGCGGCTTACTACCCGCAGGCGCACCCAAATGCCATTCAAGCAATTGACCAACCCAACCTTTGTCGCGTTTCAAGTTCTCTGGAACGGTCATGCCAGCCTCTTCGGCAAGCTCAGCAAAGCTTAAGCCAGCAATGTCGTGCGCGCGTTCCATCAGTTCAGCTTCGGATTGTGGTTCTGGTTTCATAATGACAAGGTGGTATTGGAAAACATCTAGTCTAACAAATTTGAATAAAATCCTCTGTCTAAGATTTCATCGAGCTGGATTAAGAATGATCAATTCATAACTTATCCACAGATTAGGAAGTGACCAATAGGATCTCTAGCTGAGCTGGATGAATAAACAGGGGTTTAGGTAGCGATTGAGACTTGCTTTTATTGAGATGCCATGAAGTCCTACCTGTCGAATGTGGATAAATAACCGATTGTGCGATCTTTGACCGATCTGTATTTGATGAAAAGATCATCAAGGCAAATAAGATCAATAAATCATCAATATTGCTTTTTATTCCTTTTTAATCATTTAGTTATCTATTTTTGGTTGAGCCTTTATAAATGTCGACAATAATGGTTTTGAACAAAATTCTTTGTTGATAGCGTTTTCTTCACAAAGTTATTCACAGAAAAGGTGAATAAATGTGGGCTATGTCTCAAACTTGTGTTGATAAAATAATGTCTGTTCAAAAGATATCCAAAACGGGGCGAAAGGTAATAAATCTTGCTCATATCACATCAGTAAGTTTGCTAGTAATGGGGATATGTGGAAAAATCACGGTAATAAAAAATTATTCATAGAGGTTAGCCAGTGATAGATGGCGATGGTTACCGACTCAATGTTGGTATTGTGATATGTAATAACCATGGTCAGGTCTTCTGGGCTAAACGATACGGGCAACACTCATGGCAATTTCCACAAGGTGGGATTGACGAAGGTGAAACACCTGAACAAGCCATGTTCAGGGAGTTATATGAAGAAGTCGGTCTGACGAAAAAAGACGTTAAGATCATCGCTACAAGTCGTCATTGGTTAAGATATAAGCTACCAAAGCGATTGGTGCGTTGGGACTCCAAGCCTGTTTGTATCGGCCAAAAACAGAAATGGTTTCTGCTGCGATTAGAGTGCGATGAGTCTCGCATCAATATGCAGCGCGGGAAATCCCCTGAATTTGATGGTTGGCGCTGGGTAAGCTACTGGTATCCAGTTAGGCAAGTTGTTTCTTTCAAGCGTGACGTATACCGTCGAGCAATGAAAGAGTTTGCATCTTTAGCCATGCCTTTTCGAGAGCGTAAGACGAAAGGGAAAAGAAAAAAGCAACGTAGATAGAGGGTTAACATGCTCAGTCAGCTAAGGGAAATAGTTGAGAAAGTCTCCAGAGTCGATGATGTGCATCTGGCACTCGATATATTGGTAAAAGAGACTTGTGCCGCCCTATGCACTGAATGTTGTACTATCTATCTTGCTAACGAAGAAATGCAGCGCCTTGAGTTAATGGCAACTCAAGGCCTTATTTTTGAAGGCGATAGCATCCATATCAACTTCAATGAAGGCTTGGTTGGTTTGGTGAAGCGCAGTGCAGAGCCACTTAACTTAGCAGAAGCTTCCACTCACCCTGATTTCAAATTCTTCCCCCAATTAGGCGAGCAGGTTTACCACTCCTTCCTTGGTACGCCAATCATTCATCGCAAACAAGTACTTGGCGTGTTGGTTATCCAGCAGAAAACACCGCGTTTGTTCAGTGAGATGGAAGAGTCTTTCCTTGTTACCCTATCGGCACAGCTTGCGGTGCTCATTGCCCATGCGCAAAACCTCGGTCATTGGCAACTTGCTTCCAAACCTACGGTGATCAAAGGCCTACCGGCTTCAACTGGGGTAGCGATTGGTGAGTTCTGGTTTGATAATACACAACCAAACTTAAATGATGTGTTTCCTGCGTCAGCGTTAGATAAAGAGCGTGAGCATGAACTTTTAGCGGTTGCAGTAGAAAGGGCATTGAGTGATTTTCGCCGTATGCGGAAAAAGTTCGACAGCGAAATCAATAAAGATGCCTTGGCGATCTTCGACCTTTTTACCCACTTACTTAACGATCCAATGTTGCGTGGTGATCTGAAGAAGCAGATCGAGAAAGGCGACCGAGCAGATTGGGCGTTGCGACAAGTTGTAGAGACCTATTCGAACCGCTTTGCACGTATGTCGGATGTGTACCTGCGTGAACGTGCGCAAGATATTCGTGAATTAGGACAACGCCTGCTCTATTTCTTGCACAATAGCGAGCAAGAACATGCCTCGATCGATCGTCCGGTGATCTTGGTTGCCAATGAACTGACGGCCACGTTATTAGCGTCGATTCCAAAACAACACCTTTTAGCGGTCGTGTCATTGGAAGGTGCAGCGAACTCTCACGCGGCGATTCTTTCAAGGGCATTGGGTGTACCTGCCATCATGGGCGCGAACATTAACACCAGTGTCGTGAATGGCAAGAAGGGGATTGTGGATGGTTACACTGGTGAGATCTATTTAGAACCTAACAGGCAGCTTCTACGCGAGTATCGTAGCCTTGTGAGTGAAGAGTCTGAACTGTTCGCCATGGTGAACAAAGACTTGGCACTGCCAGCCATTACAAAAGACGATTGCCACATTGAAGTGATGCTTAACGCGGGGTTGAGTGCCGATAGCAATATCGCGATCAACTCAGGTGTCGATGGCGTTGGTCTGTATCGAACAGAAATCGCTTTTTTACTTCAGCATCACTTTCCCTCTGAAGATGAGCAGTATCATCAGTACCAAGCAATTCTTAATAGTTATCCGAATCAGCGCGTTGTGATGCGTACCTTGGACATCGGTGGTGATAAGCCATTGCCGTATCTGCCGATTGATGAAGATAATCCGTTCTTGGGCTGGCGCGGTATTCGTTTTACTTTGGATCATCCGGATATCTTTTTGATCCAACTGAGAGCGATGCTAAGGGCGAGTGCTGAAAGCGGCAACTTAAGTATTTTGCTTCCTATGGTTTCGGGAATAAAAGAGCTCGATGACGCGATTACGCTTATCAATCAAGCGTACAGTGAAGTCGTGTTGCTGGATGAGCGAATTCAAGCACCAAAGGTTGGGGTGATGATAGAAGTCCCATCAATGGTGTACTTGTTACCGGCCATTGCTCATCGTGTTGACTTTGTTTCGGTGGGTACTAACGACTTAACGCAATATTTGTTGGCAGTTGATCGGAACAATTCCCGTGTTGCGGATGTCTATGAATCCATGCATCCGGCGGTGTTGTTAGCGTTAAAACAAATTCACGATGTTTGCCTCCAGTATCAAGTACCTGTGTGTATTTGTGGTGAGCTAGCAGGTGATCCATTTGGTGCGCTGCTCCTGTTGGGCTTAGGCTACAACAGTTTGAGCATGAACACCTCGAACGTGGCTAAGGTGAAGTATTTGATTCGTCATAGCCAACAAAAAGAACTAGAAAAACTCGTCGAGAAAGCCATGTCATGCTCTTACGGGCAAGAAATCCATCAAATGATGCATGATTTCTTTATCCAGCAAGGCTTTGCCGGCTTTATTCGTGCAGGTAAGAAGTAGGGTAACAGTGACCATCTCTTTATTTATATTATTGCTCGCGCTAGGCGCTTTTGTAGGCGTGATGGCGGGGCTTCTTGGTATCGGAGGCGGGCTGATTGTCGTACCTGCGTTACTATACCTTCTTCCTCTTGCTGGTATCTCTCCTGAAATGAGCATGCATATGGCATTAGCAACGTCATTGGCGAGTATCATTGTCACATCAGGTTCTTCTGCACTGAACCACCTGAAGCTTGGGAATGTCGATATGTTTGTCGTCAAATGGTTGATGCCTGGCGTGGTTATCGGTGGTTTTGTTGGGGCTAATATCGCGGAATGGATCCCGACTCATTACCTACCGAAAGTCTTCGGTGTGATTGTGCTGTGCTTAGCAATACAAATGTTTCGCTCCATCAAGACGAAAAGTGAGAAGCCAATGCCGAGTAGTCCGGTCACTATGATGTACGGAACGGGAATTGGTGTAGTCTCTAGTCTTGCTGGTATTGGCGGTGGTTCTCTGTCGGTGCCTTTCTTAAACAAGCATGGCATTGAAATGCGCAAAGCGGTTGGCTCCTCATCGGTATGCGGTTGTGTCATTGCGATTTCAGGTATGATTGGATTTATCTTGCATGGCTACAAAGTTGAGGGGTTACCTGACTACAGTATTGGCTATGTTTACCTACCAGCTTTAGCGGCGATTGCGATGACGTCGATGCTCACGACGAAAGTCGGCGCTAAAATGGCAACCAACCTTCCTACGGCAGTCTTAAAAAAGATCTTTGCTGTGTTCTTGATGTTTGTTGCAGCGACCATGCTGCTGTAAAGTCCACCTGTTTTATTAGTAATAAGAAGAGAATGAGTTATGTCTCAGGGATACTTAGAATTTCCCAATATTGATCCGGTTTTAGTCTCTATTGGTCCTGTTTCTGTTCGTTGGTACGGTTTGATGTACCTAGTCGGCTTTATGTTCGCACTATGGTTGGCAAATCGTCGCGCAGATAAACCGGGTAGTGGTTGGACGCGTGAACAAGTTTCAGACTTGTTGTTCGCTGGTTTCCTTGGAGTAGTGATTGGTGGTCGAGTTGGCTACGTTATCTTCTACAACTTTGATTTGTTCTTAGCAGACCCCCTATACCTATTTAAAGTTTGGACTGGCGGCATGTCATTCCACGGCGGTTTGTTAGGTGTTATCACGGCAATGTTCTGGTACGCACATAAGAATGGTCGAACTTTCTTCGGTGTGGCTGACTTTGTGGCTCCGCTCGTGCCGTTTGGTCTTGGCATGGGGCGTATGGGTAACTTCATGAACAGTGAACTTTGGGGACGCGTAACAGATGTGCCATGGGCGATCATCTTTCCGAATGGTGGCCCACTGCCTCGTCACCCATCTCAGCTTTATGAGATGTTCCTAGAGGGCATTGTGCTGTTCTTCATTCTCAACTGGTTCATCAAAAAGCCTCGTCCTTTAGGTGCGGTATCAGGGCTATTTTTAGCTGGATATGGTACATTCCGTTTCCTAGTTGAGTTTGTTCGCGAACCGGATGCACAGCTTGGTCTATTTGGTGGTTACATTTCGATGGGACAAATCCTATCGTCACCGATGATCATTCTGGGTGTTCTTATGATGGTTTGGGCGTACAAACGTGGTCTTTACCAAGACAAAGTCCAAGCAGAAACGAAGTAAGGAATTGGTGTGAAACAGTATTTAGATTTGTGTCAGCGTATCGTTGACCAAGGCACTTGGGTTGAAAACGAGCGCACAGGCAAACGCTGCCTAACGGTGATCAACGCAGACTTGACCTACGATGTTGCCAACAACCAATTCCCATTAGTTACGACACGTAAGAGCTTTTGGAAAGCGGCAGTTGCTGAGCTACTTGGCTACATTCGTGGCTACGACAACGCAGAAGATTTCCGTAAGCTAGGTACGAAAACGTGGGATGCGAACGCAAACCTAAATGAAGCATGGCTAAACAACCCGTTCCGCAAAGGTGAAGATGACATGGGACGTGTATATGGCGTTCAAGGTCGTTCATGGGCGAAGCCAGATGGCGGTCATATCGACCAACTGCGTAAGATTGTGGATGATTTAACGCGTGGTGTTGATGACCGTGGTGAAATCCTAAACTTCTACAACCCGGGTGAATTCCACATGGGTTGTTTGCGTCCATGTATGTACAGCCACCACTTCTCACTGTTAGGTGACACGCTCTACTTAAACAGCACGCAACGCTCTTGTGATGTCCCGCTAGGTCTGAATTTCAATATGGTTCAAGTGTATGTGTTCTTGGCAATCATGGCGCAAATCACGGGCAAGAAACCTGGTCAGGCATACCACAAGATTGTTAACGCACACATCTACGAAGATCAGCTTGCACCAATGCGTGACATTCAGTTGAAACGTGAGCCACTAAAAGCCGCAACTTTCCACATCAACCCAGAAATTAAATCGCTAGAAGATTTAGAAACATGGGTAACCCTAGATGACTTCTGGGTAGAAGGTTACGAGCATCACGATCCAATTCAGTACCCGTTCTCAGTTTAACGAGTATGTTGAGTTTTCTAAGCCGCCTGCATGGCGGCTTTTTTACGCCTGAAGGGCGGGGAAAGAAGGGAACGGGCTTCACCCTATAGAATGCTGCGCTTCGAGAGCCGGGAGCGGACTTCGTCGTAAGGAAAGCTTACGTTTCGAGACGTGAGAGGGAATAAAAGATCCCCAACTCGCTCGTGCCGCGCTCTTGAGGATGACGTTCAATCACTCTGAAATCAAACGGTGTCATTTCCGAAAGCGAAGAAGGAGCGTCGTCGGGAATCTCTTTTACCACAGTTTACTGCGTGATTACGAAATGAGAGCGCTTCTTGCTTCCCCAAAACGAAAAAAGGCTCCACCGAAGTGGAGCCTAAATAAGCGATGGTAATTTTATTATTATGCTGTCAGAGCAAGGATAGAACCTGGTAGCACGATGAATACTGCTAGTAGGTAACCTGCTACAACTGCTTTGTTCTTAATCGCCATTTCTGAAATCACTTCTGCACATTTCACTGGAATCTCACGTAGGAACGGGATACCGAAGATGAACAGTGTCGCCAGAATGTTGAACGTTAGGTGTACTAGTGCAATTTGTAGTGCGAATACTGCGAACTCGCCAGATACCGCTGTTGCTGCTAGTAGAGCCGTGATACATGTACCAATGTTTGCACCAAGAGTGAACGGGTAGATGTCACGTACTTTTAGAACACCTGAGCCTACAAGTGGAACCATTAGACTTGTTGTCGTAGAAGAAGACTGAACAAGAACAGTTACTACTGAGCCCGATACGATACCGTGGATAGGACCACGACCGATTGCGTTCTTAAGGATGTCACGTGCACGACCAACCATTAGGCTCTTCATTAGCTTACCCATAACAGTGATAGCTACGAAGATAGTACCGATACCTAGAGCGATTAGCGCTACGCCACCCATAGTGTCGCCAAATGTTGCTAGTGGCTCTTTGATTGCACTTACTACTGGTTTCGTGATTGGCTTGATGAAATCAAAGCCTTTCATACTCATATCACCTGTGTTTAGTAATGGTGACACCAACCAGTGAGAGATTTTCTCTAGGATGCCGAACATCATTTCCAGTGGTAGGAAGATCAGTACTGCAAGTAAGTTGAAGAAATCGTGGATTGTTGCGCTTGCGAATGCACGTTTGAATTCGTCTTTACAACGAACGTGACCAAGCGAAACCAGTGTATTTGTTACGGTTGTACCGATGTTCGCACCCATTACCATAGGGATAGCGGTTTCTACAGGTAGACCACCTGCAACCAAACCTACAATAATAGAAGTTACGGTACTGGAAGATTGGATCAGTGCCGTAGCCACCAAACCGATCATTAGACCTGCGACTGGGTGAGACGCAAATTCAAAGAGTACTTTAGCTTGATCGCCAGTCGCCCATTTGAAGCCGCTACCAACCATAGATACTGCTAGAAGAAGCAGATACAACATGAATGCCAAGTTAGCCCAGCGTAACCAGCGAGTCGTGCTCGAGATTGGTGCTGCTGTAGAAGTAGCTTGGTTCATCATAATTTTCTCCGTGGACCTTTCAGTTCGTTTATTTGGTCTGTTGTTGAAACTGAGGGCGATGTTAGAGATGAAATATTTCAGTAATATTACAGTTAGGTTTCTATAGAGGATTTTTATTATTCTTTTTGATAGTTATCCGTGAAGAAAATTTCACATCAAATTAAGGTGTTGATTATTAAGGGTATTTATTGCTTATAGATCGGCGGTTTTATTTCTGGGTAAGATCAAAAAAGTGCGTTTGGCTTCAAGTTTTATGACAGTGTGAATCTTATATTTTCGGTAAAACCATATGTTTTGTAGCTTTATGTAGGTTTTGTCGAACTTATTGTTTGTCGGTGTCACATTTGATATAAAAAGTGTCATCTTCTTTATAGGGATTGGCTATGTCACATTTAAACTACAACCACCTTTATTACTTCTGGATGGTGTGTAAACAAGGCTCGGTAACAAAAGCAGCAGATGCGTTATTCCTGACGCCTCAAACGGTTACCGGACAAATTAAAGCACTTGAAGACCGTATGAAGGGGAAGTTGACCAAACGGAATGGACGTACAGTTGAACCAACAGAACTTGGGCAGTTAGTTTTTAAGTATGCCGACCGTATGTTTGGTTTGAGCTACGAAATGCTCGATATTGTTAACTATAGCCAACACTCTAATATCCTTTTCGAAGTCGGCGTCGCCGATGCGCTTTCTAAACGTCTTGTCAGCAAAGTCTTGATGACGACAGTTCCTGAAGACAACAGCATTCATTTACGTTGTTATGAATCAACACACGAGTTGCTGTTGGAGCGCTTGTCACAACATAAACTCGATATGATCCTTTCCGATTGCCCAGTAGATTCGACACAAAGCCCGGGTCTGTACAGTAAGAAGTTGGGTGAAAGTAGTATGAGCTTTTTTGCTTCGTCTGAAATCGCAGGAGTGAGCTTTCCTGAAGTCTTAGAGAAGAAAAAGTTGTTGATCCCGGCAAGTCGAACGGCAATGGGTCGTAAAGTATTGCAGTGGTTTGATCGCCAAGGCTTACAACCGGATGTATTGGGTGAGTTTGACGATGTGGCACTCATGAAAGCTTTTGCACGCTACCGCGATGATGTGATCTTTTTGGCTCCAACAGTTTATATGTCGGAGATTGAAGATGACCGAAACTTACAACTGATTGGTCACGTTGAAGACTTAAAAGAAGAGTACTACGTCATTTTTGCGGAACGAATGATACAACATCCAGCGGTTAAGAACGTATGTGATGCAGATTTTAGCCAAATGTTTGAATGAACACGTTCCGTTGCTCAATTAAATAGATTACTATCGATAAAATTATAACTCGAAATTATAAAATTCTGTAACACACAACAAACTGGCCAGGGTTGGGAAAAGTAAGTTGTAGCTAGAGGTCCAACGCATGAATCTACAAGAAATGGAGAAAAACTCCGCCAAGGCTGTCGTGCTGCTCAAGGCGATGGCAAACGAGAGACGCCTACAAATCCTTTGCATGCTGCATAATCAAGAGCTTTCGGTCGGGGAACTTTGCGCAAAACTAGAGTTGAGCCAGTCGGCATTGTCTCAACACTTAGCGTGGCTTCGTCGTGATGAGTTAGTTGCGACAAGAAAAGAAGCACAAACGGTCTACTACACATTGAAGAGCGATGAAGTGAAAGCGCTAATTCAAACACTTCATGGTCTTTATTGTGCAGAAGCAACCGCGTGATGACAGGTCACAAATTAGAAAAGCTGGCAGTGCCAGCTTTTTTATTATCTTGAATTCGAGCTTTGCTGAATTTTAGGTATAAAAAAACCGGCGTTAGCCGGTTTTTTCTTCACTGTAGAATCAATTCTCTATTATAGAGCTTTGATTTGTGCAGTGAAACGAGACTTATGACGAGCTGCTTTATTCTTGTGAATAAGGCCTTTAGTCGCCATACGGTCTAGGATAGGTGTAACTGCAGCGAATGCAGCAGTTGCAGCTTCTTTGTCGCCTGCTTCGATAGCAGCAACAGTTTTCTTCATGTAAGTACGCATCATTGAGCGACGGCTAGCATTGTGCTGACGACGTTTCTCAGCTTGGATAGCGCGCTTCTTAGCAGATTTACTATTTGCCAAGGGTCTAACTCCCAAAAACTTAGTTCTGTGACAATTTAAGGGCGAGGACTATCCCTCATTTGCGCCTAAATGTCAAATGATTTGTGCAAAAACCCATCGAAGCCAAAACAAGTTTTGGTAAGAAAGGTTATCGCGGTTAAGATGGCGGGGATTCTAACAGCATTTTTAGACCATTGCTAATAATTATCCGCTTAGATCTAACAATAACCGGATATATTTTTAACGCCCATTTGTAGCTTTCAAAGGCTTAGAGGAATAGGGTTGGCTATCTTTTGGTGATATTCCGAGGTTACAGTGAGTAAACGACTGCTCAAGTCTGGCATGATCGTCAGTGCCATGACATTAATTTCGCGCGTCCTAGGTTTAGTTCGTGATGTAGTAGTAGCAAACTTGATGGGGGCAGGCGCGAGTGCCGACGTCTTCTTCTTTGCCAATAAAATTCCTAATTTCTTACGCCGTTTGTTTGCTGAAGGCGCATTTTCTCAAGCTTTCGTTCCTGTATTAACTGAAAGTCATGCACAAGGGGACATGGACAAAACTCGTGAGTTGATTGCTCGTGCTGCTGGTACATTGGGTGTGATTGTCTCTATTGTTACCATCCTTGGTGTTCTTGGCTCTGGCGTCGTGACTGCTTTATTTGGTTTTGGTTGGTTTTTAGACTGGATGCATGGTGGTCCCGCGGCTGAGAAGTTTGAACTTGCCAGCGTAATGCTCAAGATTACCTTTCCTTATTTATGGTTCATCACTTTTGTTGCCTTATCGGGAGCCATTCTCAATACACTAGGTAAGTTTGCGGTTTCTTCTTTTACTCCCGTCTTCCTCAATGTGATGATCATTTTGGCGGCGTGGTTTATCTCTCCGCAGATGTCACAACCTGAGATTGGTCTTGCCATTGGTGTTTTTCTTGGTGGGTTGGTTCAGTTCTTATTTCAAATTCCTTTCCTTATTAAAGCGGGAGTTATGGTCAAGCCAAAATGGGGTTGGCGCGATCCGGGGGTGGTGAAGATCCGTACCTTGATGATTCCTGCTTTATTTGGTGTGTCTGTAAGCCAAATCAATCTACTGTTTGACACTTTTATTGCCAGTTTTCTACAAACCGGTTCAATCAGTTGGTTGTACTATTCCGATCGATTGTTGGAATTCCCGTTAGGCCTGTTTGGTATTGCGATAGCGACGGTGATTCTCCCAGCGTTATCACGTAAGCACGTAGATGCTCACAGTGAAGGCTTTGCACACACCATGGATTGGGGCATTCGTATGGTGACCTTACTGGGAATCCCAGCAATGCTTGGTTTAATGGTACTGGCGAAGCCGATGTTAATGGTGCTGTTCATGCGTGGTGAGTTTTCTCCGCAGGATGTGCATCAAGCTTCTCTCTCTTTATTAGCGTATGCTTCTGGCTTGCTTAACTTTATGCTGATCAAAGTTCTTGCTCCGGGTTACTACTCTCGTCAAGACACGAAAACGCCAGTGAAATACGGCATCATTGCGATGCTAACTAACATGGTATTCAATGCGATCTTTGCTTATTTCTATGGCTATGTTGGTCTGGCTATCGCGACTGCGCTCTCTGCTTTTGTAAATATGGCATTACTCTACCGTGGTCTCCATATCGCAGGTGTGTACCAAGTGACCAAACGTACAGTCCTCTTTATTATACGTTTGATGATCGCGGGAGCTGCGATGGTTGCGGCTATTTTGTGGCAGCTAGAAGACATGTCGGTATGGTTAGATTGGAGCTTTGCTCATCGCAGTGGCGTATTAGGAATGCTGATTGCGCTTGGTGCAGGTGTTTACCTAGCCGTCGTGTTTTTACTCGGTGTACGTTTAAAAGACCTAAAAGCTGGGACAGAATAAGGTTGATTGGTATATAATCCGTCAGTTTCACACAGTGCAAAGTAAAAACAGAGGCATAAAGCAGTATCCAATGGAACTGATTAGAGGCATTCACAATATCAAGTCGCACCATCATGGGTGCGTGCTGACTATTGGCAATTTCGATGGCGTGCATAGAGGTCATCAACAAGTATTGCAGCAAGTGTCTGAACAAGCGGAGAAACTTTCGTTACCTTCGGTTGTGATGACCTTTGAACCTCAGCCGATGGAGCTGTTTGCTCGAGATAAGGCACCTGCGAGGTTAACGCGACTGCGTGATAAGTTTGTTCAGCTGAGTAAGCTCGACATCGATCGTCTGCTGTGTGTTAACTTCAATCGTCATTTTGCTGACCTAACGGCGGAAGAGTTTATCCGTGACTTGTTGGTTGGTCGATTGGGTGTTAAGTTTCTTGTCATTGGTGATGATTTCTGTTTCGGCAAAGGTCGAACAGGAAACTTTGCAATGTTACAAGAAGCGGGGAAAAAGTACGGCTTTGAAGTCGTGAGTACCCAAAGCTTTTGTTTACAGCAATTACGAGTGAGTAGCACGGCTATTCGTAAAGCGCTGGCTCGTGATGATTTGCATTCCGCGCAAGAGATGCTGGGAAGAGATTACAGCATCAGCGGTCGTGTTTCTCATGGAAGAAAGCTAGGTCGAACCATTGGGTTCCCTACTGCAAATATTCCTTTGAAACGCTGTGTTTCTCCGGTTTCCGGAGTTTATGTTGTTCAAGCGCTTGGCTTAGGATATAAGCCAGTTGGCGGTGTCGCTAATATTGGTCAACGACCAACAGTAAATGGTGTTCGCCAGCAGTTAGAAGTACACTTATTCGACTTTCACGCTAATTTATATGGCAAGCAGCTAGAAGTGGAACTTTTGCACAAACTTCGAGATGAGCAAAAGTTTGAGTCGTTTGAAGCACTTAAACAACAAATCGAATTGGATGCTGAAGCAGCAAGGGTGTGGCTGCGTCAGCTTAAGCGTTGAGCGGTTTATTCCACCGTGCAACATAATGTCTAATTTTCGCCCAATATAACGGAATTAAGAATCGATGAGTGAGTATAAAGATACCCTGAACTTACCTGAAACAGGGTTTCCAATGCGCGGCAACCTGGCCAATCGTGAGCCAGAAATGCTTAAGCGTTGGTACAAAGAAGATCTTTACGGTGAAATCCGTAAAGCTAAGAAAGGCAAAAAGTCATTCGTACTGCACGATGGCCCTCCTTACGCGAACGGTGACATTCACATTGGTCACGCACTAAACAAGATTCTTAAAGACATTATTATTAAATCCAAAACACTTTCAGGTTTTGACGCACCTTACATCCCAGGCTGGGACTGTCACGGTCTACCAATCGAATTGATGGTAGAGAAGAAAGTTGGCAAACCAGGACAAAAAGTGACAGCTGCTGAGTTCCGCGAGAAATGTCGTGAGTACGCGGCCGGTCAGGTTGAAGGTCAGAAAGAGAGCTTCAAGCGTCTTGGTATCATGGGTGAGTGGGACAAGCCATACCGCACTATGGATTTCGCAACTGAAGCGAACATCATTCGTGCTCTTGGTAAGATCGCAAGCAAAGGTCACCTACTGAAAGGTTTTAAACCAGTTCACTGGTGTACAGACTGTGGTTCAGCTCTTGCTGAAGCAGAAGTTGAGTACAAAGATAAAGTATCGCCATCTATCGACGTTCGTTTTAAAGCGGCTGACGAAGCGGCACTGCTATCTAAGTTTGAACTGACAGAAGGTCATGAAGGTCAAGGTGACGTGTCTATCGTTATCTGGACAACAACGCCTTGGACGCTGCCTGCAAACCGCGCAGTATGTCTACGTGATGATCTAGAATACGTACTTATCCAAACAGAAGGCGACAACGCTGAGCGTATTATCGTTGCTGCTGAGCTAGCGAAAGACGTAATGGATCGTGCTGGTATCGAGCACTTCCACAACCTAGGCTTTGCAAAAGGTGCGGATCTAGAGCTTTCTCAGTTCCAACACCCATTCTACGATTTCACAGTACCGGCGATCCTTGGTGATCACGTTACAACTGATTCAGGTACTGGTGTTGTTCACACTGCTCCTGGTCACGGTCAAGAAGACTTCGCGGTTGGTAACAAGTACAACCTAGAAGTAGCAAACCCAGTTGGTTCAAACGGCGTTTACCTACCAGATACAGAGCTATTTGCTGGTCAGCACGTATTTAAAGCGAACGATGCAGTAGTAGAAGTACTGAAAGAAAAAGGTGCACTACTACACCACCACGCTTACGAGCACAGCTACCCACACTGTTGGCGTCATAAGACTCCAATCATCTTCCGTGCTACGCCTCAATGGTTCGTTTCTATGGACCAAGCTGGCCTACGTGCTAAAGCACTAGAGTCAATCAAGAACGTAGAGTGGATGCCTGAGTGGGGTCAAAGCCGCATCGAAGGTATGATCGAAGGTCGCCCTGAGTGGTGTATCTCTCGTCAACGTACTTGGGGTGTGCCAATTGCTCTGTTTGTTCATAAAGAAACAGCAGAACTTCATCCAAACACGCTAGAGCTGATCGAGAAAGTCGCTAAGCTGGTTGAAGAGAAAGGCATCCAAGCATGGTGGGATGTCGATGCAGCTGAACTACTAGGTGCTGACGCTGACCAATACGAAAAAGTGCTAGATACGCTAGACGTATGGTTCGATTCAGGTGTGACTCACTTCTCTGTTGTTGATGCTCGTGAAGAGTACAACGGCAACAGTGCAGACCTATACCTAGAAGGTTCTGACCAACACCGCGGTTGGTTCCAGTCTTCTCTAATTTCATCTATCGCGATGAAAGATGAAGCGCCTTACAAACAAGTACTGACACACGGTTTCGTGGTTGATGGTCACGGTCGTAAGATGTCTAAATCTATCGGTAACGTGGTTGCGCCAAAAGACGTAACTAACAAGCTAGGTGCTGACATTCTTCGTCTATGGGTTGCTTCAACAGACTACACTGGTGAAGTTGCGGTTTCTGATGAAATCCTAAAACGCAGCGCAGATGCTTACCGTCGTATCCGTAACACAGCGCGTTTCTTCCTTGCTAACCTAAGCGGATTCAACCCTGAAACAGACATCGTTCCTGTTGAAGAGATGGTTGCGCTAGATCGCTGGGCGGTTGGTCGTGCACTAGCAGCACAAGAAGAGATCGTTAAAGCATACGAAGAGTACAACACACACGGTGTAACTCAGCGTCTAATGCAATTCTGTTCAATCGAAATGGGCTCTTTCTACCTAGACGTAATTAAAGACCGTCAGTACACAGCAAAACGTGGCGGTAACGCTCAACGTAGCTGTCAGACAGCACTTTACTACATCGTAGAAGCGCTAGTTCGTTGGATGGCGCCAATCATGTCGTTCACAGCAGATGAAATCTGGAACGAAATGCCAGGTCAACGCGACAAGTTCGTATTCACTGGTGAGTGGTTCGACGGCTTATTCGGTCTTGCTGAAGGTGAAGAGTTGAACAACGAATTCTGGACTGAGATCCAAGCGGTTCGTGGTGCGGTTAACAAACTTCTAGAAGATGCGCGTAAAGAGAAAACCATTGGTGGTGCACTACAAGCTGAAGTGACTCTATTTGCTGATGACGCACTAGCGGCGAAGATCAACAAACTTGAAGATGAACTGCGCTTTGTTCTACTAACTTCTGCTGCGAAAGTTAAGTCTCTAAGTGAGAAGACTGATGCAGCACAAGCGACAGATATCGAAGGCTTGTTTGTTGAAGTGGCAGCCGCTGAAGGCGAGAAGTGTGACCGTTGTTGGCACCACACGCCAGACGTAGGCACAATCGAAGGTCACGAGAAGATCTGTGGTCGTTGTGTGTCTAACGTTGACGGCGAAGGTGAAGTACGTAAATTCGCGTAATTACCCAGTACAACTGAACTTTTTTTAAAATTAACAGCCCCAGTATTTACTGGGGCTGTTTGTAGGTAAAGTAATGAGTGAAAAAGCACTGACGTTAAAGCAATCTGGAGTTCGCTGGCTGTGGTTAGCAATTCTGGTATTTATTGCAGATATTGGCATCAAATTGGTGGTGATGGACAACATGGGCTACGGATGGGCAAACCGAATTGAGGTGCTGCCATTCTTCAACCTACTTTATGTTCATAACTACGGTGCAGCATTCAGCTTCTTGAGCGATCAAGCGGGTTGGCAGCGCTGGTTGTTCACAGGTATCGCGTTTGTTGTTACAGGTCTTTTGACCTACTGGATGAGCAAGCTTCCAGCGAAAGAAAAATGGAACAACATCGCTTACGCACTGATTATTGGTGGTGCAGTGGGCAACGTGTTTGACCGTGTTGTTCATGGCTTTGTTGTTGACTACCTAGACTTCTTCTGGGGTAACTACCATTGGCCAGCATTCAACCTTGCAGATACAACTATCTGTATTGGTGCGGCAATGATCATTCTTGATGGCTTCCGCAAAAAGGACGCTGACAAGTAATCTTTTGCGATATATCGAATAACCCTAAGCGTCGTCCGTTGATTCGGACGACGCTTTTTATTATGTTGGAGCGCAATCCGCGTATCTTCGTACAATAAAAGTAATCACGGTGAGTGATCATATAGAGCGCTGGAAAACCCAAGAACAAGGAAGCAGTAACGTGACAACAATAAATCAAGATTCAGCAGTAACACTGCATTTCACCATCAAAATGCAAGATGGCTCTGTAGCGGACAGCACACATAACATGGGCAAGCCTGCTAAGTTCGTGATGGGCGACGGCAGCTTAAGTGAGAACTTTGAGCAGTGCCTATTAGGCTTGCAAGTAGGTGAACAAAAGGCAATTGAACTAAAAGCGGCTGACGCTTTTGGCATGCCGAATCCAGACCATATCCACCATATGGATCGCACTAAATTTGTGGGCGAAGCGGAAGTTGAAGTCGGCACTATTATGGCGTTCAGTGGTCCCGATGGTATGGAAATCCCGGGCATCATTACTGAGATTGCTGGCGACTCAGTAACAGTGGACTTCAACCATCCACTCGCGGGACAAGACGTGACTTTCGAAGTCGAAATTTTGTCAGTAGAATAGCGAACCAAATAAAAGATAACTTCCATGAGCAATGAAATGAAAATCCTGTTAGCTAACCCACGTGGTTTCTGTGCTGGTGTTGACCGCGCGATTAGCATCGTAGAACGTGCGCTAGAGATGTATCAGCCACCTATCTATGTTCGACATGAAGTAGTGCACAACCGCTTTGTGGTTGAAGGTTTAAAACAGCGTGGTGCTATCTTCGTTGAAGAACTGCACGAAGTGCCAGACAACAACATTGTGATTTTCTCCGCTCATGGTGTATCTCAAGCGGTTCGCCAAGAAGCGAAGTCTCGTGATTTAACTGTGTTTGATGCGACCTGTCCGCTGGTAACCAAAGTACATATGGAAGTTGCACGTGCAAGCCGTCGCAATATGGAAGTGGTATTGATCGGTCACGCTGGTCATCCAGAGGTGGAAGGCACAATGGGTCAGTATTCAAGTGATACAGGCGGTATGTACCTTGTGGAAACACCAGCGGATGTTGAGAAGCTAAAAGCGATCGTAAAGGATCCATCTGATCTACACTACGTGAGCCAAACGACACTGTCTGTTGATGAAACCGCTGACGTAATTGAAGAGCTACGCCGCGTATTCCCAGACATTCAAGGTCCTCGTAAAGATGACATCTGTTACGCGACGCAAAACCGTCAAGATGCTGTGCGTGAGCTTTCTGCTGACGTAGATGTGATGGTTGTTGTAGGTTCCAAGAATTCATCAAACTCAACGCGTTTAAAAGAGCTCGCTGAAAAGCTAGGTACGCCAGGATACCTAACGGATTGTCCTGAAGACATTAAGCCTGAATGGTTTGAAGGTAAAGGCAAGGTTGGTGTGACTGCTGGTGCATCTGCGCCTGAAGAGCTGGTTAATCAAATCCTAGATCGCATCAAAGAGTTGGTTGGGGCGCAAGCCGTAGATGAAGTGCTTGGTCGCGAAGAAAACATGTTCTTCGAAGTACCAAAAGAGCTACAAATCAAGCAAGTTGATTAAGGCGATGAAAATATGCAAAAGGCGACCAGAAGGTCGCCTTTTTTGATTGTGTGGTTTCTATCTACTCGTGATGGTTTATACCCAGCCATTTCGGGGTTATTTTGGTATATACCCTAATGACTAATGACTAATGACTAATGCCGAGTAGCTCTTTGAGTACTTTTAAATAACGGCGGCTCACGGGGATCTCAAAGCCTGTTTTGGTAATGATTTCTGCCAGCCCGTTTTCTAATAGCTTAATCTCGCTGATGGCTTTAATACTTACGAGATACTGTCGATGACAACGTACCAGTGGCGTTTTCTCTTCCAAGGTTTTCAGGGTCAATTGAGTACTTGCGGTTTGGCTGGTGGAGCGCACATGTACACCGCTAATATCACTGTAAGCACACTCAACTGTCTCCGTCGCCATGATCACTATGCGGTTGTGCCCAATACATGGAATTTGGTCGAGGTTTTCTGGTGCGATGGCTGACAGTTGCTGAGTGAGTGCAGATTGACTCATCACCTTGCTAAGGCGTTTGACGGTTTTGGTCAAACGACATGGATCAACGGGCTTGAGTAAATAATCGAAGGCATTGTCTTCAAAGGCTTGAATAGCGTATTGATCATAAGCCGTCACAAACACCACGTAAGGCATAGTTTCTGGGTCTAACATTCCCAGCAGCTCAATGCCCGTCACCTGAGGCATTTGGATGTCGAGAAACACCACATCTGGTTTCAGCTCATTGATTTTCTTCAGTCCCATGATGGCGTTTGACGCGTCGCCAATCACCTCAATTTGACCCGTTTCATCCAATAGCTCTGCCAACTCTTCACGAGCAAACTGTTCATCATCAATGACGAGGGCGGTTAACATCCAAGATTACCTTTGTGCGTTTTCATTGCGCTTATCGCGAGTGGGGAATGATAAAACTCATTTTAGTAAATTGATGCTGCTGAGAGGTAATTTTTAGCGCTGAATCACGCCCAAATTGATTCGACAAGCGCTTATCGACGATTTCCATACCCAAACCAGAATGATTCTCTTTTGGCGGCTTATAACTACCTGCGTTGTCCTCAACCGTTATCAGCGCGCCTTGAGGGTGTGCTTGGCTATAAATCTTCACTTTTCCTCCCTCTAACATATTAGAAACACCATGCTTGATGGCATTTTCGACCAGAGGTTGAAGAGTAAAACTCGGCAGCTTGATATCCAGTAATTCTGGTTCAATATCAATCTCAACTTCTAGGCGATCGGTAAAACGTGCTTTTTCGATCGATAAGTAGGAATTCACGTGCGCCAATTCTTCTTTTAGCGTCACTGTATTGATGTTCTGCTTTAAGTTACTGCGGAAGAAATGAGACAGATTTTGGATCAGTTCTCGTGCTTTGTCAGGATCACGACGAGTGATGGCACTAATGGTATTTAACGCGTTGAACAAGAAGTGTGGATTCACCTGAGCATGCAGCAGTTTGATTTCTGCCTGAGCCAGTAGAGTTTGTTGCTGCTGATAATCACCATACAAGATTTGGCTTGAAAGAAGCTGAGCAATCCCTTCTGCCATTGACATATTCGCAGTAGAGAACAGTTTGCGTTTTGGTTCGTAAAGCTTAATGGTTCCCACCACCTCTTTGCCTGCACGCAGAGGAATGATCAATGCAGAGCCCAACTTACAGTCTTGTGCTAATGAGCATTGATACGGTCGTTCGCTACCATCAAGGTAGATGATGTCGTTCTTTTCCATCGAATCTAGCGTGCTTTGCGATGAAATAGGAGTATTTGGCTTATGGTGATCATCGCCGATACCAACGAAAGCTAGGATCTTTTCTTGGTCGGTGATCGCGACGGCACCTACTTTGGTTTCGTCGTAGATGATGCGGGCGATTTTGTCTGCATTCTCACTGTTAAAGCCGGTACTTAGAATACCAACTGAGCGATCGGCGATGCTTAATGCGCGGCGGGAGAAGGTGGCTGAGTATTTTTCGAAAATGGTTTTACGGTCTTGCAGGATACTCATAAACAGTGCCGCACCAACCGAGTTAGCAATGATCATTGGAGCGGCAATCGCTGAGACAAGCGCATAGGCTTGGTCGAAAGGTTTGGCTACAGCGAGTAACAGAATCATCTGCACAATTTCTGCTACAAAAGTGACACTGAATACCACGCTTGGATTGAACAGCATGGCTCCCTTGTTACGCTTGATAAGGTAGACATGCAGCAAGCCGCCAATCAAGCCTTCAGCCGTGGTAGAAATTGCGCAGGCTAAATCGGTAAAACCGCCAAGTGTGTAGCGGTGAATACCACCGGTTAACCCCACAGCAAAACCGACCACAGGGCCTCCAAACAGCCCACCCATCACCGCACCAATGGCACGCGTATTGGCGATAGCATCGTTAATATGCAAGCCGAAGTAGGTGCCGAGAATACAAAAGCCAGAGAAGAGTACATAACAAATGAGCCGATGACTGAGGCGAGAGGAGATACTCAGCAGAGGCAAAATGATCGGCGTTTTACTCAGCATGTAAGCCAGCACCAAGTAAACACACATTTGTTGTAAAAGGGAGATGACCAGTTCCATAGCGAACCTAACCTAAAAATGATGTTGTTATTGTAACGTAGAAGAGAAACAAAAAGAGCCTGCGGTGGGCAGGCTCTTGGTTTTATCCAGTCATTGATAATGAATCGGTTAGCAAGCGAAGGTATTCATTATGCAGTTTCTGAAGCAGCTTGTGGTTTCTCTTCGTCAGCAAGCTCAGTCTCACCTTTACCTTTAGAGATTTTAATTACGTAGCCAGCAGCGGCTAGTGAGAACAGAATACCTGCGATGGTCGAGATTTGCATTGGCAGACCAAAGCCTAATGTACTGTTGTTTAGAATGAACGTAACACACACGGTTGTCATGAAGACCGCTGGGACAGTCGTGATCCAGTGGAACTTGTTATGGCGCAGTAGGTAAGCCGATGCAGTCCAAAGCATCATTACTGCTGTTGTTTGGTTTGCGAAGCCGAAGTAGCGCCAAATGATACCGAAATCTACTTGAGTCAAAACGCCACCGATAACGAATAGTGGTACAGCCATTAGAAGGCGGTTACGTAGTGTTTTTTGTTCCATACCGAAGTATTCAGCAAGAATCAGACGGCTAGAGCGGAATGCTGTGTCACCTGATGTGATTGGCAGAATTACAACACCTAGGAAGGCAATCACACCACCGAATACACCTAGTAGACCAAATGAAGCACTGTATACCACGTTACCAGGACCACCGTTTTTCACTGCTTCTGCAAGACCGTCAAGCGTACCGAAGAAAGACAGAGCGATAGCACACCAGATTAACGCGATAACACCTTCACCAATCATCGCACCGTAGAAAACGAAGCGACCGTTTTTCTCGTTTTCCATACAACGAGCCATCAGTGGTGACTGAGTTGCGTGGAAGCCAGAGATAGCGCCACATGCGATAGTGATAAACAGCGCTGGCCATAGAGGCATGTCGTTAGGGTTCAAGTTAGTGAACATATCGCTTACTTGGAAATCACCCATCACTGTGTGTTCGCTAGAAAACGCGACAGCTGTCATCAGACCAACAGACATGAAGATCAGTAGTGCGCCAAACAGTGGGTAGAAGCGACCAATGATTTTATCAACTGGAACAATTGTAGCGATGATGTAGTAAGCGAAAATCAATACAACCATCGTTGTCATGCTGACGCTTAGGCTAGTTTGGTCGTTAATTAGGTTCGTGATCATGCCAGCAGGCGCAGATACGAATACCACACCAACAAGAAGCAGCAGGACAATGGCAAAGATGTTCATAAAGTGTTTTGCGCCATTACCTAGGTAGCGACCTGTAATCGTTGGTACTGATGCACCACCATTACGAACAGAAAGCATGCCTGAGAAGTAATCGTGTACTGCACCTGCAAAGATACAACCTACAACAATCCACAACATAGCGGCAGGACCGTATAGGGCACCCATGATTGGACCGAAAATAGGACCAACACCAGCAATGTTGAGTAGTTGAACAAGGTAAACGCGTTTGGTTGACATTGGAACGTAGTCAACACCGTCGGTTTTTGTATGGGCAGGAGTTTGGCGATTCTCATTGATACCGAAAACTTTCTCAACGAAAGCACCGTAGATGAAGTATCCGCCGATAAGGGCTGCGACACAGGTTAGAAACCACATCATAGCAATTGTCCTTGGTTTATTAGGTAGGGTAATTTTTTAAGCTCAGGATGTATGGTATTCGCCTCTTTTGTTAAGTGCATTCGCTCAGTGGATGAGTGGTCGAATAGAGAAGCGAGTGGTCGATATAAAGATTAAGTGGTTTTATCGTTTGCTTAGTGGTAGCACGATGGGTTAAGTGGTTCTATTCACCATTGAGTGGCTGTGATTAAGGGTAAGTGGTCACCTCAAGAGTTAAGTGGCGAAATCGACAGATAAGCGGCACATTACGGGCTTTAGTGGTAAGCTTGTTTGGAAAACAACTAGTTAAGGAAGAATCATGAAAAAGGCAACGTTAGGTTTGGCGCTGGCTTTATTGGCAGGCTGTGCGGCGACCACGGAAGAATTAGCGCAATCTGGTGATTGGTATCAGATCGGTTATCAAGATGGCATTGCAGGGCATACTTCTCGTACGGTGAAAGAACTCAATCAACTCGGGAATGCTAAGCAAGGTGACTACGACCAAGGTTATCTCGAAGGGGTGACGGAATACTGTAATCCTGATTTCGCTTACCAGATGGGATTGTCTGGTCAGTACTATGAAGGTGTATGCGAAGGCACACCACAAGCGCAGAAGTTTCGAATGGAATGGCAACGCGGTTGGAACGAATACAGTAACTAGTTCTGTTTCATAATCAAGACAGCAATTTGCCCTGTTAATCTTCTGACATTTGAATTTTATCGCTTTGATGTACTGATATGATTAGATTCAATCAGAAGTGAAATAGAAGCATGAAAAAAGTCTTTTTGGTCGTATTAGCACTGTTCCCTTTGACCGTTGGCGCAACCAATGTATTGAAAGAGTCGATCAAGATGAAGCGAAAGTATGACCATGACAAGCATCATATAACCAACACCATCAATCACACTAAGCGTAATATCAAAGAGATCAGCGATGGCACTTATGTGGAGAACCAGGTTAAGCGCAAGGTAAACAATACCACTAGCAAGTACACCAATAAGGTCGACCGTGTGAAAAACATGACGAATCCTGATCAAATCAAGCGCAAAGCGAATGACAAGCTTAACCAAGAATTTGATGAGTGGCTATATGAAGACTGATTCTTGATATCAGAATAAGAAAGGAGACCTTGAGGTCTCCTTTTTGTTTTTCTTGTGTTGGTCAATCTGGTTAACCATCTCACCCGTTATTTTGGCTGGTGACTTTCAACGGCTTTACGTAAGAAGCCATCTTGATGATGCAGATGCGCACGAGCTGAATCGATATCAAGATCGGTCAGGATCATCAAGATCGCCAGTTTTACTTCATAGTCTGTTTGCTTAAGTACTTCGGTTGCTTGTTCTTGGCTGCAATCGGTCGCTTGCATAACGATGCGTGCGGCGCGCGCTACCAGTTTGTTGTTGGTCGCTTTCACGTCGACCATCAGGTTTTGATAACTCTTACCTAAACGGATCATGCTCGCTGTGGTCAGCATATTCAGAACCAGCTTCTGTGCGGTTCCTGATTTTAAACGTGTTGAACCGGTTAAAGCTTCAGGACCTACGACAGGACAAATGGCGATGCTAGCGATCTCTGCAATTGGTGAGTCTGGGTTGCAAGACAGTGCCACTGTCGTCGCACCTATCTCGTTGGCGTACTCCAAACCACCAATCACGTAAGGTGTGCGTCCACTAGCGGCGATGCCGACCACGACATCATGATGAGTGAACTCGATGTCTTTCAAATCTTGTTCACCTAGAATTGGAGAGTCTTCTGCGCCTTCTTTCGCTTTGAGGATGGCTTCTGGACCACCTGCAATCAAGCCAACCACCATCTTGTCAGACACACCAAATGTTGGTGGGCATTCTGATGCATCAAGCACCCCTAAACGACCACTGGTGCCTGCGCCCATGTAAACCAAACGACCGCCTACCTTAAATGCGTCGGTGATTTTATCTACCGCGAGGGCGATCTCCGGCAACGCTTTCTCAACGGCAAGTGGAACGAGTTTGTCTTGTTGATTAAGACGTTGAACAATATCCAGAGATGGTAATAAGTCGATGTCCATCGTATCTGGGTTGCGACCTTCTGAAACAAGGTGAGCGAGAGCGGCAATAAGCGCGTCATTTGTCATAGTGATTTAAGCCTTTTGAATACTGAATTCGTTTCATCTTTAAGCTGTATTTAGGACAACTCATTTAGTTTTTAGGATAGAGCACACCGAGTGAAGCAAGACGACTTGCCCCTGTCACTTCTGGCAAGTTGCTTGGCAATCCATGAACGTGGCGCTGTGCAAGCCAAGCAAAAGCCATGGCTTCCATATAGTCTCCGTCGACACCCTTGTCGTTGGTTGTTGCGACTTGCCACTGAGGGAGAAGGGCTGCCAAACGTTGCATCAATAGTGGGTTTCTTGCTCCACCACCACACACTAAAAGCTGAGGCTTTTGACCATGAGTGAACTTTTCCACTTCGACAGCAATGGTCATTGCCGAGTATTCGCAAAGTGTGCGTTGCACATCTTGTACAGAGACACGGTGATCCGTTAGCTGTTGATGTAACCAATCGATATTGAACAGTTCTCGCCCTGTGCTTTTAGGCGGTGGCATCGCAAGATAAGGAGCCTCCAACAGTTGAGCCAGTAAAGCTGCATTGATCTTACCTTGCAGAGCAAATTGGGCGTCTTTGTCGAAGCCTTGTCCAGTATTCTGCTCACACCATGCGTCCATCAACATATTACCTGGACCGGTGTCATAACCAATCACCGGCTGCTCGGGATGTAATACAGAGATATTGGCAATACCACCGATGTTAAGCACTACCGTTGTGGAGTCTTGCATCGCAAAGATGCTTTTGTGAAACGCAGGAACAAGTGGTGCACCTTGTCCACCTAGCGCCATGTCTTTGCGTCGAAAATCTGCCACGGTATCAATACCGGTTTTGACCGCAATGATGTTGGCATCACCCAGTTGAGTGGTGAAGGGCAGATCGCCAGTTGGCTGGTGGAAAACGGTTTGACCATGATTGCCAATGGCTCGGACTTGCTCAGCGGAATAGCCAGATTTATTCAGTAGTTGTAATACGGCATCGGCAAACAAATGCCCGAGTTGGTGGTCCAGTTCGCCAAGTGCTTTCAGGTTAGTGTCTTGTCCTGTGCAAATCGACAGAAGCATTTGTTTAATGTGAGGCGGCATTGGGTAATCATCGTGCGCAATTAGGCAAACATGGTCATTTTCAATTTCTACCAGTGCCGTATCCACACCGTCCATGCTGGTTCCAGACATTACGCCAATGTACAGATTGTTAAGATTCACAGCCGATTCCGTCAATTCTTCGATTCACTTATTGTAAAGCAATTCTGAAGCGAATAACCTCATCGAATACGAGATATTCAGCCGATTTTGAGGAGAAACAATGGGACCGTTATGGGTTGATGTTGCAGGCTACGAACTGACTGCAGAAGACAGAGAAATTTTGGAACATCCAACGGTTGGTGGTTTGATTTTATTTACACGTAACTACCACGATAGCAAGCAGCTTCAAGCTCTTACCCAGTCTATCCGTAAAGCGGCGAAACGTCCGATTTTGATTGGTGTTGACCAAGAGGGCGGGCGCGTTCAGCGTTTCCGTGAAGGCTTCTCTCTCATTCCAGCGGCTGACGAATATGCCAAGCACCAAAATAGTGAGGAACTGGCACGCATGGGTGGTTGGTTGATGGCCGCAGAGCTGATAGCTCATGACATTGACCTAAGTTTCGCGCCTGTGCTGGATAAAGGTCATCAGTGTAAAGCGATCGGCAGTCGAGCTTTTGGTGAGGATATGGACACAATTTTGCGTCACAGTTCTGCTTACATGCATGGCATGAAGAGTGTCGGTATGGCAACAACGGGTAAGCACTTTCCTGGTCATGGCGGTGTGATTGCTGATTCACACCTAGAGACTCCGTACGATGAGCGCAGTGATATCTTTGAGCAAGATATGGCTATTTTCAAAGCGCAAATCGATTCCGGCATCTTAGATGCGATGATGCCTGCTCATGTCATTTTCCCCAATTATGATGATCAACCTGCAAGTGGTTCAGAGTACTGGTTAAAACAAATCTTGCGCCAACAACTTGGTTTTAAAGGTTTGATCTTCTCTGATGATTTGACCATGGAAGGTGCCGCAATTATGGGTGGTCCTGCCCAGCGAGGCATACAGGCATTAAAAGCAGGTTGTGACATGCTATTAGTTTGTAACAAGCGCGATGCACAAGTGGAAGTACTCGATAACCTGCCAATTACTTCCGTTCCTCTTGCTGATGCCTTGCTGAAAAAACAAAACTTTACACTAAGCGAGTTAAAATTGTCTCAAGAGTGGAAAGACGCTACTGAAGCCATGAAGCGATTGATTGGTTAGCCATGTAAACCTTGAGTATTGGTTTACTTGGGGGGATACGTAAACTGTCGAAAACACCTATTTTAAGCCGAAGTGCCCTGCATTTCGGCTTTTTCTTTGTGTGTAAATTTAAGTTTACATTAAATGTTTTTTATTGTGTACGCTTGTATTTCTTTTGTAGCCTGTTATCTTGTCGATAAAGCTTAGTTGTCTCACCAAGGAATTGGTTGGGTGTAAACAAAAATATACAGGTCGAAGTTATGCAAAGAAGTGAATTGAGCAACATCAACATCAGCGAAGAACAAGTACTGATCACGCCTGAGGAGCTAAAAGTTAAGCTTCCTTTGAGTGAAAAGGCACGTCGTTTCATTCAAGAGTCTCGTCAAACCATCGCTGACATCATTCACAAGAAAGATCATCGTCTGCTTGTTGTATGTGGACCATGTTCTATTCATGACGTAGAGGCAGCGAAGGACTACGCTAAGCGCCTAAAAGCCCTTTCAGAACAACTAAGCGACCAACTGTATATTGTAATGCGTGTTTACTTTGAAAAACCTCGAACCACGGTTGGTTGGAAAGGTTTGATCAATGACCCACACCTAGATGGTAGCTTCGACATTGAACATGGTTTGCATGTTGGTCGTGAACTGCTGGTTGAATTGGCAGAGATGGAAATCCCGCTAGCAACAGAAGCTCTTGACCCAATCAGCCCACAATACCTTGCGGATACTTTTAGCTGGGCGGCGATCGGTGCTCGCACAACGGAGTCACAAACTCACCGCGAGATGGCAAGTGGTCTTTCTATGCCTATTGGTTTTAAGAATGGTACGGATGGTAGCTTGGCAACTGCTGTTAACGCGATGCAAGCGGCTTCTTCTAGTCATCGTTTCATGGGAATCAACCGTGAAGGCCAAGTGGCACTGCTAACGACACAAGGCAACCCAAATGGTCATGTCATTTTACGTGGAGGTAAGCAAACCAACTACGATTCAGTATCAGTGACTGAATGTGAGCAAGAAATGGCGAAGTCTGGTCTCGATGCTTCGCTGATGGTGGACTGTAGCCATGCGAACTCGCGTAAAGATTACCGTCGTCAGCCATTGGTCGCAGAAGATGTGATTCATCAAATCCGTGAAGGAAACAAGTCAATCATTGGCTTGATGATTGAGAGCCATATCAATGAAGGTAATCAATCTTCTGACCTGCCACTCGAAGAGATGAAATACGGCGTATCGATCACCGACGCATGTATCAATTGGGATTCAACTGAGGCACTATTACGTCATGCACACGAAGAGCTGGTGCCTTTCTTAGAGAATCGTCTAAAAGGCTAACAACACGGGATTTAAGGAACATCAATGGCAGTTGAACTTAACGCATTACGCGATCAGATTGATGCAGTCGACAAGCAAATGTTGGAGCTATTAGCTCAGCGTTTGGCTCTAGTAGAGAAAGTAGGGGAAGTAAAAAGCGAACACGGTTTGCCAATTTATGCCCCAGATCGTGAGGCGGCAATGCTGGCATCACGACGAGCTGAAGCTGAAAAAATGGGGATTCCTCCACAACTGATTGAAGACATTCTTCGTCGAACAATGCGTGAGTCTTATGCCAGCGAGAAAGATTCCGGTTTTAAGTGTTTGAACCCAGAATTGCGCTCAGTGGTTATTATTGGTGGTAATGGTCAGTTAGGTGGTCTGTTTGGTCGAATGTTTAAGCTGTCTGGTTACCAAGTTAAAGTGCTGGGCAGTAAAGACTGGGATCATGCAGACGACATCTTGGAAGATGCTGGGCTGGTGGTGGTTACTGTTCCGATTCACCTGACAGAAGGTGTGATTGAAAAGCTAGGCAACCTACCAAAAGACTGCATTCTTTGTGACCTGACTTCCATCAAGTCTAAGCCATTGCAAGCAATGTTGAATGTGCACCAAGGTCCGGTTGTTGGTTTACACCCTATGTTTGGTCCAGATGTGCCAAGCCTAGCGAAACAGGTAATTGTGTACTGTGATGGTCGTGGTAACGAACAATACCAATGGCTATTGCAACAGTTTGGGATTTGGGGCGCAAGCCTGTGCCAAATTGATGCGCAAGAGCACGATCATGGCATGACATTGATTCAGGCGCTGCGCCACTTCACTTCGTTTGCTTACGGTATGCACCTAAGTAAAGAGAATCCAAACATTGAACAGTTGTTAAAGTTGAGCTCACCAATTTACCGCTTGGAGTTAGCGATGGTAGGGCGTTTGTTTGGTCAAGATCCAAACCTCTACGGTGACATTATTCTCTCGTCGCAAGAGAACATCGATATGATTAAGCGATTCCACCAACGTTTTGGTGAGGCGCTGAGCATTTTGGATAGCAAAGACAAAGCAGAATTTGTTGAAAGCTTTGAACAAGTCAGTGATTGGTTTGGTGAGTACTCTCAACAATTTATGAACGAGAGTCAGAATCTGCTAAAACAAGCGAATGACAATATCCATCGTGGATAAACACCGATTTGATAGATAAAAAGACCAGCCCTGAGGCTGCTCTTTTTATATGTGAAGTGAAGAAAAGGAGCGCAAAACCTTAGTTGGTTGCGGTTCCTGTCTTATCTTCGCTTGATACGGTGCTGATGCTAGTATCACGGTAAGGTGAGTTAGTCAGATTGATTTGCAGACGAACGACATTATCAATCAATTGAACCAATGGTCCCCATTTCACCTTTTTCTCTTTCTCGAATGCGTAGTTGAAGTTTTCTGGTGTCCAATCCATCAGATATTGAGGATTCAACGCACGACCTAAGAAGCGCACCTCATAATGTAAGTGTGGTCCAGTTGAGTTGCCTGAATTACCACATTGTGCAATCACATCACCTTTACTTACGAACTGACCACTTTTAACTTTAAAACGGTTTAAGTGGGCAAAAGAGCTCGAGAAACCAAAAGAGTGACGCAGAGTTAGGTAGTTGCCGTAACCTCTGTTACTTGGTCGTACTGTCTCCACAACCCCATCGGCTGGAGCCAGGATCTCTTCACCGCGTTTGCAGGTGAGATCGATACCGGTGTGGACATGGCGTTTACCAGAAATAGGGTTAATACGACTGCCATATGAAGATGAAATACGTTGGTAGGTCATCGGGCTGTCGTTAGGTATCAAGCGAAACATGGTGGCTCTGACCGCTGAGTCTATCGCAGCTGCATCGATCCGCTCTTCTAACGCGAGATTGCTTTCTTCACCTATTAACTCTTCATCTGCCAAGCCGAGTACGGATTCAACATCAAATACGCGCTTCCCGAGAAGTTGTATTTGGTTATTTTTGTCCGTCAGAGACTGAGATAATGAATGGTTGGTGTCCAACTGCTCTTCGTACAATGCAGTGATTTGTGCTTTCTCGCTCTCAAGCTTTGCGATGGTCTGGTTTAATGTTTGTGCGTCATGAACCTGTTTTTGGTTCATATACCAAGCACCACCAATGACAGCCGGTAGCGCAATGACCGATGCGCAAATGGTTAGGATCGAAAGGCGACCCAAATGAAATTGCTGATTCCCATCTTTGGTTGGGATCTGCATGATGATTTTTTTAGACATGATTATTGTTACTAAAGCAGGCGTTCAGTTTATTCTTCCCCTAAATCCGAAAGGTGTTCTAACTCTCGATTTAGGAGTTCGTTATTGCCTACATTCAATTCTATGAATCGTTTTAATTGGCTAATACTGTCGATGTCTATGTTGCTGATCTTTAGCCGAACTTCATTGTCTGCAATTGAAATGACGTCAGCATTTAATCGCATGGTTTGCTCTGATTGAATAAACGAAAAACCGACTTCTACGGGCTGTAATAAATTCAGTTTTTTTGCATCTTCAGCTTTTAATAACAAGCCATGTAAAGAAAGGTCTTGAATGGTAGCTGGTATTACCAAATCTCTCTGTTCAATTAAGGCTGGTACTTGGTAGATGATGCGTGAAAAGCGTCGTCTTTCCGTCATAGAGCTTTCTCGTAAAATGTCAAACAATGGCAAGACTATACCAAATAGAACAAAAAATGTTCGATTTTTGTGTTTGAAATGTCGAAAATGCTACAGAGTTATGCTGGCTAAAGGTTAGGCTCTTTACATGCTACAAGGGCATTTGAGCTATTTATGCAACACATACAACAAAGGTCGCTATGATAGCGACCTTTGTACGAATTACAAGCAAAGGTGAGATGTAAGGTGAAATACCGCACATCAACCTGCGGTCGAAATTACTTCGATACGCGCTTGTATTTGATACGGTGTGGCTCAGCCGCTTCAGGACCAAGCGTCTTCTTCAGCCATTCCATGTACTCGTTATAGTTACCTTCGTAGAAGTTAACTTGACCTTCATCGCGGTAGTCGATGATGTGTGTCGCGATACGGTCTAGGAACCAGCGGTCGTGCGAGATAACCATTGCACAGCCAGGGAACTCTAGTAGAGCTTCTTCTAGCGCACGTAGTGTTTCAACGTCAAGGTCGTTGGTTGGCTCATCGAGTAATAGTACGTTACCGCCAGCTTTAAGAAGCTTAGCAAGGTGTACACGGTTACGCTCACCACCAGACAGTTCGCCGATAATCTTCTGTTGATCTGAACCTTTGAAGTTGAAGCGAGAACAGTAAGCACGTGCAGGAATTTCGAAGTTGTTTATCTTGATGATATCAGCGCCTTCAGAAATTTCTTGGAATACGGTGTTCTTGTCGTTCATTGAGTCGCGGAACTGCTCAACAGACGCTAGCTTCACGGTTTCACCTAGCTCAATCGTACCTGAATCAGGCTGTTCTGTGCCGCTTAGCATCTTGAATAGGGTCGATTTACCAGCACCGTTGGCACCGATAATACCTACGATTGCACCCTTAGGCATGCTGAATGATAGGTCATCAATAAGAACGCGACCGTCGAATGATTTCGTCAGGTTGTTCACTTCGATAACTTTATCACCTAGACGCTCACCCGGTGGGATGAACAGCTCGTTGGTTTCGTTACGTTTTTGGTGGTCAGTGTTTTGCAGCTCTTCAAAGCGCGCCATACGTGCTTTAGACTTCGCTTGACGACCTTTAGGGTTTTGACGAACCCATTCAAGTTCTTTCTCAATGGTCTTTTGACGAGCTTTTTCTTGAGATGCTTCTTGTTGTAGACGTGCATCTTTTTGCTCTAGCCAAGACGTGTAGTTACCTTCCCATGGAATACCTTCACCACGGTCAAGTTCTAGGATCCAACCCGCAGCGTTATCTAGGAAGTAACGGTCGTGGGTAATCGCAACTACAGTGCCTGTGTAATCAACTAGGAAGCGCTCTAGCCATGCAACAGACTCAGCATCCAAGTGGTTGGTTGGTTCGTCTAGTAGTAGCATGTCTGGCTTCTCTAGAAGAAGACGACAGATAGCAACACGGCGACGTTCACCACCAGATAGGTTTGCAATCTTTTGATCCCACTCAGGTAGACGAAGTGCATCAGCCGCACGCTCTAGCGCGTTGTCTAGGTTATGACCGTCTTTCGCTTGAATTAGCGCTTCTAGTTCGCCTTGCTCTTTTGCAAGTGCATCGAAGTCTGCGTCTGGTTCTGCATACGCAGCATATACCGCATCCAAACGCTTCAGCGCGTCTGCAACATCAGATACCGCTTCTTCAACCACTTCACGAACGGTTTTTGATTCGTCTAGTACTGGCTCCTGAGGTAGGTAACCTACGTTTAGACCAGGTTGTGGACGTGCTTCACCATCGATATCAGTATCGATGCCCGCCATGATACGTAGCAGAGTTGATTTACCCGCACCGTTCAGACCTAGAACACCGATTTTTGCACCTGGGAAGAAGCTTAGAGAGATGTCTTTAAGAATTTGACGCTTAGGTGGCACGATTTTGCTCACCCGCGACATGGTATATACGTATTCAGCCATTGCCGATCGTTCCTAAATTAACTGTCATTCAAAGCGTCTATTTTATACCAACTCCTTGAGTTTTGTTACCGCATTGCAAGAAATTCGCCGCTCATGTGATTTCTTCTTCATTGCTGACCGGAAACTCACAACTTTAGGGTATACACTTTTCTTGTTCATCCTTAATTCAATGTGCTGCGATTCATCAGGAAGAATGGATTGTTGGGAATCTATTTGTCTTTAAGGGTTCTAAAGTTTCACGAGTACAACATTTATTACATCAAGTCGCTTTACAATGAGAACTTAATACGGTGTAAATAGATGCATATGCTTTATGACTTACTACGCTTTGTATTCTTCATTAGTAAGGCATGGAGTGATAAACGTCTGAGGAAAATGACGCACATGAGATTCAACGTATCTGAATTGGCTAAAAGAGTATGTTATGCAGCCGCTTTATGTGCGGTTAGCGTATCAGCAAACGCTGCGCTGAGTTTAGAAAAGCAGCGCCAGGTCTATGAACAAGCTCAAGACCTATTAGATAAGAATGACATTGATGGTTACTTATCTATCCGTTCAAAAATCGCCAACTATCCACTGACTCCTTATGTGGATTATCGGGTGTTTCTGAGGCAATTATCGAGTAAGTCTCCACAACAGGTAGACGAATTTATTAAAGACCATGAGGCTTTTCCATTCTCACGTCGAATTCGTGCCCCTTACTTAGATAACCTTTATCGTCAGAAAGATTGGAAAACCATTACTGAGTTTCAGAGAGTGGAACCAAGTGGTGAGCGCTATCAATGTATTTTTTACGTCGCCCAATTAAATCAAGGCAAACAAGTGGCTGCGTTCAAAGGTGCAGAACACATGTGGTTGCGTGGCAGCAGCATTGCAGATGAGTGTGACCCATTATTCTCTGCGTGGGATAAAGCGGGTGAGCGCTCTGATGAACTTATCTTACAACGCATGTTGCTGGCGTTTGATGCGCGTAACGGTGGTTTATTGAGTTACCTACAAAAACTGCCTAAATCAAGCAAGGCGCAGCAGCAAGCCAAAGCGATGAAGGCACTGTTTGATAAACCAGAAACGGTCGCTGCATTTGCTAAGAAACAACCTGCTAATGATTTCAACCGTGCTCAAAGTGAATTCGCGTTAGAAAAACTAGCGCGTAAGGATACAAAAAAGGCGCAAGACGCTTACGCAATCGTTGTGAAAGGACAGAAGTTTTCACCAGAGAAAGCACAAGCATTAGCTGACTATATTGCGATTCGTTTGATTCGTACCGAGTCAGATTCGTTGGCTCAATGGCGTGATGATAAGACGAGATCGAGTAAGAATTTACCCTTGATTGAAAGCCGCATTCGTTTATCGATTCAAAATGGTGATTGGAAAGGGGTACAGAAGTGGATTGCAGTTTTAAATGAAAAAGAACAAGCGACGCTTCGGTGGCAATACTGGTTAGGACGCAGTGAGATGGCGTTGGGTGATAAAGTCGCGGGCAAACAGCGCTTGGCTAAATTGGCGGGTCAACGGAATTTTTATAGTGTTGCTGCAGCGAATGCGATTGGTCAGTCGATTAAGTATCCATCGAGTACCGTGAAGCTCGATAAAAAGGTTGTTCAACCTTACCAAAAATCGTTAGTGCGAATTGAAGAGTTGATTGAAACCGACAAAATTGCTGCTGCCAAAAGTGAATGGGCACATTTGTTGCGTCGTGTTGGTAAAGAAGAGAAAAAGATGTTGGCGGCTTATGCTGCTTCTAAACGTTGGCATAATTTAACGGTAACAGCGAGTATTCAAGCTAAAATGTGGGACAACATTCCTCTGCGTTTTCCTGTCGCTCACCGCTGGTGGTTTAATTTCTATGCCGAGAAACATAACATCGATCCTATTACTATGATGTCTTTGGCTCGACAAGAAAGTGCACTGGACTCTGAGGCTCGCTCACCCGTTGGCGCTCGTGGCTTGATGCAAATTATGCCTGCAACCGCGAAGTACACGGCTCGTAAATACAAGCTTAAATACCAAGGTACGGAAGACTTGTACAATGTAGGTAAGAATATTGAAATCGGTAGCCATTACTTACAAGGGTTAATGGAGGATTACGATAATAATCGTATTTTTGCGCTCGCCGCTTATAATGCAGGACCTAACCGAGTAAAAACGTGGCGAGAGCGAACCCAAGGAAAAGTGGACGCTTATTCCTTTATTGAAGCGATTCCGTTTAAAGAGACTCGCGGTTATGTGCAGAACATTTTGATGTTTGAAACGTATTACCGTGACCTTTTAGGTGTCGATGGTGCGTTCTTGACCCCAAATGAGATCAATACCAAGTATTGAGTGAGGTAACTTGATGTCACACGAACCTGAGTACAAAGACTGGCAGCAGATTGTTGAATTGATCCGCTCAAGTGTGGATAACCAGCAACATGAGATGTTGTTGACCATGCTAATGACACCGGATGAGAGAGAATCACTCACCGCACGTGTGAACATTCTGAATGAATTGCTGAAAGGTGAGCTTTCTCAACGTCAAATCAGTCAAATGCTGGGGGTTGGCATAGCAACGATCACTCGCGGCTCAAATGAGTTGAAGTCAAAGTCGGAAGTCGATAAGGACAAACTCAAGACGTTGCTCGAGCAAGGTGCTCAGTAAGGTCGTTTGAGTTTCTATATCATAGACAGTAAAAAGGGCGGAAAAACCGCCCTTTTTAATTCGTGTATTATTTAGCCATGAGTCCAAAAGCAGTTATAAATTCGCAGGGAAGTGCTCGGGATTCGTAAATGGAATCAACGCCAGAATCAAAGCTTGATGATACACCGAGCTACGAGTCAGTTGGTTTTGAGTTAGCAACCCAATTGCACCGCCTTTCTGTTTGATGTTGTCGGTACCAAAAACTTCATCCATCACATCACCAAGTTCATTGGCATGTTTAAGCTTCTGTAGTACTTCTGGTGGCAACATCAAGCTTGCAGAGCGAGATTCCCCGCGATGCGTATCAGATTCAACCACCATCCAAGCAAATGTGACTTTCCCTTCAATACCTGCTTCTAAACCGACATAGAAATCGGCATTCGTTATTTCGGCTTTAGCGTTACGAACGCGATTCAGAGCTCCGAGATGTGTTTCATCATTTGTCATTGGTTGATCTGCGACTTCACTTGGAACGCTGACCCCAATGAATTCAAACTTCTGCTCAGGGAAAGCGCTGTGAAAAGCACTCTCTACGGCTTTGATTTTCGCTGGGTTAAGTGATGCGATAACGACTTTTTGGCCTGCCATGATCTTTTTACCTATGGATGTCTTTTAGCTCAGTTTAACTTGAGTCGGTTTCACATTCTCACTTGGATAACAGCCTAGTACTTTCAAGTGCTTAGTGATTTTAGTTAGCTCATCAATTGCCTGTTGCATTTCGTTCGAACCAAGATGAGATTCAAGGTCAACGTAGAACATTTCTTCCCATGGGTTACCCATGATTGGACGTGATTCTAGTTTGGTCATATTGATGCCGTAACGTTGAAGTACCAATAGCGTTTGAACCAGTGAGCCTGCTTCTTGAGAAGTCGACATGATCAGTGTGGTTTTTGCAGGGATCTGTGTCGATACTTCTACTGGTTTACGCGCAACTACGATAAAGCGTGTGTGGTTTTCGGTTTGGTTTGCGATATTGCCCTGAATCGCTTGTAGACCATAAAGCTTACCGCTTGAAGCATTACCGATTGCCGCTACATCATCACGATTGAGCTCTTGCACTTTTTGCATCGCATCTGCAGTACTTGCACAAGATTCTAGTTTCACGCCTTTCATGCGACTCAGGAACTCGCTGCATTGTTGGTGTGGTTGTGGATGAGAGTAAAGCGTTTTGATGTTCTCAAGACGAATGTCTTTGGTTGCCACCAAGCAATGTTCAATTGGTTGAGTCAGTTCACCAACGATGTACAGCGTTGTGTGTTGCAGTAGGTCGTAGACTTCATTGATCGAGCCTGAACTGGTGTTTTCAATTGGCAGCACACCGTAATCAGCATGACCTGATTCGACCGTTTGAGTCACTTCTTTGAAGTGTTCACAGTTGAGTTCAATTAACTCTGTGTTCTTGCGGCTGAAGTATTCGCGACTTGCAAGGTGTGAGTAAGAGCCTTTCGCACCAAGAAAAGCAACACGAGCAAGTGGCTTACGGCTTTGCTGTGGGTTAACAAGGTTTTGTAGGTAGCTTTGTTGAAGAAGGACCGAGTCTTCAATGATGGTATGGAAAAGTTTGGTGATGTACTGAGCGTCGAGTTCGTATTTATCACGACCATTGGTGATCAGTTTTACTAGAAGCTGTTGTTCACGGACGGCATCACGAACAGGTTTCGAAGTTTGAACTTTGCTTTTAGCGACTTCAATGCTGAGCTTACGGCGTTCGGACAGCAGGCTTAATAACTCGTCATCGAGTTCATTCAAACGTAAACGAATTTCTTCCAGGGAAATAGGTTGGTCAGTCATCAATTCTTTCCTTATAAAAAAAGCCCCCCGATTTGGGAGGCTTTCTGTTTGTTTTTGACTTTTCTTTCACAAACGAGTTAGCCCCTCCAACTATGGAAGGAAAAAGAAGTCAAAAAGAAACAGGTTAGTTGAGTGCATAAATAGTGCTTAATTTGTGAGTGTTTAAACACAATAAGCAAGCAGGCGGGGAGCGTCAAGCAAAAAAATAGCGCCTTTCGGCGCTACTTCCTCAATCTGGACGTTTTACTCTTCTTCTTCCACTAGCTCAGGCTTATTCGCACGTCGAGCTTCAGGTTTGTGGGTCAGCTTATTCAGTTGTCGTTCTAGTTTTTGCTCCACTTCATTAATAGCTGCGTAAAGATCTTCGTGAGTTGCTGAGGCGATTAGCTGGCCTTTAGGAACTTTAATAACGGCTTCGAATTTCTTCTGTTTGTTTGGTTCCTCGCTGAATGTTGCTTGGCATCCAATGATGTCTACTTGCCATTTCTCCAGCTTTTTAAATTTGCTCTCAATATGAGCGCGGATTGCAGAGGTGATTTCGATGTTTTTACCAGTAATGTTCATTGTCATAAATGTTTTTCCTCTGTTTCATCCCTCATGGGTTGAGTTCAGATTACCGCTTTGAGGAGAAAAGAATGTGATCTAGATCGCTTTTTGGGATGGGTTTTTCGAGATGAAAAATGAATGTGATCTCACTCAAGAACTGCTGAGATTTATGTGAAAATTGCTTGTTATCGGATTCGAAATCATTAGATTGGATAGAGTACTGAGCTGAAAACTAACCCGTTTTTAGGGGAGTTATACGGCCTGTAATTCTAGTTAGTTAAAAATTAACCAGATCAAAGATGTGAATCAGATCACTCTTAAAGTGCACAATAAGTTAGATTCAAAAACGCCGCTCAACAAATGAGCGGCGTTTTTGGTTTCTAGCTAGTGTGTTTTCAATTGAGGCGTTTGGCTGACGCTGCGCAATGGCGTCATAAAGACAGGGTCATCAGGCACAAGCAGAACATTATCGAGAGTTTTTGCTAGGTCGAGACTTTCTAACTGTTTGTAGATCACGTAGTAGCGGTTCACATTCGTTACGTACCTGATGGTTTCCCCTAAGCTTCTACGTGTTACGACCTCCACATTATTGAACCATACATTCGGATCGTAACCTTGCTGAGCGGCACGTTTACGCATTCTCTCAATGTTTCCAGGTCCAGCATTGTATGCAGCTAACGTTAAGTAGAGCTTGTTCTCTTTAGTTATGTTGCTATCACTGAAGTAATACCGGCGAAGAAACGCTAAGTATTTCACCCCTGCATGAACGTTGTTCTCTAGATTACGGACATTCTTAATGTTCACATTAGGGTCACTGGCCGTACTCGGTAAGATTTGCATAATACCAACGGCACCACGGCTTGATACTAGACTGTTATCGAACCCTGATTCCTGATAGGCCACCGCTGCGATGAGGAGGTAGTCAAAGTCGTACTTCTCCCCATACTTAGCAAACAGTGATGAGAGCTTTTCAAGCTGAGCAATCTTTTTGGGGTTCAGTGCTTTGTTGAGCCAATTGGTGTTATCGATGTATTTTCCATAAATGACGTTGCCCAGTAGTGTTCCTGACTTGGAAGTTTGGATGAACTTGTTGACCGCTTTTCTTAGCTCCGGGCTGTTATGGCGCATGGCCCAACCAATTTCACCCCCTTCTCTAATCGGAATCTTGGTGTGTGCTCGGATGTCATCCATAAAGTTCATCCACAGCTTGGCTTTGTGGCTATCAAGTACGATAGCTTTGATATAGCCATTGTTTAGCATTCCTACCAGTTCATAGTCTTGCAGCGTCTCTTCAATAAAGTGCACCACCACTGGTGGTAAGCCTTTTTTATTAAGCTGTTTGTTTAATACCTGAATGCTCTCGAAATAACTTGAACTGGCACGAACCCAAATTTCTTTGCCACTCAGTTGTTCAATCTTCGTCATTGCTGGTGTTTTTTTGTTAGTGATGACCCATTCTTCAATCCCTGTAATAGCAGGATCGCTAAAATCGACCAGCTTCTTGCGTGCATCGGTAATGGTGAGATTGGCAACCACTAAATCCCCTAAACCTTGCTCAAGAGAAGGTAGCAACTCATCGCGTGAAACTGGGATAATTTGAATGTTGAGTTTTGGTTTGAGCTTACGGAGCTCTTTTTCGAAATGAGCCAATAGTTCTGCACCAATGCCTTTTGGTTCTCCACCTTCTATGTAATAGAAACCAAGGTCGGCAGACACTAATACGCGTAAAACATTTTTCTCTTTAATGACATCCAGATCCCCCGTGTAAGGTGGTTGTCTAAGAGGGGAGAGCTCAAGAGAAAAGCTCGATGCTGAGAGTAGAAGCAGCAATCCTATCCATAACTTTGATAATGTCACGTTCACATCCATGTTGATGGTGAAGGAGAACTTTAAGCATAAGTAGCGCTCAAAAAATCATCAAGTTAGCGGGTGGAGCAAAAATAAGAAGGGAAAACAAAACCGCCACAGTTTGAGCTGTGGCGGTTGAGGATTAGTTTGCTGGGTTTAGCTTGATAAGCTCTTCCGTTCTGGCAACGGCGTCATCCAGTTTCAACTGTTTGTAAGCTTCTAGTTGAATCTCAAGCGACTTGCGAGCTGCTTCTGTATCAGGGAAAGTCTTTTGAAGCTCTTGAGAACGGTTAATCGCCGCAATCCAAGCTTCACGACGCAAGTAGAAATCTGCTGTCGCAAGATCGTAGTTTGCAAGACGGTTCTTCAGCGCCACCATGCGTTTCTGTGAATCTTCCGCGTATGGGCTGTTCGGGTAACGCTCTAGCAGTTTTTTGAAATCATCAAATGCTTTCTTAACGGGCTCTGGGTCACGGTCACTGCGATCAACGTTAAATAGGTCATGCATGAAGTTACGATCTTGTGCCATGTGGCTCAAACCACGCATGTACAATACCCAGTCCATTTTTTCATGAGTCGGGTTCAAACGCATAAAGCGAGAAATAGTTGCTAGACCGAGTGCTAGGTCGTCGTTTTTGTAGTACGCGTAGATAAGGTCAAGTTGTACCTGCTCAGAGTAGGCACCAAACGGGTAACGCGAATCCAAAGCTTCTAATTTCTCGATGGCAGAAAGCCAGTTACCGCTTTGCAGAGAAGTTTGCGCGTCTGCATACAGTTCAGAAGGTGGCACATCAGGAACGATTTCTTCTTTGCTTGCACAGCCAAACAGAAGGGATACCGCTAAAAGGCCTGTTAAAGTCTGATGTTTCATATCAGGAGTCTGTTCCTTGAATCTAAATATTTCTTAAGCTGCCGTTACTTTCTTTCCAGTAACAGATACAATGACGTAATAGTCTATTTTTCCACAGTCGTGAGCATTAGTCTCACAGTTTTTAAAAAAGTTCGATATGGCTCAGCAGATTGTTTTAACCAACACCGTAAAAGATAGCCAGTTAGGTCAACGTTTAGACCAAGCTATCGCCGAATTGTTCGCGGACTTCTCTCGTTCTCGCTTGAAAGAGTGGTTGCTTGACGGGAAGGTACAAGTGAATGGTGAAGTTGTCACTAAACCTCGCACCAAAGTAATGGGTGGTGAGGAAATTACCTTGCAAGCCGAGCTGGAAGATGAAGAACGCTGGGAAGCACAAGATATCCCGCTAGATATCGTCTACGAAGATGAAGATATCATCGTAATCAACAAGCCTCGTGATTTTGTTGTACACCCAGGTGCGGGTACTCCAGACGGCACAGTACTAAACGCATTGCTGCATCACTACCCAGACATCGCTGAAGTACCTCGTGCAGGTATCGTACACCGTCTAGATAAAGACACCACTGGTCTAATGGTGGTTGCGAAAACTGTTCCGGCACAAACTCGTCTGGTTCGCGCTTTGCAAAAACGTAACATCACTCGTGAGTACGAAGCGATTGCAATCGGTCGTATGACGGCGGGTGGTAAAGTGGATCAGCCAATTGGTCGTCACTCGACTAAGCGTACGCTAATGGCAGTTGCGCCTCTGGGTAAACCGGCGGTAACGCATTACCGTGTTGCAGAGCATTTCCGTGAACACACACGTATCCGTCTTCGTCTAGAAACCGGTCGCACGCACCAAATCCGTGTTCATATGTCTTACCTACAGCATCCGCTACTCGGTGATACTGCTTATGGCGGTCGTGCTCGTATCCCAACAGGTGCATCGGAAGAGCTAACAGCCATGATTCGTGGTTTTGATCGTCAAGCATTGCACGCGGTAATGCTACGTTTCGAACATCCTATCACTGGTGAAGAGCTAGAGTTCCACGCTCCAGTTCCTGATGACATGGTAGAGATGACAGAAGCGCTGCGTAAAGATACAGAAGAGTTCGGTCTACCTGACGAGTTCTAATATGAAGACGATTGTTCCCAATTGGTCCGCGCCGAAAAATGTTAAAGCTTTCGCCTCTACAAGAGTCGGAGGCTTTTCGACTTCGCCATATCAAGGGTTGAACCTTGGTGCGCATGTTGGGGATGATGCGTCTATAGTAGAGAAGAACCGTAATTGGTTGGCGCAACAAGCGAATATGCCAAATGCGCCAATTTGGTTGAATCAAACTCACTCTACTGTGGTAGCTCAGGTTAGCACACCAACAACACAAGTACTTGACGCTGATGGTGTGTTTACTTCTTCAAATAATATTGTCTGTTCTGCGATGACTGCAGATTGTTTACCTGTTCTATTAACCAATACACAGGGCAGCCAAGTGGCAGCCGTGCATGCTGGTTGGCGCGGTTTAGCAAATGGTATTGTTGAAAATGCACTAGCGCTATTTTCTGGTGAAGTAATAGCGTGGCTTGGTCCTGCAATTGGACCTCAAGCATTTGAAGTGGGTGAGGATGTCTTACAATCCTTTGTAGATTTTGACTCTCAAGCGCATCAAGCATTTACACCTCGTAATGTTGAAGGTAAGTGGCTGGCTGATATGTCCAAGCTTGCAACTCAACGTCTTAACAAAGCTGGGGTCACTCAAGTATTTGATTCCGGATTGTGCACTTTCCAAAATAGAGAAGATTTTTACTCATATCGTCGTGATGGTGTGACGGGTAGACAAGCGACTTTTATTTGGATCGAGGACTAACCACTACAACCCAAAAGTACAAAGATGCATAGCTTCATTTTTGCAAAGCTATCTTTATTAATTCTCTCCCTTGAAATTCCCTCTGTGCGTATCCATCTTTCTAACTGTCAAAAGAATTTTCTTCAGTTGAGGTTAGGAAGGAAGATATGCGTCTTGATAGATTCACAAGCAAGTTTCAAATCGCTATCTCTGATGCTCAGTCACTAGCGTTAGGGCGCGATCATCAATATATCGAACCAGTGCACCTAATGGTGGCATTGCTTGATCAGAACGGTAGCCCAATTCGTCCACTGCTAACAATGTTAGATGTCGACGTGACTCATCTACGCTCTAAATTGAGCGAAATGTTAGATCGACTGCCTAAAGTCAGTGGCATCGGTGGTGATGTTCAGCTGTCTAGCTCTATGGGTACGCTTTTCAATTTGTGTGACAAAGTGGCTCAAAAGCGTCAGGACTCCTACATTTCCTCCGAAGTCTTCTTGCTTGCAGCATTAGAAGACCGTGGTCCACTTGGTCAGTTATTGAAAGAGATGGGCTTGACCGAGCAAAAAGTGAGTCAAGCGATCGAAAAGATCAGAGGTGGTCAAAAGGTTAATGACCCGAATGCGGAAGAACTTCGACAAGCGTTGGAAAAGTTCACCATAGACCTTACTGAACGTGCAGAGCAGGGTAAGTTGGATCCGGTTATTGGTCGTGATGACGAAATTCGTCGTACCATCCAAGTATTGCAACGCCGTACTAAAAACAACCCTGTGATTATTGGTGAACCAGGTGTTGGTAAAACAGCAATCGTAGAAGGTTTGGCTCAGCGCATCATTAATAATGAAGTTCCAGAGGGGCTACGTGGTCGCCGAGTGCTTTCATTAGATATGGGCGCACTTGTTGCGGGCGCGAAGTACCGTGGTGAATTTGAAGAGCGCTTGAAGTCGGTATTGAATGAACTAGCCAAAGAAGAAGGCAACGTCATTCTGTTTATTGATGAGCTTCATACTATGGTTGGTGCAGGTAAAGGTGAAGGCTCTATGGATGCCGGTAACATGCTAAAACCAGCGCTGGCTCGTGGTGAACTTCATTGTGTGGGCGCTACAACACTAGATGAATACCGTCAGTATATAGAGAAAGATGCTGCGCTTGAGCGTCGTTTCCAAAAAGTGCTGGTGGATGAGCCAAGTGTTGAGGATACCATTGCAATTCTGCGTGGTTTAAAAGAACGCTATGAGCTTCACCATCACGTAGAAATTACAGATCCGGCGATTGTTGCGGCGGCTAGCTTGTCGCATCGTTATGTTTCTGATCGTCAACTACCCGACAAAGCGATCGATTTAATTGATGAAGCCGCTTCTAGTATTCGTCTACAAATTGACTCTAAACCAGAGTCGCTAGACAAACTTGAGCGCAAAATCATTCAACTGAAAATCGAACAGCAAGCGCTGAGCAACGAGCATGATGAAGCGAGTGAAAAACGTTTGGATGTGCTTAACGATGAGTTGAACGAGAAAGAGCGTGAGTATGCAGAGCTTGAAGAAGTGTGGAATGCTGAAAAAGCAGCGCTATCAGGTACGCAACATATTAAAGGTGAGTTAGAACAAGCTCGTATGGATATGGACTTTGCTCGTCGTGCTGGTGACTTAAACCGTATGTCTGAGCTGCAGTATGGACGTATTCCTGAATTAGAAAAGCAATTAGACCTAGCAACTCAAGCAGAAATGCAAGAGATGACGCTACTGCGTAATAAGGTTACTGACAATGAAATTGCAGAAGTGCTTTCTAAGCAGACGGGTATTCCTGTTTCAAAAATGCTTGAAGCAGAAAAAGAGAAATTACTCCGTATGGAAGATGTTCTGCATAAACGTGTCATTGGCCAGGCTGAAGCGGTTGAGGTGGTATCGAATGCTATCCGTCGTAGCCGAGCTGGTTTATCCGATCCAAATAAACCAATTGGTTCCTTCTTATTCTTAGGTCCAACAGGCGTAGGTAAAACAGAGTTGTGTAAGACACTCGCTAGCTTCATGTTTGATAGTGAAGATGCCATGGTACGTATCGATATGTCAGAGTTCATGGAGAAACACTCTGTGGCAAGGCTGGTTGGTGCGCCTCCGGGTTATGTCGGCTATGAAGAGGGGGGCTACTTAACTGAAGCGGTTCGTCGTAAACCTTATTCCGTCATCTTATTAGATGAAGTAGAAAAGGCTCACCCTGATGTGTTCAATATTCTACTGCAAGTATTAGATGACGGACGCTTAACTGACGGACAAGGTCGTACGGTGGATTTCCGTAACACGGTCGTCATTATGACATCGAACCTAGGTTCGGCTCGTATTCAAGAGAACTTTGCTACTCTGGATTACCAAGGAATCAAGAATGAGGTGATGGATGTTGTAAGCAAACACTTCCGTCCGGAATTCTTAAACCGTGTTGATGAAAGTGTCGTCTTCCACCCACTAGGTCAAGAACACATTAAATCTATTGCGTCTATTCAACTAGAACGTTTGGCTAAACGTTTAGAAGAAAAAGGTTACCAATTTGAGGTATCTGATAAAGCCCTCGATTTGATCGCCCAAGTTGGCTTCGACCCAGTATATGGTGCACGACCTTTAAAACGTGCAATTCAACAGAATGTAGAAAACCCATTAGCGAAGTCGATTTTGGCTGGAGAGATATTACCAGACAAGAAAGTACAGCTGATTGTTAGCAATGACCAAATCATTGCTCATCAATAATTGCATTGATGCACTGAAAAGTGGGATAAAGTTCAAACTTTAGGGGGCTATAGCCCCCTTTTTAATACACTTTTATTGAGTTTTGTTTGTTTTCTATACGAACGAACTAAAAAGCCAAGTTTTTTTGAAAAATAGGCTTGTGTTCCTTAGGGAACTCCCTATAATGCGCCTCCGTTGTCACGGGAAAGCAAGCTAAGCGAAACCAAGATGACAAGGTCAGTGAGTTAGAAGTTAACTCACAGAGAAATAACTTAAAAAAGTGTTTGACACGGCAAGTTATCTCGCTAAAATGACCGTCCACTTTGAAGAGAACTTCAAAGTCTGCTCTTTAAAAATAAGAACCTATCAATCTGTGTGGGCACTCGTTGATGATAATCCAATTAGAAATTTCTCTTAATAAAGAGCGGTTTCAAATTAGGTTTCAATGAAACGAAGTGACCAATCAAGTCTTCGGACTTGGCACAGTCAATTCATTATCGTTCTGTTGGAACGATAATAGCTTTAAAATTACATTAGTAGTTTTGAAGTCAGTATTCATTGAGCCTCTCCCTATTTATTTAGGGAATCAAAAACTTTAAATTGAAGAGTTTGATCATGGCTCAGATTGAACGCTGGCGGCAGGCCTAACACATGC
>NZ_JBECOU010000006.1:0-378418 GCF_040104475.1 Vibrio sp. SSH13-20
TACCTGTACGCTTGAAGGGATAAATAACAAGATAAAGTTAATCAAGCGGATGGGGTATGGCTATCGAGATACCGATTATTTCTTCTTAAAGATAAAAGCGGCTTTCCCCGGAAAGCCGCGATGAACCTTTTTTATGCCAGTTGCTTGCTCACTATGGAAGGGAGACAACCGATGAGAGGGGGCTTTTAGCACCGATTTCTACGGATAAGGTACTCAGTGAAAGGGGCGTTTTAAGTGATAGGTCAGATTCTAGAGGAACAAGAAGCCCTCGCTTTGAAAAGCTCGAAACATTGGTCAAGTTGGTGGAGTTTTGTTCTCTAAGTTAAAGCTAAACCGCAAGTAACCTAATAGCTAATGATTAATTTCTACCATCCCTAATCAGCAGAGTCCTGTGGTTAGGTGCTTTTTGTGCCTTCAATAAAACACGTACAAACGATTTGTTTTGATAAAACTGAGAGAGACTTAGTGATTTGAATTGAAAGAAAAAAAGCCGAACATGACGTCCGGCTTTGAATTAGTTCCCGATTTTTTACATTAATTTTTAGTGGCTATCTAAAGATTAAATTTGTGCGAATGCGCCTTCCCAAGTGTAAGCCACACCGTCGAATTCAACGCGATGTGCAGCGTTTTGCTTGTCTTCATCTAAGTTGCAAATAGCGAACAGATAAGCGTTGCCTGTTGTGGTTTGCAGACGAATCACAGTACCCACTTCGTTGTTGCCAACGACGGTTACTGACTCAACTAGGCCACGAGCGCCAACCGATGCTTCGATAGACTCGTTGAAGTAACCGTGTGTTTCTAGCACTGAGGCAAACACGTGGTTCTGACCTGATTGACGTAGGATAAGTGCTGGTTCGCTCTTCAAGTTGAAGTCTGGATCATTTGCGCCTGTGCGGGTGAAGAACACTTTGCCGCCGTTAGTTGCGCTTGTGATTAGCGAGTAGTAGCTGTTGTCGTGCAACCAACTTACCAGTGAACTGCCTTCGACTTGACCAGAACCGATGTTCCATAGGTGCTGGTAGCCGTTGTCTTCGCCCATTGGACGCAGCGTGCTTTCTACATCGTATTCAAAATCCGTACGGATGATTTGACCAGAGTAGTGCACTGGCAGGTCGTATTGGTGTTCTTGATCTGCTTCGATGCGGTAAACATCAATCACAAGCGGTTTTTCAAATTCTGGCAACTCAGCAAGAATGATGCTGCGCTGCATGTCTACGCCGTTGTAATAACCAGAGATGCGACCGCTCATGCCTTGCAGTTTTTCGTCATCAGCTTTGAAGAAGTGCTTAGAACCGAACTTGGTTTCTGCTAGCGCTGTGTCGAAGTTATTTTGTGTCTTTTGGTCAACCGTTACTGTGTTGTGCGCGACCGTCTGCTTACAGTAAGACTTGTTCTCTGGGATGTAACGACCGCCAAATTTAGGCTCAACGTTTACCCAGCGACCAAAGCCGTAATCGTGCAGCACTTCATGACCACGGTTAAACACGCTCAGGTGCAGACCATCGTAGTGACCGTGGTCTAGCGCTGAGTGGTATTGGTGATCGCTGCCGTGCTGACCAAACCAGATAAGCGCCATTGTGTCGTCGTCTTGCTCGTCACGGTGACGAAGAATGCTTACGCCGCCTTTTTCGCCTTCTGGACCGTCTGTTACGAATAGGCTACCCCAGTTGAATGGTTTGATGTTGTCTGTTGCTGCAACCGCGTCAGACAATGTTTTACCTGAGATATGAACCCAAACGTCTTGCTGGTGGTCTGCCATGCCAAGTAGCGTTTCAGACTGCTCGTAACGGTGGAAACACACTGACGTAGCCATGATTACGCCTTCATCATTGATCGAAATCGTCTTCGATGAATCGTTCAACGCTGGCAAAGTACCATCTGGGAATGCCGTCTTAAATACGGCATAAGACGTGGTCTTGATGACCGAGTCGTTAAATTCGTAAATACCAAGCTCAGGCTGACGACGCTCAATCGCTTCTGCGAATAGGTAGATTGGACGTAGCGAGAAACGGTGGTAATAAGGACCTTCCATGTAGTAGCCGTCTGGCGAGAACAACTGGTCTAACTGAGCTAGGAAGCCGCCGCTGACCTTGTCTAGTTTCAAACCGTAAAGCGCTTTGTCTACCGCATCTTGATCGTTAATTGCGTAACCACAAATACCCACAGCGGCTACTGCCCATAGACCGTGGTTGTGTACGATGTCGAAGTCGTGGCCGTAAGTTACCACGAACAGCTCAATCATTTGCTTGAACAGGTCGTTCTCAATCAGTGATTTTTGCTCTTCTTCCAAGGTATGGTAAATGCAGCTGTACGCACAAGAGGCGTATAGCATCCACATGTTCTCGTTCAGAGTTTGGTGGAAGAGCTTACCCGGAGGGTTAGAGTCACGGCTGGTGTTGCTCTCTAGCGTCGGATAAACCTTCGCGTAAGCCGTTAGCATGTCCACGATGTAATCGCGGTATTTCTGTTCGCCAGTGATAAGGAATAGGCGCCCCGCTAGATCGATGTGGATGTAGTTTTGCTTGTGACGGTTATGCTCGTAACCGCCGCCTTCGCCGTGACCTGGAACTTCAATACCGACCTCTGCCATGTAAGCGTCAGTTTGTTTGATGTCACGTGCTAGTGCATTTCCTAATAGGCTATCCGTGCCAAGTGCTTTGCTTAGTTCTGCCGCTTCTTCAAAGTTCATTAATAGCGGTTGGTAAGACTGGGTTTGGTAGCTCATTATTATTTCTCCTGCCCGAATGCGTTCACTTCTAGAGAGTAGAAGCCATTCCAGCTGTAGGTTTTACCGTTCATTTCTACTTGGTGTGGGGTTTGGTCGTCAGCGCCTAGAACATTGCTGATCATCACAGTAACCAGTGATTTTTCAGTCGTGATTTCTACGATGCTGCCAACGGCGTTGTAACCCACGACGCGGATATCTTTCACCTGACCACGTGCATTCACCGATTGCTCAAACTCTTCATTGAAGTAGCCGTGTGTTTCTAGCACAGAAGCAAATAGCGTCGATTCGCCCTTGCTGCGCAGAATGAATGCCGGTTCGCTACGTAGGTTAAAGCTTGGGTCATTGGCGCCAGTGCGAGTGAAGATCACTTCATTATCGCCGTTCTGTTTCGCGCTGCTGCTTGTGCCTAACCAAGTGTAGTAGGTGCTGTTTTGTAGCCAGCTAACTAGCGCCATATCTTGCACTTTGCCGCTTGCTACTTTCCAAAGGTGTTGGTAACCGAAGTCATCGCCAAGCGTGTTCAGTTCACCAAAGCTTTGGTAATCGAAGTTAGTACGTACGATTTGACCATCGTATTGATGAGAGTAGTCGTACTGATGCTCTCCTTCACCTTCGATGCGGTAAAGGTCTAGCAATAGCGGTGCTTCAAGCTCATCTAGGTTAAGCATGAACACACTGCGCTGCATGTCTGTGTTCGGGTAGTGGTCGTTCGCAAACGCGCTCATACCGTTGATTTCAGTGCCTTCCACTTTGAAGAAGTGAGGCAAACCGTGCACTGAATCAGCGCGGTCTACATCGAAACCATTCTGACATTGCTCATCAATCGTTACCGCGTTATGCGCGATAGTTTGACGTGCGTACGATTTGTTTTCGTCTAGGTAACGACCGCCGAATTTAGGCTCAACGTTTACCCAGCGACAGAAGCCGTATTCACGCAGCACTTCTTGACCACGGTTGAAGAAGGTAATGCCAAGCGTATCGAAGTTACCATGTCCCATGCCGTGTTGACCGTAGTTCATCACAAGCTGTGACACATCACCGGTTTTATCCTGCATACGGATAAAGCCTTGTGCACCGTTGTTGCCAGTTGGACCTTCGTTAAGTTCCACACTTGGCCAGAAAGGTATACCGATTTCACGGTCTGCGATGGCTTTATCGTAAGCTTGAGAAAGCTCTAGACCGCATGGGTGCATCCAAACGGCGTTTTGAATCTTCGCCATGCCTAGAATGTTGTCATCCAAGCCGTAGTGCTTGCTGTAAACGCTCACTGCAACTTGAACACCCATATCGGTAATGCTCATGGTACGAGATGCGTCGTTTAGGGCTGGGAACTCACCATTCGGGTAAGCTGTTGCTAGCATCGCCTGTACTGTGTTGCCAATCACTTTGTCTTTGTAGTTGTAGATGTCTACTTCAGGCATGTGACGGTGTACCACTTCTGCGAATACACAAGTTGGACGAATCGCATAACGATGGTAGTACGGACCTTCCATGTAGTAACCAGAAGGTGCGAACAGTTGTGAGATTTGCGCTAGGAAGCCGCCAGTATCATCACGATCTTGACCATACACAGACATCTCTAGATATTCAGGTTTGCCAATAGCTAGACCACAAATACCAACAGCCGCCACTGCCCAGATACCGTGGTTGTGAATACGGTCGAAATCGTGCGCGTATTTCACGGTGAACATGTCTAGCATTGGTTCGAAAATGCGCTCAACAACCGCAGTGCGCTCTTCTTCTGTCATCACTGATGCCACGCAAGAATAGGCAAGACTAGTAAACATTAACCAACAGTGTTCATTAAGGATCTGGTGGAAAAGACGACCTGTAGGGTTAGTGTTTTTCTGTACGTGGAAATCAAAAGTGAGGTACTTCTCTGCGTAAATAGCGAGAAGATCTTTAACGAACTGCGCGTACTTTTCTTCTTGAGTGATCAAGAACAAACGACCCGCTAAGTTCATGTAGGTATAGTTTTGTTTGTGGCGGTTGTGCTCGTAGCCACCCGCTTCGCCGTGACCTGGGACGTCTAGAGGCAGACGCATGAAGGCTTCAAGTTCCTTGCGATTCGCTTCAATGGATTTGCCCATCAAGCTCGGCTTTCCGACTTCCTTTCTTAGTAGTTCGACTTCTGCTTCAGTCAACAAAATCGGTTGTGTAGTCATTTCTTTACCACCCTCAGATGAAGTGTGTTGTTTTCTTAAACTTTCTATAAAGTAATACAATATTAGATTTGGGGGGTAGTTTTTGTGGCAAAAAGGGAGAGTGAAATCACGCGAATTTAGCTAACTCATTGATTTATATTGTTGTGGCGATCCCTGTTGTGGCTGATGTTTCTACGTTATCAATCGTTAAGTGGAATGCTTTAGGTCTCTCCATTTGATGGATATCACATATTTTTAGATATATTGTATTACAATTAAGATGGATCGGATATGCTCGTTACCAATTCGACAGCAGACCCTTTCGCTTTGCGTTTCACTTTTATCAATACGACGCTTTTTTAAGAGAACCTTTTAATAAAAGCATGGTTAAGAATGAAGTGCCGTAGGGTTCGCTTTAATAGAGACTTTTTAGGAGTATGACGATGAATTCTTTCTTTGTATTAGATGAGAACCCGTGGGAAGAGCTAGGCGGCGGTATCAAACGTAAAATTGTTGCTTACACAGATGATCTGATGGCTGTTCACCTATGTTTTGACAAAGGTGCGATTGGTGCTCCACATACGCATGAGATTCACGATCAAATCGGTTACGTAGTACGTGGCAGCTTTGAAGCAGAAATCGAAGGCGAAAAGAAAGTACTGAAAGAGGGTGACGCGTATTTTGCTCGTAAGCACATGATGCATGGCGCGGTTGCACTAGAGCAAGACAGCATTCTTCTGGATATCTTCAACCCAGCTCGTGAAGACTTCTTAAAGTAACGTATAGCGCAACCTCAGTTGCTAAGGTGACAGTATGAAATCATTAAATATCGCGATCATTGGCGAATGTATGGTTGAGCTACAGAAAAAGGAAGGTCAGTTGCGTCAGTCATTCGGTGGTGACACGTTGAATACCGCTCTTTACTTATCCCGTTTGACCAAAGCTCACGATATCAAAACTAGCTATGTAACTGCCCTGGGTAATGATCCTTTTAGCCAAGAAATGCTTTCAGCATGGCAAGAAGAGGGCATTGATACCAGCTTAGTGTTGACTGTTAATGGTAAACAGCCGGGTATTTACTACATCGAAACGGATGAGACAGGCGAGCGTTACTTCCACTATTGGCGTAATGAAGCAGCAGCAAAGTTTTTGTTTGAACAGGACGAATCTTCGGCACTAGTCGACACGCTTTATTCTTATGATGCGGTTTACCTGAGTGGCATTACATTAGCGATTCTTACTGAAGAAGGTAAGACGCAGTTGTTTGCATTCCTCGAACGCTTTAAAGCACAAGGCGGCCAGGTTATTTTCGATAATAACTACCGTCCTAAATTGTGGGAAAGCCGAGAGAATGCCATGTCTTGGTACCTTAAGATTCTTAAGTTTACCGATATTGCTCTACTCACATTTGAGGATGAGCAAATGCTGTATGGTGACGAGCATCTAGAACAGTGCATTGAGAGAACCTCTGCACTAGGCGTAGATGAAATCATCATCAAACGTGGTAGTAAAGATTGCTTGGTTGTGGCGAATGGCGAAGCGCAATACGTGGCGCCAAACAAAGTCGATAGCGTGATTGATACGACGGCAGCAGGTGACTCTTTCAGTGCAGGCTTTTTGGCGAAGCGTTTGACTGGTGGTAATGCGGCTGAATCGGCTTACTCTGGTCATTGTATGGCTGGTGAGGTTATTCAGCACAAAGGTGCCATCATTCCACGTGAAGTGATGCCCGATCTTCCTTTGTAATTCTTTTGCGGAGTGTTGAATAATCGGCGCTCCGCAGTGATTTATTGAACTCAAGTTAACGACGATGAGTACACTCTTATGACAACATTAAACGAACAATTAGCAAACCTAAAAGTAATTCCTGTTATTGCCATCAACAAAGCAGAAGATGCGATTCCTTTAGGTCGCACTTTGGTTGAAAACGGTATGCCTTGCGCTGAAATCACGTTCCGCACAGAGTGTGCTGCAGAAGCGATTCGTGCTATGCGCGCTGAGTTCCCAGAAATGTTGATTGGTGCGGGTACAATCTTAACTAATGAACAAGTTGACCAAGCGATTGAAGCCGGTGTGGACTTTATTGTTAGCCCAGGCTTTAACCCTCGTACGGTTCAATACTGCCTAGACAAGGGCGTAGCTATTGTACCTGGCGTAAACAATCCAAGCCTTGTTGAGCAAGCGATGGAAATGGGGCTGCGTACACTTAAGTTCTTCCCTGCTGAGCCATCTGGCGGTGTTGGTATGCTTAAAGCTCTAACGGCAGTTTACCCAGTAAAATTCATGCCAACAGGTGGTGTGAGCCTAGGTAACGTAGATGAGTACTTGTCTATTCCTTCAGTGCTGGCATGTGGCGGTACTTGGATGGTTCCAACAAAACTTATCGATGAAGGCAAGTGGGATGAACTAGGTACATTGGTTCGTGACGCCGTCGCTCACGTAGCATAAGTGCAGTAGCGCCCCGATAAAATTAGCGAAAAGAATGTAAAGCGAGCCTTAGTGCTCGCTTTTTTGTGTTTGAAAGAGGCGAGATAAAGGAACTAGAAAAGAGATTTCCTACTCAGTCGTCCTCCTTTTAGGAAATGACGGTAAGGAGTAGGGGTAAAGCCGAGAGGAGAAGCATGAGGTTTGAGATCTGGAAGTGGTAATGCGTAGAACCTCCTCAGCGTCATTCTCGAGAGCGACGAAGGAGCGAGTCGGGAATCTCAATTTTTGTATTCATCTATAATCGCGCTTGCGATCCGGTTCATCTGAAACATCTCATTACGTTTCCTACAAATAAATGCCACGCATTTTTGATCTTCAGACAAAGCACAAGAAAGAAAAATATTCCATACTTTAATGGATTTCTAATATATTATTTGTATTACAATATAATGCAATGGCTTACGTGGTGATTATTCCTTTAAATCCCAAATAGCCAAGAAAATAAAGGATTTTAGTGCGTTTTCTTCGTCGAATAACTTATGCTTTAGATCACAATTAAAGCTTATTGTAGTACAAATAAAAATATGAACGGAGTAATCTAGGCAGTAGAAAATGATCAAACTCGAAAGGCTGAAAAAATGACTATTGATACTTTTGTTGTTCTTGCCTACTTCTTCTTCCTAGTTGCCATTGGTTGGATGTTCCGTAAGTTCACGACGTCGACCAGTGACTACTTCCGAGGGGGCGGTAAGATGTTATGGTGGATGGTAGGTGCTACCGCCTTCATGACGCAATTTTCAGCATGGACGTTTACAGGTGCCGCAGGACGCGCGTTCAACGACGGTTTCGTTGTTGTAATCCTATTCTTAGCCAACGCATTTGGCTACTTCTTGAACTATCTCTACTTTGCTCCAAAGTTCCGCCAGCTACGTGTAGTAACGGCAATCGAAGCAATTCGTCAGCGTTTTGGTAAAACGTCAGAGCAGTTCTTCACTTGGGCTGGCATGCCAGACAGCTTGATCTCAGCTGGTATCTGGTTGAATGGTCTCGCAATCTTTGTGGCTGCGGTATTCAATATTCCGATGGAAGCGACCATTATCGTAACTGGTTTGGTTCTGATGTTGATGGCGGTAACGGGCGGCTCTTGGGCGGTTGTTGCTTCTGACTTCATGCAGATGCTGGTTATCATGGCGGTAACCATTACTTGTGCGGTGGCGGCTTACTTCCACGGCGGCGGTATTGGTAACATCGTGTCGAACTTCCACGGTGACTTCATGCTGGGTAATCACCTGAACTACATCAGTATCTTTGTCCTTTGGGTGGTGTTCATCTTTGTTAAGCAGTTCGGTGTAATGAACAACAGCATCAACGCTTACCGCTACCTATGTGCAAAAGACAGTGAGAATGCGCGTAAAGCTGCAGGTCTTGCATGTGTGTTGATGATTGTTGGTCCTATCATTTGGTTCCTACCTCCTTGGTACGTAGCGGCATTTATGCCTGACTTCGCAGAGCAGTACGGCTCAGTAGGTGGTGATGCAGCTTACCTAGCGTTCGTACAAAACGTAATGCCGGCGGGTATGGTGGGTCTTCTGATGTCAGCAATGTTTGCGGCGACCATGTCTTCAATGGACTCTGGTCTAAACCGTAACGCAGGTATCTTTGTGATGAACTTCTACAGCCCTATTGTACGCCCGCAAGCGTCACAGAAAGAGCTGGTTATCGTGAGTAAAGTGACGACCATTATGATGGGCTTCATCATCATCGGTATTGGTTTGTTTATTAACTCACTACGTCACCTGAGCTTGTTTGATATCGTACTAAACGTAGGTGCGTTGATTGGTTTCCCAATGTTGATTCCTGTGTTACTTGGTATGTGGATTCGTAAGACGCCAGACTGGGCTGGTTGGGCAACACTCGTTGTAGGTGGCTTTGTTTCTTACATCTTCGGTATCTCTCTACAAGCACAAGATGTTGAGCACCTATTCGGACTAGAACAAGCTCTAACAGCACGTGAGTGGGCTGACCTTAAAGTTGGCTTGAGCTTAGCGGCGCACGTTGTCTTCACTGGTGGTTTCTTCTTACTAACAACACGCTTCTACAAAGGCTTGACGCCTGAGCGTGAAAAAGAAGTGGACCAATTGTTCGAGAACTGGAACACACCGCTTGTGGCTGATAGTGAAGAGCAACAAAACCTAGATACAAAACAGCGTGGCATGCTTGGTAAGCTTATTAGCGTAGCAGGCTTCGGTATCCTAGCGATGGCTCTGATTCCAAACGAGCCAACAGGTCGACTTCTGTTCATCTTGTGTGGTGCGATTGTTCTCTCGGTTGGTGTTCTATTGGTGAACGCGGCGCGAGGACCTAAAAGCCCAAAGTTAGCTAACGCGAAAAGCTAACCGCAATTAACAAACTCTCTATGAAAAATCCCACGGTCAATACCGTGGGATTTTTTTGTTTATGGTGTCATTAATTGAGCCACAAACGATCTTTATCATTCCAAGTAACTTGCAGTGAACGATTCTGAAAGTGTGCCATGACGGATGTTTGCGCTGCTTTGAAAACGCAGCAGTAGAGCGCGTTGCTAAACCATTCAGCCCAGAGAATGACAAAAAGCCATGAATAACAACCAGATAACGCTTGCAGTATGCTCCCACTCCTTGAGCTGTAGTCATCGATAATCATCACGCCGTGGGTCATGTTCTGCGGTGATAATAGTTGTTCTGGGGAGTTCACCGATGGTTTGTAACGAAGGGCAAAGCTTCCCATTAACTTGGAATTCTTCAACTAGTACTCAGAAACCAGTCTCAAGATAATCGGTCACTCTTTAACTGTAAAAAGAAAATATCCGCGGAATAATGTACAAACATAATGTCATGTCTATACCCAAGTAACCTCGTGATGCTTGATTTAGTGAGAATGACTGGGTTCAGCGAGAATGATTTGGTTTGTAGACATGGCGGTGATTTAAAGGTTTCGTAGAGTTCAATCAATAATCACCAACAAAGTATACAAGCCAACGCCATTAACATTTACCAAGAATATCCGTTGGGAGCGTGTCATGAACTCGGTTTTTTATTAAACCAATGGCGGTGTCAAACCACTTGGACAAGCCTTGCTATCGCACGGCGTTATTCTCCTTGCTTACTTTTGGTAAAAAGGGAACCGATGGCAACATTCTGAATCCTGCATCTTGAAGCTGCTTGAGTACATATACAGTTTGAACGTAGGGTGTGGATCTCAAAGAGGGAGAAGGAGTGAATTTAAGAGGAGAAAAGAAAGCACAAAAAAAGCCTTGCTACGGGGTTAGCAAGGCTTTGGAAGCGCAGTTTAGTAAAGTATTAACCTTCTAGCTCTGCGAAGTAATCAAAGATCACTGGTACGTCGTTTTGACCAAGACCTTGGTCCACTGCAGCTTGTAGACTCTTAGAAGTCCCTTCTGCGATAAGAGACTCAGTGCCTAGGTCTTTTACCATCTCTAAGAAGTAACCAAGGTCTTTGTTTGCGTTTGCAATAGAGAAACCAAGCTTCTCTTCGCCATCTACAGCGTAGAACTTACAGAACTGCATGAATGGTGAGTTTGATGGACCAGCAGACATGATGTCGAATAGTTGTTGACCATCAACGCCAGCACGTTTAGCAACCGCAAATGCCTGAGACATGGTCGCTACTGTTGTCATACCCATGAAGTTGTTTACTAGCTTAGTCACATGACCAGAACCTAGCGCACCAAGGTGGAATACGTTTTCACCTTGATCGTCCAGTACAGGCTTCACCTTGTTGAATGTTTCGATGTCACCTGCAGCCATGATGTTCAACAGACCATCTTTTGCGTGAGCAGGCGTACGACCTAGAGGCGCATCGATCATACCTGCGCCTTTAGCTGCAAGGTCTGCACCGATCTTACGAGTAGAAGCAGGGATAGACGTACCGAAGTCAATCAGTGTCGCACCTTCTTTAATACCCGCTAGGATACCTTCTTCACCATAAACGATTTTCTCAACAACTTCAGATGTTGTTAGACATAGCATCACGATGTCACTTGCTTCAGCCAGTGCTTTAGGTGAGCTTGCTTCTTTTGCGCCGCGAGCAACACATGCTGCTACTGCGTCTTTATTCAGATCCATTACGTTTAGTTCGTAACCACGGTTTTGAAGGTTCTCAACCATGTTTCCACCCATCAGACCAAGGCCGATGAAACCAATGACAGGTTTTGTCATATCAAACTCCAAATATCGTATTGTATGATTATATGCTTTTATCTTAATTCCTCATTTTGAATTTGCAATCGGAAAATGAGACGAAAGGCGATTTGCCACTGGTTTTTGATAAAAATGAGAGGTTGGTTAGCCTATTGGTACGATTTTTATTGGCTTTGAGTGATTTTTATGTCTTCGGGATAAGGTCACGAAAACGAGAAGGTATAAGCAAAAAATGGGTATTTGATTGAGATACGTTTGCCTTCTGAATATGGCAAATTGTATGACAATATCGGGCGGTTAATCTTCAGTAAAAGAATCTAAGCCAAAGAGAGGAGAGAACGAGGAAGTATGGATAGAGAAACCAGAAATAAAAGAAAGGTAAGAAAGAGAAGAGCCATAATGTTTGACTCTTCTCTCAATGGTTAAAGCTTGATTAAGTTAGGCGATTAAAGGTCAAAGCGGTCGTTGTTCATTACTTTTACCCACGCAGCAACAAAATCGTGCACAAACTTCTCTTTGTTGTCGTCTTGTGCGTAAACCTCGGCATAAGAGCGGAGCACGGAGTTTGAACCGAACACCAAGTCAACACGTGATGCTGTCCATCTTGTTTGACCAGAAGCTCGCTCGCGGATTTCGTATTCGTTATCACTGGTTGGATGCCAGGTGTAGCTCATATCAGTGAGGTTTACGAAGAAGTCATTCGTTAACGCGCCGACATTATCAGTGAACACACCATGCGCAGCGCCGCCGTAGTTGGTACCAAGCACGCGCATGCCACCAACTAATACGGTCATTTCGACTGCGGTTAGTTGCATCAATTGGCTTCTTTCAAGCAATAGTTCTTCTGCCGTCACAACGTAATCTGATTTTAGCCAGTTACGGAATCCATCATGGATCGGCTCGAGTACATCGAAGGATTCGGCGTCAGTCATTGCATCGGTTGAGTCACCACGACCTTGGCTAAATGGCACAGAAATATTCATGCCCGCATTCGATGCTGCTTTCTCAATACCCACTCCGCCAGCAAGCACAATCAAATCCGCCATGCTGATAGGGGAGTTATGGGTGGTGCGAATTGAATCGAGCGTGTTGAGTACTTTCTGCAATCTTTCCGGTTCGTTACCTACCCAATCTTTTTGCGGAGCAAGGCGGATACGCGCACCGTTTGCTCCGCCTCGGCGGTCTGAACCACGGAATGTTCGCGCGCTGTCCCATGCGGTTGAGACTAATTCTGCGATACTTAGCTCGCTGTTAAGAATCGCCATCTTGAGTGCATCGATATTGTCTTCAGATAAGTGATAAGACACCGGTGGTACCGGATCTTGCCAAATCAAATCCTCGGCTGGCACATCAGGGCCGAGATAACGAGATTTAGGTCCTAAATCGCGGTGAGTCAGTTTAAACCAAGCTCGAGCAAAGCAATCCTCAAAGTACTTAGGGTCGTCGCGGAAACGCTCGGCGATTTTGCGGTACTCTGGGTCAAACTTCAGTGCCATATCCGCATCGGTCATCATCGGATTGCGGCGGATGCTTGGGTCTTCCACATCCACAGGCATGTCTTCTTCTTTGATGTTGATTGGTTCCCATTGTTCTGCGCCTGCTGGGCTCTTCGTTACCCACCAGTCGTAGGTGAACAACAAATGGAAGTAGCCGTTATCCCACTTGGTTGGGTTGGTTGTCCATGCGCCTTCGATGCCACTAGTGACGGTATCACGTCCTATGCCACGAGAAGTTTTATTTAGCCAACCGAAACCTTGGTCTTCAATTTCAGCGCCTTCAGGTTCAGGACCAAGTAACGAAGCGTCGCCGTTGCCGTGTGCTTTACCAACAGTGTGACCACCGGCTGTTAATGCAACGGTTTCTTCATCGTTCATTGCCATACGGGCAAATGTTACACGCATGTCGTGTGCGGTTTTGATGGGATCGGGTTTACCGTCGACCCCTTCTGGGTTTACGTAAATCAGGCCCATCATCACTGCTGCAAGCGGATTCTCGAGATCACGTTCGCCAGAGTATCGGTTGTTTTCACCGCCACTTGGTTGCAGCCACTCTTTTTCTGCGCCCCAATAAATGTCTTTTTCTGGATGCCAAATGTCTTCTCGACCGCCGGCAAAACCGAACGTCTTGAAGCCCATTGACTCATAAGCCATGTTGCCAGCAAGAATCATTAAATCCGCCCAGGATAGCTTGTTACCGTATTTTCTTTTGACCGGCCATAAAAGGCGACGGGCTTTGTCGAGGTTACCGTTATCTGGCCAACTGTTGAGGGGAGCAAAACGCTGGTTGCCTCGACTTGCACCACCACGACCATCGGCAATTCGATACGTACCTGCCGAGTGCCACGCCATCCGAATCATCAAACCACCGTAATGACCCCAATCCGCTGGCCACCAATCTTGGCTATCGGTCATCAGATCTTTCAGGTCTTTTTTGACTTCCTCTAAGTCAAGAGAGTTAAAGGCATCAGCGTAGTTGAAGTCTGCGCCCATTGGGTCAGTTTTGTGATCGTGTTGATGTAGGATATCGAGGTTGAGGGTTTTCGGCCACCAATTGAACTCTGTGGCTTGTTGGTTGGTATTCGCTCCATGCATGACAGGACATTTGGAGTGATTGTTGTTGTCGCTCATCTTTTGCTCCCTAACTGGGGTTAGTGTCCTGAAAGTTTAGTTATTGGTTAGCTATTTCGCCCTCATGGTTTGGTTATATTTTTCAAGGTTTTGGTCAAAAGATGATCGGTGTCATTCTTCTTTTAATAAACAGTGTTTGATGCTAAATAACTCAAATTCTTATCCATTAAACATCTAAATAAAAGCATCCTAAAAGAAGTATCTAAACGTAACTTTTCAAAATACGTACCTTTGTAATCCATGTCGGATTTCATTGAACTTGTTCTAAGGTCATCACATTTCTAGGGCTAAGTGGTTTAAGTTTGTGCCAAAAGTCGTAACGCTGTGTGCAACAGAGTGAGCTGAGGGTTATTCGCAGTATTGGCTCACCGAAAAGGATTGATTACTGTCCCATTGATTACGAGTACTGAGCCGAGCGATAGCTCACGTAAATTGAGAGTCGAGAAACAAAGGATGAGAAGTAAACAGAACAAAGCGGTATTACTCGCGTTTGTGTCAGGGAGTGTATTTGGCGCGGCGCTCGTTATCGCTATGTATATTCAAATTTGATGCGTGTATGGCAAAGCCACCAAAATTGAAAAATCAAATTGTGCAAGGAGTAGGGTTGTTTTCAGCTCTGCTCCTTGTTAGTTTTAAAAACATGAAAACGACATTTACTCCTTCATCAAACTTCTTTTGGTGGCGCTCTAATTAGAGCGGCGCGGAATCTTTACATTCTTACGCTGCTGGACGGTAGCTGAGAATGTCATGTCTTTTTTTATCTCCAGTAGCGATCTATTTTTCTTTGGAGATAAGTTATGAACACCCCACACGATACTCAAGAACGCGAAATCATTTTAACTGGTGATCGAGCTACAGGTCCTTTGCATCTGGGCCATTACGTTGGTTCACTACAACAACGTGTTGCTCTACAAACTCAACATGAGCAAACCATTTTGGTTGCTGACATGCAGGGCTTAACCGATAACGCACATAATCCCTCTAAGGTCTCGTCTAACATTTTAAATGTGGTCGCGGATTACCTCGCCGTCGGGATTGACCCAACCCAAACTACCATTTGTTTGCAGTCTCAAGTCCCGGCTCTTGCCGAGTTGACAATGTACTACAGTAACTTGGTTTCTATCGCACGCTTGGAGCGTAACCCGACGGTGAAAAATGAAATTCAAAGCAAAGGGTTTGAGCGTTCCATTCCGGCTGGGTTTCTGACGTACCCAATTTCTCAAGCCGCGGACATCACAGGTTTTCACGCGACTCTCGTGCCTGTCGGAGATGACCAATTACCGATGCTAGAACAGACCAATGAGATCGTTAGAAAGATAAATCACCTTGGCGGAAAAGCCATCTTGAAAGAGTGTCGTCCATTGCTCAGTGACGCACCACGCTTGCCAAGCACTGACGGTAAAAACAAGATGTCAAAAAGCATGGGCAATGCAATCAACCTTGGAGCAACAGAGAAAGAAATCTCTGCGGCAGTGAAATCGATGTACACCGACCCAAACCACCTACGCATTGAAGACCCTGGTCAGGTTGAAGGAAATATTGTATTCACATACCTTGATGCGTTTCATACCGACAAAGATTATGTAGAAGAACTCAAAATGCTTTACCGCCGTGGTGGATTAGGCGATGGAACAACCAAGAAAGTATTGGAAGAGTGTCTGCAAGAGATGCTTCGTCCTATTCGAGAAAAACGCGCCATGTTCCTTGATGATAAAGCACAGCTTATCGACATCCTAAAACAAGGCAGTCAGCTTTCCCGTGAGAAAACCGAGCAAGTGTTGTTTGATGTGAAAGGAGTGTTTGGTTTGAATCTGTTCTGAGACGACCATCGAATACCTACCTCGCTAAACGAATTCAATTTGGGCTACGGTGACAGATTATTTCGTTAAAGGCACAACGTTTTTCATGGCGTTGTGTCTTTTTCTTCTCTCATTTTTTGTTGAATTTTATTGATAATAATTCTCATTACATTATTTTAATGGTCTCAAATACACATATTGTTGCGGAGACCAACATGGAACACACGGATATTACTCAACTGCTTATTCCAAAAAGTGATTGGGCGGCGCCTGACCTCTTTCTCTATGAAGGTGAAGATAAACTTCGTCTGAGTTTAGAAGGGGCGATTCAATTTAGTGGATTAAATAGCATTGGTGGTGTGGTACTGGGCTTTAGAATGATCCAGTATGCAGTGCAATTAGCGGCGGGTGATCAGTCTTTGCAACGTGATGGCATCAGTGTGTATACCGCTTTTCCGGGGCGTGGTACACAAGATGCATTTGAGTACACGTGTCGTGCGTTACGTGATAAGCGTTATTGTTGCGATACGACGTTGCATCACCCAGCGGCGCAGACAGGGCAACGTGGTCAGTTCTTATTTACGATTCGTTTGAATGAACAGTCTATGGTGATGACACCAGCAAATGGTTTACCAAGGAAAAGCTATTTTGAAGCAGATCGTCACTCGCAAGACAGCCGAGGAGCAGCACTGAAATGGCGTGATGAGAAGATTAATTTTGCGAACACGCTTCTAAGTTTGCCACCAGAAGAGTGCTTGCGCGTGCTGTAACTCTTGAGTTGTACCAACAGAATGAATAACAAAAGGTCGCTTAAAGTGAGCGACCTTCTTGTATCAAGCATTCGCGGGAACCAGATTCCTAGTCGCGCCTAGGCTTGCTGGAATGACCTAGTTTAAGTTTTGAGCGAGTAGGGAATCTCTTGGTTATCCTTACTTCTTAATAAACAAGTGAGCGATTAACCCGCGAAGAACTCACGGCGAAAATCGGCTACCGCTTGTTGATAATAACGTTGCCAATCCGAGTCCGACAAACCCGCGTGACTGGTGGCTCTTTGCGTTGCTAATTTAGATTCAAGCTGTTGCAACTCGCTCTGATAATCGCGCACTTGCCGCTTTTGCTGCGCGACCTGTAGTTCACGAGCGTGTATCTCCTCACTCTCTTGTTCAGAAAGGTAAGTTTGTTGAAGCTTCTCAACCAAAGCCTTGCGCTCTGCATGACTCATGTCTTTCGGTATCAGTTCAACAGCGCGTTCATATTTCGCTTGTTCGCTGACCAATCCCAGTGCTTCTTGATTGCCTTGCCAATCTTGGACTAACTTCTCAAAGGTTTGCACATAGTCTTGAGGTGAAGTCGAATCCAACTGCTTTGCCTGCAAGCTGAAGTCATAGAGTGCAAACTCATCGGCAAAAATTACGTCTGCTAGTTCCCCCCATATCTTCCTCGCTTCTGCCTTGAGAAGTGCGATGCGAGAGGCAAGAGGCTGATGCTCATCAAACATTAAATTACCAACACTTTGTTGCCATAAGCTATTGAGCTGGTGGTAATTCGCCAGCAGAGCAAAACGTTCTTCTGCCATGTAGCTCTCTAACTCAGCAAGCTTGGATTCACAGTTATAGTCGGACATACATGAGTGCCAAAACGCTTCTATCTCATCCTTTAATACTCTGCCTTTGGCATCACTTAACCGTCCTGCAATTGCTTTGAGTGGAGAGGGAGTATCCTTCGCTTTTGGTACGATTGTTTTGTTTGCAGTTTGATTGGTTGTGGAAGACGTAGATGCAGCGACTTGGGGATTCGTCGCACTCTCCAATACGGAAGAAAACGGCAGAAAGCTCTCGCTCTTTTCGCCTTTGCTTGAGAACCAAATCGTGCCCGCCACAACGGCGGACACAGTAACTAACGCAATACGCTTCATGGTTTGATCACAGCGCTAACAGGGAAGTGATCCGACAGATTGTAATGCTTCCACAAACTCTCCGCTGTTGAGCGTGGAATGTCGACACGGTTATCGTTAAATGACTTCACGCCATATTCATTACTCACCATTACATAATCTAGATATTCCACATTTTCACCCCCGGATAGGGCTTCTCCAGCAAAGTTGTTGATGCGAGGATCAAACGTCGAAGCGGTATAACCAGAGTATTGCGGTTCTATCGCGCTTAGGTTGGCGATCATTTGCTGGTAATCGCCAGGGAACTTCAATTTGTTCACATTGAAATCGCCGCTGTAAACCACCGTTTCATTACTCGGAATATTGAGAGATTGCGCCATTGTGCGCATTTGCTTGAACTGACGCTGTCGGTATTCGCGTGCAGTATCAGTATCGAAAGAGGCTGTATGCGTAGCGAATACGTGATATGCCTGACCACCTTTAATGATCTCTGCGTAATTCACTCCTTTGTCTGCGAAGCAATCTGTTCCGGAGCAATCTGGGAAGACGTATTGAGCCTGATTAACGATAGGGTAACGGCTCACAATGATCACGCCACCGTCGTAAATGTTGAAGCCATCTTTATCCAGCATCTTAGTTTGGTAAGGATATTCTTTGGCGAGTTCGCGTAAGAAAGCATCGCGACCACTGGCAAACACTTCTTGCAGTGCTAACACGTCATAACCTTTGACATAATCGGGAATGAGTTCAAAACGATCACCAATATGTGAAGCAATCGCAGGCAGCGCCCAAATGTTATAAGTCATCAACTTGAGATTTTGTTCATCAGTATCGACGACTTCATCGATTTTGTTTGGAGTAATGGTGTAGTACAAATCGTCATAGCGCGCAGTGCTTGCGGATTTAAAAGCCAATTCAGAAGGGCGAGACCCAAAGGCACTAGTGCTAGAACGGTGAATATTACGATCATCTTTCAGCGTTAAATCCACATCTGCTGCAGATAAACCGTACTCAATGGTCGAGTTGTACCAATGACCTTCCATGACTTGGTTAAGCGTAACGCTTTCACCTTGCGGGTTAGACACCACAGTCTCGAAGCGATAATTCTGACCAGACTTAACACCTTCCCAGCGGTTAAAGCTGAGTACGGATTTGGTTTCCCAAGGACCAAGCACTTGCACATGTTGCTGCCATTCCTCTCCGTATTTCAGTAAATCGCTGCCTTCGTGCTTCACTTGAATGGTTAACGGTTGGTCCGAGTTATTAGTGAGGTATACGTCCGTATCTGCCAAGCTTGGTAATGCCACTAAACCGCTTAGCAAAAGACTCCACTGCGTAAATTTCATCTTGTTTATCCATAAGTTGTGTTAGAGCAATAATTCTTATTTATAAATATGACTAGCACGTTAAATATGGATGACAGATTATCTTTTGACCGAATTTGTTGATGAGTTGTGATCCAGATTCCAAGTGGAAATTGGAAAATATGAGGAGACCGAATCAGACATTTATTAAGCACTTGTTAAACAACAATTATTTCTTATCTTTATTGTTCGATGGTACCTATCGGTTTTATTGATGTAACCGATTAGACGTTGACAGGTTAGGTTGTAATAATCCCGCAAACCATTCTGTTTCGCATAATAAAGTATTGAACTTAACCTTCTGATTCCACTGCTTATTCAAACTCAAATATGTGATCGGGATAGCGTATAGAACATGCCTGTGATGAATTCTCATTTAGTTTGGAATTTTTGTCAGAACAACAAGGTCTGTTCTCTTTCGCACAAAATTAAAATGAGAGGTAACCAGCGAAGTTGCCTCACTTATCTCGTTTGCTATCAGGAGAACGAAATGCAGTCCCTTGCTCAGTTAAAAGTGAGAACCCGTTTGGCGCTTGGCTTCGGTACATTAGTGGCGCTTATGGCGATACTTACGGTTGTCGGAATTCAGAAAGTTAACTTTATTGATATGACCTTATCTGAGGTTACGGATATCAACTCTGTGAAGCAGCGCTATGCCATTAACTATCGAGGTAGTGTCCATGACCGTGCGATTGCAATTAGAGATGTTGCAATGGCGCGAAATGTGGAAGAAATGCGCGCCTTTGAAGAGGAAATCAAACGTCTGGAAGCGTTTTATCGCGAGTCTGAACAACAGATGCAAAGCATGATGGCAAGTGATGTTCCTTTTACCGCTAAAGAACGTGAGATATTGCAACGTATCGATGACATCCAAGCGAAAACACTTCCTCTCGTTCAAGAAGTTATCGCTAAAAAAGAAAACGGCAAACCAGTCACGGATTTACTTTTGGAGCAAGTCCGCCCTAACTTTGCGATGTGGCTAAAGGTGATCAACGAGTTTATTGATTACCAAGAAACGTTGAACCAGAAATTGACGCCAGTAGCGCGAGAGCAAGCAAGTGGCTTCCAAAGCTTAATGCTTGCTCTAAGTGGAATTGCTTTGCTGATTTCAATCTTAGTTGGTTTTGTTATTGAGCGTAGCTTCCGACGCTCTCTAGGTGGCGAGCCATTTGAGGCACAACGCGCGATTCAAACAATGGCAGAAGGTGAGTTAACCCAAGATCATAGTGACAGCGCACAAGGCAGCATTTTGCATTCTCTGTCTTTGATGTCAGAAAAGCTCAGCTCGATTGTCAGCAATATTCGTGGCGCATCTGAGCAATTAGCAGAGCAAGTCGAAGAAGTCTCTCGTGGTTCTCGCTCGGTATTTGATACTGCTCAACAGCAAGCGTCTCTTACGGATCAAATGGCGATCAGATTAGAAACCATGCATGCGAGTATCGATGAGATAGCCAAGATCGTAAATTTATCGGAGCAAAACTCAGTTAACACATCAGAGAATGCTCGCGATGGTCGTGAACGCATTGCTGCTGTGGCAGAACAAATGTTATCCGTTACTGCAGCCGTAAATGGCACAGTAGGGCAGGTGAAGGCACTTGAGACAAAAACGCGTGAAATTGGTGGCATCGTGAATATGATCAGTGACATCTCTGAGCAAACTAACTTGTTGGCACTTAATGCTGCAATTGAAGCTGCTCGGGCGGGTGAATCTGGACGCGGTTTTGCAGTCGTTGCTGATGAGGTAAGAAACCTCGCTAAGCGTACGGGGGAAGCCACTACTCAGATTGAGAAGATGCTGAAAGAGGTTCAAGCCCAGACGGTCGCAAGTGTGAACGCGATGGAAAGCACGCAACCACAAGTGGAAAGTTGTCAAAGGAACACAGAAGAGGCGACGCATTTATTGGTTAGCATTGAGAAACAAGCGCAGGATTCCCTTGATCGAGTGCGTGATATTGTGACTGCCACAGAAGAACAAGTTCAAGTTGTGAGTGAGCTTGTCGTGGCGATGGATCAGATTTCCAGCATGTCGAAAGAATCGATTGACTCGATGAAAAACAATGACGTCGCAAGCCAGAATCTGAACGCACTTTCTAATAAGCTCAAACAAGAAGCGGCTTATTTTAAAGTTTAAAATCTGATTGCGACCTGTAAAAAGCTCAGCGAGGATTCTTGCTGAGCTTTCTTAATTAAATTCATAAGTTTATCAATATCTTGTAAAACGTTTTCGTTTAAATATTTCTGAACTAACTTCATAAAAAATTATGCCATCAATTGCACTTAATTGTGCAAGGGGAATATAAATCACCGCTCAAATATATAACTAATTAATGAGTGTTGTTATGTCTCATACCCGTCTATTCCCACGTCATCGTTTGGCGCTAGCTTGCATGCTTGCCAGTGTTTCCAGTTTCTCATTTGCCCAAGAACAATGTGATGTTGCTGATCTTCAGCACGCGGTTGATCTTGCTTCCGCAGTGTCTGCTGCCGACTATCACTGTTACAGCTCTTGGTTTTCTGCTCCTGCTGACTCGTTAAATGATATTTACACCGAAGCGAGCTTGAGTCGCATTCAAACTGTATTAAATCAAGAAATTACTCGTTACCGAGGTGACGCCGAGCAAGCGCGTAAGTTAGAAAACTTGGGTGAATTTGTGCGTGCTGCTTACTATGTGCGCTATAACGCGCAGCAACCGAATTTCTCTCAAGCTCTGAGCCAACGCTTTGCGCAGTCAATAAATGCGTTTCTTGCTAACCCACACGCGCTTGATCAAGGTCGCGAACAAGTGGGTGCGATGAAGAGTTTGACCTTAATGGTCGACAACGTAAGACAATTACCGTTGACCATGGATGCTCAGCTCACTGCTCTTCGTCACTTTAATCGTGAGACGGCAAAAGATACGCAGTGGGTGGCTGGGCTGAACAATCTATTCCGTGCCATGGCAGGGCATGCGTCGAAGGATGATTTTTATCGTTACATGGCAAGTCACACACAGCACATCGATACCTTAGCTGCCTTTGCTCGTGATAACGCTTGGGCGCTTGATACTGATGCTAGCTTCCTCGTGTACAACGCGATACGTGAAACTGGTCGTTTGCTAGCAAGTCCGGATAAAGCGACTAAAGAAAAAGCACTACGTGTAATGCAGCAAGTGATGGTGCAAAACCCGTTGGGTAGCAAACACGACAAACTTTGGTTAGCGGCAGTTGAGATGATGAGCTATTACGCGCCGGAAGGGTTGAATGGTCTCGATTTAGACCAAGCAAAACATGATTTAGCTGCGCGTGTTTTACCGAATCGTCATGAGTGCGATGGTCCTGCAATTATTCGCTCACAAGATCTGACCCAAGCTCAGGCGATAGAAGCATGTGGCGTGCTTTCTGCCAAAGAAGCGGACTTTCACCAAGTTGCGAATACCGGGAATCAGCCAGTGGCAGATGACCATAACGAACGGGTAGAAGTGGCGGTGTTTGCTAATAATGGCAGCTACGTAGATTATTCATCTTTCTTATTTGGCAACACAACTGATAATGGTGGACAGTACCTAGAAGGTAACCCATCAGAAGCCGGCAATGTGGCGCGCTTTGTCGCTTATCGTTACGCCAATGGTGATGAGCTTTCTATTCTCAATCTAGAGCATGAGTACACCCATTATCTGGATGCGAGATTCAACCAATACGGTTCGTTTAGCGATAACTTGGCACATGGCTATGTTGTTTGGTGGTTAGAAGGTTTCGCTGAATACATGCATTACAAACAAAGCTATGACGCAGCGATTGGTTTGATTGACAATGGAAAGATGAGTTTGTCGGATGTGTTTGCAACCACTTACTCTCATGATTCCAACCGTATTTATCGCTGGGGTTACCTAGCCGTGCGTTTTATGTTGGAAGAGCATCCTCAGGAAGTGGACACTCTGCTGGCGCTTTCGCGTGCTGGTGAGTTTAAGCAATGGGCGCTGCAAGTGCAGGTATTAGGTCAGCAATACAACGGCGAGTTTGACCGCTGGTTAGATTCTGTTGCTAACCAACCAGAGCAGCCAGACCCAAATCCAGATACCAAGCCAGACGAGCCGACAGACCCTTCTGATCAAGTCACGGCGCTAGCGACCAACCAAAGCGTGGTAATTAGTGGGGAAGCATACAGTGAGCAATTGTTCTATGTTGACGTTCCAGAGAAGAGCACACACTTTGAAGTCGCGTTGCAAGGTGAGAATCAAGGTGATGCAGACCTTTACATGAGCTTTGAGAAAGAAGCGCATTACTACGATTTTGAATTCAGCCAGTACGCAGATGGTAGCAATGAGGTCGTCACTTTTGAGACCGAACCTTCTGGCTACATTAAACCTGGTCGATACTACATCAGCATTGCTGGTCGTACTGAATTTAATGCTGTGACTCTGGTTGCGACGTTAGAGACAGAAACACAAACACCCCCAACACAAGAACAAGATGATTTGGCGCCTGTAGTGTTGGAATCTGGCCAGGCAAAGACCTTAACCGTGCATCAACAACGTTACGCTGCGGTATATGTTCCGCAAGGCGTAAAAGAAGTTCGCGTATGGTTAAGTGATAAAAACAACAATGACGAAAATGGCAATGTTGACCTCTACGCTAGCCGAGCGTACTGGCCGACAGTAGAACAGCACGAATATGCATCAAATTACTGGGGCAGCAATGAATATCTGCAAATTCCAGTTACCGAAGCTGGTTACTTGCATTTCTCATTAAATGCTAAGCAGCAAGGGGATGATGTCGAGATGCTGGTATATTTTTACTGAACTATACCCAAGTAACCTTGAGATGCTAGGTTCAGTGAGATTTACTTGGTTTGTAGACGCGGCGGCGATTTAGCGATCTAGTCACTTTAATTTAAGCCAAAGCCGGACGTAGTTGTCCGGCTTTTTCGTATCAAGATTCTGAGCTTTTATATTTCTTCGGCAGAGTAGGTGAGTGGTTCTGCGATGTACGTTTACTTTGTCTGCTTCTCTTACTATCGATATCTCTTTATATCCTCTACGAGCAGCTGACATTGCTTGTCTAGCTATATCGATTGTCTAGTTATGATGATTAAAAACAATCATTTAAACCAATGTGCGGTAAATCATGTTTTGCTATTTTATGACGTGATGCTGCAATAAATTTGTCATGTTTGGGCTATAAGTTGTGCGACTTAAATGAGCGAGCTAAATGGCTCAACACTCAACCTGAAGATTAGAGAATCATGGTAAAAGCTGTAAACCCAACGGATGAAATCATCATTAAGTTGCTTCAACACCAAGGCTGTATCAAAAGCGAAGCAGAAGTTCTTTTAAAGAAAGAGGTCTACCGTCTCCAGCCAGACGAAATTGAGAAAGTGAAAAACTATGCTCAGCATTTCGGTATCGATGCGAAAGAAAAACTCATTGATGAGATCTTGGAGCTTCGAAGAGAAACGCTGTTAAAGAAGATTGCCAGCACTGAGGTGCCGAACTAGCCTAAGGTGATGCTCAATCCTGTCTCGACATTTGATCGACTTCTATACCCAAGTAACCTCGAGATGCTCGGTTCAGCGAGAATGACTGGGTTTGTAGACGCGGCGGCGATTTAAAGGTCTAGCGGGTCTAAATCAAGAATCGACAACAAAGTATACAAGCCCAGTCAACTCGCCCTTTGGGAGCGTGTCATTGACCCGATTGCTGCGTCAAACAACTTGGAAAGAGCGGGCTATTACGCTACGTTGTTTTCCTTGCTTGCTTTCGGTAAAAACAGAGAATCAATGACAACGCTCTGAATCCTGCATCTTGAAGTCACTTGGGTATATTGTGTAAAAGTAAGTAAATAAGAGAGTGAAATAAGGCGAGTTGTTTGACTCCTATCGGAATGCGTTTTAGTTTGCGGCTTAATCAATCTTTGTCATGAATAGGTTTAGATAGCCAGTATGGACTCAATTACTCAAGCAGCATTAGGGGCAACGGTTGCAGGTGCAATAGCCGGCAAACGCTGCAATGCGAAAGTGTTATTAACGGGCGCAGCGCTCGGAACCTTGCCTGACCTAGATGTGATCCTTGATTATGGTGATGCAGTCCAAAATACGATTAAGCACCGTGGATTCTCTCACTCTTTACTTGTTTTACCTCCTTTCGCGTTGCTGATTTCTTGGCTGTACTGTCGATGGAGACCAGACACATTCTGGACGTTGTCTCGAGTATTTTTTCTGACTGTGAGTGTTTTGGTTACGCACACTTTATTGGATGCGATGACAACCTACGGCACCCAGTTAATATGGCCTTTTGAGGGCTATTTTGAGCTACGGAACGTCTTCATCATTGATCCGCTTTACACCTTACCTCTACTGGTCGCAATTGGTGTCGCTCTGTTTTCTAAATCGCGTGGTGGACAGTGGTGCCAAACGGTTGTGCTGATCTCGACACTTTATCTGGGGTGGGGTTACGCTTCACAGCAGATCATTGCTTCCCGAGTGGAGCAAAACTTAATGACGCAGAGCCTACCAAATCAACAGGTGCTGATTACACCGACACCATTTAATACTCTGCTTTGGCGTGTGGTCGTGATGGATGATGGTAAATATTGGGAAGGATTGGCATCAGTTTTCGACAATAGCGAACGCATTGATTTTGTCTCACATCCTCTAGGCAGTTGGCCACTAGAGGACAAACCGGATACGTTAAAAGGGCTTCAGGCGTTTTCACACAACTACCTTAACTACCGTGTAGAGAATGATGCATTGATTGTGACTGATTTACGATTAGGTATGTCTAACAACCTTTCCTTTGAGTTTGTTTTCGCCGAGAAGAGCCAAAGCGGGGAATGGCAGTTGTTGGAATCGACACAACGTTACCCAAGTGAGCGAAGCTTAGATCTGTTAGGGCAGCTGTGGGAAAGGCTGAAAGGCGATCAAACCATTGATGCGAATTTACAACGTATGGAGCTGAGCGCACGTTCTTAGTTGGCGAGTAAAAGAGCTCCCCAACTCGCTCGTCCCTCACTGTGAGGATGACGACGTTAGAATTGCTAACGCAACATAATGTCATTCCCAAAAGCGACGAAAGGGCGCTGTCGGGAATGTCTATGGAACACTGAGTTACAGCAAGTGCCGAACCAGATACAGAAAAGCCGGATGTGATGTCCGGCTTTTTGCTATTTACTTCAGGTTCGCAACTTAAGCTGCTAGTACAGGCACACCACTGTGAAACTTAAAATCGTCGTCTGGAGTTGAAATCAGCTCGGCTTCGATACGACCAAACTCTGCCACACGCTCGCTAATATCTTTACCCGCGATTTGCTCTGCCAGAATCAAATAATCCTGATAATGACGCGCTTCTGAACGCAGCAGAGAAACATAAAACTTGGCAATATCTTCATCCATATGCGGAGCCAGTTTAGCGAAACGCTCACACGAACGCGCTTCGATGTAAGCACCGATGATGAGCTTATCAATCAAGGTTTCTGGTTCATGCGTTTTCATGTGTGAAATTAAGGTTTTTGCGTAGCGGCTTGCTGGAATGTTCTGGTACTCAATGCCACGGCTTTCCATGATTTCGAGCACTTGGTAGAAGTGGTGCAACTCTTCTTTGATCAGCAGAACCATCTTATCGATCAGATCCTGACTGTATGGTGAATCAGACTTAGCGATGATGGCTTTAGAAATATTGCTCTTACCTTTTAGTGTCTCTAATGACCCCGTTTTGCGGTAAGCGAAATCTTCGTAGGGTTTAAACCAGTCGAGCAGGGCGTGTGAACTTGCTTTGTCTACGGCGTATTTACGGATCAAGAACATCGCAGACTGACCCGCTTTAAGCTCACACAGTAGATGGTCTAATAAAATGGTTTGAAGGTTTTCTGGCTTCTTTGCTTCCTCAACCCACTCATCTGGGGTGCTGCACTGCAAGAATTGATTAATTGGAGCAAGAAGATCCTGATAGGCGTCGAGATTCATCATTTTAATTTTTAGCACTTTACATTCAAATTTGGGTTATCCAGCCTGTGTCATTTTCAGAGTAATAAGACACAAAAAAGGCTGCAAACGCAGCCTTTAATCAGATAGGGCGGAAAGCTTGTGGAGAGTTTACCACTTTTTCTTTTCACCGAAGAGCGCATCCATATCACTGTCACGCTCTTTATCGGCAATTTGCTGCATTTCTGCGTCGTTCTTGTCCTGGCGTTTCTTATCAAGATCACCAAGCATTTCTTCAAGCTTTTGTTTTGCTTGAACTGAATAAGCATCATTTTTTGTGCTCAGAGCATCAATACCTTTGCGAAGCAATTGCAGAGCGGTACCAGGCTGACCACGAGCAATCGAATCGTTTGCACGCTTAATGACGTTTTCGATGTTAATACGAATCTGCATGGTTTCCAGACGCGCGTTTTCAGTCACATAAGTTTGTGTATCGAGTCGACCTTTGTTGTGCTCGTTACGAACGGTGTCACGCAGGCGTTTTACCAGTTTCAGCATCAAGATAGCTTGCTTGTCGCTGCTTGGCATTTTAAACGTCGTGCTTTCGCCGCTTTGATTGCTCTCATTCAGTTGGGCAATCTGCTGTTTCATGTTCTCGACGCGCTGAACAAGTTGTTTGTTCTTCGGATCGAGGTCACGCATGCTTTCAAGCGCATCAAGAATGCGATTATTAAGACATAACAGTAAGTCCTTGCTGAAAGGAATATGATGAGCATGTCCAATCAGCTCTTCTGTACCGTCAATCAGTGCCACGTAGCGAGCAGACTCTTGTCTTTTCGCTGTCTCTACTTTGACCTTGTACTGCAACATGATGTTATAGCCAAGGATCAGTACCAGTAGGATGACTACCAAAGCGATTATTAAACCAGTATTCATATCTTTGCGTCTGCTTTTTTTACTTTTGTATGGCTAGCGTTCAAGAATACATGAATCTTATCTTTCTCGGCACCCTATTTGTTTGATTATTTTGCCCCAAACACGTTTTCCGACGTAATTAAGCACGGAATGCGGTGAGCTGTAAGAAAAAGCGAATTTTTAAAATTCAACTCTATGCATATTTAATCAAGGAGTTCGATTCGCTATGAGTTTGAGCTATAAGTTAGAAATTACTGTTCATTTAGTTGCTAACACGTTATAACTAATCATTATATCTACTCGGGCGAGTAGACAAGATAAGTATGACGTTATTATCTCAATCAATGAGTAAGGGATTACGATGAAGCTGCAACAACTGAAGTACATTGTTGAGGTTGTGAACCATAATCTGAATGTTTCTGCGACGGCAGAGAGCCTATATACCTCTCAGCCTGGTATCAGTAAGCAAGTTCGTTTGCTGGAAGATGAATTGGGTATTCAGATCTTTGAACGAAGTGGTAAACACTTAACGCAGGTGACACCCGCTGGTGAAGAAATCGTGCGAATTTCTCAAGAGATTCTGGCGCGGGTTGAAAGCATTAAGGCGGTTGCTGGTGAACATACTCACCCTGAAATGGGTACGTTGAACATTTCTACCACTCACACCCAAGCACGTTACGCACTTCCTGACGTGATCAAAGGCTTTACGGCACGTTACCCGAAAGTGTCGTTGCACATGCACCAAGGTACGCCTTCGCAAATGTCTGAAGCGATTGCGAAAGGTACGGCCAATTTCGCGATTGCGACAGAAGCTCTTCACCTTTACCAAGATGCCATTATGCTGCCTTGTTACCACTGGAATCGTTCGATCGTGGTACCAAAAGAACATCCATTGGCGAAGAAAGACACGGTAACCATTCACGATTTAGCAGCTTACCCATTGGTGACTTACGTGTTCGGCTTTACTGGTCGCTCTGAACTGGATACGGCATTTAACCGCGAAGGTTTGACGCCGCGCGTTGTGTTCACTGCGACAGATGCTGACGTGATTAAAACTTACGTTCGTATGGGCATTGGAGTCGGTGTGATTGCAAGTATGGCGGTTGATGAAGACCAAGACAGCGATTTGGTTGCGATTGATGCAAGCCACTTGTTTGGTGCGAGTACGACAAGCATCGGTTTCCGTCGCGGTACCTTCCTACGTTCTTACATGTTCGACTTTATGGAGCGTTTTGCACCGCACTTGACTCGTCCGGTAGTTGAACAAGCGATTTCTCTGAAATCGAACTCGGAAATTGAAGAGATGTTTAAAGACATCGAGCTTCCGGTTAGATAACACTTCATTGATGTTTCGATTCCCTCTACAATGCGCTCGTTGTAGGGGGAGCTATGAAAACGCAATTTCAATTTATTAATGACTGCTTAATCGAAAACCAATCTTTGTGGCGATTCGAGCCATTTAAAAGCAGCGTTCACGTATCGTTACCTTGGCAAGAGCAACACCCTCAGTTGTGCCAATGGTTAGCGTCTCTTAGTCCCTCTCAAATCGAAGAATATAAAGCGGAACCAGAACTTGCGCTAAAAGCACTCAGTCCGTTTTTGCTTGAACTTGAACAACTCGCAGAACTTACTTTTTTAGAGCCACTAGATTTAAAGGGTTTGGAACTTGTCCGTGGTTTAGATAACGGCATCCCCGGTCGTAAGTTAGAGCAAATTAGCTCGATGGGCGAAGCGGCGATTCAACATCATCACGGTGAAGAATGGCTAGAGTGGTGTTCAGGTAAAGGGTATTTGGGACGAATCCTGACAACGCAAACCGATCAACCTGTTACTAGTTTTGAATACCAGCAAGCGCTGTGTGATTCGGGGCAACAAGCAGCGAATGAACACCATTGGAAGATGACGTTTATTCAAGGTGATGCGTTCGATAGCAAAACGAGAGCGGTGTTTAAACCGACGCAACACGCGGTAGCACTTCATGCTTGTGGTGATCTCCATGTTCGCTTAATGCAGTATGGAAGCGAGAATGGGATTGCTGCGATGACAATCTCACCTTGTTGTTACCATCTGATTCAGTCTGAGCAGTATCAGCCGATGTCGACGCAGGGCAGGGCTTCTTCTCTCTCATTGTCTAAGCAAGAACTGCGTATTCCGTTACAACAAACAGTAACGGGCGGAGAACGTGTGCGACGTCATCGTCAGCAGGAAATGGTGTTTCGTCTTGGGTTTGATTTGATCACACGACAAGTGTTGGGCATGGAAGAGTACCAACCAGTTCCAAGTGTGCGTAAGTCGCAATTAAGTGAAGGATTTGAATCTTTGTGTCGCTGGGCTGCGGACCAGAAAGGTATCGATCTCTCTGGCCAAATCGACTTCGAACATTTCGAAAAGTTAGGCGAGAAGCGCTTTTGGCAAATGGAGCGTTTGAGCTTGGTTCAGTTGATGTTTCAACGACCGTTGGAGATTTGGCTTGCTTTGGACAAAGTACTTTATCTTGAAGAACGTGGTTATCGTGTTAGATTGGCAGAGTTTTGCGCTAAATCAGTCACACCTCGAAACATTTTAATTTGCGCTTATAAGGTTTAGTTATTTTTTATAATTAAATGCTCTATGCAAAAAAGCCCACTTTAATGTGGGCTTTTGTAAACAAAACGTGACAATTTGTGCGTTATTTTGTCATTAGTTGAACATTGCGATAGCTTGCGCTGGTTCAACGTATTCTAGGTCAAAGCTCTCAGCAACTTCTTTGCAAGTCACTTTACCGTGGATAACGTTTAGACCTTCAAGGAAACCTTTGTCTTCAAGAAGCGCTTCACGGTAGCCTTTGTTTGCTAGCTTCACGATGTATGGAAGCGTTGCGTTGTTCAGCGCGAATGTTGAAGTACGAGCAACTGCACCTGGCATGTTTGCTACACAGTAGTGAACGACTTCGTCAACGATGTAAGTTGGGTCTGCGTGTGTTGTTGCGTGAGAAGTTTCGAAACAACCACCTTGGTCGATGGCTACGTCAACAACCGCCGCACCTGGCTTCATCTTAGCGATGTGCTCTTTTGTTACCAGTTTCGGTGCTGCTGCACCAGGGATTAGAACCGCGCCGATCACTAGGTCTGCTTCTAGAACATGCTTCTCGATAGCGTCTTCAGTAGAATAAACCACTTTAGCGCGACCTTGGAATTCTTCGTCTAGTTTACGTAGAGTATCTACGTTACGGTCTAGGATAGTTACGTCTGCACGAAGACCAACAGCCATACGAGCTGCGTTCGCGCCAACTACACCGCCGCCAACGACAACAACTTTCGCAGGCTCAACACCAGGTACGCCACCTAGTAGTAGACCGCGACCGCCGTGCGATTTTTCCAACGTTTGCGCACCTGCTTGAATAGACATCCGACCTGCCACTTCTGACATTGGTGCTAACAGTGGCAAACGACCCATATTATCTGTTACAGTCTCATACGCTATACAGACAGCTTTGCTCTTGATTAGCTCTTCAGTTTGTGGAAAATCTGGTGCTAGGTGTAAATAAGTAAATAAAATCTGCCCTTCGCGGAGCATTGCTCTCTCGACAGCTTGGGGTTCTTTTACTTTTACAATCATATCTGCTTTCGCAAACACGTCTGTAGCAGTAGGAAGAATGGATGCGCCTACAGCGATGTAATCATCGTCTGAAAAACCAATGCCGGCACCTGCATTGGTCTCAACCAAAACTTGGTGACCATGTGAGATTAGCTCTCTCACGCTAGCTGGGATCATACCCACACGGTATTCGTGGTTCTTGATTTCCTTAGGTACGCCAATGATCATCCTGTGTCCTCTTTCTAAAATGGTTGTATTAACTGTTTGTAGGGTGTTATTGTCGAATTAATATCTAGTATAGATGTTGATTTGTAATATTTGGCACCAAATATTAAAAAGTTGTAGTATATTTTTTTGCAAGGAAGTAATAAGGTGGAATAAAAAATGGCAGACAACTATAAGAAGCCGTCCAAGGAACTAGACCGTATCGACCGCAACATTCTTAATGAACTGCAGAAAGACGGTCGTATTTCGAACGTTGAACTTTCAAAACGTGTAGGACTTTCTCCAACGCCGTGTTTGGAGCGTGTGCGTCGCTTAGAGCGTCAAGGTTACATCACAGGGTACACTGCGCTATTAAACCCGCAGTTTCTCGATGCATCACTATTGGTATTCGTAGAAATTACGTTGAACCGTGGTGCACCAGATGTGTTCGAGCAGTTTAACGCAGCTGTTCAAAAACTAGACGACATCCAAGAGTGTCATCTTGTATCAGGTGATTTCGACTATCTTCTAAAGACCCGTGTATCTGATATGGGTGCTTACCGTCGACTACTAGGCGATACGTTACTACGTCTTCCTGGCGTAAATGACACTCGTACGTACGTCGTTATGGAAGAAGTGAAGCAAACTAACCAGCTTGTGATTAAAACTCGTTAAATTCTTGCAAAGAAAGCGGTAAATGCTTCCGCTTTCTCCATAGAGTAATTGGGTTTTTCTCTTTGATATGGTTAAATCAATTTACCGAGCGGCTTTGTGCCGCTCGGAATGTTTTGCTTATTCCTAATTCATTTCCATATTCAAGTTGATTTATGTTCAAAGAGAACGCAAAGAAAGTCGAAACCATTATCAAAACCAGTGAAGAGCCTCAGTCTTCACGTCTAAATGGCTTCCAACGCTTAAAAGAGTGCTGCTTTATCGTTGGCGTTCTTAGCTCGGTATTGTTGGCTGTTGCACTATTTACCTTTAGCCCGGCTGATCCGTCTTGGTCCCAAACTGCTTGGGGGGGAGAGATCAATAACGCTGGTGGCTTGTTCGGCGCTTGGTTAGCCGACACGCTATTCTTTACCTTTGGTTCCCTTGCGTACCCACTGCCATTCCTGTTGACAGCAGGAGCATGGGTGATTTGCCGTAAGCGTTCTGAAGACGATCCTATCGACCTTATGTTGTGGGGTACTCGTCTACTTGGGTTAGTTATCCTCATTCTTACCAGTTGTGGTCTTGCTGATATTAACTTTGACGACATTTGGTATTTCTCATCTGGTGGTGTCGTTGGTGACGTACTAACCAGTCTATCCTTACCTACACTGAATGTGTTGGGTACAACGCTTGTGCTTCTTTTCCTATGGGGAGCCGGCTTTACTCTGTTTACCGGTATTTCTTGGCTGAAGATTGTCGAATGGTTAGGTGACCGTGCGCTTGGCTTAGTTGCTGCTGTTACTAATAAAGCCCGTGGTACTGAGCAAGAAACGTTAGAGCCTCAATTAGACGAGTTAGCTGAGGATCGAGTCGTGAGTAAGTGCGGTCAAGATGACCTTGAAGATGAACCTCTGCCGCACCTTACGGCTTATGATGTAGAAGAGCCGAAAGAAGAGGCGCCTGCACATGAATACCCGATCTACATGCCTCAATCTGCAGCGGAACAACCGAAACAGCAGTTTACGACACAACCTATAGCGCAGCCAACGTCTCAACCAGCGGTTGTGAATGCAGCGCCACTACAATCTCAAGTTCAGCATCAGGCTCAAGAGCAAGCTCAACCTCAATCAGTTGAGCCTGTTCGAGCAGTGAACACAGACAACGTGGATCCGACGGTTGAGCGTACTAAGCAACTGAATGTCACCATTGAGGAGCTAGAAGCGGCAGCGCAACAAGCTGACGACTGGGCTGATGAAACGCCACAAGTTCAAGTATCACAAGCCCAAGAGCCAGTGGTTGCACCTATTGTGGCTCAGCCTGAAGCGCCACAGTCCGTTGCTCAAGAACCAGCTCCACAGCAAGTTGATCATCAACAAGCGCAACAAGAACCGTTTGTGGCACCTGAACCAACTGTCTTTGAACAGGTCGAGAATGAGCCAAGCTACGATGAGTATGCTCAGTTTGAAGCAGATCAGGCTCAACAGCCCCAAGTTGTTCAAGAACAAGCACTGGTTCACGCGCCAATCGAACAGCCAACTACAGAGCAATCTTTACACGAAGAGCTTGTAATTAACGCTGCAGCTTTGGATAACATTGCAGAACAAACAGAGCCAAGCCAGCACATCGAGCCAACGATTTCGAACTTTGATGTCTTGGATGAAGAAGATGATTACCAAGCGCAGCAACCTGTACAGCAAGCTCAGCCTACACATGTTGAGCCGCAACAACCTGCTTCTCAGCCTGTACAACCGCAGGCTGTACAAGAACAACCTATGCAGCACCAAGCTGCGCCTCAGCCGACAGCACCAGCGCCTCAAGATGTCGAGGTAGAAGAGGTTCAAGAAGGTGACCAAGACGTAGCGGCGTTCCAAAACTTGGTTTCGAGCGCTCAAGCGAAAGTGGCTGCTCAGCAAAACCCATTCTTGGTACAACAAGAGCAAAACTTGCCAGTACCAGCAGAGCCATTGCCAACGCTAGAATTGCTTTACCACCCAGAGAAACGCGACAACTTTATCGACCGTGACGCTTTGGAGGAGGTGGCTCGTTTGGTTGAAACCAAACTTGCAGATTACAAGATTAAAGCTGATGTAGTCGGTATTTACCCAGGTCCTGTTATTACTCGATTCGAGCTTGATTTGGCTCCAGGCGTAAAAGTGAGCCGTATTTCAGGTTTGTCTATGGACTTGGCTCGTGCATTGTCAGCAATGGCAGTACGTGTTGTCGAAGTTATTCCAGGCAAACCGTATGTAGGTCTAGAGTTGCCTAATATGAGCCGCCAAACCGTGTTCCTGTCTGATGTAATCAACAGTCCTCAATTTGAACAAGCAACCTCGCCGACAACAGTCGTTCTTGGTCAAGATATTGCTGGTGAAGCGGTTATTGCTGATATTGCGAAGATGCCTCACGTGTTAGTTGCGGGTACGACTGGTTCTGGTAAGTCGGTGGGTGTGAACGTCATGATCTTGAGTATGCTGTATAAAGCATCGCCTGAAGATCTGCGTTTCATCATGATCGACCCGAAAATGTTGGAACTTTCAATCTACGAAGGTATCCCTCATCTTCTTTCTGAAGTTGTAACGGACATGAAAGACGCGTCTAACGCGCTACGTTGGTGTGTAGGCGAGATGGAACGTCGTTATAAACTAATGTCGGCATTGGGCGTCCGTAATGTCAAAGGCTTCAACGAGAAGTTGAAGATGGCAGCAGAAGCGGGTCATCCAATTCATGACCCATTCTGGCAAGAAGGCGACAGCATGGACACTGAGCCACCGTTGCTAGAGAAACTGCCTTACATCGTTGTGGTTGTCGACGAATTTGCCGACCTAATGATGGTGGTAGGTAAGAAGGTTGAAGAACTGATTGCTCGTTTGGCACAGAAAGCGCGTGCGGCTGGTATTCACTTGATCCTTGCGACGCAGCGCCCATCGGTTGACGTTATTACCGGTCTGATTAAAGCGAACATTCCAACGCGTGTGGCATTTACAGTATCTACTAAGACTGACTCGCGCACGATTCTTGACCAAGGCGGTGCAGAATCACTACTCGGTATGGGTGACATGCTTTACCTACCTCCGGGTTCAAGCCATACAATCCGTGTTCACGGTGCGTTTGCGTCGGATGATGATGTTCACGCTGTTGTTAACAACTGGAAAGCGCGTGGTAAGCCTAATTACATCGACGAAATCATCAGTGGTGACCAAGGTCCAGAAAGTCTGCTTCCGGGTGAACAGATGGAATCGGATGAAGAAGTGGACCCATTGTTCGATCAAGTCGTAGAGCATGTGGTTCAATCTCGTCGTGGGTCGGTTTCTGGCGTACAACGTCGATTCAAGATTGGTTACAACCGAGCGGCTCGAATTGTTGAGCAGCTTGAAGCGCAAGGCATCGTAAGTGCTCCGGGTCATAACGGTAACCGTGAAGTACTGGCTCCTGCGCCACCAAAAGATTAATGAACTTGTGTTACTCACCTCAGTCCAACTGAGGTGAGTGGTTCTAACAATAGGTATCTGAATGAAAAAACTATTTTCAGCGAAACTTTTCTCTGCGCTTGTTTTAAGCTTTTCTCTCTTCTCTACTGCACATGCCGCGTCTCCTAAAGATGAATTAAACAAACGCCTGTCTATGAATGATGGCTTCAGTGCGGATTTCTCACAGCAAGTAATCAGCCCAGAAGGTGAAACAGTCATGGAAGGGGAAGGTACGGTTGAAATTGCTCGTCCAAGCCTGTTTCGCTGGAGCACGACATTCCCTGACGAAAACTTGCTGGTCTCTGATGGTAAAACACTGTGGTACTACAGCCCATTCATTGAACAAGTCAGCATCTACTGGCAAGAGCAAGCAACAGAGCAAACGCCATTTGTTTTGCTAACGCGTAATCGCGCAAGTGATTGGGATAACTACAAGATTTCTCAAAAAGGGGACGAGTTCACCCTCATTCCTACCGCAGTAGACTCCACACAAGGTCAATTCCAGATTAATATTGATGCAAAAGGTGTGGTGAAAGGCTTTAACGTAGTTGAGCAAGATGGTCAGAAGGGGCTGTTCAGCTTTAGCAACGTGAAGCTTGGCAAACCAAAAGCAGACAGATTCACCTTCACAATCCCAGATGGCGTGGAAGTGGATGATCAAAGGAATTAATTGGTAGTGAGCAATTACACATTAGATTTCTCGGGGGACGAAGATTTTCGTCCCCTTGCTGCTCGTATGAGACCGGAAACGATCGAACAATACATCGGACAGCAGCACATTTTAGGTCCTGGTAAGCCTTTACGTCGCGCGTTAGAGGCGGGTCATATTCACTCGATGATCTTGTGGGGACCACCAGGCACTGGCAAAACGACATTAGCGGAAGTTGCTGCAAACTATGCCAACGCAGAAGTAGAGCGTGTGTCTGCGGTGACGTCTGGTGTGAAAGAAATCCGTGCTGCAATCGAGAAAGCGCGTGAGAATAAAATGGCGGGTCGCCGTACCATCTTGTTTGTGGATGAGGTGCACCGCTTCAATAAATCTCAACAGGATGCGTTTTTACCTCATATTGAAGATGGAACCGTTACTTTTATCGGCGCGACCACAGAAAATCCATCGTTTGAGCTAAACAACGCATTGCTGTCACGTGCACGTGTGTACAAGCTGACTTCTTTAGATAAAGAAGAAATCTCATTAGCGTTGAACCAAGCCATTAGCGATAAAGAGCGTGGGTTGGGGAATACACCAGCACATTTCGCCGATAACGTATTAGATCGCTTAGCTGAACTGGTAAACGGTGATGCTCGCATGTCCCTCAATTACCTTGAGCTGCTCTATGATATGGCTGAGGATAATGCGCAGGGCGAAAAAGAGATCACTCTGAAGTTACTTGCGGAAGTAGCAGGAGAAAAGGTCTCTCGCTTTGATAACAAAGGCGATATTTGGTACGACTTAATCTCTGCGGTCCACAAATCCATTCGTGGCTCAAACCCTGATGCTGCGCTCTATTGGGCTGCGCGTATGATGGCTGCGGGTTGTGACCCTTTGTACATCGCACGCCGCCTGCTGGCTATTGCCTCTGAAGACGTAGGCAACGCAGATCCTCGCGCAATGCAAGTAGCCTTATCTGCTTGGGACTGTTTTACCCGTGTTGGTCCGGCAGAAGGTGAACGTGCGATTGCACAGGCGATAGTTTACTTAGCGTGCGCACCAAAAAGTAATGCCGTCTATGTGGCGTGGAAGCAAGCGCTCACAGATGCTCATAACTTGCCTGAATATGAAGTGCCGCATCACCTTCGAAATGCGCCAACGAGTTTGATGAAAGACATGGGTTACGGTGCAGAATATCGTTATGCTCACGATGAGCCAGGAGCCTATGCCGCAGGTGAACAATATTTGCCGCCTGAAATGGGTGATCGTAAGTACTATCAGCCGACAAATCGTGGTCTAGAGACCAAAATCGGCGAAAAGTTAGATTACTTGGCTACTTTAGACGCAAATAGCCCACAAAAGCGCTATGAAAAGTAGGCGTTTTTGGATACATTTATTGCGTAAATTTTTTTAACGCGTACGCCTTGGAAAGTGCGCGTGATTTCACAACAAAAAGCATAGGATTAACAATGCTGGATTCTAAATTACTTCGTACAGAGCTGGATGAAACAGCTGCTAAACTGGCGCGTCGTGGCTTTAAGCTAGACGTAGAGACTATTCGTAAACTTGAAGAACAACGTAAGTCCATTCAAGTAGAAGTTGAAAATTTACAATCCACGCGTAACTCCATCTCCAAACAAATCGGCCAAAAAATGGCGGCTGGTGACAAAGAAGGCGCAGAAGAGATCAAGAAACAAATCGGTACACTAGGTAGCGATCTTGATGCGAAGAAAGTTGAACTTGAGCAAGTAATGGCTCAGCTAGACGAATTCACGCTTTCTGTACCAAATATCCCAGCAGATGAAGTGCCAGATGGCAAAGATGAGAACGATAACGTAGAAATCTCTCGTTGGGGTGAGCCAAAATCTTACGACTTCGAACTGAAAGATCACGTTGACCTAGGCGAAATGGGTGACGGTCTAGACTTCGCAAGTGCAGTTAAGATTACTGGCGCACGTTTCATCGTGATGAAAGGTCAATTTGCTCGTCTACACCGTGCAATCGCTCAGTTCATGCTGGATCTTCACACAGAAGAACACGGCTACACTGAAATGTACGTACCTTACCTAGTAAACTCTGACAGCCTATTCGGTACTGGTCAGCTTCCTAAGTTTGGTAAAGATCTTTTCCACACTGAGCCGCTAGTAGAAAAAGTAAACGACGAAGAGCCACGTAAACTGTCTCTAATCCCTACTGCAGAAGTGCCAGTAACGAACCTAGTTCGTGACACGATTTCTGACGAAGCGGATCTACCACTTAAGATGACGGCTCACACACCATGTTTCCGTTCTGAAGCCGGTTCTTACGGTCGTGATACTCGTGGTCTGATTCGTATGCACCAGTTCGACAAAGTTGAGCTAGTACAAATCACTAAACCAGAAGATTCAATGAACGCGCTAGAAGAGCTAACCGGTCATGCTGAGAAAGTTCTACAGCTTCTTGAACTTCCTTACCGTAAAGTGGTTCTGTGTACAGGTGACATGGGCTTCGGCGCTCGTAAAACTTACGACCTAGAAGTGTGGGTTCCTGCTCAAGAAACTTACCGTGAAATCTCTTCATGTTCTAACATGTGGGACTTCCAAGCTCGTCGTATGCAAGCGCGTTTCCGTCGTAAAGGCGAGAAGAAACCTGAGCTTGTACACACGCTAAATGGTTCTGGTCTAGCGGTTGGTCGTACCATGGTTGCTATCCTAGAAAACAACCAAGAAGCAGACGGTCGCATTGCAATTCCAACAGTACTTCAGAAGTACATGGCAGGCGCAACGCACATCGGTTAATTCATTAACCACTAGAACATCAAAACCCAGCCTTAGTGCTGGGTTTTTTGTTATCTGCGCCGAGTGAAGATACTCAGCTTTGTAACTCATACCATTAAGAATGTAGGGTCCGCCCAGAATCTAGCATTGCGAGATAAATGATATTTTTCTAAACGATTTCCAACGTGACAAGCTAACGAGCTTTCACCCATTGATATTAAATGTTATGCCAAACCCTCACCTTTCATTGCTCGTCACTTTTGCTCTTACCTTGACTGTTAACAATGGTGTTATCGCAAGTGAACGGATACAGCCTCAATACCTAGACAGTAAGCGAGCCAATCTCTTTTTCGCGCGAGAAATCGCGCAACCTTCCAAAGAAAATATGCAACTTCGTAACTCGCTCGATTGGGGCTATGAACTTGAATTGAGACGTGCGTCTGATGAAGAAAAATTGGTATCTAATTGCCATGACTTAGCAACTGCATATGTTATGGGTTTTACTGCGGCAAAAGTTTATGAATACGGCGCGTTTAAAGCGTATTTAACGCAGTGCCAAACTTGGAGCGAGATAGCAAAGCTCATTGCCTCTGAACGTTCGTTTATATCGGACTTTAAGCTAGATGATAGCTTTCCTAAATTTGCGCCAAGTGTACTTGCTTTTGTTATTTCTGACGAAAGTGCAGAGAAAGCAAAGACACTATCAACGTGGGATGAGGCAGACCATATCCAAAGAACTCAGGTCATCAGTGAAGTAAAAGCAGAGTACTTCGACGCGACCGATGGTTTTCAAGTCATTACTGTTGTGGCAAAAGGGGATTACAACGCTGACGGCATCGAAGATATGGTTGTTAAAAAAGAGAATAGTGTACTCAGTGGCTCTTATTCATCTTCACATGGATATGTATTAACCCGCATGTCTGAGCAAGCGCTATTTACTGTGTTGGCTGAATGGTAATGAAACGATTGGTGGTCGTTTGGGGGGGCGGTGTTGCTATGATGAGCACATTTGCTATCGCTGACATCTTGCCTAGAAAGGTCTTTGAATGTTCAGTAAACCAAACTATGAACTTTAGTATTTTTATAGAGCAAGGCAAAGGCGAGCTTATCTTTAATAAGTCCATTGCAAATAAAAGCCCAGTTTTACAGCAGATAAAACATCGAGATTATCGTGTCGAACATTATCATCGAGCGTTAGCAGATGAGAAGTCATTAGAATTTAGTATTGGTGAACGTGACATATTAATCAGTGAGTACTTTAGCGAAGAGTTTAATGAGGTGGAGAAAGTACTCAGTATTACTTTAAGGCAGTCAGGTCAAACTCAGTATTTTGAGTGTGAGGAAGGAAGTACGAGTAACCTGACATCACTTTTCCAAAAGACGTCCGACTAATTAATTCAGTACAAGATTATTACCAAAGCGTAATAGTGTTTTCGAATTTACCCTAATTATCTTGTTATTTGTAATCGATATAATCATCCACCTTACCACGGTAAGTAGATTTTCTCATTCAAGTAACGAGGAGGGCTTATGGCCGTAGGGTGGGCAAATGACGATAGTGTCAGCCAACAGATTCAACATACCATCGACGATGAAATTTCCCGTGTTCGAGGCAATATTAAGCAGGGAGAAAGCGCCCACTATTGTGATGAGTGCGGAGATGAAATTCCAGAAGCGCGTCGAACAGCAATGAAAGGCGTTCGTCTTTGTATCGAATGCCAGTCAACGATCGAATTGGTGTCGCAACGCCAAGCACTGTTCAATCGACGAGCGAGTAAAGACAGTCAACTTCGATAGCTTTCCTTGAGTCAATGACAAGAAAACGGTTTGAGTAGCAATTCAAACCGTTCTTATTTGTCTCTTTGTCACAGTGTCCTGCGTTAACCGAGAACGAATTAAGCGAAGCAATCTTCGCGTTGCAAAGCAGCATCAATCGCATTAACCAACTTTTCAATTTCGTCTGGTTTGCTGATAAACGGTGGCATCATATAAATCAGTTTGCCAAATGGACGAATCCAAACACCGTGCTCAACAAAGAGAGCTTGGATGGTTTCCATATTTACTGGGCGATGCGTTTCCACAACGCCAATAGCACCTAGCCAACGGGTGCTTTTCACCAAGTCGTATGTTTCAAGTTTTGGCAGCAGCTCGGAAAACAGCGTTTCAATTTGTTGGGTTTGTTGCTGCCAATTACCTTGCTCAACCAACTCCAAACTTGCGGTGGCAACAGCACAGGCGAGCGGGTTGCCCATAAAGGTTGGGCCGTGCATAAAACACCCTGCATCACCGCCACAAACGGTATCTGCGACGTGTTTGCTAGCTAGGGTCGCTGAGAGGGTCATGTAACCTCCAGTGAGCGCTTTACCGACACACAGAATGTCTGGTTGAATATCTGCATGTTCGCAGGCAAACAATTTGCCAGTGCGTCCAAACCCAGTTGCGATCTCATCTGCAATCAATAACAAGCCGTATTTGTCGCAAAGCTTACGCACACCTCTGAGAAATTCTGGATGGTAGATGCGCATTCCACCTGCGCCTTGAACAATAGGTTCTAGGATCACCGCAGCAAGTTCTTGATGGTGCGTCTCTACCTTGTGCTCGAAGTCAGTAAGGTCTTCTGACTTCCATTCATCCCAATAACCACAAGTTGGTGACTCCGCAAAGATATGTTCAGGCAAAAAGCCTTTGTAGAGAGAATGCATTGAGTTGTCAGGATCGGTAACCGACATTGCCGCAAAAGTATCGCCGTGATAACCGTGTCGTAAAGTGAGAAACTTTGGTCGGCGTTTGCCCCTGGCATGCCAATATTGCAGTGCCATCTTCAAGCTCACTTCTACGGCAACGGAGCCAGAATCAGCAAGAAAGACATGTTCAAGGTTACTTGGTGCGAGGGACAGCAGTTTCTTACACAAATTGATTGCTGGTTGATGGGTAATCCCGCCAAACATCACATGAGAGACCTGCTCGATTTGCTGGTGAGCCGCTTGATTTAAGTGCGGATGATTATAACCGTGGATTGTCGACCACCAAGAAGACATCCCGTCTATAAGCTCAGTGCCATCTTCCAATTTAATACGCACGCCATTTGCTGATGCAACTGGGTAGCAGGTCAGAGGTGTCAACGTCGAAGTATAAGGATGCCAGATATGCTGGCGGTCGAAGGCGAGATCCATGTGCTATTCCAAAAATAATTGAGTTTAAAAAATAACCAAATGTAAACTTTGTTGTTTTATGTTGTGTTGACAGTTTATCGAGACTCAGTAGACTGTCAACACAACAAAAAAAGTGATTAAAGGAATACACGTGGAAGTTCGTCATAACTGGACGCATGCTGAAGTGCGCGATCTCATGGAAAAACCATTCATGGATCTCCTATTCGAAGCGCAGCTTGTTCATCGTCAATATCAACAAACCAACCATGTTCAAGTAAGCACGCTTTTGTCGATTAAGACAGGTGCTTGTCCAGAAGATTGTAAGTACTGTCCTCAGAGTGCTCGCTACACCACAGACATTGAAAAAGAACGTTTGATGGAAGTTGAGCGTGTGCTCGACGCTGCACAAAAAGCGAAAAACGCTGGCTCGACCCGCTTCTGTATGGGGGCTGCGTGGAAAAACCCGAAAGAGCGCGACATGCCACATTTGACCGACATGATCAAAGGCGTGAAGGGCATGGGTTTAGAAACGTGTATGACATTAGGTATGTTAACGCCAGATCAAGCTAAGCAATTGGCTACTGCAGGTCTGGATTACTACAACCATAACCTCGATACCTCACCTGAGTTCTATGGCAACATCATTACCACACGTACTTACCAAGACCGCTTAGACACGCTTTCTCACGTTCGTGATGCAGGTATGAAAATTTGTTCTGGCGGTATCATTGGTATGGGTGAAAGTGCACATGACCGAGCAGGTTTGTTGGTTGAATTGGCTAACTTGCCAGTGCATCCTGAAAGTGTACCAATAAACATGCTAGTAAAGGTGAAGGGCACACCACTCGAAGAAGTTGATGACGTTGAACCGTTCGATTTTATTCGTTTGATCGCCATTGCCAGAATCATGATGCCTCAATCCGCAGTCCGTTTATCGGCTGGTCGTGAAAACATGAACGAACAAATGCAAACGCTTTGCTTTATGGCCGGCGCTAACTCTGTTTTTTATGGCTGCAAGCTTCTAACTACACCAAACCCTTCTGAAGACAAAGACATGATGTTGTTTAAGAAGCTTGGCATTAACAGCCAAGAGGTGTCTCAAAAACCTGATGAAATCGAAGAAAACGAGCTACTCGATCGCGTCGTAGAGCGCGTTGCTGCTCGCCCGACAAAAGACGATCTTTTCTACGATGCCAGCGTTTAAATCTCGTATCGAATCCGCTCTTGCTGAGCGTAAAACGCGAGGGCTGAGTCGTTCCATGAATGTGGTGTTTGCTGGTAACCAATCAATTTTGGAGCACGAAGGCAGACGTTACATCAATTTCTCAAGTAATGATTATTTGGGCTTGGCAAATGACCAAGCACTTGTCCGTGCTTGGCAGCAAGGCTTGAGCGTATATGGCAGTGGCAGCGGTGCTTCTCCACTGGTTACGGGGTTTAGTGCGGCGCATGGCAATTTAGAGGCTGCGCTAACTGAATGGCTGGGCTACGAGAGGGCAATCCTATTTGGCTCTGGTTTCAGTGCTAACCAAGCGCTGCTGTTTACTCTGCTAGAAAAATCAGACGTATTGCTCCAAGACCGTTTGAACCATGCCTCTTTGATGGAGGCTGGTGTGTTGTCACCAGCTAAAATGAAGCGCTTCAAACATAACGATATCGAGCACCTTTCATCACTCATAAGCGCTGAAGATAACAATCTTGTGGTTACCGAAGGGGTGTTCAGCATGGACGGTGACTGTGCCCCACTTGCTGATATCGCTGATGTCACCAGCAATCATGATGCATGGCTTGCTGTAGACGACGCTCATGGTATCGGTGTTCTCGGGGAATCTGGCGGTGGCTCATGTGAATTGGCGGCGGTTAAGCCCGAGATATTGATCGTGACCTTCGGCAAAGCATTTGGGATGTCTGGTGCAGCCATTTTATGTGATCGCGCAACGGGGGATTTTTTAACTCAATTTGCTCGTCACCATGTGTATTCTACGGCGATACCTCCAGCACAAGCCTATGCGCTGACGCATGCTGTCTCGATGATTCAAGAGCAGTCGTGGCGGCGTGAAAAACTGACAGAGTTGGGGAAAGTGTATGGAGACAATCTCAGTGATCTTGACGGTTTTGTTGAGACTCAAACATCGATTAAGCCGTTTTTGATTGGTGAATCTGATTTGGCTTTGCAAGTTGCAGGTGCTTGTCGTCAGAACGGTATTTGGGTGACGGCTATTCGTCCTCCGACGGTACCGAAAGGGACGTCTCGTCTTCGAATTACGCTTACTGCTAATCACACTAATGAACAAGTTAAAACGCTTTCAATGGCATTGAAGCAAGCATTAGGAGCGCTGTAATGGATAATGCAACTTCCGCTTTATCACAAATGGTCGCATTAGAGAGCTTTCACCAAGATAAGGATGCGATTGCCTCTTCATTTGGTAAAGCTGCAGAAACATACGATAAACATGCAGCGTTTCAACGCGACGTTGGACATCGGTTACTTAATAGGCTCCCTACAAATTTAACCGGCAAGCGTGTGTTAGATTTAGGATGTGGCACTGGCTACTTTTCTCAGCTTCTTCAGCAGCGGGGCGCAGAAGTAGTGTGCGGTGATATCTCTCAAGCCATGTTAGATAAAGCAAAGCAACGTTGTGGCTCTGAATGCATGCATTATCAGTTGGCTGATGCTGAAAACTTGCCTTTTGATGATGAAAGCTTCGACTACGTGTTTTCTAGTTTGGCTTTACAATGGTGTACAGATTTGAGTTACCCATTCAGAGAAATACGTCGTGTCTTAAAAGTGGGGGGAAGCGGGTGTTTCTCTACGCTGGTCGATGGTTCGCTTTATGAGTTGCGTGAGGCTTGGTCAAAAATTGATACATATCAACACGTGAATAACTTTATTACCCACAATCAGGTAAAAATTGCGTTAGCGCAATCTTGGTGCCACAACCATCATCTAGACTTGACCCCCATCACAGTTTGGTACGATTCAGCGTTTTCTGTCATGCGTGATCTCAAAGGCATTGGTGCAAATCACGTAAGCGGGCGCTCACATGGTCTGACGAGCCGTCGCACTTTGTTGCAGGTTGAGCGCGCGTACCAAGCATTTAGAAACGATCAAGGTCTTCTACCTGCAAGTTATCAGGTTTGTTTTGGAGTCATAGTTAAATGATTGATGCATTTTTTATTGCTGGTACGGATACTGATGTAGGAAAAACGGTAGCGTCTAAAGCTATTTTGCAAGCACTTGGTGCAAAAGGGCTTAACACCATTGGTTACAAGCCAGTGGCAGCAGGAAGCGACAAGACGGCGGAAGGTTGGCGTAACTCGGATGCATTGCATCTGCAGAAAGCGGCGACACTCGATATCGCATACGACGATGTAAACCCATACGCTTTGGAATTACCTGCTTCTCCTCACATCGCCGCTAAACATGAACATGTAGAAATTAAATACGAAGTACTGAGCGAGAAATTGGCTCAACACAAAGAGCAATCTGACATTGTTCTAGTGGAAGGTGCTGGTGGCTGGCGTGTGCCTGTGTCTGATACAGACAGCTTGTCGACTTGGGTGCAGCAAGAGCAGTTACCTGTCGTATTGGTTGTAGGTATTAAGCTGGGTTGTTTGAGCCATGCATTGCTCACCGCTGAAATCATCAAAGCTGATGGTTTAAATCTAGTCGGCTGGGTGGCAAATCGCGTGAATCCGGGCACAGAGCACTATGCAGAAATCATCGATATGTTGGAAGAACGTCTAGACGCGCCAAAACTCGGTGAGATCCCGTACATCCCAAGTGCTAAACGTAAAGAGTTAGGCAAATACATCAACGTTGAACCGTTGCTGAACGTATAAGTAATAAGGTTTTAGTTAAAACCAAAAGGGCTGCGAAATGCAGCCCTTTTTTCGTGTAAACCTTTGTGTCTAATCGTAAGATTCGACGTTCAGTTTATTTCTCTTGGCTAAGCCCCATCAACGCCTGTTGTGTTTCTACAACGCGCTTTGACATTTGAGCATCGGTTGAAATACCTAGTTGTTGCTTTGCCTCATCCTCTGAGATACCCAGGTGACAACAAAGTAGATCGATAGCCATTTGATAGTCGTTAGTTTCTACCATGATTTTTCCCTCAAGACATGGAAGTTTGGAGCTGCTTAATTGTCCTAAAAGCTAACCCCGTTTCGTTCATCTAACCCGAATCTAGCACGTACAGATAGTCGCACAATAAGACCAAAGTCTATACTCGGTCTAAAGTGCTGATTTAAGAGTGTAAAAAGGTGTGTATACCCAAGTGACTTCAAGATGCAGGATTCAGAGCGTTGTCATTGATTCGAGTTCAAGGAAAACAACACCGCGTAATAGCCAGCTCTTTCCAAGTTGTTTGACGCAGAAATCGAGGCAATGACACGCTCCCGAAGGGCGAGTTGTCTTGGCTTGTATACTTTGTTGCCGATTCTTGATTTAGAGTGACTAGATCTTTAAATCGTCGCCGCGTCTACAAACCAAGTCATTCTCGCTGAACCTAGCATCTCGAGGTTACTTGGGTATATTATTTCAGTCTCGAAAACAAATGTTGCAATTTATTGCTTAACCTTGTTTTTATCGCGGATAGACTATATCTATAACGCAACGGAGCACGAAACTAAGCGGAATCAGCTTTTCAAGCGTTCTGTTACTTATAAAAACCTGTTCCATATAATAATCCGTTTAAAAAACATCTGTTTTAAAAAACGATAAGCTTCCTCGGAGAAAAGTAATGAAGCGAATTATGTTATTCCTAGCAACTAACCTAGCTGTTGTGCTAGTGCTTAGTGTTGTTCTGAATATTGTTTACGCTGTAACTGGAATGCAACCAGGCAGTCTATCTGGTCTACTTGTGATGGCTGCTGTATTTGGTTTTGGTGGCGCATTTATTTCGTTAATGATGTCTAAGGGCATGGCACTGCGTTCTGTGGGTGGCATGGTCATCGAAAGTCCTCGTAACGAAACAGAGCATTGGCTTCTTGAAACGGTTGGACGTCAAGCTCAGCAAGCTGGCATTGGTATGCCAACTGTTGCAATTTATGATTCTGCGGACATCAACGCATTCGCAACGGGTGCAAAACGCGACGATTCATTGGTTGCAGTTTCTACCGGTCTGCTACACAACATGACCCGTGATGAAGCAGAAGCGGTATTGGCGCACGAAGTTAGCCACATCGCTAATGGTGACATGGTAACGATGACGCTAATGCAAGGCGTGGTGAATACGTTTGTTATCTTCCTATCTCGCTTTATCGCAAATATTGTTGCTTCTAACGATGATGAGGAAGGTCAAGGTACCAACATGATGGTTTACTTTGGTGTATCTATGGTACTTGAACTGGTATTCGGGTTTCTAGCAAGTTTCTTAACCATGTGGTACAGCCGCCATCGTGAATTCCACGCAGACGCAGGGGCTGCTCAATTAGTCGGTAAAGAGAAGATGATCGCAGCACTAGAGCGCTTGAAGATGAGCCACGAATCTCAACTAGATGGCACTATGATGGCATTTGGTATTAACGGTAAGCGCTCGATGACAGAACTTCTAATGAGCCACCCACCGTTAGATAAACGTATTGCAGCGCTACGTAGCCAACAATACTAATCACGTTGTAAGCTAACAGTTCAACTTACTGCTAGTTAAAATTTTGAAAAGGCTTGGTTTTTTAACCAAGCCTTTTTTTGTGTCTGTTGATCTCTGCTGTACTTCATCACGTATCACTGTTCAGAAACAAAGTTATACAAAAATATTTTTGTACAACTTTTCATGATTAGTCTATCTTGTACATATGATATTTTTGTACAACTTTTGATGTGGTATAGGAGCAAAGGAATGGACATTCAGTCAGTTGGCAACATATATCAGAAGTTGAGTAAAGCAAACTTGCATTTGCTTGAAGGGGTTTACCACCGAGATGTGGTGTTTGAAGATGCAGCCCATCGATTAGAAGGGTGGCCTGCACTTTCCGATTACTTTCAGTCCTTATACACCAATGTCATTCGCTGTGACTTCGTTATCCATGACCATCAACAAGTCGGAGAAACTGGGTTTCTCACTTGGACGATGGATTTACAACATCCTAAGCTTCAAAAGGGTGCGCCGATATCTGTAAATGGTGTATCCCACCTTAAGTTTTGTGAAGGGCAAGTCATTTACCATCGTGATTATTTTGATTTGGGCGAAATGCTCTACGAGAACCTACCGCTCCTAGGTTCTGTCGTCAAAACCATTAAACAGAGGTTAGGGCAATGAGTGGCTCAGTACTTATCACCGGGGCAACTTCAGGCATTGGCAAACAGCTCGCCTTGGATTATGCCAATGAAGGTTGGAAAGTGATTGCATGTGGTCGTAACGAAGCTGTATTGGCTGAGCTAGAAAAAGGTTCAACCAACATGTCGACTTTACGCTTCGACGTGACTCAGTACGACGAAACAATTCAAGCTCTCTCTCAACTGCCGTTTATCCCTGAAACTTGGATTTTCAATGCCGGTGACTGTGAATACATGGATGATGGCATTGTTGATGCGCAACTCATGGCGCGTGTTATGAACGTTAACGTCGTTGGTGTGGCCAATTGTGTCGAAGCGTGTCAGGGGCAATTTGAACGTGGGCATCGTGTCGTAATTGTCGGGTCAATCGCGTCAGAGGTCGCATTGCCTCGTGCTGAAGCCTACGGCGCTTCAAAAGCAGCCGTCAGTTACTTTGCACGTACGCTAGCCGTCGATTTGAAGAAGAAAGGTATCAAAGTGGTGACGGTGTTCCCTGGCTTTGTCGAAACGCCACTTACTGACAAAAACACGTTTGACATGCCGATGATTGTTTCTGTCAATCAGGCTTCAGCTGCGATTCGAAAACAGTTGGATGCCAACAAAAGCCATATTTATTTCCCGGCGAGATTCACCGGTGTTCTGCGTTTTATCTCGTTGCTTCCGTATAGCTGGCAAGCTCGGCTTACCTCAAAACTCGCATCATAAGAAGGAAGAATCATGAATACGGCAGGAAGAAAAAAAATCGCCATCGTAGGTACAGGGATATCTGGTCTCACATGTGGCTATTACTTACATAAAGAACATGACGTGACGTTGTTTGAAGCGAATGATTACGTTGGTGGTCATACGGCGACTGTTGATGTCAGTCTTGATGGTAAAGAGTATGCAATCGACACTGGGTTTATCGTATACAACGATCGTACATACCCAAACTTCATAGAAATGATGGATGAGATTGGCGTTGAAGGCATTCCTACTCAGATGAGCTTCAGCGTCAGAAACGATGGTAATGGATTGGAATACAACGGACACACTGTATCGACATTGTTTGCTCAAAAACGAAATTGGGCAAATCCAAAGTTCTATCGTTTTATTTTTGAAATCCTTCGCTTCAACAAACTGGCTAAAAGCTTTGCCAATGAACAGTTAACTAATAACCAGACGTTGGGGTCGTTTCTGGATGAGCACAAATTCAGTGCTTTCTTTACCGACAACTACATCTTGCCGATGGGCGCTGCAATTTGGTCGTCGACACTAGCGGATATGCGTGCATTCCCGCTTATGTTTTTTTTACGCTTCTTCCTCAACCACGGTTTGTTGGATATTACAAATCGCCCACAATGGTACGTGGTTAAAGGTGGCTCTCGCTCTTACATCACGCCTCTAACGAAAGGCTATGCCAATAATATTCGTCTAAACAGCCCTGTAGAGAAAGTTATCCGAACTGAAAATGGCGTAGGTGTTCAGGTTCATGGAGAAACACATTGGTTTGATGACGTTATCTTTGCTTGTCACAGTGATCAAGCAATGAGAATGCTAGGAGATATCAGCCAAACCGAGCAGGAAATTCTAGGGGATATGACCTATCAAGCAAACGAGGTTGTACTGCATACAGACACCCGTTTACTGCCAAAACGTAAGGCAGCGTGGGCGTCATGGAATTATCTGCTAGAAGGCAGTGAAGATGAGCAGCAACGACTTCCTTCGCTTACTTACAACATGAATATCCTTCAGCATGTCCAGTCTGAGCATACTTTCTGTGTCACTTTGAACAGTACGGAACAAATCGACCCAAACAAAATCCTACGCTCATTCACTTATCATCACCCTGTGTTTACGACGGAGTCTATCGCTGCACAGCAACGTAAAGACGAAGTGCAAGGTATACAAGGCACATGGTTCTGCGGTGCTTATTGGTACAACGGTTTCCATGAAGATGGTGTCCGTAGCGCACTCGATGTTGTTCAAGGGCTAGAAGAAAAGTACCGCGAGCAAAATGTGGTTCCTTTTGAAAAAGGCGCGGCATGATATGGATAGTCAGATGAACAGCAGATTATTTATAGGCAACGTCCGTCACCGTCGCTTTACGCCTATAAAGCATGAGTTGAATTACTCACTATTTATGCCAGCCATCGACGTGGACGAGCTCGAAGCGTTAGAGAAAAAAGTATGGGGCTTTGGTTCGCGATGGTGGCATTGGGCACGTTTTAAGCGCAGTGATTATATCGGTGGTAAAGGGTGCGTAAAATCTGCGGTTCAAGACAAACTGGAAGCGCTAGCTGGTGTTCGTTTGACCGGTAAAGTGATAGCGGTTTGTCACTTACGTTATCTAGGACTCTATTTCAGTCCGGTCAATTTCTACTACGTTTATAACAAAGAAGGGGAATGGAAGTACCTTCTAGCAGAGGTGAGCAACACACCTTGGAATGAACGTCATTATTATGCGGTAGCAGCGGACGAGCAAGATGAAGAGTTTGGGTGGGAGCAGAACAAAGCATTTCATGTTTCTCCTTTCAACCCAATCGACCAACTGTACCGATGGAAAATCAAACCTTTAACAGACAAGCTGAATATTCATTTGGAATGCCATAAAGGCGAAAAACATTTTGATGCGACTATGGCTATGAAAGCCAAGCCCTTTTCAAGTAATGCCTTGTTGAAATGCTTGATCGTTACGCCGATTCAAACGGTAAAAGTAATGGTTGGTATTTATTGGCACGCACTGAAATTGTGGATTAAAGGCGCACCTTTTTACTCACATCCAAAATACGCTCAATCCAGTAAGGGCGAAGCAAACCATGTGGGTGAAGACAAGAAAAATAATAAGCATAAGGAGAACTCTGCATGTTAAATACAACTTCTATCGCAATGCCGCGTGAATTAACAACAACGCAAAAAGCGGCCCGTGGAGTTCTTTTCCAGTGTCTGCAAAAGATGGAGATTGGATGCTTAACGGTCATTGAGAGCTTCAAGACAGAAACGACTGAGCGTAGCGAACGTTTTTCGACGCCCAATGGTGAGCATAACGGAGAACCCGTTGCTGCAACTATTGAAGTTAAGCATCCGGGGTTCTACTCCCGAATTCTACAGGGCGGCAGTATCGCTGCGGGTGAAGCCTATATGGATGGGTGGTGGGATAGTCCAGATCTGACAGCATTGATGAAGCTAATGGCGCTTAACATGCGAGCGCTGGATAAGCTTGAAGAGCAGGGCAGCTGGATAACGAGGCTGTTATATAAGGTGAGCCATTGGACAAATCGCAATTCGCAAGAAAATTCGCGCAAAAACATTCACGCTCATTACGATTTAGGCAACAATTTGTATGAAGCATTTCTTGATACGAATATGCTGTACTCGTCGGCCCTGTACAACCAAGTGGATGACTCATTAGAGCAGGCGCAAATCAATAAGATGGAACGCCTGTGTCAACAACTTGAGCTCAAACCTAGCGACCATGTCATTGAAATTGGTACCGGTTGGGGCGCAATGGCGATTTATATGGCTGAGCAGTATGGCTGTCGAGTGACCACGACAACCATTTCTGAAGAACAGTATGCCTACGCTGAACAGAAGATAAATGAGCGTGGTTTGACCGACAAAATCACCTTGCTTAAAGAAGATTACCGAAACTTAACGGGGTCTTATGACAAGCTTGTTTCTATTGAGATGATAGAAGCCGTGGGTAAGCAATTTTTACCTTCTTATATCAAGAAGTGTGAGTCCCTGCTAAAGTCGGGTGGTTTGATGGCTATCCAAGCGATTACTATTGCCGATCAGCGTTACGATTACTACAGCAACAATGTCGACTTCATTCAGAAATACATTTTCCCTGGCGGTTTTTTACCTTCGGTAACGTCACTCACCCAAGCAACAACTAAACACAGTGACCTGGTGACGCGAGACTTGTTTGATATTGGGTTGGATTACGCCAAGACGCTTAACGAATGGCACCACCGCTTTAATCAATCAGAGCATGACGTGCGTGCGTTTGGTTACGATGATCGCTTTGTACGTATGTGGCGATACTATCTAAGTTACTGTGAAGGTGGGTTTCTAGCTCGCACGATCAGTGCGGTTCATATGACGTTTCAGCGTCCGTAGTTCGTCATGAAAGTGTTTTTAGCGTCAACTTGGTTCCAACTATGCTGGTTTTTAGCTGTACTTGGAACCTATCAGTGGCAGTCGCTGACCTTAATACTTACATTGCTGACGATAGTACATTGTTGGAGAGTGGAGCCCTTTGCTCTCAAACGTATCACCATGGTTGTCTTTGTGGGTTTGGTGCTAGACACACTCAATAAGCAATTTTCTGTCTTTATATTTCCGACCACGTGGTTACCCTTATGGCTCACCTGTTTGTGGGTTCTGTTCTCTTGGTACGCTTATCAACTTAAGTCAATTTTGTACCGTTTCCCCAAAATTTACGTATCAATAGTAGGTGGTCTCGGAGGCACAGCCAGCTACTTTGCCGGTTATAAGCTTGAGGCTGTCGAGTTTGGTTTCAGCGTTAGCGCGACACTAGCGATTTTGTTCGTTGTATGGTGTTTGATGATGCTATTGATACTCAAGGTGTACGGAAATGAAAAGTTGGAAGATAAATTGGAAACGGAAACTGACTAGCAGTGTAATAGTCGCCTCCTTATTCTGTGCGGTGCCTTTGCAAGCGCAAAGTGTGACGAGTACAAACGGAGTAACAAATAGCGATTGGCAGCAATGGCAAACTGTCGGTGAAGCGCAGCTCACTTGGTTCGTGTTTGATATCTATAAATCTCGCTTAAAAGCGCCTGAGGGCATATATATGGTGTCCGGTGATATTTCTCCCCATCCATTTGCACTCGAGATTAACTATCAGCGCGATATCAGTAGAGACCAGCTACTTGATGTGACCGACGAACAATGGCAAAAGCTGGGTTTTACTCAGGCTTATCGCCAGCAGTGGATTTCTGAATTGAACACTATGTTTCCTGACATCAAGAAAGGCGATGAGCTTACCTACCTTACCGATGGTAAAAATGGTCAACTGATTTATCGTCAAGCAGGCAGTAAACCTTACCAGACGGTTGGTTATGTGAATGATGAGCGCCTCAATGATGCCTTTCTTTCAATTTGGTTATCACCACAGACGGAATTCCCAAAACTTCGTAAACAACTGATCGGGCAGGTGAGGCAGTGAAAATAATAAAACGAATGATCAAAACATCGGTTGTCGCTGCTGCAACGTTACTCGGCGCATGTTCAGCTGACATAGATAATTACCAGGCGTCCTCACCGGCTTTTGATTTATTTGGCTACTTTGAAGGCGATGTCAAAGCGTGGGGGATGGTTCAAGATTACACCGAGAAGCAAACTCGCCGCTTTGAAGTCGATATTGTTGGAACGGTTGAAGGCAATGAGTTGACGCTGGTGGAAGACTTTGTCTTTGACGATGGTGAACTTGACCAGCGAATCTGGGTCATTACCAAACTTGCAGACGGTACTTATCAGGGGAAAGCGGATGATATTATTGGTGTCGCTACGGGCAAAGAGGTAGGAAACGCTCTGCAATGGCAGTACGATTTTGAGCTAAAAATGGATGATTCAACTATCACGGTTTCATTTGATGACTGGCTCTACCGCCAAGACGAAATGCACGTGTTTAATCTCACTAAGATCAAGAAGTTTGGGATCGAAGTAGGGACGATTACTCTGTTTTTTCAGAGGCAATAAAATTGCTGGTAATGCTGGTCTTCGAGATTCGAGAACGCTTCGCTTCATGAATAGAGCCTTATCCATTATTCCGAATCACTGCGCTGCATAGGGTGCAGTTCGTTCCCCCTAAAATAAAGAAAGGGTTGACGCTTTCACGTCAACCCTCTTTATCATTCGATTCTCTTACAGCTTGTCTGTCAACTCAATTGCTTGACCGATGTAGTTCGCTGGTGTCATCTCTTTAAGTCGCGCTTTCTCGTGCTCAGGAAGCTCAAGACCGTCGATGAAGTTACGCATTGCTTCACCATCTACACGCTTACCACGAGTCAGTTCTTTTAGTTTCTCGTAAGGCTTCTCGATGCCGTAACGACGCATTACTGTTTGTACTGGTTCTGCAAGTACTTCCCAGTTTTTGTCTAGTTCAGCAAGAAGTGCTTCGCGGTTTACTTCTAGCTTGCTGATGCCTTTAAGCGTAGAAGTGTAAGCGATAATTGCGTAGCCAACACCAACACCAAGGTTACGTAGAACTGTTGAGTCAGTTAGGTCACGTTGCCAACGGGAGATAGGTAGTTTCTGTGCTAGGTGACCGAATACAGCGTTCGCAAGACCTAGGTTACCTTCTGAGTTTTCAAAGTCGATTGGGTTAACTTTGTGAGGCATTGTTGAAGAACCAATCTCACCAGCAATGGTTTTTTGCTTGAAGTGACCTAGTGCGATGTAACCCCAAACGTCACGGTCGAAGTCAATCAAGATAGTGTTGAAACGAGCGATAGCGTCGAACAGTTCAGCGATGTAATCGTGCGGTTCGATCTGAGTTGTGTAAGGGTTCCAAGTTACGCCTAGAGACTCTGTGATGAACTCTTCAGAGAACTTGTGCCAATCTAGCTCTGGGTAAGCAGAAAGGTGTGCGTTGTAGTTACCTACTGCACCGTTGATTTTCGCTAGGATCTCAACGTTTTCGATTTGCTTGAATTGACGCTCCATACGGTACGCCACGTTTGCCATTTCTTTACCCATTGTTGATGGAGAAGCTGGCTGACCGTGTGTACGAGATAGAAGAGGAATGTCGCGGTATTCCACTGCTAGCGCTTTGATAGCGTCGATTAGGTTACGGATTTCTGGAAGAATCACGTTCTCACGCGCTTCTTTAAGCATAAGAGCGTGTGAAGTGTTGTTGATGTCTTCAGAAGTACATGCAAAGTGGAAGAACTCGTTTACTGCGTGCAGTTCAGGAACGTCTGCTACTTTCTCTTTTAGGAAGTACTCAACCGCTTTAACGTCGTGGTTAGTTGTACGCTCGATCTCTTTGATTCGGCGTGCATCTTCTTCAGAGAAGTTTGCAGCAAGGTCGTCTAGGAATTGGTTTGCTTCTGCGCTAAACGCTGGCACTTCTGCAATTTCAGCAGTAGCAGCAAGCTTTTGTAGCCAGCGGATTTCAACGATAGTACGGTACTTTAGTAGACCGTATTCACTGAAAATTTCGCGTAACGCAATTGTCTTGCTTCCGTAACGGCCGTCTACTGGTGAAACAGCAGTCAATGCTGACAGTTCCATGATGTTCTCCTGAATTGGGTTTCTAAATTTCGTGAGCTTTATACCAATAACTGTGGCAATTGTCACGAATATTGCGCAAACGTTTGCGCGGGATTTGTTTTGATCGAAAAAAATGAGCTCGCGATAAACGCGAGCTGCTTACTTGATACCTTATTACATTCGAGCAAGAAGGATTTGTGCTTGCTCTACCATCTTCTTGCGTCCGAAGATCAGGTGGCGACGTTTACCGCCAACTTGACGCCAGAGTACTGCGCTACGAATACCCGATAACAACAACGCACGAACTTTGTGCTGGTTAGCGGTTTGTTGCAGTACAGATGGAGTACCAGTTACTTGAATACGAGGACCAATAGGGCTGACTACATCCAAGTAAATGCTCGCTAGGTTGCTGATCATTTGATCATCTAGCAATTCAAAATGTTCCGTTTGACGCTGAGCCATTTGAATGCGGTCACCAAGTTGTGACATTGCATCGTTACGACCCGATAGCTTGCGCTCTAATGCCATTAGGCTGATGATGTAGCGAGTGACTTCACTTCCAGATGGGGTGCTATCAATCCCTTTCACCAAGCATTCAAGACCCAGCTTAAGGTCGGCTTCGCGACCGAAAACACCGATGGTGTTGGCTGGGCTAGTATTCAAAATGGCGTTAATTGACGTTTCAAAGGCATCTTGATCACAATGTCCGTCTCTCGCTACCTGTTGAACCAAAGCAACAGCTTGGCAGATACCTGCAAAAGCGATAGTACGGTCATAAAGTGTATTCGCCACGTAACGACTCCTAAGCTTGAGAATATTTAATGCGTTGCTCGATGATGCCGCCACCAAGGCACACGTCATCTTTATAGAACACGGCTGATTGACCTGGCGTTACAGCAATTTGTGGCTCGTCAAAGATCACTTTAATGTTTTCATCATCGATAGGGATGATTGTACAAGGAATATCTTCCTGACGGTAACGAGTTTTCACTGTGCACTTCATAACATCGCGAATTGGCTCACGATCTACCCAGTGAAGTTGTGATGCAAGTAGACCTTCTGATTTCAGCATTGGGTGGTCTTTACCTTGAACCGCAATCAAAACGTTACGTTCTAGATCTTTCTCACCAACAAACCATGGGTCTTCGTTACCGCCACCGCCTTTACGACCACCGATATGAAGACCTTTGCGTTGACCTAATGTGTGGTACATCAAACCTTGATGCTGACCGATCACTTCGCCTTCTGGCGTTTCGATATTACCCGGTTGAGCAGGAAGGTAACGACCTAGGAATTCCGTAAACTTACGTTCACCGATGAAACAGATACCGGTAGAATCTTTCTTCTTCGCTGTGATCAGGTCTTGCTCTTCTGCGATACGGCGCACTTCTGGCTTCTCTAAATCACCAACAGGGAATAGGCTACGTGCAATCTGCTCGTGGCTTAATGTGTATAGGAAGTAGCTCTGGTCTTTGTTGCCATCTAGACCACGTAGCATTTGTGGTTTTTCCTGTTCTTCCCCAGGTAAAGCGTCTTCTGGGAAAGAGCGGCGTACGTAGTGACCCATTGCGATGTAATCTGCATCAAGCACTTCATCCGCAAATTCTAGAAATGCTTTGAATTTGATTTCTTTGTTACAAAGAATGTCTGGGTTTGGTGTACGACCTGCTTTGTATTCCGCAAGGAAGTATTCAAATACATTATCCCAGTATTCAGCAGCAAAGTTGATAGTGTGTAGGTGGATGCCTAGCTTGTCACATACTGCCTGCGCATCAGCAAGATCTTCTGCTGCTGTACAATATTCTTCGTTGTCATCTTCTTCCCAGTTCTTCATGAACAGGCCTTCTACTTGGTAGCCTTGTTGCTTTAGAAGATACGCAGAAACAGATGAATCAACGCCGCCGGACATACCGACGATGACTTTCTTTTGGCTGTTATCAGACATTACTAAACACCACTAAAATTAACGGGACGCAGATTCTACCAGAATCCACTGACCGGTGACAGATCCGAGATCGAAATCACACTTCGATTTTGGCTTAAATTTATCCAAATGCGAACGTGAGTATTAAATTCGATAAGTATAGAAGGGTTATATATGGCATAGTTGGCAAAAATCCAAGAGGAAAAATCAAATGACTGAAGAAAACCAATTTATGCAAGAAGCTGAGTTGATTGAAATTGTTGAAAATCAACTTGAAGATGGTAATCCACTTAAGGTGAAAGAAACGCTGATGCGTCTAATGATGACAGGCACACCACGTGAAGATGCGGTGGCGATGATGGCGTGTGCTATGTCTATTGAGATTTTTGACGTAATGAAGAACGGTGGGGAGTTCGACCTTAAGCGTTACAGTGAACACCTCGAACAACTGCCAGATCTTGGTTTCATGGAAGGCGAATAGGGCGATTGAAAGAAAAAAGCGGACTGCAAACGTTTGCTATAATTGCCTTTATTGCTGCTTTAATGACGGCGGTATAGAATCCGTTCTCCTTTTCATCCCCTTACTCAGACTAACAATATGAAATTTCCTGGACAACGCAAATCGAAGCACTATTTTCCTGTTCATGCTCGTGACCCATTGGTGAGCCAAGCACAAGAAAGCAAAAAGATGACGCGCACTCACATCATCGGCATTGACCAAACGCTGGTTGATATTGAAGCGAAAGTTACAACGGATGTGATTGAAAAGTACGGTTTGAGTAAAGGACACTCGTTGGTAATTGATGACGCGACTGCAGAAGCGCTATACCAACAGCTAAAAGAAGAATGCTTAATTACCAATGAGTATGCTGGTGGCACAATTGGTAACACGCTACACAACTATTCTGTGTTAGCGGATGACCGTTCAACGCTTTTGGGTGTAATGAGTCAGGACATCAAAATTGGTAGCTACGGTTACCGCTACCTATGTAACACTTCTAGCCGTATGGACCTGAACTACCTACAAGGTGTTGAAGGTGCCATCGGTCGCTGTTTCGCTCTGATTACAGAAGATGGTGAACGTACTTTCGCAATCAGTGAAGGTCAAATGAACCAACTTCACCCAGACAACATCCCTGAGAAAATCTTCAAGAGCGCGTCTGCGTTAGTACTGACTGCTTACCTAGTTCGTTGTAAAGAAGGCGACCCAATGCCGGAAGCAACGATGCGTGCAATTGAATACGCGAAGAAACATGATGTTCCTGTGGTACTAACACTAGGAACTAAATTTGTTATTCAAGATGACCCAACATTCTGGCAAGAATTTATTCGTGACAATGTATCCGTTGTTGCAATGAATGAAGACGAAGCGGAAGCGCTAACGGGCGAATCTGATCCGCTAGCGGCGTCGGATAAGACGCTTGAGTGGGCTGACCTTGTGTTATGTACAGCAGGTCCTGTTGGTCTATTTATGGCGGGTTATACAGAAGAAAGCGCGAAGCGTGAAACGTCGTTGCCGCTGCTTCCTGGTTCTATTGCCGAATTCAACCGTTTTGAATTTAGCCGACCTGCAAAGAAAGACTCATGTGAAAATGCAATCAAAGTATATTCACATATCTCCCCATACATGGGTGGCCCAGAAAAAATTAAAAATACTAATGGCGCAGGTGATGCAGCATTGTCAGCAGTACTTCACGATATGGCTGCAAATAAATACCACAAAGAAAATGTGCCTAACTCTAGCAAGCACAGCAATGAGTATTTAACTTACTCTTCGTTCTCTCAAGTTTGTAAATACGCAAACCGCGCGAGTTACGAAGTGTTAGTGCAGCATTCACCACGTCTTTCTCGTGGTCTTCCTGAGCGCGAAGATAGTTTAGAAGAAGCATACTGGGAACGTTAATAGATTCTGTTGAATTAACCAACTTCTCACATACGCAAAAAATGGCGCATTCAAAATGCGCCATTTTTGTATCTATTTACAGAAAAATAAAAAAGGCTCCCATAGGGAACCTTTTTAAAATTTCATAAATCTATTCTTAGATTAGGAAATCATCTAGAGATTTACCTGCATCTAGTTGCTCTTGGATTGCAGAAGGTGTACGACCTTGACCTGTCCAAGTTTTCTCTTCACCGCTTACGTCAGTGTATTTGTATTTAGCAGGGCGAGGAGCACGTTTAGTTTTTGCTTTAGTTTTTGTTTCACCAGCAAGTGCACTAATTAGCGCTTCAACATCGATACCGTCTTGAGCGATTTGCTCAGCGATAGCAGCCAGTTTAGCTTCTTGCTCAGCTTGTGCTGCGCGGTCTGCTTCTTCTGCTTCTTGACGCTCTTGAACAACGATAGTTAGTTTATCTAGAGCTTCTTCCAATTGTTCTAGAGTCAGCTCACGAGAAAATGCACGAAGGCTACGGATATTTAGAAGTGTTTTAGTCAGCTCTGACATGACGATTCCTATTAATAGGTTAAAAGATTCTACATCGCTTATCGATAAGATAAATTAAATGTGAATCTAGAAATAAACATAGAGTCCTTATATTTAACTTTATCTTTCTGATATGTGCAAATGCTAATTCATGATTTAGATTAAATTTCTTTAGTTTTTTCGGGTTCTAACAATATTAATTAATCAATTTGAAATTTAATTAGCCACTTCAGACAATTTTTACTTAATAGATACGGTCTTTTTCTCGATCGCTATCATGTTTATTTATAGCTTGAATTAAATTTCCCTTTTTCTGACAGAAAAGGATTAGATGGCAAATGCTATCACTGTCATATTTCATTCATTTATTGTTGCACGTAAAACTATGGCGTATTTAATAGTAGTAATAAAGTTTCATAATGGACAAGGTTGAAGTGATTGCAGTTGCGCAATGTATGATTTGGTCACATTTCATTTATAAATCGAAATCGCGATTATTTATTCATTTAATTTAGTTTGATGTGTTGCAATGGGAGGCTTCATAGGTACAATGACAACCACCTGATGCAATATTGCAGATAAATTGTTGTTAATTTGTACGATTAACGGTTAATTGTTTGTTATTGCCGTAGAGGTGCAGTCTCGAAGAGTAGCTATTATTGGGGTGATGCCAATGAATAATAGTGGAAGGCGAAGATTGCCGAAGTAAGTGGGGCTATCGAAACCACTTGCTGGGGTTGTCTCTGAAAGGAACAACACTGCCATAGTATATTTACATTAAACTATGGAGCGCTACTGTAGGGTTGGGTGAAGTGTTCGCTTCCCTGTCGCTAAGTTCAACATGAGCACGTACCGTATGCTACGTGACTTGTCTGCAGTAGATCTCTAGCCAAACTTTGGTTTTTGAAGATCATGAATTTAATAGATTTTGCACATTCTCCTGTTTCGTTATTACCGCCTATTGTCGCGCTGACGCTGGCGATTCTAACTCGACGTGTTTTAGTTTCTCTTGGTGTTGGTATCGTGCTGGGTGCGGTACTTCTTAACGATTGGTCTATCGGTAATACGGTAGGTTATGTTAGTTCTCAAGTTTCTTCTGTCTTTATTGAAGACGGTGGTATCAATACTTGGAACATGAGTATTGTTGGCTTCCTTATTCTTTTAGGTATGACAACAGCGTTGTTAACACTTTCTGGTGGTACTCGTGCTTTCGCTGAATGGGCGCAAACACGCGTAAAAAGTAAACGTGGCTCTAAACTTCTTGCAGCTTTCCTTGGCGTATTCATTTTTGTCGACGATTACTTTAACAGTCTTGCTGTTGGTGCGATCTCTCGTCCAGTAACTGACCGCTTTTACGTCTCTCGCGCTAAGCTAGCGTACATCTTAGACTCCACAGCAGCACCTATGTGTGTGATCATGCCAGCATCAAGCTGGGGTGCATACATCATTACTATTATCGGTGGTATCTTGGTGTCACATGGCATCACAGAATATTCTGCACTAGGCGCTTATGTTCGCCTTATCCCAATGAACTTCTACGCTGTATTTGCTCTGCTAATGGTATTCGCAGTGGCGTGGTTTGGTTTGGATATTGGTAAGATGCGTGATCACGAAATCGCGGCGTCTCAAGGCCGTGGTTTCGATAAAGATAAAGAAAATGATACTCAAGAAGCGCATGAGCTAAATGAAGAGCTAGATATCCGTGAAAGTGAGAAGGGTAAGGTTTCTGACCTAGTTCTTCCAATCGTTACGCTTATTGTGGCAACGATTGCTTCAATGCTTTACACCGGTGGTCAAGCACTAGCAGCAGATGGCAAAGAATTTGCTTTGTTAGGTGCGTTTGAGAATACTGATGTTGGTACTTCTCTAATTTACGGTAGCTTACTTGGTCTTGCTGTCGCGCTATTTACGGTGCTGAAGCAAGGTCTACCAATGGTTGAGATTGCACGTACGCTTTGGATTGGTGCTAAATCAATGTTTGGTGCAATCCTAATCCTAGTGTTTGCTTGGACTATCGGTTCTGTTATCGGTGACATGAAGACAGGTTCTTACCTATCTACAATGGCACAAGGCAACATCAACCCACACTGGCTGCCAGTTATCCTATTCTTGCTGTCTGGTCTAATGGCGTTCTCGACAGGTACTTCATGGGGTACGTTCGGTATCATGCTACCAATCGCGGGCGATATGGCGGGCGCAACAGATGTAGCGCTTATGCTACCAATGCTAAGTGCGGTTCTTGCTGGTGCGGTATTCGGTGACCACTGTTCTCCAATCTCAGATACGACTATCTTGTCATCGACTGGTGCACGTTGTAACCATATCGATCACGTATCAACTCAGTTACCTTATGCATTATCAGTCGCGCTTGTTTCATGCGTGGGCTTTATTGCTCTTGGTATGACGGCTTCAATTGCGTTCTCTTTCATCGCAGCATCGATTACATTCGTTATCGTTTGTGCGATTTTGTCATGGCTTTCAAAGTCAAAAATGGCATCTTGTCAGAGTGCATAAGTTGTTGAATTAAATGTTAAAATAACAGGGGGCTTCGGCCTCCTTTTTTATTTGTATTATACAATTCGTATTTTTTTAAAATTAAAGGTTGAAAAAAGTTAGCAGCTTAGTTAGTGTGGTTGTTAACGAAGCAACACAATCGAGCCTTAAATAAGTATGCGTAATTTTGTAATGAACATTCATCATCACCATCACCCAGTCTAGTCTTTCGGGAGATGCACGCATACCCGGGAGATAGGAAACTCCCGGAGGTGAAAATCAAAGTGAAAACAGATTTCAAACCCTCGGGAGACCAACATCTCTCGAGGGTTTTTTAGTTTTACTGGTTTATAAAATATTTTAATTACCGAATCTGGCACAGGGATAAAGCAATGCAAACACAACGCTTAAGAATTGCAATTCAGAAAAAAGGTCGTCTAAGCAAAGAGAGCCAAGCTCTACTTAAAAAATGTGGCGTGAAGTTCAATGTAATGGGTGAGCGCTTAGTTGTTCATTCTGAAAATATGCCAATTGATTTGCTTTTGGTTCGTGACGACGATATTCCAGGTCTAATTATGGATGGCGTGGTTGACTTGGGCTTTATTGGTGAAAACGAATTAGAAGAAGTTCGTCTTGATCGCAAAGCACTGGGTGAACCGTCTGAATTTGTTCAACTTCGTCGACTTGATTTTGGTGGTTGCCGTTTATCTATCGCGATTGATAAAGACGAAGAGTACAACGGTCCTCAAGACTTAGCTGGAAAACGTATCGCTACAACTTACCCGCAACTGTTAAAAGCTTATATGGATGAAGCGGGTGTTCCATTCTCAACATGTATGTTGACAGGCTCAGTAGAAGTTGCTCCTCGCGCTGGTCTTGCTGATGCCATCGCTGACTTGGTCTCTACAGGTGCAACACTGGAAGCGAACGGTCTTAAAGAAGCTGAAATTATCTTCAAATCAAAAGCGACACTGATTCAACGTACTGGCGAATTCGATGCAGACAAAGTGGCGCTAATCGAAAAACTTCTTACCCGAATGCAAGGCGTACAGCAAGCGAAAGAGTCTAAGTACATCATGTTACACGCACCTGCAGAGAAGCTAGACCAAATCAAAGCTCTACTTCCTGGTGCTGAAGACCCAACGGTATTACCTCTATCTGCAGACAAGCAAAAAGTTGCGGTTCACTTGGTAAGTACTGAAAACCTGTTCTGGGAAACCATGGAACAGCTAAAAGAACTGGGTGCCAGCTCAATTCTAGTACTACCAATTGAAAAAATGATGGAGTAATCGCAATGAGAACAGTCGTATGGCAATCGCTAAGTGAAACGCAGCAAGACTCAATCCTAGAACGTCCTGCAATTACAGAAGGTGCGAATATCACTGCCGCGGTTTCTGAAGTAATCACAAAAGTTCGCAAAGAAGGTGATGCTGCATTATTGGAGCTGACTGAGAAGTTTGACCGCGTGCAGCCGGAATCTATCCGTGTATCAGCTCAAGAAATCGATGAGGCATCAGCGCGTCTTTCTGAAAAAATGAAGAACGCACTGGAACAAGCGTATGAAAACATTGCTAAGTTTCACAAAGCGCAGAAGCCGCAGCCAATCAAAGTAGAAACTCAACCGGGTGTAGTCTGTGAACAGGTAACGCGCCCAATTCAAAAAGTGGGTTTGTACATTCCCGGTGGCAGTGCGCCATTGCCATCGACTGTTTTGATGCTTGGGGTTCCTGCAAAAATTGCAGGCTGTCGTAAAGTGGTGCTTTGTTCTCCACCCCCAATTGCTGACGAGATCCTTTATGTAGCAAAACTGTGTGGCATTGATGAAGTGTACAATGTCGGCGGTGGTCAAGCCGTCGCAGCAATGGCTTACGGAACAGAAACCGTATCTAAAGTTGATAAGATCTTTGGGCCAGGTAACGCTTACGTGACAGAAGCAAAACGTCAGGTAAGTAATGATTTCCGTGGTGCAGCGATTGATATGCCAGCAGGTCCATCAGAAGTGCTAGTGATTGCTGATGAAACGGCAGACCCAGATTTCATTGCAGCGGATTTGTTAAGCCAAGCAGAGCACGGTCCTGACTCTCAAGTGGTTCTTGTGACTCCTTCTCCTGTGCTTGCAGATCAAGTGACGGATGCTGTTCAACGTCAGCTTAAAGAGTTGTCTCGTGCGGACATTGCCGAGCAAGCATTAGCTTCAAGTTTGATTATTATTGCTGAGTCTCTGACTCAATCGGTTTCAATCTCAAATTACTACGGTCCTGAGCACTTAATTGTTCAGACTAAGAACCCACGCGAGCTTCTGCCTCTATTAGACAACGCAGGTTCTATTTTCCTTGGTGATTGGTCGCCTGAATCAGCAGGTGACTACGCATCGGGTACTAACCACGTTCTTCCTACTTACGGTTACACACGTACTTATTCAAGCTTAGGCTTGGCGGACTTCTCTAAGCGTATGACGATTCAAGAGCTATCTGCTGATGGCCTAAAGAACCTTGCCCCTACAGTAGTCACTATGGCTGAAGCAGAAGGCTTAGATGCACACAAACGTGCGGTGACTATCCGTGTAGAAAAATTGGCAGCGAAGTAAGAGGATATTGAGATGGAAAAGCTAGCGCGTAAACAAGTCCAAAAACTTACCCCTTATTTATCGGCTCGCCGAATTGGCGGTACTGGTGATGTATGGCTAAATGCCAACGAATCACCATTTAACAATGAATACAAAACAGACTTTGCTCGTCTTAATCGTTACAGCGAATGCCAACCGAAAGAACTGATTTCCGCTTACGCGGCGTATGTGGGTGTGAAACCAGAACAAACGCTGACTTCTCGCGGTGCAGATGAAGGCATTGAGCTACTGATTCGTGCTTTCTGTGAGCCGGGTGAAGATGCGATTCTTTACTGTCCACCGACTTACGGTATGTACGCTATCAGTGCCGAAACCATCGGTGTTGAGCGCAAAACCGTACCACTGACGTCAGATTGGCAACTAGACCTTGCAGGCATCGAAGCCAATCTGGATAACGTGAAACTGGTTTTCGTATGTTCGCCAAACAACCCAACAGGTAACTTGGTTAAGCGTGAAGACATTGTGTCTCTGCTTGAGATGACAAAAGACCGAGCAATCGTTGTAATGGATGAAGCGTACATTGATTTTTGTCCAGAAGCGTCAACGGTAGATTTGCTGGCGCAATATCCGAACCTAGCAATTCTGCGTACTCTGTCGAAAGCTTTCGCGCTTGCTGGTCTGCGTTGTGGATTTACGCTTGCGAACGAAGAGTTGATTAATGTACTTCTTAAAGTTATCGCACCATATCCAGTACCGGTTCCAGTGGCAGAAATTGCTACTCAAGCGCTGTCTGAAGCAGGTCTAGCGCGAGCGAAGTTTCAAGTTCTCGACCTGAATGCAAACCGAGCTTACTTACAAGTTGGTTTGTCAATGATTCCGGGATTGGAAGTCTTTGAAGGATGGGGGAATTACCTATTGGTGAAGTTCCCAGATGGCGATGATCTTTTCAAAGCCGCTTGGGATACGGGCATTATTTTACGTAACTCACCAATCGAGAACTGTGTACGTATCAGCGTGGGTAACCGCGACGAGTGCGAAAAAACACTCGGATTTATCAGAAACTACTACTCATAAGTAGAAAAAGTATTTATCGCTCTCGCTCAATAGCGGGAGCGCCAAAAAGATATAGCAATAAGGAAGTTCGAGTGAGCAAACAACAAAAAATCCTTTTTATCGACCGTGATGGCACCTTAATTGTTGAGCCGCCGGTTGATTTTCAAGTAGACCGTTTAGATAAGCTTAAACTAGAGCCATTTGTTATCCCAAGCCTGTTGTCGTTGCAGGATGCCGGATACCGCCTAGTGATGGTAACGAACCAAGATGGTCTAGGTACCGACAGCTACCCACAAGAAGATTTCGACGCACCACACAACATGATGATGGAGATCTTTGAGTCTCAAGGTGTGAAGTTTGATGACGTGCTGATTTGTCCTCACTTTGATGAAGATAACTGCTCTTGCCGTAAGCCTAAATTAGGCCTGGTAAAAGAGTATCTACAAGGTGGCAAAGTTGATTTTCAAAACTCTGTTGTGATTGGTGATCGTCAAACCGATCTTCAACTTGCAGAAAACATGGCAATTCGTGGTATTCAATACAACCCAGAAACCATGGATTGGAAACAGATCCTGAAAGATCTGACGGTGAAAGCTCGTATTGCTGAAGTGATTCGTACCACGAAAGAAACGGACATCAAAGTTGCGGTTAATCTTGATGAGCAAGGCGGTAATGACATCTCAACGGGTCTTGGTTTCTTCGACCACATGTTGGATCAAATTGCGACGCACGGTGGATTCCAAATGGTGTGCAAAGTGGAAGGAGACCTTCACATTGATGATCACCACACAGTAGAAGATACCGCTCTTGCCTTAGGTCAGGCGTTGAAAGAAGCGCTGGGTGACAAGCGTGGTATTGGTCGCTTTGGTTTCAGCCTGCCAATGGATGAGTGTTTAGCACAATGTGCGCTAGACCTATCAGGTCGTCCCTACCTTAAGTTCGACGCGCAGTTTAGCCGTGAGCAAGTGGGGGATCTTTCAACAGAGATGGTGGTTCACTTCTTCCGTTCTCTGACTGACACCCTAGCGTGTACGCTGCACCTGTCTTCTGCGGGCAATAATGACCACCACATCATTGAAAGCTTGTTTAAAGCGTTTGGTCGTACTTTACGTCAAGCAATCAAAGTAGAAGGCACTGAGCTACCAAGTAGTAAAGGCGTGCTTTAAGGCTCACGTTAGCAAGGAGAAAAACAGTGACAGAACAGAAAGTTGTCATTATCGATACTGGCTGTGCCAACGTTTCTTCGGTGAAGTTTGCCATTGAACGCCTAGGTTATGACGTAACTATTTCAAAAGATCCACAAGTTGTATTGGCAGCTGACAAGTTATTTCTACCGGGAGTGGGGACTGCCAGTGAAGCGATGAAGAACCTAGAAGAGCGCGATCTTATCAGCTTGGTAAAACAGGTAGAAAAGCCATTGCTAGGTATCTGTTTAGGCATGCAACTATTGGGCAAAGTGTCTCAAGAGAAAGGGCAGAAAGCAGATGAGTTGGTTGAGTGTCTTGGACTTTGTGATGGCGAAGTGAAGTTGCTACAAACCGGCGATTTACCGCTGCCGCATATGGGGTGGAACACAGTGTCTGCAAAAGCAGGTAACCCATTGTTCAAAGGCATTGAAGAAGGTGAGTACTTCTACTTTGTACACAGCTTTGCAATGCCTGTCGGGGAGTACACGATTGCTGAGTGTGAATACGGCAACCCGTTCACAGCAGCAGTACAAAGCGGTAACTACTACGGTGTGCAATTCCACCCTGAGCGTTCTTCAAAAGCGGGCGCGAAGCTTATTCAAAACTTCTTAGAATTATAAAAGGGATTTAGTGTGATTATTCCAGCTCTTGATTTAATTGAAGGACAGGTGGTTCGCCTTTATCAAGGTGATTACGGTCAAGTTACCGAGTACAAAGTCGATCCAGCAAAGCAGTTTAATTTGTACCACCAAGCGGGTGCTAACTGGCTACACTTAGTGGATTTAACTGGCGCGAAAGACACGACAGCACGTCAACTTGATTTGATTGCAAAGCTATTAGCAAGTACGCCAGCGAACATCCAAATTGGTGGTGGAGTGCGTACAGAGCAGGACGTGATTGATCTGTTAGAAGCCGGTGCGCAGCGCGTTGTCGTTGGTTCTACAGCGGTAAAACAGCCAGAGCTTGTGAAAGGTTGGATGGAAAAATACGGTGCAGAGAAAATTGTTCTCGCGCTAGACATCAACATCGATCAAGACGGCACGCGTAAGGTAGCGATCTCTGGTTGGCAAGAAGATTCAGGCGTGACTATCGAAGCATTGATCAACGATTATCTGACGGTAGGTCTACAGCATGTGCTTTGCACGGACATTTCTCGTGACGGTACGCTAGAAGGTTCAAACGTTGAGCTTTACGTCGACTTATGTAAACAGTACCCGCAAGTGCAGTTCCAATCTTCAGGTGGCATCGGTTCATTAGCGGATATCGAAGCACTAAAAGGCAGCGGTGTTGCTGGCGTGATTGTTGGTCGTGCATTGTTAGATGGTAAGTTCACAGCAGAGGAGGCGTTTGCATGTTGGCAAAGCGAATAATTCCATGTCTTGATGTTCGTGATGGACAAGTGGTGAAGGGCGTCCAGTTTCGCAACCACGAAATTATTGGTGACATCGTTCCTCTAGCGCAGCGTTATGCTGAAGAAGGCGCTGACGAGCTTGTGTTCTACGATATTACCGCTTCAAGTGATGGTCGTGTCGTCGATAAAAGTTGGGTCGCTCGCGTTGCAGAAGTGATTGATATCCCGTTCTGTGTGGCTGGTGGTATTAAATCAGCAGAAGACGCGGCGCGCATTCTTGAGTTTGGTGCAGATAAGGTATCTATTAACTCTCCTGCCTTGGCTAACCCTCAGTTAATTACTGACCTTGCTGATAAGTTTGGTGTGCAATGTATCGTCGTTGGTATCGATTCATACTACGACAAAGAGACGGGCAAGTATCAGGTTTACCAGTTTACTGGTGATGAAGAACGCACCAAAGCGACCCAATGGGAAACGCGTGATTGGGTGCAAGAAGTACAAAAGCGCGGCGCTGGTGAAATCGTGCTGAACATGATGAACCAAGACGGTGTACGTAACGGCTACGACATCGAACAACTGAATATGGTGCGTGAAGTGTGTAACGTGCCATTGATTGCATCGGGCGGTGCAGGTGCCATGGAGCATTTCGCAGAAGCCTACCAAAAAGCAAATGTGGATGGCGCGCTTGCCGCATCGGTATTCCACAAGCAAGTCATCAATATTGGTGAACTAAAGCAGTATTTGAAACAACAAGGCATTGAGGTACGACTATGAGTGTGAAAGCCGCCGAAGTAAGTTCGCTAGCTGAGCGAATCAACTGGGAAAAGGTGGATGGTCTGGTACCTGCCATCGTACAAGATTTCCAATCAAGCCAAGTGCTGATGATGGGTTACATGAACCAAGATGCGTTGGCAAAAACGGGCGAAACAGGTCAAGTGACGTTTTTCTCTCGTACCAAGCAACGTCTTTGGACGAAAGGTGAGACCTCTGGCAACGTATTGCAATTGGTGAACATTCAGATCGATTGCGACAACGATACGCTACTGGTGAAAGTGAATCCCATTGGTCCTACGTGTCACTTGGGTAACACAACTTGCTGGGATGTGGACCCTCAAGAGGAGTCACAAATGGTGTGGCTTCATCAACTTGAGCAGCTATTGGCTGCCCGCAAGAGTGCCGACCCAGATTCCTCTTATACTGCCAGTCTTTATGCCCGTGGCACCAAGCGTATTTCGCAAAAAGTGGGCGAAGAAGGCGTTGAAGTCGCGCTTGCGGCGACGTCGGGCGATAAGGCGGAGTTAGTGTGTGAATCAGCAGACTTGATTTACCACTTGCTGGTATTGCTTCAGGACCAAGGTCTATCGATGAATGACGTGGTGAATAAACTGAAAGAGCGTCATAAATAAGCCTGCTATAGATAAATGAAAGCCCCTATGACTCGGGAGTCTAGGGGCTTTTTTAATTTAGTGTTCTTGGTTCGGGGTAAACCTCGGCGACAGTGCGAGTGGCGATTGGATTCTGAATCACGCTCGTCCTTCGTTGTTCAGAATGACGGTATATTTTCTAATGGTGCTTGCAGTAGAGTTATCTACTTCAAACAGGTACATATATTCACGTCATTTCGACAAGCCTAAGCGATGTCAAGAATCCAATTAAATCGAGTTTAATAAGCTAGGTATGGATGCTTTACCCACAACACTTCTTAAATTTCTTACCACTTCCACAGATACACGGGTCATTGCGACCTACTTTTAGGCTACTTACTGGCTGGCTTAAGCGTGGATCTTGCTCTAGTTCGTCTTCTGGCTCTTCAGGAAATGTGCCGTCAATGTAGTACCAAAGTCCTTCTTCTTTTACAAAGCGAGAACGCTCTGTCATGCAGTAGCGTTTGCCGTCTTCATTAAAGTACGCATTGAACTCAACAAAACCTTCATTCTTGTTGCTACCCGCTTCAGTTTTGACTACCTCAAGCTTGCACCAATCGCTATCGATGGACTGGGCAATGCCTTCACGTTGTTCTTCTGCGTTACAGCTTGGGTGATATGTTTTTACCACGTAATCCACTAGACCCAACACATGTGCACTATAGCGAGAACGCATCAACTGCTCTGGAGTGATGACGTCAGCATGGTTATTGTGGGCGATTTCACAACACTGTGAGTAGGTGCGGTTAGACCCGCAAGGACAAGAAGAAGCCATAAAATGAAATCTCGATTAATTAAGCGGTAAAACAAACAACCTTTTACACCCAACTTATTCTCGCTGAACGTAGCATCGCGAGGTTACTTGGGCATATCAGTGAGGCTGGAGGTATTCTTTTGGGGCATTATAGCGATTTAGGGCGTTTGAGACAGCAGTTCTTGGGCCCACGCAGTGGATTGACTGAACGCCTTCGCTAATTGTGGTTCATTCAGTTTGAGCGCGTTACAGTACTTTTCCGTCGTTTCCCAATCGGCTTTCTCGTAAGCAATGATCATTGAAAGTAGGTAGCCTAATACACCTTTTCGACTGGTGAGTGCTTGTTTGATTTCCTCATCGACTGGAATGTCGCTGATTACATCGGATAGTGGCTGATCGAGTAGTGAGTCCAGCAGTGAAAACATACCTGTCAGGAATGCTTGCCCCGGATCATACTTGGTTTTCATCTGGCTCAACAAAATCTCACACATACGTGCGCGTTGAATCGCTAACGAATAGAGAGAGTCAGGTTTATCCTCGTGCACAGAGGCAATCGCCACAAGAGAAATAAAGCGTCTTAAGCGCTCTTCACCAAGGTAAACCAGAGCTTGACGGAAAGACTTAATCTTAGTTGTGAGCGTGTAACCTGAGTTTACGTAAGTCAACAGCTTATAAGACAAAGTCACATCAATAGAAAACAGACGTTCTACCTCATTGAAATCGATAGGTTTATCTGCAATTTCTTTGCACAGTTGTATAACCGTCAAAAACGCTGGGTTGAGGCGTTTCTTCTGAATCATCTCTGGCTTACTGAAAAAGTATCCTTGGAAGTAGTTAAAACCAGCATCCATCGCTTGCTCAAACTCTTCATAGGTTTCGACTTTTTCTGCTAAGAAGTCGATACCAAAATGTCCGAGAGAACGAATATAGATTGCAGCTTTATCTATAGGCACCAAACGGATATCAAACTTAATGATAGCGACGTATGGTAAGAAGCGCTTCCAAGCCTTGGTCGGAACGAAGTCATCTAATGCGACACGATAACCAGATGCGTGCAGATGTTTAATCGCATGAAGTAGCTCATCTGTCGGTTCGCAATCTTCCAGCACCTCTACAACTAACGACTCATTAGGAAATAGAGTAGGAACTAGGTTGACTAAGCTTTGGTATGGAAAATTAACAAAGCCGAGTTTATCACCTAGTGTGCTGTAGTGAGTCGTCAAGAAGTGATCAGACAAAAGTCGGCTAGTCGCCATTTCTGGTTCTACTTCTGGAAAGGTGTTTTTCGGACCGTCACGAAAGAGAAGCTCGTACCCAATGGTACGCTTTTCTCTGTCTAGTATCGGTTGACGAGCTACGTATGAATACTTCAATGCGGTACTTTGTTCTGTTTAACTTAGTATTACGATGATAGCGATTTTTTGTAAAATTTCTATGCTTTACGCGTCAATCTTCTACACGCTCGACAAGCTTTACTTCAATTCTGTGTCAAACGGTCGTGTTTGTAAGTCAAAACCGTCAGAATTTACTTGTAAAACTGAGCCTTGGGTATACCAATCACCTAAAACGATGCGGGTGTTTTTAGCACCATTAAGTTCAAAAAAATGTGTATTTGGACGATGTGTATGACCGTGAATCATCAAGTTGACGCAGTTTTGAGACATAACACGTTCAACTTCGCCTTGGTTTACATCCATGATATCGAGAGACTTGGTTTTTTTATCATCTCGAATGTCTGATTGAACCTTGGTGACAATTCTTTTCTTAACGAACCAAGGAATTCGATTAAACAACCATTGAAGCCATGGTTTATGAACGGTTTTACGAAACTCTTGGTATTTCACATCATCAATGCAAAGTGTATCGCCATGTAAGATAACGGCTTTTTGACCATAGAGGTCAATCGTACAAACGTCGTCGAGCAACGTCATACCGGTTTCTTTGCAAAAGCGTTTACCTAGGAGGAAGTCTCGGTTGCCTTGGATGAAGAAAACAGGGACACCAGAATCCGTCAGCGCTTTAAATTCAGCGCGGATCTGGTCTGCGAAAGGGGTGTCATCATCGTCACCAATCCAAAACTCGAACAAATCACCGAGCACATACAAAGTATCTGCATGGATCGCCTCTGTACGCATGAACGTGACAAAGCACTCCGTGATGTCCGGACGTGATGGGGTAAGATGAAGATCAGATATAAATAATGTCGTCATAGAAATAAGGGGAGGCGAAGCCTCCCCACAAACTTATCTCTTGGTGGCAATTCTAAAGAATTACTCTTCGATTGTAGTACCAGTGATCATTACATCTTCTAGAGGTACGTCTTGGTGCATGCCGTAAGAACCAGTGCTAACGCCTTTGATCTTGTTTACGATGTCCATGCCTTCGATTACTTCACCGAATACACAGTAACCCCAACCATCTAGGCTTTCGCTACGGAAATCTAGGAACGTGTTGTTGTTTACGTTGATGAAGAACTGAGAGCTTGCTGAATGCGGCTCCATAGTACGAGCCATAGCAAGTGTACCCACTTTGTTGCTAAGGCCGTTGTTTGCTTCGTTCTTGATAGGTGCACGTGTAGCTTTTTCACGTAGACCAGACTCCATACCACCACCTTGGATCATGAAGCCGTCAATAACACGGTGGAAAAGAGTGTTGTCATAGAAACCGTCGCGGCAGTACTGAAGGAAGTTTGCGCTTGTTTCTGGCGCTTTCTCTTCGTTTAGTTGAATCTTGATGTCACCAAAATTAGTGTGAAGGGTGATCATGCTACTTTCCTTTACTGTGTTGTATTGAAACTGCGATTCTAGCCTAAGTTATTACGCTTTAAAAACTCAGGAAGAACAAATTCATAGTTTTGTGCTTGAAGTTTAGCCGATTATCGTTTTATCGGTTAATTGCTATTACCTAATAAGGTCTGAGTTGTTATACTCGGCGTTCTTGTTATTCATTCACAATCATAGATAGAGATCATGTTAAAGATATATAACACACTCACAAGACAGAAAGAGGAATTCAAACCAATTACAGCCGGCAAAGTTGGCATGTATGTCTGTGGAGTTACCATCTACGATCTCTGTCATATTGGTCACGGTCGTACTTTCGTTTCTTTTGATGTTGTTTCTCGTTACCTACGTTACCTTGGTTACGATCTAACGTTTGTACGCAACATCACTGATATCGACGATAAAATCATCAAACGCGCGGCAGAAAACGGCGAGTCTTGTGATTCACTTACTGAACGTTTGATCGGTGAAATGCACGCTGACTTTGATGCACTAAACATGAAACGTCCTGACGTTGAGCCTCGTGCGACTCAGTTCATTGCTGAAATCATCGAATTGGTTGAAAAGCTAATCGAGCGTGGTTTTGCTTACGTTGCAGACAACGGCGACGTAATGTTCGAAGTGGGCAAGTTCAACGAATACGGAAAACTGTCTAAGCAAGATCTTGACCAGCTTCAAGCTGGTGCTCGTGTCGATATCGAAACAGCAAAACGTAGCCCGCTAGACTTCGTACTTTGGAAGATGTCTAAACCGGGAGAGCCAACATGGGAATCACCATGGGGTCCAGGTCGTCCAGGTTGGCACATTGAGTGTTCTGCTATGAACTCGTCAATCCTAGGCAACCACTTCGACATTCACGGCGGCGGTTCTGATCTTCAGTTCCCACACCACGAGAACGAAATCGCGCAATCATGCTGTGCACACGACACTCAGTACGTGAACACATGGATGCACAGCGGCATGGTAATGGTAGACCGTGAGAAGATGTCAAAGTCTCTAGGTAACTTCTTTACTATCCGTGATGTTCTAGGTCACTACGATGCTGAGACCGTTCGTTACTTCCTAATGTCTGGTCACTACCGTAGCCAGCTAAACTACAGCGAAGATAACCTAAACCAAGCACGCGCGTCTCTTGAGCGTCTATACACATCTCTACGTGGTCTGGATCTAAATGCTGCGCCAGCGGGTGGTGAAGAATACGTAACTCGCTTTACAGCAGCGATGAACGATGACTTCAACACACCAGAAGCTTACTCAGTACTGTTTGACATGGCGCGTGAAGTAAACCGTCTGAAGACAGAAAACCTAGAGAAAGCGAGCGAGCTAGGTGCGCTAATGCGTGAACTGGCTGACGTGATCGGTATTCTTCACCAAGATCCAGAAGCATTCTTAAAAGGTGATGCAGGCGACGACGATGAAGTGGCTGAAATCGAAGCACTAATTAAGCTACGTAACGATTCTCGTGCAGCAAAAGATTGGGCTAACGCAGATATGGCTCGTGACAAGCTGACGGAAATGGGCATTGTTCTGGAAGATGGTCCAGAAGGCACAACGTGGCGACGTAAGTAATTGAATCTTTAAAAAGGGCTGATGATTCAGCCCTTTTCTTTACAAGCTTTTATAAATTCTAAACTTTAACGAAGGTAGTGCTCTGTGGCTCAGATGTATTTCTATTACTCGGCAATGAACGCGGGTAAATCGACAACTCTTCTTCAATCTTCATTTAACTACCAAGAACGTGGCATGACGCCTGTGATTTTCACAGCAGCGTTAGATGATCGCTACGGCGTAGGTAAAGTGAGCTCTCGTATTGGTTTGCAATCAGACGCGCATTTGTTCCGTCCAGATACCAACCTTTACCAAGAGATCGCGGCACTGCATGAAGTTGAAAAACGTCACTGTATCCTAATTGATGAGTGTCAGTTTTTGTCGAAAGAACAGGTTTACCAACTAACAGAAGTGGTTGATAAGCTGCATATTCCTGTACTCTGCTATGGTCTTCGTACCGATTTTCTAGGCGAACTTTTTGAAGGCAGCAAGTACCTGCTATCTTGGGCAGACAAGTTGGTGGAACTCAAAACGATTTGTCACTGTGGTCGCAAGGCAAACATGGTTATCCGTACTGATGAGCACGGTGTTGCAATCAAAGAAGGTGATCAAGTCGCAATCGGTGGTAACGATCGTTACGTATCCGTTTGTCGCCAGCATTATAAAGAAGCACTTGGTAAGTAAGCCAGTCTAGATAAGAGTTAGATAAGAAAAAGCCACCGAATTCGGTGGCTTTTTACTGTCTAGCTGTTGGTCCGTAAGTGAAGGATTACGCGAGACCAAACTCAAACTTTTCTCGAAGTGCTTGATAAGAAGACTCAACGTGGGCAGGAATCTCTTGTTTTGTTTGAAAGCCTTTCTCTGGGTAGGTTTTCACACGAGAAAAATCTTCCATGAGCGCTTCAAGCACCATCATTAATGGCATTTCTTCGTTGATATATTCAAAGAAAGGGTGCGCTGTGGACGTGACTTGAAGCTGTGAATAAGGCGATTGCCACTGTTTTTCAAAGGTTGCAATGGCGCGTCTTTCCATAAATGGCTTTTGAACCAAAATCAGAGAGTCACAACTAATCCCTTTTTTTTTCAATAACAGCTCAGTGAAGCGAACGTTCTCACCACTGTTACTCGACTTTGTTTCGAGCAATATTGCTTCGCTCGGTACACCTGCAAGCTTGGCGATATCTGCAAAAGTCTCAGCTTCACTTCTCTCAAATAAACCATCCGTAAAACGCCCTTCGCCACCAGAAAATACAATGAGTGGCGCAAATTTTTGATGGTAAAGCTTAGCGGCGTGTTCGGCTACGCGTAAGTCATTACTGCACATTACAAATAGGCAGTCAGCAGGCTTTAGCTTATGCTTGAGTTGCATGTACTCCCACAAGATTTCAATGTGTTGATAGAGTTTCATAGTGCGTCCAGCGTTGAGGTGAATTGGAACTGGTAACCAAGCGAGATAAGTTTGTCTGCAAGGATTCGCTTATCGGCGGTTTCGGTGACTGGCGGAAGGGCAATGTCTAAATCACTTTGCGTAATGGCGGCTTGATAAAACTCAGCTTTGCTGACGGTATTTGGCGTGGTCGCATTAACTACCTCATTCTCAATTTGATTGAGCGCGAAAGCCGTTGCCGCAACAGCATCGTTTTGATGCACCATATTCGCTGGCGCTTTGCGACTGACCTGTTTTAATCGCAACGCAAAGCGAGACGGGTGTCGGTCGGCACCAATCAAACCACTACAGCGAACGATAGCGTAGTCAATACCGGAGTCCATCACGTATTGCTCGGCTTGCAGCATAATACGTGCATTATCAGAGAAATGCGGATTGTCTTGCGCTAAAGCGAATGTGGCGTCTTCCTCTCTCATATCGACGGGAAAATTTGGATAGACCGTCGTTGAACTGACCATCAAAAGCTTTTCCACACCACTTACTTTTGCGGCTTCAACTAATCGTTGCCATTGCTGTGCATATTCTTGTCCGTTTCCTTTGCGAAAACCTGGAGGAAACGATCCGACAATGCGCTCTATTTGTTCTTGTTTGATCAGTTCGACAATTTTCTGTTGAGCTCTTGGCTCGCTAAGGTCAAGTTGAGCCGTTCGTACGGAAGTGATTGGAAGTTCATCTAGCCTAGATTGGCTACGACGGGTAACCGTAACATGGTGTCCTTGGTCAGCTAAAGTTTGTGCAAGTGGCGCTCCTAGCCAGCCTGCGCCCACGATCAATATATTTGCCATCTGTATGTTCCTAAAGTATGCCCTGATGACTACTCAAACAGGGTTTGTAACTCTAATCTGGCTTGTTGATGCAGGGGATCGGAATGCCATTTCTGATGTTGTATCAAATCAATGTTGACTTGCCATGCCAGTTTTGTGAATTCTTCGCCAAGTTTCACTAAGGTATTTGGTGCGTAAGACACCAAATGTTCAGGAAGAAAGCACCAGCCAAATCCCTTGTTCGCCAGTTCTAATAATATGTAGTAATCATCAGCGTACCAGATATCTGGGCTAAACGCCTGATTAAGACCGCTCACGTCTTCATTCTTTGAACGGATTACCAGTTGACGATGTTGCTTTAGCTCGTCGATGTTTCGGATTGGCTGTATTGCTAAAGGGTGTTGTGATGAGACAAACACATCAAAACCAATATGCCCTAGGTTAGATAAATCAACATTCTTAGGCATTTGTAAGTCACTTAAGATGATGCCCGTTGTCGCACGTTCTGATTTAATTAGTTCAATAATGTCAGGGCTGGATGCGGTCAAGCATTCCACCTGTAGACTTGGGAATTTTTTTTCTAAATTTTTCAATGCAATCGGGAGGCGGGTGAGCGGAATCCCTTCGTCAACAGCAAGGACAAGCTTGGTTGCAGGGCTGGAAAAAAGTTGAGACGCTTTATTATTCAGTCGGTCAAGTTGGCTAAGCGTTGCAAGTGCGTAAGGCATTAACTCATGACCTTTCTCCGTCAGTTTTGGATAACGACCAGTTCGATCAAAAAGGTCCACGCCGCAATCAAGTTCCATGTTCATGATGTGCTGACTGATCACCGATTGTGCTCGTCCAAGCTTACGGGCTGCTGCGGAGAAAGAACCAGCTTCTGATGTAGTGGCGAAAGCTTGTAGTTGTTCAATAGTAAACATATCGTTTTAACCGATGGTACCTAACTTTTACTTATCTTAATGATAGATAAAATGCCAGTCATTGAGTAGAACTATTTAGGTAAAACATCATGACTCGTAACGAACGTATCTTTCACGCTGTACTATTTGAAATGATTGCATTGGCGATCATTATTCCTGCTGCTTCTTTAATAACAGGGAAGGGATCCAGTGACTTAGCGGTGGTGGGTATTGGTCTGAGTCTTTACACCGTAGTTTGGAACTACATTTATAACTTGTACTTTGACAAGTGGTTTGGTCCAAACCGCGAAGAGCGCAGTCTAGCGATGCGAATTGGTCACACTTTGGGATTTGAAGGTGGATTAATCTTCTTGTCTATTCCGGTGATCGCGTGGTTTTTGGAAATCACTCTGCTACAGGCATTAGCGTTAGAAGCGGGCTTCTTAATTTTCTTCTTATTTTATGCAACGGGCTTTAACTGGGCGTATGATAAAATTCAACCATTTGGAAAAATGAGAAAGCTCATTGCTTAATATAGTGAGTCTAGATAAATTTAATTATCAAAAAAGCCACCATTGCGGTGGCTTTTTTAATTCCGATACTGGTTTATTTAAATATCGTTATTCAGCAGAAAGGACTCGAAGAATTTTATCTGCGTGTTCTGCAACTTCGATACCTTCGTCAGTTAGATAACCGCCATCAGGTTGTGTACATAGTTGTTTTTCGTACAGACGAGCAACGGCTGCCTGCATTTCTTCAGAAGCTTCTTTGTGGACTTTGATGCCTGTTGCTGCGCTGCTTAAATCGAATTGAAGAAGTAGGTTCAGTTCGGCGATATGGTCAGCTGAATATTTCATAGGTAATTCCTTCGTACTTTTTTATCCAAGCTAGTCTGAAAACTAAGGTTGAGCAATAGAAAACCCTTAGAAATGTTAAGTGTAGCGCTATAGCTCTGATATAACGCGGAAATTTTATTCTACGGTAAACATTTGACCCAAATATTAATAATGGTTAGGACAATAACTCATAGTTGAATTTTATCGATTACTCTCTCAACAACAACAAATTTGGTAAACATGAAAAATAGCCCTTGAAAAAGTCTGGAAATGGAGCGATTATCCGCGCCTCGTTAATTGTTTCTAAATGTTACACTTCCATGAACTTCAATCAGTTTGACTCATTATTACCACCTCAGGCTGCTGAACGTGCCGCCGAAGTAGGTGTTGGCAAAGCAACTAAAGCTCCAATGAAATCTTTCCTGTTGGCAATTTCAGCAGGTCTTCACATTGGTATCGCTTTTATTTTTTATACAACCGTAACCACAGGTGCTGGTGATCTTCCATGGGGCATTACACGTCTTATTGGTGGTTTGGCATTCAGTCTTGGTCTGATCTTAGTGGTAGTAACCGGCGGCGAGCTTTTTACTAGCTCAGTTCTTACGCTGGTGGCACGTGCAAGCGGCAAGATTTCATGGAAAGCCTTAATGAAAAACTGGCTGGTTGTGTACTTCGGTAACATGGTTGGTGCGGTTTTGCTTGTTGTGTGTATGCTGATCACCAAACAGTACATGTTCGACGGTGGTCAAGTGGGCTTGAATGCGATGGCCATTTCGCAGCACAAACTGCATCATGGCTTTTTCCAAGCTGTCGCGCTGGGCATCATGTGTAACGTTTTGGTATGTATCGCAGTTTGGATGACGTTCAGTGGTCGCACATTGACTGATAAAATCGCCGTAATGATCTTGCCGGTAGCTATGTTCGTTTCTGCTGGGTTTGAGCACTGTATCGCTAACATGTTCCAAGTACCAATGGCGATCGGTATTAAATACTTCGCACCTGAATCGTTTTGGCAAATGACAGGTGCAAACATTGCAGATTACGCGGATCTAAACATGATGGGATTCTTAGTGAACAACCTAATCCCTGTGACAATCGGTAATATCATCGGTGGTGGTGTCTTCGTTGGCATGTGGTATTGGATGATTTATCTACGTGATGAAGACAAGCATCTGAAATAACTTTTAAAAAAGGCAAGCTAAATGGCTTGCCTTTCTTTTATCTAAACTTCGCTCAACCGATGTTTAAACCAGTTCTTCGTTGATGCCATATTCGTTTGGAATCCAATGAGACGTCATTTCTACCGGTTCCTGAGTCAGCCAATCAACGGGCGAATCTGACTGCAACTCATCGAAGTTTTCTCGTACGGCTAACCTATCCATGGTGCTCTCCCTATGTCGTTTAATTGCACTTTAGAAGAGTAAGATGACGGTTCAATGACCAATCAGTGACCATTAAATTTCGCAGTGTACAGTGGTCTCAAAGTTGCGCTTATGTTTCTGGTTGCTTATGGGTTTTCGGGGTTTATCCACATTTTCTGTGGATAACCTGTCTCAAAGATCGTGAGTATCTTTTTTGATCGAGAAAAATTCATAAAATGAGACGCTTATGTGATGACGAAGTAACCGATTTTATGTCTTTTCCTTGTTGATAAACTTCACTTTAATACGTCCTTCTTTGGTTTGTACACAACTTAGTGTCATCTCTAAAGTGATCGCTACAGACACACTGAGCATGACAAAAATCGCCAGCATAATAACCAATTGATACTTGATGGCGATCATCGGGCTAGCACCACCTAAGATCTGACCTGTCATCATACCAGGGAGCGTCACCAAGCCTGTTGTCGCCATAGAAGCAAGAATTGGCGCAAGGGATTTGCGAAGGGCTTCTTGAAGAAAAGGGAAGGAGGCATACCTAGGAGCGGCTCCCAATGAGATGGCTGCCTCGTACTCTGACTTGCGTTGTTCGAAAGCGGTGAATAAGTTCTGCAACGCGACAATATTGCTGCTTAAGCTATTGCCTAACAGCATGCCTGCTAATGGAATCATGTATTGGGCATTGTAGAATGGTTCTGGCTTTACGAGACCTAAAGTGATAGCGGCAAGAAGAGGGACTAGACTGCAAGACAAGCCAGTAATCAGTGGGAGCATGAGTGGTTTCTTCGGAAGATTAGCTTTGCCCACAATTGAGCTTGCTCCGACGACAACCATAATGGATAACCACAGTAAATTTACGAGTAAGCTATTTAGCTTAAAAAGGTATTCCAGATACACACCAACCAAAATGAGTTGCACTGTCATTCGCGCAACACTCATCGCTGTATCTTTCGCAATTCCTAATTTATAGCGAGCATTGATGGTGAGTGGAACAATAAGAATCAAACTAAAAAGTGCAAGCTCAAACCAATTTATATCGACAACTTGATTCATAAACCTTCTCCCAAAATCAATGCTTTGATTCTAACGAAGTGGCATAGGTTTATGAATTGCTAAGCTCTGTTTTTTCGCAATCTCATCGACAAAATGATCGCTAAGACTTCGTGAAGTTTTCTTAACATAAAGTTCACAAAGTATTGTCTTTAGTCGAAAAAATAGCGATTTAGTAGCACGAAAAAATCCATAAAAATGTAAACAAAGTTAATCTAATGTTGTATTCTTAACATGTTTGCAAAAGACTTATTTTTTCACATCTATTAATATTCTTTCACAAAGAATATCAATCAAACACATCTCTGGATGAGCTCAAAAAAGTGTTGGATAACAAGGGCTGGAGCGTCAGATTTGATTGAACCTTACTATTAGTATGGTCTAACATTTTCCAATAGAGATTGTAAAAAACTTAAGCTTGGTAACGCAGGCTTTTCAATAACACTAGATACAAAATAGGCAAATGTATGAGTGATGTTAACAAAATTGAGAGTGGTGAAAAACGCTCCCTGGAGTGGAAGTCTTTCCTCTTCATTGCAGTTGTTCTCTTCCCAATTCTGAGTGTGGCTTTCGTAGGTGGCTACGGATTTATCGTTTGGGCACTACAAGTGTTCTTCTTTGGTCCTCCAGGCGCACACGGCATGTAAGCCAGTGAGCTCACAACCACACTTTTGAAAAGATTTTAAGAGAGCAAATAATGAAATCATTAATCATTAAACTGTGGCGTACGATGACGCGCCCGGCAGTTCATATCAGCCTTGGCGTGCTGACTATGGGCGGTTTCATCGCTGGTGTTATTTTCTGGGGTGGTTTTAACACCGCACTAGAAGCAACCAACACAGAAGAATTCTGTATTAGCTGTCACACTATGCGTGACAACGTATACGTTGAACTGCAAGACACGGTTCACTGGAAAAACCACTCTGGTGTTCGTGCTACATGTCCTGACTGTCACGTTCCACACAACTGGACAGATAAAATCGCTCGTAAAATGCAAGCATCTAAAGAAGTATTTGCACAAGTATTTGGCAACTACGACGAACCGGGTGTTTTCGAAGAGCGCCGTATCGAACTTGCTAAACACGAATGGGATCGTTTCTCTGCAAACAAATCTCTAGAGTGTAAAAACTGTCACAACTACGATTCTATGGACTTCGAGCAAATGTCTCCAACGGCTCGTATCCAAATGAAACAAGCAGCTGAGAAAGACCAAAGCTGTGTTGACTGTCACAAAGGTATCGCACACAACCTGCCAGCTGGTATGGACAGCATTGGTGGTATCGTTGGTGACCTTGAAGGTATGACTTCAAACACTGACTACGGTGTAGGTCAACAACTTGTAAGTGTTCGTCATCTACCAATCTACTTCGACGATAAAGGTGCTAAAGAAGCAGGTCTTCTAAACCCAGCATCGACTGTTAAAGTTCTTGAAGAGAAAGGCGACTACGTTGAAGTTGAAATCGATGGCTGGCGTAAAGCGAAAGGCTTCGGTCGTGTAATTCAAGAAGACTTCGGTAAGAACATCGCAGTAGCATCACTACTAAAAGAAGCATCAACAGACGCTAACGTTGTGACTGCTGGTGAGAAGAAAGTTGATGAGCTAACAGGTCTTCCTTGGGAGAAAGTAGCTGCGAAAGTATGGATCAAGAAAGAATCTATGCTGAACGACATCAACCCTGTATGGGAAAAATCAAAAGAAGCTTACAAAACTAACTGTTCAGTATGTCACACACAACCTGCTGAAGCGCACTTCGATGCGAACACATGGCCAGGTATGTTCGACGGTATGCTAGCGTTCGTTAACCTAGATACAGACAGTGAAGCACTGATCTTGAAGTACCTACAGAAGCACTCTTCAGATTATGCTGAAGGTCACCACTAATAAGCGTCGGATTGGAGTAAATTAAATGGCTATTACACGAAGAAGTTTTCTTAAAGGTGTAGCAACCACAAGTGCAGCGTCAGTTATCGGCCCAAGCTTATTAGCTTCAGCATCTGCAAATGCAGCTGAGACTACTGGTACTTGGAAAGTAACAGGTTCACACTGGGGCGCGTTTCGCGCCCACATCTACGCGGGTAAAGTTCAAGAGATCAAACCGCTAGAACTAGACCAGAACCCAACAGAAATGTTGAACGGCATCAAGGGCATCATCTACAGCCCATCACGTGTTCGTTACCCAATGGTTCGTCTAGATTGGCTGAAGAAGCACAAATACAGCGCTGAGACGCGCGGTAACAACCGTTTCATCCGTGTAACTTGGGATGAAGCTCTAGACCTGTTCTACCGTGAGCTAGAACGTGTTCAGAAAGAATACGGTCCATGGGCTCTACACGCAGGTCAAACTGGTTGGAACCAAACTGGTGCGTTCAACAACTGTACGGCACACATGCAACGTGCTGTAGGTATGCACGGTAACTTCATCACTAAAGTAGGTGACTACTCGACTGGTGCAGGTCAAACCATCATGCCTTACGTACTTGGTTCAACAGAAGTTTATGCACAAGGTACGTCTTGGTCTGAAATTCTAGAGAACTCAGACAACATCATTCTTTGGGCAAATGACCCAGTGAAAAACCTGCAAGTAGGTTGGAACTGTGAAACGCACGAATCTTTCAACTACCTAGCGCAGTTGAAGGAAAAAGTAGCGAAAGGCGAGATCAATGTTCTTTCTGTAGACCCAGTTAAGAACAAGACTCAACGTTACCTAGAGAACGATCACCTATACATTAACCCGCTAACAGACGTAGCATTCATGCTTGCTGTTGCGCACGTACTGTACAACGAAGACCTATACGACAAGAAGTTTATTGAAACTTACTGTCTAGGTTTCGAAGATTTCATCAAGTACGTTCAAGGTGAAACGAAAGATAAAGTTGTTAAGACACCTGAGTGGGCTGCTCCTATCTGTGGCGTGAAAGCGGACAAGATTCGTGAATTCGCACGCATGCTAGTGAACGGTCGTACACAAATCCTTATGGGTTGGTGTATCCAACGTCAAGAGCACGGTGAGCAACCATACTGGGCAGCAGCAGTAGTTGCAGCAATGGTTGGTCAAATTGGTCTGCCTGGCGGTGGTATCTCTTACGGTCACCACTACTCAAGTATCGGTGTACCTTCAACTGGTTTCGCGGGTCCTGGTGGTTTCCCTCGTAACCTAGATACTGGTATGAAGCCGAAGTGGGACAACAACGACTTTAACGGTTACAGCCGTACTATCCCTGTTGCTCGTTGGATCGACTGTCTGCTAGAACCAGGCAAAGAGATCAACTACAACGGTGGTAAAGTTAAACTTCCAGACTTCAAGATGATGGTGATCTCGGGTTGTAACCCATGGCACCACCACCAAGATCGTAACCGCATGAAGCAAGCGTTCCAGAAGCTACAAACAGTAGTAACGGTTGAGTTCGCTTGGACTGCAACGTGTCGTTTCTCTGATATCGTGCTTCCAGCATGTACTCAGTGGGAACGTAACGACATCGACGTGTACGGTTCTTACTCGAACAAAGGTTTGATTGCTATGCATCGTCTAGTGGATCCATTGTTCCAATCTAAGCCAGACTTCCAAATCATGAGTGAACTGACTCAACGCTTTGGTCGTCGCGACGAGTACACTCGTGGCATGAGCGAGATGGAATGGATCCGCAGCCTGTACAACGATTGTAAGAAAGCGAACGACGGTAAGTTCGAAATGCCAGAATTTGATGAGTTCTGGGAGAAGAGCGTACTAGACTTCGGTCAAGGTAAGCCTTGGGTTCGTCACGCTGACTTCCGTCAAGATCCGGAAATCAACCCACTGGGTACACCTTCTGGTTTCATCGAGATCACTTCTCGTAAGATCGGTCGTTACGGTTACGAACACTGTCAAGAACACCCTATGTGGTTCGAGAAATCAGAACGTTCACACGGTGGTCCTGGCTCTGACAAACACCCGTACTGGCTACAATCTTGCCACCCAGACAAGCGTCTGCACTCTCAGATGTGTGAATCTGAAGACTTCCGTGCAACTTACGCTGTTCAAGGTCGTGAGCCTGTATACATCAACCCGGCTGATGCAAAAGCGAAAGGCATCAAAGACGGTGACTTGGTACGCGTATTTAACGATCGTGGTCAGCTTCTTGCTGGTGCTGTACTTACTGACAGCTACCCACGTGGTGTTATCCGTATCGAAGAAGGTGCGTGGTATGGTCCTCTAAACGAGAAAGTAGGTGCAATCTGTACTTACGGTGACCCTAACACTCTAACTCAAGATATCGGTTCTTCTGAGCTAGCACAGGCGACTTCTGCGAATACATGTATCGTAAACTTCGAGAAGTTCACTGGTAAAGTTCCACCAGTTACTTCATTCGGTGGTCCAATCGAAGTTGCTTAATCAGAGCACTAAGCTTTAAATAAAATACCAGCCTTCGGGCTGGTATTTTTTTGACCAAATTTCAGTGAGCATTCTCTCAATACCGAGTTTGGGCTTGCTCAAGAGCAACAGATTCGTGACGTCGATAACGAATTGAGCAGCAGAAGCGGAGGATAATGAGCCAAACTAAACAATAATAATCAAGTGAGTAGATTTTCTATGGCTCAGACCATTCAATTGGCCAATCATACTGAGATCTCAGTAAGTGATAACGATCTTCAATTCGAAATCGTCGGCAACCAAATTCACTTTTCTTTTGCCGGGATACACAATAAAACCTTTACTGACCGTGAAGTCTTGTTTCAAATGCCTTTTCTCTATGAGCAAGGCGCAACCGTTATCGGTGATGGCTTCCAAATGTTGGCACAGACCAGCGGTACCATTTCTCAACCTATCGACATTGGTCGTTGCCCCGATAACAACAATTCCTACCGTATTTACCCTGAGAGCACACCAAAGCGTTACTACAACTATTTAGTCGTAGAAGACTCTGCAGGTTACACCTTATTTGGTTTCACTACTTGCCGTCGCTTTGCTGGTTACTTTGAGGTGAAGCAACATGGTGAACATTGGGTACTTTCAGCAGCAATCGATGGTGAAAGAACGCAAGTTGCAGACTGGGAACATAACCATCTTGAATCGGTTGTTGTGTTACGTGGGAGTTCGTTATCTGAGCTGTATCAAGAATACAGTGAGATGATTGCAGAACATCACCCTGCACGTAACGGAGTAATGCAAGACGCTCCGGTTGGTTGGTGCTCTTGGTATGCCTACTACGCGGACGTGACCGAAGGCAACGTTTTGGAAAACGTGGAATGTATGCAAGACAACCTAGCTGAGGTCGAATGGGTACTGCTAGATGATGGCTACCAAGTATTTATGGGAGATTGGCTAACGCCTTCAGATAAGTTCTCTGGTGGTGTAAAAGAGCTGATTCATAACATTCGTGCAAAAGGCAAAAAACCAGCCATTTGGATGGCACCATTCATTGCCCAGCCAGAATCAGAAATCTTCAAAAAGCATCCCGATTGGTTTGTGCGTCACGAAGACGGAGAGCTTCTGAAAGCTGAAGATGTCACCTATGGTGGTTGGCGTTGTACACCTTGGTACATTCTCGATACTTCAAACCCTGAAGTTCAAGATCACTTAACTCACGTAGTATCTGTCATGCGCGAAGAGTGGGGTGTTGAGCTATTCAAATTAGATGCAAACTATTGGGGCACTTTAAAAGGTAAGCGCAGTCAATCGGGCGTAACCGGTGTAGAAGCCTACCGTATGGGTATGGAAGCGATCGCTAAAGGGGCAGGAGATGCATGGCTATTGGGTTGTAACGCACCAATGTGGCCTTCTTTGGGCTTAGTCGATGCTATGCGTGTGTCTGACGATGTAGAGCGCCATAGCCATCGCTTTGAGCAAATTGCTAAAGAGACCTTCTTCCGCAGTTGGCAGCATCGCAAGTTATGGCAAATCGACCCAGATTGCGCAACGTTCACTTCATTACCTAACCAAGCAGCCTCGCGTGAAGATTATCAATTCCATCGTAACGTGCTGTTAGCGTGTGGCGGTCTACTACTTTCCGGTGACCCTCTACCAGAAATCACCCCATTTGCGAGTAAGACGCTAGCGAAACTGATGCTGCGTCAACGCCGTAATCAAGAATCGGCTAAGTTTACCGCATTAGGTTTGAACCATGCTTTTCTGCCACTAACATCTAAGAATGATCTGCACTGTTTGTTTAACTACGCGAACGATGATGCGACAGAATTTACGCTTACCGCAGACCAACCAACAGATTGGTATGATTACTGGACCGGGGAGAAGCTCAATCAAGAGCCATGTCAGTTATTGCTAGTCAGCTTAGATAAAGGGTTAAATGCTAAGGCTGTCGTGACAGCAATGTAATTGGAAAAGTGAGCCAATCTCGTCCTTTTCAGAAATAAAGGCTAAAATTACTGTAAATGATAACTATTATCATTTACAGTAATGCTAATGAAAGGTAGAATCCTTCTATCTTTTCAAAGTAACTATTTGCCTTCTGGAGAAAACAGGGATGAGATTAAAAATTGGCTCTTTTGCCAAACCTGCGGTTGTACTTTTGTCTATGATGTCACTTGGATTAAGCACGGCAGCAATGGCAGCCGAGAAATTTAAAGTAGTGACAACTTTCACCATTATCGCGGATATGGCTCAAAACGTAGCTGGTGATGCGGCTGTTGTTGAGTCGATTACTAAACCTGACGCTGAGATTCACAACTATCAAGCGACCCCTGGTGATATTCGACGCGCTCAAGGCGCGGATCTTATTCTGTACAATGGTTTGAACCTAGAACTGTGGTTCAAAAAGTTCTTCAAAAATCTTCATGATGTGCCAAGTGTGATTGTGACCGAGGGTGTGCAGCCGATGAGCATCGCTCAAGGTCCTTACAGTGGCAAACCTAATCCCCATGCTTGGATGTCTCCAAGTGATGCTCTGATATACGTCGATAATATTCGTGATGCACTAGTGAAATACGACAGTGTTAATGCAAAGACTTACCAAAAGAATGCTGAAGCATACAAAAAGCAGATCATGGATATGGTTCAGCCTATTCGCGAAAAAGTGGCTCAAATCCCAGAAGACAAACGTTGGTTGGTAACAAGTGAAGGGGCATTCAGCTATTTGGCTCGAGACTTCGGTCTTAAAGAACTCTACCTATGGCCAATCAATGCAGACTCGCAAGGTACGCCACAACAAGTTAAACGCGTTATTGATGAAGTTCGTGCAAATCAGATCTCTGCGGTATTCAGTGAAAGCACGGTATCGGCAAAGCCAGCACAGCAGGTTGCGCGTGAAACAGGGGCTAAATATGCAGGTGTCTTGTACGTGGATTCATTGAGCAGTAAAAACGGTCCAGTGCCAACCTTCTTAGACTTACTGAAAGTGACTTCAAACACAATCGCAGAGGGTCTAGAACAGTAATGGCAGGAATTAAAGTATCAGACATTAGTGTCACTTATCGCAACGGTCATACCGCGCTATATGATGCAAGTTTTTCTCTTCCAAAAGGATCAATTACGGCTCTTGTTGGTGTGAATGGCAGCGGTAAGTCGACGTTATTCAAATCCATTATGGGGTTTGTACCGGTTAGCCAAGGATCGGTTGAGATCCTTGGTATGCCGGCAAAAAAAGCTCTAAAACAGAATGTTGTCGCGTACGTACCGCAAAGCGAAGAAATCGATTGGAACTTTCCTGTTCTGGTTGAAGATGTTGTCATGATGGGGCGCTATGGTCATATGGGATTACTCCGCATTCCAAAGCAAACCGATCATGACATGGTGACGGCTGCACTTGATCGCGTGAACATGACCGCGTTTAGAAAACGCCAAATAGGTGAACTTTCTGGCGGACAAAAGAAACGTGTTTTTCTTGCGCGAGCATTGGCGCAAGAGAGTGACGTTATTTTGCTGGATGAACCTTTTACTGGTGTCGACGTTCAAACGGAAGAACAAATCATGGCGTTGCTGCGTGACTTACGTGATGAGGGCAAAGTCATGCTGGTATCCACGCACAATTTAGGTAGTGTGCCAGATTTTTGTGACCGCACCGTATTGATCAACCGAACTGTGCTTGCTTCCGGGATGACTAGCGAAATCTTCACTCCTGAAAACCTCGAACTTGCATTTGGTGGCGTCCTTCGACACTTCATCCTTGGCGGTAAAGATCTTCATGAAGATGATGATGAGCGTAAGTTGACAGTATTGTCTGACCACGAACGTCCAGTTGTTATGTATGGTGAGCAGCAAGCTGTTCCGGTTTCGCGTCCAGACAAGTAAGGAGTTCATTTTTATGGATTATTTACTCGAACCTTTTCACTATGGCTACATGGTGAATGCCATGTGGGTGAGTGCATTGATTGGCGGTGTCTGCGGCTTTCTGTCGACTTACCTAATGTTGAAAGGCTGGTCACTCATTGGTGATGCACTTTCTCACTCGATCGTTCCTGGGGTTGCTGGTGCATATATGCTCGGCTTACCTTTTGCCTTTGGCGCGTTTTTGTCTGGTGGTCTTGCTGCCGCTGGAATGTTGTTCTTGAGCCAAAGAAGCAAATTAAAAGAAGATGCCATCATTGGTTTGATATTTACGTCTTTTTTTGGTCTGGGGTTATTTTTAGTTTCTCTTTTCCCTGCCGCGGTGAATATTCAAACTATTGTATTAGGTAATGTGCTCGCCATCACGCCGACCGATACATTCCAGTTAGTTATTATTGGTGGTATCTCGCTTGCCGTTATGCTCGTCAAATGGAAAGACCTAATGGTGGTCTTTTTCGATGAGAACCATGCCAAGAGTGTCGGACTGAACCCGACCCGATTGAAAGTGTTGTTTTTTACGCTTCTAAGTGCATGTACTGTCGCAGCGTTGCAGACCGTTGGTGCTTTTTTGGTTATTGCGATGGTTGTTATTCCAGGGGCTACAGCGTATTTAATGACTGACCGATTTTCACGCGTGATTGTTTACGCTGTTGCAATTGGGTCTCTAAGTTCATTCGTTGGTGCCTACGTCAGTTACTACATTGATGGTGCGACTGGCGGGATCATCGTTTTACTGCAAGCAGCTTGTTTCTTGATGGCATTTGTTTTCGCACCTAAGCATGGTCAAATTGCGATTAGACGTAAAAGCAAACAACAAATCGCAAAAAAGAATCGTGAATCAGTGTCTTCAATGCCTATGATGAATAAGGAGCACAAAAATGCTTGATACACTCCTTATGCCTTTTACCTTCACATTCATGCAGCAAGCATTCTTGATTGTTTTGCTTGTTTCAATTCCAACGGCTTTATTGTCTTGCTTCCTTGTATTGAAAGGTTGGTCGTTGATGGGGGACGCCATCGCGCACTCGATTCTTCCTGGTGTGGTGATTGCCTATATCCTTGCTATCCCTTACACCGTTGGCGCGTTTGCTGCGGGTATATTTTGTGCGCTTTCAACAGGCTACTTAAAAGAAAATAGCCGTATCAAAGAAGACACCATTATGGGCGTAGTCTTTTCTGCCATGTTCGCGCTTGGTCTCGTATTGATGACCAAAATCGAAGTAGGCGTCCACCTAGATCATATCTTGTTTGGTGATGCACTAGGTGTGAGTTGGGCGGACATCATTGAAGCCGCAATCGTCGCTTTACTTGTTGTGCTGTTTGCGGTGTTCAAAGGAAAAGATTTGTTAGTTTTCGTATTTGATTACCAACACGCGCAAGCAATTGGTCTGCCTGTTAAGTTTCTCCATTATGGTTTGCTTTCGTTACTATCGTTAGCCATTGTCGCTGCACTTAAGGCTGTTGGGATGATCTTAGTTATCGCGATGCTGATTGCTCCCGGGGCAACTGCATTCTTACTAACGCGCCGTTTCCACAGCATGGTGTTGCTTGCCTTATGTATGTCACTGCTGAGTGCTTTTCTTGGTGTGTACTTGAGCTTTTTCATTGACAGTGCACCAGCGCCTACCATCATTCTCATCATGACGCTGAAGTTTATTATTGTCTTCTGCTACACCAGTTATAAAAATAGGAAAGTGGAGTTTAAATCTGGCGACACGATAGAACAGTTTTAAACCAGACTTTTCATCAAAGCCCAAGTATTGAATTGCTTGGGCTTTTTTCGTTGTCACTACTATACCCAAGTAACCTCGAGATGCTAGGTTCAGCGAGACTGACTTGGTTTGTAGACGCGGCGGCGATTTAAAGGTTTAGTGGGTCTAAATCAAGAATCGGCAACAAAGTATACAAGCCAAGGCTCTTATATTTGCAAGGAGCGCCCTTTGGGAGCGTGTCTTTGACTCGCTTTTTTAGTCAAACAAATGGCTGCGTCAAACAACTTGGAAAGAGCTGGCTATTACACTGCGTTGTTTTCCTTGCTCTCGAATCAATGACAACGCTCTGAGTCCTGCATCTTGAAGTCACTTGGGTATAAACGACCTCTATTGAATGAATCCTGTGTGTTGTGCTTGTCGGGTGAATTTATTGAGTCTTTTTTACGTTTTGAAATTAGGACAAAAGCAAAATTTCAGGTAAAGTAACCGCCTTTGTGAGCAAACTCGCTTCCTTGGTGCAATTCGTTAAGTAATTCACCCCGTTAGGAAGCCATCAAATTGACTTGAATAGGAAGAGACATGATTCTAGTTGTAGGTCATAAGAACCCAGACAGTGACAGTATTTGTAGTGCACTAGTTGCAACTGAACTTCTAAAGGCGCGTGGTGTTGAAGCAATGCCAATTCGTCAGGGCGAAATTAACCGTGAAACTCAGCACATCTTAGAAGTAGCTGGCGCAGAAGTTCCTGAGCTACGTACTTCAGTTGCGGGTGAAACAGTTTGGCTAGTAGATTACTCAGATCTAGCGCAAGCACCAGACGACATCGCTGAAGCTGAAATCGCGGGTATCGTTGACCACCACCGTCTAGGTGATGTGATGACAGTAAACCCAATGGAAGCATGGATCTGGCCTGTTGGTTGTACTAACACAGTACTATTCAACATGTTCAAGATTGAAGGTCACGAGATCACACCTCAAATCGCTAAGCTAATGATGTCAGCTATTCTATCTGACACTGTTGGTTTTGCTTCTCCAACTTGTACTCAAAAAGACAAAGACGCTGTTGCTGAACTAGCGGCAATCGCAGATGTGCAAGATGTTGACGCATTCACTAAAGATCTTCTAATTGCTAAGACAAACATCGAAGGTCTATCTGCTGCTGAGCTTGTTGAAAAAGACCTGAAAGGTTACCCATTCAACGGTCGTGACGTAGTCGTAGGTCAGGTTGAGCTTGCAACTCTTGAGCAAGTGGATGGCATGATCGATGCGCTAGAAGCTGATCTAGAGGCGCGTTGTGCAAACGACAACCTAGCATTCGCGGCAGTGATGCTAACAGACATCACTACTGCTCAAACTCGTCTTCTATACAAAGGTGAGTGGGCTGAGAAGCTTGTTAAGCATGAGAAAGATGGCATGCTAATGATGGAAAACACGCTAAGCCGTAAGAAGCAAGGTTGGCCTTGGCTTCAAACTGAGCTTGCGTAATTTCATTATTACCAGTTTATACTTTAGATGCCCGCCCTTCGGTGGGCATTTTTCTATGGGAAATAGGAGACGACTATGTCTGAAGCATTAACCCAAGAGCAGATGGACACCATTAACCGCTACAATGAAGAGCAGCGTTTGAAATACTGCGTAAAAGAAATCGTAGCGAACCGCAAAGTGTGGATTCTGAAAGACGAACACGGTTGTGTCATGCTAAACACAGAAGATGACGATTGTGTACCAGTTTGGCCAAACGAAGAGTTTGCACAGCAATGGGCAACGGGTGACTGGGAAGAATGTGAGCCGGAAGCTATTTCATTGAATAAGTGGCACAGTCGCTGGACGTCCGGTTTAGAAGACGATGAGCTCTCTGTCGTGGTTTTCCCAAACCAGAATGAAGAAGGTGTTGTTCTTTTTCCTGACGAATTTGATTTTGAACTGCGCAAACAAGAAAGCCGTCGCTAATTGCGTCGAGTCGCGTCTTGATATCCAGTAATACTAAAAAGCCTGCGTTGATGCAGGCTTTGTTATTTTTGTCAGTAATTTACGATTTTCTGAGAGACAAGGATTAGTGGCTTGGCGCTTTGTAAAAGTGACTCTCGACCAATCGTTGAGTAATAGCGTGCTCTGGATTGGTAAGTACTTGGTTAGTTTCACCAAACTCCACAACTTCGCCTTCGTGCATCACCATCACTTTGTCGGTAATGTGTTTTACGATCCCAATATGCTGAGATACATAAACAAAGGACAGTCCCATCTCTTCTTGCAGCTCTAAGAAGAGGTTGATGATCTGAGAGCGCATCGCCATGTCGAGACCGTTGAGTGCTTCGTCAGCCACAATGATCGAAGGCTGAAGGATCAATGCACGAGCAAGGCACACGCGTTGTTTCTGACCTGCTGCGAGCATTTGAGGGTAGAAGTACGCATGTTCCGGCAGCAGACCAACTCGAAGTAAGGTTTCTTTCACACGCTTCATACGTGCATCTGGCGGCATGTTCGTGTTTCGCTTTAACGGACCTTCCAAAATTCGACCTATCTGAATTCGTGGGTTCAAAGAGGTGTTTGGGTCTTGGAAAATCATGCGAATCAGCTTACAGCGCGTCGAGTAATCTTTGTGTTCGAGACGTTCACCGTTCACTCGAATCTCACCAGAACTCGGCTCAACAACGCCAGCTAACATACGTGCTAGCGTCGATTTGCCTGAACCATTTTGTCCGATAAAGCCGATAGTTTGCCCCGGCTCTAAACTGAAGCTGACCGGCTTTACTGCCTCTTTGACTGTGCGTTTGAACAGACCTGAGCGCGTGACAAACTGTTTCGATAGGTTATCGACTTCAAGCAACGCACTCATGAATGTTTCTCCGTGTTCAATGGGAAGTGGCAGTTAAATTTATGGTTCTTAATTCGTTTGGTATGCGGAATTTCGACACATTGTCTTTGTGCATAAGGACAACGAGGCCCTAAACGGCAACCAATCGGTAAGTGCTGCAACGGAGGGATTGAGCCTGGCAGCGATTGCAGTTTCTGTTTATGAGGAATCCAATCATTGAAATCGGGCATCGCTTTTAGCAGCGCAGCAGTATAAGGGTGTTTAGGTGCTTCGATGAGTTTATCGGTATCTGCTGATTCCACCGATTGACCACAGTACATTACGGTAATGCGATTTGCCCATTGTGTAATGGTCGTCAAGTCGTGCCCGATCAACACAATGGTGGTGTTGTTAAGTTGGTTCATACGACTCAACAAACGCAAGATTTGCGATTGTGTAATTGGGTCAAGGTCGTTTGTTGGTTCGTCAGCAATCAAGATTTTTGGCTTAGTTGCAATAGCCATTGCGATCATGACTTTTTGACATTCACCATCGGTTAGCTCGTACGGGTAACTGCCCATTAAGCGTTTATGATCTTTGATACCCACTTTATGGAGTAGGGCGATGGCCTGTTTTTTACGCCACTTAAAGCGTTCCCACCATTTACCTTCAAAAGAGCGAGACGGGATCGATTCTATCAACTGACGTCCTACTTCTTCTGAGGGATCCAAACACGTTGAAGGCTCTTGGAATATCATGGCGATGTCTCGCGCAATCACTCTTCGGCGTTCTTTTGGCGTCAGTTGAAGCAGGTCAATATTGCCAAGACGCATTCGGTCTGCGGTCACTTTCCAGTTGTCTTTACAAACGCCTACAATGGCTTTGGCCACTAAGCTTTTGCCCGAGCCTGATTCGCCTACTAAACCACGGATTTCGCCTTCATTCAGGGTAATACTCATGCGGTCTACCGCTTTCACCAAACCTGAGGGCGTTTCAATTTCAATGGTTAAATGTCGAATATCTAATAACGGCATTATTCGATCCCCGCATTGAGAGCTTGGCGTACACCTTCACCCACTAAGTTTAGAATAACCACGGTAAACATAATGGTGAGACCTGGTAGTGTTACTGTCCATGGTGCAATGTAAATGAGCTCAACAGAGTCACCTAGAATTGCTCCCCATTCAGTACTTGGTGCTTGAGCACCTAAGCCGAGGAAACCAAGCGCAGTGATATCTAGAATAGCAACTGACAGTGCAAGGGTAATTTCAGCGGCGATAACCGTTAATACGTTAGGTAGAATGGAGTTCCACAGCAGATAAAAATCGTTCGCACCATCCAGACGTGCTGCCATGATGTAATCTTTTTCAACCTCGGTATGCACGGCAATATAGACCGAACGGATAAAACGTGGGATCAGAGCTAAGCAGATGGCCAGAAGAATATTGAATTCACCAAAGCCTAAGAATGCCACGAAAATGATCGCAAGCAGTAGTGATGGAATAGACATCACAGTGTCGAGCAAGTGGTTTAGGGTACTGGAGAGCAGGCCTTTAGTCATGCCCGCTAAAACACCAATGAAACAACCGATCAACGCTGCTATCGCCGTAATTGCAACTGCAGCTCCGAACGTCAGTTGAGAGCCCATAATAAGGCGCGAAAGAATGTCACGACCTAAGTCGTCAGTCCCTAGGAAGTAGTCAACCGTGCCAGCTGGTGCCCATGATGGTGGCACAAGCAATTCGCCAGATTGAGCTTGAGGATCATAAGGGGCAATTAAAGGTGCAAAAATGGTGATCAGCACAATGAAGATTAAGCACCACAAGCCAAACATTGCCAAGCTGTTCGCGCGGTAGCTACGCCAGAATCGTTCGAACTGAGTCGGAATGCGCTCTTCCTGATAAACGTTATTTGTTAGCATACCATTCCTTTCTCACCAGAGGGTTGATCATGGCACCAATCAAATCCGAAAGGATGTTGGCAGTTAAAACAAGGGTCGCCAGAACCATGACACCAGCTTGAATTGACGCATAGTCTTGATTCGAAAGAGCGTCCAACAACCAGCGCCCAATGCCTGGCCAGTTGAAGATAGACTCAGTAATGATAGCTAACGTAATCATGCTTGAAAGCTGAACCCCAACCTTTGGAATGATGGGTGGAATCGCATTGCGTAATACGTGTTGTGTCACGATCTCACGGTTTGATAAACCTTTGATTCGCGCCGCACGGATGTAGTTTTGGCTCATCACTTCTGCCACTGATGCACGCATCAAACCAATGACCTGTGTGGTTGGTGTTAGAGCCAGAACCAAACAAGGAAGAACCATATGCTCAATAACGCTTTGTAGCGCATGAGCTCGGTATTCACCTTTTGCCATAAATGCATCGATAATGGCGAAGCCTGTCACATGGTCAATTTCGTAAAGAAGATCATAGCGTCCCGCGACAGGGAAGACATGATATTGAAGTGAAAAGACCATAATCAACATCAGCGCAACCCAGAAAATTGGGGCGGAATAACCAGACATAGAAACGAACGAGATGCTGGTATCTAACCATTTGCCTTGTTTCATGCCCGCTATTGTACCGAGTGGAATACCGATCAGCAGTGACACAACAAAGGCGAAAAAGCACAGCTCTAGCGTTGCAGGGAACACGACCGCTAACTCTTCATAGATTGGGTTGCCATTTTTGCTGATACCGAAATTGAGCTGAGACAACTCAACTAGGTAGCTTTGCCAGCCTGACCAAAACTCTACATTTGCCCAATGAGATGTTGGATCCAAACGCAAGAGTGAAAAGCCCACCAAAGTGAGAATCATCAAAGTGATGACAAATAGATTAAGACGTCTTACGGCGTACCAAAACATTAATGAATTCTCTCAACTCTATCAAAAGGTTGCGCATTGAAAGGGCTCGATTTAAAACCTTTCAGCGATTTATCGTGAACACGGAACTGAACGCCGTGAGCTAATGGGATAACTGGAAACTCTTCATTCAGAATATTCTGCGCTTGGCGGTATAGGTTCAAGCGGTAACGCTGCTGCTGTGTCTCTAATGCGAGATCGAGCAGGAAGTCAAAATCATCGTTACACCACATTGAAACGTTTAAACCCACCCGCTCAGATTCACAAGAAAGCAGCGGACGGAAGAAGTTGTCAGGATCGCCAGTATCACCAATCCAGCCAGTTAAGAGCAAATCAACATCGTTGATGGTTTCGAGCTGTGTGCGCTCAAAGCGATCATCGGTCAGTAGGCGTAACTCAACACCGATATCGGCAAAGTTAGCTTGGATAAGCTCTGCGGTTTTACGCGGGCTAGGGTTGAAAGCGCGAGGCTCTAATGGGACCCACATCGTCAGTTGCAGACCTTTCTCGTAACCTGCTTCTCGAAGTAGGGCTAAAGCATAATTACGGTCATAACGTATTTTCACGCTGTCTTTTTGGTAAGCCCAAGAGTTTGGTGGAAGCAGTGTATAAGCTTGAGTCCCCGTACCGTAATAAACCGAGTCAAGAATGTTCTGGCGGTTGATCGCCAGATTCAAGGCTTGGCGAACTCGAGCATCGCGCAGAGCAGGGTGCTCAGTATTAATCGCAATAAAGGACACGTTGTTAGCAGGTGTTGCGGTTAATTCCAGCTCTTCTGTTTCTTGGATGATCGGGATTTGACTAGAGATCGGTGAAGCCAAGATATCGCACTCATTTCTCAGTAGCTTAGCGAGTGTGCCCGTACCACGGTGGGAAATATCGAATACGACTTGCTCCATTTTTGCCGGCGATTTCCAGTATTTAGGATGGCGCTCTAAACGAATCAAGTCGTTCACTTGATACTCTTTTAGTTGGTATGGACCGGTACCGATAGGCAGCATATCAATTTGTGCTTTCTCATCCTTTGCTGCTAACTGCTGACCATATTCTGCAGAGAGAAGCACTGCATGGCTGGTGGCAATGTTTGCCAAAAAAGCAAAGTTAGGTTGAGTCAGAACAAATTTAACCGTGTGGTCATCCAGCGCAATCACATCTTTAACTAGGTTTTGGAAATCTAAACCTGCAAACCATGGATAAAAACCACCACCGACGTCGTGAAACGGATGGTCTACATCAATGATTCGCTTAAAGCTAAATACCACGTCTTGCGCGTTGAATGGTCGAGTTGGTGTGAACCATGAAGTCTTTTGGAACTGAACACCACGTTTAAGATTAAACGTATATTCGGTGCCTTCTTCATTCACCGACCAGCTCTCAGCAAGGTTCGCGATGGGTTGATGAGATTTAGGATCGAGCGTGAGCAGCGTGTCATAAAGCTGAGGACTTAATGCTTCGGCTGTAATGCCGCTGTCAATTAACTGAGGGTTGAATGTGGTTGGCTTACCTTGCCCACAAAACACAAAGCCATTCTCTCGAATATCATTGTGATCGATTTCGTCACCACAGGCGGTGAGTAAGCTAATACCAATTAGGCTCAGCGATAGTCTTATAAAAGCATTCATAATATGAAATGGTCATTGGACTTTGCTTGCTCCCAGCGCGTTATAGCACCGGGTATGACAAGCGAAAATGATCTCGCTAATTTATCACTTTTGCCAACTCGCTCCAAACATAAAATCGTTGAGCTGCAGGGTGTTAGATCAAATTACCGTATCATTTCTGGTCGTTGACCTGTTTTGCCTCTTGAAATTGCTCACAACGTACGTGCAATAGCGCCTTTCGCACCGCGGTTCGTTTTATCATTATATACCCAAGTCAACTCGCCCTTCGAGAGCGTGTCATTGACCCGGCTGCTGTGTCAAACAACTAGGAAAGAGCCGATTATTACCCAGCGTTGTCTTCCTTGCTTACTTTCATTAAACAGGGAACCAGAGACAACGCTCTGAATCCTGCATCTTGAAGTCACTTGGGTATAGTGATCAATTGATAGAGTGAGACATCGCTAGAGAGCAATGATAGTTAACTTGGTGCAAGGACGTTTATCCTTGACCAACTAAGCCATACTTTCTCACCATGCCTCTTAGTTGATGGTAGCTCAGACCTAACAGCTCTGCGGCTTGACGCTGGTTAAACTTGGCTTCTTCCAATGCACGGTTGAGCAATTCAATATCTTGGTCTTCTTGCCACTGCTTGTAATCCAACGGGAAGTGTATTTCTGCTTTTTGTGCGGCTTGTGTTGTTTCTGGTTCTTCTTGACTCGCAGAGTGCCCCAATGCGTTCTCCCAACCCGTTTCAAATGGGTTAAAGATCAAGTGTTCAATCGGATCTGAGTTCAATCCATGACGGTATATGGCACGCTCAATGACATTCTTAAGTTCACGTACGTTACCTGGCCATCCGTAGTCTAGGAGCGATTGCTGCGCTTGCTCCGTAAAACCGACGAAGTATTCAAGTTGGAGTTCACGACACATTTTGATCGCGTAATGCTCGGCAAGAGAGAGAATGTCTTCTTTTCTTTCACGTAAAGGAGGAAGCATGATGACGTCAAACGCCAAGCGATCGAGTAAATCCGCTCGGAAATCGCCTTGTTCCGCCAACTTTGGTAAGTCTGCATTGGTTGCACACACCAAACGTACATCGGCGTTTAATGCAGTATGCCCACCAACGCGCTCGTATTCCCCATATTCAATCACACGCAAAAGTTTTTCTTGAACGAGGAGAGGAGCGGTCGCCAATTCATCGAGAAATAGTGTGCCACCCTCTGCGCGTTCAAAACGTCCTTTGTGCTTGCCTTTAGAGCCAGTAAATGAGCCGGACTCATGACCAAAAAGCTCAGAATCAATCAAACCTTCGCTTAATGTCGCACAGTTTAGGGAAAGCAGTGGTTTATCCCAACGCTTTGATAAATAGTGTAAACGTTGCGCGATGAGTTCTTTACCTGTGCCTCGTTCTCCAATTATGAGGACAGGGCGCTCAATTGGCGCAAGTTGTGATACTTTATCTAATACGGCGAGAAAAGCAGGCGATTCACCGATGAGGTTTTGCTTCATAAAATCCTTCTTATTTTCTATCTTGCCATGATTTACAGTATTGGAGTTGGTGAAATTTACCAACAGTTGGTAAAAACCATCATAGCATAACGGTATGCAACAACAACAAAATGCTTAACTTGCTGTTTATTAAGGGAAATAAAAGTTGGCACGCTACTTGTAATATCTAAATGGAGACACAAGGTGAATAACCGCCTTGTCGAGTTTTAATAGGAAAAAAGAGGAGTTCCGTTATGGGTATTTTTTCTCGTTTTGCAGATATCGTTAACTCAAACATCAGTGCATTGCTAGACAAGGCGGAAGATCCTGAAAAAATGATCCGTCTTATCATCCAAGAAATGGAAGACACACTTGTAGAAGTGCGTACTAACTCGGCTAAAGCGATTGCAGATAAAAAAGAGTTGGCTCGCAAAGTCGAAGCTCTAGAAGAGCAAATCACTGAGTGGGGGCAAAAAGCAAGCCTAGCTCTAGTGAAAGAGCGTGAAGATTTGGCTCGCGCAGCTCTGATTGAAAAGCAAAAGCTAGAGCAAGTCATTAAAGGTCTTCATACTGAGCAAACGTTGGTTGAAGAAACCATCGAGAAGCTAACCGGTGAAATCGGTAAACTAGAAAACAAAATTGCTGAAACGCGCGCTAAGCAACAAGCATTAGCAATTCGCAACCAAACGGCATCTAACCGTCGTGATGTTCAAAAACAACTGCATGCAGGTCGCACAAACGAAGCGATGGCAAAGTTTGAACAGTACTCTCGTAAAATTGACGAGATGGAAGCAGAAGCAGATCTTTACGCAAAAACTGGCAACGCAAAATCTTTAGACCAAGAGTTTGCCGAGCTACAAGCACAAGATGAAATCGAAAAAGAGTTGGCAAAACTGAAAGAACAGATGTCATCGAACAATAAATAAGAAAGGAGCCATTTATGTCGACATTTTTTATTACTGGACCATTGATTGTCTTTTTAATCTTTGTCGCTCCACTATGGCTCTTCTTACACTATCGCAGCAAACGCAAAGCAGATAGTGCACTGTCGAGCCAAGATCTAGAGCGTCTTCAGGTGCTGTCTGAGAAAGCGGAAGCGATGCAGTCTCGAGTTGATACATTGGAGCGTATCCTAGATGCAGAATCCCCAACGTGGAGACGCAAGTATGAGTAAACGAGAACTGTATCGTGACCCTGTAAACGGTAAAATCTCCGGCGTGTGTGCCGGAGTGGCAAACTACTTTGGTGCAGAAGTTTGGTTGATTCGTATCGTTGTGATTTCCGCAGCCTTGCTTGGTGGTACTTTCCTTGTGTTGTTGGCATACATTGCGATGACCTTCATGTTAGAAAAGCAGCCAATGACTTATACCGAAAACATTAAGGCGCAACAGGAACATACATTGAAGAGCAAACCGTGGCAAAAAGGGCAAAGCCCAGATCAGTTGCTCAGTGTGCTAGAAAACGACTTCAGTCGTCTTGATAATAAGATTCGAAGTATGGAAGCGTATGTCACCTCTGATGCCTATCGCGTAAACAGAGAATTTAATAAGCTCTGATAATTAATTATGAATGTATTGATAAAGCAGACCTCGGTCTGCTTTATTTTTGTCTCAAATAGCTCATTTTAAAGAAAAATTAGATTCAGATGCTCTAGAAGAATGTCATAAATTCATCTACCTTAAAAAGAATGGATGTTAAATGGATGAATTCACATGAGAAAAGCGCTCATTCCAATCGCTGTCATGACGGTTCTTTCGGGGTGTGGTAAAGAGCTGCCACCAGTCCCTGAACCCGAATCTCGGCCCGCCAAACTCTTCACTGTTTCTGTAGGCAATGCTCAGTTTGAAAGACATTTTCCTGCCACTACAGAAGCTGGTGACCGAGCAGTACTCGCATTTCGTGTCCCTGGTTTGCTTCAATCGATAGAAGTAAACGCAGGTCAAATGGTCAATAAAGGCGATGTGCTTGCCGTGCTTAACCCCGATGAGTATTCACTACTCGAAAAACAAGCCCGTGCAAATTACACCCTTGCTGACGTTCAATACGAGCGTTCGAAAAAGCTTCGTAAAGAACAAGTGGTCTCGGAACAAGATTTTGATGCAGCAAAAGCCAATCACAACTCGGCCAAAGCCCAGTGGAATCAGGCAAAAGCAAACCTAAGATACACCAAACTTGTTGCCCCTTATGACGGCACGATTTCTTATCTCCCAGCAGAAAACCATGAGTATGTGGCGGCAAAAGAAGGCGTCATGAATATTCAGACTAACCAAGTAATGAAGGTACTGTTCCAACTGCCTGATCACTTGTTAAGTAAATTTACTCAAGGTGCAAATGCGTACGCCTCCATGACGTTTGATGCATTCCCAGAGCGTTCTTTCGAGTTAACCTTCCAAGAAATTGATACTGAAGCAGACCCTAAAACTGGTAGTTACAAAGTCACCATGGTAATGGAACGACCAGAAGGGGTGGGGATATTGCCGGGTATGTCCGGTAACGTGCATTTAGTTTCTGAAAATGCAGGTGCCACCCGAATTCCAAGCTCCGCGATATTTACTGAAGATGGCAAAACCTGTGTTTGGCGTGTCAATGACCAAGGTATTGTTGAGAAAGTGTCCGTCGCGTTAAACGATAAGCAGCAAATCGAGGAAGGACTGCAAGATGGTGATCAAATCATTATCTCTGGCGTGAACGTGATCGAACCGGGTATTAAGGTTCGGGAATGGGTTAAGGAGCGAGGGCTGTAACATGAAAGGAATCTTAGCTTTAACGACGCTTTGCTCTGCGGTATTGCTCGCTGGTTGTGGTGACAAAGGACCTGAAAGAGAACTAGAAACACCTCGTGTGAGAGTCGCTTCTCTGGAAGGAAAGCGAGTCGATGATAATCTTTATTTCCCTGCTATTGCCAATGCGGCTGACCGTTCGCATTTGAGTTTCCGCGTTGCGGGTGAGGTGAGCCGAGTGCTGGTGAAAGAGGGTGATAAAGTCATTAAAGGCGATGTCATTGCCACACTGGATCCTACGGATTATCAGCTTGATGTTGATAATGCTTCGGCACGTTTTTCCGTCGTCGATAGCCAGTATCGTCGCTCTGCACCTTTGGTGAAAAAAGGTTTATTAGCGAAATCTCAATTCGATGAGATTGCAGCACAACGTCAAATCGCACTGGCTGAATTGGAGTTAGCCAAACTTCGACTGTCTTTTACTCAACTTAAAGCGCCTGTTGACGGCATCATCTCACGCGTCAACGTTGACCAGTTTGAGAATATTCAAGTTGGGCAGTACATCGTGAACATTCATAGTGTTGATCGTGTTGAAGTGCTGATCCAACTTCCGGATCGCCTCTATGTCAAACAGCCGCCGACGTCGGAAAATCTTGCCAAAATTGATGCGGTAGTTCGTGTACCAAGTGGTAATGAATACAAAGCCCACATCAAAGAATTCACGACCGAACCAGATCCAGATACTGGCACATTTACCGTCACCTTATCACTGCCTATGCCAGACCAAGAGTACATTCTTGACGGTATGGCTGTTGATGTGACGTCTAAAGATGAGAATGTTGGCTTGGAATTGAATGTTGGTATCAATGTTCCGATTGAAGCGATTTTCAATGCTGATGGCGATGATTTAAGCCGAGAAAACAAATTTGTTTGGGTGCTAAATGACGACAATACCGTCACTCGCAAGCAAGTGCGAGCGGGCAAAGCATCAAAAACATCGGTTCAAATTCTTGATGGTCTAGAGCTTGATGACAAAGTCGTTGTCGCAGGTGTGGCTCGATTGAGAGAAGGCATGAAAGTGGAAGTGGTTAAGCAGGAGGCAACTCAATGAGTGAACAAAATAACGTTGCGCCTCAACAAGATGATGAAAACGTAACGGGTATTGCGGCGTATTTCATTAGAAACCGCGTAATCAGTTGGATGGTGTCGCTGATCTTCTTGATTGGTGGTGTTGCGGCGTTCTTTGGATTAGGGCGTCTTGAAGATCCAGCCTTTACTATTAAAGACGCAATGGTAGTGACCTCTTATCCGGGGGCAACGCCACAACAAGTGGAAGAAGAAGTTACTTATCCGATAGAGAAAGCGATTCAGCAATTAACCTACGTGGATGAAGTGAACTCCATTTCCAGTCGTGGTCTATCTCAAATTACAGTGACCATGAAAAACAACTATGGTCCGGATGATTTACCACAGATTTGGGATGAACTACGTCGTAAGGTTAATGACCTAAAAGGTACATTACCACCGGGTGTCAATGACCCATCGGTGATTGATGACTTCGGCGATGTATACGGGATTTTGCTTGCGGTAACTGGTGACGGATACAGTTATAAAGAGTTGCTCGATTACGTTGATTATTTAAGGCGTGAACTTGAACTGGTTGATGGGGTAAGTAAGGTCTCGGTATCTGGTCAACAGCAAGAGCAAGTGTTCATCGAAATCTCGATGAAAAAGCTAAGCAGTTTGGGGCTATCTCCGACAACCGTTTTTAACTTACTTTCGACCCAAAACGTAGTTTCTGATGCTGGTGCGATCCGTATCGGTGATGAGTACATTCGTATTCAACCTACCGGTGAGTTTCAAAGCGTAGATGAGCTAGGTGACTTATTGATCACCGAGTCTGGTGCACAAGGTCTGATTTTCTTAAAAGACGTTGCCGAAATTAAACGAGGTTATGTAGAAGTTCCAACCAACATCATTAACTACAATGGTGAGTTGGCGCTGAACTTGGGGATTTCATTTGCTCAAGGGGTCAACGTTGTTGAAGTTGGCAAGGCATTTGATCGTCGAGTTGCAGAACTGAAGTACCAACAGCCAGTAGGCGTTCAAATTTCAGAAATCTACAATCAGCCAAAAGAAGTAGATAAGTCGGTGAGTGGCTTCGTTATTAGTTTGGCTCAAGCCGTTGGTATCGTAATCATCGTTCTGTTGTTCTTTATGGGTTTACGCTCAGGTCTGCTTATTGGTCTGATCTTGCTACTGACTGTACTAGGTACCTTCATTTTTATGAAGTACTTAGCCATCGATTTACAGCGTATCTCTCTTGGGGCATTGGTTATTGCTCTGGGTATGCTGGTGGATAACGCCATCGTCGTCGTGGAAGGGATACTCATCGGGACTCAAAAAGGACGAACGAGACTTCAAGCTGCGACGGATATCGTCACGCAAACCAAATGGCCGCTTTTAGGCGCGACGGTTATCGCTGTTACTGCTTTTGCGCCAATCGGTCTATCAGAAGACTCGACGGGTGAGTACTGTGGTACCTTGTTTACCGTACTGCTTATCTCGTTAATGCTGAGCTGGTTTACCGCTATTTCGTTGACGCCTTTCTTCGCTGATATTTTCTTCAAAGGTCAGAAAATTAAGAGTGGTGAAGGCGAAGACAATGACCCATACAATGGCATCATCTTCGTTATGTATAAGAAGTTCTTAAGCTTCTGTATGCGCCGAGCATGGTTTACTGTTGTTGTCTTGGTGGCAGGTCTAGCGGCGAGTGTTTACGGCTTCACCTATGTGAAACAAGCCTTCTTCCCATCTTCAACCACCCCTATTTTCCAGTTGGATGTTTGGTTGCCAGAGGGTACGGATATTCGAGCTACGAATGATACGCTGAAAGAACTGGAAGGCTGGCTTGCTGAGCAAGATCACGTTGAACATATCACTACCACCGCAGGTAAGGGTTTGCAGCGCTTCATGCTGACTTATGCCCCAGAGAAAAGTTACGCGGCTTATGGTGAGATCACTACGCGTGTCGAGAACTACGAAGCGTTAGCACCACTTATGGAGCGCTTTAGAGAGCACATCAAATCCAACTACCCAGAAATCAATTACAAATTGAAGCAAATTGAATTGGGTCCTGGTGGCGGTGCGAAGATTGAAGCGCGCATTATTGGTTCTGATCCAACGGTGCTGCGTACTATTGCTGCACAAGTGATGGATGTGATGTACGCCGACCCGGGAGCAACGAACATTCGTCACGACTGGCGTGAACGTACACAAGTGCTTGAGCCTCAGTTTAATGAAAGTCAAGCTCGTCGTTACGGCATCACTAAATCGGATGTGGATGATTTCTTATCGATGTCCTTCTCTGGTATGAATATTGGTTTATACCGCGATGGTACAACTCTGATGCCGATTGTTGCGCGTCTTCCGGAAGATGAGCGTATCGACATTCGTAACATCGAAGGCATGAAAATTTGGAGCCCAGCGCAGAGTGAATTTATTCCTCTACAACAAGTAACTATGGGTTACGACATGCGTTGGGAAGACCCTATCATTGTGCGTAAGAACCGTAAGCGCATGCTAACGGTAATGGCAGATCCAGATATCCTAGGTGAAGAGACAGCGGCAACATTGCAAGCACGTCTACAGCCGCAGATTGAAGCGATCGAAATGCCACCAGGTTACTCACTAGAGTGGGGTGGTGAGTATGAGTCATCAGGTGATGCAAAAGCGTCGTTGTTTACCACGATGCCTATGGGTTACTTGTTTATGTTCTTGATCACCATCTTCTTGTTTAACTCAATCAAAGAGCCTCTTATTGTTTGGTTAACAGTACCTTTGGCATTAATTGGTGTGACAACCGGTCTATTGGTGTTGAATACGCCGTTTGGCTTTATGGCATTACTGGGTTTCTTGAGTCTGTCGGGGATGGTACTGAAAAATGGTATCGTACTGCTTGATCAGATTGAGATTGAAATGAAGTCGGGTAAAGAAGCGTACGACGCAGTGGTGGATGCCGCAGTAAGTCGTGTGCGTCCAGTATGCATGGCTGCAATCACAACCATTCTAGGCATGATTCCTCTACTACCGGATATCTTCTTTAAACCAATGGCTGTAACCATCATGTTTGGTTTAGGTTTTGCGACCGTACTGACACTAATTGTCGTGCCAGTGTTGTATCGTCTATTCCACAAGGTGGCAGTGCCGAAGTAACGACTTAGTTTAAGTAACGTTCTAGAGCGCCTCTGGCTAACGTCAGGGGCGTTTTTATAAGGATTAAATATGGAACAGAATACGTGTGCATGGGCGATGAACCATCCACTTGAACGCGAATATCACGATACTGAATGGGGTGTGCCTGTACACGACGATACGGTATTGTTCGAATTCATCACGCTAGAAGGTGCGCAAGCCGGTTTAAGCTGGATTACGATTTTGAAAAAGCGTGAAGGTTATCGAGAAGCGTTTGAAAACTATGACTTAGATAAGCTGATTCAACGCGATGAAGTGCGTACCGAATTCATCGTTGAAAACTTCGACGTGGTTAAGCATCGCGGCAAAATTAATTCGGTATTCAGCAATGCTAAAGCGGCAAAGCAACTGATAGAAGAATACGGAAGCCTTTCCGCGGCGCTATGGCAATTTGTTGATGGCAAACCAATCGTGAATCACTGGACAGACATGAGCCAAGTGCCAGTATCGACAGAACAATCCAAAGCGATGAGTAAGTTCCTCAAAAAGAAAGGCTTTAAGTTTGTGGGCGAGACGATTTGCTACGCCTTCATGCAAGCAGTAGGTATGGTCGATGACCATATTGTTGGTTGTCCTAAAAAACTGAATTAGTTTTTAGATTTACTATCATGAATCCTTTCCAAAGCTTCGACGCGACGCCATTGTTTTTGCTCGAAGCTTTGTTCTCTTAATCCGGTAATTTCTGTTTTCTTTTCTTCTTCGCCGAGGAAATCATTGTTGATGATCTCCGCACGTTTCTCTAAATAATCGTTGAGTGATGCGTTAAACGAAGCTCGTTGTTCATCCAGAGTTTGTAGTCGTTCGGCGCCTTCTTCACCCACCAAATCAACACGAGCCAAATACTTCTCCTGTGCAGACATTTCTGAGGTCTGATTTAGTTCAATCACTAGCGCGTTATTGCGCTCACTTTGTTGAATGTACTTAGGTTGAGAGGCGAGGTTTTCTTCAAGCATTTGTTGTTGAGAATCAGCGTCTAATTCGGTTTCTCGAATGGTGAGTTTATCTATTGCTAACTGGCGTAAGCGATTTTCTTCATCGAAAAGTTGAGCAATTTGTTCGTCAGTAAAAAACGCGCTTTGCATCACTAAGATTGCGTCATTTAGCTGCTTCAGTTCGTTTAATGACAACGAATTTCCTTCGAACGGTTCTAGCTTGGATAACGCTTCTTTGTAGACTAGGTAAGTTTCGAACAGTTCTGCGCTGATACCCAGTGAATCTAGTTGTGATTCACCAGTTTTTACGTTGGCTTTGATTTCTTCAAGGCTTTGTTCTCCTAGACCGCTCAGAGTGTATTCAAAGAAGTCTTTTTGAGAAGAGAGATCAATACTGGTGTCCTGTTGTGACTGAGCTTTTATAAGTTGTGAAGGTGGAGACGATGGAAACAGATAAGCCGCTCCTACACCAATGAGTGATATGATGAATAAGGTGATGAGAGCGACTTTCTTCATAATGGCTTCCTTCTTATAGACCTTGTTGTTTTAGGCGGTTTGCATGTTGGCGATACAATGTGACTGGATCCGTTTCGAACAAATGATGGATACCTAGCAGCCCGTTGATTTCATCCAGATGATTCATCTTGTAGTCATCACGAATCACTTTCCCCAAGTGAGTGCTGCACGTGCCCACGAGACCATCATTTGGACTATCAAACGCCAAACCTAAAACCACCATTGCGCCGTCTGTTGGATCAAACAGGTTGGTAAAGTTGGAAGAGCCAGTCCATGAGTAGTAATGCACACCGTTAGACGCCAATAGGTCTCCATCTCCACATTCACTGGTTGGAATGCCTTCAGGGTAATGCTGGTTGAACGCCAAAGAACCTTCGGTGGTTAGTGCCGCTAAGGAAGCTAGTGGGTCTTGGTCGAGATCAGTGCCACCGGAAAGTAGATTAATGAGAGTCACTAGCCCTTCTGCTAGCTTCACCGCGACACCTTCACTGATGGAGCCTTCAGGAACCGTTCCACGCACAATATCAGCTACTTTTGATCCTTTGTTCACCCCTCCAATACTGGTAACGGACGCCACTAAATCTGGGCGTACAGAAGCAACATAACGTGTTGTTGGTCCACCATGGCTGTGCCCAATCAAATTGACCTTTTCCGCGCCTGTAGCAGCAAGCAACGTTTCTACTTGAGCCAAGAGCTGCTCTCCACGTGCTTCACTGCTGTTGGTTGCGGAGACTTGAGCGACATAAACCGTCGCGCCATCTTTCGTTAGAGCATGTGGGATGCCATAGAAGTAATCGACTCCGGCAAGGGAATCAAAACCAAATAAACCATGGACAAGTACGATGGGGTATTTGGTTTCTGTGTAACCACTGGCGTTGGCAGATGCAAAAGGTAGGGTGCTTAAAACGAAAAGCATTGTTGTTATGAATCTGAGTTTCAAAACTATCTCCTTGTGGTATGACCTCTTATGAGTTTTATAAAATAGGAGATAAGTTTTGCGGTTGAGAAGTTCGTTTGTGGCACATTGTTTTAATCTGTGATTACTCAAAAGAAAATCAACAGATTCAATTAACATAGGATTGATGAATATTAGAATGTTAGTTAATTCTAATTAAGACAATGAGTTAGTAACTCTATAATGAGAGGTAAAAAAATAGCCTCGCAGTACGAGGCTATTTAATAATTGTTCTGAATGCTTATAAAGAGGCTTCTTTTTCTAGCACTAATGCATTGTATCGAGCAAAGCCAGCTTCAAGATCGGCGATTAAGTCTTCTACATCTTCTAAACCAATGTGTAGACGTACCAATGTACCTTCGAAATTTGGATTCGCCACTGTGCGCAAGCTATTAAAGCTCTTTGGCTCGTTAGCTAAAATCAAACTCTCAAACCCGCCCCATGAATAACCCATGCTGAAGTGCTTCATACCATCCAACAATGCTGTGGTGGCTTTCGGGTACGAGCTTTTCAACACGAATGAGAACAGACCGTTACCACCAGTAAAATCGCGTTTATAGAATTCGTGACCCGGACAACTCTCTAGAGCAGGGTGACGAACGTGGTCAACTTCAGGACGAGCTGCTAACCATTGCGCGACTTTTAGACTGTTTTCCGCGTGTTGGCGTAAGCGTACATCAAGTGTGCGAATACCACGCAGACCTAGATATGCATCATCAGGAGAAACACATTGACCCATTAGGTAGCTCTGCTCGCGTAGCTGATCCCAGTACTTCTCAGAAGCAACCGCCGTACCCAGCATTACATCTGAGTGACCAACAATGTATTTGGTTGCTGCTTGGATAGAGATATCCACGCCGTGCTCGAATGGTGAGAAGTTCACCCCCGCGCCCCATGTGTTATCCAACATTACAATGATGTCTTGTTCGTGTGCAATGCTTGCTAGGGTAGGGACATCCATCACTTCCATGGTAATGGAACCAGGAGACTCAAGGAAAAGCACTTTAGTATTCGGCTGAATAAGGTCACGAATGCCTGCGCCGATCATAGGATCGAAGTAAGTTGTCTCTACACCCATCTTCTTCATGATGGTGTCACAGAAATCGCGAGTAGGTTCGTAGCAGGTATCCACCATTAAGATATGGTCGCCCGTTTCGACAAAAGACAAGATGGCATTAGAAATCGCCGCCGTGCCACATGGGTAAAGGGCACACCCTGCGCCGCCTTCGACCTCTACCATGGCATCTTGAAAGGCAAAGTGTGTGTTTGTACCACGGCGTCCGTAAAACAGGGTTTTATTCGTACGATTGATCATCGCTTGGTTTTTTTCTGCGACGGTATCAAACACTATAGTAGAAGCGCGCTGCACTGGTGGGTTTACCACGCCATTTGTCCACTTCTTATCACGACCTGCGGTAACGAGTTTGGTCTTTTTGCCTTCTGACATAAAAATTCCCTGTCTAAATTACGATTTTCAATATTTAAAACATGGACCAAGGGTGGTTTGCAAGGGAAAAGTAGAAATGAAACGACTCGTCAGAGCATAGAGCGAAAAACAGTGAGAAAGTGCAACAGATAAAGAAAACCGACAGCATAGAACTGTCGGTTTTGTAGAGATTTATTAGCTTTATACCCAAGTGACTTCAAGATGCAGGATTCAGAGCGTAGTCATTGATTCGAGGTCAAGGAAAACAACGCAGCGTAATAGCCAGCTCTTTCCAAGTTGTTTGACGCAGAAGTCGAGTCAATGACACGCTCCCAAAGGGCGAGTTGTCTTGGTTTGTATACTTTGTTGTCGATTCTTGATTTAGACCCACTAGACCTTTAAATCACCGCCGCGTCTACAAACCAAGTCATTCTCGCTGAACCTAGCATCTCGAGGTTACTTGGGTATAACTCATTTGTTATAGCAATGGGTTAAATAGATAGAAAACACGTTCCAAGAAACGAGAGAAGATACTGCGCTTCTCCCATTCTTCTTTATCAACAGTGTGTGATTGTTGGATGTAGGTGTCCTGCAGCCACGACATTTGCTTGGTGAACTCTTCGTCATCTACTGCCAGAGTTACCTCAAAGTTGAGCCACAAGCTGCGCATATCCATGTTTACCGTGCCGACCAGACAGAATTGATCATCAATCACCACCGATTTAGTGTGCAATAAACCGCCATAGAATTCGTAGATTTTCACACCAGCAGCCATCAACTCACTGTAGAAAGCTCGCGATGCCCATTGCACCATCATGGAATCGTTTTTGTGTGGGATGATCAGCTCAACATCGATGCCACGTTGTGCGGTCATTTTTAATGTTTCGAGTAAATCAGAGCTTGGCACGAAGTAAGGTGTGGTGATCCTCACCGAGCGATTCGCTTGGTTGATCGCCAAAGTCAGTACTTGGTAAATCAAGTACTCCGGCATCCCCGGACCAGATGGAACCACCTGAATTGGATGTTGAAACTCATCGCTGTTGTCAATGCGGCACTCTGGGTGTTTAGGTAGCTGACGTTCACCTGTTTCTACTTCCCAATCCCAGCAGTGAATGGCACTTAGCACGTTGACCGTAGGACCGGTAATTCGCACCATGATGTCAATCCACTGACCAACACCACTGCTTTGTTTAAAGAAAGCAGGGTCGACCAAGTTCATTGATCCTGTATAAGCAATTTCGTCATCAATCACGATGATCTTACGATGCTGACGCAAGTCCAAACGGCGCAGGAAGATACGCCACATTTTAACTTCCAATGCTTGTACTACATCGATGCCCGCATCCTTCATCATCTTATACCAATGACTGCGGAAGAAGCGCGGACTACCAGCAGAGTCAAGAAGCAGTTTTACGTCTACGCCACGTTTTGCCGCTTGAATCAGTGCAGAAGCGACTGAATCGGCTAAGCCTCCTGGGTGCCAAATGTAGAACACCATTCGAATGCTGTGCTGTGCGTTTTCGATATCTTCAATGATGGAATGAAGGATCTCATCCGGTGATTGCTGAAGTGAAAGTGTGTTACCACTTAATGCAGGAAGACCCAAACGGTTGTTACATAGCTCATCAATGCGATAGATATGACGCCCCATTGCTTCTGGAACATGCGCGTTACAATCATTTAACTGAGTGAACCATTGTTGGAACGGTGTGAACATCACTTTAGCCCGTTCTGCACGTTTTCGACCAAGGTTAAGCTCACCAAATAAGAAATAACAAGCAACACCAAGCACTGGCAGGATGTAGATGATCATCAGCCATGCAAGAGAGACGCTAACAGCGCGACGTTTTAATACGACACGAATAGTAACACCAGCCACTAGGAACCAATAAAGCCCAATGCTAGCTAGGGTGAGAAAGTGATAGAACTTGTCCATATACGCCAAAAGTAATAAGCCCAACATGGATATTAAGCGGAAATGACGTAACGGGAAACTATTTTCATACCAACACGGTTAGGTGATTTTATGTTGTGAAATAGATTTTATAACGGGGTAATGTGTTACTAAGGTGTGAAAAGTTGGATGAAACTTTAACTTTTGCGCAAAAAAGCAGCATTTAGCGTGAACAATGATACATTTGCGCGATAAATGTGCTATTCGGGGTTCCAATTTTAAAGTTAAACTGCTTTACTTGCCATACATAGAGCGTCACACAAACATCTTATAAAGTGTACATTAATATTTACACGAACATATTCTAGACGCCTATCTCTATGCAAACACAACAAAACATTTTGGAGAAAAAGCGTGGCTACAAATACAGCAGCACCACGTGATACGTGGGGGTCTAAACTAGGCTTCGTAATGGCAGCAGCGGGTTCCGCTGTCGGTTTAGGCAATATATGGAAATTCCCTTACACAGCTGGTGAGAGCGGCGGCGGTGCGTTCGTTGCAATTTACCTTTTGTTTGTTATTTTTATCGGCTTTAGCGTCATGCTTACTGAGTTCGCTATTGGTCGTAAGACAGGTCTTTCAGCAGTAGGTGCTTTCAAATCGACTGATCGTCGTTGGACATTTACGGGTGTTATCGGCGTACTGAGTGGTCTATTGATCATGGGTTTCTACCCTGTAGTAGGTGGCTGGGCGTTAGCGTACATCTTTAAAGTAGGCGGTGGTCTACTAAGTGCTCCTGAAGCAATAGGTGACAGCTTCGGCGGCTTCATTTCTGATCCAGTTCAACCGCTAATGTGGATGGGTGTTTACCTGTTCCTAAACATCGTTATCGTAATGAAAGGTATTTCTGGCGGTATCGAGAAAGCGGGTAAAATCCTAATGCCTCTTCTATTCCTTATCCTGATCGTTGTATCAGTGAAAGGTCTGATGCTACCGGGCGCAATGGCAGGTCTTGAGTTCCTGTTCATGCCAGACTTCTCAAAAGTAGACAGCAATGTCGTTCTAGCGGCGCTAGGTCAGGCATTCTTCTCTCTAAGTCTGGGTATGGGTTGTATGATGACTTACGGTTCTTACCTGAAGAAGAAAGAGAACCTAGTTCAAACAACTGGTATGGTTACGGCAATGGACACAGGTGTTGCAATCCTAGCGGGTGTAGCTATGTTCCCTGCAATGTTCGCATTTGGTATGGAGCCAGCAGCAGGTCCAGGTCTAGTCTTCGTAGTTGTACCTCAACTGTTTGCTGAAATGGGCGGCGTAATTGGTCTTCTATTTGCTCTGATGTTCTTCATTGGTCTTACTGTTGCGGCACTGACGTCTTCTGTATCTCTACTTGAGGTAGTAGTTTCTTACCTAATCGATGAGAAAGGTCTGAAGCGTTCAACAGCAGTACTGTCTGCGAGTGTCGTAATGGCAACACTATGTGTGTTCGCGTCACTGTCACTTGGTGGTGTTGGTCCAACCCTATTCGGTACGGGCGCATTTGATATCTTCGACCTACTAACAGATAAGATCTTCCTAGCGGTTGGCGGTATGTTGGTATGTATCTTTGCAGGCTGGCGTCTAAACCGTGCTGACCTTGAAAAAGAGATCACTAACGACGGTAAAGTTTCTTTCCCTCTATTTGGTCTTTGGTACAACCTAGTTAAATACGTGATCCCAGTCGCTATCGCAATCGTCGCTTTCATGGGCATCAAGTCTGGTTTCGACAGCGGTAAAGGCGAAATCATGCTACTTGGTATTGGTATCATTGCCCTCGCAGGTATCTTCTCTAAGAAGCTATAAGCGAAAAGCATTCAGCTAAATTCAAAAATTAATAAACGGGAGTCTTCACAGGCTCCCGTTTTTTATATTCATTATTTATAGGATTGAGTGAATTCATATTAATAATGGGTATTAATTGTGAGACGACTCGCAAAGGGAGCTGGATCACAAAAATAAGTGTTAAAGTTGCAGTTGAACGTTCCGATAAGCCTTACAAAGCATGTGTAAATATGTGGATGAACTAAGTTAGAAAATAGAAGACAAGGGTAAGGTAGGTTATTAGTGACAATGTCTGTTCGTAAAAAACTGTACGCGAGTTTTGGTGCAATCTTAGCAATCATGCTGGTGATGATTGGAATTATCACATTAGAAGTATTGAACTCGCACGAAGTGGCTGACGAGGTAAGAACGGACGATGTTCCTGAAACTGTTCAGTACTTAATTTTGATCGATGAAGCTGGTGATGTTTATCGTGATGCATTAGGTAGCATCGTAGGTGTATCGGGTGCTCAGGCGGAGTACCAAGTAAATAAACAAGAATTTGCAGCAGCGATTGCTGAAGTCAAACTTTTGGAAACGGTTGGTGGCGAAGATTACCGTAATGTTGAAAAAGTTGAACGTTACATGAGTAATTTCACTCGTGACTTTGAGTCGCAAATTTTGACTAATCTTGGTCTAGAAAACGTTGAAGAGAACGTGGCGCGCCTTCGCTCTCTGTATGACGCTAACCTAGCGCCGATTGAATCTATCCTTGATGCAGCATCAACGGACGGTCGCCAAAGTACCAGTGAAGCGCTACTGGACCTTTCGGATTCGTTTAATAGCATTGAACTGACGATTTATGTGCTTGGTTCGATTGCGCTGATTGCAACAGCCGTTATTGCGTACTTATTGTCCAATTCAATTACTCACCGTTTGAGTAAGCTCGATGAGTTAGCGCAACGTGTCGCGGAAGGCGATTTAGCGGTAGAACCGATTGAAGATAAATCGGGTGACGAGCTGGCTAACCTAGCGACTTCTCTAAATAAGATGCAAGCATCATTGACTAGCCTTATTGGTTCGATTTCGCTCGTATCGGAAGAAGTGAAATCAGTTACCGGCGAGCTGTCAGTTGTGAGCCAAGATATTGTGTCGGGTGCAAGTAGCCAATCTGATAAAGCAAACTTGATTGCGACTGCGGCAGAAGAGTTGAGCTTGACCATTTCTCAAGTTGCAGAGCAAGGTGCTGCGACGTTTGAAGAAGCACGCAAGTCGGAATCAACCGCTGAACAAGGTCGCACCGTGATTGTTGAGATGGTGGAGAGCATTCAACAGGTATCACAGCAAATGTCGGATATGTCGGTGCAGATGAACAGCCTAGGTTCTCATGGCGAGAAAATTGGCGCGGTTATCAAAGTGATTGAAGACATTGCCGAGCAGACGAACCTGCTGGCATTGAACGCGGCAATCGAAGCGGCACGTGCAGGCGAGTTTGGTCGTGGCTTTGCTGTGGTTGCCGATGAAGTACGCGCTCTGGCTGAACGCACAACGAAGGCAACACAAGAGGTCGGTGAGATCATCCAAGCGATTCAAGTCGGCACTCAAGAGGCAGTGACTTACACGGAAGATGGCTGTCGTTTGGTTGAAATTGGCGTGAGTCAAAGCTCGGGAGCGGTGAACTCACTGGAAGAAATCGTTTCTGGTGCGGCTCATGTTCAAAGCATGGTTAACTCAATCGCGACAGCAGCGGAAGAGCAAACCGCAGTGACGAAAGAAATTGCTGCCGATATTACATCGATCAGCGACATCTCAAACCGTTCATTACAATTAGCGAATGACAGCTCGCAAAGCGTAGAAGGTCTGAACCGTAAAGTTCAAGAATTGGAAGCGCTGGTGGGTAAGTTTAAGCTCGCCTAATTGCTTAGAATCGGTATACTTCTGGCTCCAAACGTGGAGCCAGTTTTTTATGTTCGACATTCTACACACCCATCCAGATTTTCTGATCATCAATAAACATCCCAACGTCTCAGTACATAAAGACGATGGTGAAACTATGTTGCTGCAAGAAGTAGCGAAACAAAGTGGTGATGAGCAGTTGTATCTTATTCACCGCCTCGACAAAATGACGTCTGGAATTTTGCTTTTGGGTCGCAACGCAAAAGCAGCAAGCGCGTTGTCGCAAGCATTTGCAGATCGTGAAGTCGAGAAGTTCTATCTTGCGATTGGTTCGAAAAAGCCTAAGAAGAAGCAAGGGCTGGTAGTGGGGGACATGGAACGCTCTCGTCGTTCTTCATGGAAACTGGTCAACAGCAAAACGAATCCAGCGATTACCCAATTCTTTTCTCTCGCTGCAGAGCCGGGAGAGCGCCTGTTTTTATGCAAGCCGCATACTGGCAAAACACACCAAATTCGTGTGGCATTAAAATCCGTTGGTTCGGGTATTGTTGGTGATCCTATTTATAATGCAGGTAATGACGCTGACCGTGGTTACTTGCATGCATTTTCATTGTGTTTCCCGTATCAAGATGAAACACACTGCTTTGTTTGCGATCCACGCGAGTATAAAGCGCTTGGCAGTAAATGGCACAATGAAATTGTATCCCAAGGTATCGACACTTGGCTTTCTCCGTGGGAACTGAACTGGCCTACGATCAAATAACCATTACAAAGAAAACGAATAAGAGAATTCGATGCAAGCATCACAACTTCCGCTGTTTTTCCAGCATCTAGAAGCGGAGCTAACACAAGCTCCCAATGAAATCCGCCGACTGTTTCACGGTCGCGGTCGCCGCTTCGAAGGTTTAGAGCAAATCACATGTGATTGGTTACAAGGTCAGTTGATCATTAACCTATTTAAAGAAGTCGATGAGACGTTTGTTTCTGAATTAAAAGCTGGTTTAAATACGCTTTCTGAATCTGCGCTGTGGGCAGAGAAACAGGGTCGCACTATCGTGATTCAACACCGTTATGCTGACGGCGCACCTTCAGAAATTCTGTTGGGTGAGCTAGATGCTCGACCTGTGGTTGAAGAAAGTGGCTTGAAGTACCAGCTAGATATCGGTCGTAACCAGAACTTCGGTTTGTTCCTTGATATGCGCTACGGTCGTGATTGGGTTCGTGAAAATGCCAAGTACAAAAATGTACTTAACCTGTTCGCTTATACTTGCGGCTTTTCTGTGGCGGCTATTGCTGGTGGTGCCGATAAAGTCGTAAACGTGGATATGGCAAAAGCGTCGCTTTCGAAAGGTCGTGAGAACCATAAACTGAATGGTCATAACATCAACCAAGTGAGCTTTATGGGGCACGACATCTTTAAGTCGTGGGGGAAGATCAAGAAGTCAGGTCAGTACGATATGATCATCATTGATCCACCATCATTCCAAAAAGGCAGCTTCGCGTTAACGAAAGACTACAAAAAGATTCTACGCCGTTTGCCAGATTTGCTAGCAGAAGGTGGACAAGTTCTCGCATGTGTAAACTCGCCATCGGTGACCAGCGATTTCTTGATTGAAAGCATGAAGGAAGAAGCGCCTGAGCTGACATTCCGAGAGCGTTTGGACAATCCACCAGAGTTTATGGATGTAGATAGCGAAGCTGCACTGAAGGTTCTGCTGTTTAGCTGAGTTTAAAGCGAGGTTCCCAGCTCAGTCGTTTTTCCTTATAGAGAATCTCTATCAAATGCTTCGCGTCTTGGTAGAATTACAGTCTGCGATAAACAAAAAGCGCCGAGCACGGCGCTTTTTTAATGTTTGTATCAACCGCTTTAACCAATCTGAACTTCGAGGTCGGATTCAATCGTCGAAGAACAGGCGAGTACATAGCCTTGTTCAATTTCTTCCGGTGTTAATGTTTCAAGGCTGGTTGAAGAAACACTGCCTTTGCGAACCTTACACTTACAAGAGCCACAAATGCCACTTCGACAAGCGACGATCAACGGTAACCCTGCGCCTTCCAACACATCAGCAAGGACTTGACCTTTTTGTGCATCAATCGTTTGAGCAAAGTCGGGGACTGACACACTTGCCGTTTCATCTGACACTTCAGCTTCTTCACTTGCCGCTGGTGTAAAGCTTTCTTGGAAGAAGTTAGCCATATCAAAGCCAAGCTCGGTCAAATAACCTTGAACATCGAGCATGAACTGGTTTGGACCACATAGATAAACCGTGCGCTGATTAAAATCTGGGACCAACTCCTGAAGCCATTCCTTACTGAGTCGACCTTCAGGGTACTGGGTCTCACCGCGATTTTTTAGTAACAGCTTCAAGTTAAAATCTGGGTAAACTGAGTGGTAAGTCTCTAGCAAATCAAAGTAAATCGTTTCTGGTTGAGAGCGAGCGATATGCAGAAATTCGATATCCACTTCTTGATCATTGCTCAGCCATTGTTTTGTCATCGCGAATACGGGGGTGATGCCGCATCCAGCACTGATCAGCAGGGCTTTCTTTTTACCATCTAGCGTGATTGGTGGATGGTCAACACAGTTGAAATCACCCGTTGGTGGAAGAGCTTGAACTGTATCTCCAATCAACAGTTTATCGATGATGTAGTTTGATACCTTCCCGCCGTCGACGCGTTTAATGGTCAGTTGTAAGCAATCATCGCCGGAAAGGGAACTGAGTGAATAGGCACGGAATTCCATCTTGCCATCGATTTCAATGCCAAGATTTATGAACTGACCCGCTTTAAATTCAAACAAAAGCGATTCAGATAAGTCTGCCAGCTTGAGGCTCACTGCATCGGCAGTCTCGTGATATTTATCTACACAGCGTAAGGTGACAGGTTGACTGCCTTGCCATTCAAAAAACATAACAATCTCTTTGGTTGTCGAGTACTCAATAGATAAAAGCGCCCCCAATTAAGGAGGCGCGTGATAAGCAAGGTGATTACGCTGCTAGGATAGTTTTAAGGTCATCTTGAACATTACCAATGCTGCGCATATCGAACTTCTCTTGGATAATTGCAATCAGGTTTGGCGTCAAGAATGCAGGCGCTGTTGGACCTGTGTAGATGCCTTTCACGCCTAGTGCGAATAGCGTAAGTAGGATCACAATCGCTTTTTGCTCGAACCAAGAAAGAACAAGCGTAAGAGGAAGCTCGTTGATGTCGCAGTCGAATTCTTTCGCAAGGGCTAATGCCAGCTGAATTGCTGAGTATGCATCGTTACATTGACCCACATCCAATAGGCGAGGGATGCCATTAATGTCGCCAAATGTATTCTTGTTAAAGCGGTATTTACCACAAGCCAGCGTTAGGATTAGCGTATCTTCTGGTGCTTCTGCAGTGAAGTCTGTGTAGTAGCTACGTTCTGCTTTGTCGCCATCACAACCACCTACTAGGAAGAAGTGCTTGATGTTGCCTTGTTTCACTTGGTCGATAACCGCAGGAGCCGCGTTCATCAGTGCGTTACGTCCAAAACCAACCGTGATGTTGTGCTCGATTTCATCGTGTTGGAAGCCTTCTTGTGCCAATGCACACTCGACTACTTGGCTAAAATCATCACCTTCTAGGTGAGCGACACCTGGCCAACCGACAATGCTACGAGTGAATAGACGGTCTGCGTACTGACCCACGTTCGGGTTCAATAGGCAGTTTGAGGTCATCACAATCGCGCCAGGGAAGTTGGCGAATTCTTTCTGTTGGTTCTGCCACGCGCTGCCGTAGTTACCTACTAGATGAGGGTATTTCTTCAGCTCTGGGTAGCCGTGTGCAGGCAGCATCTCACCGTTAGTGTAAACGTTAATGCCTTTGCCTTCGGTCTGTTGCAAGATTTTTTCTAGGTCGTGAAGGTCATGACCAGAAACAAGAATACATTTGCCTTTGACTGGCTTAACGTTAACGGTTGTTGGCTCTGGGTGACCGAACGTTGCTGTTTCACCGTGATCCAGCATTTCCATCACTTTGTAGTTCATAAGACCAATACGCATTGAGCAATCTAGCAGTTCGCCTAGATTTTCAGGGTCAGTACCTAACCAGGCCATGATTTCGTGGTATTCGGCGAAGATGTCATTGTTGGTTTGCTCAAGTACGCGTGCGTGTTCCATGTACGCAGCTGCACCTTTTAGACCGTATAAGCAAAGCAGACGTAGACCGATAACGTCTTCGTGTACTTGGTCTTTACCGCGGTTTACCGCAACTTGAGGAGCAAACGCCAAAATTTCCTCTGCGCTGTTTGGCAACTCGAAGTTCGCTACATCAGGAATGTTCACTAGCACTTCATCTGTAAGAGCTGCTGCTGTCATCGCTTGGTCTTTTAGCAGCGCTTTGTAAGTGGCTGCTTGAGAAGTCAGTTCAAGGATACGTTCTGGGTCAAAGTTTACGTTGGTCAACGTAGAGAAGAATGCTCTTGGAGCCCACTGGTTGATTTCATCATTGATGATATTGAATTCAAGCGCGCGTGCTGCCCAAAAAGAAACCCCTTGCAAAGTGTAAACCAACACGTCTTGTAGATCGGATACCTCTGAAGTTTTGCCACACATACCTTGTGCGAAAGAACAGCCTTTTACTGCCGGGGTTTGGATTGTCTGTTCACATTGAATACAGAACATATTGGGTTCTCCAGTGATTGTAGTAATAGTCGTTTTGTTTTCTCCAATAGAGCAGAATGCGTGCCAATAATTATCTCTTTGATTTTTAATGGCTTTATGTGTTTTTGAGTATGTCGCTGATGTGATTTTTACAACGTAACTGATGTGTAAATAACAACGGTGTATTTGAATTGGTGATAAAAGCGACGCGCGATAAACGTTTTAACGGACGATAGTAGAAGTGCTTGTTAAACAGGAGATAAGTTATTGCGGTTTTGTGAAGGCAAGAGATTCCCGATTGCGCTCCTTCGTCGCTGTCGGGAATGACGCAATAAGGCAACTGAAAACTTGATGAGTTTAAAGAGTTACAAGAAAGCTGAGACTTGAGCGGTTTAATTATTACGAATGAGGAAGAGTAAGTGAAATACGAGAAACCAGATGGGACAGTTAGCCCATGTACATTGGTGTTGCGTGTTATTCCGGACGAGCCAGAGTGAGTCATCCGGAATCTCTTTGTTTGTTATCGATATGTTTGCTATCGATAAAAGTAAATCGTTGTTTCATAAGGGCGAAGCGGGAGCCTCTATTTATTAATGCCGAGCTTTTTACCCATGCGATATAAGTTACCCCGATCCATCTGTAAAAACTCCGCTGCTTTTGCCCAAACACCGCCAGATTGGCTCAATGCGTGCTCAATCAAGTCATGTTGATAACGCTCCACCAACTCGCGCATCGGCTGGCTCTCTCTAGGCAAGTAATGTGATGTGCTTTTTACATCATCTAACGCGAGTGAAGTGTCAAAGTGATTGAGCATGATGGTGCTATCGCCTTGCTGAATGGCATGTAATGCCGCTCGCGTTAAGGTATGCTCAAGCTCTCGAACATTACCGTACCAAGGCAGAGACTCTAATTGAGTCAGTACCTTAGGGTGAACATGAAGGTTTGGTGCGTTAAATTGCTGGCGCACTTTTTCCAGTAAGTATCCCGCAAGAACTGGAATGTCGCCGTCACGCGCGCGCAGTGGTGGCACTTTGATGGGAAACACGTTCAATCGATGGAACAAATCAGCGCGGAATGTGCCAGTTTCCACCTCTTTTTCTAACTGTCGGTTAGTGGCTGCGATGATGCGTACGTTCACCATCAAATGCTGATCGCTGCCCACACGTTGCAGCTCGCCTTGCTGAATAACGCGCAGTAGTTTTGCTTGTAAAACCAAAGGCAATTCACCCACTTCATCTAGGAAGATTGTGCCGCCATCAGCTAGCTCGAACTTACCTGCACGGTGACTATTGGCTCCGGTGAAAGCTCCCTTCACATGGCCAAACAGTTCGCTCTCCGCCAGGCCCTCGGGCAGAGCGGCACAGTTCACGTAGATCATCGGCTTATCGTTGCGATGAGATTGAGCGTGAACTGAATGAGCGACAAGTTCTTTACCTGTACCGGTTTCTCCAGATACCAACACTGCGTAATCCGATTGTGCAACGGTTGCTATATTATTTCGTAACTGATTGATCTGTGGACTTAAGCCAACCATGTCACCATGTTGTGATCGCGCTTGTTGAATCAGGGTTTGTGTAACGCTTTTTTGCTTTTGGTTTTGTGCTTTGAGGGCTTTTAATTGTGCAATGTTGCGCAGTGTTGCCGCCGTTAGTGCCGCGAAGGTTTCGATAGCTACTGGGTCGATATGATCAAACGCGCCAACCGCAAGTGCATCCATGGTTAATGCCCCGACAAGTTGCCCTTCAACATATAAGCTAAAACCCATGCAGTCATGGACATCAATGCATTGGTCTTCGGTCAATAATGTCCCGTCAAATGGGTCGGGCAGGGCACAGTCGGCATCGAAGCGAACAGGCTCACGGCTGTGGATAATAGCGTCTAAGCGCGGATGGGCTTTAGGAAAATAACGGCGACCGAGTACTGAGTTTGACAAGCCTTTTACTGCAACCGGCGTTAGAAAGCCATCCTCATCGAATATGAACAAGCAACTCGCATCACAAGGGAAGACTTGTGCGACCCCATCAATCAGGTTTTGGTATTGCTGCTCATGAGAGCGATTTGAGCTCAAATTGAGTGCGATATTGAGGAGTACATGGTCAACAGTAGGAGTCATAACAAGCCCAGAGTTATCTTGAATGGGCTCATGCTAGCAACTTGATGTCATTTGAACATCGAAAGGTGAAATAGATTGATGTTCCATTGACGACGATCAAGTGACACGCCAGAACTGTGATACAAATAAATGCAACTGGTTGAGTTTAATGAATTGAAAGCAAGGATCGCTCCACTTCTAAGGAATATATCCTAAATTGGAACTTCAGCATTGACCTCAAGTTAACTTGAGCTTCTATCCTCGATTTGAAAAACGTCAGGAGGGTAGATTATGCAGAACGATTACATTAAAGAACTAGCGGTGAAGAGCTATCAAGAAGAGCGACAAAAAGAGTATTTTCGAGCTAAGCAGCAGAAGTGGCATGTGCCGAGTTTTGTCTCTGGGATTGTGGTGACGCTGGTGGTGAGTGGGATGCTTTATTGAGGGAAGATTGAAAAGAGATTCCCGGTTGCACTCCTTCGTAGCAATCAGGAATCTCCCTTTAAGTTTTGTTTACGGTTTCAGCGTATGAAACCCAGAGTAAATACGTGTAAATGTGGTAAACCAACACGCCGCACCAAAGATATACGCAATCACGGCAAAATGTTGTGGGAACAAACAGAACAACACGAAACAACCAATGGTCTCGGTGCCTTCTGTTAGACCGCTCATGTAGTACAGAGATTTGTGTTTGTAGACAGGGTTATCGATACCGCGTTTACCTGCCATGATCGCGAAAGCTAAGAAGCTGCTCCCCGTGCCAATAAACGAGAAGATCAAGAATGCGCCCGCGACGGCGTTTTGTTCTGGATTTGCCAACACAAAACCAAATGGAATCAAAGAATAGAACAAGAAGTCCAAGCTAATATCGAGAAAGCCTCCGGCATCGGTAATGCCTTGGATTCTTGCCAACGCACCATCTAATCCATCACAAATTCGGTTCAGTAGGATAAACGCTAATGCGAGTGTGTATTGCTCTGCCATCAATGCTGGTAGGGCAAAGCAACCAAGGGCAAAACCGAACAGTGTGGTTTGGTTAGCCGTCACGCCACATTTGTCGATCAGCTTTGCGCTTTGTGCCAGTGGCCACTTAATGATTTTGATGCTTAGGCTATCAAGCATGACTTGTCTCCCACGGCCAGTTTAGGCAACGACTGCCTGCAGGGATATCGTCTTCATCGTGAGTCACCATCAACGCGGGAATATTAGCGAGTTGAAGCTGTTCCACGACCCAGTTACGAAACTGCACGCGCAAATCTTTATCGAGTTTGCTGTATGGTTCGTCGAGTAGGGCAACTTTTGGTTTCGCCAACAACATACGAGTCAGAGCGATACGGGCGCGCTGACCACCTGATATTTGATCTGGGAAAGATTCCGCGAGCTTGGTTAACGAGATGTGTTTCAATGCTTGCATCGCACGTTCTTTACGCTCAGCCCCTTTGATTGAATCAGGCAGAGCGAAGGCAAGGTTTTCCCATACGGTGAGGTGCGGAAAGAGCAAATCGTCTTGGAACAAAATACCTACCTGACGCTTATGCGCAGGCAAAGCATCCAACTTTTCATTATCGAGAGTGATTGAGCCTGAATAGTCGAACTCGGAAGATAGGTGACCAGCAATGGCATCCAATAAAGTGGATTTGCCACAGCCGCTTGGACCCATCAGGGTAACAATTTCACCTTTCTCTACCGTCATATTGAAGGCAGAGAAAAGCGTGTCGCCATTGGTTTTATGGATGGCGAGGTTTTCGAGACAGAGACTCATTCGGTAGTAAACCTTTAATAGACAACCGGCGATACTTAACGTGTAAGCGGCTAAGTAAAATCGCAAAAGAGAAGAACATTAACGGCAAGAGAGCTTGCCAAATTGCGTAAATCGCAGTGACACGACGGTCAAAGCCACTTGATAGGGCGACCGCTTCTGTTGTTATTGTGCTGATGCGACCAGCTCCCAGCACGAGTGTTGGTAGGTACTGCGCTAAGCTGACACTAATGCCAACTGCCCAAGCAAAAGCAATCGCAGGCAAAAGAATGGGCAGTTTGACTTTTAACCAAGCCTGCATCGGTGATTTACCAAGGCTTAAGGCGACACGAGTCAAACCATTGTCGAAGCTGCGCCATGGACCGTCGAGTGATAGGTAAACAAACGGGAAAGCAAAGAAGACGTGTGCCCAACATACCCAGAACAAGTACGCGCTGCTGTCGAGGTACAGCGTGACGACTTGCATTCCAAACAAAACGGAAAGCTGCGGAATCAACATTGGCACGGCAATGATGTACCCTGGGACTTGCCAGCGGTAACGCAGTCGGTATTCGTGAGCAATCAGAGCAAGTACCAGAGCAATTGATGCGCTGATCACCGCAATCAACATGCTTTGCTCTAGCGTGCCAAGAATGCTTTGCCACTCGTATTCCCAAAAACGTAAGCTGTAACGGCTTGGTAATAAGTCAGGGAAACGCCAACGTTGTGCAAAGCTCCACACCACCATCAACGGCACCATCAACAGTGCGAGTAGAGCAATCATAGAGAACAAGGTCTTTCCTGGTAAGCGGAAACCGCTACGACCGGAGTATTGCCAGCGTTTAAAGCCTTTAGTAACGCTCCACTCTACGAGTCGAGCAAAGCCAATCAATAGGCTCGCAATCGCAAACAACACAACTGCACCCGCCGCTGCTCTTGGTAGGAGGGATAAATCAGGATCGTTAAACCACTGCCATACCAATACTGCAAAGGTAGGAGGGTTGGTTGGACCGATAATTAGCGCGACATCGACAACGGATAAGCTGTAAGCCAGCACGGCTAGCATTGGGAAGCGCAGTTTTGCTAACCATTGAGGGAAAACGCATTTCCACCAAGCTTGAGCCGAGCTATACCCCATCGAATGACTGACTTTTTCTATCTTCTCGACCTTCAATTGTTGAAGAATCGGAATACTCATCAACAAAAGGAACGGGACTTCTTTGATGGCAAGCATGATGATCAAACCCAGTGCGTATGGGTCTTTGATCAGCAACGCTAAGTCATTCACCGTTTGCGCATTTGGATCGTAACCAAACATTTGATTGAGTACGCGAACGCCCATACCTGTTGGTGCAAATAGGAAAGCAAAACCAATGGCGAATGCCACGTGTGGCATGGCAAGAAGCGGAGAAAGACTGACTTCGATTTTACGCCAGAATTTACTTCCCCAAGAAGCTTGCAGAATCGCAAACGTCATCAAACAAGCAAGGTAGCTACTTAAAATGGCAGAGTAGAACGTTAGACCAATAGATGTCCACACGCCTTCCCAGTCAAACACAGCATCAAAGCCATCAAGTGAAAAATGATGTAAGCCGATAGGGGGAACATAGCCGAGCGCAGAGACCACCACCCCGAGTAGACCCGGGATGGTTGGTAATATACAAACTGCGATAATAACTAGATACAGCGCTCTTAACATGGGTGATTATTAATTCCCGTAGCGTTTCAACCATTCTTTTTCTAGTGCGGCTTGCCAGCTTGGGTGTGGCTCTGCAATAGACTTGAATTGTTGAGTATTTTTAGCCGTACCAGTCAGGTATTGGCTGCTTAGCACTGAAGGATCACCCCAGATGTTGATATCACCTTTACGAGATTGCGCTTCAGGACTTAATAAAAAGTTTATAGCAACTTGAGCCCCTGCACTGGCGTTTGCGTTCCAAGGGATAGCTAAGAAGTGAATGTTAGAAAGTGCACCCGCATCCATCGCATACGCTTTGGTGCTATCTGCAAGGTTGCCGCTAGATTGTGCTGAATAAACCGCATTTGGGTTAAAAGTGACGGCTAAGTCAATCTGACCATCATCTAGTAGTTGTACCGTTTCCGCTGTGCCACCCGGAAACTGCTTACCGCCACGCCATGCGACTTTGTGAAATTCATCCAGGTAAGCCCATAGAGGTTGCGTGATAGTTTTGAATGATTCGTCTGTCACTGGCTTTTGCAGTGCAGGATCGTTATTGCTCAGTTCGATCAGTAGAGATTTGATGAAACTGGTGCCATGAAATTCCGGTGGGCGAGGGTATGTCAGACGATTTGGAAACGCTTTTGCGTAGCTCAGCATTTCAGCATATGAGCTTGGCGGGTTGTGCAGGGTTTCTTCATCGTAGATAAACACCAATTGACCTACGCCCCAAGGCGCTTCTAGACCATCTGTTGGTTCAGAGAAATCGACATCAACAGGCAGGGTTTTATCGACATACTGCCAGCTTGGTAAACCTTCAACGAAAGGACCAAACAATAGTTGGTTGTCTTTCATCGATTTAAAGTTTTCGCCATTAATCCAAACCATATCAACACTGCCACCGCTGTTTTTCCCTGCGGCTTTTTCAGCAATAAGACGAGTGGTGGTTTCAGAAATATCGGTGACCTTGACGTGGTTAAGTGTCACGTTGTAGCGAGATTTAAGCTCTTTGCCTGCCCATTGGATGTAGCGGTTAATTTCTTGGCTACCACCCCAAGCATGAAAATAAACGGTCTGACCGTCGGCTTGCTGTTCTATTTTTTGCCATTCTTCAGCGGTCGAAGATGCAAAAGAGGAGGTCGCGAATGTGGTGGCTAAAATGCCAATGGTGCTAAGTAGCTTTTTCATACGTAATCCGTGTTTCTTTATCTTTGTTTTCATTTTGGAGCTTTATATTCCCATGAGGTACAAACGGCTGTTTTGGTACTCTGAATTGGGGATAAACCACGCTGGAAGCTCCGTTCCCTCTAGATGGATAGTAATCTATCTTGCTCTATTATCAACGCGAATTTGATAATAGATTCAGAGAATTACTCGCCTTGTGAGGTGATACCAATCCACGTCAGTTTTTGGTCTTAAAAGTCACCAATTTAAGGACAAAGTGTGAGCAAATCAGTAGCAATGAAAATAGTGCGACTCTCGATAAGTCGCACTATTTTGGCTTCAATAATGGATAGACCGGATTACTTCGCTAATTCTTCCATGTTGATGCCTTTTTTCTTTGCGATGTATTTTGGAATCAAAGACATGCCAAACAGCACAAGACCCGCAACCGCAAATTTTACCAACAACATTGCAGACACACCGTTTGTTGCGATGTCACCAGCCATGTAAGCAAAAATGAAAGCACCTGGCGCCATGGTCAACAGAGAAACCAGAGCGTAAGTGCCAAGGTTTAGGCTGGTTAGACCGTAAGCGTAGTTTTGTAGGCTGAATGGGAATACAGGCACAAGACGAGTCAGAATCAAGAAGCTGGTGCCGTTTGCTGCTACACCGTCATCGATTTTCTTGAATATTGGGTTGTCGCCAAACTTCTTCATGATGGTGTTACGCAGTAGGAAGCGCGCCACGATAAAGGCTGCTACTGCACCAAGCGTTGCAGAAAAGAGCGCCAATACGCCACCTTTGATAGGACCAAATACGATACCTGCCACAATGGTAAATGCGCTGCCCGGTAGTAGGAAAACACACGCAAATACGAATGCTGCTACGAATACGGCGTAACCCCACACACCAAAGCTTGCGATCCAATCTTGTAGGCTCTTGATGTCAGTGATGATTTCAAGAATGCCAGTTTGTTTTGCCGCGAACAGAGCGAGAGCTACAACAGCGACGATAAGAGCGATTTTTACGAGTTTCATAAGTTCAACTTCACTTAAACCTAATAATTAAAAAGAGATAGCGACACAGAGACAGTTACACTGACATACACTTGATCAGGCCCGCTTTTGACTTGTAGCGGTTGAACCAAGCTTTTACAGGGCTTGCAAGTACGTTTACTGGCGGCTCATCACCTTGCATGATCACAGGACCGAACATCAGATCCAGAATGTGCCAAGACTTTGTACCAACACCCATCATGGATGCACGACATGCCGAGCAATAAACCACTACGTAGTCGGTTTCAAACTCTTCAACACGGCGCTTAATTACGCGCGTTGCCACATCTGGGTTTGCAGGTACAACCATGCCGCCGAAGCCACAGCAGCGGGTGTTTTCTCGTGTGTGTTCTGGCTCAGAGGTTTTGTAACCAAGTTCGTTTAATATCCAACGGATACCGTCTTGCAGCTCTTTCTCGTAGCGAGTTGAACAAGAGTCGTGAATGGTAAACACCACGTCGCTGTTTTTGGCTTTGCCGCGCAGTTCTTCCGGTAAACCAATTTCAGGAAGTAGCTTCCACAAAGACACTGGTTTTTGTGTGCCACCAGATTTTTTGATCATGCCGTAGCAGCTTTGACACGCCACAATCACCTCTTGTGCATCTAGCTTGTCAAAATCAGCCTGTAGCTGACCGTAACGCTCTTTAAACTTCTCCGTTTGACCGATAGCTGCAGTCGGTTTGCCACAGCATTTTTGGACTGCGCCCATGTCTGGAAATACTTGCTTTAGGTAGCTAGCAATGGCAGCTACACCTTCAGGTGAATAGGATGGCAAGCTGCATCCTGGCATAAATACTTTATTACTCATTTTGTCGATACCGCTCGTTTTGCCATAGTGAAGATTTTTGAGAAGCCAAGCTTCTGGTGCATGTTGATCGCTTTATGACCCGGCATTGGAGATTCACCGTTGTTTGCCTTAACAAAGTCAGCACGTGCCCCTAGGAACATCTCTTTCATTGGGAAGTCTTTCGGACACACGATGGTGCATTGGTCACACGCGTTGCATGAGTAAGCCATCAGTGGATCCATCGACTTGTTGTTCACAAAGTCGGAGAAAATGGTTTTCGGACAGTCGCTGAAGTCATTCATCATGATGCACTCGGTCATACATAGCTTGCAGCTGCATTGCAGGCAGCGAGAAGCTTCTAGTTTGATTTGCGCTTCAGTAAAGCCTAAATCCACTTGTGCAAAATCCTGCTTACGCTCTTCAGCGTCACGCAATTCACCGTGTAGGCGAGGGGTATCTACCGTACCTTTTGGTAGTGGTACGTCTAGACGAGATGAGTAGCTGTATTCTTGCTCGAAGTCGCGGTCTTCAGTTAGTGGACGAGTCGTTAGGAAGCGTTCAACGCTCATTGCTGCTTTACGACCTAATGCCATCGCTTCAATTACGATGTTCCCGCCACACGCATCACCAGCTACGAATACGTCTTCTAGACTAGATGCTAGTGTTTGTTTATCGACAACGTAACGGCCACCGCGAGTTTGCTCTAGTGCACCGTCAGTAATATCTGCCACGATTTGACCCGTAGCGAAAACAACGGTATCCACAGAGATAGTTTTGCTTTCTTCGCTGTACTGAGGTGCAAAGTTGCCTTGCTCATCAAAGATCGACAGCACTTTCTTGATAGTAATGCCTGTTACTTTGCCGCTCTCGTGCTCGATAGCGACAGGTCCCCAACCCGCATGGAATTCAACGCCTTCTTCTAGTGACTCATCGATTTCGATTTGGCTTGCAGGCAGGTTCTCAAGGCTCTCAAGTGAACATTGGTAAACTTCACTTGCGCCGATACGCCATGAAGAGCGTGCGCAGTCCATCGCTACGTCACCACCGCCGATAACCATTACGCGCTTACCTGCTCGTGGGAATTGGCGAGTTTCAGAAATCTCTTTTAGGTATTCAACCGCAGAGAACACGCCATCGTTGTCATGACCCGGCAGAGGGATGATCGAACCTACGTGCGCACCATGTGCAAGTACCACCGCATCATGCTCGTTGCGTAGTGTTTCGAAACTGATGTCTTTGCCGATCTCAACGCCAAACTGAGTTTTGATTCCCAGCATCGCTAAGTAGCTGTATTCGAAATCGATAACATCGCGTGGCAGGCGGTATTCAGGGATACCAACACGCATCATACCGCCGTAAACGTCCAGCTTTTCATAGATGGTGACTTCATGACCCTGACGACGTAGTTCGATTGCCGCTTGAGCGCCAGCAGGACCTGCACCTACGATCGCGATGTGCTTGTTAGTTAGGGGGGCAATGTTTAGATCCCAGTGATCTTGGTTATCCATTTTCTCTGCGACGAAACGTTTAATCCCAGCTACGCTGATTGGCTGACCAAACTCAGAATTACGGCGACAAGACGCTTCACACGGATGTGCGCAGATGCGACCTAGTGTTTGAGGAAGGAATAGTTTGCTACGGATCAGATCCAGAGCACCTTGAAAATCACCTTCACCCGCCATGCGAACGTATTGCTTTACGTCTGTGTGCATTGGGCACGCGGTTTGACATGCCGGATCGGCATCACCCATACAGCCATCGACAATCATTTGAGCGGTGTCGAATAGCTTTTGACTAAAAATTACATTGTTCATTAACTGCTATTTCCGTGTTGACTAGCTCTTGCCGTTGATAACGTTCACTTCAGGGTTTTTCTGCTCATAGTGAGCATGGCTGTACTCGATCCATGAACCGTCATAGTTGTAGACGCCTTCTGCGCCAAGTACTTCAGTAAGAATCATGGTGGTGTGGGCAGAACGCACACCGGATTGGCAATAAGCGATCACTTTTTTGCCTTTGATGATGTCGCCATAAAGAGCTTGCAGTTCTTGTGCAGATTTCAGCGTTGTGTCTTCGTTTAACGCTTTGGTCCAGTTAATGTGAACACTGCTTGGGATAGTACCCGGACCGTACGCACCAGAAACCGCAACGTCGCCGTTGAACTCGTCGTTGCCGCGAGTATCTAGGATCACCCAATCAGGGTTGTTTTGCGCTGCGATAACCATATCCAGTGTCGCTAGCGTGTTGTTGTCTTGTTTTGTGTTCGGTGCTTTGTATTCAACTGCGGCAACGCTTGGGTTTGCAGAGCCAGTTGGGTAACCAGCGCCCATCCAAGCGTTCAAGCCACCGTCTAGGTAACGAACGTCTTGATGACCAAGGTTATGGATTTGCCAGTAAAGGCGAGCGGCATCGTGGTGAGAGCCTGCTGCGTAAACCACGATTGTGCTGTCAGCTGTTGCGCCGAAGCTGCCCAGAATGGTCTCCATTTCTTCGGTGTTATTGCTCATACCACCGAAGTCGAATTGACCATCAGCCGCCGAGTAATCGTTACGCCACATAGTGTAAGAGCCAGAAATAGGACTATCTGGTTTGATAGGGTTTAGCGCACCGATCACAACCACATCTTTGTCGCCGTCCATCAGCGACTTAAGTTGTTGTGCCGAAATGAAGTGCTCAGGATGAGCGTATTCTGCGAATTTCTGCTCTTGAGCAGCGGCATCCACAATCACAGCCTCAGCTGAGAACATCGTATTGTAAGCTGAGTAGCCAACCGCTGTGACAGCTGCTAACACACCCAACGCAATCGTCGATTTTTTCATGAGTTGCTTCCATATTTTAATTTAAAGTTTTGCTGCCGAATCCTCGATGTTTCGACAGATAGAATGCTTTTGATGGGGCAGTGCTGACATGAACGTTTCTTAATCATTTTTGGTGTTCATGGCTTAAAATAAGCGGAAATGCGCTCTACCCCTTTATGGGTAAGGCATTCTGAGGAAATCGTTTAAATGACGATATTGTGGTTTCCCACAATAATGATGTGGGATTGATCTAAAGCAACAAAGTAGAAGGGGGAAGTGGTGCTAAAATGTGCCACAACCGAGTTTTGGTAGTATTTCATAAGTGATTGATAATTATTCTCAAAAGTTAATTCTTTTCATTTTTGCTCTCTCCTTTTTCTTTACCTCTTTTGCCTCTGCTAATGATCAAAAAGTACCGAGAAAAGACTACGATGTTGGCGTTTTAGCGCTGCGTGGACACGCACATGCTCGTGAAGCGTGGCAACCAACTTTGGATTGGTTGGAGACTCAGAATCCTGGCTATCAATTCAACCTACATACTTACGATTTCGACCAACTTGAAGATGCATTTTTGCACGGTTGGCTTGACTTCATTCTGACTAGTCCAGGGCAGGCGACTAAGTTGGCACGTGAATACCCAATCAACTGGTTAGCAACGCAAAAAACTGCCTATAGCAACTTACCAAATAAGTCGATTGCTTCGGTGGTAGTGGTGCGTGAAGAGTCGCCTTATAAAACGCTGCGTGACATCAATAAAGCTAATGTCGCGGCGGTATCGGAAAAAGCCTTTGGCGGCTTTCTCGCGCTGCGTTATGAGCTCGATAAGCTCGGCTATTTCAATTCCTCTTTCTTCGAAAAAATTCATTTTACTGGTCCACCAACTGACCAGTTGATTTTGGACGTGATCAAGAACGATCTCGATGTCGCGATCGTCCCTGCATGTACTCTGGAGAACATGGCGAAGGAGGGGCGTATCCAACTGCACAGCTTACGTGTATTGAATGAGAAGCGTCCTGCTGATTCTGTTTGTGCGGTGAGCACGCCACTGTATCCAAACTGGACCATGGCTATGACAGAGCGAGCGCCCACGGATGTGGGGCAAATGGTGGCGCAAACCCTTTTCGCAATGCCAGAAGATCATCCAGCAGCCGTTGCGGCGAACAACGTTGGCTGGATGTTGCCTGCGCCGAGCATCAACGTTGATAAAGTCTACAAGCACTTAGACATGCATCCGTTGCAAAAGTCTTGGGGACAAAAAGCACAAGAATGGCTGCATAAGAACCAAGCGATCGCAATGGCGTCGTTACTGACTTTGCTGTTATTGACGGGATATCACTTCTGGTTGGAATGGAAGTTTCAACGTAGTCGTGAAACGTTAAAAACCACCATGAACGACTTACGCCGTAAGAGCTCAATGTTGGAGCATGCCCAACGTATCACCATTGTCGGTGAACTTGGTAGCAGTATTGCGCATGAAATTAATCAACCATTGGCAGCAATCAAAAACTACAGTCAAGGGGCGAAAATGCGCATGGAACATGGCGCGACTGCCGAAGAAATGGCGCCAATCCTCGATAAAATCCAACAACAGGTGACTTCTGCAAGCGACATCATTCAGCGCCTTCGTAGCTTGATAAACAAAACACCGATTGAAAAAAACTGGGTGGATCTACCTTGTTTGATTGAAGAAGCGATGAAGCTGGTGGATTACGAATTCCAACGTCATCGAATCCAACTTGGTGTGCTTTACTCTGGTGAGCCGCAAAAAGTCTTTGCAGATGTGACAGGTTTGCAGCAGGTCATTCTCAATGTTTTAAATAACGCCAAAGATGCGTGTTTGAGCCATTCGCCGAAACGTAGAGATTTGTACGTGGATCTGCACGTGAGCTTCTGTGATGAGATGGTCATCATTGACGTGACGGACAACGGCATTGGAATTGAAGAAGAAAGTACGCCATTAGACCAAGCTTTCTACACCACGAAGGAAAATGGATTAGGGCTAGGTCTGGCAATATGTCGTGATGTACTCGATGCGCACCAAGGCAGCATGCAATTTAGGTCCATAGAGCCCACTGGGTGTCAGGTGACCATTGTTTTACCGTATCAGGAGGCTTGTTATGAGTCGTAACCTTTGTCCACTCTACATCGTTGATGATGAAGAGCCAGTATTAGAATCCATGGCGTTTATGTTGGAAAGTTATGGTTACGAGGTTGAAGCTTTTTCTAGTGGGATAGATTTTCTCAACAACGCTGAATTGTCCGCTCCGGGTTGTGTTTTGCTTGATAGCCGTATGCCTGAGATGCGGGGACAAGATGTCCATCATGTAATGAATGAGAAATTCAGCCCGATCAGCGTGATTTACCTAACTGGTCATGGCGACATACCTATGGCTGTCGATGCACTAAAAGATGGCGCATTAGATTTCTTTCAAAAGCCTGTTGATGGAAACGCGCTTGTGGTTGCAGTGGATAATGCTATGGCACAGTCATTAAAAAACGGTGAAAAGTTGAGTGCGAAACAGGTATTACAGAATCTCACCAAGCGCGAGAAAGAAGTACTTGGATTGGTAGTCAAGGGGATGAAAAACCAAGAGATGGCCGATTCGTTGTGTGTTTCTCTAAGAACAATTGAGGTACATCGCTCTAATGTGATGAAAAAACTTGAAGCAGAAAGCCTTGCAGTATTGATTCGCAAAGTCGGGCATTTGATCTAATTGATTTATGTTTTTGGGGGCAACGAACTGAGCTATTTAGGTCGAATTAATCACTGTAACCTAATGATATTTTGGGAAAGGTTTGCTCAACCGGTATCAGGAAGATAACATCAGTACCCAAAATGAAATGAATCTTAATCTTGGCTAGAACCTAACTATGTTTGTCGATACCGTTAAAAGTGCCTTTGCTTCACTAAACACGCATAAACAAGCGATTGCGAAAGCGACCGCTTTACCGATTCTCTTTTCTGTTATTCTTGATCTCCTTTTAGGTGCAAGTGAAGGCGATGGTGCTGCTATCTTCGTACAAATCTTGATGGCGCTATTGTCTGCGATCGTCGCGATTAATGTGCACAGTATTATCCTCAAAGGTCCTCAATCTGTCCCTCAATGGGGGCGTTTCACCCTTGGTAAGATCGAAATGTGGTTCATCGGTCATTACTTGGTGATGACAGTTGCAGTAGTCGCCGTTGCCGCCATCTTTGCGATGATTAACGTTGCGCTTGCCGCAATTGTACTGTTCGCACTTGGTGTGATCTGTTGCCGATTGGTGTTGGTGTTTCCCGCCATTGCTATTGGTAAAGGTGTGTCATTCCCTTATGCATGGAACTTAACCAAAGGGTACACGTGGTACATGATGGGTGTGGTGATCTTGGTACCGCTTCTGTGTGGTATCGCAATATCACCTCTGGCGTATTTACAACTGCCAATCCTAATGAGTTTATTAAGCTTCCTAGTGACCATCATCGGGATTGCTATTTTGTCTAAAGCGTACGAGCAATTAAGTGGTTTTGATGGACAATCTTATTCTCAGCAGTCATTTTGAAGTCACTTAAGTAGATGTTATGAATTAAGAAGCGCCTCCTTTTAGAGGCGCTTTTTTATGGTTACTTGTAGGCAAATTTACTTGGTTTTGTAAGAATTTATTACAAATTACATTTTTAAAGTGATATAAAGCACACCTTCGATGAGGCTGGTTTTGTTTTTGACTGGCCCATATCGAGAAAAACCGTGACGTTTCAATTGACGAATAAGGAAGGTGCTTTTTGCTCATTAGTCCGCCCTAGAACGATCTCTCAGATGCGTTTGCATCACTCCCTTCACCGTGCGCAATGCACCAACTAAGGCAATACGTTTATGAGAGATTTATGTTTAAATTTACAAAAGATACTTGGTTTAACAACGTTAAAGGAGATTGTTTATCAGGAGTTGTTGTAGCACTGGCACTTATTCCAGAAGCTATTGCATTCTCTATCATCGCAGGACTCGACCCCAAAGTGGGTTTGTATGCCTCGTTTTCCATCTGTGTCGTGATTGCGTTTACTGGCTCAAGGTCCGGAATGATTTCCGCGGCAACCGGAGCGATGGCGCTATTGATGACCACCTTAGTTAAAGATTATGGTTTGCAATATTTGCTCGCTGCGTCGTTTTTCGCTGGTGTACTGCAGTTATTGATTGGCTACTTAAGGCTAGGGGATTTAATGCGTTTTGTGTCTAAGTCCATTATGACTGGATTTGTAAATGCGTTGGCAATTTTAATCTTTTTGGCGCAACTGCCTGAACTGACGAACGTTTCTTGGTCCGTTTATGCATTGACCGTTTTAGGACTAGCCATCATCTATTTGTTTCCATATGTGCCGAAAATCGGAAAAATGCTACCGTCCCCTTTGGTATGCATTATCACGGTGACAGTGGTTGCGTTGATGTTTGATATCGATATTCGTACTGTTGGCGATATGGGGCAGTTACCCGATTCGCTTCCCGTATTCATGATTCCCAATATTCCCTTCAACATTGAAACACTCCAAATCATTTTCCCTTATTCATTAGCTCTCGCCATTGTCGGTGTCCTTGAATCACTGATGACCGCATCTATCGTCGATGAGTTGACGGATACAGAGAGTGAGAAAAACGACGAGTGCAAAGGACAGGGGATTGCGAATATGGTCGCATCGCTGTTTGGCGGTATGGCAGGATGCGCAATGATTGGTCAGTCGATGATCAATATCCAGTCTGGCGGTCGAACACGTTTATCGACGCTTTGCTCCGGTGTGTTTTTGCTGATCATGGTGGTGTTCTTGGGGGATTACCTCAAGCAAATCCCAATGGCGGCGCTCGTTGCTGTGATGATCATGGTTGCGATAAGTACTTTCTCGTGGCACTCCATTGCAGAAATGCGTAAACACAGTTTATCGACAAACCTTATCATGCTATCGACGGTGATTTCGGTTGTTGTCACCCACAATCTTGCTATTGGTGTGCTGGTGGGCGTTTTATTAGCGTGTGTCTTTTATGTGAATCAGAGCCGGACTTTAATGAAGGTTTCGGATGAAGTCATTGTTGATAACGACCATACGATTCACAAAGTTCATGGGCAAATCTTTTTCGCTTCCGCTTATAGTTTCACTGATATGTTTGATTTTGATAATGCGACGCGATACATCACAATTGATTTATCCGATGCGCATTTTTGGGATATCACAGCAATATCAGCTTTGGATAAAGCCATCATTAAGTTTCGTAAAGGCGGCTCTATTGTTGCTGTAACCGGAATGAATGAAGCAACCTTGGATATGATAGATCGCCACGCGGTTTATGATGATCCTGAAAAGCTGGCTAAGCAAGGTATGGGGCATTAGAAACAAAAAAAAGCAGCCAAAGGGCTGCTTTTTTAGAGATTCTTTCAGAGACTTATTGTCTCAGAAACAAATGTGGGATTAGTTTACCCAGTCACGCAGTGTGAACGTTAGTTCGTGATCTGCGTTTTTCAGTACTAGACCATCGTTAGTCAGAGTAATGTCGCTCCAATCAGAAAGCGTTTCAGACATTACTTTTTCAATCTTCATTTGGTCTTCCATACACATCTTCATGGTCATGCCCATTTTCTCGATGCGTAGTTGGTTATCTTTTAGTTCAGCTTGACCGAAGAAGTTGTTACAACCTGCATTACCGTTCGCTGTTAGGTTTTCACCAATTTCTAAGCGAGGTGCTTGGCGTTCTTCTGCTGCGATGTTTTTGCCATCGATTTGAACCAGCTGCCAGTTGTGGTGCTGTAGATCTTGAGCCGTAATTTCTTTCACATTGTCACCGTTGCTAGCGCATGCAGTCATTAGAACTGGAAGTGAGATTGCTGCTACTAACGTTTTTAGGCTAAGCTTCATTTTATTGACTCCGTTTTTAGAAAACGTGGTAAGTATAGGTAATAAAACAGTGTTTTTGTCAGCATACGGTTATGGTTTCGTATGTTTTTAAACACGGCGTATTTTATAACAGAGATCCCATTCCAGGTACTAAAATTCAGCGAAAACTTCGAAATTTCTTACAGTTATTCGACTATAAGTGAATCGGGTCTTGATGAGATAACCAAAGAACGGGTTGAGCATGGAGCAACTGGAGTTTTTTACCGTCCCAAGTCCTTGTGTCGGAGTGTGCACTTCTGACGAAAAGGGCTATTGCAAGGGATGCATGCGTAAACGAGAAGAGCGGTTTAATTGGCTGAGTTTTACTCCTGCACAACAGTTGCACGTGATTAAGCTGTGTCGTCAGAGGTACAGAAGAAAGGTGCTAGCAGGGAAGGGGAAAGCAGAACTGCCTCAAGATGACTTATCCCCGCAACAGGATTTGTTTTAGTGTTGTTTACGCTTTATTACTTATGACTAACTATTCCCGGCCCAGTCTGAACTACTTATCCATAAGAGCCGGGAAGCTCCTATCCATTTTCGTGCTCAAAGTGATGAGCACTTGGCGTTACTTTAAAGACCATTGGTCGCTTACCCAGCCTCCTGCTTGTTCGTCGAAGTGACTACCGGCAAAGCGGTGATTTTGTTCCACGTCTAATTTACTGGTGGGTAATTCATCCATCATTTGATGAATGTATCTTGCCATTGGATCAGTACATGCTTCACGCTCTCTGCGAGTGACCACTTCTTTAATTATCTGCAGTCTATAGCTGTTGCTGGCTCGTTTCATTTTTGACCTCCAGAACTCGATGGCAGCAGTTTGAACACATTGGCGTTCAGATCGCTGCTCATTGGCGGGAGCGTAGAAGCCCATCGCCTTCGTTTGAAGTCTGAGAGACAAATTGTTTGAGAGCAGTGTTTGTAACGCCATTCGCATCTTTCTCAGAATCATTGACTGTGTGAATAAAAGTTAATTGCTCAAACACAGTTGATGAATCTTCATATTCGAAAGACCTTATCAAACATAGAAGCCCTACACATGGTCGTCAACAACGTAAATGAACATTTTTTGAACGATTTGTGAAGGTGGCGTTTTATCAGAGATTTAGCGCAAATAAAAAAACCGGAGCCACTTGGGCTCCGGTTGGTCTTAGAGTCAGTCTGACACGCCTTATCTCAGTTGTTATGCAACCGAATGGCTGTCAATGTCTAAGTGTAGACAAGAATAAAGTAAATTAGCTACCTGAAGCAGGACAGCCTTTCACTGATTGGCCGTTGCTCAAGTACTCAATGTTACCCAAGTTCTTATCGAAATCTGCCGCAGAAATCTGAGGGTTATTAACGAAGAACTCACGCAGTATAGCTGCATCTGTTTGCTGGGTTGATTTAACATCGATGATTGGGTAATTATCGCCACCCGCTGCACTAAAGCTAATTACAGAGAAAGTGTACTCAGCTTTTGGATCAAAGCCTTTACCGTTGATGTCTGTAATCGTTACGTCTTTCGCATCACAGTTAACTGATAGCGTGATGTTGTCTAGTTGAGCGTATGCACCAGAGCCAGCAGATTTTGTTGCTACAACGTCTAGGTAAGCTTTAACCTCTTCACCAGTCATGGTTGCTTTTGTTACAAAGTTACCAAAAGGTTGAACTGTTAGAACATCGCGGTAAGTGACATCACCTTTCTGGATAGAATCACGTACACCGCCTGAGTTCATTACACCAAAGTCAGCATTCACTAGCTTGTTCGTGCGGTATGCTTTACCCAGTAGGTGACCAAGGTTAGTTTGTTGTGAACGGACAACATTACGGTCGCCTTCAAGCTTGCCGTCTGTGTTTGAGATTACTTCGTCCAGCAAATCTTGACCTTGTTGTTGGTATGGTAGAAGCAGCGCTTTTACTGTTGCATCAGGTTTAATTTGGTTTTGAATGAATTGGTAATCACCATTTTCATCTTTCGCTTTTAGGTTTACTGGAATCAGTGCGTAGTTCGCTAGGTGAAGCTTGCCATCGTAGTATTCGAAATCTGCACGACCTACGTATTTACCCCACTCATGCGCTTGCATGATGTAAGTGCCATTTTGCTGATCTGGTGTACACTCATCACCTGGTTTGAAGTCCGCGTAGTTGTTCGTACCTGGCTCCATACATACTGGGTTTTGCGAGTGACCGCCGATGATAGCGTCTAGTTCACCTTCTTTTAGAGAACGTGCTAGTTGAACATCACCAGGCGCTTCGCTACCACTTTGACCATTTTGGTAGTGACCCATATGTGTTGTTGCGAATACTAGGTCGACTTTCTCGTTAGCTTCGATCTCGCCCAGCACTTTTTGGATTTCAACTTGAGGATCCTGGAAGTAGATGTCTTTTACGTTGTCTGGGTTTACAAGTTTTGCTGTATCTTCAGTAGTAAGACCGATAACCGCAATTTTCAGACCGTTAATCGTGAAGACTTTATAAGGAGCGAAGTAACGTTCATCAGTTACTTTTCCGTCCGCATCTTTTTTGTAGATGTTTGCTGCTAGCATTGGGAAATCAGCTAGCTCAGCTTGCATATCTAGAACATCTAGAGCGTTATCAAATTCGTGGTTACCCACAGCCATTGCGTCGTAACCCAGAAGGTTCATACCTACGAAGTCTGGCACAGCGTTCTGCATGTCTGACTCTGGTACACCTGTGTTGATGTCACCACCAGACAGTAGGATAGACTCGCCACCATTTGCTGCTACTTCAGCACGAATAGACTCAATCAGTGTTTTACGTGCAGCCATGCCGTACTCACCTTTGCTGTTTTCCCAGAAACGACCGTGGTTATCGTTTGTGTGAAGAACAGTGAACTTAGTACATGAATCTGCAGTGTCACAAGTGATTGGAGAGTTGTCGCTGTCTGAGCCACATCCTGCTAGCGCAGCGCCGACTGAAAGTACCAAAAGGGATTTGTAAAACTTCATAAGGGATCCTTTCTTTGTGATTTTGATTTTATTACGGCGTGAAATATACGGAAATAATGTGAAACTTTAGTGATCTATATCTTATTTACAGTTTTGTTGAATACAGGAAATAACAGGGCTGCAAACCGCGTCGACAAATAAACAGAAACCGTATTTAGAAAGGATTTAATGTTTTTACTAACTAAATTTGTGAGTCGCTTAATTGATTTCAATTTTCTAATGTGAATCAATACGCATTTTGGTGAGATATGGAGCAAACTTTGGTGATTATTTTGCCAGATTAATGTCTTCTTACTCTCTACGAAACAAATAGTTAAGATTTTTCTGTACGCTGTGTTGAGGAGTAAGGATGCTCAAAAAAACAACCGCACTTGCCGCGGAAATCGATTGCTCATGGCAAAAGCAGTTCAGTGTGAGCTGTAATTTGTACAATGGCTATTCTTATGACCCTCACTATTGGCAAAAGTTCTCCGATCTTTGCGCTGTATTTTTATATCAATCAGACGCCGTTACGTTTATATCTTGTCCCCCTAAATTATGGGAACGAATTAAACATTTTCAGCCAAGTGAGCTGGAGAGAAAACTCAATAATAAACAAATGTTCTGTGAATATGATGATGTCGACTACTATTTATTTAATGACGACAACGTCAACAAAGACGATGGGATAATTCCTCTCTCGATCGAATCTGATCTCGAATTACTTGAATCTTTTGTCAGCCGAATGAGCGAAGAAGATATCCTTAAAGCGGACTTTGACCTCGATAGCCATTTTTTTTACGGCATATTTGACAAAAATGAGCTGGTCGCTGTGCTTGCTTCTTATTGTTATAAAGGGAAAGAGCCGTTTGAGTCTTTATCCATATTGGTTTCTCCTGAAGTAAGAGGAAAAGGGTATGGAAAACGCCTGCTCAGTCATTTAATCAATGAAGTGAAGTCGAGGCAGCGCAAAATTAGGTATCGAGTAAATAGTGAAAATACGCCTTCAATAAGGCTCTGCCAGTCTTTGGGGTTTGAAGCGTACAGTCGTCAAAGAGTGTTTACTCCGGAGTAATGAGAAAGGCAAGCAATGGGATATACAGTTAGAAATGCAGTGAGAGATGAAGCGGATCAGATCGCCAAAATACACGTTGATTCATGGCAAGTCGCTTACCGAGGATTAATGCCGCAGAGTTACATTGACCAATTTACTCGAGAACGTCGAGAGCGTATGTGGACGCGAGTAATGACGGAGCAACTGGCCAATCTCATTGTTGTTGAGAAACAGAAAGAGATCGTGGGCTTTCTAAGTTATGAACTGCCTGATCACACCAGCGAAGACAAGACGGCAACGGTTACTTGTTGCTATGTTTCGCCTTTATACTTCGGGCAGGGCGCTGGCAGTGCTCTGATTGATGAATTAGAAACTCGCTTACTCTCGACACCAGTGATGCAAATTAGCCTTAAGGCGTTAGACACCAATAAACAAGGGCTTAATTTCTATAAGAAGTGTGGCTTTGTGCGATCTGGAGAGGAAGAGTCGGAGGTTATCGATGATATGACGCTCAACGACGTGACGCTGGTGAAGTACATAGCACGAACATAACTTACTGATGAGAGTGTTTAATGCGGTGTTTGAAGAAAAGCACTATCGGTAATGAAAAGAGAATTGAGAAAAGAGTAGGGGGAGATTTACTTCTGTCCTAAATAGTAAAACCCCGGAGGTGGTAAGTCTCCGGGGTTTTGAAATTTTTTAGATGTCTCGGTTGGTAAGTCCGATAATCTTTATGCAAAAGGTTTGGATTTTATCCGTTAATTCCTTGGTAGGGAATTAGATACGGATGAAGTCCATGTGCTCAACTTTTGGCTTGTAAGCGTGACGTTGAACGTCTTGTGGCTTAACTTTAACTTCAGCGCCGTCGATCACTAGAACGATACCTTCGTAGAACTCAGGCTTGTCCATTTGGTTAACGATGTCGTCGTGGTTAAGAACGATAGCAACTGCTGCTTCTTCACCGCCGTATACAACTGCAGGGAATTTGCCAGCGTGACGTAGGCGGCGGCTCGCACCTTTACCTAGTTCAGTACGTACTACTGCTTCGAATTTCATAGTATTTACTCTCAAATTAGTAAAAAATAAAACTTTACAAACACAATGCGACCTTGTGTTCGTAGTAAAGCTTGAAACAGGAACTGTTCAAGCGAGCGCGGATACTATCATCCTGCTCTACATTCAGCAACCAAAATTGTACCTAAATCACCAAAAAGCCAGTAATTCTTCGTCAAGAAGAGTGTCTGTTTTGTGGTGTCGGCAAAACTTTGTCCGCATTGCGCTGATTTTAACCTATTTGGCTTTTTGTCAGTACGTTTTTATTTGCCTAGGACTCAATTCTCTTTCCAAGTTAATTCATTCATTAACGACATCTGTTATTCACAAAATGAACGCAAAATGAATGTTGACCTCAGTAACCGTTAAGTCAGTCGGTTCTATTCTCCATCGTACATAAACGGACAACCTCAATGGAGCACATTATGAATCCTATCAGTATCGTGATTATTACCCTCAATGAAGAAAAACGTATTGGTCGACTACTTGAAGACTTAACCAAACAAACTCACCAGAACTTTGAAGTGATCGTGGTGGATTCGAACAGCGAAGATTCGACACGTGAAGTTGCACAAGCTTACGAAAGCTCATTGCCAGAACTGACAGTGCACCGCATGGATACGCGTGGTGTCAGCTTAGGTCGTAATACAGGTGCAGAACTGGCGAAGTATGAACGTATTCTTTTCTTAGATGCCGACGTGCGCTTACCAAGTGATTTTCTGAGCCGTGCAATGAGTAAGCTTGAGGATGCGAAGTTGGAAGTTGCTGGTGTTTACATGGGCTCAAAAAATCTGCCAATGGCACATAAGTTGGGTTATGGCATGTTTAACGCGGGATTGTTTATTACTCAGTACACATTCCCAACGGCGGTAGGTGCTTGTATTTTCTCTACCAAACGCGCACACAAAGAGATCAACGGCTTTGATGAGTCTATTACACTTTGCGAAGATTGTGATTACGTAAAGCGCGCTTCTAAAACATGGCGTTTCCGCTTCTTACCGATGACGTTTGAATTCGATCCGCGCCGCCTTGAACAAGACGGTTTCTTTAAGATGGGCATGACCTATTTCAAAGCCAATGTACGTCGATTCTTCTTTGGCGAGATGCGTAACAACGAAATGGAATACAAATTCGGTCACTACAAAGATCAACATTCGTAATCGTCGGAGGCTGCATGCTGGAAGCAATCAGTCTGTTTTTCGGAGCATTTCTGGATGCAACGATTGGACCTAACCTCTTTGTCCCGGGCGAGCCGTTTTTGCTCGCTGCGGGCTATCAATTGCACCAAGGTGTGATTTGGGGCGTTGTCGCCGTTTTGTTGGGCGGTTGGATTGGCGATCAACTCAGTTACTTTATTGGTAAGCGTTCTGGCTCTAAAGCACAGAAGAAGCTGATTCGTTGGCAAGCCAAGACAAGGCGTCCAATCGCTCGTTGTCGTTTGTTGATGAAAAAACGCGGCAATGCCATTTTGATCTTTGCACGCTTACTCGGACCTGTTGCTTGGGTCGTGCCATTTATGGCAGGTACTGCGAATGTTAGTTGGAAGCGTTTTACTGTCTGTTCATCAATTGGATTGATACTTGGTGTTGGGCAATTTGTCGTTGCTGGGTATTTGCTTGCTGCGGGTCTTAACACATGGATTCCACTTGATTCCATAAAGTTCATCCTTGTTGAGCATAAGCTTCTTATTGCCTCAGTACTCATCGCTTCTGTATTCGCTCTTGTGGCTTGGAAGAAAAACTGGTCACGTAAATGGACAAAATCCCTAACGGCTTTAGTGTTATGTTTAGTTGCTGCGAATTATGGACACTTTTTCTATCTAGCAGATGACAATATTGAACAACCCGGCGTTACTGAAAATCAATCGATAGTCCTTAATGATATCTGCTTTAAGGTTTATCCGGGGCGCTCGAATGTGTTTGACGCTCAGGCAGTCAACTTGGTGTACGTCGGAGAATCCCCGCGAAGCCTAATGCAAGAGCTCGGCTGGCTAGAGAATCAAACCTTTTCAAGAAACGACATTGAATTGGCAGACTATGTGAGCTTATTGAAGCAGAAGCTGCCGCCCGTTTCTGATTTGTTTTGGAATGGCAAGCCACAGTCGATGGCATTCCAAGAGCCCGGAAGTTTGTTAAAACGCTCTCATGTTCGCTGGTGGCAAGCAGGGTTAGAATCAAAGTCTGGTCAACCGATTTGGGTCGGAGCGATTAGTTACGATGACGGTCTCAAGTTGGCGCATTACTCGGGTATTGTGACGGTGTTGCATCGAATAGATCCTAATGTGGACAGCGAAAGAGACCGTCTAGCGAATCAAATTGAAGTCAGTCATTTAGCGCTAGTCGGAGAGTTACATTCGTTAGCGCAACCTGTCGCAATGGATAGTAAGCACGACTATTATTCGGATGGGAATGTGCTGTTGATTAGTGAACCATCGCTAGCATTAAACTTACCCAATCAAAGCGCTATTTAGATATACCCAAGCATCTTGAGGTTACTTGGGTATATAAAAATGGCACCTAGCGAATAAATCGATAAGTGCCATTTTAAAGTAATACTGTGAGTGACTGATGTAAGCTGACTTAAGCGCGGCTCTTTTGCAGAATCAAGGTGGCTTTTAACCCTCCCATTTTACTCTCTGATAATTCAAGTTGACCGCGGTAACTGTGCGCCATTTCACTGACAATGTTTAAACCTAAACCGGATCCTGGCGTTGTTTCATCCAGACGGTAGCCACGCTTTATTACTTGGCATAATTGCTCAGGAGGAATACCCGGACCATCGTCTTCAACAATGATATGAATGTTGTCTTTATCTAACGTTGAATGCACACGAATGATGCTGTTCGCCCATTTGTAGCCATTTTCCAGTAAGTTTCCCACCATTTCATCCAGATCGGTTTTCTCTACGGCGACGTTCAATTCAGAATCAAGCTCGTTAATCAGTGTGACGTCACGATGTGCGTAGACCTTGTCAAACGCCATGGATATGGCATCAACGCGCTCTGAAGGGTTCGATTTCACCGAAAGAATGTTCATTGAACCAGCCATACGAGCGCGACCTAAGTGGTAATCGATGTGTTGTTGGATCTGTGTGATTGGCGCGTTCAAGCGTTCTTGTTCTTCAGGCGTGAAGTTTTGTACTTCGTTTTTTAAAACAGAAAGTGGTGTTTTCAGCGCGTGAGATAAGTTTCCTGCATGATTGCGTGCACGTTCAAGTAGCTCTTGATAGTGAAAGAGCAGGGCATTAAGGTCAGAAATCAAAGGTGAGATTTCTTTCGGGTACTCTTCTTCCAAGCCTTTCTTGTTGCCTGATTTCAGTTCGGCTAACTCTCTTTGCAGCTTGGTTAGCGGACTCAATGACCAGGCGATTTGCAGCAAGATAACCGCAAGAACACCAGCAAAGAGCAATCCTAAAATGATCCAAAGCTGCCCAGTTAAAGACTGAATCGTGCCTTCAATTGGATCTTCGTCAATGCCAATGATGACATCAATAGGACCATCGTAGTCCGGTAGATAAAGGGTCTTTTTCAACGTGATAAGTTTTTCATCACGTGCGCCAAAGGCGTCTTTATCCAATCCTTTGTACTCAATTTTCTTATCCCATAGTGAACGCGAACGTTCTAGACTCGTGTCCGTTGATGCGCTCCAGTAAAGACCACTGTATGGACGATTAAATCTTGGGTCGGAAAGTTGAGTAGGAAGGGTGAGTTGACCTTTACTGTCGACTTCGAGCTGGGCGGCAATCTCGTCCATGTAGACATTCAATTGGGAGCGAGTGTCGTCCACCATATAGCTGTAAACTTGGGTTGGGATCGTGACGCCCGCCGCGAGGATCATCGCTGTGAGCCAAACGACCGCCGCTAGCACTAAGCGGCTTTTGATGCTCAGCCGCTTAAGAATGTGCATGGGAAGTTTGCTTCTATTCCGCATTCAATTGATACCCTAAACCGCGGACGGTTTTGATGATTTTTGGGGCGATCTTCTTGCGAATACGACCGATAAACACTTCGATGGTGTTTGAGTCACGGTCGAAGTCTTGCTTGTAGATGTGTTCTACCAACTCGGTACGAGAAATGACTTTTTCTGGGTTGTGCATGAAGTACGCGACCACTTTATATTCTAACGCGGTTAAGCTTACTGCTTGCCCTTGCCACAGCACTTTTGATGAGCGCGTATCTAAACTTAAATCACCAATCTGCATGACAGGTGAGGCGTTACCTGAAGCACGGCGTAATTGAGCGCGAAGGCGAGCCGTTAGCTCAACCATTTCAAATGGCTTGGTTAGATAATCGTCGGCTCCGGCATTCAAACCCTCAACACGTTGAGATAATGTGTCACGGGCACTCAGAATTACCACAGGTGTATTAATGTTCTCGTCTCGAATGCCTTTCAAGACCGTCAGACCATCGAGCTTTGGCAAACCCAAGTCGAGCACAATCGCATCCCATTCTTCAGAGGTCGCACGGTAAAGCGCGTCGATACCATCTTGGGAAAGTTCTGGTACCCAGCCATTGTTTTCCAACGTTTCTAAAATCTGTTCGCCTAGGCGAGGTTCATCTTCGACAACAAGTATTTTCATATTCTTTCTTCTAATTATGTTTGGATATCGGTTACTGCGGCTTAAGAGCTTTATTGAAGTTACGCCCTTTGATCTCGAGCATCTCTAGTGTGGCAGCGTCGTATTCCACTTTTATCACACTGTCATTGAACAAGATTTTCAGCTCGTAAACCCATTCGTCATCGTCTTCTTCGAGTTCTACTTTAATAATACGCCCATACAAATCATTCTCCACTGCTGCGTACATATCGGAGAATGGGCGAATGTAACCTTTTTGAACGGCACGATAGACTTCATCTTGATCTTCATCGAATTCAATTCGAGTTCCCGGTTTCTCAACGTCACGAACGATGGCATGACCGTCTTTTTCATCATGATGATCATGGTGAGATGCAAAACTTGGTGCTGACAATAAAAGTGGCACTAAGCCTAGCAGCACGGGAAGTTTGCGCGGAGTGAAGGAGGTAGACATAGCAAAGCCTTTTTCAATGAGTTACGACGATTATATCGTGCTGTACATGAACAGAAAGTGAATTCGTGAGCATTCGCTTATCTTAGTTCGTCGTCAAAGATCTTATCGCGCAGTTTCCAAAAACGCCCTGACTTTCTAGCAATCACGAATTGTGGCAGACGGAAACGATGCTGGTTTGCCACGACTCTGGTTGGCGACGCCTCTTCAAATGGACGATGTTTGTCAGCAAGGTGAGGGCGTACAAACTGGTCTTTGAAGATTTGCTTCTGTTTTTTGGTATTCAGTGACCAGAACTCGTGAACCAGTGCATTTCCTTCTCCTTGATAGGTTTCACCGGAATACGTCACTTTCAACTGTGATTTGCCATCACTGGACTTAAATACTGACAAGTCCATTTCGGTACATTCAAAGATCAGCGCATCTTTTAGGTTCAATGCTTCCTTGAGCTTTTTGTCTGGATCAACCAGCGTGGCATCACACTCATGACAAATACGCGCTGCAATGTCGTTATCAGCGCCACACTCGCCGCAATATTTAGCTCTAAATCGATAACCGCAATGCTCACGTTCTCCGGTCTCATCGTCCTCAAAATATCCTTGGCAACGACGACCAAAGTGCTCCAGCAAAAAGCCATTGCTATCCAGTTTTCCCCAGAAGTTGTTATTAAAGCCGCAAGCGGGGCAAGGGATGGTGATGATTTCGCTAGTGGAATCTGGCTTCGGATCGCCCACTTCAGGCTGATATAAATCATAGCTGTTGCCAGCGTAATCCAGTACGAGACATTCTGATTTGCCTTCCGACAGACGCAAACCACGACCAACAATTTGTTGATACAAGCTGACCGACTCGGTTGGGCGCAGAATCGCGATTAAATCCACATGTGGTGCATCGAAGCCCGTGGTTAAAACGGACACGTTAACCAAGTACTTTATCTCACGATTCTTGAACGACTGAATAATGGCATCGCGCTCTGGTGTTGGCGTGTCACCAATCACAATCGCGGTTTCGCCTTCAGGCAATAAACCATGGATTTCTTGTGCATGGCGAACTGTAGCTGCAAATACCATTACGCCTTTGCGTTCTTTGGCGTATTGAATGATTTGTTCAACGATCTGTGGTGTCGCTCGCTTAGCTTTGTCGATCACCATGTCCATCTCAGCTTCTTTGTATCGACCTGTGTTTGCTGGTTTGAGTTGTGAGAAGTCATAAGATAGGACTGGCGCGTCCATCATGCGAGCTGGTGTTAAGAAGTTTTCATCCAGTAAGTAACGGATAGGGAGTTCGAAGATACAGTCACGGAAAAAGCGTGACTCTTCCGTGCGAACTTGTCCACGGGTGTGATACTGATAGATCCAGCCCATGCCTAAGCGGTATGGGGTTGCGGTTAACCCCAAAACTTTAATGCCTGGGTTGAGTTCTCTTAGGTGCGTAATTACTTTTTGGTAGCTACTGGTTTTTTCGTCTGGCACGCGATGGCATTCATCAATCACTAACAAGGAAAATTGATTCTTGAAAGAGTCCAGATTGCGCACTACTGATTGTACAGAAGCAAACACCACTTGCTGATCGGTTTCTTTACGTCCAAGACCCGCTGAGAATATTGAGCCTTTCAGTCCATAGCCTTCGTACTTGGCGTGGTTCTGTTCCACCAGCTCTTTTACATGAGCAAGTACTAGGACGCGCCCTTTGGCAAGTCTTGCTAGCTCTGCAATGACCAAGCTTTTACCTGCTCCTGTAGGCAGCACAATGACTGCTGGTGTGGTGTGTTTACGAAAATAGTGAATCACCGCTTTAACAGAGTCGGCTTGGTATGGTCGAAGGGTGTACATGAAAATCTGTGAAATTGCTCAACTATTCGAATTAGGATCGCTATAATACCCGACCTTAAACATTAGAGGTATTCATGCGTTTAGATAAATATTTGTGTGATGGGCTGGGTGCGACTCGCAAGCAGGCAACGAAGATCATCAAAAGTGGCGAAGTGACCGTTGATGGCGAAGTACAAAAGAGTGGTGCTTTCAAAGTGCCAGAAGGTGGTGTGGTTGAGTGGGAAGGGCGCGAAGTTGGTGCTCCTGGTCCTCGTTACATTATGTTGTACAAGCCTGCGGACTTTGTGTGTTCACATGAAGATGGGCATAACCCAACCGCATTCGTGTTGCTTGATGAGCCAAAGGTAGAAAACCTACACTTTGCTGGTCGCTTGGATGTGGACACTACTGGTCTTGTGTTGATCACTGACGATGGTCAATGGTCCCACCGTATTACGTCGCCAAAACACAAATGTGAAAAGACGTACCGCGTATGGCTTGTGGATGCGATTCAACCTGATTACGTTGAAAAGTTTGCCGAAGGTATTGAGTTACGTAATGAACGCGAGCCAACATTGCCTGCCCACCTTGAAATTGTAAACGAAGCTGAAAACGAAGTGCTGTTAACGATTGTGGAAGGTAAATACCACCAAGTGAAGCGTATGTTTGCTGCGCTCGGCAACAAGGTTGAACACCTTCACCGTGAGCGTATTGGTTCAATTGTGCTTGATGAATCGCTTGAGCCGGGTGATTACCGATTCTTAACAGAAGAAGAAGTCGAATCAGTAGTGAAATGATTCACTCTGGTTGGAAGTAATTGCTGTTCTGGGAAATTGTTTAATTCCTGATAGGAACTAGTGTTTTGGTAGGAAATCGCTCAGAATGGGGATTCCTACCAAATAAGTCTTAGTGTCTGAACAAGACGCGCATTCGCCGCTCATAAACGCAGGCAGAACTGTATTTAATCTGAGAAAAGTCTTTTCTCTTGTTGGTCCTTACTGACGATAAGTACAGACGGTGTTAACGTCGTCGCCTCTTCGTTTTAGCTCGGTTACTTTTTCGTTCTGCATACTCATCATGCAGGTTTTAGCGTCGGGTTAGGCAAGACCGCCTTGGTATACTTTCGTCTTTTATGATCTTCTCAATAGTAAGGATACTATGCACTGTCTCCGTGATTGTTACGGATTCGGGGTAAGGGAAGCGTCAATCATCTATCTCAATCAATGTGGAATGTTGATGGGAGGACACAACAAGAGGTAAGGCAATGACAGAAAAAGCCCAAAGTGCTCCCCAGTCACAAATCAGTTTTTTATTGTTCCTTGTACTCGGTGCAATTGGTGCGTTGACGCCACTTGCTATCGATATGTATTTGCCGGCTATGCCAACCATCGCTAAAGATCTTGGTGTAACCGCAGGTGCTGTACAGATTACGTTAACGGCTTATACAGCAGGCTTCGCAATAGGTCAGCTGATTCATGGTCCGTTAGCCGACAGCTATGGTCGCCGACCTGTACTCATTTTAGGTGTGCTCTTTTTTGGTTTGGCAGCGGTAGTCAGTGCAACGACTAACGGTATTGATGCGCTTACTTATGTGCGTACGGCACAAGGTTTTGCTGGTGCGGCAGCGGCTGTGATTATCCAAGCGGTTGTACGAGACATGTTTGACCGTGAAGATTTTGCGCGTGCAATGTCATTCGTGACGTTGGTGATCACGATTGCACCTTTGGTTGCACCGATGATTGGTGGTCACCTCGCGATCTGGTTCGGTTGGCGTTCAATCTTTTGGGTGCTCGCTATCTTCGCGGTTGTGGTGATCTTGCTTGTTCTATGGATGATTCCAGAGACATTGAAACCAGAAAACCGTCAGCCATTAAGATTCAGAACCACGATTCGTAACTATGCACGTCTGTGTTCTAACCCTGAAGCGTTAGGGTTAATGCTCTCAGGTGCGTTCTCGTTCTCAGGCATGTTTGCATTCCTGACTGCGGGTTCATTTATATATATCGATTTATACGGTGTTCGGCCAGACCAATTTGGTTACCTATTTGGCTTGAACATTGTGGCAATGATCATCATGACCAGTCTCAATGGTCGCATGGTGAAAAAGGTCGGTTCCCATTTTATGCTGCGCTTCGGTCTAACCATCCAGTTGATTGCTGGTATTGGACTGTTTGCTGGTTGGATGCTTGATCTTGGTTTGTGGGGCATCGTGCCATTTGTAGTGCTGTTTATCGGAACCTTGTCTACGATTGGTAGTAACTCGATGGCGCTGCTGTTAAGTGGCTACCCAACAATGGCAGGCACTGCATCTTCACTTGCTGGTACTCTGCGCTTTGGCACAGGTTCATTGATTGGTGCGCTTGTTGCAGCAATGCCCGGTGGCGTTGCGTGGCCGATGATCGTTGTTATGTTTGCTTGTTCAGTGCTGTCTGCACTGTTTTATTGGACTTTAGGAAGAAAGGCGTAATGTCTAATTACACCAAAGAAATTCAAAATTTAGTTAACGCTGCTTTGGCAGATTTAGACCAAGAGCATCGCTCTGGTAAATTGGCAAATGCACCAGTAGCGAACAATCATTACTTGGTTCGTTGGGTAACCAAGGCGCTGAAGTCACAGCGTTTTGGTCGCACTGTGGGTGATGATCTAACGCGTTGGCAAAAAGCAGGTCGCTCAAAAGGAAACGATGCTGGTTTGCTATTTATCTTTAAACGTATCTCAGGCTTTTACGCGCAGTTTTTCCCTGAAGGTGAAGAGTCTAAAGTGATCAAAGATTCTGACATTGAAGCGTTTCTTGATGCGATGGAGCAAGCGGGCTGGGAAGTGTCAACTTCTGAGCAGTTAGTTGGCTGCGGTAAAGTACAAATCTACACAGAAGGTCAAAACTCACTAGCCTTATGTGCTGACCAGTGTGAAAGCTGTTTTGATGGTGAGCTGTTGGTAAAACCGATGAGTTGGTTTGTTCGCGGTAACCACGCAGAGTTCGTTGAAAAAGCATCGCAAGCAGGTTACATGGTACACAAGGTCACTGATTACAAATCGATGGTGAAATACCACGGTGAGTACCTTATCTTCCCTGCGAACGAAGGCAATCAATTGGCAGAGATTCCACTGTCATTTAAAGCAGACTAATTCATCTATCGCATCATAAAAAATCGGAGCCTGTGCTCCGATTTTTTATATCCGTGACTTATCGATCTTATTTATGGCATGTACATGTCATTCAGTTTAGTCACTTGCTTATGCTTTCTACGCTTGATGAAGTAGTTAGAAACCACACCGAACATCAAGACCAGACCACAGAACCCGTACACTTGCATGATAGTCGGATCGCTTGAGACAAAACCGAAGTCTGAGAACATTACGTAAGCGCCCAATACCATGTAGATGATGACCGCTGATGCTTCAAAGCGGAATGACCACGGCGTCACATCGATATTCTCATTTACAGGCATTACGTAGTCTGTTTCACGTGGCATGAAGTGACCAATCGCAAACATCAGAGCAGTACACACGACGAATAGAATCGCCAATTGGTGTAGGAAGTGGATTGGTGTACCAAAGACCAATTGCATCGCAGCGTAAGAGCTAACAAATACGACCAAAGCAACTTTAGCGGCAATAGCCGGTACACGTTTGGAAATGTAGCCTACAAATACGATGGTGAAGATAGGCACACTAAAGAAGCCCGCAACCATTTGTAGGTATTGGAACAAGCCTTCTGGTGCGTACATGATGAAAGGGGCAATACAGACCGAAATGATCGCAATGATAACGCCGAAGATACGACCTTTCCCGACTAACTCTTCATCCGATTTGCCTTTGCCAAATAGTGGCTTGTAAACGTTCAAAGCAAACAAGGTTGTTGAGCTGTTCAATACACCGTTAAAGGTACTTAGGATTGCGCCGAACATGACCGCAACAAAGAAACCAACAAGCGGCTTAGGCAATACCTCGTTCACCAAGCGTGTGTACATCGTGTCTGGGTTGCCTGCATCTGCGCCAAACATATGGAAAGCAATGATGCCCGGAATGATTAGGAAAAGTGGAGAGATAACTTTAATCGCACCCGCGAGAATCACACCTTTCTGACCTTCTTTCAGGTTCTTCGCGCCAAGTGCACGTTGGATAATAGATTGGTCAGTACCCCAGTAGTACAAGTTCACCAACAATAGACCTGTGAACAGGGTAGAGAACGGCAGTGGATCGGTTTCTTTACCTACGGATTGCAGCTTTTCTGGGGCGGCAGTCAGCAATACGTCTAAACCTTCCATAAAGTTACCGCCGCCTAATGCCATCAGACCAAATACAGGGATCATCAAACCGCCGGTGATCAAGCCTACGCCATTGATCGTGTCTGCAATTACCACGGCTTTTAGACCGCCGTAAATCGCGTAAAAGAAACCCAGCAAACCAATAGTGGCAGAAATAAGGGCGATAGAGCTGAACTCAGAAATGCCCAGTAAACCTTGCACATCAAAGATTTCGCCCAGTACCACTGCGCCAGCGTAAAGAGTGGTAGGTAGAATGTTGATGACGTATTGGCACAAGAACAACAGGGTAACGAACTTCTTCACCGACATGTCGTAACGGCTTTCTAAGAAGTCAGGAATGGTGGTGATGCCTTGCTTGAGGTAGCGAGGAACAAGCAGCAGCGCAATGATAACCAGTGTAACGCCAGAGGCCACTTCCCAGCCCATCACACTCATGTTGTGGGTGTAGGATTGTGCACTCATGCCAACAAAGCTGGTAGCACTCAGGTTGGTAAGAATCAAGGAGCTGGCAATCAGCCCACCTGTTAAGCTTCGTCCACCAAGGAAGAAACCGTCTTGAGAGGTGTTTTTATCGTTTTTAACTTTGCTGTAAGTGAACACCACAACAAAGCCTGTAAACAGCAAGAACGAAAGTAATACTGTAATAGACATTTTGTTTCCTTAACAAGTTAAGCAATTAAGTTTTGCTTGTTAGTTGTAGGGTGTCCCTCTAGCGCGTATAGGAGTGTTTTATCAGGAACAACGCGAAGTTGAAACCCGGTCGCTAGAGGGCACAGATAGAGGTTTACATTTTCTTAAGGTGTACAATCAGTGCCGATTCTGGGTCGAGAATCGGAAGCGTCACCCCAATTTCCTTTAAGTTATCGCCACTTAGTGCCAGGGTTTTGTCTAACCATTGCGGACGTTGCTTCATCAACTGGAAGCTGGTCTTTGGCATTTCAACAATCTTGACTTCGTAACGGGCATTTTCATCCGCACAACTGACGCGGAGTGGAGATGGCAGCGCATGATTTGGCATTGCTAACTGACACACCGTAATCAGCATCTCTTGTCCGTTCTCAACGCCATAGATGTTCTGGTTTTGATCGGCAGGGTCGATGCGGAAAGTACGTCCCGAATGAAGCAAATCGCGATACTGTTTGTGCAGTTGAATGTAATGAGCAAAAGCCTGTTTTTCTTCCGTGCTTTCTTTTACTGGATCGAGCTCCACACCCATGTGACCACTTAACGCCGTCACGCCACGCATGTTGATCGCATGGCGACGATTGGTTGAGTGACACTCTGCAGGACCAATGTGAGCGCCCATAACTTCAGGTGGGAAGAAGTAGCTCATACCACGTTGAATCGCTTGACGTTCCAGCGCATCGTTACAATCAGAAGCCCAGAAACGGTGAGTGCGTTTAAGGATTTCAAAATCAATACGACCACCACCCGAAGAGCAAGACTCAATTTCAACCGCAGGGTGCGCAGCTTGAAGCTCGTCCAGCAAGCGGTAAAGCGCTTTAGTTTGACCATGCACAGCAGGTTTACCTTGGTGCCCTGGTTGAACCAATTCACGGTTCATGTCCCATTTCAGGTAACCGATGTTGTAACGAGTCAGTAAGTCATTCAAACGTTCAAACAGGTAGTTGAAGCAATCTTGGTTTTGCAAATCCAACACGTATTGCCAGCGACCGGAGGGCTGGTGGTAGCCTTGCAGACTTAATACCCAATCTGGGTGTTGGCGATATAGATTTGAGTCTTGGCTGACCATCTCTGGCTCAACCCAAAGACCAAACTCCATGCCTTTGTTGTTTACGTGCTCGATGACAGGCTCAAGACCATTTGGGTACTTTGTTTCATCCAAGTACCAATCACCAAGCGCTGCGCGTTCGCCATCACGACCAATGAACCAACCATCATCAATGATGAAGCGCTCGACACCCATCTCGGCGGCTTCGGTCGCCATCTGCATGATGTATTCAGGTTTATGATCGAAGTAGATGCCTTCCCACGTGTTTAAATGAACAGGACGAGGCTTGTTGTTTGGAAATTGAATAATATTGGCACGAACGAACTCGTGGAATCGCTCTGATATTCCATTCAAACCTGAGTTACTGTATGCCGCGTAAAGCCATGGTGATTGGTAGGTTTCACCGCTTTGTAGGCGCTTTTCACCAGACAACAGCAGTTCACCTGCTTGAACAAAACGGCGACCGTCACTACGAACATCGGCACGCAGTTGATGGTTACCACTCCAACCAAGATGGAAGCCCCAAACTTGTCCCAATTGTTCACTAAAGCCATTAGTGCCTGCGAACAAACCTGGGAAGTTTTCGTGAGAGGTGCGACCGCGACGGTTTTCTTGCATAAAGCCACCATGCTCAAAGCTCAAACGCTGAGTTTGAAACTCATGGCACCAGCGTCCGTGAAACGTCATCAGCTCGTTTGCATGGTTAGGAAGTGGCAGGGTAGAGGAGAGCTTACCCAAGCAATACTCACCGGCAGTCGTGTTTTTTACGGTGATGCGTTTTTGTACCACATCACTGTTAAAGTCCAGTTGTAGCTCAATCAATAATTCAAGACCGGCAATGTCATCTTGTAGGGTAAATGTCGCGCTGTTGTCATCGTGCTCTATGGATGTGGTTGTGAACACGGGAGCCCAGTCTTCGCCATTGCGATGTCCCTCAATCCCAGGCGCATTAAAGTGACCACTACCAAGCTCAGGACAAAGTGATAACGGCACGTCGACATCAAGGCGAGCCTGAGATATAGGGCGCTCGGTTGAGAGCATTAAATCGGGATCGATCTGAGCGATTTTTGCGCCCCAATGAAGGATTTCAGGAACACGATCCACTTTAATGATCATGCTGTGATTCTTGGATTTTAAGTGAACAATTTTTTGCATGTTGTTTCTCTGTTTTCGCAAACATTTAGTCTGCAAATAATCATGCGCTTGTTTGGTTTTATTTCGATTGAATAGTCGTTTAAATGTGACTTTGAACAGGCTTTAGAACGCAGTTTTGTGTGCTAGATCTGCTGTTTTCGGGAACATTTTTTCATGTTTTTTACGACATTGTTCACGAGAACATTCGAATAAATTTGGTAGAGTGAACAGCAAATCAGAATAGGAGAACGCAGTGGCAGTTACGTTTAAAGATGTTGCACGGTTAGCAGGTGTCTCGACGCAAACCGTATCGCGCGTAACCAACGGCGCGGATAACGTCGCAGAAGAAACACGAAAGCGAGTTAACGACGCAATCAAAAAGCTTGGATACGTGCCGAACAAAGGGGCACAAATGTTGAGCCGAGCGAAGTCGCGGATCATCGGTATTGTCTCTTTGGATATCTCACTGCACGGTGTGGCTCTTATTGCTAATGGCGTTCGCAACCAAGCACATGAGATGGATTACGCGACGGCGCTGGCAGTGTTAGGTGACAACTCCATTGAGGAATTCCGTAGTGCAATCCGAGAGCTTATTGCCCAACAAGTTGATGCCATTATTATCAACGCTCCGGTAACCAGAGAGATGGCAGAGACCCTAGTGGAGCAGTTCAGTCAGCTCACGCTGGTTTTTATCGATGTACCCGAGGGGACGCCCGTTAATTCTCTCAGTTGTGATCATAAATCTGGGGCAAATTTGGCGATCTCCCATTTGATTGAGTACAAACGCGAATCTTTTGTGTGCATTTCTGGACCAAAGGCATCTACGGCTTCTCAGATTCGTTACCAAGAATGGCAGTCACAGATTCAGCAGCATGGACTGATGCAAACGGCATTCTATGAGGGGGACTGGCAAGCAGCCAGTGGATACAACGCCATTAAAGATGCCGTGTTAAAAGGTGTATCTTTTGATGCCGTATTAGTCGCAAATGATCAGATGGCGCTTGGTGTGTTATGTGCGCTTTTGGAGGCGGGTATTAATGTACCTAAAACCGTATCTGTGGTTGGGTTTGATGGCATTCAAGATAGCCAATTTTTCTCACCCCCTCTGACAACGATTAAGCAAGATTTCAACGAACTTGGACGAAGGGCGGTCAAGTTAGTGCTGAGCCAGATGGAAAAAGGACAAGGCGTTATGTCAGAAGTATTGCCTGTCAGCTTGGTTGAACGACAAAGCACATCAGCAAAGGCGGATACACTTTATGACAAGCAAGAAATACTTGCTCATCTAGAAAATATCCGCCGATTATTGCCTTAACCGGCAGGTTGGGCTTTGCTTTGGCTTTCTAGCACTTCTGCTTCTTTGGCGATGGCTTTCACCATTCCTTTAAAGATAAATAGGTGCGCGGGCATCATCGCAAACCAGTAAAGTAAGCCCGGAAAGCCTTGTGGGTGCCACCATGCGGTAATGTCGAACTCACGCTCTTCGCCATCGTCTTTAATCGTGATTTCCAAACGACCAAGTCCCGGTCCTTTCATTCCAAAGAACAGTGAGAGGAACTGGTTCTCTTCACAGCGAATGACTTTCCATGAATCAATGAAGTCACCCACCTTAAGCTCTGGTCCTGGTGGTGAAACTCGAATAGGTTTCCCACCACCAAAGAAGATATCGAGCCACTCGCGGGTTCGCCAAAGGAGATTGGCAAAGTAATAGCCTTTTTCCGGGCTTCCGATCTTTTGCGCGACTTTCCAAAGTGATTCCGCAGAGGCTTTTGTCTTGATGTTAGCTCCCGCTTGTTTTGGATAGTACCCGTAGCCTGGTTGCCAACGTTTGAGTGCTGCAGGCTCAAATCCCCAAACATTACTGCGCACAAAAGTCCCTTCAGTTGCTATGGTGTCTGTAACGGACTGCTCATAGCTGATCAGCTCTTGAGGGAATCGCTCATGAATGGCTTTGGTATCAGCAATGTAATCGTGTTCCAAACCTGCAAGTAGCGCTTTACCAATACTTGCGGGGACAGATGTCACAATAGCTAACCAATACGATGCCATTTTAGGTGTCAGCAGGGGTGTTGACCAAAGTCGGTAAGGTTTCTTAGTGACCTTACAGATTACTTCAAATTGATCGCGATAACTTAGTGTATCTGGACCACCAACTTCATAAATTTCACTTTCTGTTGGTTTGGTTTCTGCCAATTCAAGCAAATAGTGATTGAGGTTGGGTAGGGCGATTGGGTTGGCTTTGGAGTCTACCCATTTAGGTGCAATTAGAATCGGCAGGTTATAGACAAAGTCGCGCATGATCTCGAATGCCGCAGAACCGGGACCGATAATTACGCCAGCTCTAAGTTCAGTAACAGGCACACCGGCTTGGCGAATGATCTTTCCCGTCGCTTTGCGTGCTGCCAAATGTTGAGAGTTGCCAGTTTGAGGCTGAATTGCACTTAAGTAAATAACGTGTTCTACACGACTTTTCTCAAGGGCATTTTTGAAGTTCTCTGCGAGGTTTAATTCGTATTCAACAAAGTCGTGACCTTGCGCCATACCGTGCACAAGGAAGAAAACCAAATCAAAATCATTCACGATTTCGAGCGTCGCTTCTGCATCGGCGAGGTCTAAATAAGTGAGTGTGAGATTAGGGTGTGGCTGAGTTCGGGATTCTAAATAGTCAATATGACGCGCCGCTGCCGTGACAATGTAACCTTTATCAAGCAGTTGTGGAAGAAGCTGTGAACCAATGTATCCTGAAGCCCCAAGTACCAACACCTTTTTCATTCTGAGTCCTTTTTATTGCTGGTGGATTAGTCACCACTGGGTATAATCATGAGACACTTTCCCCGTTCTATCAATAAGTTGTCGTCGGAGCGAGCATGACTTTTTTCTCACAATTGGTTACTCATGCTGATAAGTCGTTTTTACGTCGACTATTTGCTATCGCATTACCCATTACTTTACAGAGTATGATGTTCTCCAGCCGTGGCTTAGTAGACGTGTTGATGCTTGGTCAGTTGGGTGAGGCAGAAATTGCGGCTGTGGGTGTTGCAGCTAGAGCGACCTTTGTTACCACAATTATGTTGCTTGGCGTAACAACTGGTGGTGCCTTGTTAACGGCGCAATATTGGGGGGCGGGCGATAAAGTGGGGGTGCGCCAGAGTACTTCACTCACTTGGATGATCTCCATGGTATTCGCGGCTTTCACTGTCGTGTTATTTGTGTTGTTCCCCGAGCCCATTATGCGTCTGACAACAGATTCAGAAGAAGTGATTCGTCTTGGTGCCGATTATCTGGTGATCTCATCGGTCAGCATGTTTGCCGTGGCTTGTGTTGCCAGTATGGCGGTGGGTCTACGCGCCATGCATCAACCGGGGTTAAGTACGTTTTTTAGCGGCATCGGCATTCTGTCTAATATCTTTCTTAACTGGGTGCTTATTTTTGGGCAATTTGGCTTTCCTGCGATGGGGATTAAAGGGGCTGCCATTGCGACGGTCATCAGTGGCGCAATTGAAGTAACCTGTTTATTCAGTTATCTGTGGTTTAAAAAGCACATCATTGCTTTTGGCTTGGATGACATTCGTGCCAGCTTAGTTTTGGATAAAATCACCCGTTTCTTAAAACTTTCCCTTCCGACAACATTTAACTTCCTAGCATGGGCGGGCGGCTTGTTTGCTTATCACGCGATTATGGGACAAGCAGGCGTGCAAGGCTTAGCGGCATTGTCAGTAATGACGCCCGTAGAGTCGATTGCTCTTGCTATGATGATTGGCTCGTCTAACGCTGCTGCGGTATTGGTGGGTAATCAATTAGGCGCAAAGAACTTTAGTCCGGTTTACTACCAAGCGTGGGCAACCGTGATTCTCAATGTGTTGATAGCTGTTGTTGTCGCGATTTTACTTCTGCTCTCAAACCAACTTATTCTCGATGCCTTTAGTGCTCTAACGCCAGAAACGCGCCACCTAGCTGAACAGTTTATGGTGATTCTTGCGATCGGTGTGGTTCTTCGCTCTGTACCTATGATGGCTATTGTTGGTGTACTTCGTGCGGGTGGGGATGTGAAGTTCTGTTTATACCAAGATCTAATCGCGCAATGGGTGATCAGTATCCCTCTTGCTGCTTTTGGTGCAATTTATCTTGGTTTTGAGCCTCAGTGGGTTTATTTGCTGTTTTTGACCGAAGAAGTGGTGAAGTGGGGAACATGTCTACACCGCATGACGAGCAAGAAATGGATGAAAAATTTGATCGAAGCTTGAATGGTGTCGCGAGACAAGTTGCATTTGTACTCTGATAGTGTGATCAACTATTCAAAATACTTCCTACCAACAGGATTTTAGTGTAGATTCTGATTCCAATTTTTAAACACCATTTGAGCGGCAAAATCAATGTTAAAACTGTCAGACCTATGTAAAGGCTATGTAGACGGGGGAGAATTTCATCCTGTACTACAAGGGGCAGAATTAACATTACAACAAGGTGAACAAGTTGCATTAATGGGGGAAAGTGGCTCAGGTAAAAGTACCTTACTTAACTTGATAGCTGGTCTTGATACCGCAGATTCTGGCGAGATCCAGTACCCAAGCTTCGCCATGCACAGCGCTCCAGAGCACTTAAGAACTCTATACCGCCGCAACAATATTGGTAATATCTTCCAGCAGTTTAACCTACTTCCTACTTTGAACATCGCTGACAACATCCGTTTTTGTCGCCAATTAAAAGGCTTACCAGAAGATAAAGGCTTGTGGCGTCAAATTCTTTCAGCTCTAGACCTTATGCCGCTTTTAGGTCGTTACCCTGAAGAAGTCTCTGGTGGTCAGCAACAACGTGCAGCGATTGCTCGTGCCTTGTACATGGAACCGAAAATCCTGCTTGCCGATGAGCCAACTGGTAGTTTGGATGAGCGAAATGCTGAAGCGGTAATGCGTTTGCTAACGAGTCTTGCTCGCCAGTTAGAGTGTACTTTGCTGCTGGTGACACACAGTGAAAAAGTGGCAGAACACATGGAAGGTCGAATCCGTCTTCAAGGAGGACAGCTACATGTTATGGCCCGTAGTTAAGGCACTACTCGGTCATTACCGTCGCTATCCACTTCAAATCATTCTTGTTTGGCTTGGTTTAACCCTCGGGGTGTCCCTCCTTGTCGGTGTGACTTCTATTAACCAACACGCTAAACAGAGCTACGAAACCGGTGAGAAACTTTTTTCAAACCCTTTGCCTTACCGTATTCGTACTAAGCATTCTGCTAACAAAATTCCTCAGGGCTTTTATATTCAATTACGTCGCGCTGGTTTCAACCAATGTGCGCCTTTTGATATTCTTCATCTCGATACGAAAGCCGACTTAAGCCTGATGCTAGTAGGCGTTGATCCTGTAGCGCTGTTGCCGCTTCACCAAGGTAAATCACTTAAAGACCTTCCTATGTTGTCTTTAATGAAGCCTCCGTATCCTATCCTTGCTAGCCAAGATCTGGCTGCACACATGCAATGGAATGATGGCGACTTTATTGAGCTCAATGATGGCAGTCGACTTGGACCGCTAAAAGTCGATACGGACAACTTACTCTCTGGCACTCGCCTCGTTACTGATATTTCTCTTCTTCGTATGCTTAAGCGCAGCTCCGGTTTGTCCGCTATTGCTTGTGGTGAAATGTCCGAAGAGAAAATGTTGGCACTAAAAAATATGCTGCCAAACGGTATGACACTGGTGCGTAACAGCCGCTCCGAATTAGAGTCACTGACAAAAGCATTCCACATGAACTTAACGGCGATGGGTATGTTGTCGTTCTTAGTTGGCTTATTCATCTTCTATCAAGCAATGTCGTTGTCTTTTATTCAACGTCAGCGCTTGGTTGGTATCCTCCGTCAAACGGGGGTGAATGGCATGCAATTGGCGCAAGCGCTTATGCTTGAACTGACCATCCTTGTTCTTGTTGCTTGGGCGTGTGGTAACTTCTTTGGTCTTATTTTGGCAAATGAGCTTATCCCTGCTGTCTCTTCAAGCTTGAGCGATCTTTATGACGCAAACGTCGGTTTGACGATTGGCTGGTCATGGGAGTCGAGCCTGTACAGTTTGGCAATGTCAGCGATGGGCGCTTTGATTTCGTGTCTGTGGCCGCTGATTCGCTTGTTAAAGTCACAACCGATTCGACTTTCTTCTCGGTTGTCTCTGATGCGTTTTGCTGGGCGAGAGTTCTCTTGGCAGGCTTTCGCGGCGTGTGCGTTCTGTGTAGCTGCAGTGGCCGTCTATCAAGCGCCAAAAACTCAAGAGTCGGGATTTGCGATTATCGCACTCATGCTGATCAGTGTGGCGTTGTTTATGCCGTTTTTGATGTGGCATATGTTCCAAAGCTTCTCTTATTCACTTCGTTGGGTTCGTGTACGTTGGTTCTTTGCCGATGCTGCAGCAAGTATGAGTTATCGTGGTGTAGCAACCATGGCATTTATGCTCGCATTGGCAGCGAACATTGGCGTGGAGACCATGGTGGGCAGCTTCCGTGATACAACGGATAAGTGGCTGAGCCAACGCCTTGCGGCTGATATCTATATTTACCCAACTAATAACTCAGCAGCACGCATGAGTGCTTGGTTAAAAGAGCAACCCGAAGTGGATGCTGTTTGGTGGCGTTGGGAAAAAGATGTCCCGACTGAGCGCGGTGCATTACAAGTGGTGAGTACGGGTTCTTCAGAAGGGGAGTTGGACTCTCTTACGGTGAAACTAGGCGTTCCAAATTACTGGTATCACTTGCACCATTCTAAGAGTTTGATGGTAAGTGAATCCATGGCTTTGAAGCTCGACATTCGCCCTGGCGACTATATCGACCTTCAACCTCCTTTAGGGGGAGGTTGGCAAGTGGTTGGCGTGTACTACGACTATGGCAACCCATATAACCAAATCATGATGTCTCATCGTAATTGGCTGTATGCGTTTGCGGGCTCTGGTAATGTTGGACTTGGTGTTTTGCTGGAAGATAATGTCAATGGCGAAGGCTTGAAGCGTAGATTAGAGAACGTATTCCGTTTGTCCCAAGACCGAGTCTTTGATAACAACAATATCTACAACCAAGCTATGCGTGTGTTTGACCATACCTTTGCTATTGCAGGCACCTTGGGCAACATCACTCTGATCATTGCGGTATTTGGTTTGTTCTTTGCAACACTTGCGGGAGAACTTTCTCGGCAAAGACACTTCTCACTACTGCGGTGTATGGGTGTATCAGGCAAAGAACTAGTCATGTTGGGTGGTTTACAGCTATTTGTCTTCGGTACCATCTCAGCCATCATTGCGGTCCCACTTGGTTTAGCATTGGCACACTTGATCGTTGATATCATCATTAAACAATCATTTGGTTGGTCGCTAGAGTTACAGACGATTCCTTGGGAATACGCTCAAACGATCGCTTGGGCAATGTTGGCGATCATGATAGCAGGAGCTTTACCTGTTATCAGGATGATTAAGAGCACGCCAATGAAGTCATTGAGGGATGCGCTGTAGTGAAAAACATAAAACTCAAAAAGCTGCTATCTCTTTCTGCATTAGTGTTTGTCGTATTTGTCACCCTCGCGGGCATGACTCTTTATTTTACGTATTGGGCGGAAGCGACAGCAACTGAACAAAGTGAAATCAGCGATGTATTAAAGCGCGAAAGTAAGACTATCTTCGAGCCAGTTCTACCAAATGAGCACGTTTCGCTGCCGCATGATTTCCGTTTTCATCCAGATTACCAACATGAATGGTGGAACTACTTTGCGAAGGTGCAAGACAAGCACGGCAAGGTTTACAACATTCAATGGAGTTATTTCCGCGTTGCTACCGACGAGCGTGATACTCGAGGTTGGCAAAACCCACAATTGTTTATCTCTCATATTGTTGTCAGTTCTGGCTCGCATGTTTGGAAAGAGCAGCGTGTCGCTCGTGGAGGGATTGGGCAGGCGGGCATGACGAATCGTCCTTTCCGTTTATGGATTGACAACTGGACTTGGCGTGCACTTGGCTCCACACCATTCCCAGGAAATCTTGATGTCTCGACCGATACGTTTGCAATTGACTTAAATACTACAACGAGCGGTCCTTTTGTTGTTAATGGTGACAAAGGGTTCCAAGTTAAACATGCGCTGCAATCTATCGCGTCTTTTAGCTTCAGTGCGCCGTTTCTCAATGTCAAAGGTACCCTTACCCTTAATGGACGTGAAATCCCAGTATCAGGCTCTGGATGGACACAGAAGGAGTGGGGAAGTGGTCTGATTGGCGAAGGGCAGCAAGGTTGGGATTGGTTTGTGTTTAACCTTGATGATGGACGAGCGCTTACAGTGAGTCGTTATCGTCATAATGGTCAGGTTCCTCATTTATTCGGCACACTATCAACGCGTTCTGGCAAGGTGATAAACCTAACAGAAAAAGAGCTGACGATGACGCCACTACACGTCACTAACTTGTCTAATGGAAGAAGGTTACCGCTTCAGTGGATCATCAATGTCCCCGGGCAAAACATCAATTTAACGACACGGATCATAAAATCGGACATGTGGCTTCCTTTTGTGATTCCATATTGGGAAGGACCGATACTCGCATCGGGTTCCAATGAAGCCTGGGGTTTTATGCAACTCACCGGTTACTAGAAACAACGAAAAAGCCACCCAACAAGGGTGGCTTTTTTGTTACTGAAACACGCAGTTTTCGGTGTAAAACCGCACGTTAATCACGAAAATTAGTCAGATATTATACTAACTTAATAGTAGTCTATGTGAATAGATTGAGCTTATAAGGAGATAGGCAGGTCTTGTAAATAATTATGTTCTTGTTGAAAAATACGATGTTTCGTAAATGAAACCTCGGAAAAATCGAAGTTTAAACTCTAAACAAGCGATTATTCTAAAATTTTCAGCAGCTATACACTCTCATCATTCTTTGTTAATCGTTTATTAAGATAATAAATATAAGGGCGAAACCATGAACGATGTCATTCGTGACTTTTTCAAAATGGAATCCGCAGGCGGTATCCTTCTTGTGATTGCAGCAGCAATCGCTATGACCATTGCAAACTCACCGCTTGGCGAAAGTTATCAAGCAATGCTGCATACTTATGTATTTGGTATGTCAGTGTCTCACTGGATCAACGATGGCCTGATGGCTGTGTTCTTCCTATTAATCGGTCTTGAAGTAAAGCGTGAGCTGCTTGAAGGCGCACTTAAATCAAAAGAAACCGCAATCTTCCCTGCAATTGCAGCGGTAGGTGGTATGTTAGCTCCGGCACTTATCTACGTTGCTTTCAACGCAGGTGATGCAGAAGCGATTTCTGGCTGGGCAATTCCTGCGGCAACAGACATTGCGTTCGCTCTAGGTATCATGGCGCTTCTTGGTAAGCGTGTTCCTATCAGCTTGAAGGTTTTCCTACTTGCGTTGGCGATCATTGATGACCTTGGTGTGGTTGTGATTATTGCGCTGTTCTACACTGGCGACCTATCAACGATGGCATTGATTGTCGGCTTCATCATGACGGGTGTCTTGTTCATGCTGAACGCAAAAGAGGTCACCAAGCTAACACCTTATATGATTGTCGGTGCGATACTATGGTTTGCCGTACTTAAATCTGGTGTTCACGCAACACTTGCAGGTGTGGTTATCGGCTTCGCTATCCCACTTAAAGGTAAGAAGGGCGAGCACTCTCCACTGAAACACATGGAGCACGCACTTCACCCATACGTAGCATTCGGCATTCTTCCTCTGTTTGCTTTTGCAAATGCAGGTATCTCACTAGAAGGCGTATCGATGTCAGGTCTGACTTCAATGTTGCCTCTGGGTATTGCGCTGGGTCTGTTGGTTGGTAAACCACTTGGTATCTTCACATTTAGCTGGGCTGCAGTGAAAATGGGCGTGGCTAAGCTGCCAGAAGGTGTGAACTTTGTACATATTTTCGCTGTGTCCGTGTTGTGTGGTATCGGCTTCACCATGTCGATCTTCATCTCGTCACTTGCGTTTGGCAATGTAAGTCCAGAATTTGATACTTACGCTCGACTAGGTATCCTGATGGGCTCAACGACAGCTGCTGTAATTGGTTACGCACTACTGCACTTCTCCTTGCCAAAGAAAGCGGCTGAAGAAGTCGCAAGCGAGAAAAAAGCGTAAGCTAAGATAGAATAATTTAACGAAAGCCTCCCGACAGGGGGGCTTTTTTGTATCCGAGGATCGGTGAAGTTTGTTCAACGTAATACAAGGTTAAGTGAAGGCGGCAAACTCAAATGACAGACGAAAAAAAGCCCAGACGAAAAATTGTCTGGGCGGATACAAACATAGGAGTTAATAAGAAAAAGCAGCAATGTAGCAACTAGATAGAAACAAGTTTGACGGCCTGTGAAACTTTAAATGCCCTAGTTGTTACAGTAATTCAGACCGAGACAATTCCAAACAGTTCCATTTTTTTTAGAATTTTTTTTCACAAAACAATATTCGCTTTAAATTCATTCCTTTAAGTTCGCACTTCTTTTATCTGGTCAGACCAATGCTTGAAAGTGTGATGTTAATCATTTGTTAATTTCAGGTTTCGGGAGTATATTTCAAACAGTTGTTTAATACGAGTGATTGAAATGGCCCCGAGAAGTACAACTAAAGAAAAAATACTCGATGTAGCAGAAGGACTATTTGCAGAATACGGCTTCAATGACACATCACTACGAACCATTACTGGTAAGGCGAATGTCAACCTAGCTTCGGTTAACTACCACTTTGGCGATAAGAAAACGCTGGTGAGGGCAGTATTAGACCGATACCTAGAAGCGCTAATGCCAAATATTAAGACGTCTTTGATCGAGTTAAACACGCGCGATGATTACAACATGGATGAAGTGTTTGAATCGCTACGTTTGCCTCTAAGAGCACTGAATGATGTGCGTCCGAATGGTACTGCGTTATTTATGTTGCTAATTGGTCGTGGATATACCGATGTCCAAGGTCATTTACGTTGGTTTATTAGTACAAGATATGAGGAAGTGCTGAAGCTGTTTATGTTTTCCATCATGAAAGCAAATTCGGAATTGACGGAAGAACAGTTGTTCTGGCGATTGCACTTCACACTAGGCACTTGTGTTTTCACTATGGCATCAAGCCAAGCGTTAACCGAGATTGCAGAAAGTAAGTTTGAAAAAGAGGTCGATGCAAAGTCTGTCGTTGATCTTCTGATTCCATACTTGTCGGCAGGTATGTCAGCTAAGTAAACGAAATTAAATCAATAATAAAATAAGTTAAAGCCGCGAGCGGTGACGTGAACAAAAGGATCTGAACTATGAGCTCTCTACGAAGAAAATGGATTAGTGACCCAGCATTCAAAATGTTTAAGAAAGTACTGCCTCCATTGTCGAGCACGGAAAAAGAAGCGATGGAAGCGGGTAGCGTATGGTGGGATGCTGAGCTGTTCTCAGGCAAACCTAACTTTACGACGTTACATCATTATCCAAAACCTGCGCTTTCTTCTGAAGAACAAGCTTTCATGGACAATGAACTCGAAACATTGCTTGAAATGCTTGATGATCAAAAGATCGTTAAGGAAGACAGAGATCTTTCGCCTGAAGTATGGGAATACTTGCGCAAAGAGCGTTTCTTCTCGTTAATCATTTCAAAAGAGTATGGCGGTCGTGAGTTCTCAGCACTGGCTAACTCGACCATCGTTTCTCGCATCGCAACACGTAGTATCAGTGCTGCGGTATCAGTGATGGTTCCAAACTCTCTGGGACCTGGTGAGTTGCTGTCTCACTATGGTACTCAAGAACAGAAAGATTATTGGTTGCCGCGTTTAGCAGATGGTACGGACATTCCGTGTTTCGCCCTTACAGGTCCAGAAGCGGGCTCTGATGCCGGTGGCATTCCAGATCAAGGCGTAGTGTGTTACGGAACTCACGAAGGTGAAGAAGTTCTTGGTATCCGTGTTAGCTGGAATAAGCGTTATATCACTCTAGCGCCAGTAGCAACAGTTCTTGGGTTGGCATTTAAGCTTCAAGATCCTGATGGTCTACTTGGCGACAAAAAAGACGTGGGCATTACTTGTGCACTTATCCCAGCAGATCATGAAGGTGTGGAGATCGGTGAGCGTCACGACCCACTAGGGTCTGCATTCATGAACGGTCCAACACGCGGTAATGATGTATTCATTCCAATGGAATGGTTGATTGGTGGTTCCGAATACGCAGGTAAAGGCTGGCGTATGTTGGTGGAATGTCTATCGGCTGGTCGTGGTATCTCTCTTCCTGCACTTGGCACCGCGATTGGTCACCTTACAACGCGTACAACCGGTGCTTATGCATATGTTCGTAAGCAGTTTGGTATGTCGATTGGTAAGTTTGAAGGTGTGGCAGAAGCGATGGGTCGCATTGGTGGTTTAACTTACTTGTTGGAAGCGACACGAACGCTGACAACCACTTCTCTGGATATGAAGGAGAAGCCGGGCATCGTGACCGCAATTGCCAAATACCACATGACCGAAATGGCTCGTACTATCCTGAACGACTCTTTCGATATTCATGCAGGACGTGCAATTCAAGATGGCCCAATGAATTACCTAGCTAAGCACTATCTGGGTATTCCCGTTGCGATTACCGTTGAAGGTGCAAACATCCTGACTCGCAACTTGATGATATTCGGTCAAGGTGCGACACGTTGTCATCCATATGTTTTGAAAGAAATGGAAGCAGCAGCAAACCCAGATGTAAAAGAAGGCGCAAAAGAGTTTGACGAATTGTTGTTCAAACATATTAAACATGCGATGGGTAATACTTTTGGTGCTCTTGGTGCGGCATTGACAGGTTCTCGCTTTGTTAAAGCGCACATGAGCGGTCCTACGCAGCAATACTATAAAGACATCACGCGCTTAAGCCGCGCACTTGCAGTGAGCGCAGACTTTGCAATGTTAACTCTAGGTGGCGATCTGAAGCGTAAAGAAATGATCTCTGCACGCCTCGGTGATGGTTTGAGTTACTTGTACATGGCGTCCGCTGCACTTAAGAAGTACGAAGATGAAGGTCGTCAACAAGGTGATTTGAACTTTGTGCACTATGCCGTTCAGCACTGTTTGTACAACGCATCGAAGTCGCTTAATGAAGCGTATTCAAACTTCCCAGTGAAATACGTCGGTGGCGTTCTGAAAGGTCTGTTGTTCCCATTGGGTAATCACTTCAAAGCTCCAAGCGATGAGCTCTGTGTGAGCCTTGCAGAGGCAATGATGACGCCTGGAGCTCAACGTGACCGAATGACGAGCTTATGCTATATCGGTCAATCAGAGGATGATAGCGTAGGGCTCATGGAACGAGCGTTCCTTGCGATGTACGACGTGAAGCCTCTTGAACGCAAACTGATGAAAGCAGCGAAAGATGGCAAGGTAGCGCGTAAAGGTTTATTGCATGACCGTCTACAACAAGCATTCGAAGCGGACGTACTTACTGAGCAAGAAATTGATCAAATTATGGCAGCAGACAAACTGCGCTATAAAGCGATTCAAGTCGACCATTTTAGCCACGACTTTTCAGAAGTTCGTACTAATGCACCAAGCAAAAAATCGCATTTGAACTCGGCAGCGTAATACGACCGCGCATAAAATAAGAAAAGCACCTCAATTGAGGTGCTTTTTCGTGTTTGAGCCTATAGCTTTTTTGTTGAGTGCTCCAACCACTTGCATTTTCGCAGCATTTTTACAGAAATTAGGTGCGAAGTAGGGCTGAACCTTTTATCCTAGCAACGTTTTTTAAAGGAAGTTGAATATGATCATCAAACCTAGAATTCGTGGATTTATCTGTACTACTACGCACCCAGTGGGTTGTGAAGCTAACGTAAAAGAACAAATTGCTTACACTAAAGCGCAAGGTCCAATTAAAAACGCGCCAAAACGCGTTCTTGTTGTGGGTGCATCAAGTGGCTACGGTCTATCTTCTCGTATCGCTGCGGCATTTGGTGGCGGCGCTTCAACTATTGGTGTTTTCTTCGAAAAAGAAGGCACAGAGAAGAAGCCAGGTACAGCAGGTTTTTACAACGCGGCTGCTTTCGAGAAGCTAGCTCGTGAAGAAGGTCTGTACGCGAAAAGCCTAAACGGCGACGCTTTCTCAAATGAAGCAAAACAGAAAACAATCGATCTGATCAAAGAAGACCTTGGTCAGGTGGATATGGTGGTTTACTCACTGGCTTCTCCAGTACGTAAAATGCCAGAAACGGGTGAACTGATCCGTTCAGCACTTAAGCCTATCGGTGAAACTTACACGTCGACTGCTGTTGATACCAACAAAGACGTAATCATCGAAGCAAGCGTAGAGCCTGCTACTGAGCAAGAAATCCAAGACACAGTAACCGTAATGGGCGGTGAAGACTGGGAACTATGGATTAATGCACTATCAGAAGCTGGCGTTCTAGCAGATGGCTGCAAAACTGTGGCGTACAGCTACATCGGTACAGAGCTTACTTGGCCGATCTACTGGGATGGTGCTTTAGGTAAAGCGAAAATGGACCTAGACCGCGCAGCAGCAGCACTTAACGAGAAACTATCAACAACTGGCGGTAGCGCAAACGTAGCGGTACTTAAGTCTGTTGTGACTCAAGCAAGTTCTGCAATTCCTGTCATGCCTCTTTACATCGCGATGGTGTTCAAGAAAATGCGTGAAGAAGGCGTACACGAAGGTTGTATGGAGCAAATCTTCCGTATGTTCAGCCAACGTCTTTACAAAGAAGACGGCAGCGCAGCAGAAGTAGATGAAGTAAACCGTCTGCGTCTGGATGACTGGGAACTACGTGAAGATATCCAGCAACACTGCCGAGATCTATGGCCACAAATTACCTCTGAAAACCTAAAAGAGCTGACTGACTACGTTGAGTACAAAGAAGAGTTCTTGAAGCTATTCGGCTTTGGTGTTGACGGTGTGGATTACGAAGCAGACGTTAACCCAGCAGTAGAAACAGATTTCACTCAAATCTAATCGTTTCTAACGGTATTAAAAAGGCGCTCATTGAGCGCCTTTTTTGTGTCTTGAATCTCTGTGCTGAATAATGAGCGCTGCTTGAACACACCTGAAAAGCGCGCTCAAAGAGATTAACTCAAAATAATCAGAATCGTACCGGCTAAAGTCATTAAGATATTGGCAATCGCGTAGGTACCTGCGTAGCCAAGGGCTGGAATAGTCGACTTCGCGTATTCGTTCACTACGTCCATTGCTGGTGCACACGTACGAGCACCGATGATGGCACCAAAGAGTAGAGCACGGTTCATCTTAAGTACGTAAGCGCCAACTAGGTACGCGAGCACGACAGGCACAACACTAACGATAAATGCCAAACCGATGATTTGTGGACCCACTTGAGTTAAGTGTTCAAACATCTTGCCACCGGCGCTTAAGCCGATGCCAACCATAAAGAACATTAAACCTAAGTCTTTGACCATATTCAATGCCCCTTGCGGTACATAACCGAAAGTAGGGTGGTTCGCTCGTAGGAAGCCCAGCGTGATGCCTGAAAGCAACAGGCCAACTGCGTTACCTAGGCTGAATGACACTTGACCAAACGTCATGGTCACCAAACCAAACATAATACCTAGAATGAAGAAGCTACAGAATGCGAGCAAGTCTGCCATCTGGCTGTGGATCGAGATGAAACCGATTTTCTCAGCGAGACCATGAACACGACTCTTCTCTCCACTTACTTGGAGCACATCACCTTTGGCTAGAACAATGTCCAAGTCCATTGGCATTTCAATTTGAGCACGCACTACGCGGTTCAAGAAACAGCCGAATTCCGATAGATTCAAATCAGATAGGCGCTTACCAGCAATTGCATCACTTTTAACCACGATCTCTTCTTCGACGATTCGAAGGTCCAGCAAGTTACGGTCGAATACTTCTTTACCGTTGCGAAAGCTTGGATCAAGACGTGCATGGCTATCTGGGAAGCCTACCAATGCGATTTCGTCACCTTCTTGCAGGATTGCATCACCGTCTGGGTGAGCAAGGATACCATTACGGCGAATACGCTCTATGTAGCAGCCTGTTTGGCGGTAAATGCCCAATTCGCGAAGGTTTTTACCATCTGTCCAGTCAATCAGCTCAGGACCAACGCGGTACGCGCGGATGATTGGCAAGTAGACCTTACGTTGGCTAGAGTTACCCAATCCACGTTCTTGCGCAATTTGCTGAGCTGAATCGGATAGATTCTGCTTTTGCAGTTTTGGCAACAGTTTGGCGAACATGATCATACTGATCAAACCCACCAAATAAGCCATCGCATAACCAACCGATAGATTTTCTAATACTAAAGAAAAATCCATGTTTCGTGGGATGGTTGCAAGACCAGAATTCAACGCATCTTGTGCGCCCACCAATACAGGCGTAGCGGTAAGAGCGCCGGCCATCATACCCGCAGATAGACCAAAATCGAGTCCCATGTAATGGCTACAGAAATAGGTTAACCCTACCGCTGAGACTAATACGGTCATGCTCAAAATAAAATAATGTTTACCGTCGCGGAAAAATATGCCGAAAAAGTTTGGACCAGCTTCAATACCTACACAGTAGATAAATAGCATAAAGCCGATGGTTAGGGCTTCTGCGTTAAAGGAGAAACCAAGATGACCCATAACAAGAGAAGTAATGAGGACGCCTATGGAGTTACCTAACTGTAGGTTTCCAAAGCGAATTTTACCAATGGCAAGACCAATTGCTAATACGACGAAGATTAGAAGAATAGGGTTTTGTTCAAGAAGGTGTACGACGTCTATGTTCACTGTGTGGCTCGGTAAAGTGTGTGCCAAATAAAAGATTAAGAGTTGCGAATTGTAACTAAATATAGCAAAAAGATAAGTGAATTTTTTTAGGTTTTACTATTACTTGACGTAAGGGAATAACAAATTGAATAAACAATAAAAAAGCCGCTAATAGCGGCTTTTAAAAATTCAGTAATTTGGATTACTCGTCGAATAGACCTAGGTGCTCTTTTGCGTAAGCTTCAAAATCATCACAACCACCAATGTGTGTTTGGTCGATGAAGATTTGAGGAACAGTTTCTACTGGCTTACCAACTGTTTTCTCTAGGTCAGCTTTAGAAATACCTTCAGCGTGGATGTCTACGTAACGGTAGTTGAAGTCATCACGTTTTGCTTTAAGTGTTTCTGCGTGCTCTTTCGCGCGAACACAGAATGGGCAAGCTGGGCGACCAAAGATAACTACGAACATAATCTTATTTCTCCTAAAATCTATTCTTTTTGAAAGCACAACTAGACTTCATGTCGGTACATGCTTTCGTTTCTTGAGACAACTATGCCCGATCCAGATACGGAAATAAAGCAGCATTTACCTCTTGTCTCGATAGGCGAAATCTATCGTATAAAAACTAAACACGCACTAAGCTTAAAGCCATGAAAAGTCACTTTTTAGAATGATTCTTAACCGCAAAAGCACATGACGTAAGTATGTGAAGTGACGCATAAAAACACACTTTTTGAAGGGTTAATGGCGGCAAGGTGCACTTGGTCAACTTTTTTTGGTGGAAAGCATAGCACTCTAGTGTGAGTTGTTGTTTTGGGGAGGAAGTGTATGTTTCAGTTTATGACTGCGACACGGATTATCTTCGGCGAGGGAGCACTCCAATCTTCGCTGTCTGTAATCAATCAATTTGGCTACAGCGTTTTACTGGTGACTGGTAAAGATACGCAACGTGCCACACCTATCATTAATTATCTAAAAGCGCAGAACATGCGTTATCAACACGTTGCCATCAATGGTGAACCTAATATCACAATGGTAGAAGAAACCGCAGTGCTTGGACGTAAGTTCCAACCTGATATGGTTATCGCGATTGGAGGGGGTAGTGTCATTGATATGGGCAAAGCGCTCGCGGCGATCATACCTAACCAAGGTGACGTCTATGACTACGTCGAAGTCGTTGGAAGAAACGTTCCTTTGAAAACCAAGCCGATTCATTTTATTGCTATTCCTACGACAGCAAGCACAGGGTCAGAGGTAACCAGAAATGCTGTGCTTAAATCGGGGCAAGACCAAGTGAAAGTAAGCTTAAGAAGCCCGGAAATGCTCGCAGACGTTGCGATTGTTGATCCAACCTTAACCTATGGTACTGACCAGTATACCTCTGGTCGTGGCGCGATGGATGCGTTTACTCACCTTATGGAAGCCTACGTTTGTGGTGATCCAAATCCTCTTACCGATATGGTGTGTGAAGAAGGTTTACGTCGCTTAAGCCGCTCAGTAATTGCAGGGTGTAAACAAGACAGTCACAAAGCCAGATCAGACCTTTCTTTTGCGGCACTTTTAGGCGGAATGGCAATCACAAATGCCAAGCTCGGCGCTGCGCATGGTTTAGCTTCTGCATTGGGAGGCAAGCTTGATGCGCCGCATAGTGTGATTACTGCCCGTCTGGCTCCGCACGTGATGCAAGAGAACATCAATGCGGCAAGGCAAGCAGGGCGAAGTGATGTGATCAGTCGTTATAAGCGTTTAGCGCAATTAGTGACGGACCGAACTAATGCCAATGAGCACGATGGCGTGCTTTGGGTAAAAATGGTGTTAGATAAGCTAGCGCTACCTCAGTTAGGTAAGTTTGGAGTATGCCAAACTTCTTTTGAGCAAGTTGCGGATGATGCTTTGAAGTCAGTAGCAATCAAAGGCAACCCCTTACCCCTTACGCAGGATCGGTTGGTGTACATTCTTCGTCAAGTTTGTGATTGTAGCGATGCGTGTGTAGGAGAGAGTTCGCATCACGTAAGTTCAGTAGAAGTGCTGGAGTCTCGCTCAGATCTATCGGATGTGAATCAATAGAAATACGACCTGAACAGATACGAAAAGGGGAGCTACTTAGCTCCCCTTTCTATTTTTTATTACAGACTAAGTCGATTCGTTAGTATTGACTTAGCTTATCGTAGCGGCTGTCTTTCAATGCGTCTTTTACTCGCTTTAGGTTTTCACGGAAGCCAGTACCACGGCGCAGCGTGAAGCCTGTTGCTAGGACATCGATAACCGTCATTTGTACTACGCGACTTGCCATTGGCATATACACGTCGGTATCTTCTGGCACGTCTAGTGTAATAGCCAGTGAACTCGCTTTCTCTAGTGGTGAGTCTTTTGCTGTGATTGCAATAACGGTTGCACCGTTTTCACGTGCAAGGTTCGCAATCTCAACTTGGCTCTTAGTACGACCTGTGTGAGAAATCAGAACGATAACGTCATTGTCGCTACAGTTAATGCAGCTCATGCGTTGCATTACGATATCTTCAAAACAAGTAATAGGAATGTTGAAGCGGATAAACTTGTTTTGAGCGTCGCGTGCGACAGAAGAAGAAGCACCTAGACCGAAGAATGAGATGCGCTTCGCTTGAGTCAGGAGATCAACTGCACGATTAACTTGCATCGCATCAAGGCTGTTTTTTGCGACATCTAAACACGCCATTGTCGATTCGAAAATCTTGTGCGTGTAGGCATCAGGACCATCGTCTTCTTCCACATTACGGTTAACGTAAGGCGTACCATTGGCAAGGCTTTGCGCAAGGTGAAGTTTAAAATCTGGGAAACCTTTGGTATCCAGACGACGACAGAAACGGTTAACAGTAGGCTCACTCACGTCAGCCATTTTAGCTAACGTTGCAATGCTTGAATGAATTGCAGTTTGTGGAGACGCCATAATCACTTCCGCAACTTTGCGCTCTGACTTACTGAAATTCTCCAGATTTTTTTGAATTTTTTCTAATGTATTCATAGTGTTCACGAGGGTATAGAGAACAACTCGCTGGCTCTGCTAACGAATGGAAACCCAAAGGCTTCTCGGTCTAGAGGGGCGTTAACGAAAACTACCAGCGCCATAAATTCAGTATAAACCCGATCCTCAATCTGGCTAAACCAAATACGGTTACTATTTCGTGAGAATTTGACAAGCCTCAAACAAAATGTTGTAAAAACTACAGAATTGGATGTGGGATCGATGGTTTGTTGCTCTAGTGGCACAATAATGATGATTGAGTTACATCAAAAAGAAAGAAATTTTCAATTTGATGTAACTCACATTGGCGCTTAAGAATTGAGAATGTCGTCGACAGTTTCTTCAATTTTTGCCATTAAGCTTGGGGCTTGTTGAGCAATTTCGCGCTGCTCGTCCAATACCACACTTAGAATGTCATTGGTCGTCAATGGGTTCGCTAACACAACACGGAATACAATGGTGTTCATGCGTTGCCATTGGTCTGGGTTCAGTCGAGTACGTGACACAAAGGACTTACCTGTTTCACGCTGGCGCTTTTGGATAAACTGAGTCAGTTGGTTGAGTAACTCATTCAGTTTCTCTTTCTGCGTACCTTGTGCTTTCTCTAATGCTGCGCGCATATTGGTTGGCAAATAACGGTAAGTCAGCAGACAAAGCTCAGGCTCAGACACTAACTCAAAGTCCTCTTGCTCGTTAATAAGATCAGCGAAGTAGCGCGCTTTGGCGATACTCTGGTCAATCAGCAGTTCATAACCAGGTCGGCTAATGATATGCATTGCCGCGTAAACCAACATCGCCATACCGGAGCGAGAGCCTTCAAGGGTGTGGCTACCTAGGTCTTTTGAGCCCTTACGCAAAATGTATTGTGCGTGGTGCTCGATTGACTTCATCGCATCTGGGTCTTTAAACAGAACCATACCTGCACCCATAGGGATGTAGAGTTGTTTATGCGCGTCAATCGTCACAGAATCTGCAAGTTCGACCCCACCAAGTAGGTGACGATGATTGTTCGACATCAGTGTCGCACCACCCCATGCTGCATCCACATGGAAGTGACAATCGTGTTCAGCACACACTTCAGCGATTTGAGGAAGCGGGTCAACGCTACCGGTTTCTGTCGTACCAGCAACACCAACCACCGCAATAGGCTTGATACTTTGCGACTCAAGTTCCGCAATTTTTGCTTTCAAGTCATCAACGATAATGCGGTTGTTTGCGTCTGTTTTGACGGCAACTAATCCTTCTTGACCAAGCCCAAGTACGTCGGCAGCTTTCTTCAGTGAGTAATGCCCACGCTCAGAAACCAGAATTGCCAGCCCTTCATAGCCATAATGTTTCATGGCTTTGAACAGACCTTCTTTTTCTACCCCTTTGAATGCGCCATCTGCTCTTAGTGCTTTATTGCGAGCAACCCAAAGCGCAGTAATGTTCGCGATGGTACCGCCAGAACAAAATGCACCGAGAGAGTGCTTCGCGCTGTGCATCCACTTACGGTAGAACTTGTCGTCCTGACCATAAATAAGGCGATGCAGCATACCAAGTACTTGGCGTTCAAGTGGTGTGAATGCTTTCGAAGTTTCAATCTTTACCAAGTTTTGGTTCAAGGCGATCATGATCTTCGACAGCGGCATTAAGAAATACGGCAGGGCAGAAGTCATGTGACCAATAAAGCTTGGCGCAGAGGTATGAACCGAGTGAGATACCAAGGTATCTAGTAGGTGCTCGGTATGGTCTGACACGAACTCTGGTTGCTCAGGAATCTGAGCAGAAGAAAAGTCTTTCTCAATTTCACGTAAAGGCTTTTCTTCTGCCACGATGTGTTCACGAAGAAATTTGTTCAAGTTCTGGGAGAGACTCTCGTCGATTTTGGTCAACGTAGAATCTGGACCTTCAGGAATTGTGAAGATCTTTAACAAGCTCTCGAAGCTAACGTCAGCGGTTTTTTGTTCCTTAACCATAGCAAAGAATCTTTGTAGTTATTTTGGTAATGCGAGCGGCACAATCTAAACCAAAACGGGCGCAAAGTCCCGTTTTAATTATTGAAACCCATGTTGCTGAAATGAAATTCTAGGGCGAGGTTTATTCACACTTCTGCTTTTCAATCTTAGCAATTGATTGATTGTACTTATTAAGCGCAGAATCGATCTGTTTTGGGTGGCTCAATAAGTCAGCAAATGCAGAACGTAGGTCATAGTTCTTTGGATGGTTCGCCGATTGACGATCACTAAACGTTTTTTGTGCAGCTTGACCGAGCTCATCACTGCGTGTTGCAAGCTGCTTCACATCGTGTTGTTCTAGCTTGAGCCACGCTTCAACAGGTTGCTCTGTAGCAACACGGCTAGGATCATTTTTCAGGAAGTAATGTACCGCTTCACGGTTTAATTCAAAGTGGTGTTGGCGACCTTCTAAGAACCATTGACTTACTTCTTTCAAATCTGGGTATTGAGTAACGGTTAGGTCTACAAGGTCTTGATACCACTGTAAAGAGGCGTCTATATAACCGTCGTATTTGTTTGCAAGACATTGCTGGTCAGCAGCAAAGGTAAAAGTTGAGCTTGTAGCGAGGAGCGCTGCAACGACAAAGCGTTTCATTGTTATTCCTTTTTGGTTGAATTCCCTTTGTAACCCCAATAGGCACTATGCCTTGCCTGTCACTGATTACCGATCCAAGAGTTTAAAAATCAAAGGGCTCGATAACTAAGCGGTAATCCAGAAAATTCTCTTTGAATTGAGCATTTTGAGGTTACGTGGGTATTTGAATTTTTGCCGTATTGTAATGGATGTTAATGAATATTCCTGAGATCTAGCTAGCAAGAGACACAAAGAAAAGCATCATGACAGGCACCAATAAGCTCAAAATAAAACCACTTACGATCGCGACAGGCACACATCGAACACCCCCAGTTGTCTGGATGACTGGCAGGGTAAAGTCCATTGCTGTTGCTCCTGCGTAACCAATGGCTGTTGAAGGGTAGGTGCGAATAAACAATGGAATAGCAACTAATGCGACCAACTCACGCATCAATTCAATCAAGAAGGAAGCGCCGCCAAAAATGGGACCAAATGCATCACCCATCAAGATGCCAGCTAACGAATACCAACCAAAGCCAGAAGACATTGCCAGCGCTTGGTAGAGTGGTAAATCCAAGATCACTGAGGCAATTGCACCACCGAGCATACAAGTTGCAATAATGACTGTCGCAATCGCCATGCCTTGTTTGTTCAACAGAATCTGCTTAAGGGTTAAGCCGCTATTACGCAATTGAATGCCAATAAAGAACAGTAGAAGAAATAAAATCCATTCGCTCGCTGTATCCACCCAAGAAAGACCAATTGGCAAGATCAAACCGGCAATCAAACCACCACCAACGACGACAACAAGCTTGATTGATTCTAGTGCCATAGAAGACAGTGGGAGTTTTTTCTGGTTTTGGTCGGTTTGCAAAGGAAGCAGTTTATCGACTAGCGGCAAGGCAAGTAGGTTACAAGCGCCCAAACAGACGAAGAAAGTACCAGCGTAAAGCAAGATGGTTTGCAAGTTGCTGCCGAGGTTGTCGAGTGCAGCAAGGCTTAAACCCATCAAGGAGAGAATGACGTAAATCAGGTATGAGGTCGACTTGTTGATTTTTTCAAGTACCGACGCCTGAGAAATTGGAATTAAGTAGCCCACCACCAATGGGGCAAAGATAAATAGCATCCCTGAGAACATAAAACTCAATGATTCCTTTATGAGGTAAGCAAAATACGTAGCCACGCATAAACAGCTCAGAATACTATCTGATGCTTAGCGTGGCTTAAAATGAAGTATTGAGAGATTAAAGACCGCTTGCGCTTAGAACTTCTTTAATTTCACAATGGAAGTCAGTATCACTCATATTGCTCAACTCGTACAAGATTTCTGCACCCGTTAAATTGAATTCCACTTCATGATCTTCAATGCGTTCATCTTGGTTACGGAACATTAATAAGTGGTTTGCGATACGAGCAATATCCAGGTAGCTGACTTCTGGGCGCGATGCTTCATATTTTTCATTCGATGAAACCTCACGGAAATCATTGTCAAAACCCCACTTCTCCAATACTAATTTGCTTGTCGCAGAACAGCGCGTTTGGAATATTTGTAGTGCAATATCCGCATCTAAGTAATTACCACGATCAAGATATAAGTGGTATTCGTTGATGAGACAGAACAGACCAATATCCGCCAACAAACCTACTAATAGCGCTTTTTCTTGCTCTAGGTGACCGTATGTCGCTGGTTCATGCTTACGGAACTCTTGGACAACCAATACCATGGTTGCGCCTAGCTCACGAGAAACCGCGGCACTTTTCACCAATATACTATTGCAGTCTTTAGAAAGGTTGACCGAATGCTTTAACTGTTCAATTGCTTGAGCTGTGACGATATCCCTCACTCGTAAAATGCCTAAGCGAGATACCGCTGTTGTCAGGTCATTACAGGTAATATTACGGCGATTAAAAATCACGGAATTCGCGACGCGAACCACAACCGCAGCAAGACTAGGATCTTCTAGTAACGCATTTGCGACGTCGGAAATCGTGGTGTTTTCTTCTGTGCAGAGTTGCTGGATTTTAAGTACGACATCAGGGATAGGAGGAAGGGAGATTTTCCCGGTAGAAATTGATTGTTCTACTAGGTGAGCGAACTCAGATTCGAGTGCTTTTATAAGCTTATCTTTATTATTTGGTAGCCAAAAAAATGATAGATGTTCCATTATGACGTTGTGCTAGAGAGCTTTCGTACAGTGTACCTCCACACTATGTTGCTTATCAATTAAATACCTATTTCACGTTCGCAATTGCCGCATTTATCACCATGATGTTTGATTTTTGGCAGTTGCTGTGTCAAAAAAACATCGCTTAAGGATGAGTAAATGTGAAACTAATCACGTATGTGGAATTTGTAGTTCGGCAACTGTGACATAGATCCTAACTTATTTTTCAACGTTAAGTATGATTAAGACAGTTGGTGAGCGCAATTCACAAAAATATCGCCAACATATCGACAATTTATGATTCGCTATAAGCTGCTGTTCATCTGGTGACATCGCTAATCGGGGTAATTTATTCCAATTACAGAGGTCAATGGACATGACAGACCAAGCTTTTTTTAACTATGTAAGCAATTTTAGTGAGTACCAAAAACGTTCAATGTTTGGCGGGATTGGTTTATTCAGCAACGACGCAATGTTCGCACTAGTAAGTAACGACTGTTGTTATTTACGTGGTGGTAACGGGTTAGATGAAGAATTTACTCAACTAAACTGTGAAAAATATAAGCACGTCAAAAAACAAACGACGGCAACCGTTAACTACTATGATGTAACCGATCTATTTGACTCAGGTTTTGCGGGTCTAGACGCGTTGTTACAAAAATCGATTGAATGTTCTATTAAGGAACGTAAATACCAAAAGTCTTCAGCCAGTAGACGTCTGCGTGACCTACCAAATATGCAGTTGACGCTAGAGCGTATGGTCAAAAAAGCAGGTATTGATGACGTAGAAACGTTTTTGGAACTAGGACCAGTAGAAGTATTTAATAAAGTAAGAGTGACATACGGTAGTGATGTTGATGTGAAGCTTCTATGGAAGTTTGCTGGCGCCACTGATGGTATTCACTGGAAGCTGCTCCAAGAACCACGCAAGAAACAACTGCTGGCAATGTGTGAATAAATCGCTTTAGTTTCACGATGATTGACTCGTTTAGGATGAAGTTAGCGAGTCATAAAAGGTGAGTGTTGAAAGCGACAAAAGGAAGTTGATGCTTTTGGCCACTTCATTTGAGTTAGTCATTGCAACAAGACAGTTTGTAGATACAAAAAAACCGAGGTAAATGCCTCGGTTTTTTAGTTCATACTTTAAGAAAGTACGCTCAGTAGGCGTTTAGAACTTAAAGCGAGTAGTGAACATTACTTGATCACCGTAGAAGTCGTTGATACGCGCTTCAGCACCCAGAGAGAATAGCTCTGTAGAGTGGAAACGAGCGTAAACAGAACCGATCCAATCGTCATCGTTGTCGATAGAAACGTAACCCGCTTTACCACCAACTTCTAGTTGAGGACCAAGCCATTGGCGCACGCCTAAGTTAAGTTCCATACCAACGTCAGTGCTGCTTGAGTTTGACGGTTGTACAACGCGCATTAGCATTGCACCCGTTAGGTCAGCCCAGTTGTTTAGTGGTGAGTGGAAACCAAAACCTGCTGCTGAATCGAAATCACCATCAAACTCAGAGTCGATGCGCGCGATTACGTGTGCATTTGGGTGGATTGATTTGCTGAAACCAGCACCGAACGTTACTGGGCTAGCACCAATGCGAGCTTCCATGTAGTCGTAGCTAAAGTTGCTCATTGTTGCTGGAGCGTTGTAGTCGTTCGCAGCTAGAGCTTGGCTTGATGCCAACAAAAGGGCAGCGGCTAATAGTGTTTTACGCATAACTAACGATAAACCTTGTCTTATAGTTCCATGGATCCAAGTAACCACTTGAACCGTAATCTGATTTGTTCGACATCATAATAAAAACGAAGGTCTACGACCAACAAAAATGTGTCGATGTTTTGTCAAATGACTCATTGTGCTGTTTTATCAGCAAAAAACGCGCCATGTTGATGACGAATATGACTTGTTTTTCTATCCCAGCTCTCATTCACCAAAGCTTGCACGTCGTTGTGCCATCGCGTTGAGGATTGCCTCTGCGTCTAGGATGGATGTCCACGATAATAAGTTGTCATCATTTTCTATCATAAAAGCAGTCAGTTGCGAAACAATAGCGTCTCTGAGCTCTTCACCTTTCCAAGGCTTGGCGATGTAGTAATCGAGGCTCGCATGATTGATTGCTTCAACGGTGTCTTCTAAGCCAGCTTGACCCGTTAAGAGCAGCTTGCGAGATGATTTAGTGTCACCATTTTGACTGAGTTCGATTAAAAAGCTGATGCCAGTTTGCTCCGGCATGATGTGGTCACACAGAATCAAGGCAAGCTGAATACCGTCTTCCGCCATTTCTTCAATCACCTGTTTTGCTTCCGTGACAGATTCCGCACCCTCAACAACGAAATTTTCTTCGAATGGCATCAAATCCTGAAGGACACTATCTAAGACTTCTCTTTCATCATCCACACATAAAATCAGATATTTAGTCATACTTCATCTCCTTCTTGAGTGATAGGTAACCAGACGGTCATGCAAGTGAAATGGTTGAGCTCAGATTCCACCTCTATCCAGCCTTTATGGCTTGCCATAATCTGTTGGCAGATAGACAGTCCGATACCTAAACCGAAATTACCTTCTTTCTTGGTTGTAAAGTTGAGTTCAAAAATGGCTTTTTGTTGCGATTCGGGGATGCCACATCCGTTGTCTGTAAATGAAATTACGGCATACTTTTGTTGGTTTTTTTCTACCAAGCGAGATTGAATAGTGAGTTCGCCTTTATCAGGAAAGGCATCAATGGCGTTGGAAATCAGATTCGTCCAAACTTGCTGTAAAGCAATGGGTTGGCAGAGTGTATTAGGAAGTTCTGCGTAGTTTGTTGTGACCTTATGCATCTTGAGTTTGTTCTCAAAGATCACCAACGTATCTTCTATGCCTTCATGTAAGTTGGCAAAGTGTAAACCTTCGTCGTCTGAGCGCGCGTAGCCTTTTAAGCTTTTTACCATATCAGCGATGCGAGCTGCGCAAACATTGATTGAGCGAAGTGATGCGCCGACTTGATGATATTGTTCTAACGTGCCAAGTGAATCCAATGAGTCGGCGTTTTGACGGTTAAGTTGTGCAACCAAAGTTTGGTCGCCCTCAAGCCCTAGATTAACGACTTTCTTTGCTAATGTTCTGTCGGGAAGGCTGGAACTCAATTGTTTTACTCGCTCTCTGAGTTCTGCGGTCGAAGCCGGTTTGGCGCTTTGAGCTCTTGTCAGTAAACCAATGCCTTTTTCTTGAACCTCGTAACTAGGTAGCTGAGTGAGTAGGTTTTCAAGTGTCAGAGTTAGGTTTTCTACCCCTCGCAAGATAGCTGCAATGGGGTTGTTTAATTCGTGTGCGACACCCGCAACAAGTTGACCCAGCATCGCCATTTTTTCGCGTTCGATGAGTTGCTGGTGGGCGGACTCCAATGATTCCAATGTTTTTTGCAGTTGCAGCTTAGTGTTGATGCTGCGTTGCAATCGTCGGTTGAAATGACGTAGCAACAAGTTGGTAAACAGAGGTAGTAAGTTAGAATCACCTTGCATCACCTTACGGAAGACATTTCTGTCAAGCTTGATGACTTCCGTTTTTGTTAGGGTGAGTGCAGTTGAAAACGAACTCTCTCCGGTGACAAATGACATGCCGCCGACAATGTTTCCTTTTGAATGGCGCACCACTTCACGTTGCATGCCAAGTTCATCACGTTTGTAGAGCGCTACCTCACCACTGGTAATAAACCACAAGAAACTGTTTGGCTCGCCTTCAATCGTAAGTAGGTGTTCAGGAGAGTAGGTACGGCAAGCCTTGGTATCGTCATTTTGTTCAAAGAAGTGTTGCAACGCCGTGATGACTTGTTCTGCGAGTTCCCCATCAGAGAGGGCATGGTAGTCGTTCAAGAATCCTGCTTGATAGTTGCTCATCTGATTTTCGATGTGAGCGCGCAGCAATTTATGCTGGTCGAGGATTTGGCTGTAGTTGAGCAAGTCTTCTCTATCATGACGGAGAATGAACTGGGTCAGCTCTTTTTGCGCCGTATTGAACAGGACCTTATCCGGAAGAGGCTTGGTTAAGCAGTGGTCGAGGCGTCCTTCATTGACGGCGGTTAAAATGGCTTCAATATCGGACGAGCAGCTAATAAGGATTTTGCGAGCTTGCTCAGTATGTGGCTTGCGGTCGAGACCGATGAGGAAGTCAACGCCATTAAAATGTGCATGATGGCTCGCAATAACCAGCGCAACCTTTTGTTCTCTTTCTTCGAGGTATTCGAGAGCGCTCTGCGCTTCTTCTATCGATTCTACAGAGAGAATATCAAACTTGCTCGAAAAGGCAGACAACTCCAGTCGAAACTGTTCGGCACTGATTGGATTGTTGTCGAGGCACAATACGGCGTAACGGTTCACAGTGGTTTGAGCTCCGGTTAAAACTTGGCACCAACAACATATCAATTAAATATAGAAATGGTTGAGAGCTGAGTATTGTTCTCGATTAATGAACTAAAATAACCATCAATAGTCTGATATATCTCAATGTTTTATCCGCTTTGGGTTTGGGTTAGACTGAGCACAAATACTCAATAAGTGACGTTATGGAAAATCTTAAAAAAATCGGTGCCATTGGTGGCGCTATTTCTCTTGCGCTGTGTTGGCCGTTAGCGGTTGGTCAGATTGGTCAAACTATCATTGAAGATGGCATCGCCAATATGAACGATGAAATGGTCAAAGGTGAAATTGTGGAATATGACCGCGGTTACCTGTCTTCGGTCGTTCTGACGCGTTACACCGTTGTCGACCCAGAAATCAAAGCGCAGCTTGAGCGTGATGGTCTTCCGACAGCTTTTGATGTGACCAGCGACGTAACACATGGTTTAACGAGCTTAAGTGCTGACTCTAAATTGGTGGATGCTGACTTTTTGCCGCTGACGATGCACAGTAAAACACAGCTCAACGGAAACACGGATTTCACGCTTAACCTAGCAAGTTGGAATTACCAAAACGACGCTCAAGGTATGCACCTTTCATCTAGTCCTGCGCAAGTTAAAGGTAATGTGACTGTGCTGGGTGATTTAAACTACCAAGTGTCGATTCCTTCGGTACAAATCGACTTTGAAAATGGTGAAGAGATTCATCTAACAGAGCTGAAAGGTGAAGGCAAAGGTAAGCAAGCAAAAGGATACTGGCTAGGGGAGCAATCTTTCTCTCTACAAAAACTGGATATTGTTGATGCGCAACTTGCCCCGATGTTCCTAATCGAGAACGCAAGCTACAGTGGCAATACATCCCTGAATGAATCTGGCGACAAACTGAACACCCAGTTGGTATTAGACGCTAAGCAAATGCGTTTAACGGATGGTACAGACGTTGATAACTTCAAGCTTGATTTCGCTATCGGTGATATTGACAGCCAGTCGTTCGATCAAATTATGTCGATTTACCAAAGTTCACCAATGCTAGATGAGCAAGAGATTCAAAAGCTGTTGCCGCATATTGATACTTTGTTTAGCAAAGGCTTTAACCTATCAGTCAACGAGCTATCTCTCGCATTTGGAGACGGCAAATTCCGTAATGAATGGCAATTATCCGTGCCGGAAGGTACCGACCACATCACGCAAGACCCGATGAAGCTAATGACAGCGACAAAAGGCTCGCTGAATACTTACTTCTCTGATGAGTTGGTGGATCTGTACCCATTCATTCAAGAAGGCGTTGACGAGTTGATGGTGATGGAACTTATTGAGAAAAAAGACAAGGGCTATGAACTAAAAGCACAAATTTCTGATGGGAAGTTGAAGTTCGAAAATGGACAAGAATTTCCTTTAATCGCATTGCTTATGCCTGCATTGATGCAATAGAGAAGTTTACAAAGTAAGTTTTTAGCTTTTCCAGTTTAAAAAGAGGTCGTAAGACCTCTTTTCTTGTTTTTATCCCTGCAAAAACGTGATATTAATTTCGTAATCTTTACTTAGCAGGAGCAATGAGCATCATGGAACAAAATACGGACAACGTATTTAACTTCAGTGCAGGACCTGCAGGTCTGCCAAAAGCAGTCATGCAGCAAGCACAAAAGGAGCTAATCAACTGGCAAGGTCTTGGGACTTCAGTGATGGAAATCAGTCACCGAAGCAAAGAGTTCATTAAGGTTGCAGAAGAAGCAGAGCAAGACCTTCGTGATCTTTTAAATATCCCAGACAACTACAAAGTATTGTTTTGCCAAGGTGGTGCTCGTGCTCAATTTGCCGCTGTTCCACTAAACCTATTAGGTAGCGCGGAAACTGCGACTTACATTGATGGTGGTTACTGGGCAGAAAGCGCAGTAGCAGAAGCGAAAAAGTACTGTGAACCTGACGTGTTCAACGCAAAAACGGTGATTGACGGTAAAGCGGCAGTTCTACCTGCAACAGAATGGAAAATTTCGCCAGATGCGGCTTACGTCCATTTTTGCCCGAACGAGACCATTGATGGTATTGAAATCAACGATCTGCCAGTAACGGATAAACCAATTGTTGCAGATATGTCTTCGACCATTCTTTCTCGTGAAATTGATGTTTCTCAATACGGTGTCATTTACGCTGGTGCACAAAAGAACATTGGTCCATCAGGCATTGCAATTGCGATTGTTCGTGACGATCTTCTTGGTTTGGCGAAAGAAGTGCTACCGAGTATTCTTGACTACAAAGTGTTGGCAGAAAAAGAGTCGATGTTCAACACGCCTCCTACATTCGCTTGGTACTTATCAGGTCTAGTGTTTAAGTGGTTAAAAGAGCAGGGTGGCGTAAAAGCGATCGAGCAAGTAAACCGTGAAAAAGCAGCACTGCTATACGATTACATCGATCAGTCTGATTTCTACCGTAACGGAGTGCACTCTGCGAACCGTTCTCTGATGAACGTACCGTTCCAACTAGCAAAACCAGAACTTGATGGCACATTCCTAGAGTTGGCAGATGCAAAAGGACTGAAGGCACTAAAAGGTCACCGTGCCGTTGGTGGTATGCGTGCATCAATTTACAACGCGATGCCGCTTGAAGGTGTGCAAGCTCTCGTGGACTTTATGCGTGAGTTCGAGCAAGAGTACGCTTAATCACTAACTGTGATATAATCTTTGAAAGCGTCGCAATTGCGGCGCTTTTTGCTTTCTATGGTAGGGTGAACCACCAATGGAAGCCCCCGCACATTTCCTGTCGGCGCTTTTGAATAAGCACCAGTCGTTCGCTACTTTTGTAATACCATCAATTTTCGAGAATCCTAGTGAGAAACCTGAGCCTGTTGTTGTTATTTCTGTTTTCCTCCTTGGTCTCCGCTCAAGAGATCCAAGTTTGGAGTGGCATTGAATATTCTACCGTCGCAGAAATTAACGAGCGCTTCGAAGCCGAAACAGGCAACACACTCGCGATCAGAGAGTTCGATGTAAACAATATCCGTTCAGAACTACTACTCGCCAAGCAAACTGGTATTACCGTGCCTGATGTTATTTGGGTTCCTTCTGATTTCTTGGGACTACATGACTACTTTGATCTCGCCCAAATTCCGCCAAGCTGGTTAGAAGAGAAAAGCATAGAGCCAAAAGCTCTGGAACTCGTCACCGTGGACGACGCCATTTATGGGGTACCGCTTGGTTTAGGTAATCACTTGGTTTTGTATGTGAATACGAAGCTGACCAACGAAGTACAGCCAACTTGGGAAAAGCTTATTGAAGATGCCAAACAGGGCAAAAGCACGCTCGCAATGCAGTATCCGAACATGTACTTCTTGATGTCGTTTGTGCCTATGTTTTCCGATCATAGAACGCAACCTATCACCGATATTGATGTTGGTGCACTGGCGGCGGCTCTTAAGTTTTATGGTCGTTTACCTAAAGAAGGTGTGGTGATTGATGATTACAACCAAGATCAAGCGCGAGCGTTGTTCATTGAAGGGAAAGCGCCATATCTCATTGATGGTGATTGGGCGCTAGGTGAGCTGAAGCAACACTTCTCAACAGAACTCAGAATCAGCAGTTTACCGACGTACAATAATCACCACATGCACTCACTGAGTGGCGGTAAGGTGTTGGCATTTAATGCTGAAGCAATGCGCAATCCGGCGAAGAAAAAAGCAATGCGTACTCTGGCGATGATCGTACAAAAGCCGGAGTTTATTGAAGACGTCATCATCAACCAGAACTTGATCTCTACCAATCGCTCAATCAACCGCAAATGGTATGACGAAGAGAACACCTACTATAGCGATTTGTACAAAGAGCTGACCCCCGCTTATGCCATGCCAAGTACCGTAGAAATGGCGGTGACTTGGGAAGCGTTGATTCGCGGATATAAGCGCTATAAAGCAGGCATGCCTGCACACGGCGCCGCTCAATTTGTGGTGGACTTCATCAATAAACATTCAAATCACATTCACAAGAGTAGGAAAGCATCCTTATGATAAGTTTGCGTAGCATCTTAACTTTGATTGTGGTGGTAGGGTCGTTACTGCCTGCTTATTGGGTGGGCACCAGTATGATCGATAAGCACCAAACCGATTTGTTGGTGCAAAAAGAACTTAAACTGGAAAATACCAATCAAGGTATCCAAGAAACGATAGGTGAAGACCTGACCTTTGTGGCGAACTTAACTCGCTGGTATTCCAAGGATCGCTTACTCGTTCAAGGCATGGATAACGTCCTGTATTCATCCATTATCTGGCAAATGATAGAGACATTTGAAGAGTTGGCGGTCAATGTCAGTACGACTTACATTATCGATAAAAACTGGCAACCAATGTACGAAAGCAATGGCTCAGTATATCACCTAGAAAACAGTAAGCTGCTGACCAAAATTCGAGCCGCTGAAGACATTTATAAGCAAGGTAAGATGTATCACAGTACTTACTTTGATGAGGGGCTGGTATTAAATGGGGGGCAAAGTGGTATCGCCTTTGTCAGCCCGTTACTGCCGTACACGCTGCTGCCAGGTTCAGAGTATGAGCCGCAAGGTTATTTGGTTGTTTTAGTGTCATATCAGGATTTAATCCGAATTTCGCAACCATTCTTATATGCTCAAGAAAGCGTTAACTTCCACTATGGTGCGGTGAGTAATACCAAGGGGGATACCACGCATCATTTGAGTAAAATTACCGTCCAGAACAACAGTTTTGTGAAGCCATTAGAAGTGACTATGATTCACACTGTGTCAGACGCAGCACGAAACCAAGAACTGACACAATCGAAGCAACAGCTATTAAATATCATCATTGCGACCTTGGTTGTGACTCTATGCATTGCGATTGTGGCAAGCCGATGGCTTACAGAACCTATTCGTCAGATGGAAGTGGTCGTGCGTCGATTTAAAACGAATAAACGACCAGATTTATCGCCTAAGCGTTTTCAATTTAAAGAGTTTAGACAGTTGATGAGCCTATTGGATTCGCTTTGGGCGCAATTGACCAGTCAGATGGATGAGTTGGAAGTACGAAACAAAGCGCTGCGCAACGCCAACCAACAAGTTCAAGATACTAACGCGCAACTTGCGAACTTCAACCAAAAGCTAGAGCATCGAGTTGAAGAGCAAACGGCGGAGTTGCGGGCAAACTTAACACGCGAAGAAGCGCACCAAGCAAAACTCATGACGCTGATTAACTTTACCACTAGCCATGCAGGGGTAGGGTTCCATGCGATTCCGGAAGTGATTAATTCGGGGCTCTCCCGCTTGTTTCCTGACTCAGACATGCGCTTTAGTTTTGAAAAACCGTGCAGCGAAAATGCGAAAACCATGCGATCTTCTACGGGAGCTGAAATTGGTTACTTCTGTTATGGTAATTATGTCATGACAGGAGAAGATCGCATTTTATTAGAGCTATTTAAGAAGCAGTTATACTCGTGGCTGGAGTTAGAAGATTTCGCACGTCGAGACAAACTCTCAAAGTGCTTTAATCGTAAGGCGTTTGACGAAGACTATGAGTTTGCTTGCCAATCCGTCATTCAAGGACATTGGCAATCTATGGCTATTATTGTGATTGATATAAACGGCTTAAAAAACCTCAATGACAATTATGGGCACGACCGTGGTGATGTTTTGATTGCTAAGTCAACGCAACTCATCAAGTCGGTTCTCAACGGAAAATCCTTGTTGTACAGAATTGGTGGTGATGAATTTGCCGTCATTGCAAAAGACTTGAGCATTGACGCTCTAAACGAGTTGATTACACGTCTTGAGGTATCTCAACAGAATAAGTGGGTTGAGCTATCTGAGCATAACCGCTACCCAGTTCAGTTTTCTGTTGGAGGGGCTTCAAGTGAATCTGTGTCGATTGAAAATCTGTTTTCGATCGCGGATGAAGCTATGTATGAGAAAAAACGCGCCTTCTATCAGAAGTAATAATGAGTAATCGCAGACAGAAAAGCCCTTGTTCTTGCCGAATTAAGGGCTTTTTCGTGTCCGGTTTTAAACGTTAGGTTAGTTAAGGTGTAGAGTCAGGGGTTTCGCGATAGCAATGGATTCAATCGGCGAATCATCATCGAGAGGATAGGAGATACTAGAGCTGACAATGCCTGCGTTATATAGGCAATAGACGATATCAAGTTTGATATTATTTTGTTTAAGTTCGATGCCCGTCAATACTGAATCACAGTCAGCTATTTCAGATAAATTTACCGCTTTTTGTAGTGAGATTTTTAATAGACGATCTTCCGCTTCATAGCTGAATGCTCTTACTGCAAAGTCATCAATATCAATGATGGATTGGTTTTCTTCATTAGTGTCTAGAAATATTGGATTAACTTTATCCCGATATTGAATTGAGAGTGTCCCGTGCAAATCAAATGGATAGCGAATCTTTTTCATGCGTTTCACCTGCTAATAAATTAAAGCACTTGGGTATAGATCTTAACGACTTAGATGTTGAGCAGGATAGCATTTGAGAATTGATGAGCATCTCGATTGCTAAGTGATATAGCGGCAATCATTTGAATGCCGCTATAGAGCTGTGAACCGTTATCAGAAGTCAAAGATAGCGATTGAAGGCACAGTGAATCTAAACTAACAATCGACAGCAAAGCGTAAAAGCCAGTATTTGTTTAACAAATGCAATTAGGGTGTTCTGTACAACTGTCACATTGGCGATGAGTACAAACACCACAACACGTCAATAAATAGAGAAATTCTGGCTGAATAAACAGCTCACTGGTTTCAATATACATGATTGCGCGAGTATAGCGTTTAGCGCCAACTTTGATTGCACCTACCGGGCTTTCTCCTTCGTAAGCCGCAACACTAAAGCCCATTTTAAACATCACATCGACCGAGCTCTTTAAAGTGACACTTGCGTAATAATGATGAATATGCGCGTTTTGAGCCAAGAAAGTGAACTCTGTATGCAGCTGTTTACGAAATACGCGTTCATTTTTGGAGTGCTGACTGATGGCGTAGTAAGAATATACTCCTTTCTCTCTCAATGGCTTGGTTAATCTAAGGTCAATCGTGTCGATAGGTAAGCGTTGCTTTTTAGTTCTATCTAGCTCATTTTCCAATGTGGGCACAGTAAAAAACATACCAATGTTATGACCGACTAGCTCACCTTTGGAAAGGTATTTATAAGCAATTGCTCGATTGTCTTTCTGATATTCAACCAAATCAATAGTCGCAAGACTATGTTTAATATTTAAAGACTTAAGCTGATTATGAAAGTTGTTCAGACTATTAATGAATTCTTGCTCATTATTCTGGCTCAGTTCTTCCTCTTCAATATGTTCATACACAACAGGGTAAGCATTTTTGTAGTCAATCCCTGAGATGATAGACATTGCGTCTTGGTATCTTTGTTTCAAAGACAATTCAAACTGTTCAACCTCGTCTTTTAAAGGCGTATCTAACCCTAAATTACAAAGGTATGGCAGCAGGTTGTTTTCAAATGCACGAAGCACTCTGACTCGTCGGCTTAGACTCGGTTGAGTGATTCCTCTTTCCCATCGGCTAAAAGTAACACAGTCTATATTTGCTAAATCACCACCTAATAGATTTAGTCTTATTGATGCTTGCTCCTGAGTTAACCCTAATGTGGTTCTTATTGATTTTAGATAACTCCCGAACACTTTACTTCCCCCATAGGTTTAAAACATGTCCATAGCTAATTGTTATTTTTCGTTTAAGTTATGTGCATGACATTTCTCTGCCAAATGTGTCAATTTTGAGAAATGGTATTCCGGTACGGTACAATCATTTAAAATTGATGAGACATATAGGAAGTTGGAAATGCATTAATATTTATGTCGTGCTGCTCATAAATATCATGCAAATCGTATTATGTTTGTCGTTTAATTGAGAAGGCATTGTGCGTATTCTATAGGCATGAGATGCCTAGTTGAAAATGAAGGATATTATTTTGCTTTCATATAACCATATGAATAATAATGATTTTATTGTTTTATTTATCAATGTTCAAACAAAAATAATTGAATTTTAATTCGAGCTAATATTTTTTGCCATTATCTTAAAAATGAGAAATGTTCATCAAAGAGAATATATTTCATAAGAAAATAATAGGTATTAATGGAATGGTGTTCTTTAGGTGAATTTCAGCCTCTTATACGTAGGAATATACGAACTAAAGCCGTTAATAACGTTGCATAGTCATTTTATATTTATCTTTGAGCAGCCATGTTGGTTTGATGTTGGTGGAGCAGGTAGATCATCGCTGGCTGAGCTAACAGCACGGCAGTATCCAATTTCAATAAACACTTTCGATATGCTTTTCGACCGATTTTGACAGAGCCGGTCCGAGCTGGGCTGTCATACGCGACTTTTTTGGCACCAAGGTCCACTAGATAATCACTGAATTTGTTATCGAAGGCATAGTAGTAAATCTCAGTAATATTGGATTTGCTCGCGATGTAATCCACAAACGTTGGGTGCAGTTTCATGAAGACTTGTTCACTCATGGCATAACGACTCAAACAACACATGGCGAATTGATACTGCTCCGAATAAGACCGCACGAGCTCAAATGGCAGTGTTTGGTTAGGATTGGTAAAGTGTTCGTCGAGGTCCTTTGTTTTAAATAAGAAGGAAATTGAATGTCCTTTTACCTTGTTGGACTCACTATCTCTATACACCTTGGCTATCAATTTGTTTTCTTCATCTAATGCTAAGAAATCAAGGTCCAGCATTCCTGGGTAGTGAGCATCGGCATTTAGGAAGAAGTTATGTAACCGTGGGAGGTGAGTGTCGATGTCATGAGCAAAGAGTGCCTCTTCGATAATAGGCGCTTCTTCTTGGGGTTTTAATTCTTCATATCCAGAAGAAAGTAATAGTGCTTTTTGTGAGTAGTAACGTTCATAAATGATATCGTCCAAAAACGTTTCGTTCTCCGGAGAAGGCAAAGAGAGCAAAAAAGGTCTGAGATCTAAGTTAAGCTCACGTAGCACTTTAATTGCTTTGATGGTCTTAGGAGCCGTTGCATTCCTTTCCCAGCGACTAATAGTGACTGAATCCACAGATGAAAACTCTGGATTTGCCAAGTTTAATTTTGTCGCAAGCTCCCTTTGCGTTAATCCAAGTTGATATCTCAATTGCTTTAGATAATCACCGAACATTAACTACCTCACCAAGTTTGTTCTGTTTGGGGTATTGATTGTTGGGTCATTATAGGGAGAGACAGACAAAGCTCAAGCATCAGCGCTTTCTAATGAAGGCGCTGGTTTTTCAGTCAGCCTTAACATTTATTTGTGACGCGAAATCGGCGCGTGAAGTAATAGATCTTCTGAATCGTTTTCTCTTATATTCTCGTTATACTGATTTGCTCAATTAGCCAGTTAATAAAAAGCTCAAGCTTTCGAGAATGTTTTTCGTTAGCCGTAACGACATAATATTTCTGTTTGCATTGCAGAGTTTGGTTTCTAAAAGGGGTGATCAGTTCGCCGGATTTAAGTCGTTTTTCCACCAGCGATAATCGACCGATAGCAACCCCCGCATTGTGCATAGCAGCACTGACGGCTAAATCGGATCGGTCGAATGAAATGCTTGGAATAGCGTCAATGTCTGTTATGCCATTTTGCTTTGCCCACAGTGTCCATTCATCGTGATGGGAGTTGTAATCCCATGCTTGGTTGTCGTGAAGTAGGGTGGCGTTTACCAAATTCGCTGGCTTTTCAAATAGGTTAAATTGTTCTGCATATGTTTGAGTGCAGACCGGGATTATCTCTTCGCTCATCAATTCTTTCGACCACAACTTTTCTGGCATTTGCTCATCGAAATAGATCGCGGCATCGATGCCATAACCTTGGAAATTGACGTTCTCATTGCCAGTAAGAATATTCAGCTCGATGGAAGGGTGCTTTTGCTTAAATAGGTACAACCTAGGCACAAGCCAACATTGTGCAAAAGAAGGGCGGGAGTAAATCGTCAGCTCTCCGGAGACTTCGCCATTTCTGACTTCCATGACCTCTTGGTTTAACTCGTTGAGCGTTCTGTTCAAGGCGAGATAAATACGTTCCCCTTCTTCAGTGAGCGTGATTTTTCGGTGAGAGCGGGTAAATAAGGCAATGCCAAGTTCTTCTTCTAGCTTGTTGATACGGTGAGAGATGGCGCTGGGCGTCATGGAGAGTTCTTCTGCTGCAAGAGAAAATGAACAGTGTCGTGCTGCCACTTCAAAAGTATGAAGCTTGGAAAGTTGAAAACTATTGATGCGTTGGTTCTTGGCGAAAATATTATCTCTGGTGTACATGTGCGTTATTGAGTCGAACTTGATAGAACACATAATAACGGCGTTGTTATAGTTGGATTCACCTATTGGTCGAAAAATTCACTAAACGTCGTATAAATCACGCTTTTGTTTAAGTTTACTTCATCTAAAGGTGAGTTTTGATCGTTTGTCAGGGCTATGGATTCCTCGTTTAATTGCAGTCAATTAAAACAACAACATAGGTCTGAACATGGAATCCAACCTTTGGGTCATTACTACCCTCATAACGAGTATCTTAATGATCGTTTTTGCGATCGTTAAGTTTAAACTCCATCCTTTTTTAGCGCTGTTACTCGCCAGTTTTTACGTTGGTGGGATGATGGGCATGCAACCTTTAGAGATGGTCAGTGCTATCGAAAGTGGCATTGGCGGCACTCTTGGTTTTCTTGCTGTCGTGATTGGTTTAGGCACCATACTTGGCAAGATGATGGAAGTGTCTGGGGCGGCTGAGCGAATTGGGCTTACCCTACAAAAGATTCGCTGGCTATCACCTGAAGTCATTATGGTGTTAATCGGCCTTGTTTGCGGAATTACTCTATTCGTGGAAGTTGGCGTAGTGCTGTTAATTCCACTGGCTTTTTCGATTGCGAAAAAAACCAATACCTCACTTTTAAATCTCGCCATTCCGCTTTGTACCGCCTTGATGGCAGTGCACTGTATTGTTCCTCCACACCCCGCCGCATTGTTTGTGACCAATGAGCTTGGTGCTGATATCGGTTCTGTGATTTTCTATGGCTTACTCATAGGTTTGGTTGCGTCTTTAGTTGGCGGTCCGCTGTTCTTGAAGATGATGGGTGCTCGTCTACCTTTCAAAACCGTACCTGAAGAGTTCACCTCACTAGAAGTGAAAGATGAAGCACAATTACCATCTTTGGGGGCGACGCTATTCACCGTGATGTTACCTATTGCGCTGATGCTGTTAAAAACGGCGGCAGAACTCAATATGGAACAAGGCTCTGTGCTCTACACCACTTTGGAGTTTATCGGCAACCCAATTACAGCAATGTTTATCGCCGCTTTTGTTGCTTATTACATGTTAGGTATTAAGCAGAACATGGGCATGAGTGTACTGCTTGAGAAAACGGAAGGTGCATTTTCTTCGATTGCCAACATCTTGCTGATTATTGGCGCTGGTGGTGCATTCAACGGCGTATTAAAGGGCAGTGGTTTGGCGGATGTATTGGCACAGTTACTTTCTAATCTCGATATGCATCCGATCCTTCTTGCATGGCTTGTCGCGATTATTCTGCATGCGGCAGTGGGCTCTGCCACCGTTGCCATGATGGGCGCGACGGCAATTGTGGCTCCATTACTCCCACTTTATCCGAACGTAAGCCCAGAAATCATTACTCTGGCTATAGGCTCTGGCGCAATTGGTTGTACGATAGTGACCGATTCGCTCTTTTGGTTGGTGAAGCAATATTGCGGAGCCACGATGACAGAAATCTTCAAGTACTACACGACAGCGACATTCATTGCCTCTTTTGTAGCATTAGCAGGCACATTCCTTCTGTCGTACATGATCTAATAAAGGTAAACAATAATGACTACGCATAACGTAAACGCACTAGTAGCAGAATTCCCTTTGGTTGAGCGACTCATTGGGTTAGAAGAGGTGGTTTGGTTCAACCCAAATATCACCACACTTGAAGAAGGTCTGCCGTACGTTGGTTTAGGTGCAGCCAACATCAAAGACGCGAGTGAACGACTAAAACGCTTTGCTCCATACTTAATGAAAGCCTTCCCAGAAACGGCGGCTTCTAACGGAATTATTGAATCGAACGTTGTTGACATCGACAAGATGAAGTCCTGCTTGGAAGCGCAATATGGCACTCAAATTCTTGGACGTTTGATGCTGAAAAAAGACAGTCATTTGCCTATTTCAGGATCAATAAAGGCGCGTGGTGGCATCTATGAAGTGCTAACACATGCAGAGAAGTTGGCGATTGAAGCTGGGCTTCTAAGTGAAAGTGATGATTACAGCAAATTGTTCAGTGAAGAGTTTCGTCAGTTCTTTCAGCAGTACAGCATTGCCGTAGGTTCGACAGGGAATCTAGGTATGTCTATCGGCATCATGAGTGCAAAACTTGGCTTCTCGGTATCGGTTCATATGTCAGCGGATGCACGAGAGTGGAAGAAAAATAAGCTGCGTTCTCATGGCGTAAACGTGGTGGAGTACGAGCAAGATTACGGTGTTGCTGTAGAGCAGGGACGCAAAGAAGCGGAGAAAGATCCAACTTGCTTCTTTATTGATGATGAGAACTCTCAGACCTTGTTCTTAGGTTATTCCGTTGCAGGCGAACGCTTGAAGCAACAGTTTGATGATATGGGTATCATCGTTGACGCGGAGCACCCTCTGTTCGTTTACCTACCTTGTGGGGTGGGCGGTGGCCCTGGTGGTGTGGCGTTTGGCTTGAAGATGGCATTTGGTGACCACGTTCATTGTATCTTCGCGGAGCCGACACACTCTCCGTGTATGCTGCTTGGGGTGCACACTGGTTTACATGATGACATCGCGGTGCAAGATCTTGGTATCGACAACATTACTGCCGCTGATGGTCTAGCGGTAGGGCGTGCGTCTGGTTTTGTGGGACGAGCAATGGAAAGACTGCTTGATGGTTACTACACCATGACGGATGAGCGCATGTACCATCATCTGGGTGAGCTAAGTGAACAAGAAGACATTCGTTTAGAGCCTTCTGCGTTGGCGGGCATGATGGGGGCAGTTCACGTTTCACAAGACCAAGTTTACCAAGCTCGAATGCAATTTAGTGAAGATAAGATGAAGAATGCCATTCACCTAGTTTGGGCTACGGGTGGCGGCATGGTGCCAGAGGCTGAAATGTCGGCGTACCTTGCGAAATCTGGTCGATAATTGAGTTTACTCTTGCTTTGGGAACTGTGAGAGTAATACCAATCGTAGCAAATAACTGGTCATTCTAGCTGGTTATAACGCTTGATAACTTTGTTTACTTTTCGTTTCAAAGTAAGTTAATTGTAGAGTAACTACTTATCGAAAATTTTAGCCTTGTTCTCAAGCGTTTTTCCTGCGCTAACTTTGAACACTTGCTTACTGTGATTGGTATAAAAAAGGGCTCATCAATGGATGAGCCCTTTGCTTATGTTAATTCCAGACTACAGAGATTGTAATAGCTGGTGGTAACGACCTTTCTCAGCTAGTAGCGCTTGGTGGCTACCTTGTTCGATGATCTCGCCTTGCTCCATCAGACAGATGTTGTCCATACTCTCTAGCTCAATCAAACGGTGGGTGATAAATACCACGGTTTTGTTCGCAAAGTGCTCTTTGAACAGTGCCATTACCGTTTGCTCTGTGCGTTTGTCTAGACCTTCAGTTGGTTCATCAAGAAGTAGGATTGGGGCATCACGCAATAGAGCGCGCGCAATACCAATTCGACGCTTTTCACCACCAGACAGTTGACGTCCGCCATCACCTAACCAAGCGTTCAATCCTGGCTCTTCTAAGAGATTCGCCAAGTCCACTTTGGTCAGAATATCAGCTAGCTGCTCGTCCGTGGCTTCAGGGGCTGCAAGCAGCAGGTTGTCACGCAATGTGCCATTAAGAACATCAACACGTTGGCTTACTACTGTGATTGCCGCGCGCAGATCAGATTCACTCCAATCTTGCAGAGGTGCGCCACCGATGCTCACTTGACCCTGGTTTACATCCCAGTAGCGACAAAGCAATTGAATAAGTGTTGATTTACCTGAACCAGTTTGACCAACAATCGCCGTTTTCGAGCCCAGTGGCAGTGATAGCGTTAGATCTTTCAGTACTTTTTGCTGACCATCAGGGTAGGTGAAATCTACCTTACTGAACTCAATATCTAACGGCTTATCTTCGCGTTTAGAACGTTCAGGGAAGATAACGTCTGGTTCAGCTAGCGTGATTTCGTTTAATCGACGTGCTGAAGTCAGTGTTTGACCTAGGTATTGGAAAGCACCGGCGATTGGCATCAGAATTTCAAAGCTCGCCATGGTGGCAAATGCGAACAGCGCAATCCAAGGATCTGGCGCACGACCACCAACGCCATCCGCAGCAAACCACAGCATCGCAACGAGCGTTAAACCATTCGCTAGCATCAGCAGGCCAGACGCCATGCCCGTTAGGTTCGCGTTGACAAACTGGTTGGATAGCAGTTGTTTTTGCTTCTCAAGAATCACATTGCGGTAGCGCTCTTCTGCGCCGAATAAGCTTAGTTCGCTGTAACCTTGCAACCAGTCTAATGTTGCCACGCGTAGCTGTGCTTTATTTTGTGTCAGATGTTCGCCGTTATGCTTACCCAGTTTGTAGAACAGTACCGGCCACACTAACAGCATTACCGTTAGAATACCGCCAAGCAATAAGGCAAGATGCCAGTCAAAGAAAGCAAGCACTGCGGTTAGCGACAAGATGCCGAATACGCCAACAATCACAGGGCTGATAAGACGCAAATAAACATGATCCATTGCATCTACATCCGCCACTAGACGGTTTAGTAAGTCTGCATCACGCAAAGTCGAAACACGACCGGGGATCAACGGCGCAAGCTTCTTGAAGAAGAAGATACGTAGATCCGTTAGTAGCTTGAAGGTCGCATTGTGGCTAACCACTCGTTCACCCCAACGACCTGCCGTACGTGCCATTGCCGCACCACGAACACCTGCGCCAGGCAACATGTAGTTAAAGGTCTCGCGAGCTATGGTCAATCCTGCCACAGCAGCAGCTGAAATAAACCAGCCTGATAAGGTTAGCAGACCGATGGAAGCGGCCAGTGTTAGGAAAGCCAGTAGCATACCCAGCGACAAACCAAACCAGTGCTTTTTATACAGTTTTAGATAAGGGAGTAAATCACGCATCTAAGTTCCCCTTGTCTGATTCACGTTGAGCTAGGTTGGCAGCCAACATTTCTTTAAATAAACCATCTTGAGACGCCAGAGTTTCGTAATCACCACGTTGGACAATTTGACCTTCTTGCATCACCAAAATCTGAGACACATTTTGCAGTGGTGCCAATTGGTGAGTGATCATCAAGTTAGTGGTGGATTCGGTGTATTTACCGATGCCTTCCATCACAAGTTTCTCGCTCCGAGCATCCAAGCTGGCGGTTGGCTCATCGAGTAACCAAAAACGCCCGTTTTGTAGCATCGCACGCGCAAGTGCAAGACGCTGTGCCTGACCAACAGATAGACCACCGGAGCGGTCAGAAATTTGGTAGTCCAAGCCATGCATTTCAACAAACTCTGCGGCGTGAGAGTCGTTGAGTACTGAATGGACTTGTTGGTCTTGAATATCTTGTTTGCCCAAGGTGACGTTGTCACGAATGCTGCCATGTAAAAGCATCGGGTTTTGCCCAATCCAACTGATGGCTTTTCGCCATGTAGACAAGTCCAACTCAGATAATTCACAACCGTTAACTTTCAGACTGCCCTTGTATGGCATAAAGCCAAGGATGGTGTTCACTAAGCTGGTTTTACCTGCACCACTAGGGCCAACTAATGCCGTGCTTTGGTTGGCGTCTAAAGAGAAGGTTAGGGGACCGACGAGTTGTTTGCCTTCTGGACTGAAGATAACAAGGTCACTGGCTTCGATGTGAATCGCTGCGTTTTGCTCAACGACTTTATTGCCGTCTTTCACTTGGTCAACGTCTAGCTCTAAGAACTCAACGATGCTTTCTGCTGCACCGACTGCTTGCTGCTTCGCATGATAGAAAGTGCCTAGATCGCGCAGTGGTTGATAGAATTCAGGCGCAAGGATCAGAATAAACAAACCGGCGAAGAGGGTTACGCCAGCGCCGTAATAGCCGAAGTTCAGTTCACCGATGTAGCTGAAACCGAAGTATACCGCAGTAATCGCAATTGAAATCGAAGTGAAGAACTCAAGCACGGCAGAAGATAGAAAGGCAATCTTCAAGACATCCATCGTACGTGTACGGAAGACTTCTGATGCCCCTTTTAATGTCTCGGTTTCTGACTTAGTGCGATCGAACAAACGAATCGTTGTCATCGCTTGTAAGCGGTCGTAGAAATGCCCAGAAAGACGTTGTAGCGCTTTGAAGTTCTTGCGGTTTGCGTCAGCGGCTTTCATACCAACCAAGGCCATGAACATTGGGACCAATGGCGCAGTTACTAGGAAAATTAAACCCGCTGCCCAGTTAATAGGGAAGACCACCACCAGAATGATGAAAGGCACCAATACAGACAACGACATTTGTGGAAGGTAGCGAGAGAAGAAATCTTGCATATCTTCTACTTGCTCTAAAATCAGAGTTGCCCAACTGCCCGCTGGCTTGCCTTTGATGTAAGCAGGACCAAGTTGGTGGACTTTATCGAGAATCAGTTGACGAATATAAACTCGGATTTGTTCACCACAACGGTATCCCGCAATTTCGCGTCCCCAAGTACAGGCTGCGCGACCAACAACGGTGACACCTAATCCGACGAAGTGCCAAACAAGTTCACTTCTGTCGACATGCTCAATGATTAACTGGTGGAGAATGGAGGCGAGCAGGGCTGCTTGAGCCAATAAAAACACGCTTGATAGTACGCCTAGGCCTATCGCAACCATCAGCCAGCGCTTGGCTAACTTACTTTGTTGCTTAAGCCACTTATTCAAGCTGCTTTGCTTTTTCTTATCCATCGTGAAGGCTTAATGATAATTGTTTTAATGAGGCGGTAGTATACAAAAGAAAACCCAGCGGGAATACCGCTGGGTTTTAAGGATATGACACAAATGTGAAAAGTTATTTGTCAGTAAGTGCGTCTAGGAAACGTTCTGCATCCAGTGCAGCCATACAACCAGTACCTGCAGAGGTAATAGCTTGACGGTAGTTATGATCCATCACATCACCCGCTGCGAACACACCTTTAATGCTGGTTTGTGTTGCGTTTCCTTCAAGACCAGATTGAACGATGATGTAACCATCTTTCATGTCTACCTGACCTTCAAAGATCTGTGTATTTGGTTGGTGACCGATTGCGATGAATGCGCCCATTACTTCGAGATCTTCGGTCGCACCGCTGTTCACATCTTTGATACGAACGCCAGTAACGCCCATGTCGTCACCTAGCACTTCATCTAGAGTGCGATCAGTATGAAGAATGATGTTACCGCTTTCTACTTTATCCATCAGACGCTTCACGAGGATCTTTTCAGCGCGGAATGAGTCGCGACGGTGGATCAGGTGAACTTCAGAGGCAATGTTTGATAGGTAAAGCGCTTCTTCTACCGCTGTGTTACCACCACCCACTACCGCTACTTTTTGATTACGGTAGAAGAAACCATCACAGGTTGCACATGCCGATACACCACGGCCTTTGAATGCTTCTTCAGATTCAAGACCTAGGTATTTTGCTGATGCGCCGGTAGAGATAATTAACGCATCACAAGTGTACTCACCAGAGTCACCTTTTAGACGGAATGGACGTTGAGACAATTCCACTTCGTTAATGTGATCGAACACGATTTCTGTTTCGAATCGTTCTGCGTGCTCTTTCATACGTTCCATCAAACCAGGACCAGTAAGACCTTCTGCATCACCAGGCCAGTTTTCTACTTCTGTTGTGGTCGTTAGCTGACCACCTTGCTGCATTCCCGTCACAAGCACAGGGTTTAGATTGGCACGCGCTGCGTAGACTGCTGCGGTGTAACCTGCTGGACCAGAACCAAGAATTAATAGTTTACAGTGTTTTACGTCGCTCATTATGGCTCCATAGAGGGCTGAACATTTTCTCCGATTGTATGGAAATTCTTAGTGCTTTAAAAGCATAAACGAAAGGAGCCAACCGAATTATTGGTTATAGGTTAGAACTTGCTGATGTTTATACCCAAGTAACCTCGAGATGCTAGGTTCAGCGAGAATGACTTGGTTTGTAGACGCGGCGACGATTTAAAGATCTAGTCACTCTAAATCAAGAATCGGCAACAAAGTATACAAGCCAAGACAACTCGCCCTTCGGGAGCGTGTCATTGCCTCGATTTCTGCGTCAAACAACTTGGAAAGAGCTGGCTATTACGCGGTGTTGTTTTCCTTGAACTCGAATCAATGACAACGCTCTGAATCCTGCATCTTGAAGTCACTTGGGTATATCATCGAGTGTGCCATTCCAGAATAAAATTCTATTCATAGTGGAGAGTTCTAGTTTCAAATGTTGTCAATGCTCTGTTATGAATGTTTAGACTGATATTTTACAAAATATTAGATATGTATGTTGTTTTTTTGTTTTTGTTGAAGCTATCAACGTCAAATTCTGGTAATTGCAGAATATTTGCGTATCCTAGAATGTAAATTAAATGTTAATCAAAACAAACTAGATGTGCCTCATTAAAGGAGCCAATGATGTTACATTCACGTGAGAACACCCTACATTTAACTCAGCTCAGCATGGCCGCGATTGAGCAACTTTCTCCTTCCTTTGAAGGACTACCTCGGACAGAACATGCCGATGGTCAGTATCGTTTACGCCGCTACTCCGTCGTGGGGTTTGAAAATGGTCAAGTGATTGATTTAAATAAGAACAGCTTTGTTCAGTCATCGGATATCAACCGCTTTCAAGGTGATGTCGTTCGTCAATTTGAGCCGATTGAGAAAGGTATTCTTTCAAGTGACGGCTTCCGTGAAATGTGCGCGTTGTTTGTTAATGCTAATCACCTACCAGAAGGTCAGGAAATCGAAATTCACCAGATTCGAATCACAGCGATTTATGATGAAACTCAAGTTGCTCCCGAAGGCGTGCACCAAGATGGCTTTGACCATATCGCGCTTGTCGGCGTGGGACGTCACAACATCATGGGCGGGGACATCATGCTTTACAGCAGCCACAATCAAGCGCCTTTCTTCCGTAAAGTGCTGGAGAATGGGGAAGTAGCAATGCTGGCAGACAGCAAACTGTGGCACAACGCCGTTCCAATTCGCTCAGTGATTAATGATCAAGAAGGTCACATGGATGTATTTGTACTGACAGCGACGGACAAACGAAATGAACTTCAATCTTAATCAAATTCGAGAGCAGTTTCCGGCATTGGCGCAATACCATAACGACCGTCCAGTAACGTTTTTTGATGGTCCTGGTGGTTCACAGGTACCGCAGTCGGTGTTAGACAGTATGGTGAGTTACCTTGGGCATTTTAACTCTAATCTCGGTGGGCACTATTTCTCGAGTCAAGCGACGGTTGACGTTATGCAATCCGCTCGTGAGTCTGCGCAAGCACTGCTCAATGCACCTTCATCCGGTAATATCGTTTTTGGTGCCAATATGACGTCACTGACTTTCCAATTAAGTCGTGCGATCAGTCGCGATTGGAAAGAGGGAGATGAAATCATTGTCTCGGCATTAGATCACTACTCCAATGTATCGAGCTGGCAGCAAGCCGCAGAAGACAAAGGCGTCATTGTTCACCAAGTGAGAATCAACGAACATGACTGTACGTTAGATCTAGAACATCTGCAAAGTCTGCTGAGCGAAAAAACTCGCTTAGTCGCTGTGACTTACGCATCGAATACCACCGGCTCAATTGTCGACATTCATCAAGTGGTAGAACTGGCGCATCGCATTGGTGCTCAGGTTTATGTGGATGCTGTTCATTATGCGCCGCACCACTTAGTCGATGTGCAAGCTATAGGGTGTGATTTCTTGGCGTGTTCCGCATATAAGTTTTTTGGACCACATGTCGGTATCGCTTACATTGCTGACCAATGGTTGCACAGTATCAAACCGTATAAAGTGGAACCTGCAACGAATATTGGACCAGGACGCTTCGAAACAGGAACGCAGAGTTTTGAAGGTTTAGCAGGCGTGACTGCTGCTATCGAATACTTAGCGCAATTTGGTGATGAAGGTGCATCACTTCGTCAGCGTTTAGAGCAAAGCTACGCGTTATATAATCAGCATGAACAGCAATTAAGTGCGCATTTCTTACAGCGTCTGAGTGCGCTTGATGGGGTGAATCTGTTTGGTATTAACGATGAAAGTAGCCAACTGAGGACACCCACGTTTGCTCTTACGTTTGATAAATACGCTCCAGAGTTCATTGCTAAAACGTTGGGTGAGCACAATATCTGCGTTTGGAACGGGCACTTCTATGCACTCGGGTTGGTTCGCCAATTGGGGCTCGAAGAATCTGGTGGCGTGGTGCGAATTGGTTGTATGCACTACAACACCACAGCTGAGATCGATATGTTATTTGATGTGTTAGAGAGCATACTCGACGTGTAAGAATCGAAAACTCAAAGAACAAAAAGCTCGGGCACTTGGCTCGAGCTTTTTCGTTTCTCTAAATTCAATTAATCGAGGCTTATTCGCTCACTTCAATCTCATACGAAGTAAATTTACGTACGTTAATCACCCCAGTATCAAAGATTAGGTATTGACCTTTAATGCCTTGCAGCGTGCCAGTGACGACAGGGTTCTTATCAAAGTTGTGTGAAGTGATTTTTGTTGGATGTTGCTGAACTGGGTAGCTCAGGGAAGTGATGTTCTCACTTAATACTTCAATAGCATCATCACCGTATTGTTGCTTAATCTCTGCAATTTTATCTTCCACCAATGGCAGTAGCTCTACAAAACGCTCTTGTAGCTCAATTGGTTCTCCATCACCTTTTAATAGAGTACGCCAATTCGTCTTATCGGCAATGTGTTTCGCTAATTCTACTTCAATCAGACCAGAGATATGGCGGGTTTTCACCTTGAAGATCGGTAGGCCTTGCGTCGCACCCTGATCGATCCAGCGGGTTGGGATTTGAGTATGACGTGTGATACCAACTTTCAAGCTTGACGTATTCGACAGGTAAACGAAGTGGTCTACCATGCAATTCTCTTCCCCCCATTGAGGTTCACGGCAGGTACCTTGCTCGTAGTGACAAGTTTCTGGCTTCATGATGCACATGTCGCAACTCGCTAACTTTTTCATACAAACAAAACAGTGGCCTTGAGAATAGCTTTTCTTAGTTTTCTTACCGCAAGAGCAGCAGTAAATATTGCCAGTGTGAGTCAAGGTAAGTGTTTGACCAAGAAACGGACTTAGATCCACTTCTTCATCACCGACAGGTAAACGGTAACTTACGGCACCGTCTAGAGAAGCACGCATCTTACTTAGCGTACCAGTAGCAATTATTGACATGACATTACTCATTATTGTGTTTTTGCACAGTATATACCGAACCGGGCTCGATAGGCAGGAAGAGGGAGCGAAGTTGCGGGATTTGAGTGTTCTTTGTTGGTTTTTTAATCGATGTACTCTATTAGGGTTTGAAGTGCTTCGCACAAGCACCTAAATGAAAATACACAGGCTACTTTGGAGCAAGATCATGTTGTATAACCATATGCAATGTATCAATAGTGAGAATTTGAGTTAAAAATCACTTTTTGGCTTGATAAATAACTTTATTTGAAAAGTGAAATAACATTCAGTACATTGGTCGATATAAACAGAATGATACTCAGTAACTAGGTTGGTCGTGATGAAATGGATACATAGATTAATTTTTGCATTATCGATATGCACCATCAGTTTGGTGGCGTTATATAGCTTGCTTGGTGACACCCGCAAACTTGAAGTTACACCAGACAAGTTCAATATCCATGTAACCAATGACGCTATTGCGGGCGGTCTGAGTGAGTCAGATATTACCTATCAAAACCACAGTTTGACTTTAAATTGCGATCTCAAAGAGAGTAAGTACGCATGGCCATACTGTGGAATTTCCGTGTACACCGATGTAAAAGAAGCAACCAAGGGGTTGGATCTTTCTAGTTACCACACGGTCCGTTTGAAGATCCGTTACGAGGCTGCTGGTGATGGGCAAAGCCCAAGCAAAAATCTACGTTTGTATTTAAGAAACTTTAACTCTGCCTACTCAATACCAACGGATGAATACACCATTAAATACAATGGTATGCAGTTTTCTCCTTCCGATTTCAGTGAGATTATTGAGATTCCAATTAAGAACCTTCAAGTCATGACATGGTGGTTGAATGACAATGATGTTGCTATTGAGCACTCTGCTCCGGAGTTTTCTAACATTACACGCATTGATTTAGCGACAGGTGCAGGTGCGGCGCTTGGTAAACATAAGATCGTGATCGACAAAATTGAGTTTGAAGGTGCGTACGTCCAGCAATCAACGCTGTTGTTTGTTTTATTGTTCTCCTGGATGGCATTAGGTTTGGCATTTTCACTGCACGAGATGCGAAAGAACAAAATGGCTTACAACAAAGCGAAAAAACGTCATCGTCATCTAGAGAAAGTTAACAACACGTTACGTGCGCAAAATTATGAATTCGCTGAACTGGCGCACCGTGATGCATTGACTGGAGCGATGAACCGTCATGCGGTACAAAGTTGGCTAGAACAGCAAGCTCGACAGGTTCGATGGGGGCACGACTCATTTTCCATTTTGTATATGGACTTAGATAAATTCAAACGTGTGAACGACAAGTACGGTCACCAGATGGGTGATGATATTCTGCGTGAGTTCGTCATGGTAATCTCAAGTTCGATTCAACCCGAAGATCGCCTGGTTCGATGGGGTGGGGAAGAGTTTGTGGTTTTTTGCCCAGACACCAATGTGGAACAAGCGGTGAAAAAAGCAGAAGTCATAAGACAGAATGTTGAAAGTCACTTGTGGGTTCATGGTGAACCTTTGACGTGCAGTATCGGTGTCGCTCAGATGCAAAATGAACGAGTCTCTGAGACGATGGCTCGTGCAGACGAAGTGCTCTACTTAGCTAAGCGCAATGGTCGCAACCGAATCGAAGTGAATTACGGCATGCAAATGAAGTCAGATGTGGCGTCTTAAATCCAGCCTTAGACAGAGAAATACAGAGAAGAAAAAAGGTGGCCGACCGACCACCAAAAGGGAAACTGCTGAACATGACTATGGGGTAGTAGCTAGGTATTCATATGATTACCGAGAACAGCAGCTGTAGTGCTAGACTTTGACGACAGAGAGCTGCGCATGATGTAGCTCTCTGCGTTTTTCCAGAACCTCGTTGTTACCAGAACAACCAAGCGAACAGCGTTAGTGCACCAATACATGCGATGTTCAGAACCATACCAATTCGCATCATTTCTTTCTGTTTAATATGACCCGTTGCAAAAACAATAGCATTTGGTGGTGTTGCTACTGGAAGCATGAAGGCACAAGACGCAGCAACAGCGATTAGCGCAGATAGAATCACTGGCGATAGACCAAGAGCCTCAGCAATGGTTGCAAATACAGGCACCAACAGTGCAGCACTCGCCGTGTTACTTGCAAACTCAGTTAAGAAAACGACGAATGCGACAACGGCTAAGATAGTCAGTAGCACGCCTGCTTGCTCTAGGAATCCAGCTAGACCATTTGCTAGGAATACGCTTGTTCCTGTCGCTTTAAGCACATTGCTCAGACAGATACCACCGCCGAACAAGATCAGTACGCCCCAATCGGTGGTTTTCTCAATATCTTTCCATTCCACTGCTCGTGACGCACCAAGCAAAAGAATTGCACCGATTGCCACTAAGGTATCGAATTTAGCAAAGCCACCTAGCATCGCGTTGATTGGTTTGCTGAAAATCCACAAAGTAACCGTCAATAGGAAGATTGCTAGCGTGATCATTTTGCCGTTTGTCCACTCAACAGGCTGGTGGTCAAGTTCGAACTTGTGGCTCAAATCAGGCTTAGTCATGGTGTAAAGGACCAAGATAGCGATAGGCATGAGAATCAATGAAATTGGTAAACCTAGTTCCATCCACTCTGTAAAACTCAAACCGACTTCTGCCGCTGCGATAGCGTTCGGTGGGCTACCAACTAGCGTTGCAATGCCACCAATAGAGGCGCTGTAAGCAATGCCCAGTAGAACGAACAAGTAGGTACTGTGACTTTTCTTCGCATCCAGTTTGCTCATTACACCTAGAACCAATGGCAACATCATGGCTGTGGTTGCGGTGTTTGAAATCCACATTGAAAGACCGGCACTAACACCAAACAACATAAACACAGCAACTGACATCTTACCGCGTGCGATGAGCAACACTTTATCGGCGATGGCTTGATCGAGCTTTTGTTTATGAAGGGCAGCGGCAAGAGCAAATCCACCCAAGAACAAGAAGATGATCGAGTTAGAGAAGTTGTTCAGTGCGGCTTGCGTATTAAAGACCCCTAAAAATACCGCGAGTAGCGGGATCAAAAGGGCCGTGATGCTCACATGGATTGCTTCCGTTAACCAAAGTACAGCTACGAAAATCAAAATACACAAGCCAGTTACGACTTGAGGATCAAAGGGTAGGGTGTTGAACAATATAGCGAACAGCAGGACATTAGACGTTAATATCATGCTGTTGCGAGTGAAGAACCAGTTCTTCAATGTCACAGCGAGTGCGGTCATGGTTGTGCTCCTTTTGCATTGCCTTAGTGTTGGTTTTTTATGGCAAAGTAACTGACTTGTAGTTATTTATTGATTAAATGTTACTGCGAATGCGAAAGGTAATTTTGTCTGAATCGACGGTCGAGCAAGAAAGTGTGAGGTTGGGAATTAGAAATGGGTAGAAAGCTACCCATTTACTTTTAATGAATTGTTATCGGTGTGTAATGCATGGCTGAGTGGTTGAAATAAACGACATCTCATAGAGTTTACTGCACAGGGATATTACGTTCGTTATCGATGGTTTCTGGTACCTCTTCCACGGCAACGATTGGCTCTTGAGGACCAAGAAAGCGCGGTTGAGTATGCATTACGTACAGATCTAAGAATGCTTTTACACGAGCCATAAGTTCACGAGTGCGCATGTTGAGTTTTTGCTTGCTTGCCGTTGGACCTGCTACTGCCAAACATTGCGCGTCGATATTGTATGCATCGGCAATGAAAAGAGCACGCTCACAGTGGAATCGCTGTGTGACAATTAGGAAGCGCTCAGAGGCAAAAATCTTCTTTGCTCGAACAATCGAATCCAAAGTACGAAATCCTGCGTAATCGAGATGGATGACCTCCTCCGGCACACCAGCTTTCAGTAAGTCTCGTTTCATTGTCCAAGGTTCATTGTAAGAGCGGTGAGCGTTATCCCCACTCAACAAAAATTGCTTCACTTTGCCTTGTTTGTACAACTCAATAGCCGCATTGATTCGGTGTGTGTAATAGGTGTTGAGCACCTTACCAATGTATTTACTGGTACCAAGAACAACGGCGACTTCATGCTCAGGTACTTGCTCGTAGTCGGTAAAAATTTGTTCTTGTGCTTGTAGCACAACCCAACGGTCTATGGCGATAACGGTGACGAGGAGACCGATTAAAGAGATCGACAAAACCAAAGCCAGACGCTTCCATGAGAATTTAAGCTTCCACTTTGACTTTATGCGGGAAAACAGCAAAACGTTCGATGTCCTAATTTCAATGTGTATCCCTCATCATATCTGATAGAAATGAAAAGAGAGAAGCCCATTTATGCCAAAATACGGTTAGGATGAGAAAAAAAAGCATAAAAAACAAAAGCCCCCGCAATGCGAGGGCTAATTATTATACAAAGCGTAGCAAAATTTAGAATGCTGTACGTTTGTAACGGCGATAAACTGGCTGCCAGAACGCTTGGTCAATGGCATCGTTTAACGCTTCATCGGTGATTTCTAGCGCAACGCCTTGCTCAATTGCTTTCTTCGCAACAGCGAATGCAATCTTCTTCGATACCAAGTGAATTTCTTCTAGTGGTGGAAGTAGGGCACCGTTGCCGTTGATAGCTAATGGCGAACATGTTGCCAACGCTCGGCTTGATTCCATCAGCATTTCATCGGTTACACGCTTCGCATTTACCGCCAGAACACCAAGTCCAATACCCGGGAAGATGTAACTGTTGTTACATTGTGCGATAGGGTAAGAACGACCTTCATGAACCACTGGCTCGAATGGGCTACCTGTTGCAACCAATGCTTCGCCGTTTGTCCAACGAATGATGTCGTTTGGCGTTGCTTCTACACGGCTAGTTGGGTTCGACAATGGGAACACGATCGGACGCTTACAGTGTTTGTGCATCTCTTTGATTACTTCTTCACTGAACAGACCCGGAGCACCCGATACACCGATCAGCACTGTTGGTTTCGCGTTGTGCATCACATCAAGAAGTGAGAAGCCATTTCCTTCATTTTCCCACTCTTTTGTGTTGTCGAACTTCTGAACCAAGCGTTGCTGGAAATCAAGAAGGTTAGGCATACCCTCTTGCAATAGACCCCAACGGTCAACCATGTAAACTTGTGAACGCGCTTTCTTATCAGAAATCCCTTCCGACACCATTTGTGCGATGATCGCTTCGGCGATACCACAACCTGCTGAACCTGCACCCAAGAAAGTAATACGTTGATCTGAAAGCTTAGTGCCTGCCGCTTTACATGCTGCTAGTAGAGAGCCTACCGTTACCGCAGCTGTACCTTGAATGTCATCGTTGAAACAACAGATGCGATCTTTGTAGCGCTCTAGAAGCGGCATTGCGTTTTTCTGTGCAAAGTCTTCGAACTGGATTAGCGCATCAGGCCAACGACGTTGTACTGCTTGGATAAACTCTTCAACAAACGCATCGTAATCTGGACCCGTGATACGAGGATGACGCCAGCCCATGTACATTGGGTCTGCTAGACGTTGCGGGTTGTTAGTACCTACATCCAGTACGATTGGTAGCGTGTACGCAGGGCTGATACCACCACACGCCGTGTATAAAGAAAGCTTACCGATTGGAATGCCCATGCCGCCGATACCTTGGTCACCCAAGCCCAAGATTCGTTCGCCATCAGTCACTACGATAACTTTAACGTTGTGGTTGGCTGCGTTGTTTAGCAGATCATCGATACGATCGCGGTTCGGGTATGAGATAAATAGACCACGACCACGACGGTAGATATTTGAGAAGTTCTCACACGCTGCACCAACAGTTGGTGTGTAGATGATAGGCATCATCTCTGAAATGTGGTTTTGAACTAGTCGGTAGTATAGCGTTTCGTTTGTATCTTGGATGTTGCGCAGGTAAATGTGCTTATCCATGTCGCTTTCAAAGCTTTTGTACTGTTGGTACGCACGCTCTACCTGTTCTTGGATCGTTTCAGTTGTCTCTGGTAGAAGACCTTCCAAGTTAAATGAACTACGTTCTTCTGCAGAGAACGCACTGCCCTTGTTCAATAGAGGAGTCGCTAAAAGAGCCGGACCCGCATATGGGATATAGAGTGGGCGCTTGTCGTTGTTCATTGGGTGCCTTAAATGTAGGGTTGAAGGATGCGTGCAAAATTCTAACGGGTTCACTATTTAGTTGTAAACATTCGTTGATGTACATCAACGTAATGTCGCAAAAAAATTCAGTTCCCGACGAAAATATCGTCACTGGAAAGAAAACATAACCATGAAATCGATTCCTAAAGCAGGAATTTCTCACTCAGGTATAATGCCCCGCAATCCATTATCACGTTCTTATTTGTTATGTCTCAATTGCCTATCGATAGCTTACAAGCTGAATTTGACCAACTCGTGAATCACCACCATTTGGTGGTAGAAGCCGAAACGGGCTCTGGTAAATCTACGCGTTTACCGCTTTGGTCTGCTAATCATGGTCGAGTATTGGTCATTGAGCCGCGTCGAATCGCATGTACGTCATTGGCAGAGTTTCTTGCTGATCAATCTGGTCAACCGTTAGGGAAGCAGATTGGTTACGCGATTAAGCTTCACGCTCACTATGATGAAAACACCAAAGTCGTGTTTGTGACGCCTGGTGTTGCACTACGTTGGTTCGCAGAAGACAAGCTTGCTAGCTTCGATATCGTGATGGTGGACGAATTTCATGAGCGTCGCTGGGACATTGATCTCCTTACGGCGATTTTAAAGCAAGAAAAGCAACACCGCTTGATCGTGACGTCAGCAACCTTAGAAGGTGAAAAACTGGCGAACTATTTGGATGCCAAACGGCTGCGATCGGAAGGTCGTTGTTTTCCTGTTACCGTTACCCACCGTTCACTGGATAGCCGTTACTTGCCGAACAAAAAGGGTTGCGAGAATGATGTCGTTCGAACAGTGAAGGAAGCGCTGGAAGACGAAGAGGGCGATATTCTCGTTTTCTTACCGGGTCGCAAAGAAATTACTCAATGCGCGCAAATGCTGCAAAACATCAATGACGTAATGATTGTGAAGCTGCATGCTTCGGTGAGTGATGAAGAGCGACACCGTACATTAACGGTACAAAATCAACGCAAAGTGGTTTTAGCGACCAACGTGGCGGAAACCTCGCTGACCATTCCCAATATCCGCGTGGTGATCGACAGTGGTTTGGAACGCAGAACGGTGCAACGAAACGGACGCACAGCTCTGACATTAACTCATATCTCCAAAGCCAGTGCCGCTCAGCGAATGGGGCGTGCTGGTCGTGTTGCAGAAGGGGCGTGTATTCGTCTGTTTGGTGAACATGCGCCATTAGAATTGGTTACCCCACCCGAATTACATCGTGAAGAACTTGTGGAGCCTATGCTTGCGGCTGCTTGTTGCGGCTATAGACTTTCCGAACTTCAATTTCTTGATGCGTTACCTGAAAAATCGCTGCTCTCCGCGAGCCAAACCTTGCGAGGTATGGAAGCGATAGACCAACAAGGTGATGTAACCGAGCATGGTAAAAAAGTTTACCCCTTACCTATTGACGCATTGTTTGCTGATTTAGTCACTCGTATGCAAACCAAATCAGAAAAAGAAGCGATGATCGACTTAGCTGCCGCACTCTCTGTTCCAGCTCAGTTGCATCAATTGCAAGGCGGTGAGTCTGCCGAAGCCCTAGCGCAAGAAGAACCATTTGGTTGTGATGCATCGCTGATGATTCGCTTGGTGAGAGGAGAGCAACTTCCCGGCGTTAATGTTGATGTGAGCGTACTTGAAGAAGCACAAGGCTTGGCGAAACAGATGCGAGAAGTGTTTGAATTGCCAGAACTTGACGTAGCATCGCGATACAAACGTGATGAACTGACCAAAGCAATCGCCAAGTTGCATCCTGAGCTGGTCTTCGTTCGTCGAGAACGACGCCGTGACGCTTTGGGCAATGGCTTGATGGAAATGGTGGTCGGTCGCAATAGCCGCTTCCCTGATAAAAGTGAGGCAGCATTGGTACTCGATAGCCATAGTGTCCCCGGAAGAGGCGTAAAGCAGACGCTTAACCTTGCATCTGTGATGTTACCTGTTTCCTTGGCGCTGCTACGTGAATTAGAACTTGGCGAATGGCAGCAAGGCGAAACCAATTATGAAGAAGAAGTCCCGCGCGCGACCATGCATTTGATCTATGCAGGGCGAACCATTTGTACTGAATACCAAGCACTTCAAGGAGAAGTGGCGGTTCAGTCTATTGTTGAGATGATTGATGAACAAGCGCTATTGCCGGGATTTGCGCCACTAAGAAAGCAACAAATTCAGCATTGGAAGATCTATAACGCTCTCGGGTTAAACCAAACTCCTGTTGATAAAAGCATGCTTGATGATTTGTCTTTTTCTACTTGGCTGGTCGAACAGCTGGAAACGCTTGGTGTCGAAAGTGTAGAAGACATCGAACTGTTTGACGCGGATGATATCCCTTTCGAAGGTATTCCAGATTGGGAATATCAAGATTTTGCAGAACAGTTTCCACTTAAGCTGGTGTTAGCTGAACTAAAACTCGACGTAGAGTACTTTGTGTCACGTAAATTGGTTCATGTCATCTACACAGAAGGTAACCGGAAAGGTGACCCAAAACGCTGGGAGCTACCACGATGGTCAGGCTGGAAAGTGCAATATAAGAAAGCCAGCCGAGTGCTCGATGTAAAATAACTTAAACCGGAACAGTAAAGGCGGAATCGAACTAAGCGACACCTCGTACTTTAATGACATCTTAGGTCTGTATGTGCAGGGGTATCACGACTACGGAGAAACCTCGATAGATTATGACTAATCACAAACGCAAGTAGGACTCGATATTCGTCTTTTGAACGTAATAGTCGTCATCCACTGGTATGCCTTGGCACACCGTAGTTTTAGTTCGTCGTTTAAAATATTAATCAATTGAATGCTTATATATGGCGAAGCTGTACTCCATTTGTTACAAAGCTGGTTTTAATATTTCCTTTTGAGGTTAAATTAGGGCATAAAAGACCATTGTTTTATATCCTATTGCTATATCAAAGTAATTGAACGATATTTTGTATATCTCATTTCAGAGTGTCGAGGCATAGGATGGAGCAACAAGGAAAGACATGCATTGAATTCGACTACACAAGCTTCCTAGGGGCAACGGGAAGTAAGAAGTGGACCTTCTTGGAGGCATTCGCCACCATCGCTCCCATTTTTGGCTTGATGTGGAAACAGAACATCGCGGAGTTGAGCTTACCAGAGGATCGCCTTTGGGATGCTGCCTTAAAATCGATGTCTTCACGTCAGAGTGATGAATCCAATCTAGTGATGTTGGTGAAGCTAGCAAAACATGAAGGGATCCATGAATTACGTGTAGTTATGCCTTATTCGTTAGACTCAAAGCAGATTGAGTACATTGAATCTCGAAGCAAACTAAAAGTAGAAACTGCCGAGCAAGATGTGCTGAATTTGAGGCTCTAACACCCAAGGAACGATCCCCAAACACAAAAGCGACCTGTCAAAAGGTCGCTTTTTTTGTTTTACCTATCAGATTTATAAATACCTTCATGATTTGTTGGAAGTGTGATGAATATAGAGTATTTACACTTAAATTAACAAAAATGTAACATCAAGAAATGCAATTGTCATAACTACCTTCTAACTTAATGTTTTTTAGAGTAATTAGCCAAAGAAGCATAATGCGTCTACTGGCTGGTTAAATCGTGCAGGAACGAGCGCGTTAATAAAAACACAATAACAAAGGAAGTTACTATGTCATTGTCTCGTCGAGATTTCATAAAAGCCGTCTCTTCAGGAGCCGTTGCAACAACACTTACCGCCTGTGGTAGCGATGATAGCGATGCGACTCCCACGGGATCATTCGAATACGGTGTGGCCAGCGGCGACCCGACCCAAACTCAAGTGATTATCTGGACTCGAGTGACCACCGCCGCCAGTTATGTGGATGTAACATGGCAGGTCTCAAGAGCAGAAGATTTTTCAACCGTTGAGCAAAGCGGTACTTTCACCACGGACACCAGTCGAGACTTTACGGTTAAGGTGGATGTGCAAAACCTCAACCCGAGTACTCAGTATTACTACCGCTTCATGGTGGGCGAGACCACTAGCATCGTTGGGATGACACAAACTCTACCTGAAGGCAGCGTAGATAAAGCATCCATGGCTGTCGTGTCTTGCGCAAATTATCCCGCGGGTTATTTCAACGTTTATAAAGAGATTCTCAAACAGCATCAAACAGAGTCGTTCGATGTAGTTTTGCACCTCGGTGATTACATCTACGAATATGGCGCTGGTGGTTATGCCAGTGAAGATGCAGCTAGGTTGGGGCGTGAGCCAAGTAAAGGTACCGAATGCATTACTTTAGATGACTATCGAAAGCGCTATGCTCAATACCGTCAAGATCAAGATCTCCAAGCTTTGCATGCTGCATTGCCAATGATTGCGGTTTGGGATGACCATGAGCTTGCAAATGACGCATGGAAAAATGGTGCAGAAAACCATCAAGATAATGAAGGCAGTTTTGTCGACAGACGCGCCGCCGCTGCCGCAGCATGGACTGAGTGGTTGCCTGTTCGCGAGAATACCTTTTCGAATATGTTGATTTATCGTCAGTTCTCGTTTGGTGATTTGATCAACCTAATGATGCTCGATACTCGCTTAGTTGGGCGAGATCAGTCGTTGGACTACTTTTCGCTTAATGCACCGACAATGGATTCGATTGGTGGACTCGTAGCGCAATCACGCAGTGCTGATAGGGAGCTACTTGGTACTGAACAACTGGCTTGGTTAATGAATGCGTTTAATAGCCAAGACGCCAAATGGAATGTTCTTGGGCAGCAAGTTCTTATGTCGCGTATGGAGCTTCCGAGCTCGGTTATGTTAGCAATGTTTCAGTTATTCAATGCCACAGATGAGCAGAAAATGGATGCTCTTCTCACGGTGAACAGTGCGATTTCAAATTACCTCGCTGATCCAAGCTCAGATACGATTAAGCTGCCATATAACCTCGATGCTTGGGATGGGTACTATGTTGAGCGAGAGCGAGTGTATGAGATTGCAAAAGCGAGTGAAGGTCATTTTGTTTGCTTAGCTGGTGATACGCACAATGCATGGACCAGTGAGTTAAAGGATGTATCTAATAACCCTGTTGGTGTCGAGTTTGCGACAAGTTCGGTTAGCTCTCCGGGTTTAGAAGAATACTTAGCGTTAGAGCCCGTTGCCATCGCACAAATGGAGTACACATTGCCGCATTTGGTTTCTGAGCTGCAATGGACAGACATTAAACAGCGTGGCTTTATGCGTGTAACCTTTACACCAGAAAAAGCGCAATCTACTTGGTACATGCTCTCTAGTGTTAAAGATAAAAACTACCAAGTGACCACAAAGGTGGCATCAACAACAGATGGAATCACGCTCGCTCTTGAATAGGGTTTCAACTCATTCTCCTTGAACGAATTCCTTAAACGTTAACCTTAAGCCAGCAAGGTCGTTGCTGGCTTGATTACATATGACGTCCTCACTCCCAATGAACAATCACTTTCCTCGAATGTGTCGCAAATTCCAAATGCTGGGTGCAATGAGACGTAAAGGTGCGTTAGGTTGCATCTAGCTTAAAGTTTAAACTTTTTGGATGAGACTCAAGGATGAAGACATTGAAAAATAGCGTCTGGTTAGGGTGTGTCGGTTGGTTTTACAGTTTATTGGTAGGAGCAAGTCCGCTTGAAAATCACAGTAACGAGCAGTTGTTGACGAACTTTGCTCTTGCTTCGTGCATCGCCACGTTTTATCCAAAAACAGAAGTGGCAAAAGACGCGAAAGTGGCAATGCAGGGGTACGTAGAGTTTTCAGATCTATCGATAGAAGTGTTTGCAGGTATTCATGAACTCATTGACCGTAAAGCGGTAGAACAGTATCAAGCGAAAAGAGGAGGGACGGTAGAGCTCGCTTATTGCATCGACTTCTCACACTCAGAACAAGTCCAGCGACTCACGACTTCTGATTAAATCTCGGAAAGAAAAACGGCCCTTAGGGGAGTAGGGCCGTCACAGAACAAAAAGCAAATTAACGCTCAGGAGTCGTTAACAGTCTAATCGCGCTGTCTACTGCGTTGTCTATTCCTTCACGGCTTTCCAGTTTCCCTGAACTCGCTGGACCAAGAGCGCATGCATACAATGCAAGTTGCTTATCAAATGGCAGATCGAGTTGCTCATACAAGTTTTGGCGGATCTTTGCGTGGTGTTCAGGTCCTTGGTTAGCAAGGTTGACAAGCGTGTCAAAAATTAGCGTTTTCATATAATTCCTTTTTTATTGCACGGGGTGCATATGGAGTGTATTCGATTACAAGCTAAATTTCAGACGTACCAATCACAGAAAAGCTGCCCAATGAAAATTTTCGAAGCGAAGTAACTATTTACCAGTAGTTATGTATGAGTCGAGATTAAATGTTTATTTAAATCAGCGTGATAGGGGAGGTATGATTCTTATAGATGATATTTAAGTTGGGAACTTCAAGGACTTCAAAGCGTACTTTTATTTGCACTTTAACAAGTTCGATTTTAAAGGATTAAAAAGGGAGCTGACATGGAAAAACACTGCGTTGTATTACGCCTGATTAAAAGCGCCACTATCAAATGGCGCTCCTCTTCATTCACTTTAAAAGTGCCTGTTACTTAAGCGGCTGCCTTTGTAAACGAGCTCGGTTTATTCTTCTCAATCACACTGATTGAAATTGCTAGGAACAAAATATCTTTCACTAGGAAAAAGTTCGCGATTAGAACACCGTCGGAAACTTTCCATGTGTTTGGTGTCGTAACTAAGAAGCTCAGTGTAGCAAGAAAGATGACACTAGCCGCAATACCAGACCAGTAGGCAACGGTTGGTTTTTTCAAACCGATGATCAATCCAAGTGCGACGATGATTTCTGTCAGACCAATGATATTAGAAACTGCTTGAACTGAGATGATGCTGTACAGCCAAGACATTGCTGGGTGATTAAGTACCAAAGGTTCAATTAGCTTGGCTTCTGTAGGGGTGAACTTATAAATACCTAGCCAGATAAGAACCAAGGCAACGCCAAATACGCCTAGGTAGTAGCCAAATTGAGTCGGTTTTTGGGTAACAGATGATGCATGCATAATAACTTCTCCTATAAAAGCATGATTTCAAATGACCGACGGTTGAATTATAAAATTCTTGAATTTATGGTTATATAAAATAACTAATGTCTATATAGGCAAGCTAAGCAAGAAAAGGAAAGGCTTAAATGGAATTTGTTCCCGTCGATTTATCTCGTCATTTGGATTTGTGCATTGCATTTCGACAAGACGCGTATGAGGTGAGTTTTGGTCATCAAAATGGGTTCGATACTCAAGAAATCACCTTGTGGTTCAAGTCGATAGTGGAAGATCCCGAAGCGGGTTTTTTTCATGTGATCAAAGATGACCAAATTATCGGGCAATTAGAGTGTCGGTATCCGGTAGCCGATGAAGAGGGTCATAGATTCGGATACATCAACCTGTTTTATTTGCTGCCGGAGTTTCGTCATCAAGGGCTGGGTAAGCAATTGCAAGATTTCCTATTCAAACGCTTTGTTGAAGAGGGCTGCGTATATGCAAGATTGCGTTATATTCCGGGTAATGATGCGGGAGAACGTTTCTACCTCAAGCATGGTTGGTACCCAGTAGGTGAGCCAGGTGTGCGAGGCCAATTAATGCAGTTCGATTTAATAGAAAAACTATGATTGTTATTCGTGATTTTCGTGAGCAAGATGCACCAATACTCTGGGCACTTTTCTATAACACGGTACGTAATGTTAACCGTCGAGACTACAACGAACAGCAACTGAAAGCGTGGGCGCCAGACGAGTTTGATTCAGAAATCTGGCTGCAGAAAATGATGGACATTCAACCCTTTGTCGCAGAGTTAGATGGGGTCATTGTGGGCTATAGTGATGTTCAATCAAGCGGGCTTGTCGACCACTTTTTCTGTCATCACGCATATCAAGGGCAGGGCGTTGGACGTACACTAATGGCGCATGTATTCAAGCAAGCTAAAGAAAAAGGGCTGACACGGCTCTATTCGGAGGTGAGTATTACCGCTCGTCCGTTCTTTGAGCACATGGGATTCTCTGTGCTTAAGGAACAACAAGTTGAGGTGCGTGGAGCGATACTGACGAACTATGTTATGGAGCGAGCGTATGATGGAAGCGCTGTGTGATCGATAAATATATTTCGCTCAATTAGTGAGCTTGAACACAGATACCGCATGTTTTCCGTCGTGAATAAGAGTTCATTGATCTAACACCAGAAACCCTCCTCTAAAGGGCGCGCATAATTTCTTCTCGGAGTGGCGAAAGGAAGCCAATAAAAACAGCTTCTTACGCTTGTTATCTCACGGTAAACCATCTCAGGAAGAGAAGTAGTACTATGCGCCCTTATCTCAAATACATCATCCCAACGGTGATCCCTTTGCTCGTTTTGCTGATGCCATTGTCAGCCTTTCCATTCGAAGGAATCACCATTATTCAGCAACGAGTGATTGCAATCTTCTTGCTTGCAGCGCTTTGCTGGGTATTTGAACCGATCCCAATTTATGCCACGTCGGTGGTGATCATCGTGCTTGAGCTGTTGCTCGTATCCAACAAGAGCATCATTTTCTTTAGGTTTGATGAAGGGCAGCCTCATTTTGGCGAGCTATTGCAATACAACGACATCATGGCGACCTTTGCTAGCCCAATCATTATGCTGTTTTTGGGCGGTTTCTTTCTTGCGATGGCCGCAACTAAATATCGCTTGGATGTGAACTTGGCGCGTGTGCTACTCAAGCCTTTTGGGCAAAACCCTAAATATGTGATGTTAGGTTTAATGCTGATCACGGCGATTTTTTCGATGTTTATGTCGAACACCGCGACAACCGCAATGATGTTGTCGATTCTAACGCCAGTGATTGCGGTGTTTGGCCCCAAAGACCCTGGGCGTATCGCGTTTGCTTTGTGTATTCCTGTTGCTGCAAACATTGGTGGCATCGGTACGCCAATTGGTACGCCTCCAAATGCGATTGCCTTGAAGTATCTCGTTGGTGATAACTTAATTACCTTCGGTGAGTGGATGGTCTTCGGTGTTCCTTTTGTGGTTGTGATGATGGCTCTTGCTTGGTTCTTAATCGGCTTTATGTATAAAGCGGAACAAACCACGATTGACCTCAATATTAAGAGCAAATTCCTAAAAACACCGAAAGCGATGATTGTTTATATCACCTTTGCAGGCACCATTTTACTTTGGTTGATGGGTTCTGCTCATGGCATGAACTCGTACACCGTCGCTTTAATTCCTGTCGCGGTATTCTCGCTAACTGGCATCATCAACAAAGAAGACTTGAAAAAAATCTCTTGGGATGTGCTTTGGCTCGTGTCTGGTGGTATTGCGCTTGGGCTTGCTCTGGATAAAACGGGTCTAGCTAAGCTGGTAGTGCATAGTATTCCGTTTGATGAATTCTCACCTTATGTTGTGTTGTTTGGTGCGGCGTTCTTATGTTTGGTGATGGCGAACTTTATGTCCCACACAGCGACGGCTAACTTGCTGATGCCTATTATGGCTGCGCTTGGTACATCTATGGCGTCCTTGACTCCGTTGGGCGGTGAAGTGACATTGATTCTAGTAGTGACTTTCGCAGCGTCATTAGGTATGTCTCTCCCAATCAGTACACCACCAAACGCATTGGCTCATGCAACTGGGCATGTACAAAGCAATCAAATGGCTCGTGTCGGCGTTGTGCTCGGTGTGGTTGGTGTGTTGTTGAGCTTCTTGATGGTGTGGATTCTTCACACGGTTGGACACATTGGTTAAGCCATGTACGAAAGTAAATTAGATACGCTGGTCGAGCGTTACTTCAATCATATCGAGCGTCGCATTACCGTAGCGGCAGGTTCGGTATTGATTGAACAAGACGGTTACAACGAGCGACTCTATTACGTGTTATCAGGCGAGCTTGCTGGCTACTTTTCCGAAGACGGTAAAAAGCAAACCGAAGTTTTTTCTGCATCGAAAGGGGCATTTATCGGTGTGCACAGTTTCTTTTCAGGAACGTGGACCGCGTCGTCAACGGTGATAGCGCAAACGGATGTTGAGCTAGCGTGGATAGAGCGCAATACTCCGGCTGTGGAAGCGGGCAAATACGGACCATTAACGGCGCAGTTTATGCCTGTCATGGTCAATGAGCTGTCGCGCCGTCAACGTCGAGCGATGCAAGAAGCCTTAGCTAAAGAGAAAGCACTGCAAAAGCTGCACACCGCAGAGCAAATGACGACGTTAGGTCAACTTGCTGCAGGCATTGCACATGAGCTTAATAATGCCATTGGGGTGGTGAGTAGTAAGTCGGAGCGTTTGGAATCCGTGATCATGGAATTACTTGAAGAAGTTCATCCGGAAGCAAGTCAGTTCTTTGATTTTGGTTTGATGCAAGGGCAAAAAGTGTCTTCCAGTGAGGCAAGAAAGCGGGGGCGCCATTTCGAAAAATATTACGGTTTACCTAAAGAATTGGCTCGTGAACTCGCCCGTGCAGTGCCGACTGATTACCTAAATGAACATTGGTTAAAGCGACCAGAAGAAGCCATTCGTTACTGGCAAATGGGGCGTGATTTACACGACTTACGCATTGCCTCCAAGCACACTGTTGGCATCGTGAAATCGGTGAAACAGCTTGGTCGCACGGACATCGATAAAGAAGAAGGGCTTAGAGTCAATGACTCGATAAACCAAGCGCTTGCTTTGTTACAAAGCGATTTACGACGCGTAAGCGTGCGCTTTAGTCCTGCTGACTTGCCTTTGTTTGTTGGTTCCCAAACGGAATTGGTGCAGATCTGGGTCAACATCCTAAAGAACGCATGTGATGCGATGAGAGAGACAGAATCACCTGCGATTGAGATTCAAACTCGTGTGAGTAAAAGCAAGATACTTGTGACCATCGCAAATAATGGTCCAGAGATTGATGAAGCGACGCGCAGAAAGATTTTTCGACCAAACTTCACCACGAAAAAAGGTGGGTTGTCGTTTGGCTTAGGGTTGGGGCTGTCGATAGTGAAACGTATTGTGGCTGGCTACAACGGCTCAATTGCGGTGAAAAGCGACAGTGAGAAAACCATATTTAGAATTAAATTACCGGTAGAGGATGAACATGGACAAGCTTAATTTAATTTGCGTTGATGACCAGCGAGAGGTGTTAAGCGCGGTTCTGCAAGACTTACAGTCGTTAAGCCAATGGCTCAACATTGAAGATTGCGAGTCTGCCGATGAAGTTCTTGAGCTGATGGACGAATTGGATGCGGAAGGTGAGATGATTGCTCTCATTATTTCAGATCACGTCATGCCAGGGAAAACAGGTGTAGAGCTGTTAACGGAAATTTCCAAAGACAGTCGTTTTATCCATACGCGAAAAGTTCTGCTGACAGGCCAAGCAACCCATACGGATACGATTAATGCGATTAACTCGGCAGGTATTGACCGTTATTTTGAAAAGCCATGGCAAGCGGAACAATTGGTCGAATGTGTCAGAAATTTGGTGACTAAATATATCTTTGATATGGGATTAGACTACACCGAATATCATGAGCACTTAGATCAAAATGTTGTGTTTGATCGCTTGAGATAAATCGCAAACAAAATGAAAAGCCTGAGCTGGAGTGTCTCCAGCTCAGGGAAGTTCAATGATGAGGACCGATTCTTAGTGAGCGCCTTTATTGACTTAAGGTATATCGGCTTGCGCTCGCCACTGAAAGCGGTTTCGAGAACCAATAGCCTTGTAGGTAGTCCACGCCCATACTGGTAAAGAAGTCGCGCATTTTTGCGTCTTCAATCCCTTCGATAACCACTTCTATATTTTGTTCGCGACACATAGTGATCAAGAACTTCAGGTACTCATGAGAGGAGCGGTTGGTTAATGTCTTCCAAGCCATCGACTTATCAATCTTAATCTGTGTCATTGGCAGATCGAAGAAGCAGTTTAATGAGCTGTAACCAGCACCGAAGTCATCCAAAGAGAGAGCGAAGCCCAACTCACTCAAGGTGTTCAAAGGAGCAATAGCTGCCTGGTTATTGTCCAATATAAAGGTTTCAGTAAGCTCCAAAACAATTGCTTGTGGCTCGACTCCTACTTCGTCAGCCATTGCTTTAATTTTGTTTGGAAATTCGCTATTGAGAAGCTGTAATACTGATACGTTTACGTTCACCCTCACTTGGTTTTGATAGCGCTCACGATAGCTCTTTATGAACTGACACGCTTTCTCGAATACTTGATAGCCAAGCTCAACGATCAAGCCTTTGTTTTCTGCGACGGGAATGAACTCGTCTGGATAGATCTCACCGAACTCTTTACTGCGCAAACGTACCAAAGACTCGAAACTCACGACTTGCAGATCGGATGCACTGACGATTGGTTGGAATTTTACACTCAGTGTTCGCTCTTCAAGTGCGTTTTTTAAGCCTTGCTCAATAAAGAAATAGCGATCTACCGCATACTGCGTTTTCTGGCTGTATACGGCAATACGATCTTTGTTCTTCTCATTGGCGTATTGGCAAGTGCGTGCGGCTTTACGCAAAATTTCTTCAGCAGAGTGTTCCGGATCGATGGAAGGGTATAAACCGATACTGATGTTACTGCCAAGATATTGCCCTTGTTCGACAACGGCATCGTGATAATTTTGCTTGATGGTCTGTGCGTATTCTTGCAACTGTTCGAGCGGCACGTCGTCAAGTACCAAAATCGCGAAGTCGTCATCGTGAACACGATAAACCGTGCAGTTTGGTGAAGGTAAGTGACTAAGCGTTTGCAATAGCTTTTCTACTAAACCATCAACAAGTTCGCTACCGTATTGGTTTAGGTACGACTTGATCTCTTCGATCTGGATGTAAAAAATCGACGCATGAGCACCGTTGGATTTTACGCATTCACTGATGTTAAGCAGTAAGTGAGCGCGGTTGGCCATACCGGATGCGTTGTCATGGAAAGCGACTTGATGAATGTAACTCTCCATCAACTTACGTTCAGAAATATCGCGATGGCTGCCAACCATATAATGACCCAGTTCGGTTTCTTTGGTCATTGCAACGCCTTCGATCCAAACATATTGTCCGTTGGGTTTACGAAGGCGGTAGGTGGTCGTGACGCGAGTGTTGTCGGTCGTGATGTGTTCATCGACACGTTTAGATAAGCGTTCTCGATCTAACGGGTGCACCAACTCTAACCATCTATCGAGGTTGATACGCCCAGCGTTGATGCCGAACTGCTCATAAAAACGCTGGTTGTAAAAAACCATGCTGCCGAACTCATCCATGTAGAAGAGTCCTTCATTAAACACATCGAAGATATGAATGAAGCGTTGTTCAACGATCTGTAAAAAATCACGATCGTGTTCTGAAATAGTTTGATCAACCTTGTTGGTCAAGATACTTCCCCCATAACCCAAGCCGTCTTGGAGATAAGTATATAAGTCGAGCTACACGCAAATGACATATTTTTGAAGTTTGTCCTTTTACACTGCAAACGAAAGAAGTCGGTCCAGATTGACAGTCTGTTATGTTAATGAGCTTACGGTGTTTATGTGTAAGTAGAATAATTATTAGAGTAATGCGACTAATAATCGGTATTTATAAAACTTAGTCAACAGTAAATACCATTTGTATTGAGAAGTTATTGATTCAGCACCCAAATTATCGAAATTGTCAGCATCTGTGATGAAATCTTGACCTAAGTCCATAAAATAAAAGTGGTTTATTGTGGCGATGTTGTCTCATATATTGACCAAAAGCTCATTAATTCTAAATGATAGTGAATTCTTATAACAGTGAATGGTCAGATCTCTTATAATGCGTTTGCTAAATAATAAGTGTTAACAAGTTGCGCGTATGCAGTACAAACCAGAAGACTCAATAAAAATAGCGATCGCAGACGTCAGTATCGGTATGTTCGTTACTGCGATTGAACAGAACAAACGTGTCAACCTCGCGAATGCTGGTCGTGTCTCTACGGAGCAGGGCATCAAAAAACTGCATGCGAGCGGCGTAAAGTACGTTTGGGTCGATCAGAAACTCTCAGCGCAGCAGTGCGTCTTTAAGCCTGTTGAGGAAGAGCATGACATTACGTTGTCAGCTTCTGAAATCACGACCACTCCTCAAATCCAGCGAGCGTTCCGTTCCCGCGAGGCGCAGCACAAGCGTGCCAAAAAACTGATTGCGGAAGCGAAGTGTTTAGCGCAAAAGCTGCTGAACCAAACCTTTGAAGGAAAAATTATTGAGGTCAACGAGATTGAATCGTGGGCCGATGACATGATTGACAGCGTATTCATCGATTCTGATGCACTCCAATGTGTATCAGCGCTGCGCCAAAAAGACAGTTACCTTTTGGAGCACTCAGTGAATGTCGCTTGTTTGTTGGTTTCTTTCGGTAAGCATTTAGGGCTAGACAAAGAGACGCTGAAACAACTTGCGATCGGCGGCATCATTCATGATGTTGGTAAAATCAAAGTTGATGATGAGATCTTGCATAAACCTGCTCGCTTAACACCGGAAGAATTTGAACACATGAAACTCCACCAAGTGTTCGCAGGTGAGATCATTGTTGGCGTTAAAGGATTGAGTAGCGTGAGTCGTGATGTGTGCTTGATGCACCACGAGAAACTTGATGGTACTGGTTACCCACTGGGCTTATCAGGTGAGCAAATCCCGATGCATGGGCGCATGAGCTGTATCGTTGATATCTATGATGCATTGACGGCGGATCGCGTCTACAAAAAGGGCATGAGCTCGGCAGAAGCGTTTAAAATCTTATTGAGTTTGACGCCATTCCACCTTGATCCCGACTTGGTGTACAAGTTCATCAACTGCATAGGTGTGTACCCTGTGGGCTCGATAGTACAATTGAGTGATGGTCGAGTTGGCATTGTGTGGACATCCAACGATTCTCAGCCACTTAAACCCATCGTGAAGTGTTTCTACTCACGTAAGTATAAGCGTTACATCGATGTTGCTATGGTAGATTTAAAAAACAGCTCACATTCGGTTGAGAAAGCAGTAGCGCCATCATCGTTAGAAGTGGATCCAAAACCTTTCTACGATTAAGCGCAATTAAGGTGGGTTATTCACAATATCTGTCGAGTAACGAATCGCTTTACACGGTTGCATATTACCAGTATGTTGATTGCATAACTAAACAGCTCAAAGTGGACTAGAAGCGAGGCAAACTGAGTTTTTCTACTTAGCTTGCTTACTCATAGGCTTTACTAAAAGCTAGGTTGGTTTTGAGCCTGTTCAGTTATCGTCGTTCAGCTTTCATAAAAGCTATGTGGTGTCTTTCCGCGTTACGTTTCATGGATAGAAACGTCGAGAAAGGCAAGTAGGCTACACGATCTGTACCCCCATCAACACATTGGAAAGGAGCGCCAATGCAACTCGATACTTGGATCTACTACACCCTTGCGATACTTGTTCTGACTGCCTCTCCTGGTCCTAGCTCGCTGCTTTGTTTGAGTAAAGGCGTCAGTAATGGATTTCGCCATGCCTTTGCGACCGCCCTTGGCAGTCTGACGGCAATTACCATAATTCTTACCTTATCTTTTACTGGGCTTGGCGTCGTTATCGCCTCTTCAGAACTGGTGTTTAACATCATTAAATGGTGTGGTGCTGCGTATCTTATTTGGCTTGGTATTCAAGCATTACGCTCTAAACAAACGGATTTCTCACAAGCGCAACCGGAGCAATCTCCTTCGAATTATTTAAGCGCATTTACCAGTGGTTTTATTGTGGGCTCGAGTAACCCGAAAGCCATTATGTTCTTTACCGCGCTGTTTCCTCAATTTATTGACCCATCTGCATCGTTATTCACTCAATATATTGTCTTTGCTAGTACCTTTGTGGTGTTTGAACTGAGCTGGCTGACCTTCTATGGTTTGCTGGGAGTGAAAACATCGGATTGGTTATTTGCGAAAGGACGAGCGAAGTTATTCAATCGTTTAACGGGCGGTGTATTCATTAGCGCGGGCGTTATGTTGTCGACTGCGCATCGTAGCTGAATTGATAATTATTTCGCTAAGTTATTAAAACTTAGGCTAAATTAGCAAAATCTTATTTCCAAAATGGAAATCAACTTTTTGGTTTTTTTCATTAGTGGCAAAGACTCTCAAGGCGTAGAATTCAACGCGTCCTTTCAACCAATGCTCAAAAGTGAGCAAACGATTTGAAAGGACGTATTCGTTGTATTTTCTCTAGGAACATCTTAGATGACTCAAAGCCTTTCTGATCTTCAGCAGCGTTTCCTTGCTATCGCGACCGATAGCAACTTATCTCCAAAACAGAAATCAAACTTTCTTGCTTTGGAAGCCGAAGCCACAATTCCATATATGACCGTCTCTGACGAGGTAAGCCAAGCGATGCAGCAAGGCGTCATATGTGACATGTTTGAAGGTCACGCGCCATTTAAGCCGCGCTATGTTTTGCCAGATTACGCAAAATTTCTTTCTCAAGGTTCTGAATACTTGGAGTTAGCTCCAGCAGAAGATTTTGATGATGCGATCAACATGTTGACCATCATTTATCATCACGTGCCTTCGGTAACCAACATTCCCGTTTACCTTGGTCAACTTGATGACGTGCTAATGCCTTACGTGGGTGACCTAACTGACGAGCAAATATACAAAAAACTGAAACACTTCTGGGTCATGCTTGATCGCACATTGCCAGACGCGTTCATGCACGTGAATATTGGTCCTACGGACAACATCATTTGTCGTACGATTTTGAAAGTTGACGCAGAGCTAAAACAGATCGCGCCAAACTTAACGTTCATGTACGACGAAGCAGTTACACCAGACGACCTGTTAAAACAAGCAACACAAAACATTTGTGAGTGCAGCAAGCCGCACATCGCAAACTACCCAATGCATGTGAGCGCGTACGAAGGTGGTCGCTTTGGTATCGTGAGTTGCTACAACTCTCTGCCATTGGCTGGTGGTTCAAACACGTTAGTGCGTATGAATCTAAAAGAAGCGGCGAATCGTGCAGATAACTGTAAAGATTTCTTCAACAACGTTCTGCCAGAATACCACGGTTTGATGGTTGAGTTGATGAATGCTCGAGCTTCACATTTGCATGAGAAATCTGAATTCTTTAAAGGCTTTCTAACGCAAGAAGGTCTGATCGAAGAGTCTCGTTTTGCGCCAATGTATGGCATTTATGGCATGGCAGAAGCGGTAAACGTATTGCTAGAGAAAGAGGGCAATGCGAGCCGTTATGGTCAAGACACAGCGGCAAATGAGCTAGGTCATAAGATCTCTGCGAAATTGGCTGAATTGGTAGAAAGCACATCAGTGAAATTTGGTTTGGAAGGCAAAGCGCTACTGCACGCGCAAGGTGGCATCAGCTTAGATTTGGATGTGACGCCGGGTGTGCGCATTCCTTACGGCAACGAACCAGATCCAGTGTCTTACGTGCAAGCGACGGCAGGTCATCACCAATACTACCGTTCTGGCATCAGTGACATTCTGACTATCGACGAAACCGTGAAATCGAACCCAGAAGCGATGTTCAACCTATGTAAAGGCGCATTGAATGCTGGTTACCGCGAGTTTACGGCAAACGTAGCATCGAACGACTTGGTTCGCGTGACGGGTTACATGGTGAAGCTGTCTGATATCGCGAAATACGATGCAGGAGGTTCACGTACTAATACTACATTCCTAGGCGCAGAAGCGGCGAAGAACACTGGTATTTTGGAGCGTTCACCACGTGTGGTGAGTCATGAAATGTCACCGATTTACGTTAAGTAATTGGTGACGGATAAGAATAAGATGGCTAGACGATCGGAACACCTCTTGGCTAAGGTAACTCGTATCCTTCCGTTCTCTTGTGTTGATGGACCTGGAAACCGTCTAGTCATCTTTCTACAGGGTTGTAACTATCAGTGCATCAACTGCCACAATCCGCACACAATCAATCACTGCAACCATTGTGGTGATTGTGTGAGCGAGTGTCCTGCTGACGCACTGAAGTTCGACGAAAGCAACAACGTTGTTTGGCTTAAAGAGGAGTGCACCCACTGCGACCGTTGTATAGAGATATGTCAGCACCAATCTAATCCAAAAATTACTGACTACTCTGTGGAAGCAATGCTCGATTTGATACGAAAACAGCGCTTTTTTATTAGCGGTGTGACGGTATCCGGTGGGGAATCTACCTTACAGCTTCCTTTCATTATTGCGCTGTTTAGAGGGATTAAACAGAACCCTGAATTGCAACATCTTACTTGCTTCATTGATAGCAATGGCTCTTTATCTACCGCAGGTTGGGAAAAAGTCCTACCGTATATGGATGGGGCGATGATCGACCTAAAATCGTGGCAAAGTGAAACGCATCACTGGTTAGTAGGGCGGGATAATCACCGTGTATTTCAAGCAATTCAGTATTTAGCCGAAGCAAGCAAGTTGTATGAAGTGCGTTTACTGCATATTCCAGGTAAGAGCGATCTCGATACGGAAGTCGCAACAGTTGGGCACTATCTGCAAGCGTTACCTGAATCAGTCAACATTCGTTTGAACGCGTTTCAGCATCATGGTGTAACAGGCGAAGCCCTTGGCTGGGAGAAATGCTCTCAGGATGAAATGGAGCGCTTCCACGCTCAATTGAGCCAATTCGTTAGCAAACCAATGATCATGCCATCGGTCTACGTGTAACGCAGCGGGGATAACTTTAGAGTTTATTCACTCTTGGTTTGCTGCATCCTCCCAAGGTTTCACAAGCCTTAAGCACTTGTTGTTGTAGCCATCTTAAAGCGGGATCGTTGAGGCTCGCTTTGTTCCACACCAAGCTATACGCCACTTGTCCATATTCGAACGGCAATGGTCTTTCTACTAGTCCTTTCGCTTGTAGTGCCATTTGTGCCCAAAGCTTTGAACAAGTGAACAGATAATCTGAGTGGTGACACATCACAGCTGCGGACCCAAAGTCCGCCACGTGCATCGCGATACTGCGTTTGGCGTAGCGCTGAGTTAAGTTCTGCTCAAAGTAAGGTTGAGATAAGTCTTTATCGTGAATGCCAATGTGCCTAGCACACAAGTAGTTTTCTACCGAGAGATCTTCTTTTGACAATGGGTTGTTACTGCCCATCAAACAGATCATCTCATCTTCCAAAATCGTCTGCCAAACCAAGTCTTTATTATGCGTAGGTGGTTGGCTGATATCGTGCGGCAGAATCATAAAGTCCACTTGTCCACGGATTAAAGAATCAAAACTCATCTGCTCTTTCGCGTAGACGTTCAATTGTGCTCGACTGCCCATTTGTTGAGATAGGTTTTGTAGCATTGGTGCGAAAATCTCAAAGGTACTTTCACGCATCGCCAAAGAGAAGCGACCTTCGTAATACGCAGGATTGAATGAGCCTTGATAAAGCAAACCGTTCATACTGGAAAGAATGCCGTGTACCGAAGGACCGATGTTTAAAGCAAACGGCGTTGGAACTAAGCGAGTACCATCGCGGTAAAAAAGGTCATCTTTAAGAATGTCGCGCAATTGGCTTAGCGTTTTACTCACGCTAGAAGGGGTCACGCAAAGCTGTTCTGCTGCTTGAGTCACACTGTGTGTTGTGAGCAACATGTGCAATACGGTGAGGTGTTTAAGGCTAATGCGTGAGAGTGTTATGTAATCCATTCGTAAGACTAGGGTCTGTTTATCTTTCGTGGTTAAATTTTGTTCGAGATAAAAGCGTTTTAATCGCGGCGAGTCGATTGAAGCCTAGTGGCTCTAAGTAAAATTGACTCAACAAAGAATAAAACGCTTTTAGCCGAACCCTATGGGCAGCGTTTGTAGGTGCTTTCTACTGCGTTATCGGCTTATCAGGTAGAATAGCTACATATCAAAGCCTCTGTCTTGTATAAAACATCTACAAACTGCTGCAAAAATCATCACGAAAGGTCAACAGACCCTAACTCGTGTGATTTTTCTCAGTATATCAAATATTATTGTGAAACATTTTTTTACGATTGTTGAAGCACGCAAAAAGAGGTGTTTCTTTTCGTGTTCTATATAAAGATTTGGCTCAACTGGGCACTTTATGGGGGTGAGTAGTGGTAATAACCCTTAGAGGACGAAAGATGGTTGACATAAGCCTGACAAAATAGGGGATTGCGAACAAATAGGAGAGGTGATTTACTCAACTTTCCTAAGTAACAGAGGTTAAAATCAACTTAATGGACGACCCCTTTAGTCGACTGAACAATTCACTGTATGGCTTCCAATCATCGGAGGCGTACTCATGTTAGAACTTTTTATGCAACCAGAAGTGTGGGCTATCTTCGCTACCTTGTTTGCTCTTGAAGTTGTCTTAGGCGTTGATAACGTCGTATTCATCTCCGTTCTGTGTGAACGATTACCACAACACCAGCGTAAACTTGCCCGAAACCTAGGTATCGGTCTTGCCGTTATGGCTCGCATTGTTTTGGTGTTCTCGATCTCTTGGATCATGCAGCTTACTCAGCCGTTAATCAGCTTTAGCTACTACGCATTTACTGGCCGTGATTTAATTATGATTGCGGGTGGTGCGTTCCTATTGGCGAAAAGCTTGAAAGAGTTGTGGAGTTGGTTAACGCATACAGAACACGGTCACTCGACTCATGTTCGTACTGGTCTTGCCGTGGTTTTACTGCAGATCGTTGCAGTTGACGCTGTGTTCTCAATGGACTCGGTGATCACCGCAGTTGGTTTGACGAGCGAGGTACCTATTATGGTGGCGGCAATCATCTCGTCAGCAATTGTAATGGTATTAACGGCGGAGAAAATCAACAATCTAGTGACGCGTTACCCGGGCTTTAAGACACTTGCTCTACTGTTTCTAGTATTGCTAGGTGGTCTGTTGATGGCAGAAGGTTTTGCTATTCACATCAACAAAGGTTACGTGTATTTCGCGATGGCGTTTGGTCTAGTGTTGGAAATGTGTCATATCCAGCTAAAGAAAAAACAACGCCCAGTGATTCAGCGAATTCGTCCAATCCGGCCTCGTTCTGTTGCGCTTCAAACTCGATAATTGAAACGTAGCAACTGAACCAAATTGAGCCGCTCTTGAGAGCGGCTTTTTTACGTCTGTATTCTGCGAATTGTGTGGATTTGTCGTGTCGATAGAAAATGGAATTTGTTGTTGTAGCACGGATTTCTTATATAGACCGCCCAAACCTATACGAGTGAACAAAATAGAATGAACAAACTGATCGACGCGTTATCGACGCACGGATACTACATCTGGGATGATTTTATTTCTCAAGAGGAAGTGGCTGAGCTGCGTGACTGTATTCCTGATGATTGGAAGAAAGCACGTATTGGTCGTAACGACGACGTGACTCGTATTGAAACCATTCGCAGTGACAAGATCCAATGGTTGAAACGCGACATGGGTGCACCAGTGGCGTCTTTCTTAGATAAGATGGAAGAGATCCGTTTGGAAGCAAACCGTCATTTCTTTCTAGGCTTGTTTGAGTACGAAGCGCACTTCGCGAAATACGAGAAAGGTGACTTCTACCAAAAACACCTCGACTGCTTTAAGGGCAATGAAAACCGCCGCCTAACCACGGTGTTCTACATGAATGAGTCGTGGAGCGAAGAAGATGCAGGTGAGTTGGTGGTGTACGATTTGAATGACAACAAAATTGCGACTATTCCACCGCGTTCTGGTCGTCTGTTCGTATTCCTATCTGAGCAATTCCCACACGAAGTGTTGCCGACAAACGCTGAGCGATTCAGTATTGCAGGTTGGTTCCGTATTAACGGTGTCAAAGATAACCAGCTCGACATCGCTCACTAGACCTTATTATTGTGGTCGCGTTGAAATACGTTTGAAATAACAAAGGGACGCCAATCTGGTGTCCCTTTGTTTTATTCTGTTTATGGCTCGGCGTTAAGCTTGAGTGGAGAGCTCATAACACGTTTGCATGTGTGATGACAAAACTCGATATACATCAGAACAGAGCTTACCTGATTTGATCTGCTCATCCATGATGATGGCGATTTCTTGTTGCGTCATGCGTCCACGGTAGGGACGATCTTGAGAAAGTGCTTGAAAGACATCTGCGACCGCAATAATGCGCGATGGTACGTCCAAGGCTTCACCTGTTTTATGGTAGGGATAACCTGAGCCGTCTAAGCGCTCGTGATGATTGGAAGCCCATTCAGCAATTTTGGCGTTAGGAAACACTTTATGCAGTGCTAACTCTGTGTCCACGGTGTGACGTTTAATTCGAGTGTATTCGTGTTGGTCCAGCGGTCCTTCCTTATGAAGGATCTCATCCGGAGTTTTGAGTTTACCAATATCGTGAACGAGTCCAGCAATAAAAATCATCCCTTGTTCGTGCTCATCCAACCCCATTTTCTTCGCCAAGTAACGAGACAGTTCAGCGACCTTTTGTGAATGTTGATAAGTAAAAGGGCTCTTGGCATCAACAATACGAGCTAAGAACAAACCCAAGCTGTTCATGTCTTCTATGGTTAGTTGTTTTTGCAGCCAGTCTATATTCTCAAATTGAAGTCCAATCGTTTCGATATGCTCTGACTCCATCGCAAACCAAAACGCATCTGTCATGATCAATTGAACCATCGCGTCGCACATGTTTGGGTTAAACAGCGTGCCCGCATTTGCTATTACACACTCGGCAATCAGTTCCTCATGTAAGGTGACAAGGTCGCTATGGCAGTTAGATACGTAATACGCACGCATAAAATCGAGACGATCAGAAAGGTAAAGCAGTGCAGCGACGTCTTTTTCAAATGTCGGAAGATCGATCTGTTCGAGTTCTTTCCAGTGCGTATGATGATAAAGAATTGGCGTTGCGAATTGAGTGAGCAACCGACATTGCTTAAGCGTGTGGTAGCCACGGATGCAGTGCGCTTTGGCGTCTTGAGGAACAAGCTGTTCAAGCAGCATCATGTGCTCGCGGGTCTCAGAAACTCCGCAGTCGTGGATCATGCCAGCAAAGTAACAGAACTCTGCTTTTTTGATGTCCCAACCTAAGGTGATCGCACATTGATAGGCAATATAGGCGACTCGATGGCTATGGTGTGTATCGTCTACGCCTACGTAATCTAACGCACGCGCTACCCAGATCAGGGCTTGTTTTAGATCGACTTCAAACCCCGAGATGGAGTGGGAAGATTGCTTCATTGTAATTACCGACGTTTTTACTCGCCTGTGCTTATTTTATTTTGATTTTTTAGGGGAATGCGACAGCGAACTGATACCTAAAAAGTGTGCACATGGCTTAGTTATAGTTATGCCGAGAATAATACTGCTTGTCGCACGTAAAATTCATCCGAAGCCCAGAACTCTTGGTCATTTCTTTGAACTACGTATTGATTTCGAAAGATTTCTCCTTGTTCGATTGACTTCCTTTGAAAACCACACAAATAGTGATGTAAAGTATTCTCATTATCATGTGTATTGTGAAAGGTAAGTTATGAAAAGAGTCGTTATATGGGGCGCGAGCAGTGGTCTTGGTTTGGCAATTGCGCAGTATTTTGCTGATAAGGGTACTCAAGTGATTGGCGTAGCAAGAAATCCAGATAAGAATCCGGAATTGAAGGCGATATGCCACTCGACCTTTACGTGTGATGCAACGGTTGCGACTGAGGTGAATGCGGTTGTCGAGCAGCTTAATCAAGATGACATCATCATCAGTACTATGGGCAGCTTTCGTGCGGATGTTCCGGTGGATTATCTTGGTCATCGCCATCTTATCGACGCTGCTTGCCACGCTTCACTGAAGCGTTTTGTATTGGTGACGTCTCTCGGTTGTGGTGACAGCTGGCAGTATCTTTCTGAACGCTCTAAAGCGGGCTTCGGCGGTGTCGTCCGGGAGAAGTCATTGGCAGAAGCATGGTTACAGACTAGTGATTTGGATTACACCATTATTCGCCCAGGTGGTCTTAAAGATGGTGACGTGACAGGCAATGGTGTTTTGGTCGAGCCGAAAGAAGTGCATGGATTGGTATATCGTCAAGAAGTTGCTCGTTTGATTTTTGATATGCTTGAAGACGGCAAAGGAAGCGGAGAGATCTTCCATTGTGTCGATCCAGAATTAACGTACTAAATGTGCTAATCGAATGAATCAAAAACAGGGAGAGTGTTTAGGCGCTGTCTCTGTTTTCATTTGAATACAATGCGACTTGGTCTCGCCCTAAATCTTTAGCAGCATACAGTGCCTCATCGGATTCATCTAGCAGCCCGTTTGGGTTGATCGCATCAGCTTGAGTTCGTTCAGAAAGACTAATTCCTATAGAGACTGTCAGATATTTAGGTTCCGGTTCATCTTGATGAATGATCTTGAGCTGTTTTATTCTTCCTCGTAACTGATTGCCTTTTGCGATCGCTTCTCTGGCATCATGTACTGGCGCTAATACAACGAACTCTTCACCACCTAACCTCAATGCATAGCCATGGTTTTGAGCGGCAAAAGATTCCAAGGCGTCGGCGACGCGCTTAAGCGCTTTGTCTCCCTCTAAATGCCCTCTATGGTCATTAAACTCTTTAAAGTGGTCTATATCGATAAAAAAACAGGCGATAAACGTTTTATTAGCTTGATAGCACAGAGAGCGGAACGAGGCTTCAAGTGAACGCCGATTGTACAAGCCGGTAAGAGGATCGTGCTTAACCATTTCATCTAACTCTCTGTTTTTTCTTACTACTTTATCTACAAGAAGGCTAAATGCACGAGCAAGATCGCCTATTTCGTCTTTTCTCTTCATGTTAGGTACTTGCAATAGGCTTATAGCCTCAAAGTTCTGACGCATAAATGTCGATAAGTTCTTAATAGGAGAGGAGATATGGTAAGACAATAAGAGCAAGAGAGGATATGAAATCATCATGCCCAGAACAAGTTCGCGAATAGAGTCCATCAAAAATGCATCACGTATGTCACTAACCAATTCGATGTCATAAAGCAGTTCGATATTACCTTGATTATTCCCTGTTAATGGCAAAGTTATGTAGAGAATATTCTTGTCGAAACTGAGATGGCTTTCTCCAACGATACGACAGGGTGCTAGGTCTAGCGTATAGTTCTTTTTCAGCTCCTGACTGAGGTGGAATTGGTTTTGAGCGTCATTAAGGCGCGCGAGCAGATAGTTCACTTTAATACTGGACTTTGAGCCAGCATTTTTAACGGAGGTTAATCTAGCAATGCGTTGCTCCAAGTCTTGCTCAAACGTGGGAGGGTAGTCAGTCCGCCAGATTTCGTCTGCGTTGCGATTATAGGTAACAGACATGGGAGTATTAGTTACAGAGGAATAACCATTGACGTAAAAATAACGGAGATCGGTATGCATTTTTAATTGGTTTTTAAAGCTAGGCAGCATTAGGTTGGCATAGTTACCCCCGTGCACCGCGTCACTCACATGGTGAACAAGTGCACTTGCGCTTTGTTCGCGAGAGGTAATCGTCGTCTTTACGATCGTGTCCATTGAGTTATGAAAATTGTAGTAACCCAAACCGCCGATCATGAGAATGACGAGAACAAAATGCGATAGGAATATCTTTATTCTTATTGAAGTTCCCACGTGATGAATTACTCATTAAACACATCAATAATCGGAACGGCACAAGTTCCGTTTATGCAAATGTCCTTATATCCGTTATGACATCGATAGCAAGCTTCGACCCTTAATGATGGATGGCGATCTGATATGTCATTGCCTCGTCGATCATAACTCCCATAAAGTGCCTCACCAGCCAGATGCTCGGTGACAAAAATAATGTCCTCCTCTTCGTAAATTGCGACAGCGGTTAGACCGTCGGAGTAAGGACCATGGTTTTTATAGGCTTCGACTTTGTGTCTAGGAACGTAAATATTCAAGTTGGTACCTTTGCCTTGATTGGTCCAGTTGTACATTTTCACTGTTTCTTGAATGAAGGTTGGTGTACTTGGCGGCAAAATGACATTTCTTCCTGGTATAACACTTTGTTTTACCAGCACTAGTTGCTCAAAATTGTTAGGGAAGCTCGCTAACGAGTTTCCGAAAGCAGAGCTTGAAAAAGCAAGCAAAACAAACAGCTTATATTCCATAGCTCGCCCTTATTCATTAGTACTTAAGTTATAGAGTAGTAGATAAAAATTGGTTTTGATGGGTTAAAAACTGAGACACATCAATACAAAATTCTGTGAACTCCTCACTCGAATTGAGTAGAAAAGCAACTAGAATAAAAGCTCAAAACAAAAGGACTTGTTATGTTAAAACATCTGCTTTATCGCGGTTATACCAATTGTTTGAAAGCCGCCGCCTATGTACTCCCACTCCCTAAACCGACATTATTCTCTGGTGCTGGCAGTCTCCATGAGTTGACGGAGGCGATTGCTGATCTTGGTTTTAAAAAATTGCTTCTTGTGACTGATGACGGCTTAGTAAAAATTGGTATGGCGGAGCAGGTAATAGAAAGCGCGAAAGCCAGAGGTTTAGACGTTGTGCTGTTTTCTAAAGTAAAACCAGATCCCACATACGATCAAGTAGAGACTGGATTAACGATGTATTTCGACTCGGGATGTGACGCGATTTTAGCGCTTGGCGGTGGTTCTGCCATGGATTGTGCCAAAGTCATCGCAGCCCGGGTGACAAACAGGAAATCCATTAAGAAGCTTGCTGGTTTGTTTCGTGTGTGGAGAACTCCTGCGCCTTTATTTGTGATTCCGACAACGTCTGGTACTGGATCTGAGGTGACGATTGCCGCTGTTGTTTCCGAACCAGACACCCACCACAAAACCCCATTAATGGATCCGAAATTGGTGCCTTTAATGGCCGCATTGGACGCGAATTTACTGGTTGGTTTACCAGCAAAGATAACGGCTGATACGGGTATTGATGCGTTGACACACGCGGTAGAAGCTTTCATTTCCCGTAATGCGACTGTTGATACCAAAGCCTATTCGATTGCGGCTATTAAGCTTATCTTCAAGTACTTACCTCAAGCCGTAGAAGACGGGAGTCATATTGAGGCTCGAAACAAAATGGCAATGGCGTCTTACTATGCTGGGTTAGCCTTCACCAAAGCGAGTCTTGGTTACGTTCACGCATTTGCGCATAACTTGGGTGCCAAGTATGGCATACCTCACGGAATGGCGAATGGTCTTGCTTTGCTCCCTGTCCTTCGATTTTCTTTCTCAGAGATTGAGCCACAACTGACAGCCCTAAGTGAAGCCTTGATCGGAACGCAAGGTGAGGATAGGGCGAGTGCACAAGATTTCATTCATAGGCTAGAAGATTTGTATAACGCAATTGGTATCGAACAAACATCGCCACTGTTGCAATCCTCTGATACTGGAGAGTTAGTGAGTTTGATCCTTAAAGAAGCGCACTGGAATTATCCTGTTCCTAAATTTATGAATGAAGAGGAGTGCGCCCAATTGCTTGCAGAAATTAGAGTTTAAAAAAGTTATGTACACTTAAGTTTACGCGTGTGGATTTTTATCCTTACACTTTGCTTGATCTTATTAGAAAGATCCTACAGAATCGTCATCATTCCAAATATGGTGTTAGGTTTGGTATGCCGTTGCCCGATCTGATGCTGATAAATCTTATAAAGCTGTAAAGATAAATATACAATGAGTCGATCTAAAGTGTTTGGTAGCACCCTGATTATTGCTGGGACTACGATTGGTGCTGGCATGCTGGCGCTTCCTCTTGCCTCTGCTGGCATTGGTTTTTCTACCTCTTTAATTATTATGCTGGGGTTATGGGCGTTAATGGCGTTTACTGCGTTGTTGATGCTGGAGCTTCACCAATATGCGCACAGCAGTGCAACTCTTCATACTCTAGCGAAACAAATTCTTGGCCAGAAGGGCAAATGGGTTGCAAGCTTTGCCATGCTCTTCTTGTTCTACTCGTTGTGTGCTGCTTACATTGCGGGTGGTGGTGCTCAGTTTGGTGACCGTTTGACAGAGTGGTTTGGTCTGGATATTTCTGGCTCAACTTCAACCATCATCTTTACCCTTATCGTGACCATGGTTGTGACAGTGGGCACTGGCACTGTAGACAAAGTAAACCGCGTGCTGTTTGGTCTTAAAATGGTGACCATGATTGCAGTCTTGTCATTTCTTGCGCCAAACGTGACCGAATCTTACTTGCTAAGCATGCCAATAGAGCAAGGTCTTGTCGTTGCCGCTATTCCAGTAATCTTTACCTCTTTTGGTTTCCACGGCAGTATCCCGGCTATTGTTAACTACCTCGACGGTGACACGTCGTCTCTGCGTAAAGCGATCATCGTTGGCTCTACAATTCCGCTCGTGATCTACATTTTCTGGCAAATTGTAACGCTTGGTGTAGTAAGCCAAGATACCTTGATTGAAAACGGTGGTTTGAGCGCATTGATTGGTCAACTGTCTCAAACTGTTCACCAGTCAAATCTTGGTAGTGTGGTAGGCGTATTTGCTGACCTTGCACTTCTGACGTCTTTCCTAGGTGTGAGTTTGGGTCTGTTTGAATTCTTGGGTGACACGATCAAAGGTGACAGTGAAAAGCCAAACCGTTTGGTTGCAGCAGTGATCACATTTACACCACCACTAGGCTTTGCATTGTTTTACCCGCAAGGTTTCATCATGGCGCTAGGTTATGCTGCAATCGCTTTAGCTATTCTTGCTATCTTCCTACCGCTAGTTATGGTGGTAAAGGTGCGTCGCTCTGATGAGTTTACGGGTGAATACCGTGTGGCAGGTGGACAAGGAGCACTATTAGTAACAGGTATCGCTGGTACTGGTATTGTGATGGCGCAGCTACTCATTACTTTGGGTGTTCTTCCTGCGTTGGGTTAATCACCAAACGGATTGATATCGGAAAACTCAATTTGCATAAAACAGCCAGTGCTCAAAATAGCACTGGTTTTTTTGATCTGGATTAAATTACCGTAGAATATTCGGTGAAAAGGTTGGCGAAAAACTGTTTTTATTTCGTACACTTAAGTTGTGGTATGTCGATAATTTAGGTGGAGAAAAGCCGCTCTAATCACATCAAATACGCTGACTTTCATGAGCCTTTTCTTCTGGTTTCTCTACTTGGTGTGGAGGTGAAGTATGGCGCACCGGAGTTTTTACCCGTTTGCAAAACCGCTCAATGAGCAAATGCAAACTTTGAAGAATAGGATGCAGGCACATTTACCGTGTGTCGATAGGGTGTCTTTTGCTAAGTATCACCCTAAACAAGGCATGCTTAAATCTTTTGCCGAAAGTGAGTTCGACACTTGGTGTTTGGCTCATCACGAAGCGCCACTTCGAAAACTGCACAACCTGAGCATTGCTGCAGACAATGCCATCCCTCGTCTTGTTAACGATCTTTACGACATCAACCACTGCCCACGTATTCAAACCTTGTTGAAACAAGGCTACCACTCGTCTGTCGCTATTCCTTGTTATGACCGTCAAACCTTTACTGGGTTTGTGTTTCTCAATTCGATTCAACCCAATGCGTTTAGCGTCGAGGCTTTAAATGGGCTAAGACCCTATTTTGAGATGGTGCAATTTGCCGTTGAATCTGAAGACCACGTTGTCAATGCGATTGAAATCTTGGCAGAAAGAATGCAGTGCTTGATGCCAGGGTATTCGCCGGAAGTTTACTCGCACACTAAGCGTATTGGTATGTACGCCCAATTAATTGCGACAGAGCTTGCCGATGCTTATCAATTTAGTGATGAAGTTGTCGAGCAAATTGGAATGTTCACTCGTTATCATGCTTTGAGTGAAATAAAACTCCCTGCTGATGTGGTATGTAATCGACGATGTGTCAATGCAGAGCAAGAAGCGCTGCTATCTGAGCATATTGAACAATGTGTTGAATCAGCAGATAACATTGTGGCGAGAATTGGTAATCCAGTTCATCCGAGTGTCACTTTATTTCAGCAAATTACGTCTTACCAATATGAAAACCTCGATGGGTCTGGCTATCCGCATGGGTTAGATCGTTCAGGGATTCCTATCGCCGCTCAAATCGCGGCAGTTGCTAATGTGTTTGATGTCATGACCACCCATCATCCATATCGTCAAGCGTGGTCAATCCCGTATGCCTTGTTAGAGCTTGAAAAACGCGTTTACCAAGGCTTGTTATCCCGAGAATGCGTGAATGCTTTGCGCGAACATCAAGGCTACTTAAAACAAATTATTCATAAGTACCCAGAGCATTATGCTGGTATGGGGTTAATGTGAAAGTAGAGGAGCAAACCATGGAAGGGAATCAAAATATTGACTAGGAGGTCGGAATAAATAATACTGTATATGTATACAGTAACTCGTTTGGAGGTGAAGTATGTTGTGGGAAACCCTAGAAAGAGTAAACCGCTTACGCCAACAAGCACTTGCGAATGCTGAATTCGTAGAGTCGGCAAAGGAACATGAAGAAGCTTTGCATGACCAAGAGTATCACTACCAACCAAGAAAGCGTTCAGCCAAAGACAAACAAGGTAAGAAGTCGCTGGCCGATATCTATAAAGAAGTAGAGTTTGGCGCTGACGCTCGTCATTAACTGGTTCAACAACGCTGCGGCTCTCATCCAACTTTTCTTATCGTCGCAGCTTAACTTATTCCTTGAGCGAGCATTGCGAATGGCGATGCTCGCCGCCGATAGTCCTCATTTCCAATCCCTATTTCATTTCGTTTTAAATTGCTTTTCCCCTTGCTTCTGACGTGCTTTTTGTAGCGAGAATGTGCTCCCAATAAGATTTATAAAATTATTTATTAATGATAATGACAATGGTTTGCATTTGTATCTTTGCTGTTATATAAAGCCAAGCTTATTAATCGTTTTGTTGAATAAAATTATAAAACGTAACGGGAAGGTAGACGGCAAAGCGAAGTTTCACCAGCCCCGAGACGTAAATAGGATTAGGTGAAGTAGGGATGTTAGAAGCCAAAGCACTCCAATTCGATATTGACGGTAAGTCTTTGTTGAAAGCATTTGATTTGACGTTTGAAACTGGAAAAACGTACGCGCTTGTCGGACACAATGGTTCTGGCAAATCCACACTTCTCAAGCTGCTCGCTCAGCAACAACCATACAGTGATGGCGATATTTTGCTGCATGGTGACAACATCAACCGTTTATCGGCAAAGAAATTTGCCCAGCACATCGCTTACCTTCCTCAGCACTTACCCATGACCGACAGCATTCTCGGTCGAGATTTAGTGAGCTTCGGTCGTTACCCTTGGCATGGTTTATTAGGACGGTTGAGTACAAAAGATAAAACCATCGTGGAAGAGGCGATGGAAATGACAGGAACATCCAAATATGCCGATCGCCTTGTCGACACGCTTTCTGGTGGTGAGCGCCAACGAGTGTGGCTTGCGATGTTACTCGCACAGAAAACCGAATACCTGTTGCTTGATGAGCCCTTGTCTGCGCTCGATATTAGTCATCAGGTCGATATGCTTTCTTTGATCTCTAAACTTAGTAAAGACCTAGGTTTAGGGGTCATCATCGTACTGCATGACATTAACTTAGCTGCACGCTTTTGTGATGAGATTGTCGCATTGCACCAAGGTGACTTGATAGCGCAAGGTGACGTTCAACAAGTATTTACCGAGCCTAAGTTGCAGCAAATCTATGGCATTGAAATGCGTATTTCTGACCATCCTGCTGGGTATCCAGTAGCGATGCCAAGCTAAGTGGGGTCAACAATGGATTGTAAGCCGCTTATTTCATTGCTGAAGCGACTTGTTTGGGCGACAAGTCTTGCTTTTCCTCTGTTTGCTCATGCAGTTGATAAGACGCCATCACCACGAGTGATGTCGGTGGATTGGACACAGACCGAAACCATGCTTGCACTCGGTGTTGTTCCGGTTGGCGTCGCACAAGGGCAAGATTATGACGCATGGGTGAAAGCCCCAATATTACCAAAACAAACAAAAGATGTGGGTTTAAGAACGCAACCCAACATTGAGCGTATCTACGAGCTCAAACCCGACCGTATTTTTATTGCCCCTTATTTTTCTGCGATGGAAAGCCGATTAGCGGAAATTGCGCCTGTTACAACGATAGATCTTTACGGGCAGGGAATCACGGATTGGTCGGTATTGACTCAATTCACTCGTACTTTCGGCAAAGAATTGGGACGAGAGGTAGAAGCAGAAACGTTTATTGAACAGTCAGAGGCACAGCTTGCCTCACTCAAAGAAAAAGTCGACCAAAATTCAGCGCCATTATTAATGGTCCAGTTTATGGACACTAAACACGTGCGTGTCTTTGGCGAGAACAGTTTGTATTCACAAGCAATAAACCAGCTTGGTCTCTCTAATGCGTGGACGGAAAAAACCAATAGCTGGGGTTTTAGTATGGTCGGTATCGACAAACTCGCGGGAATAAAAGCGCAGATCGTTATTGTGGATCCGCTTCCTCATGGTGGAGAGCAACAGTTGGCACAAGACCAATTTTGGCAATATATCGTAGAACAATCAGGTCACCCTGTTATGCGCGTTGATCCTGTTTGGAGCTTTGGTGCCATGCCCTCTGCGGTTCGCTTTGCTCATTTAGTCGCTGCGGCAAAAGAGAAGGAGCACTTCTAATGAGAGCTTTTCCTTTATCCTTAGTGATCTTACTTTCTATGTTTACGGTGTCGGTTGGAGCGTTACATCTGAGTCAAACCACCGCCTTTTCCAATGGTTTAGCAAGCCTTTGGCAGCCTGATTTCCAGTCGATAAATTCCGTTCTTCTTCATTTTAGCTGGTGGCCACGCGTGTTTACGACGGTGATCTCCGGAGCGGGCTTGGCAGTTGCTGGTGTGTTGATGCAACAGGTTCTACGTAATCCGTTGGCATCTCCTACGACTTTAGGCGTTGCGAGTGGGGCGAACTTTACGCTCATGCTTGCCACGTTATTCACACCTTGGATGCTGGACTTTTCTGCCAATTTAGTTGCTTTGATTGGTGGTATCACTTCAATGGGGCTAGTGATGTTGTTGTCTTGGCGACGGGCTCTTTCTCCGACCGTTGTTGTTGTTTCTGGCTTGGTGATCAACTTGTATTTTGCTTCTCTGAGTACGGTCATTTTGATGATGAATACGGAGAAGCTCAATGGACTCATGATCTGGGGAGCAGGCTCCTTAGTTCAAAGTGGTTGGGATGATTTCAGCTATCTTGCACCAAGAGTCGCCATTGCTGCACTAGTGGCATTTTTGTTTGCTAAACCTTTGAGCCTTTTGGAGCTATCAGAGCAAGGAGCAAAGAGCTTAGGTGTGTCGCTAGCGAAGCTGCGCTTTGTTTGCCTTGGCTTAGCGGTGCTTATTACTTCTTGGGTTGTGGCGACGGTGGGTATCATCGGTTTTATCGGTCTTGCTGCGCCAGCTATTACACGCTTGATTGGCGTGCATAAGATTCAGCACAAACTTTGGATCTCAATGTTGATTGGTGCAATGCTTTTGACCCTCACCGATTTAGTCATTCAACAATTACCGGGTTTGATGGCGAGCTTTATTCCAACAGGAGCTGCCACTGCCGCGTTAGGCGCACCACTGTTACTTTGGTTACTACCTCGATTATCACAAAAGACGCAAGGGCATACGCAAACCGTGCTCACTCGTCACTCGGAGCGCGTCAACAAACTTAACAAACACGCTATCGCATTTACTTTGTTGATCATCTTGGCGGGCATCGTGCTCTTCAGCACCGTTTCAGTTCAGAACGACGGCTGGACATCGCTTTTCTCTACCCATGAATGGCTATTTTTGGAATGGCGCACACCTAGGCTTTTAGCCGCGGCGATGGCCGGGGCTATGTTGGCGATTGCAGGAACCATGATTCAGCGATTAAGTGGCAACCCGATGGCTAGCCCGGAAGTAATTGGTATCAGCTCAGGAACTGCAATGGGCTTGATCATTGCTATGTTTACTGGCGTTGGTGCATCGGTTGTGACTTTGTCTATTGGTGGCTTGATTGGTGCCTTGTTGACGGTACTAATCATTGTCTTGTTGAATAGAAAATCTGGCTTCCAACCAGAACGAATCTTGCTGACAGGTATTGCCATTACTGCACTCATGAATGCCATCCAGAGTTTTATTTTGGCAACGGGTGATCCACGCAGTTATCAAGCATTGGCTTGGCTTTCAGGCTCGACGTATTACGTGTCAATGGACACGCTGCTCCCGCTCGCTCTTTCTGCCATTGTGTTTATTGGTTTGAGTTTTGTTTGTGTTCGCTGGTTAGATATTTTGCCGATCGGGGCTTCTTCTTCTAAAGCTCTCGGTCTCAAAGTTGACCGTTCTCGTGCCATTTTACTATTGCTTGTGGCTTGTCTTACTGTCAGCGCGACTTTGGTTGTTGGTCCTATTAGTTTCGTCGGTTTGCTTGCGCCACATTTGGCACGTTTGTTTGGCTTTAATAAAGCATCGCAACACATGCTATGTGCCGCCTTGCTTGGTGCAGGTGTGATGCTATTGGCTGACTGGATGGGCAGACAGGTGCTTTATCCGCAAGAGATCCCTACAGGATTGGTGGCATCTCTTATTGGTGGTTTGTATCTGATGTGGGGACTACGTCGACTGTAACGACGATTTGGCTTCATTCCTCACATATCAAAACAATAAAAATCTAGAACTGGGTGATCGCTCTCATCACCCAGTTTGTGATGCTAGCAAAGCACGTCCTGTGTTTTTGCATTTAAGGAAAATCAGTGGTTATGCCGGAACCAACCCGTGTGGGCTTGTCTATTCGCTCAACGCATAAAAGGTTGGAAAGGTTGCCGACAAAAAAGGAGAAAAATGATGAATCGGCAGTTTATGCTAACACCCGCAGCAGTGGCTATTGCGATGGTGCTAGTAACCCCTCAAGTGCTTGCTCAAGAAGATGAAAACATTGTTGTAATTGGTCTACAAGAAGACAGTGCCGTTGGCCCTGATTTTAGCTACCTTGGTGCGAAGAGTCGTACTGCAACGAAGATGGATTTAGCGATCAACGAAACGCCACGCGCTGTTTCCGTTGTGACTCGTGAGCAAATGGATGACCGCGCATCAATCAGTGTCTCAGATGCACTGCAATATACGCCAAGCATTCAAACCAATTACTTTGGTGAAGATAACAAGCAAGATTGGTTTATTATCCGTGGTTTTAAGCAGGCGAATAGTGGCTTATATCAAGATGGAACTCGTCTGTATTCATCTGGATTTTACAGTTGGCAGATTGACCCGTTTGCATTAGAGCGAGTGGAAGTGCTTCGTGGCGCAGCCTCTGTGCTTTATGGTCAAAACCCTCCAGGTGGTGTTATCAATTTAGTGAGCAAACGCCCTCAGTTTGATGGTGGCTCTGGTCAGGTGTCGGTGGAGTATGGTTCTGAAGATCGCAAACAGATTTCTCTGGATGTGAACTCAGAAGTGAATGAGAAGCTTGCTGTTCGTGTGCAAGGTTTGGCGCGAAAGAACGGCACACGTGTTGATGGCGTTGAGGCCGAGCGTTTCCTTATTGCTCCTTCACTGACTTACAAGTTCACTGATACGTCAGAAATTACTTTGCTGACCAGTTACCAAAAAGATGATTCTGACCCATACCTGCAGTTCTTACCTGTAGAGGGAACATTGAAGCCAAACAAAAACGGTAAGATAAGCGATAGTCTTGCGGTCGGGAACACGGATTGGGAAACGTTTGAACGCGAACAGCTTTCTGTTGGTTACGAGTTTGCACATATGTTCAATGACACGACTTCGTTTGTTCAGTCGACTCGTTATAGCCAAATGGACGTCAACCTTCGACAAATGTATTCGTACGTCTATGCTGCTGACGTCCCAGGATTAGGTCCGCTGCTTGATCCTTTGAATGAGCGCAAAAGCATCCTGCGTGCGGCCAGTACAGAAGAGGGCTCTTCTGATGCTTTCAATATTGATAACCGCTTGATGCACAACATGCAATGGGGAAGTGTTGAACATAACCTCATGGTTGGTATTGACTATCAGATGGTCAGTATTGATGGTAAAGACTTTGCAAGCGACCCATTGGTGGCTGATGGAAATTCACTCTTAACCACGCCTATTGGAATCTTGCCAGATCCGCGTTTTGATGTTTTCAACCCAAGTTATTCGAACAATGTTTGGTTGCTAGACCCAACAACGCTTCAGCCTTTGACTGACGCCGACAAGCAGCGAACAAAGGTTGATAACGAGCAGCTTGGTATCTATCTACAAGACCACATTCTGGTCAATGACAAGTGGGCGGTTCTTCTTGGCGCACGTTATGATGATACGAGCAATGAGGTTCACAATGTAACGACAGGCTCTCGAACTAAAGTTGATAATGAAGAGTGGACGTTTAGCGTAGGTACTGCATACATTTCAGAGGCTGGTTTTACGCCATACTTTAGTTATTCGCAGTATTTTGATCCTATTATTCAGCAAGACAGTGCAGGCAAGCCTGCGAAGCCAGAAAGTGGAGACCAGTTTGAAATCGGTGTGAAATACCAACCTCGTACGTTCGATGGCTACTTTAATATTGCAGCTTACCAAGCAACGAAAGAGAACCTTGCTCGAATCCACCTCAATCAGTTAACTCAAATTGGTAAAGTAGAAAATAAGGGTATTGAATTTGAAGCAGTAGCAAATGTGACCCCGTCACTGACATTACTTGGTAACATTGCTTATGTGGATTCTGAAATCAAAGAAGATGTGAACGCAGCATGGGTGGGCAATTCTCCATCTCAAGTGGCGAACACGGTATCATCCGCTTGGGCGCATTACCGTTTCCTAGAAGGGACACTTGATGGCTTAGCTGTTGGGCTTGGGGCGCGTTACACCGGTGAATCATACGGCGATAACACTGAAACAATTAAAGTGCCGGGCTACTTCTTGATGGATGCGACGGTGAGCTACCGTATTGGTGATTACAAGTTGCAAGTTGCAGCTAAGAACCTAGCAGATAAAGAGTATGTCGCGACATGTGATGGCTTTTGTTGGTACGGCGACCGTCGTAATGTCATCGCGAGCTTAACCTACGATTGGTAAATATTAGTGTGAAACAAAAATCCCCCGAATTATCGGGGGATTTTTTAGAAATCAGCTTTGCGCACGTAATGAGGGTTTTTGTACTTTTTCTCGGGACCAAAGGTAGAAACCACCAATTTATTCCATAACGCTTTATCGAACTCGCCTTTTGGGATTGAAGGGTAGAGCGTTTCTTCCTCTTCTCTTGCAAAGTTCATGTACTGTTTTTTCTTGATTTGGTTGTACTTTTTAGCAATCTGATTGTGCTTTCTTACCCACTCAAGCTTGTACTCGCGTAATACCTTCTCACCCTTGTCCGCATCCATTCGAGATAAGAATAGGCGTTTGTAAGAAACCTTTCTGTCCAGCATGGTACGCATGACGGTTTGAATGTATTTACCGTGATGAGTAATGGTGATGTCATTCTCATCGATAGGCGTGATGCACCAACTCTTTGGTAAAAAGCTTGGTTTCTTAAATTGCTTATTACGTTCCATTAGCACCTGATGAAGAACCAAATCAGATGTGCCGCGGAAGGTCTTTTGCCACTTAGCGATTCGAATTTGTAGCGAACCTGGCAAGCGATAGATGTTAGTAAACTTATCTTGGTCCATGGACTTCAGTCATGAAATTAACATGCAATAGGAAAATTGATAGACGCGAGTCCCGGCAAGCAGAATGAATCCACTTTGCTGAGGGAAAACGTGTCGGTAATTAGCGCGATTTTACAACGACATCGCTCAAAATAGCGAGGGGTTATGTCAATAATAGGTAAGAAATAAAAAAATTGTTTAGATTATGAATAGAATCAGGTGGTTTTATGGGGATTTTAACTTGAACACCTCCAAAGTAACCTTAGTGTACTTCCGACTTTGTAAAAGGAAAGGGACGTCAGTTTCGAGTCTTCATCAAAAGCTCAAAGCTAGGGCGTAAATCTCATTAGCCCTGCCTGTTCTGAACTTAAAATAGAGCTTTAAGCTCATGAACGCCCCCATTTCTGTTTTAATTGGTTGTTCAGAAACAGGGGAGTCACCATTGTCATCTACGATGTGTTTTTAACGAGGAGATAAAAAACGTGCTTTCACGTTTTTAACTTGCTCCAATATTTTCCTATTTAATGTTTATTTTTCTTGTCTTAACGTTTCTCGTAATTGAAAGAATAATCAACCCGAATGCGGTAAATAGCCCCAAACCCGCGCCATTACGTTTCGTTGGTGTTTTTTCAACATCCCTAGGTACAATATTCTTCGCTGTTTTTCCTTTAATTGGAATTAATTTAACCGCAACGACTTCTTCCTTATCTGAACAAGTCGCATTATTGGCGGTGGTTTTATATCCAGAATGACACTTCAGCGCTGTTGCAGAAATAATGCCCGCATCATTAATGTCGCTCGCATCGATAATTCTGAATCGGTTATTTTCTTGGGAGTAAGAGGTGGACGAAGTATCGCTTGAATCTGAACCGTTTGTTAAATCATCCAAATACCACGCTTTTCCATCAAACAGCGTTTTTGCTCTTTCACTGACTTTACTATTTTTTGCATAAGGCAAGATAAACGCTCGTTGTCTACGTGGTTTGCCTTTCGATGCGCGTACCTTTTCTGCATCCACTCTGCCGACAATTTCATTGTATGTATTGATTGCCCCCATTTTTCCACTCGCACCGTCAAAGAAAATCCCGGATTGCAAATAGTTGGCTCGCAATGTTTTTGCTCTTACATCATTGACGACGAATAAACGGTTGGGCGCAGAACCTGTTGGCATTAAATACTGCCCTGAACGTTTCGCTTCACCAATCGCAACGAAGTTAGAGTTAACGCCGGTTAACCTTGAATTGCTATGCAGTGTTTTGTTTTTAATTCGTTGCTGTGCCCCGTCCACGGGTTTGTTGACCCAATCTTCTTTTTTATTTAGGTCGCCAACAAAGACGGTGGCGTCCATGTAGTTGTCTTTCTGATACGAGTTGTAGCCGACGCCATAGACAGTACTACCATCAGTAACAAAGTCTCGCATGCTACCTTGAGCAAGTCTTTTGCCGCCTTTGAGTCGTTTGCTTTGCCATTCGAGTTCTAGCGCATTTCCTTTGTCATCCCATATTGCAGCTTTAGAACTGTGGTTTGACCCTGATTTTCTCGCCACGCTGCCAACAGTGATAGCGTCATCTGTCGCCCATGCACGGGTTGCGACTATGGCTGCTTGATCGCCTGCAGTAGTAAAGTTTGGTTTAACTGGTGAAATGGTGTCTTTAGAGTCTAATCCAGTCGCCACCGTCCCAATTGGCTTTGCGTCTTTTGTTAAAGCATTAACCACGCTGTTTTTGGTATTTGGGTTAAAGAGAGGGAAGGCTGTGTTGTGGTCACCTTCTACGTATGCGGTTACTGTTGGCTCAGATGCTTCATTGTGACCCAATGACCATGCTTGCCAGAGTGTGCTCGCCCACGCTGAACAAATCTTGTATTTTTTTTCGTTGTCACAGTATCGTTTAAAACCAGATTCACTACCTCGATATGCAAAGCTAGAATCCATTGCAAAAGGTACTTCTTCTCTCAGTTCAGATACATCAATAGGTTTCCCCTCTAGCATAGCCGTTGAGCGAACATCGAGTGCTATTTTGAATTTACTGGCATCACAATTCGCTTCTTTTTCAAAGCAACCGAGTGAGTAAGGTTGTCCAGTAATTGGATCATTAATGTCTCCACTTTGAATCGCGGAACCAAATGAAGATAAATTAGTGTTATCGGGAACGACTTGCACTACTTGATATAGTGCAGCTTGTGAACTTATTGAAAAACCAGCAGTAGCAAGCGCTATAAACTTAATATTCGCTTTTAAACTCATCCATCCAATTCCTATCATTCTAAATAATGTTATCGGTAATATGTGACCAAGGAATTTATAGATAATTCATTATTGAACGGTGTTTTTTTGTATGTGTTCACGTACAAATAAATACATAAAAATACAAAGTAAATAGTTTTAAAATAAGAATGGATAACGGGTTATATACCCAAGTGACTTCAAGATGTAGGATTCAGAGCGTTGTCATTGATTCGAGGTCAAGGAAAACAACGCAGCGAAATAGCCAGCTCTTTCCAAGTTGTTTGACGCAGCCATTGGTTTAATTAAAAAAGCGGGGCAATGCCACGCTCCCGAAGGGCGAGCTGTCTTGGCTTGTATACTTTGTTGCCGACTCTTGATTTAGAGTGACTAGATCTTTAAATCGTCGCCGCGTCTACAAACCAAGTCATTCTCGCTGAACCTAGCATCTCGAGGTTACTTGGGTATAGTCTAAGAAAACTAGAAATGTAGGCGGTGGAAACCGAAGAATGAGACACCAAATCGGTTCGCCCGTATTGGGGATAAACAAAAGCTCGCAGTATGACCAACGGGCTTAATGTCTGGGTCTGTAGACTGTTTAAACAGCTTCCTCAAACTGTTTGTCATCTTCCTCTTCAAGTTGCTGAATATGTCGATTTGCTTGCTGAAGCTGGTACATCTGCGCGTATCGTCCATTGTGTTTTAACAGCGCTTTGTGCGTGCCACTTTCAACCAAATCGCCATGATGCAAAACGATAATCTGATCGGCATCTAAAATAGTCGATAATCGGTGCGCAATGACGACAAGCGTCATATCTTGGCGCAGAACTTCTAAGCTTTTTTGAATCAGAGCTTCAGTACCCGAATCGATGTTCGCGGTTGCCTCATCCAAGATAAGGATTTTTGGTTTAGCCACCAAAACACGCGCCAGCGCAAGCAACTGCTTTTGACCTGCAGAAAGATTCGTTTCGCCTTGTCCAAGTTGTGTGTCTAGACCATTCGGATAACGACGAATTTGTTCTGCCAATCCTACCTTTTCTAGTGCATCCCAAACTTGAGTATCTTCGACCGCTCTACCTAAAGAAATATTTTCTCTTACGCTAGCAGGTAAGATATGCGGGTCTTGTTGAACCATGGCAACGTCTTTACGAAGTACGTCTTTTCCTAGGGACTTTAATGGACGACCATCGATGCGTAACTCACCGATGTTCGTTGGATAAAAGCCCATCAGTAGTGATGCGAGAGTACTTTTACCACTGCCGGTATGACCAACAAGAGCGATAAAGTCTTGGTGAGCAGCTTTGAGAGAAATGTCTTTCAACACGTCTTGTTTGCCATCGTAGCTGAAAGTGAGATTGCTCAATTCGATTGCACCCGTTTGGAGTGGGCGGTGATCGTCACCATAGGTTTGTTCTTTCGCATCCATTAACTCGAACACTCGCTCACTCGATACTAATGCTTGCTGAAGTAATGCCAACTGCTGAGTCATTTCAATCAAAGGTTCAGTTACGCGCGCTAAGTAGCTTATGAAGGCATAAAGAACGCCGACACCAATCATTTCTACGCCATTAAAACCAAAGATAGCAACGAGTGAGAGCAGTGCAAGACCCGCGAGTAAATCCATGAGCGGACGCAGTAGGAAGCCGTTCAAACGAATAACTTTCTTTGATGCGACTAAATGACCTGCGGTGAGCCCGTTGAATTGCTTGTTGAATCGTTCTTCTTGCTGCATCAACTGCACTACACTCATGCCTTGAATAGACTCACTCAAGTTGGCGTTAATGTCTGTCAGTAAATCACGCATGTTGCGGTAGCTTTCGGTACTTAGTTTTTTGAACAGGTACATGAAGCTGATAACGATAGGTAGGAGTACTAACACCACGATAGTCAGCTTCCAGCTCATGTAAAACATAACCCCAAGCATTACCAAGATCATCACCGCGTTCTTCACTACCGTCGCGATTAGCAGTTCGTAAAACTGTTGCAGCGATTCCGTGTCGTTGGTGATTCTTGAAACCAACTTACCAGCAGGAGTGTAATCAAACTCGGACAAGGGTTGCTTGATGACGCCAGCGAAAACTTGTTTGCGAATCGTTTTTATTGTGTTGGTCGCCACAATGCTGAACTGCAGCGATTGGAAGTATTGAAATGTCGCTGAAATAAGCTGTAATGCGATGTAGCCCGCTGCCAATGAAATCAAAATATCTCGTGAATAATCACCTTTCGCGATGTGTTCATCAATAAAGTATTGAACGAGCCAAGGCCCACCCGCGCTGGCTAACGCGGCTATAAACAGCAGTGCTAAGCCTTTTAACATAGGCTTTGGTTGCGACAATGGGTAAGACAATAACCGTTTAAACGTTGTTGATTGCTTCATTATTCGTCCTCCATTGCTTGTTCTAATTTTTGATATTGGTACATCTCTGCGTACCAACCTTGCCGCTCAAGGAGCGCGCGATGTTGACCACGTTCTGCGATGTGACCGTGGTTGAGTACGACAATCTCTTCGGCTGCCTCTAGTGCAGTGAGGCGATGAGCGATGACGATTAACGCCTGTTCACGGTAATACGTCTCTAGGTTCTTTAGTATTTGATGCTCTGTACGCCCATCAACGGCAGATAGTGCGTCATCCAAGACCAGCACTTGTGCATTGAGCAACATGGCGCGAGCAATAGCGATACGTTGTTTCTGACCTCCAGAGAGGGTAATGCCTTTTTCGCCCACTTCTGTTTGATAGCCTTCAGGAAACTTCTCAATATCGTCGTGGATACAAGCCAGTTTCGCCGCACGATAAACGTCTTCTTTTGATGCGTCAGGGTTACCTAGAGCGATGTTGTCGAAGATAGATTTAGAGAACAAGAACGGGCTTTGATTGACCACGGCAAAGCGGTTTCGCCATTCTGGTAAGAGTGCGTTTTTGATTTTGATATCACCAAATTGAATCGTACCGTTGTCCATGTCATGTTGACGAAGCAGTAGGGTTAGCAAGGTTGATTTGCCACTACCGACAGGACCTGCAATGCCGAGCATTTTTCCAGGCTCCAAAGTGATGTGAACATCGGTGAGCGCAGCGGGCAGATCTTTTGACCAGTGGAACTCATTAATCTTGATCTGCAAAGGTAATGGATCCGTGCCTAATGGTGTATCGCCACTGATGATTTCTGGCTTCTCATCAAATATTTCTTGTAGGCGATTCCACGCAGCAGAGCCTCGTTCCAGAATATTGAACAAGAACGCGAATGCCAACATCGGCCAGATCATAAGACCTAAGTACATGGTAAACGCGGTCAAATCCCCAAGTGTAATATCACCTTGGTCAACTAAATACGCACCTGATGCCACGCTTAGGAAGAAAGACATGCCAATGGTCAATTGGATTGCTGGGTCAAAACGTGCGTCAACGCGAGCTACCGCGATATTCTTCTCGCCAGTATCATCGACGACATCTTCAAAACGCTTTTGCTCTTGGTTTTCTAACCCAAAAGCTCGCAGCATACGTACGCCATTCAATGATTCTTGAGTCATGTCTGACATTGTAGAGAAAGCTTCTTGTGCGATCTTAAAACGTTTATGCAGAATGCGAACAATGAAAAAGATGATGATCGCGAGGAATGGCATCGGTAAAAGAGCCATTAACGTCAGCTTCCAACTGATTTGTGTCACCATAATAATGAAAACAGCAATACCAGTAATCACCGAATCTGCCGCGGTTAATACGCCTTCACCGGCTGTCATCACGACGTTGCGTACGTCATTGGTGCCACGAGCCATCAGGTCGCCAGTTTTGTATCTTTCGAAGAATCGAGGAGGTTGCGTGGATATATGGCGGTAGAGTCGGTTACGTAAAATAGTGCCTAATTCCCAACTCGCGCCAAATAACCAGATACGCCATAGAATTCGACAGCCATATATCGCAAAAAATAACGCAATAAGACCGGTTAACCACATCAGTAAGGTGCTGGTTTCTAGCGTGTTATCAACCACACCATCGACAATAATGCCGACTGCTTTAGGGGGAACAAGCTGAAGGGCTGAAATGACGGCAAACAATAGGATTGACCCCACATATTGTTTCCATTTGAGTTGGAAGTACCAACGCAGCTGCCAGAATATTCTCATTTCGCCTCCTGCTTAAATTATTGAATTTGTTATAGAACTATTATTGAGCGAATTAATGAGTTTACAAGCGGAATTTTTGAGCGAAATGAAAAACAATACAATGTGTCGATTTGGCAGGAACAGTGTGGTTTGCTGCCTTATGTATCGCTGAAAGGTGTGGATGTAACGAGATAATGTGAATTTATTGTTAATTTGACGTTTTGAAGGGTTTTGGGTTGTTAGGGGATAAAAGCTTCAAAAGTGATGCTTTTGAAGCTCATTCCGAGTGGTTTTAGCAGTCTCTAGTTTGAATTCCGTATTTTATTTGATCACCTGATGTTTTCGGGTAGTAAACCTCAACATAACAAAGATGAGAGATATCTACGGGCTTATTAGCAAAGCCAATCAAGAAGTAAGGTTCGTTTTCATCATCCACGCCATACCATCGATTGATAGTTAATTGAGGGTCAAAACCAGCGAGTTCTTGTGCAGGTATTACGTTCTTTATGTATCCGTAATAGCCAATTAAATCCTTAACACCATCGCTATCCAAGTCAATATTCTTGACCTCTCCACCATCGACTTGTTCTTGAGATTGCATGACTGCTTTCGCATAAACTTGATTGTTTGCGGTCATCAAAGCTTCTCTTGCGCCATGCAAGACCGCAATACGGGCGTCTTTTTGGATGTCTAAAAATTTTGGAAACGCCACAACACTTACTATTCCCAGAATGACGATACAAATCACCAATTCTATCAGAGTAAAACCTTTGGAATTACGCACAGCCAACCTCCGAATTTGCTTTTATAGACTGCTATTCTGGAACAAAATTATGGCTGGAAAGGTATTGAAAAAGAATGAAGTTATGCGATGAGTTGTCATGTTCTTATATATAAAACAAATTGCTCATTTTTTTAACTTGAAGTGTGTTTGTTTTTACATAAAAAGTTATTGAGATATCAGTAAGAAAAAGCCCCATTTCAGCTAAAATGAGGCTCGGTAAATCAGGTCGTTATGATGGATTCGTTGCGGTCTGTGAGCCTTGTTTGAAAACAAAACGCCAAATGAAAAGAACCATGGCTATGTAAGCTAGACCAACGCCAAGCGCTTGCCAGTGCATGCCGTTATACATCGCGATTGGCATCAAAGATATGATGAAGATGTCAGTGATTGAGCCTGGGACATAAGCGATGGCGTAATCATCAAGTACCTTGCTACGCATCTTTGGATCGACAATACGCAGTAGGGCAATACCCATTGCAACCGTACCCGTCAGCCAACCCCAAGAGAAGATGCCTTTTTCAAACCAATCGTCTCCCATGATGCGTGGAGCCACCCAAAAGATTAACCAAAGTGTGAAACATACGCCGCCAAGAGCTAGTACTACCATAGGCATTAAGTATTGGGCCAAGACGGTAATCTTGATTGCAGAGATACCGAAGATAATCAAATAATCGGTGCTGATGCCCGCTGCATGTTTGAACGCGCCATCACAAAGGTAACGTGACGCTTTGGTCTGCTTTGCGACAATTCGAACCAACATACCGCCAAGGAACCCGGTTACAAACGTTGGGATCTGCACCTTATCGTGGAAGGAAGATAAATAGTTAGCAGCAACATAGGAGAACGTCGTTACTACAACCACCAATGCGGCGTGAATCGCAAAAGAATCAACCGACAGGGAAGACATAGTGTCTTTCATTACCGGTTCTTGATCATCAGGCTTAACAAGACCTTTTCGCTCGTGCTCGTCCATGCTGTCGAATGTGGTAAAGCTACGAATCCAACCCAGCTTCAATGCGAATTGCAGCATGAGCATGCCTACTGAAATTGAGATGAAGATACCCACGGTTGCGAAGGTTAAACCTAGTGTGAAGCCATCTTCCCAACCAAGCCCCGTGAATATTTCGCCAACAACAGAAGCTGAACCGTGACCGCCCATAAAGCCTGCAGACATTGTCACGCCAAAGGCTGGATTAATCTCTGGCCAGAAGAAGGTAGTGATCGCGAGACCAAACATTGCTGCAAATAACCACTGTGAAACAGAAGCGATTTGGTTGAATGCCCACAATGAGCCAGCGCGCTGTGCGACGGTCTTAGGTGATGGGACATCAGTTGCCAGACCTAACGCAGAAAAAAGTGCAGCAGTTAATAGGCTTGCGTTAGCGGTAAATGTATCGGTCCACGGCAGTATGTTTAGCAGGGCTGGTCCAAAAATCAGACCGAATAATCCCGCGAGAACCGCCGATGGAATGTACATACGTTGTAGTAGTGGCGTGTGAACGCGAATGACTTTTGCCAAAATCAATAGTAAGCCAGCAATGGCTAAGTCAGTCAGCATTAGACCTTTAGGCATTTTATCCTCCAGTAAATGCAGTCAAGGGGTAGCGTCCTTGTGACCAACCTTGATTGAAAAATCGCTCCCAACGAAAAAAGTCACATACGTGACCAAAAGTGTTGAGAAATCAATGTCGTTTTCATAAGCAAAGGAATGTGCTTATGCAGTTTGAAATGAGTGCAAATGTCGTGATTACGCACGAACTTGGAGAGAAATTAGATTAAATTCTCGATGTTATTTTGATAGTTCACTCAGGAAAGGCGGCAATCCTAGTCACTTTGTCAGGGCAATGCAATTGATGGGAATCAATAAATTATGTTCATCAAATGAGCGTTCTGTGCTAACAGTATGAAAAATAAAGATAATTAATGAGAAATAATATTTGTCATATCGACAATAAAAACTAATTGCTTGGTTAAATTACAGCCGTTTTGTCTGTTTGTATTATTGGCTCACATGAGAAAGAACAAAATCGACGAAGGTGCGATTTTTAAGGGAAAGCTGTTTTGAACGGTAAAGCAGGTGGATCGGCTTTGGCTTGGGAATGTGTGAATGGAGAATTTCTACCAACGCGCCAGACTGGATTTCTTGTTCAACTAAAATCTTTGGTTGTAGAAGAACACCAGAGCCTTTTAACGCGGCAAACTTAAGCACATCACCATTATTAGACGTTAATCGGGTGTTGCTGTTTCCAAAGGTATTAGATGGCATGTTCACCACCTGTTGGCTTTCCCCTTGGTGGTACTGAAATCCCAAACAATGATGATGTTCAAGGTCATCAAGCGATTGGATAGGGGCATGCAGCTTAAGATAAGAGGGTGAGGCGCAGTAAGTCATGTCGTATTCCCCGAGTTTTCTTGCAACTAACGATGAATCGACCAACTCACCAATACGAATAATCACGTCTGCTTCGCTTCGATATGGGTCAATCAAACTGTTATCCAACATTAACTCAACGTTCAGTTCGGGAAATTCAGCTAAGAAGTCAGCCACGATGGGCGCAATCACCTTTTTACCATAGGTAACTGGGCAGTTAACTTTTACTGTTCCAGTTGGGCGGTTGATCAGCGTCTGGATTAGGTTCTCTGCGTTGGTGATGTCTTCAATAATGCGGTGGCACTCTTGATAGTAGAGTCTGCCAGCTTCGGTCAAGGACTGTTTGCGCGTGGTGCGATGAATCAGCTGCGTACCTAAGCTTTGCTCAAGAAAGCTCATGTGTTTGCCAACCATGGTCGGTGAAATATCAAAGTGGTGTGCGGCGTTACGAAAGCTGCCATGTTCGACCACGTAAGCGAAAACCTTCATGCTTGTTAATTTATCCATTACACACCCAGAGTTGATAAAGAAATAACTAAAGCAGAGTTTATCAATCATATGAGGTTAATTACAGTGGACGTATGATTAAGAGTGGAGAAAGAGATCCATCATGAGCAAGACGATTTTTGTTACCGCCGAACTGAAAATGAATGCCGATAAGCCAAGACAACAAGTGGTTGAGACCATTGAACAATTTTGCCTTGATATGCAGAGCGAAGCTGGGTGTTTGCAAGCGAATGCGACCTACGATTCGAAAGACCCACTGCGTGTGATTCTTTGGGAGCGATATGAAAACCGCGCCGCGATTGAAGCGCATTTTGCTATGCCGCATACACAAGCGTTCATTGCAGCTGAAATGGCAGAGTTAGTCCAAGCATTCGAAACTCAAGCGCAATAGGAGACGTGAACATGAAATGGGGCATTTTAGGCACAAGCTTTATCTCAGGTGTCATGGCAGAGGCAATCCAAGGCGATGACAAGAGTAAGCTCTACGCAGTTGCTGGACGTTCGGAACGGAACTTGAATGCATTTGCTGAGCAATATGGCATCGAGAATACCTTCACCGATTACGATGCGTTGATTGCCGATGAACAAGTCGACATTATTTACATCGCACTGCCAAATCACCTTCATCATGACTTTATCGTCAAAGCGGCAGAGCAGGGTAAAGCGATTCTTTGTGAGAAGTCACTTTCGGTAGATATGGAAAAAACTGAGCTGGCTCTAAAGGCAGTCGAATCGCACAAGGTATTCTTTGCTGAAGGCTTGATGTACTTGCATCACCCGTTGATCAGCGAGTTACTTTCGGTGCTTAAATCGGGAGAGATCGGTGAACTTCGCTCCATCCATACTTCTTATATTGCGTCGATTGCGCAGTTTGTTAATCCAGACAGCAAAGGTGCTTTGTATAATTTAGGTTGCTACCCAATATCATTGGTGCACTTGGTGGTGAAAACCATGTTGGGTGAACAAGCCTTTGGAAACCGCTCTATGACGGCGATTGGTCGACGAGGTAACGATGGGAATATCTGTGAATCGAGCTTGATGATGCAATTCGGTGAGCTACAAACGGCGAGCGTGCATACCGCCGAAGATCACGGATTGAAACACCAATTCACCATTCTGGGTAGCAAAGGCTGTATTACGTTAGACTCGAACCCATGGCTACCAACGCAAGATAACCAGTTTAGTGTGGAAATTTACGAGACGTCGAAGCGTGAAGTGTTTGTACCGGCAACTGGGGACGCTTTCTTCTATCAAGTGCGCACTATTCGCCAAGCGGTTGAGGAGGGGCGTACCTCGTTAGAAAATCCTTGTGCAACATGGGAAGACTCTCACCGCATTATGCAGCTACTGACTGAGTGGGAATCACTGGCTTCAAAGTAAGTCTGTACTTGAACCAATGAACATAAAAACGGCGCACTAAATCCAATGATCAGTGCGCCGTTTGTATTTTGGGTTTAATCTCGGTTAAATGCGATTATCGCCGGTGCTGAACGCAATAACTTGGCTGATTTCAGACAGGCTTCTACCACTTTCTTGTTGCCATTGCACAAACGCTTTGTTGGTGGCGTCGAGCGACTTTTTAGTGTCTTTGCCACCTTCAATGATCTTGCAATTACGCAGGTAAGCCTCGACGTCGCTAGACAAGATAAAGGTATCAACGCCCATTTGGCGAAGTGTGTAAGGACCGGTATTTCCACCTAGGCGATTACCGTGTTTCTTCAAATATGCCCATAGGTCGGTGATTTTCTCTTGCGGCCAATCGGCAACCATTTTGCCAAACGAGCCGTATTCGACTTTTGCTTCGTGGATCATACGAGCATTAGCAGGGATCGACATGACTTTAGTGAGATGGCGAATGATGCGTTTGTCGGTTGCTTTGGTTTCCCATTGCTCGTCTGACAGCATTAACAAGGGCTCAATCTTAAATCCGAAGAATACTTCTTCGAAGTTCGGCCACTTGTTGCGAACCACGCTCCACGAAATCCCACTTTGGAATACCTTCATCGAAAAAGCGGCCAGCCAACGGTCATCGGGAATCGCTGCCAATTCTTCTTTGCTTAGTGGATGAGACAAAAGCGCTTCAAGTTGATCTTCACCACCTTTACGCTCAGTAGCGCGCTGATAAATCGCGTCAAATTTTTCGATACTCATAAAAGAAGTTAGTCCTAGTTTATGTCGATATTTGCGAAACATACTACGCTTAAGTGGCTGAATCGTAAATTGATGGAGTGTCACAAATGAAGAAGGTCACATTAACGTTTGTCGGAGAAGGTTCGGATCGTATTGCGGAAAAATTCTATGCGTGGATGACGGACGGTGGGTTGGAAGACAGCATGATTGAGAATTTATCTGACCGTGAAATCTCAGTGGTCGGCATCAGTGATATGGATAATGAAACGCGTGATGTGGTAATCAATACGGAAATGAACTAACGAACCGCTTTTCGTCAGCAATTGGAATCAGATAAAACAAAGCCCTTCTCATGAAGGGCTTTGTTGCGCTTATAAGCGTGAGAGCTTAGTTGTTTACCAGCGTCAGACCGCTTGGGAGTGCATCACCAAAGATACGCTTCGATTCGCTCTCAGATAGCTCTTTGACTTCTTCAACCAGTGATACCCAAGATTCAGGCACCTTACTTTGCTTCAACTTAGCCAGTACCTGCTCACGGTAATCGTCTGAGATATCGAATAGGCGGTCGCCCGTCTTACGACAAATCATCACGGCTGCGAAAGCGATCATTGGCTCTTTCTGCCAGTTCTGCTCTAATAGCTTAGGCAACCATTGTTCCGCTTGTTCACGAGGAATTACGTTATGCTGGCTGCCATACAAAGGCGTACGCGATGCCAAACGACCCATTGCCCACCAGTGCGCTTGTTCGAATTGGTTATGGTTGGTGGCTTTGCTCAAGAACCACGTAGCCAATAGAACTTTGTCTTCGACTTCTAGGTGTTCAAGCGATGCCGCTAATCGAACCATGGATTCATAACCCATGTCTTGCGCTGCTTTGGCGGATTGTGGGTTTTTCATCGCGCCAGGGTGTAGGTATTTCGCGATGTCCGCCAAGATGGTCTCTTGCTGCTCTTGGCTTAAACCACCTGCGATGCGACGCCAGAATACCCACCAGTCAGTCCAACCTTGATGGTTTTTGAACTGAATGTTTTGTTGGTATAGACCCCAAACTTGCTCAATGCGCCATGAATCGGTTGGATCGCCAAAGCCCGGACGCAACGCAAAGCCTGCCAAACGAAGCCAGTTTTTCTCGTGTTGTTCAGAACGGCGACGACGCTTACGACCTTGTGCAAAGGTATCGAACAGTTGACGTAGGGTCGTGAAATCCCATTCATCACGTTTGCCCAGTTTCTTCTCAAGATCTTTGGCTAAGGTTTTGATCTCTTTGCTTTCTGCGCTTTTCTTGTTACCGCTGTAAAGGCGAGCGATCAGCTCCTTACATTCGTTTAGTTTAGGGTGAAGCTTAACTTGCTCGCTGTCGTCGGTTTGCTTGTTACGGACTTCGAACTCCAGCTCCCAACGTTTGCTGTCATCTTCTGCGCTGACACATTCCATCTTAAGCGTGCCGACTTCGGTCAACTGACACGCCAGTTGCACTTCTACGCGCTCTTTCTGGTTGGCTTGCAGTTCGGCACCTTCACCCTCAAGAGTAGTGATATAAGGCGGCAGAGGAGCAAATAAGTCGGGATCAACGTCAACCATCACACCGTTTTGAATGGCAGTGTTATTGGTTAAGGTGTCGTGGGTAGAAGTCAGCAGGTTAAAGCGAACAGGTTCACCTAGGGTAAGCGAGAAACGACGACCACTTAAGCGGATCTCGTGTCCTTCTTCTGTACCTTTTGCAAGCAAACAGAGCGCTTTGCCCATCTTGTTCTTCTCTTGAAGGTGCAAGAAGTAAGAACGCGCTGCACCACCACCTATTTTTAGCTGTGCACCACGACGTGCTTTACCAAACGCAACAGCACCTAGTGCAACAGACCAATCTGGATGTGGGTTATCTAATACCGTAACCGGAGCGCCTCGCCAATCGGACAGTAGGGTAGTGACTCGCTCAGTCACAAGTTCACTATTGAACACACCACCGTTAAGTAGCAAACCGACTGGAATGGCATTTTGTTTGTCGTCTTCAATGCCAAGAGCGGCACGAGCAACTTGTTGGTGCTGAGTTAAGAACTCGGCTACGTGTTTGCTCACCGCTGGGTCAGCAACGTATGGAAGACCAAACTCGACAACCGCGCTGCGACGTTTGTCTGGTACTTCACTGAAATCAGAAAGCGGGAAGAAGCCATCCAAAGCGATTTGGTGCACTTCTTGTTTGCTCAGTCCAATACTCTTTGTTCCGCCAAGAAGTTTCGAGCCGCTGCCCAGCATGGTGATTTTTACTTCTTCAGGTGCACTCGCTGAAAGTAGGTTTTCTTTCGCCTTGCGAGTTTGCTGAATCAGCTTAGTCAGACTTGCAGCAGTGAGCTTCTTGCTTTGTTCCCCTTTATTTTGAGAAAGGCGGCTCTCTGCAAGGTGTGCTAATGCTAAGTCGAGGTTATCACCACCTAGCATTAAGTGCTCGCCAACACCAATACGATCAAGGGCTAGTTCATCTTGAGAAGAGAAACTGGCTTCAATCAAGCTCAAGTCGGTAGTACCACCGCCCACATCACACACCAGAATCAGCGGTAACTCTTTGAGTTCATCAGCTGCGGTTTGCTGGTGGCGTGCGTACCAGTCGTAACATACGGCTTGTGGTTCTTCGAGCAGGACGATTTTCTTTAAACCTGCCAACCCAGCGGCTTCAAGCGTGAGCTTACGAGCGGTTTCATCGAACGATGCAGGAACGGTCACAACCACATCTTGGTCTTCTAGCTTATTGCTAGGGTGACGGTAGTTCCATGCTTGGCGAATGTGGTTGAGGTAGCTTGCGCTGGCAATGACGGGAGAGACTTTGTCCACGTCTTGCGCGCCAGCCCAAGGAAGAATGTCTGAACTGCGATCCACTGCTTGGTGTGATAGCCAGCTTTTAGCACTGGATACCTGACGTCCTTCCACCTTAGCGCCTAATTCACGAGCCCATTCACCCACGATCACATTACTAATGTCGCCAGATACAGGTTCGTTTTCCCAAGGAAGTGTCAGGTCAGAAGGGGATATTTGACCAACCGCAGGGTGATAGCGGAAAGAGGGCAGTAATGGTTTACGAACCACTTCACCCGGACCAATCAATTGGTCGATGTCGAATAGGGATACTTCGGATTGTTCAAGGTTGTCGGTGATTTCACAGTACGCCACCACAGTGTTTGTGGTGCCAAGGTCAATACCAACAAGAAAACGAGGAGATGCCATACAAACCTTCGTGTATTTAAAAACGGCACCCGATTGGATGCCGTTTGATTTCTATTTATTCTTCTTCGTTTGAGTTGCTTTTCGCGTCTTCGCGCACATCGAACTCAACATGCCATTTTTGACCGTTATCAGCGGCAATGGCTTCTAAGTAAAGCGTACCAAGCTCTGTGACGCGAGAGGCTAGGGTTACTGGAACCACTTCACCTTCACGACGACCTTCAGATACAGGCAGCGTTACTTGGATTTCTGGAAGCTCTTCAAGCTCTTCTGGTGCCCAGTAGTCTAGGTGAGTACCTGCTAGGTCATCACGACGAACGGTTGAGCCGAAGAATTGGAAGTTAACCGGTTGACCAATGATCAAACCAAACTCTTGGCTTGGTACGTCAACGCTTGAACCTTCTTCCATACCAAATGGTGCAACACAAAGTGCTTCCATTGGAGGCGCCATGCCCGGAATCGCTGGCATCGCACTTTCGATACCCACGTAGTACGCCGAAGCAATACCACCACGGATACGAACGCCCTGACCACGACGCACAGAGCCGTAGTAAGCCGCACCGCTAGCAACCGCAAGGTCTAGATCCACACCTGTTAGGCGCTTCGCCATTTCTGCATCTGCTTCAATTAGCCATTCGTTGATCGTGTCTTCTAGACGAGTTGCTAGAAGTTTCGATTTCAGAACACCACCGTTGAATAGGATTGCGGTTGGCTTGATGAAGTCAGCCGATTGCGCTGCATCCGCACCTGGCATACCAGGCATGTTAGCGAATGGGTTGAAATCTTGAGCCGCTGCTTCGCCGCCATTTCCTGACGCAGAAAGAGCATTGGCTTGCTTAGACAAGAACGCTGCAATGTGACGAGTAATGCCTGCATCTTGTGCGTAAGGCAGACCCATTTGCGTTAGTGCACCACGGTTACGTTGAACAGGGTGATCAGTAATCGCAACTTGAGGGAAGAAGCCGTCAACCAGTGTTTGTTGTACTTCTTCTTGAGTCAGTTCTGTTTTCAGCGTTGCGCCAAGCAGTTTAGAACCACGGCTTGGTACTACGATTGGCACTGACTGAAGCTCACTGTCGTTCAATAACGCTTCTTTCGCGTCACGACATGCGTGTGTCATTGCCTGAACTTGCCATGGCTGTAGCTCTTTGCCTTCTTGCGCTAGCTTCATCTTCAAGCGGTAAGCAAGTGCAAGATCCATGTTGTCACCGCCAAGTAGGATGTGTTCACCTACCGCGATACGGTTAAGAGTTAGGTTGCCCTCATCTTCAGTTACTTCAACCAAAGAAAGGTCAGTCGTACCACCACCGATATCGACCACAAGCACGATGTCGCCAACTTCAACTTCATCGCGCCATTTGTCGTCGCTGTTATCAATCCAGTTGTAAAGCGCAGCTTGTGGCTCTTCTAGAAGTGTTAGGTGCACGAAACCAACGTTGCGTGCTGCTTCTGCAGTTAGATCGCGAGCAGCAGGATCGAAAGAAGCAGGGACCGTAATAGTCACGTCTTGATCAGCAAGGTTGTGATTTGGATTGGTGTGATTCCAAGCGTCTTTTAGGTGCTCTAGGTAAAGCTCTGTCGCACGAAGAGGGGATACTTTTTCCACTTCTTCTGGGCTACCTGCTGGTAAGAAGGCATCACGACGATTCACACCAGCGTGGCAAAGCCAAGATTTCGCACTTGCAACAAGACGAATTGGTGTTTTTGAACCTAGGTTACGTGCAATCGCACCAACCAGAGCTTTTGGCTCGCTCGACCATGGAAGTACGCGTGATTGCGGGCTCATTTCGTGCTCGTGCGGCTGGTAAAGGAAAGAGCCTAATTGGCTACGAGTCTCTACCGTGCCCGGCGCAGTCAACTGCGGGATAGGCATTACTTCAACGCGAGCGTCTTCGTTGTGTGTATCAACAAAAGACATGACACAGTGTGTTGTACCTAAGTCGATACCAACACTGAATTTTGGCGTCTGTTGAGTTTCAACAGACGCTTCTTGAGAATGGTTTTCTTGGTTCATGTGTTCCATTACAGCTCAACCTCAGCTGGAGCGATCACAGATGCATCGTAGTTCTCAGCCAGTTTAGGCAACGTCATTGATGTTGCTTTCCAACCTTTGTGAACTAGCGTGCCGTTGAATGGCGCGCTGCCTGTTACGTTGCCGGTTAGGCGGATTTCTTGTGGGTTGAAGCCTTCTTCAACCGTAATGCGAGTTTCTTCGTCTTCGTTACGAACGTGCGCTAGCGTCACGTAGTCGTTCAGTACTTTCTGACCGCCAGTGTGGATTACGCGAGCGGCTGCGCCGACTTCTTCATCAGAGAATGACGTTAGGTCTTCTTTTAAGAAGTCAATTAGGCGAGCTTCTTGTTGCATGATAGAAAGCAGCTGCATTGCAGAGTCCGTTGATGCTGTTGCAAGTTTTGATTCAACTTCTACAACGCGCTCTACGACTTTCTCTACTTCCACTACTTTTTCTACTTCAACGATCTTCTCAACTGGCTTCTCAACCTCGACGATTTTCTCGACTGGTTTTTCTACCACTTTCTCAATCACTTTAGATTTACGAGATACTGCGATCAGAAGAAGCAAAACGCTCGAAGCCGCTAGACCTGCGTGAAGCATATCGAACGTTTGAGGAATTAGGTTCAAATCAATGTTCATGACATTTTTCTCTTTCTATTGATTTATTGGCGCTTAGTATTGGCTCACACATGTTTACTAAAGAGATCGGCTTTGCGACCTGCACCAAGTTTAGACATTAAAATGATGGTGGATGGTAGCATATTCAAGGCTTAAGACTGTAATAATTCGTGAATATACCGCATGATTAGCATGAAAAATCAACGATTAGATGGGGACGCAAACGTTGTTGCTTGATGTTTACCCACATGTGGCGCAGTATTTCCATCATTATCGAAGCATGACACGCAAAAAACGTGGAACAGTAAATGACATATAGCACGGCTCAACAGAGCATTTTCAAACGGTACTCTGCTTCTATTGTAGCTTTTATTGCAGTCGTTATTGTCACTGCGGGCATGGTTGGTGTCGCTTATAAAATACAACAGCGTTACACCATGACCATTTTCGATACCCTGGCAGATCGCCAAGCGGAATCTCTTAAACTGGCAGTAGAAAACGATCTTGAGTTCATCGGCGCTGGTGCAAACTTTTTCCATTCCGTTGATAAGTCATACTGGACACAATTTCCTTACTACGCAAAACAAGTCGTCGAAAGTTCACAGAGCTTGGTTGGCTTGCAATGGATGCAACGTGTTGAACCAAGTGAGCTCGAGGTCTATTTGGCGAAAACTCGTCAAATTTTCCCTGATTTTGACATCTTTACAGTACCGAAAGATGGTGAGAAGACGTTTGGTTACATCTTGAAAGACCAAGCTCCTGCATACATAGCGACTGATATTTATCCAAGAACTGAAACTAACTTGTCTTTGCTTGGCTTTTATTCTTCACGTTTGCGTTTCGAACTGATCCTAGATGACATTATTACCCATGATCGAGCCAATATTTCAGACAAAGTCCGATTGCTTCAAGACGGATACGACAAGTCATTAGAGAAAAGTGGTCTGTTGGTTTACCACCCGGTATTTAGCTATGACAAACACGAGCTACTTGGTGTCGTTGTTGGGGTAGTGCGCAGTACTGTCTATTTTGATCAATTGATTACCAAAACCGCGACGGAATTGGATATGTCTGTAAAAGTTGAAGACAAGGGCTTTGATGCTTACGACGACCCTCTATTGTTCAAAAGCTCAAACTGGGATGAGCTGCATGGCAAAGTCATTAGTCGCACGATTCAACTGCCAAATCGCGAATGGCGTGTTGAGTTTAAGCTGTCTGAATCCGTTTCGGCGTGGGAGCGTTCTGTCCTTTATGGAACCGGTATTGCGGGTTTAGTCATTGCTATCTTGATCAGCTATATCGTCAATCTTCAATCACGTGAAAAAGAACGTCTTGCGGTGATGCTTGATAACAAAACGGTTGAGCTAAAACGCATGGCGGAGTTGGATCCATTGACCCAATTGCTTAACCGACGCGTATTTAACGATAACTTACTGCACTACATCAATAGTGGCGTTGAGTTTTCTTTAGTGGGTTTCGATATTGACCGCTTTAAAGTGATTAACGATAAGTACGGTCATTTAGCCGGAGATGAAGCGTTATTGCACGTAACCAAGCTTGTGAATGCTAACTTGCTCGATGGTGATCGTTTCTACCGAGCAGGTGGCGATGAGTTCTGCATTTTATCTAGAGTGACGGACAAGGAAGAACTAGCCGCCTATCTGGAGAAGTTACGAGGTATTGTCGCAAGCTCGCCATTTGAATATGAAAGTACACCAATCATTTGTTCTTTGAGCATTGGCGCTGCGGTACATAACAACGAAGATCCTGAGAGCTTATTCCATAAAATGGACGTGCAGCTTTACCAAAGTAAGAAAAATGGTCGAAACTCTGTATCGATCGGCGATTAATTCAGCGAGCAAATTCGAGTTTTGAGATTCGTTACGGTAGAATCTCACGCTTTCAAATTTACGTTAGGAATCAAGACAAACTATGAACCATAACCGTATCGTCTGCTTCGATTTAGAAATGTGCTGCTGGAATGAAAACGGCGTGGGTCGTACAGGCGAGATCATTGAAGTTGGTTTGGCGGAAATAGATTTGTCGAAAGGTGAAATCGTTAAGCGCGCGCAATACTACGTGAAACCTGAGCATGATGAAGTGTCCCTGTTTTGTGCAGAGTTAACTGGCATCACACCACGTAAGATTGAAAAGCAAGGTCGACCATTAGAAGAAGTGCTTAAGTCGATGCTAAAGAACTTTGGTGGTCGTAATAAGATCTATGCTTCATGGGGGCGCGATGACCTTATCTTGCTTGAAGAATGCCAACAAAAGGGCATTGACGCGCCATTTACCGAGTTCATCAACTTAGCGACGTTGTACCGAATCCAAAACCGTCTTAAAGATAAGCGCATTGGTCATAAAGCGGCGCAAGAAGCAAAAGGCATTGAGTGGGAAGGTCGCCAGCACTCGGGCTATGTTGACGCTTACAACTTGGCGAAACTAGCACTGACCATGCTATAAGTTTCTGTTTTCATAAATCTTTCATTGGATTTCAGTCTGCTCGTCATAAGCCAGTACTAAGTTAGTTTTAAATAACAACAATGTTGGCTAGTCTCTTGCGGAGATGACGATGTTTGATTCGGCCTAATCCAGACTAGAGACACAAAAAACGCGCTCATGTAGCGCGTTTTTTATTGGTTCTTACTGTTTATGGAGACTGGGCTTCACTGAGATTGCAATTTCGCTCGAATAAAATCGCTGTGGTCTACATAGAGCAGCTCCGCTGTTTTGCGAATTACGGCATCTTCCAATGGGTCAATTTCACCGTCAGCGTACGCCACTTCCCACATACTCTTGATCAGTTCATAGCGGGTTTCTTGTGAAAGCTCACGCAGTTGGGACGTAAAGTCATAAAGGGAAGTCGACTCACTCGATCTGTTTTGAGCCTGATTCAGTAGGGTGTCGGTCTCTTCTTCTGTTAGGGAAAGCAATTTCATGATCAAAGAGCGTTTGGTTGCTTGCTCTCTTTCATCGATTTGATGGTCCGCACCAGCTACTTCACAAAGCAAACATGCTATCGCCATATTGGGTGACAGTGTGTTGGATTGGCTAAGGTCCGAGCCTTCTATAAGTTGTTTAAATAATGAAGTAAGCGAATTAAACATGTTGAGCACCAAGCTGTTATCTATTTATTTAAGATGGTAATGGTTTGAGCAAATCTCAAGGTCTTGATTGAATTTGATCAAGATCTCATACGATTGAGATGACATTTTTGCTCAATACAGTATTTGACCGCCAAAAAGCGGATTTATTCCTCAACCTTTGTAGGCGGGAAATGTATTGAATCACCTTCACCAGTTAAAATACTGATATTGCATGGCTTTCCGTCCTCATCCAATCTCAGCTCGCCAATTGCACTTTGGTTCACTAATCGGTAAAAATTGTGGTTACTTGGCGCACGCTTAAAAATCTTCAAACGCTTACGTTTGGTGAAGAAGTTTAGCGGTGAACGGGGGCTATAAAGCAAACGGTCCATGGCATCACACGCTGTCAGCAGTTGCGCTGGGAACTGGTTCTTAATCCCACTACACGTGATTTGATAGATATTTGGACTATTGCGACGGAAACGCAACTTGATGTCATAAGCGAAAGAGTAGTGCACATCACCAGACAGAATGACAAAGTTAGTCGGGGTTTTGGTGTGAGTGAAAATACTGATCAAGGTATTCGCACTGCCTGGATGCGCCATCCAGTTTTCTGCGTCAATCAGCAACGGCTGACCAAAACTGGTCATGATGCGTTGCAATGTTTCAATAAACTTCACACCAAACATGGGTGCGGCAGAGACGATGATCACTTTGTCTTGATGCATCAGCTCTTGTTGGAACTCAATCAAGGCTTCCCAATCCATCAAACCCGATGGTTTATTCATGCGTGATTCTGAACGCCAGCGGCGAGTACGTGTATCCAAAACAACTACTTTCGGTGACGTGTGGATGGTGTAATGCCAATCTTCGAATCGATATAGGTATTGGATGAAGTCATCTTGGTACTCTGAAGTCAGTTCTTCAAAGTAACGACGAGCGTGCTCCATAAAAGGGGCGTTAAATCTTTCTGGCGCGTTACCCCAACCTTGGCACAACCAATAAGCGATCAGACTGTTGCCGATGATTCGGCGCGAGAAGAGATTTTCAGTCGCTGCTTTTTCCCAGCCAACCGTTAGGTTCCAATCGTCGGTGACGTCATGGTCATCAAAAATCATGTAGGTCGGTACGTGAGCTAGCAAACGCTGAACTTTATCTAACCCTGCGACAAATGCATCGATGTGAACCTTCTCATCGCGCCAATGTTGTTGCCATTTCGGCTCTAAAGCTTTTCCGCCGGTCGTGAATTTTCTATCCAATAAACGTTCACGATTGACTAATGTCCAAGGTACTGGAGACCAAACGAGTAGGTACATCGCAAAAAGCTCGGCAAAGCTGATGAGGTGGTTTTCACATTCGCGCGAGCTAAAAATGGGTGTGCCACGATGCGGGAAGAGCTTGGTGAGTATGCTTCCATCGTCAACATAGTGGGGAAGAATGTTATCCCTGCCATAAAAACAATCTGGGCTTTGATAAAGCTCTTGCGTGTTTTTAATTGGCGCTTGGTCGAACTCTTCTTCAGGCAAGCCTAATAATTTGACCAATTGTTCAATAGCATCAAGCATCGGACCTGCGACATGATCGGCATAGATTTGGTCGCCGCTCATGATGAGCATATCAGGGCGGTCTTCTATCGGTTGGCTAGCAACTTTTGCGTCAGCTTGGACCAAAGTGTCTTTACTAAAATGATGTGGGTTACGACATGAGCCATGCAGGACATAATCGGCTTTTTCACTGATTAGGAACTCGACACCTTGCGCTGAATCTGTGTCTTCACCGTAGACCAAGTGGGGCATCAATTCGGTCAATAAACCGGATTGAGTATGGAGTTGATAACGCAATGCTTTATGGGTAGGAAATTCGCCTTGTAACGTCAGCATGCAAACCCAAGCACGTTTGCCTACTTGCAATAGATGTTCTGCTGATACGGGCTTGGAATAGTATTGTTCACCAGTGTTCGCATCGCTGATTTCAACCAAGCCTTCGAGAGGTTGCGTGGTCACCAACCAAATATTCACTTCCGTCGCGGTAACTTTTCTTAAAATTGGACCGGCAACAACCAGAGGAAGGGATGAAAATGCGTTGGTATTGAGCGATGTTGGCAAAGTGGTACCTTACTATTCTGGATCAGTGTTCTGAGTCTTCTTCGAGTATTTCGATAACTTGTGAGCTGCTAAGTTCATGTCCCATCAGAAATAAACCTAACATTGCGTCGGCTTTTGAAGCATTGTCGCTGTCTTCATCGAGAATTTGTTGTAGGCGAGTTCGAATCAAGTCAATTTCGTGCTCAACGAAGCCGCGACCTTCTTCTTCACCCTGACCATCTTCCGGTGCATTATCGAAGTGTAAAAACAGCATATCACCATCGAGAGTGGTGTTTTCCAAGCGTTCTGGTAGCCATTCTTCACCCATCACGATATCGGGGTCGCTACCTTCCGGCAAGTTGTTGATAATGGAGATGAGTTCAGATGCTTTCACGATTAACTGCGGCTTTGATCATTGGTTTTCTATTGTATCGGTGAATCTGGCAAAAATCTAAATCTCATTGACGAGAGAAGAGAGAAATTTGACCGTTTCCCGTTTGATTGTGTGCAGAGTAATCAACTTAGCCAAAAGTGCAGTGTGTAGGAGGTTAACTTATTGCCAGTGTTAACTGGTAGGGCTTGCTCTTTGGTGTATAAAGCAAAATTTTCACAGATAGGCGGGTAAAGTCAGATATACTCTTTCTCATTCGAGACCTTCTCAAATAACAGTGACATAGAGGAACTATGAAACACGTATTAACAGTATCGCTGGCATGTTCTGGTTTATTGCTTAGTGGTGCTGCTTTAGCGGAGTCAAAAAACGCAGAGCAAGAGTGGGGGATTGCAGCGATGTACCGTACTGCTTCAATTCCATTTTATACTGCCAATGACGACTCAACAGTGAGCACGTTTGTGCCGATGATGTTCTTTGAAAACGAGCATCTCTACATTGACGGTATTGAAGGTGGGGTGTTCTTGTATGATGAGAGTGACTCCGATTGGCGTGCAAGTGCGATTATGCGCCTGCGCTTTGTAGATATCCCGAAGTCCATTCAAAATGCCTTCGAAGGGGATCGCGTCGATTTTGGTGGTCAGATTCGTTACAACTTTGACGAAAACTGGCGTGCTGAATTTGAAGTGATGGCGGATGACGAATTCCAGTTTCATTCTAACTACCGAATCGCTGCTAACTATGAGTTTGGCGATTGGGAATTAGAGCCCTCTTTTACAATTCGTTATAAAGACGCCGACTTCAACAGCTCGTACTACTCATTCAAAGATGCGACGGGAGAGAAAATTGGTGCGGGTATTGATGCTAACTTAGGTATCAAAGCACGTTACCACGTGATTTCTAACTTGTATCTCTTGGGGGAAACTAGCGTTACTCGCCTAGACAGTGAAGCATACCATAGCCAAATCGTAGAAGACCGTTACCAAGGTGAAGTCTTTGTTGGCTTTGGTTTCTTCAACGATAAAGGCAAAGAACGTAAGTCTGATTTACGAAATCGCCCATATCTAAGAGTCGCACACGGTTGGGCTACGCCTTCTAATATGGGTGACATCTTCAAACTTAATGCCGAGAAAGATGAGTACAATAACCAAATGACCTCTTTCTTCTACGGGCACCCATTGACGGATGAGTTGTTTGGCTTACCTTTGGATATTTACCTAACGCCGGGTCTTGTTCATCACTGGTCTTCTGATGTGCAATCCTCCAGTACCGAATATGTTGTGGCGATTAAGGCTTACTACACCTTCAATTGGCCGACGAAGTGGCGATTTGGTGTGGCAGAAGGTATGTCTTACATCGATAATATTACTTACATAGAAGCAACAGAAATGGAAGAGAAGGGTTATACGCCAAGTAACTTACTTAACTATTTAGATTTTTCAGTTGATGTGAACGTTGGCGACCTGTTCAACCAAAAAGATTGGGAAAACATGTGGGTGGGTTACTCATTGCATCATCGCAGTGCGATTTTCGAGAACGCTTCCCAGTTTGGTCGCATTAAAGGCGGGAGTAACTACAATACGATCTACTTCCAGTACGATTTTTAATCTCAGCTCAAAATAAATACCAAAAGCCTCATATTGACATGAGGCTTTTTTAATTTTATTAATTGGTAATTATTCTTATTCCCATTCTTCTATATTTGTATTTTTTATTTATTTAATTCAAAAATCATTTCTATATTTAATCGAATTGACATCCTTCTGACCTATTAATATTCCATTAATAAAAAAGCTCGAAATGAAATATAAGATTACGTTTAATCGTTTTTATAAATTGATGGGGGTCAAACTTATTAACCATTAAATCTACAAGGATATCGATAGTGGTAGCTCGTCATGCCTTAGTTGCTCAAGGCTTATGCGTTCTGGCTTAATTAATGGTTTTGTAGAAATGTTATTTTGATTTGCTTTGTGTATTAATCAAAATGAAATTAGATATTTTCAATGAATGCCTATTTTGAAAATACAATCTCTATGTCATTTATTTCTAATGAGTGTTCTTTCTCCACTTATAGCCATTAATTAAGCACCACTACCAAATTCAAAAACGTAATTTAGGAAAAAACCATGAGTCAAAATGGTAAGTTTAATATTACTCGGCGTGATGCTTTAAAGGGTGGTTCTGCACTTGGCGCTTTAGCGCTAGCAGGAAACGCACTTTCTCTCCCGTTTGCAACTAAAGCAGTTGCCAAAGAAACGCCAGCGAAACCAAATGAAAAAATTGTCTGGTCGGCATGTACCGTTAACTGTGGTTCGCGTTGTCCGCTTCGTATGCACGTGGTCGACGGTGAAATCAAATGGGTAGAAACCGATAACACGGGTGATGATGTGTATAACCACAACCATCAAGTTCGTGCTTGTTTGCGTGGTCGCTCTATGCGTCGCCGTGTTTACTCGCCAGACCGTTTGAAATACCCACTTCTTCGCGTTGGTAAACGTGGTGAAGGTAAGTTCAAACGTATCACTTGGGACGAAGCCTTTGACCTCATTGGTGACAATCTAAAACGTATCATTAAAGACTACGGTAATGACGCGGTTTACCTAAACTACGGTACGGGTACCTTGGGTGGTACGGTAACTAAGAGTTGGGATCCAAGCGCGACATTGGTTGCACGTATGATGAACCTCTGTGGTGGCTACCTGAACCACTATGGTGACTACTCAGCAGCGAACATTGAATGTATGTCTGAGTATTTCTACGGCACTTGGGTAGACAACAACTCGATTGACGACGTACAAAACGCAGATCTTTGTCTGATGTTTGGTAACAACCCTGCAGAAACTCGTATGTCGGGCGGTGGTCAGGTTCATAACTACGTGGACGCAAAAAACATCAGTCACACACGTACGATCTGTATCGACCCTCGTTACACCGACACTGCCGCGGGTCGTGAAGACCAATGGGTACCAATCAAGCATGGCACTGACGCTGCACTGATCGCGGCTATCGCACATGTATTGATCAGCGAAGATAAAGTCGACCAAGACTTCCTTGACCGTTACTGTGTGGGTTACGACCGCAAAACACTGCCAGCGTCAGCGCCAGAAAACGGCAGCTACAAAGATTACATCATGGGCACAGGTCCAGATGGTATCGAGAAAACACCAGAGTGGGCACAGCCAATCACAGGTATTCCTGCTGATGTGATTTTGAAACTTGCGCGTGAAATCGGCGATGCAAAACGCATTTACATCACCCAAGGCTGGGGTCTACAACGCTCAGCAAATGGTGAGCAAGCGTGTAAAGCGATCATGATGCTGTCTCTGCTTCGTGGTCAGGTTGGTCTACAAGGTGGTGGTACTGGTGCTCGTGAGGGTAACCATTCTTACCCATTCCAACGCTTCCCGAAAGTGCCAAACCCGATCAGCGCTTCTATCCCAATGTTCCTTTGGACAGACGCGATTTTCCGTGGTACTGAGATGACCGATCTTACTGACGGCATTAAAGGCGTTCAACAGCTACAAAATAACATCAAGTTCATCTGGAACTATGCAGGTAACTGTCTGATTAACCAACACTCAGACATCAACCGCACACACGACATTCTTCAAGATGAAAAAGCGTGTGAAATGATTGTCGTGATCGACAACCACATGACGTCTTCTGCGAAGTATGCTGATATCGTACTGCCAGACTGTACAACGTCAGAGCAATCGGATTTCTGTATGGATGGTGCGGCAGCTTCAATGCCTTACTTCATCTTTGCAAGCCAAGCGATTCAACCTCGTTTCGAATGCAAACCTATCTACGACATCATGTCTGGTGTGGCGAAGCGCATGGGCGTGTTTGATGAATTTACTGAAGGTCGCACTCAAGAAGAGTGGCTTAAGTGGATGTACGCTCAGACCGTTAAACAAAACAACGATCCAAACCTGCCGTCTTACGATGAGATGAGAAAGCAGGGTATCTACAAGAAACAGTTCGATCGTCCACATGTGGCGTTTGAAGACTTCCGTCGTGACCCAGAAGCAAATCCGTTGCCTTCACCGTCAGGTAAGATTGAGATCTACTCAGAGACCCTCGCGAAGATCAACGAAGAATGGGAACTGGACGAAGATGAATCCATCAAGCCATTGCCTGAATACGTATCGACGTTCAACGGCTGGGATTCACCAGATCGTAAAGAGTTCCCACTCCAGCTAACGGGTTTCCACTACAAAGCTCGTGCGCACTCTACGTACGGTAACGTGGACATCCTAAAAGCAGCGGCACCACAGGAACTTTGGATTAACCCGATTGATGCAGCGTCACGCAACATCGATAACGGTGACTTGGTTAGCGTGCGCAGCAAGTTCGGTGAAATGAACGTTCGTGTAAAAGTAACCCCACGCATCATGCCGCATGTGGTTGGCTTAGGTGAGGGCGCATGGTACGCACCAAACGCAAAAGGTGTTGACCAAGCGGGTTCAATCAACGTGCTGACAACACAACGTCCAAGCCCGTTGGCAAAATCGAACCCGAGCCATACCAACCTCGTTGAAGTGACGCTAATTAAGAAAATGGGGGCTAAATAATGAGCACAGCGAAGCAGTATGGCTTTTACATTGATTCAAGCAAATGTACTGGCTGCAAAACATGTCAGCTCTCTTGTAAAGACAACAAAGATCTGGGTATCGACCGCAACTTCCGTCGTGTTTACGAATACGTAGGCGGCAACTGGACGGAAGAAAACGGCGCGTTCCGTCAAAACGTGTTTGCGTACTACCTATCGATCTCTTGTAACCATTGTACTAACCCAGCGTGTACCAAGGTTTGTCCATCAGGTGCAATGCACAAGCGTGAAGAAGATGGCTTTGTTGTTGTCGATGAAAGCGTGTGTATCGGCTGTAAATCTTGTCACATGGCATGCCCATACGGCGCACCTCAATACAGCGAAGAAAAAGGTCACATGACTAAGTGTGATGGCTGTTACGAACGTGTTGCAGAAGGTCTAATGCCAGTGTGTGTTGATAGCTGTCCATTGCGTGCGATTGAGTTTGGTCCAATTGATGAGCTACGCGCGAAATACGGTTCAAACGCGGATGTGGCACCATTGCCAGATTCTCGCATTACGAGCCCGAACCTGATCGTGAAGCTAAATCCAAATGGTCGTCCAACCAATGACCGCACTGGTTTCCTACAGAATCCAAGAGAGGTGAAATAATGTTATACGAAGCACCATTAGTTGCCTTTACGGTTCTTGCTCAAACAGCGGTTGGCGCGCACCTAACGGTTAATGCGTTCGAGAAATTCGGTAAGCCACCACGTGTGACAGAACCTCGTATGAACATCGCTCGTTTCGCAATTTTGGTTGTAATGGGATTGGGTTTCTTGTTCTCAACCACTCACTTGGGTAGCCCACTTCGTGCCTTCAATGCATTAAACCGTGTTGGTAGTGCGGCGCTATCTAACGAGATCTTAACGGGTGCAAGCTTTCTGTCTCTAGCGGGTTTGTACTGGTTGCTAACGATTCTAAAAATCGGTAGCGAAGGCGTGCGTAAAATCGTGAACTGGTTGTCTATCGCGGTTGGCGTGATTTTCATGTTCGCGATGGCGAATGTTTACCAAATCGAAACGGTACCAGCATGGTACTCACCAATGACCACGGTTGCGTTTTGGTTCACGGTCGTGACTTCGGGTCTGATGTTTGGTTACACGCTGATCAACGTATTGGACGTGACGGCTGAGAAAACCAATCGTCGCCTAATGTGGGCTGGTGTGAGCTTGATTGCGCTGAACCTAGCGTTCTCAGTAATGCAGACCATTTACTTTGCAGGTATCTCAACGGCGATTCACAGTGGCTTGGATCAAATCACCATGCTATCTGGCTATGTTGCTGGTCATGTTTTGTTGCTTGTGGTTGCTGCTGCTCTTTGGGTATTCGCTGAGTTGTTTACCGCAGAAGGTCGTCAGAAGAACTTGCTGGTTATCGTGGCATTCGTTGCATTGTTCGTTGCAGAGATTCTAGGTCGTAACGTGTTCTACGGCATGCACTTTACATCTGGTTTGTACTGATAGCCGTTATTTGTGCTGATAACCATTATTTGTACTGATAACAATTAGCAGAGTGGGGCGAGTGTTCGTCCCACCTCTTTTCCGTTTTACTTAATCGAAGAATAAAAACACCAGTCATCAAAGGTACTTCATGCAAATTTCTCAACTTGAACCACAAGATACCAGCATCGTTCTTAAGCTGTTTGGTGCACTGTTTTACTACCAACCAAAAGATTACCCAGCGGCGAATCTCGATACGTTGCTAAGCAATACTGATACATCAATTGAAGCGCTTAATGACATGCTACGCAGCTTTCAAAACGAGAGCGAAGAGGCACTGCAAATGGAGCACGATCGCATGTTTGCCGGTATTGGTGAGATGCCAGCGCCACCTTGGGGTTCGGCTTATCTGGATAAAGAAGCCGTGTTGTTTGGTGAATCAACCATTGAATATCGTTACTTCTTGCAGCGTTGTGGTTTTGCTTTGGAATCTGAACAACGTGAACCAGAAGACCAGATCGGATTGATGCTGATGGTGTTAGGCATGTTGATTGAAACTGATCAACAAAAACTGGCGGCTGAAATGTTGCGCGAGCACTTGATGACATGGTTTGGCTTTTTCAACAAGCGCTTCAAAAAAGCGGTGACTCTTGCGCCTTACTCAAAACTGTCGAATCTTACTGAAGAATTACTTCAATCCCTGAGTGAGCAATACCAAGTCGTTGTGCCAGCAAAGAGAGATTACTCGGATGCGCCAGTCTGAATCGGTTGATCTAAGTAAGCGACGTCTGTTTTCGTTTCGTCGTGCGCCAGTAGAGCAAGCTCAAGAGCCTCGTGTAAAAGCGAGACCGCCGTATGCGGTGGAAGAGTCGATGTTCACTCGGCTTTGTGATGGATGCGGAAAGTGTGCTTCTGCATGTCCTAGCCAAATCATAGAAATGGTTGATGGCGTTGCTGCGTTAGACATCAGCTACTCGGCATGTGATCTATGCGGTGCGTGTAAGTCGGCGTGCCCTACATTGGCGCTTTCTAACCAAACAGAGTCTACAGGCTTGATAGCCACTATCTCGAACAGCTGCGAAAACTTATACGGTTATTGCGGCAGTTGCGAGGACAGTTGCTCATATGGTGCTTTGCAATGGCAAGACGACGCCAAACCTAAAATTGACGCCGCCAAGTGCAAAGGTTGCGGACAATGCGCGCAAAGCTGCTACAACAGCATGATCAGCTTTGACTTAAAACGATAAAAAAGGGATTGGCGCAAACCAATCCCTTTTTGTTTGTATTCAATTCTATTCAATCTTACGCCAAGGTTGCCAATTGGCTTTGCGCGTCTGAAATGCCTTTCGCTGCTGCGTCTTCGCCCATGTTTAGCGCTTCTGCGTAAACAAACTCCACATCCGTGATACCAACAAAGCCCAATACTGTGCGTAGGTACGGTGTCATGCTGTCGGTTGGTGAGTCTTTATGAAGACCGCCACGGGTGGTGACTACGATTGCTTTCTTACCTTCAATCAAACCTTGAACGCCATTTTCTGTGTATTTGAATGTCACGCCTGCACGAGCAATCAAATCAATCCAGTTTTTAAGCTGAGTTGGAATCGTAAAGTTGTACATTGGTGCTGCGATAACCAAAGTATCTGCTGCTTTGATTTCTTCAATTAAGGTATCAGATAGGTCAACCACCACTTGTTGTTCTTGTGAAAGATCTTCTGTTGCGCGAAGTGCTGTTGCAACTGAAAAGTCTAAAACTGGCAGTGGATTTGCAGCTAAGTCACGAACAGTTAGCTTATCTTGGTCTACATTTTTGATGAAGTCTTCAACCAGTTTGTTTGATTGAGAGTAATCGCCAAGGATGCTTGATTTAAGAGCTAGTACACGAGACATATGGATTTCCTTTAATAAGTGCTTTCGGCTATGTGATGCATTATAGGCAATGCTCAGCGACTCAAAACCCGATGGATTCGCTTAAGTTGTTCGAAAAAATTGAATGATTGCCGGATGCTGCTTTCCGTTATCTTGTTCTAGCCCATATGTGCTACAATCCGCGCAGTTTTATGTAATGAAAAGAATAGGAAACGCTTTGACTTCGTCACAGCCCCCAAAAAAGAATCCCGCTGAAGAGCAAGCGACACCGTCAAATGGTGCGCAAAATGCCAAAGCGAAGCAGGCTAATGCATCTCAAGCACAAGCTTCTCAGAATGCTGCGCCTCAGGCTCAAGTAAATAACGCGGCGTCACTGCGCAAGGCACTTAACCAGTGCATGATGCGTGACCGCTTCCGCTTGAGTAAACGAATCTCTGGTGCAAGCAAAATCAAAAAAGACGCAGCACGTAACGCTGTGTTTGATGAAATCGCATTAGACATCGCCAAATCCATGATGATTGTGGAGCAACGTAGTAGCTACAAACCAACGATTGAATACCCTGAAATCCTGCCAGTCAGCCAAAAACGCGACGACATTGCGAAAGCGATCGAAGAAAACCAAGTGGTTATCGTTGCAGGTGAGACCGGTTCAGGTAAAACCACTCAGCTACCAAAAATCTGTGCTGAGCTTGGTCGTGGTAAATTCGGTCTGATTGGTCATACTCAGCCTCGTCGTCTTGCGGCGCGTTCGGTTGCGAACCGTATTGCTGAAGAGATGGAAACCAAGCTTGGTGAGTTTGTTGGTTACAAGGTTCGATTCAACGATCAGATTTCTGAAAATACCCAAATCAAATTGATGACGGACGGTATCTTGCTGGCTGAAATTCAGCATGACCGTTTCTTGAATCAATATGACACCATCATTATCGATGAAGCGCACGAGCGCAGCCTTAACATCGATTTCATCTTGGGTTACTTGAAAGAGTTGCTGCCACGTCGTCCTGATCTGAAAGTGATCATCACGTCGGCAACCATCGACCCTGAGCGTTTTTCAAAACACTTCAACAATGCCCCAATCATTGAAGTGTCAGGTCGTACTTACCCAGTAGAAACGCGTTACCGCCCACTAAGTGGTGATGACGATAATGATCGTGACCAACTTGAAGGTATCTTCGAAGCGGTAGACGAACTGTGCGATGAGGGCTTAGGTGACATCCTGATCTTCATGAACGGTGAGCGTGAAATCCGTGATACCGCTGATGCACTGTCTAAACGTAACCTGAAGAGCACGGAAATTGTGCCGCTTTACGCGCGTTTGTCGGCGGGTGAGCAGAACAAGATTTTCCAACCTCATGCTGGTCGTCGCATTGTACTGGCAACCAACGTAGCAGAAACCTCGTTGACGGTTCCGGGCATCAAGTACGTTATTGACCCAGGTACGGCACGTATCAGCCGATACAGTTACCGTACTAAGGTTCAGCGTCTTCCAATCGAGCCAGTTTCTCAGGCGAGTGCGAACCAGCGTAAAGGTCGTTGTGGTCGTGTGGAAGAGGGTATCTGTATCCGTCTGTACTCAGAGGAAGATTTTGAGTCACGTCCGGAGTTTACCGATCCTGAGATCCTGCGCACCAACCTAGCGTCGGTTATCTTGCAGATGACCGCACTTGGTCTGGGTGATATTCAAGCTTTCCCATTTGTAGAAGCGCCTGACAAACGTAACATTCAAGACGGTGTTCGCCTTCTAGAAGAGTTAGGGGCAATCAATTCTGATGCGAAAGAATCGAAGAAACGCCTAACCAGCATTGGTCGTCAACTTGCGCGTCTTCCTATCGACCCACGTCTAGCACGTATGGTATTGGAATCACCAAAGCAAGGCGCATTGAAAGAAGTGATGATCATTGCGGCGGCATTGTCGATTCAAGATCCGCGCGAGCGTCCAAGTGACAAGCAGCAATCATCAGATGACAAGCACAAACGTTTCTTCCATGAAGACTCAGATTTTCTGACGTTTGTGAACCTGTGGGATTACATCCAGAAGCAGCAAAAAGCGCTAACGGGCAACCAGTTCCGCAAGCAATGTAAACAAGATTACTTGAACTACTTGCGCGTGCGTGAGTGGCAAGATGTGTACTTCCAAATTCACCAATCGATGCGTGAAATGGAATTCAAACTGAACGATGAGCCTGCGTCTTACCATGGCGTACACAGCTCAATCTTGGTCGGTTTGTTGTCACACATCGGTATGAAAGACCAAGAGAAGAATGAATACCAAGGCGCGCGTAACGCTCGTTTCCATATCTTCCCTGCATCAGGTCTATTCAAGAAACAGCCTAAGTGGATCATGTCTGCTGAGTTGGTGGAAACCTCAAAACTTTGGGGTCGCATCATTGCTAAGATTCAGCCTGAGTGGATTGAACCATTAGCGAAGCACTTGATTAAGCGCAGTTACAGCGAGCCGCATTGGTCGAAGAAACGTGCAGCAGTCATGGCACACGAGAAAGTGATGCTTTACGGCGTGCCAATTGTACCGAAGCGTTTGGTGAACTACGGCAGTATCGATCCAACCGTCAGTCGTGAGCTTTTCATTCGTAGTGCGCTGGTGGAAGGTGAGTGGGAAACCAAACACGCGTTCTTCAAGCAAAACCGTAAGCTTCTTCAAGAAGTGGAAGAACTTGAACACAAATCTCGTCGTCGTGACATCTTGGTGGATGACGATGAACTGTTTGATTTCTACGACCAACGCGTTGGCACTGAAGTAGTCTCTGGTAAACACTTCGATACGTGGTGGAAGAAAGCATCGAGAGACAACAAAGAGCTGCTGAACTTCGAGAAAGAGATGCTGTTCAAGGGCGATGCAAGCCACGTTACCGACTTGGATTACCCGAACTTCTGGCATCAAAACAACCTGAAACTTAAGCTAAGCTACCAGTTTGAGCCGGGCGATGATAGTGACGGTGTGACGGTACACTTGCCGCTACCGATCTTGAACCAAGTCGAGCCTGCAGGTTTTGACTGGCAGATCCCAGGTCTGCGCCATGAGCTTGTAGTGAGCTTGATTAAATCGCTGCCGAAGACAGTGCGTAAGAACTTTGTTCCTGCGCCAAACTACGCCGATGCTTTCTTAGCGCGTGCAACACCAATGGAAGCGCCACTGCTTGACTCATTAGAGAAAGAGTTGCGCCGAATGACGGGTGTGGAAGTTCTGCGCGAAGATTGGAATATGGATCAAATTCCGGAGCACTTGAAGGTGACTTTCCGCGCGGTTGACCATAGAAATCGCAAGCTGAAGGAAAATAAAGACCTTCACGAATTGAAAGAGAGCTTGAAAGACAAAGTTCAAGAAACCCTTTCAAAAGTAGCGGATGACGACATCGAGCAAGAAGGTCTGCATACGTGGAGCTTTGGCGAACTACCTAAGGTATACCAACAAAAACGCGGTGGTTACGACGTTAAGGCGTACCCAGCGATTGTGGATGCCAAAGACAGTGTTGAAATCAAACTGTACGAGACCGAATACGAACAGGTCACGGCAATGCAAGCGGGTCAGCGTCGTCTGATCTTGTTGAACGTGCCGTCGCCAATTAAATACCTGCACTCTAACTTACCGAATAAGTCGAAGCTGGGTCTGTACTTTAACCCTTACGGTAAAGTATTGGATCTGATTGATGACTGTATCGCGTGTGGTGTCGATAAGCTTATCGAAGAGCAGGGCGGTTTGGTTTGGGAGCCAGAGAAGTTTGACGCACTGAAAGAACACGTTCGTGCTGAGCTTGGTGATACGGTGGTGGACATTGCACAGCAAGTGGAAACCATCCTGACGACCGCTTTCAATATCAATAAGAAGTTGAAAGGCAAGATCGATTTCACCATGGCGTTCGCATTATCGGACATCAAAGCACAAATCGAAGGATTGATCTTCAAAGGCTTCGCGACAGAGTGTGGCTGGAAACGCCTGCCAGATATTCTGCGTTACATGCGTGCGATTGAGCGTCGTATGGAGAAGCTGCCGATCGATCCAAACAAAGACCGTTTGCACATGCTGAAAGTGGAATCCGTTACGAGCGACTACAAAGAGCTGCTCAACAAAATTCCGAAAGGTATGGTGATTCCAGAGAACGTGAAAGAGATCCGTTGGATGATCGAAGAGCTTCGAGTGAGCTTCTTTGCTCAACAATTGGGCACGCCGTATCCGGTTTCTGATAAACGAGTCAAAAATGCGATTGATGCTTGCTGATCGATCAGTACAATAGCGGCAGTTTTTCTTGTGGGGTTTACTGACTAATCAATGGGTTGTCCAGTGACAGACGCGATTGGTACAGTAATTGCAGATATTTTCCCACAAGTGTTTTTAAGTCATAAGGGAGGCAATGGTTCGCCTCCTTTATGTTTGCAGTACCAACCTCTGCGTGACGCAGAAGTGGGTAATAATAAAGAGTAAAGGTTGATGATGAAGAAAACTCTATTGGCAGTAGCACTACTAAGTGCTTCTTCTGCAGCAATGGCAGATTCATGGATTTATGGTGGTGCTTCTGTAGGTCAGTCTGACTTCAAAGGTGAAACAGACACGTCTTACTCTGTGCACGTAGGTACAGGTATCCTGCCAATTATCGGTATCGAAGCGGGTATTACTCAGCACGGTGAATTCAAGATTGCAGGTCAAGAAACTAAGCTGACTTCATACTATGCAGCGCTTAAACCAAGCATCGACTTCGGTCCTCTGCACGTTTACGCGAAAGGCGGTATTCACCAGTGGGATAAGAAAGTATCTGGCGGCAAAGATGACGATGATCTAGATCTAATGTACGGTGTAGGTGCGGAATACTTCATTTTCGGTCCTATGTCTGTTGGTGCAAGCTACATGAACTACACAGCGGGCAAAGACGACATCGGTACGTTCTCTCTAAACGCGACACTGCACTTCCTATAATCGACGAGTCTTTCGAAGGTTTGATAAACACCGGCAATATGCCGGTGTTTTTTTGTCTGTAAATCACACAAATAGACATTGAACAAAAATTATTCGTTTCTTGTTCTTAAAACCTGCCACTTTTTGAATATAGTATTTACCTAGATACATAAGGAACGCGATGCAGTTCGCGTGATGTTCCGTTCAGGAATCGAACAGGAAAGGTATAACTATGAAAACAAAACTCTCGTTATTGGCTTTGGCGCTATGCTCAACATCTGCACTTGCTGACTCTTGGCTTTATGCTGGTGGTCAAATTGGTCAATCAGACATCGATAGCGAAAACGACACCACTTATGGCATTCATGTTGGTACGGGGATCTTGCCGCTGATTGGTATTGAAGTGGGCTATTTCAACCATGGCCAAGTGGATTTAAATCTTGCTGGTAACCGAGGTGATGTAGATTTCTCTTCTTTCTACTTAGCCGCAAAGCCAAGTATCGACTTTGGTCCTCTGCACGTTTACGCGAAAGGCGGTATCAACGCCTTTAACGTTGAATACAATGGCAACTTAAGCAACCTAGACAAAGACGACGGTGTGTCTTACATGTATGGTGTCGGCGCAGAGTACTTCTTGTTAGATAACATCTCTGTTGGGGCGAGCTATCAAGCTTTTGGTGTTGATATCAATGGTGACAGTGACACCGTAAGTAGTATCACGGGTAACGTGACTTTCCATTTCTTATAAGCGAAACAGTGGGAAGTGCTTCAACGTATTTGAAGGCTTAGAACGAAAAAAGCACGCTGTTACGTACATGAGTAACGGCGTGCTTTTTACTTAGTCCTGAATCGGATTTGGTCGACACTGTATGTTGGTCAGAGGAATAAACTTATCGCTCTTCTCGTAATACACTCCGCAATCTTCACCTCGTAGTTGCAACGTATATTGATCAGGCAACTCGGTTTCAGCTCCGTTCAATGACACACCTTGCTCATCCATTAATTGTCCAGATACGATCAAAAGATGAGAGTTGGTTTCAAACGTATTTGACGCGATCTTGGGTGGAACTTGATTGCCTTGAATCGTAGTTATTGCGCGCTGAATCTCCGATACTGTGTCACCAGAAGTCTTGATGCTCAATGCGTTCACCATATCATCGTTGTTACTTGATGATGAGCAACCCAATAGCATCACACTCATACCCGCTCCGGTAAGCAAGGTCATTGTTTTAGTTAATGTTGACATGAATAGCCTCTTGTCGAAGTGGATCAATCCCTTGATTAAGTGGAGTACCACCTAGCATTGGCATTGCTCTAGGAGCAGGAGCCACTGAAGGCGCAGCAGGGCAGTTACCTGTCGCCATATAGTTGAGAGCGGCAGAAAGCATACCTTCAGAGATATCGCCTAACGGTGCATTCATGTCATCTGCCACAACACAGCCTTCCACTTTGTCATCTATACCAATATTAGACGATACAAGATTTTTTGCCGTAGGGATGAAGCCATCTGCAAAATCACCAAAGCCTTTTGCGTTGATCGATTTAAACTGAATAGTGTAGTAAACGCTGCCACAGTTTGCTTCAGGAGAAAACCCGTAAGGTTTACCAGTGGTCGTTGTTCCGATTTGAATTACGTCGACATCGATACCACGAAGTGCGTTGATCAGAAGCTCACTGGAAGACGCTGTGTTGTCGGTGGTTAGGACATAAACACGTTTGGCGCTTAATGTCGGCAAAGATTTGCTTGTTAATCTGCCTGTCGCCCAGTTAATTTCTTTATCAACGAAATTGTAAACTTTACCGCCTTGACCTGACTTTGTGATTTTGTCGTTGTAAACCAATTGCCCAAAGACTTGATTCTGATTCGCCCCCGATAGCATGTAACCGACTTGTGCCGACTGCCAAATCAAACCGCCGCCGTTGTAACGTAAATCCATCACGACTTCGTCGACATTCGACGAAGACAGGCGATTAAACGCATTTATTAATGGTTGTTGAGCTGTTGCTTCGAATGCGTTGAACTGCATATAGCCAACCGTCTTATCTCCGTAGTTGAATACTTTAACGTTTTTAACCGGAGACGTTGCTACATCTTGCGCTTTGATGGTGACAACTTTCACAGCACCGTTCTTATCAAGAAACGTAAAGGTGTAGTCTTGATTGTTATTTGGAGAGAATAGGGTGTTGTTGATGTAATCAACGTCGGTTTGAAGTGGTGAATTAACCACGTCGACGTGATCAATCTTAATCAGTTTGTCGCCGCGCTCGACACCTTTAAGAGCGGCAGGAGAGTTGTCTTCGGTGTAGGCAATTTGAATATCTCGTGGCTCTGTCCCTTGAATAAACTTCCAATTAAAGCCAAACCCAGACACTAAACCAGATTGTTGAGATTTCATGAAAGCATCATAAGAACGAATGTAGTGAAAACGGTCTTTCTTTTGACCCGTTGCGGTTCTTGCTGGCGTTACTAGCGACTTAAAGTAATCGGAAACAGACGCATAGTTGCTTGGATTATTATCTGGAATTTCGTCATACCATAGATAGGTCTCGTGGCTGAAAGCGCGTAAGAACATTTTTTCGTACATGCTTGAGCCAGCTTGGTCCGGGTACGCTTTGCCTGTGTATGGATCAATCCCCGTCCTTACGTTATTACATTGATTGGCATAGCTACTTGCTGATTGAGAAAAATCGCCTGCTGTCCAAGCCGCGCTGCTGGCAGTTGTCGTGCCGTCTCCACCACCGCCACAACCCTGTAACAGTAAAATAGGGAGAGCTGCCAATACTGCTGTGTTTTTATACTTAAACATGGTTTCCCTTACATCTGTGTTAATTGTATACATAAGTCATTCGCGTTGAGCCAAGGATCTTGAGGTCGCTTGGATATAAACATTGACCTTGTATATAAATTCCTTTTACTGAGGCTTGAATGTATAAATAACTGGTTGCATACCGCAAATGGGAATCATCGCAATGTGGGGACGATCACACTCGTTTATGTTGGAAAATCAACGAGCTTCTGTGTGATACAGAAGCTGCTGAATGAAAGGGAGATCGTTATTCTGAGAGGCGGGTGGATGAATGACTCAGGGCGAAGTATAGAGTTCACTACCCATCAAGACATTCTGTCCAATTGGTACTGATATTTCTTTTCTAACGCTTCGTTTCCTGCTGCACGTTCGAGTTCTACCATGAGGCGAAGGGAAGGCTTTTTAACACCGTACATTTGGTTAAAGCGCATTAAGCGAATTCGCGCATCGGTGTAGTTGCCACTATCGATTTCAAGTTTAGCCAGTTGAAGAATAGACTTAGGACGGTGAGGGTCATGATCGATTGCGCGAGTGAAATAGTATTTCGCCTTTTCTACATCGTCTGACTTAAGCGCACAAAAACCGGCGTTCTCATAACTTGCAGGGATAAGGTAGTAATAAGGCTGCTCAATTGCACGATTAAACATTTTGTCAGCTTGTTTGTACTCCCCTTGTTTACAAAGGAATGTGCCGTAGTTATTGAGTACGTTTCCGTTCTTCGCGTTTTGGCGTAATGAGCGTTTGTACATTTGTTCCGCTTTGACATCTTCTCCGACAGTTTCGTAATAATGCGCCATAGAGAGTTGTGCACGGTAATAGCTAGGTGCATGGGTTAAGGCTTGTTGAAGGTTATCGTGAGCACGAATCATACTTCCGCTTTCAAGGTAACCTAGACCTAAAGCGATACGTGATTCAGCCATAGCAACAGGATCCGCTTTAACGACAGGGCTTTTACCGTCTTCATTTACGGTCACACATCCCATCAATCCCATCTGTATGACGAGAACTGCTGCACCAAGCTTTACGATTTTCATTTATTTTTCCTGCGTCCCTGTTCCACAGAGCATGATATGAATTACAGTGCAAAAGCCTAATGAGGAAAAATTACTATGCGATCAGGTTAGCAAACTGATACAAAAAAGCCGCCAGTTGGCGGCTTAGTTCACATTCTAATTCAGCGACTTAATCGTCTTTCGTAAATGCATCTTCACTGAAGTGGTCCAGATCATAAGGCGTTTGTTGGTAAACGCAGTAGTTAAGCCAGTTAGAGAATAGTAAGTGACCATGACTACGCCAACTCGCGCATGGCGGATTATCTGGATTGTTATTTGGGTAGTAATTGATTGGAATTGCAGGTTCCATGCCTTCACCCAGATCGCGAATGTACTCGTTATGAAGAGTATGGGAATCGTATTCAGGATGACCGGTCACAAAGACATTACGTTTGTCTTTGGTTGTTGCCAGATAAACGCCAGCAACATCAGATGTCGCGAGAATATCAAGATCAGTGTGCTCTTCTAAAAACTCCGGTGAAAAATCTGCATAGCGAGAGTGCGGCGCTAAAAATGTATCATCGAAGCCTCGTAAAAGAGGATGGTACTGGTGGTGAATGTTATGGTGATATACACCGGACAGTTTTTCTTTACGTGTTTTCTTTGGCAAGTTGTAGAGAAGCTTCAAACCAGCTTGCGCTGCCCAACACACGTAAAGAGTCGAAGTGACGTGGTCTTTTGCCCACTCCATAATGGTTTTCAAGTGGTCCCAATAGATGACGTCCTCGAACTGAACCAAGCCTAGCGGCGCTCCCGTGATGATAAGACCATCGAAGTTTTTACCTTTTACCATCTCAAACTGGCGGTAGAAGGTATCAAGGTGTTCAGTCGGTGTATTCTTGCTTGGACGATTGTCGATTCGAAGTAGCTCAACATTAACTTGCAAAGGGCTATTGGAAAGTAGGCGAAGAAACTGCGTTTCGGTCTCAATCTTTTTTGGCATCAAATTGAGAATAAGCACTCGCAATGGACGGATTTCCTGACTCGCCGCTCGACTCTCGCTCATCACAAAGATGTTTTCTGTCCTTAATACATCACTAGCGGGTAATTGATCTGGAATTCTAATTGGCACGGCTTTCTCTCCCTAAGCTTAACTTTTTAGACGTCTATACTTCTAAAGCTAACGTAATTGCTTGCGGATGTCGACATGAAATGTGACTTTGAACGGGATTTCTTTTCATATGGCTCAATCTCAGCAGAAGCTTGCGTTGTAAACCCAAGTGACTCGTTGCCGATTCTTGATTTAGACCCACTAGACCTTTAAATCGCCGCCGCATCTACAAACCAAGTCATTCTCGCGAAACCTAGCATTTAGAGATTACTTGGGTATACATCTGAGCGACGACAAGAAATCGATAACTCATCTTGATACATCTAATGGCGAATAATAAGACACGCTATGTTCCATGACTGCCGATGAAATTTAGCTTAGTGCTGTCAGGTCATGTCGATAAGAAAACACAAACTACCAACTGTGATTGCTGCAAGATTTCTGAATACATTTTTGTGAAACACAGAGCGTAGAGTTTGAAGGCAATTATGAGATCGAGTTAGTATAATTTTTGAACCCTAATACTAAAAACACGAAAGGGTTCACCAACTCGTGCTTATGTACACAGTTTGGATAATCATCGTCAGCGGAGGATATCATGTTCGGTATTTTTAAGAGAAAAGAGACCATTCAGAGCATCGCACATCAAGTTCCTAATGTTTTACTTAGAGAGTTTGGCGATAAGAACAGCTACTCACCAGATGAAGTTGATAAGGCGCTATTAGAGCTAGGTCATGAGAAACATCGAGATATGACGCGCTATCAATATGCGTATGGGATGTTTACTAGTCTCGCGAGTTACGAGCAGTTGGGCTTAACGCAAGAGCTCGGTAATTATGGGCACTTCCAACGCGAAGTCGGTAAAATGTTGTTGAATACACCAGAACCTATCGATATGCATATTTACTTTGAGCTTGCTCAACAACATCACTTAAGTGGCGGTCAAGCCAATGTTGGTAATGAAGCCAATGTCGTCGATAGTGTTGATGGCGGTTATTAGTGCGATCATTTCAAATTCATTTCCTTGCAGGCTTTCCACACCATTCAGAGCAGAGCTAATAGCGGTATTTCGATGAGCGGGCACAAAGTTCCGAGTGTTACGCTCACTCAAGTTCGTTAGAAGGTACCGTCAAAAGTCCGTAATCTCCTTTTTTAGCTAGCGTATTTTTAGTTTTTCATGCGTGTCTGTGTGCATATTTTGACGTTGGTCAAAAATGTGCCAGTTTCTCCCTCGCTTATATTCATCTTGTCCAATACTAATCTGAAGTTGGCTTTCAGTTTTGGAACAAAGATCATGGAGAGGGATATGCAAAGGTGGCTTAGCGCACTCACACTCGCGGGATTAGCGGGATGCAGTTTGTCTAATGAGATTTATATGGAAGGACGAACTCTTTACTTTAACGGTGAGATTACAGCAGAGAAAGTAGCAGAGGCAATTGAGTTAGCAAATGTTCAACCAAATGGTGTGGTTGCCATGATGATTGACAGTGACTCTGGTGAATATCGTCCTGCTATGGAACTTGGACGCTGGGTTTATACCAACCAAGTCCATTTGATCGTCAATGGTACATGTGCGTCTGCCTGTGCGAATTATGTATTAACCGCAGCACCGAGCACCTTAGTGATGAAAGGCTCTGATGTACTTTGGTTTGGCGGTGCCATGCAAGATGAATGGGATGTCGATGGCTTTGATCAGAAAGAGCTTGAGCAATGGCAACAGTCGCTCAGCTTATGGCGTCAACATGAGGACGCGTTTTTTGCCTTGGTTGATGTTAACCCTAAGATCACCATGTTTGGTCATATGAATAAACGCGAGAAATTACACAAAGCAGGGTGTGATATCGACGATGCGGCGTGGATGTACCATATTGATGATATGCAAAAGCTTGGACTGAATAATATCGTTTATGCAGACCCAGACGCTTTGATCACAGCACGGAAAGATACACCTGGTTGCGTCATCAATTTGGAAGATTCTGACTTTTGAGTGTGATTATTACACCTGCGTAAATGTGAGTTGCATCACTTTTTATAGCGCGCTGACGGATTTTGATTATAATGCGCCGCTCAGAGATTCGATATGTCATCGAGTTCAGGTTAATTGAGCGTTGATTGCCTTATGTTCAAAATGCTTGTTTCTATGCCTCCATTGGTTGCGTTGTCTATTGCTATCGTGTGTGAGGTGATTGCAACTTCTTCTATCCCTAAAACTGAACAATTTACCAAGTTGATGCCAAGTACCGTGGTTATTATCGGTTATGGCATCGCTTTCTTTCTATTGTCTGTCACTGTGAAAAGTATGCCTGTTGGTCTTGTGTACGCAATTTGGAGTGGGGCAGGGATTGTTCTTGTTGCTGCGGTTGGCTACTTCCTATACGGACAAAAGCTCGATCTTGCAGCTATCGTCGGTATTGGTTTCATTCTTACTGGCGTAATGATTGTGAACTTGCTGTCTAAGACGGTCGGTCACTAATCCAAAAGTTTATCAATAAAAAGCCGCGAATCATTCGCGGCTTTTTGTTATCTGAAGAAACACTTTTTTGCTATCTAAAGAAACATTGATCAGATTAATTCGCCATCGCTTCAATCAATTGACCTTGTTGGCGACGCTTACGGTTGCGGTACATCACCGCTGCAATTGCTGGCAAGCTGAAGGCGATAAAGCCAAGAATCAAAGCGTAAGCACCAGTTTGAGCACTAATGCCTGCTGGTACATCGAATGAAACGAAGATAGTTACTAAGCAACTGACCAAGCCAAGTGTTGCGACTAACATCATACCGAACTTGCCGCCAGGCACGCGGAATGGACGTTCAATATCTGCATGTTTACGGCGTGATACCAAGAAGCTTACGAAGATACAGATGTACATCACCATGTAGAGCTGAGTCATTAGAATATTCAATAGCCACATGCCTTGGTTCACGTTTGGTACCAAGATAAACACCAAAGAAAGCACACTCACAATCGCACCTTGTAGCAAAAGAAGTGGAACCGGCGCTTGGTTCTTATTTTCTTTTGATAGCGTCAGTGGCATGAAGTGGTCTTTTGCGGCGACGTGTAGGCTCTTGGTTGGTGCAATGATCCAGTTGTTTAGGCTCGCTAAGCTGCCAAACACAATGGCAAGTGCGATAACTGGCAGCATGAATGACATGTTCAAATCATCAAAGAACGCTTTGAATGCCAGAATTACGCCCTCGCTCAAGCTGGAATGATCGCTCGATACTACGGAAGAGATGGAAAGTGAGCATGCAGTCAAAGAGACTAAAATCAACACAGTTGAAGCAATCAGCGCCTTAGGGTAAGTCTTTTGCGGATTGTCGACTTCACTTGCGTAAGACGTAGTTATCTCAAGTCCTGTTAGAGAAAGCACAACTGCTGTAAAGCCTGCACCAATACCATCTTGCGAGAAATCCGGTAGCCAGTCAGACGCATGACGAAGGGAGATATGCGATTCACTAGGGTTGGTATAAGCCCAGTAGCCGCCCAAGCCGATGATCAGTAGGATAGGGAAGATAAGCCCCAAAGTGCCAAACACATTGGTGATGAGCGAAGACAAACGCAAACCAAAGATGTTGACCAAGGTCAGAGCCCAGAAAATCACGTTAATCATGATCAACATAAAGATGTTGTTTTGTGCCAGTTTAGGGAAGAAAGGATACGCGCCAGTCGCGACGATGAATGAAATGAGCGGTGGGTAGTACACAATGTTCTCGGCATACTGATACCACACGGTCGCAAAACCAAAGTTTGGACCTAACGTCTCTTTACCCCATAAATACACACCGCCTTGTTGCGGATAAGTGGTACTCAATTCTGCACAAACTAATGCGGTTGGAACGAAGAAGCAAAGACCAGCCAATAGAAAGAAAGAGATGGCGTGACTACCAAATAAGGCGGCACCCGGAATGTTCCTTATACTGTCGACGGACGTAACCGTAATCATGATGACAGAAAAGACACTGAGTTTGACGGCGGATTTGGCGATATTGCTCATTCGATACCTTTAATGATTGAGCCACGAGTTCTGGATGCGAACCCGCGTGCTACAAGTAAGACCGGCGTATTGTAGGGCTGCAAGAATCTGTGGGTATATAGCCAAAAATGGTATGTATTTACCCAAAAATGAACCGAAATCTCAGTGGCTTAATCGTAATCAATTTAATCGTTTGCTCTGGTCAAAAAACACAAAATTGAGTTAAAAAATGCATATTAATAAATGTGTTTATAGCGAATTATTTATTACCGAAAATATGGAAATTTAGCGGATTTTTGCCAATGTTTGACTCTCACCTTGGGGGAAGGTCTAGATTGGATACGACCAACAAGTTGTACAAGATGGAGAAAATGATGGGATGTTGCAATCAAGCACCAAAAGGTGGCACCGGAAAACTATCGTATTTATTAGGTTTAGTCGCAGCACTGTTTGTTGTGATCTTATTGTTGGCTGCGGTATTTGGCTAACATAAAAAGACACCGAACGTACGTTGTTGAACCAAGTCGTGCTCTTTAAATAAGCACTTCGAGGGGCTTAGGTGTAAGTTAAAACGGTATAAAATAAAAAACACGCCAAAGAGCGTGTTTTTGTTCGTTCAGAAAAACTCGTTGTGTCTAAAACCGAGTATTTGCTAACCCTACGCCGAAAGAGATAAATAATGCACCGCTAACGTAGTTCAACCACTTGCTGGTTTTCGAAGAAGTAAGCAGCACTTTCAATTTCGTTGCGAAGAAAATTACGAATAAATACCAACTTGCCACAATACCTGCTTGCAGTGTTCCTAGAATCATACTCTGCTCAAGAATATGTTCTGGTTGTACAAACTGTGGGAAAATCGACAGATAAAATAGCACGATCTTCGGGTTAAGAAGGTTAGTGAGTAATCCTTTCACAAAGGCTTGTTTAAGAGTTTGTTCTTCAACTTTACGATCGAGCTTTAACTTCTGGTCAGCCAGTTTAAGACCGCTTTTTAGGTTGTTGATCCCCAACCAAACCAAATACGCAACGCCCATCCATTTAAGAATGTTGAACGCCAATGCCGATTGAGAAAGCAGCAAGCTCAACCCTTTTGCGGATACAAACGCATGAATCATAAAGCCAAGTGCCACACCAAGGATGTTAGCAATGGCAAAGCGGCGGCTCTGCGTCAGTGCAGTAAACAGTATCAACAAGGCATTGGGACCTGGAATTATCGCTAGAAAGAAAACAATTCCGCCGAAAGCCAACAAGGTATCGAGGTTCATGGTTATTCCAATAGAAAGGTTACACGCTGTTTATACACCTGCTTGTGTTTAAAAACAAACGACTATACCCAAGTAACTTCAAGATGCAGGATTCAGAGCGTTGTCATTGATTCTAGAGTAAGGAAAACAACGCAGTGTAATAGCCAGCTCTTTCCAAGTTGTTTGACGCAGCAATCGGGTCAATGACACGCTCCCAAAGGGCGACCTGCCTTGGCTTGTATACTTTGTTGCCGATTCTTGATTTAGAATGACTAGATCTTTAAATCGCCGCCGCGTCTACAAACCAAGTCATTCTCGCTGAACCTAGCATATCGAGGTTACTTGGGTATATTAGAATTCTATTTGGCAGAAGGGGCAATGTAGATCAAGTAGGTTAACTGACTTAAGTAAAAGTGACTTTTCAAACATGCTTATCTTTTCTAAAGCATTATAATCAACAGAAAATTATCAAATAGGATTAGATAATATGTTGCTTGAAGATCTGCAAGTCGTGCTCAAAGTCGCTGAGTTTCGGAGTATCACTGGGGCTGCTACAGCCCTCGATATGAGAACAGCAACGGCCAGTGCAGCAGTGAAAAGGGTTGAAGCTTCTTTAGGTGCGGAGCTATTCGTTCGTACTACACGCCATTTACGTTTGTCCAGCGCCGGCGAACGTTACCTTCCTCAATGTGAAAAAGCGCTAGAGATGTTAGAACATGCAAAGCAGAACATGCGTGAGGATCTCGATATCATTGATGGAGAGGTGCGCATTGCTCTCTCTTCCGATTTAGGGCGCAATTTGGTTACGCCATGGTTGGATGAATTCATGGATAGCTACCCAAAAGTCACATTGCGAAGCAACATCAGTGACAGCAACATAGATTTTTACCGTGATTCGGTTGATATGGCGTTGCGTTATGGTGCGCCCACGGATTCCAGTATGTATGGTTTTAAAATCTGTAACGTACCTCGATTATTGTGCGCTACAACCGAGTATCTCAATCTCGCAGGAACACCGAAGCATCCGCAAGATTTAGCTGAGCACAATGGGTTGCTTTATCAGTTGCACGATACGTTGCAAGATGTCTGGGGGTTCTCTGATGGCAGTGCTGAATACAAAGTGAAACTTAAAGGAAACCGAGCTTCGAATGACGGAGACTTAGTTCGACGTTGGTGTGTGTCAGGCAAAGGATTAGCCATTAAATCTTGTTTAGACATGTCGCAGGACTTACTGGATGGCAAGGTAATGAATGTCATGAGTGAATATAAACCGACGCCAACGGAACTATGGTTAATTTGCCCAAGCCGACAGTCTATAACGCCAACGGTAAGGCTACTTAGAGATCTGTTTAGAGAGAAAACAAACGCTATTCTGTCTGAATTAGTAAAAGAGAATGTATTAGATAGCGAAGTTTTAAAACTCTAGTCTTAACTCGTCGCCTTTTGTAACCACGAAAGGCGGCTTTTTTGTGTCCATTCGACGAAAATCACGACCTTTATGTTCAAGTTGATAGGTCTGACCGCAATATCGGAAAGTTCTTATTGTGTGTTGTGTTAAAGAGCCCTAGAATCCGCGCGCTTTAGTTTTTGTAATAAGCACAGCCAATGATTTTAATCTCTATCATTGTTTTTAGAACTTTATAGGCGAACTCGTCTGATGACACATTCATGAATAAGCATACTGCACCAAAATTCAAGGCAGAATTTCTGGCTCCTCGCTACTGGGGCACATTGATCATTATCGGCATCATGTACCTTTTTAGTCTCCTCCCATTTCGTGTTCAACTCGCGCTAGGAAGCGGAATTGGTCGTCTTGCTATGCGATTAATGAAAAAGCGACAAGTCACGATCAAACGTAATTTAGAACTATGTTTTCCAGCGATGAGTGAACAAGAGCGTAATGCGATTTTAAAAGATAACATCGACAACGCAGGTATTGCCTTATTCGAAACCGCGATGGCATGGTTCTGGTCGGATAAACGCGTGAACAAACACGTGACAATTGAAGGTATGGAGCACATCGAAGCGCTTGAGAAACAAGGGAAGGGCGTATTAATGCTAGCGGTTCACTCAATGAACCTAGAATTAGGTGCTCGTGCGTTTGGCATCAAAAAATCTGGTTCTGGTGTTTACCGACCAAACAACAACCCCTGTTTTGACTACTTTCAATACAAGGGACGCTCTCGTTCGAATCGTACATTGATCGATCGTAAAAATGTTAAGGGCATGCTCGAAGCACTTAATACTGGCCATCGCGTTTGGTACGCACCGGATCATGACTATGGTACGCGTCGCTCGACGTTTGCACCTTTGTTTGCAGTAAAGCGTGCATGCACTACGACAGGAACAAGCTTGCTCGTCGATTCAACAGACTGTGCAATAGTACCATTTACCATGGTTCGTGGTAGCGATGGTCACTATACATTGACCCTTCGTGCTCCTGTTGAAGGTTTTCCGAAAAATGCCCCAGACCAAGCGGCAGTGTTTGTAAATAAGATCGTAGAACAATCGATCATGGCATGCCCGAGTCAATATATGTGGTTGCACCGTCGTTTTAAGACACGCCCTGATGGTGAATGCTGTTTGTATAAACCTCAACTTGCACCCGCAATGTGAACACCAAGCCCAGACGTTTGTTCTGGGCTTTCTTTTATCTGTTGATTCATTTCCATAGGCTTGTTTGCCACAATATGGATATTCTGGCTTTAAGGACGTTTATGATGAGATTGTTTTTTGCAATGACGTTTGACGATGCAAGTAAGTCAAAGCTCAAACTGATTCAAGATAAGCTGAAGCAAAAGGGAATAGAAGGGCGTTATACCCGAAAAGACAACTTCCATATTACTTTGGCGTTTATTGGTGAATCGACCAACAAGGAAACTCAGCAACTCACAAAGATTCTCCACACAGTCACGCCTTCTTGCGATCAGATTGTCGTCGATCATCTCGGCACGTTCCATCAAAGTGGTAGACAGTTAGCTTGGCTAGGCATCAAGAACAATCCCGCCATAGCAGAACGACAAAATGCATTAATAGAAACTCTAGAGCACCATGGGTTTGTGACAGAGTCACGCACGTACGTCCCCCACATTACATTAGCTCGACATGTCGAAAAACAAGCCCCTTTGGATGAGGTTCTTATTTCACCGCTAACAATACCAATTTACTCCATCGCATTGATGGAAAGTAAAACGATAGAGGGGCAATTGAGCTATCAAGTTATCGAAGAAGTCGCTTGTTCATCTTCTTGATGATGTTTATGTTATTAAAACTGTCAGCAATGAAGTAAGGAGGTAAGTAATGGAAATACTCGACTATCAAATGGATGATGCTTCGATACACGCACTAAAGCGCATTGTAGGATTAGAATGCAAGTTAATGACAAGTTTTGATAATACGTGCCTTGAATCAGATCTGGTGACAAGCTTATCTCCATTGTTTTTTCAGATGCCTACTGGTTTTGTTGAGCTGACAAACGAATGGTACACAAGCCCCCAAGGTCATGACTTTCATTTGCCAGTAGCAAGGTTTGTCGATGAGCTGAATCCACAAGAGGTAAAGCTGACACAGCTTGAAGGCGTGAGGTTTTGTGAAGAAGCTAAAGTGATCGAGTGTATCGACGTCATTCGATTACGCAGCCGTAAAGCAGTAAAAGAAAATTTGGCTGATAAAGCGTTTGTCCCTTCTTCAGAAGTTGTTATCTACGACTATGGGCTCAACATTATGTTTGTTGATGGCACTTGTATTGCCGTAAAAACGGAAGATGATTCGATCTTGGGTGAGTGGCTTATTTCTAATGAAGCAATTGAGCCGTATCACCTTGAAGATGTTTACCAAGAAACATTAGAAATTCGTAGCCGGATAAGAGCTTAATTGGAGAGAGCAGCACGCGTTGCTCTCTTATTCAATCACGATCATGGAAAATAACCGCTATTACTCATAAAAGTTTGGAGGCTACGTGAGTTTACTTGCTGTCTTTTTTCGCTAAATTATCAGCTAACTTACCTGCAGTAATCTGAAATGCGGCAAGGTCGTCGTCCGACACATCTAGCGTCATCTTTTGAAAGATCTTGGCGTCGACCGTTTTGATCTTCGCTAACACATCATTGCCTTTCTCGGTGGTCAATAAACATTGGCTGCGCTTATCGTCTGGGTTTGGTGTTTTCTCAATAAAGCCTTCTTCAATCAATGTCTTAATTAAGCGTGTAACCTGCGCTTTATCTCTATTTAAGAAGTTCACTACATCCATTGCTGTGCAAGGTGACTGCTTGCTGATGATTTTTATAACGCGCACATGCATAGGTGCGATAGGGAGTTCTAGTTGCTCTATTTGCTCGTGCAGTTGACGCTTCAAAGCGTGTACGAGTTGGAATAGATTATCCAGCGATTTTGGATTCGACATGTAACACTCCAAGTGAAAGTGGTTGACATTATCAACTAAATAACTATAGTTGACATTATCAACTTAATTGAAAGCAACTTCAAGAGCTAGAATTGAATAACAGAATCCTTAGCAATGGTGTTGATGACCATAACATCCGTGACCATCAAACCAAAGATTGAACGCTTTTTAACAAGCTGATGAATTTTGATTGGAGAAATGAGATGAGAAAAGACAACTGCTACCGCATCACCATTGAAGAAGTAAATGTTGAAGAAGGGTGTGAAGCAAGAAGCTTGAGTTTTGAAGTTCAAGATCGTGAAGACATGCTAAACATTGTTGAGAAGCTTAATCAGGGCAGTGGATTAGAGCCAACTGATGCGACTCGTGTTGGTGTAGCGCTTCGCCTGCTGGGACCCGTGATGATGAAAGATCGTAAACATCCGTTGTTTATTGACTTTATGCCGCACTTTAGAAATTTCATGCAAAACTTGAAAAGCACAGTGAAGCGTCAACAAGCTCAATGATCGATTTAACTGTGTTTTATACCCAAGTCATTCTCGTTGAACCAAGCATCTCGAGGTTATTTGGGATAAATTTAAAACTAATAAAAAGGCTGGTATTTCACCAGCCTTTTTGGTTTTTCAAAAGCAAATCTTACTTACCAAGATAACGGCTTTCTAAGTGTGCTTTAAAGTGTTTCGCGTTTAATACATCGCCCGTGGCTTGGCTTACCAAGTCGTCAGTAGACAACAAGCTGCCTTTACTCCAGATGTTATCAGATAGCCAAGTGAAGATTGGGGATAGATCTCCAGAGTGAATCGCTCCATCTACATCAACCGTTTGCTTCATTGCAGCCATGAATTGAGCTGCATACATTGCACCGAGCGTGTAGGAAGGGAAGTAACCAAAGGCACCGTCCGTCCAGTGAATGTCTTGCATACAGCCATTCTTGAAGTTACCTTCTGTTGACAGACCTAAGTAAGCCTTCATCTTCTCATTCCACAGTTCTGGAACGTCAGTGTGCTTAATAACTCCATTCATGAGATCGCGTTCAATTTCGTAACGCAAGATAACGTGAGCAGGATAAGTCAGTTCATCAGCATCGACACGGATGAAACCTTTCTCCACGTGAGTGTAGATTTTCGACAAGTTGTCTTGAGCAAACTCAGGACCTTCGAAATGGTTAGAAGCCAGACGAGCAAGGTGCTCAACAAAGGCTTGGCTGCGACCCACTTGCATCTCGAAGAACAGAGATTGAGATTCGTGGATGCCCATTGAACGAGCTTCACCAGCCGTAGTGCCTGCTAATGATTTTGGCAGACCTTGCTCGTAACGCGCGTGACCTGTTTCATGTACGATACCCATCAATGATTGCACGAACTCTTTTTCGTCGTAGCGAGTGGTAATACGAACGTCAGTAGGAACGCCACCACAGAATGGGTGAACACTTTCATCAAGACGACCATGTTCGAAGTCAAATTGAAGCAGCTTCATGACTTCCAGCCCCAATGCTTTTTGTTTTTCAGCCGGGTAATGACCGTTCGGAAGCAGGATGTTGTTGGCTTTTTGCTTCTCGATGGCTTCATCAATCATTGATGGTAACCATGTTTTTACGTCCGCAAACAACACGTCTAGAGACGCGGATGTTGTGCCTGGTTCGTACAGTTCCAGCATGGCATCGTAAGGTGATGTGCCAGCAGCTTCTGCACGAATTTGAGCTTCTTCTTGAGACAGTTTAACGACTTCTGCCCAGTTTTTTTCGAAACCAGTCCAGTCATCATTCCCACGTTGGCTACGCCACGCATGTTCACACTTAGAACCTGCGAGAGATTGCGCTTGTACTAAAGATTCAGGCAGTAGATTCGCTTGCTGCCAATCGCGTTTCATTTCACGCAGTACGGCTTGATTTTGCGTTGATAATGACTCTTCTTCTGCTTGTGCAAATAGATCACCTAAATGAGGTTGAGTCATAAGAGAGTGAATGTGGACATTAAGTTCTGCCATTGCATTAGAACGGGCTTCCGCACCGCCTGATGGCATAACGGCAGCTTGGTCCCACCCTACGATGGAGGCTAAGTGACCAAAGTTAGAGACTTTTTTTGAATGTTCGACGAGTTTTTGAAATGCGCTCATGTGACTACTCTTTGTTATGTTCTTTCCTTAAACGCCCCAAGCGGGGTCCTTGAACGTACTGTTCGAGTCCCTCAGCACCGATGCAGAAAAAGTGCCGCATCAAGAGAATGCCGATAGAGAAGTGTTGCTAATTTACTATTTATTAACAAACAATGCAGGTCTATTGTGCACAAATTCAGACACTTGTACACCTAACCAAAAGGAGCGTTGAGAAACAAAGCTAGAGTCAGCGATGGCTAATGTTCTTGAGTTTCTTGCCTAAGAGGGCGGCTGAATTTTTGAATGGCTTCCTTACGACAGCTAACGTTGAGTTTTTTGTAAAGCTTGTAAACATGGGTTTTTACCGTGCTCTCCGCAACAAACAGGGCGTCAGCAATTTCTAAATTTGATTGTCCCTGAACAATACGATCGAGGATTTGTTTTTCTCTTTTCGTTAATGTGTTGCTGATTTCTTGAGAGCTGATGGCATAAGGTCTGAAATGAATCAGCATTTTTGCCATCAGTTTTCGAGGTAACCATAATTCGCCACTTAAGACGGCATCGATACAGCGAGTTAAATGCTCTATTGGCGAATCTTCATAAAGTACGCCTTTGAGATTGAGACAAGAAAAAAGCCGAAGATCAGAGCCCGTTTTCGGTACGTCATAAACCACTAAGTCGGTGTTTTTTGTTTTGAGTGAGATGTAGTCAGACAGTGGTCTTTCTTCCAATAAATAGTTAGAAATCAGAACAACGTTGTAGCTGGACAAGTTAATTTCGTCGTCTAAGCAATGGATGCTTTTACGGGTAAGTTTGTTTTGGGGGTTCTTTTCCAACTCTCGGCGAATAAACTGGTTTTGAATACAGTTTTCACCAATAAGAAGGATGTTAGATTCTAATTCATTCCTACGCGTCCCCATATTCATAACTAGCCCCTATATAATAGTTTTGTACTAATAATATTGATAATGTAATCACCTTAGTCTAGGGGTATAGTGCTCGCCACTTTTCTCTGTTTCAACTTTGCGACTGCCTAAGGTTGTTGCGAAAGCTTAGGTTCAATTGAGATCTGGAGCACATCGTTGTAGGTACCTCCCGGTTTATTTAGCGTATCGCCGATGATAAATTTCATGTTTTTGGCGTGTCCCTTAGATGGCGTATTTTCGCTGACTCTAGCATTCGCCTGATCTAGGTTAATTTGCTTAGAATCCAGATACATATCGTAGCTAATGTCCCATTGGGTGTCCGCAGATTTGTGTCGGAGCGCACCTCGGTTTGTTGATTCAAAAACCAAGTTATATCCGGCGTTACTTTGAATCCAAAGTTTGGGCGCGGATGTAACTACTTTATTGGATTGGAGTATCCCCATATCCAATTCGTAATGCTGTTGAGTCAAACCATAAAACTGTATTTTGGCCATTGGCAAAACAGTGACTGCGATATTTGTCACAGCCGGTAAAACATATTCGTTATTGAGCAGTTGTTCGGTTAATACTGTCGCTTCGAGCTTGCCTTGATAAATACCTGAGGCGAGCCATTGTTGAGCCGGATAACGTATTTGAAAGGTGATATCAGCGTTATTCTCTGTTAAGACGACATGCCATTGATTACCTTTTTGGTAACCGTTCCCGCCTTGCCATTCGAAAATTAACTGGGCATTGGCTTCTCCTTTTAAAAAAGAGTCACCATCATCAATCTCTAACTTGACCGGAATTTGGCATTGTTCGCCTTCAATATTGGCGCGCAGTCGATATGTCGAAATGAGTGTGTATGCACCAGAGGCAAACACATCATAGCGTGCCTGCGTAGAAGCAGGTTCGACACTTAAGTTACTCATTGAGCAAAGAGAACCCGCTAATGCTGGGGGAGCAAGCAATATTAGAGTGATAAAAGGTTTAATCCACATAAAGCTCTCCTAATCTGATTAAAACATTGCTGCGTTCATCTAAAGTGATCACCACAGTCTGTTTTTCTTTTGTGTCGAGTGTGAGTTGGTATTGACCGGGGCGTAAGCCGGAGATTGCAAACAAGCCATTTCGATTAGTAAAGAATTCGATGGGCTGTTGGGTTTCGCTACCCAAATAAGTCGCCACGCCAGCAATGAGAGGGATAGGGCTGCCAGTATCTCGATCGAGTAATGTTCCCATTACAGTTAACACAGAATCTGAGCCAATCTTGAGTTGGTAACCGCGTTTGTAGCCAGGATTCAGCCAAAATGCCCCGTCACCTAAATCGTAACCGGGCGGTAGGTTCTCTACGTCATAACTGATCAATTGAGGGTTGTATGCAACCAAGTCCGGTATCAATACATTGGATGCGCTATGGCTATATACGCGGGCGTTTTCACCATCTAGAGTTGGATCGATATCAACATTGTTTTCTTCCAAGCTTGGGTGCTTAGACACCACTGCAAACGCTTCACGGACTGGGCGTCCAACTGTGATTGAGGAACCAGCAAAGGCAATCGCACTACTGACTTCTACACGCGTACTGTGGTTTCTTATATCTTCGTTCAAACTCTCCATACGCGTAGCGTGGTCAGCGATAACTTGAAAGCGGTTGGCAGAATAGTTAACGCCAAGGTCAATGTCAGCGTCGCTGTCTCGGCTGGTAACAACAGAAGCATAGCCTGACATGCCCCCAGTATTACCTACATTATTTTGATAAGTGAGGTCTAGTGCTGCTTGATCGACCTCACTGTTGTAGCGGCTGACTAATCGTGTGGAATCGCTTAATGGCCAGCTTAACGTGAGAGACGTATTCCATTCATCTGAACCGACGTCGTTGTTCTGATAGTTGACCCTTGCGCTCCATGTCGCAGGTGTCGAGAAGAACGAACCGGACAGGCTAGGGCTAACTGACCAATAATTCGCAGTATCTTCAGTGCCAGAGCGGTAATTGACCGTCATGGCTGCACGTAAATCGTCATTAATATAAAACGCACCAAACGCCGAGGCATAGTGAGTGGTTTGGTTGAGAGGAGAGTCGATAGTGTCGTAGCTTTCTACGCCCGCGAAGTTTTCCGATTGGTATTCATAGAAAACACTTAATTGTGGTTGCCAAGGGTTGTCATCATCAAATTCTGCATCGAAAGCGACGCGGAATGCTTGCCCAGAATCGAGAGTGGGGTGATGGCTTTGAGAGGCGGACAATTCGGTGACACCTAGTGAGCTTGCAATTAAAGCCGTCCCACCATATTGGTACAGGTCTTCACGTTTTTGACCGTTTACGCCTAGCGTAAGCCATGGCAATACGCCAACATCAAGATAACCATGTATCAATTTTTGATCGGTTTGATAATCGAGCTCGTTGTTATTGACCTCTGACGGCACGCCCGCCATTAAACTGTACTCAAACTCTCCGCTGTTAAGAAGGTCATACCCCGTTGCGACAGAAAATTGAATTCTTTCGGTTTGCCCAGAAGAGTCGGTGATCACCAATTCGACATCGTTAGTACCTTGTGCGAGAGGGATATCACTCAAGTTATAGCTGCCTGCGCCCAGTGTCAGCCTCTGAACGACAATGCCATCGATAACAACGTCGACATTCGAGGTGCGTTGCAATGTAAAAGACTGATTGGCTTTAGGGCGCACGTTTCGAGTAGGAATTAAAGTAAAGTCACGTGTGATGCCGATTCCGAGGATGTCGGTACCATCTTGAAAGCTCTTGCCAGAGTTAAACATATCACCCAATACAAGGCGCGTTCCTTGTGAAGGAAAATCATAGTTTAAGCGCGTGCCTTGGCGGTAATAATCTGAGTCTTGAGACGATCCTTTTTCAAAGGTGGCTTCGTATTCAAGGTTTGCAGAACCTGCGTTTAAGCCCGATTCAAATCTTGTACTGTAAATACTTTGTCGGTCATTTTGCTCTGCTATGGTCTGAGTTTCATTCGCCGATGCGGTGACATTAACATAACCACTGAAAAAGCTGGGTTCAGAATAATTAAAATGTTCATTGTCTTCAGCTAACGATATTTGTCGCGTGACGCTCAATTCGTTAGGAACTGAAATGATGCATTCTAGGGTGGATAAATCAAAGGTAAGCCCAAGCCCGGCACGTCGAAAGTCTTCTTGAGATAAGGTCTCTGAATGGGCGTCTCGTAATTTTTCTAAGGCTGACTCGGCGACAGATGACGAAAGTAGGGCGATGGTACTGTCTTTCGGTAAGCGAATCTCGTCATCAGCGGTAATGGTGACTTGTGCCTGACCCAAGACGCTGTCACTGATTTTTAAAAGAGAGGATAGCTCGATATCTCGACCTGTTGGATTAAGCACAACCTCGCGTGCCCAACTGATGTTGATTTGAGCGATACATAAAATCGTTAATAAAATGAATAGGAGCCAAACAGCACTGCTCCGACGCTCATTGCTCTCTTCCATGATATTTTCCTACTGGGATTGCTTTCCGTGAACGCAGGGTGAAGGTAGAAAATGGTGGCAAAAATTGGTCACCGACTTGTTGTTGGAGTGAGTAATTTTCTGTCGCTGTTAACGGCTCAAAATACAATAGTCGAGAGTAGGTAAAGCGTTCGCCAGTATTACGAATAACCAATTGTCCGGCATCAGACACTTCCAAGGTGACGTCAGGTTGTTGGTTGTTGGAGTACACATGAAGCAGTGCGTTATAATGCACTTTAATTTTGACTCCGCTCTGCTGCACAGGCAAAGCTCTACTTTGTCCATTAGCACCCGTTAAATGAGCTTGCGTAAAGCGTATAAAGTAGCTAGAGGATGTTTTTTGTACAGAAGGATCAAGCCATTGAATACGAAATACTTGCTTTGAGTTCGGTGCTAACATTGCTGCTGGTGGAAAAACCAAAAGTGCGTCGCTATTTAATGCTTTGGTTTCATATTGACCATTTTTCTTAAATACTAGCTGATGAATACTTACTTCTAGCGGCATTTTTTCTGTTGAATTATTTGTCACTATGATCTGTGATGTTGTATTTCTATCTGTGTTCAATTCAAATACAGTCGGTGAAATAATGATTGCATTACAAAAACCACTAAATAATAACAAGATTAGACATGTTATAGATTGATAGAACATGTTATTTATCCTGTTCTATTTCTATCGACAAATCTGACACGTCAAACCCTTTCAGTGGTTTCATTTCAAAAAATCGTGTTGAATGAGGAAGTATAAGTGTGCCTGCGATTAACTTACTGATATCTAATCCTTTCAGGTATTTAGAATTACTGCCATCCGTTAAATGCCAATTAGTATTCGTTAGCCTGCCATAACTATTACCATTATTCTCTACTTCAACAATCCATTTGCTTCCTTTTTGTTTGACACTTTTTATATCTAAGTTTGCCGATGTATTTTTGGGCTTAACATTAATTAGTGTATTGAATTGAAGTAATAACCCCATCTTAGCGCTTTGTTCTTCGCCACGGGCTACTTCAACCTGCTTAATGGAGACACGGTATGCTTTTGATTCAGAGATTGAAGGATCACCCAAATAACGAATCATGACCGATTGAGAGCGACCTGGCTCTATGATTGCGGTTACTGGAATAACGAGCAATTCATCGTCTGCGGGTTTTGTTGTTTCTACACCTTGCTCATCCATGGTCATTGAAAAAGGATAGAGCTCAACAGTTAGGGGTACTCGGGATGTATTGTCGATACGCATCGACATTTGGGCTCGATTGCCTATGGGTTCAATCTCAGCAACCATAGGTTCAACCTTGTATGCGTTAGCGTAAGAACAAAATAAAAATGTTGCGACTAGGATAATCCATCGAGTCATGTTGAGCTCCATCAATGTCAGCTTGGTATGGCTGTGTAGAAAGGGAGGCTATACGCTTAGCCTCCCGGAGGGGAACTTAGTTAGAAGTCACGTTAACGGTTAGCGTATCTGAGTAGCCACCCGCCCATGTTGCCACTTCTGTTGTTTGTACAGTCAATGTCGCATCAACACCAGATGCTAGACCCGAAGAACCTGGGTATGACAGCTCACTAGAGACATCGTTTAAACCCGGACCACCAGGTGCATTTAGATCAAATGATGGAAGACCTGTAGGCGCAAAAGTTGCGGTATAAGTTAGCGCGAAATCTTCGTCATCATCCGATTCAAGACCACCTTCAGAACTGGTCAAAGAAACGGTTGCACCATCGACATCGTTACATTTCATATCCAGATCGATAGAAACAGTTTGTTCTTGTGTTACATCACCAAAGTCGAGCAATTGAGTAGCAAGCCCTGATACTTCACATACTGGAGAAACATAACCCACTAATTGAACATCACCCGGACCTGCGTGAACTTGCGAACCGAAAATTGCTGTAACAGCCGCTGCACAAATCGTAAGTTTTTTCATAAAAAGATTCCTTTAACTTGAGAGATAACATACATGTTTAGCCCAAATCCCACCGAGCTAGCCTTTCTCTGTATCGAATACAGAACTCCTAGTTGATGACGCTGTTAATTGAGGGGAATACATCAATTTCAATCACGTCTTCGTAATAGCCTGCGTATAGCAAGCGGTCTTCTAGTGTTATTCTAATTTCTCCTAGTGCCGAGAAAGGAATAACACCTGAACTGTCAAAGCGTTTTTCAGAGAGCAAATCAATGCTTTTTACTTCTTCATGAATATTTGCTTTGTTAATGTTGATTTCAAATAAATACTCGAATGGTGGAATATCATCTCTTTTATCCAATTTTAGTCCGCCATTTTTTGAATATACGCTTACGCCGAGTGGTTGGTTGCAATATATGTCCAATGGTAGTGTTTTTATATTGCTGTCTGACAAGTCGATTTTCTGACCTGACGTGAAATTTATCTCACATCGGTCTTCTAATTTGCCAACAAGGTTCATCGTTAAGGTATTTGCGTTAATAAATAGTGGCGCAAATATAAATAACCAAATTGCGATCATCAGGCAGCAATGAAAAAGAAGCATATATCCCATTTGCACACCAACTTTCGTTTATTTTGTGTTGTTGAAATAAACTATAATTCCTGATGGAAATAGAAGAGTAGTAAAGGAGGTTGATCGTTTTTATAAAAGTTGTAGAAATAGTAGTAACTCTCTTTATATAAGAAAGACCTTATGCTCAAGTAACCTCGAGATGCTTTGTTTAGCGAGAATGACTTGGTTTGTAGACGCTACGTTGTTTTCCTTGACCTCGAATCAATGACAACGTTTTGAGCCCTGCATCTTAAAATCATTTGTGTGTATGCTTATTAAGTGCTTTTATGCGTATGGCTTTGTACGTTATGTGATTTTCAACGATGTTGATCACAAAAGTTGCTTGCGAATTGCGTGGATTGACGGTATTGATGGGTAATGCACAATCACTCACTACAAGAATATGGATATTTTGAATTTTGAGGCATTCCTCATTGCCATCACTATTTTGACGCTTACACCGGGATTGGACACAGCTTTGGTGATTCGTAACACCAGTCGTGCAGGTCTTAAAGATGGTTGTACGACAAGTTTAGGTATTTGTTTCGGTCTGTTTGTTCATGCATTTTTCTCTGCTGTAGGCATCTCTGCTGTTTTAGCTCAATCCGCTGAACTATTTCAAATGGTGAAAATGGTGGGTGCTGCTTATTTGATCTGGCTTGGATTAAGTAGTTTGAGAGCGTTAATGAAATCGAATGGCGGCATTGCTGTCTCTGAACAGACCCACCAAGCGTATAGCGGTAAACGCTCTTTCCGTGAAGGCTTCTTATCTAATGTGCTTAATCCAAAAACGGCAGTGTTCTATTTGGCGTTTTTACCTCAGTTTGTTAACCCAGAAGGTTCTCCATTAATGCAATCTATGCTCATGGCGTCTATTCACTTTATGATTGCGATGGTTTGGCAATGTGGTCTGGCTGGTGCATTAAATTCCGCGAAAAGCTTGTTAAAAAATGCAAGTTTTATGAAATGGATGGAAGGGGCAACTGGAGCGATACTGGTTGCACTTGGTGTTAAATTACTTGTAGAAAAACCAGTCTAATGCACTCACTTGTTCGAATTCTAATTATCCTGATCGCTTTTATTGCGGCGCTTGCTGGTATTGTGGCTTGGAAAACCATACCTCAACTTCACTTTGTTGAAAAAGGCATGCAATGGAACTGGCATTGGTCTTACTTCGAACCATTTTCTAATGGTATTCAAACCACACGTACTCAAGATACTAAACAGCTTTTATTAAGGCGCGTCTATTTGCAAGATTCCACCGTCGTCTTTGTCGGTACGACCTTAGACAACAAGTTCGAAATTGATGTAGTAAATCAAGCGTCTTGTGAGCCAAAGAGTAGTAAATGGGTGTCAGTTTCAGTCAATGGTCAGCCGATGTCGCATGTACCAATGGTGTGCGAGAAGACCGGTGAAACGTACATCTATCGATTTATCGGCAATAAGCTAAGAACGCTTGAGTTTGGTATTGACGATAGCTTTATTCGTGAAGATTTTACATTGTGGCCGATTTCAGAGATAAAAGCAGATCAGTTCAAACAGCAGCACTCTGCATTTTTCAATAAGAAAGATGGTGGTGAAGATCATCAATGGCTCAGAGATTGATGCGCTATACCTAAGTATCTAGGAGTGACCTGGGTATAAATACAATATGATGAAATGAGAAAGAGACAAGTCGATCGGCTTGTCTCTTTTTTATAGCCAAGCATCGCGAGGTTATAGGGGTATATCAAATCATGGCTAGTTTCTCTCGATAGACCTGCAACGGTTTTGATTGAGCGAAGTACTAACAAATCAGAAAGGACTCCCTCGATTTAAGTAGTTAAACGCTTCATTCAGGACTCACTTTTTTTCCACACCTCCACTGATAATTTATATATCAAGCATCAATAAATAAGAGCGTTAATCGTTTGCTGTACTTCTGGTTAATGCCTTAGTAAACACTAAAGGCTTGTGTGTTCCTGTCAGTGGTGACTTGTCGGAGGAACGGTTACACAAGTCATTTGGTTCATCGGAAATGAGATAACTAAATGAAAAAAAGATCCGTACTAATTCCTTTATTTCTTTTATCAAGCGCTGCTCATGCAGCGAGCGATTACGTTGTTGGTCAACTGATTCCTGAAAAAAGTGTTGTGGTAAAAAGTGAAGTCGTCGGCGTGGTGGATTCTTATCGTTATGATAACGGTGACTCTGTAACTCAAGGGCAGGAGCTATTGTCTCTGTCCTCAGAAGACTATGCATTGAGTTTGGACTTAGCCCGTAACGAGTTAGAGGTGAGTCGTGCCGAGTTAGATATTCAAGAAAAGCAATTAAAGCGTTATCAATCCCTGCTGACCAGCAACGGCGTATCGGCAAGTGACGTGGACAACCAAATTCGTGTAACCAACATTGGTCGAGCTCAATTCAACGTAAGTAATACACACTACAAAATCGCTGCTCGAACGCTGGATAAGGCCTCTCCGGATGCACCTTTTGATGGGGTGATTACTAATCGCTCTGTTGAGTTAGGGCAGTTTGTTTCGGTGGGTGATGCGCTCTTTACCATTGCAGATATGGAACGATTGAAAGTACGTTTTCACCTGTTAGAGATTGATTTCAATAAGTTCAGCAAAGGCGAGAAGGTTAAGGTCGAAGTGCCTTCTGTTGAGCAGACGTTGGACGGCACCATCACTTTACTTTCTCCTGCTTTCCAAAACAGTGAGCCGGGCTTCCTTGTTGAAGTGACGGTAGAAAACGCTAACGGCAAGCTTAATCCGGGCATGGAATCGTACGTGTATTTCAATGATCAGGAGGCTATGTGAATTTCTTCTTAGATTTGCTCTCTCACCGAAAGTTTGCGTCTAAAATCCTGACCATTTTGATCATCAGCATTGGTGCCCTTACTGCCTACAATCTTCCCCTTGCTGAGAAGCCTCGATTTGACTTAGGAAAAGGCGATATCGTCACGGTTTATCCTGGTGCCAGTGCGAAAGATATTGAAAGTAACATCACCAGTAAAATTGAGAAAGAATTGCTGTCTATTTCTGGATTGAAAGAGTTCACCTCTACGTCGGAAACGGGCGTGTCAAACATCAGTGTGGTGTTGGATAGCAATGTCTCTGATCCGAATGCCGTTTACCAAGACATTCGAGATGCACTGGCAAGGGTAACGGATTTACCCGCTGGTGTGACCGAAGCGCCAACGCTGTCGATCAAAAAATCGTACAGCTTGGATTTCATGGTGGTCGGCATCTCTGGTGATGTTGATTATAAAACACTGCGAGATAAAGCCAAAGACCTAGAGTTGGCTTTGCGGCGTGTTGAGGGGATTGGTGAAGTTTACACCGTCGATTTGCGTGCGCCAGAGTTCTTAATCCAACTCGAACCGATTTCTTTGAGACGTTATGGCTTAACGTTGGATCAAGTGGCGGCATTGATTGCAGAGCGTAATACGCTGATCAGTGGTGGTCGTCTGGAAACGTTAAAGAACAACCCAGAACTGATGACCTCTGCCGAGCTGGATAGCATTGAAGAGCTGCGTGAAATGTTCATCTCATTCAGCCCGAATATTCAACTTAAAGACGTTGCAGGTCTCATTGAGGATGGGTTTGAAAAAGGCGAGGTTTATGGCTCAATCAACGGTAATAAGAGTATTCTTTTTGACTTAAGAACTAATGAAAGCGCGGACGTTATTAGCACTTCTAACGCGGTGAAAGCTCTGATTGCAAATCAGCAAAAACTGCTCGGTGACAAATACACTATCGCTATCGGCTCAGACTTGTCCGAAGACATCCAAGAGAAAGCGCGCATCGTGCAAGACAACGGCTTGGTTGGACTTGGCTTGGTGCTGATTACGTTGGCGCTTTTTCTTGATAGACGCATTGCATTTTGGGTCGCGGTTTCTATTCCCGTGTGTATCTTCGGCACGCTGGCTTTGCTGCCTCCTTTCGGGCAGATTCTGGATGTGTTCACTATGTCCGCCTTAATTTTGATTGTCGGAATTATTGTCGATGATGCCGTGGTGGTGAGCGATAAAATCGTGGCACTAGTTGAAGAAGGTTATCCAATTGATAAGGCGGTCTCGCAAGGTGTGAAGAGTGTATTCCCAGCGGTCCTAGCAAGCATTTTATCGACCATGATTGCCTTCATACCTTTGCTCTTCTTACCGGGAAACAGCGGTAAATTGGTTTATGTAATTCCGCTTACGGTCATTATTGCGTTGTGCTTTTCGTTTATCGACGCGCTGTTTTTTATTCCTGCCCATTTAAAAGGCATTTTGAGTAAGAAGAGTCAGGTAAAGAAAAAGCCATTTTTAGATTTAAGCGCACTGAATCGTTTAATTGAACTTGTCATTCGAAACAGCAAAGTAGCGCTGCCATGTATTACCGTAGTGATTCTGACTTTAGGAGCGATTTCATATAAGAGTTTGAGCTTCTTGTTCTTCCCAACAGACGGCGCGTATTTGATAGAAATCAGTGCTGAATCGAATCCAGAGTTAGATTTGGATGACGTCTGGAAAGAAACACAACAACTCGAAGCGCTGATCAAAAGCACTGAAGAGGTGAATTATTGGTACGGCGAAGTGAGCTCACCAAATAGCTATTGGGTGATTTCATTAACACCACCAAACAGCCGAACAAGAACCGCAGAGCAAATCGTCGAAGAGTGGGAAGAGAAAGCAACGCAAATTACAGGGTTGGCTCAAATTGAGTTCGATATTGATGGCGGCGGTCCTCCGGTAGGACGTCCAGTGGACTTGCGTGTCGTTGGTGGTACGGATGAAGGGCGAGAAAAGCTTGCTAATGATTTGACGGCGTACATTGAATCATTGGAAGGGACGAGCCGAGTACGACGTGATTTAAATGCACCAGCACCACAGATTCAAGCTGAGCTGCAACATCACTGGCTCAAGTACTACGGCATCAGTGCCACCAAAGTCGGGGATATCATTAAGTTTGCGATTGACGGTCAACGCGTGACGCGGATCTTTAATGGTGAAGAAGAAGTGTACTTCCGAGTCGCTTTAGAAGAAGACGACAAATCCTTAAAAGAACTGGATAACATTTTGGTTCGCGCCAGCAATAACAAGCTGGTGCCATTAAGTGAGCTGGTTCGATGGAGAAATGCCGATGCAGAAGCACAAATCAAACACTTTAATGGAGAGCGAGTGATTCGTGTCTCGTCAGGTGTCGATTCGACCGTGACTGATCCGGTTGCCGTTTTTGCTGCGGTTCAAGAAGCCTTTGCCAATAAAGAATACGGCGGTGCCTCTATTATTGCGACAGGGCAGATCTTAGAAACACAAGAAGCGCAGCAAGGCTTTGTCATCGCGATTAGTGTGGCGTTTATTGGCATTGCGTTGCTTCTGATTCTTCTTTTTGACCGAATGCGCGAAACCTTAATTGTGTTGACGGTGATTCCTTTTGGCATCGCTGGTGCGCTGTTTATTCTGTTCTTACATAATCAGGTGCTGAGCTTTTTCTCCATCATCGGGATGATTGCCTTGATTGGTATTATGGTGAACAACAGCTTGGTGCTGATTTGGCACTTCAAAGAACACGAAGCGGAATGTAACGATACCAACTTGCTGGAGTTTGTAATTCGTGGAACGCAAAGCCGAGTAAGACCAATCACCTTAACCACAATCACAACCGTTGCAGGTCTTATCCCGCTTGCGTACGGCTTGGGTGGCTACGATAACTACATGTCGCCGATGGCGCTGGTGGTTGGTTGGGGCTGCGTGATCTCAATGATCGTCACGCTTACCGTGATCCCATCCATTTACCTATGGACACACAGGAAAGGGAATGAAAGTGCATCCGCAGTCAATGACAACAGCGAGGAGAGAACCCTAGCGACTGACTAAGTACTATTGAAATACCGGACAGCCCGCAGTTAAATTCTGCGGGCTTTTTGGTTGGGCTAAAACTAAAGTCGAACACGGTTCATAATTGCTTACCGATCAATGCCTTTTGCTGCGTGGTGATAATTCTCAGGATGTGATCTTAAACGTTATCAATTTGTTAACGATTGCTATACTTACCAAGCCATAAACAAAGGAAAAATAAGGACGTTCAATGTTAAAGCTCAAGCAAATTGCTGTCGCGGCTTCTCTGGCTGCACTAAGTACAAGTTTTTCAGTTTCTGCTAAAGATACGTTCGTAACCATTGGTACGGGCGGTGTAACTGGCGTGTACTACCCGACGGGTGGTGCAATTTGTCGTTTGGTCAACAAATCACGTGCTGATCATGGCATCCGTTGTTCAGTAGAAAGTACCGGTGGTTCTATCTACAACATCAATACCATTCGCGCAGGTGAGTTGGATTTAGGTATCGCGCAGTCGGACTGGCAATACCATGCTTATAACGGTACGAGCAAGTTTGAAGATAAAGGACCATTCAAAGAGCTTCGTGCGGTGTTCTCTGTACACCCAGAACCGTTCACCGTTGTGGCTCGTAAAGACGCTAACATCAACACGTTTGATGACCTAAAAGGCAAACGAGTGAACATTGGTAACCCAGGTTCTGGTCAGCGCGGTACCATGGAAGTGCTAATGAAAGAGTACGGTTGGACGAATGATGATTTCAAGCTGGTATCTGAGCTAAAAGCATCAGAACAGTCAAAAGCACTGTGTGATAACAAGATCGACGCGATGGTTTACACAGTCGGTCACCCAAGTGGTGCGATTAAAGAAGCAACTACCTCGTGTGACAGCAATATCGTAACGGTAGCCGGTCCACAAGTTGAGAAGTTGGTTTCTGATAACAGCTTCTACCGTATCGCAAACGTACCGGGTGGCATGTACCGCGGTTCAGAAAGTGATGTACAAACCTTTGGTGTAGGTGCGACGTTTGTTTCTTCAACGGCCGTGCCAGACGAAGTAGTTTACAACGTAGTGAAAGCGGTATTCGAAAACTTTGATGATTTCCGCCGTCTACACCCAGCATTCGCCAACTTGAAGAAAGAAGAAATGGTGAAAGATGGTCTATCTGCGCCGCTTCATCCAGGTGCTGAGAAGTACTACAAAGAAGTGGGTTTGATTAAGTAATTTCCACTTAGAACTAATAAAAACGCCATCGTAGTTTGCGATGGCGTTTTTGTTTGTGAGCAATGAGCGCTTGGCTTTGGTTATATCGTGGTATTGAGTTAGGCATAGACATCTAAGAAGAAGTAAATGGTAATCGCGATAGAAGAGAGGGCAACGAAGCCTTTTACGTGACTGGGATTCAACTGGCGAGATACACGTGCTGCCAAGTAGCCGCCCACTAACGTACCAACCATCACAACGCTGCCCTTGGTCCAATCGATTGAACCGTTAGCAACAAAAATCACGATGGCAATCAGGGAAACACAGGTTGAAACCAGCAGCTTAAGCCCGTTCATTAAGTTGATGTCTTGGTGTCCTGCAACCACTAAATAACTCAACACGATCACGCCTAGTCCCGCGTTAAAGAAACCACCGTAAGCAGAAACTCCAACTAAAAGCAGGCTCAAAGCTATTACGCCTAAAATGCCAGCGTGTTTGGTCTCTTTGGTCAGAGATTTAATCAATGCGGTCATGCGTGAGCCAGTTAAAAAGAGCACGGTTGCGAATAAAAGTAGCCATGGAATCGCTTCAAGAAAAACAGATTCTGGCGTATTTAGCAGAAGGTAAGCACCGACTGCGCCACCAATCAAACTGAAAGAGATAGTGAAAGCGAGTTCTTGCTTGTTCTTCATGATTTCTTCGCGAAAACCGATTACACCACTGATGTAACCTGCGCAAGAAGCATAAGTATTCGTCGCGTTCGCCATGATGGGAGGCACGCCAACCGCCATTAATGCAGGGAAGGTAATGAAGCTACCACCACCGGCGACGGAGTTCATGATCCCACCAACGACGCCCGCAGCAAACAAGAGAGCAAATTCCAGCAGCATAAAAAGTCCTTTTTTGTTCTTATAATTTTTGTTTCTGAACGGTTAACACTACGCAACTCACCCAAAGAAATAAAGTAGCGATTAGTCCAAGAAAAAAGCCACCGCAGAGGGTGGCTTGGTTTCAAAGGTCTATCTGAGGGAGAGATAGAATGCTTATTGCTCAACTTTCACTGGCTGTGCTTTAAGCTTTTGAAAGAGTTTTACAAACAGTGGACTGCCAAGTACCAATACCGCGAGTACTGTAAATGTCAGTGTGATTGGGCGTTCCCATAAGAAGCTCAGTTCACCGTCGGAAATCATCAATGCACGGCGTAGGTTCTCTTCCATTAATCCACCAAGGATAAAGCCAAGCAACAGCGGTGCGAGAGGGAAGTTTGCCAGCCTTAGTGCAATGGCAGCCATTGCCACAAGTAACATCACAAACACGTCCATGGTGTTGAAGGAAACCAGATACACACCGGTGATAGAGAAGAACAGAATCATTGGCAACAACACGGTTCTTGGGACTGCCAACAGCTTTGAGATGTATGGGATCAGCGGTAGGTTAAGAATAACCAACACAATGTTGCCGAAGTACATAGAGATAATTACCGACCAGAACACATCTGGATGCTCAACAAACAGACGAGGACCTGGTTGAATACCGTAAGCGATTAATGCTCCTAGCATGATTGCGGTTGTACCAGAGCCCGGAATACCAAGAGTCAAAAGAGGAACGAAAGAACCACTTGATGCCGCGTTGTTCGCTGACTCCGGAGCGACCAAACCTCGGATGCTGCCTTTACCAAACTGCTCTTTTTTATCCTTTGGAGCAAGGTTACGTTCCATGCCGTAACTTAAGAAGGCGGCGATGGTTGCACCTGCGCCCGGAAGAACACCTGTAAAGAAGCCAAGGATTGAAGAGCGAATAGAAACAGGCGCTACTTCTTTGATTTCTTCCTTGGTGACTTTCATCGAGCCAATGTTGCTCAGCTTATCTTGTTCCTCATCACGCGTATCTTCAGAAGGCTTCAAAATACCCATCAAAGTTTCACCAAGCGCAAAGGTCGCCATCGCCAACAATAGGAAGCTAAAGCCATCCATCAAATCCGTTAGACCAAAGGTGAAGCGTTCGACACCGACGCCTTTATCAATGCCGACTGTAGACAACATCAAGCCTAGAATGGTCATCATCCATGCTTTTATTACTTGTCCTTTGCCAGCGAACGCAGCCACTGCGGATAAGCCAAGAAGCATTAGCGCAAAGTAGTCAGAAGATTGGAAGCTTAATGAGACGTTAGCCAATGCTGGTGCCGCCACAAGCAGCATTATTGCTGAAAGCGTGCCACCAGTGAAAGAAGAGTAAGCCGCCAGTGCAAGTGCTTTACCTGCTTGTCCTTTCTGCGCCATTGGGTAGCCATCAAACGCGGTAACTACGGTTGAAGAACAACCCGGTGCGTTGATAAGAATAGAGGAAGTTGAACCACCAAATACCGCACCATAGTAAACACCTGCCATCAGAATCAGACCCGAAGATGGATCCAAACCATAGGTGATAGGAATCATCAGAGCGATGGCAGAAATAGGACCAAGCCCCGGTAGCATGCCGATAAACGTACCAACAAAACAGCCAACAATCACCATCATGATGTTCATTGGCATCACGGCGGTGGATAAACCTTGTAGAATTCCATCTAACATAATTCAGTCCTTTCTTTTGACTACCAGATGGTGAAAATCAGACCAGGCTCAAGGTAGATATCCAGACCTTGAGTGAGCAACAAGTAAAACGCGATAACGAACGGGAATGAGGCTCCAAACAACACCGATTTACGTCGTTCGCCAAGAAGGTAAAAGCCCGCAAGCAGGAAGAATCCTGTCGCTAATACAAAGCCGATGTAAGTCAAACCCAGACCATAAAGCGCCATCAAAACTAAAAAGGCGATAAGCAATTTCCAGTTGAATGACATCACAGCGCCGCTTTGTTTATCGGGCTGACCAGTGACCAATAGCATTAGCGCTAAACCAATCCCGACGTAGGTCAGAATGGTCGGTAAAGTGCGAGCCGTGAAGGGTTCGTATTCATCCCCGGGAAAGAGAGGGATTTGCGTAGTTTGGTAGCCATAGCATAGGCAAAACAACAAAAAGATCATCGCGCCAACACGATCGCGGCACAGCAAGTTCTCTTTGGTAAAAATATTGGTTGAATGAGACATATCCAACTCCTAGAACAACAGGAAAAGACCGTATATGGGCGTTAATGAAGAAGGACCAAGTCATTAACAATTAAGCGCATCGCTGCTAGTCGAGTTACTTAGTGTTTACCAATCAATAAACAAAGGAGTTTTTACTTGTCGAATATCGACAATGCCCATATACGGTGAAATTAGAGTGCAAATACAGCGGGGCTAGGGATAGCTAACCCCACAAACTCGGATGGGAGTTATTACTTTTTAAGGAAACCTAATTCGCGCATTAGATCGCCCATTTGCTGCTCTTGCTCTTCTAGGAACGCGAAGAACTCTTTATCCGCTTTGTAGTTGTCAATCCAACCATTGCGGTCACGAACAACTTGCCATTCGTCCGTTTTGTACATCTTGGTCAGAGCCGCGTTCCATTCATCGAGTTTGGCTTGGCTCGTGCCAGGAGCGGCAAAGAAACCACGCCAGTTCGCGAACACAGTCTCATTGCCGTATTCTTTCAGGGTAGGGATGTTTGGTGCAGCGTCTAGACGTTTTGGTGCCGTAATCGCCAGTACTTTTACCTGACCAGATTTCGACATCTCTAATACTTCGCCAAGACCGGTTGAAAGCAATTGTGTTTCGCCAGACAGAAGCGCTGCCATTGCTTTGCCGCCAGCGTCATACGCGATGTAGCGAACTTTACGCGCGTCAAAACCTTCGCCTTTAAATGCAGCTGCGACGACAAGGTGATCCATCGAGCCACGAGCAGAACCGCCGGCGATTTTTACTTTACGTGGGTTAGATTCGAAATCTTTGACCACATCTTCCCATGTGTTGTACTTCGAATCCGCGGAGGTCACGATAGCGCCGTAATCAGCAATCGTTGCGGCTACTGGTGTGAGATCTCGGAAAGATTGCGGGAAGATACCCGTCAGTGAACGAACAACGATTGGGGTTGAGTTCACCATCAACGTATCAGGTTGGCGCTCAGCGGTTTCGATAAGGTGTGCAATGGCTTTACCACCACCGCCACCAGAGAGGTTTTGGAAAGAGACATTTTCAACGATGTCGGATTTAACCAGTACATCACCTGTACCACGAGCCGTCATATCCCAGCCACCACCAGCACCACCAGGGATTAGAAAGTGGATTTTTTCAACATCAGCAGCAAAAGTGTGGAAAGAAAATGAGGCTGCAATGATGGATGCGGCGAGCGTTGGTTTGAGTACCTTTAACATGTTTCACGTTCCTTATGTTGGTGACTCTCTTGTTTTGAAGAGTCTTATTATTTGTTCTCCTAGCAAGGTAGGGTGACTCGCTAGTGATGAGTTAAAGGTTAATAAGGTGTTAACGTGATGTCTCTAATGCGTAGATAAAGAGAATATTGAGCATAAACGACGTTTTGTTCATAAAGTTCACGCAAATATACTCATCAAAGAATGTGGTGAAAGACTAGGTTGGTCACATCAATGGAGTGTCTAAAACCGCCATAATGATGGAGGTTGAATAGGGAGGAATAGAGATGAAAGGAACATGTTTATGTGGCGCTATTGAAGTGACCGCACCTCAACACAATGAAGTGAGCTTTTGTCATTGCGATATGTGTCGAAAGTGGTCAAGTGGGCCTCTGCATGCGGTGCATTGTGGTCCCGGTGTGACATTTAACGGTGCTGAGCCTAAACGCTATCAATCATCCCAATGGGCAGTACGAGGTTTTTGTGGTGAATGCGGCACGAATATCTATTACCACTTGTTGGCAACAGATGAATATATTCTTTCTGCGGGATTATTTAATGAGCCAGATTTCAAATTAAGCTTAGAGATCTTCACTGATGAGAAGCCCGCATACTATGATCTGCAACCACACAGCAAGAAAATGACAGCTCAAGAAGTTTTTGACCAATACGCGCCAGAAGAGTAGATAAAATGAAGTTTCTCTGGTTAAAGGTTTTACTGACAGTAGCGGTATTTGCAGGTTTATTTTTGATTGTCTATCAGCAAGTACAAAGTGGTGTAAGTTGATCATTAAAAGCCGAGTATTAACTCGGCTTTTCGCTCTTTGCTCATGTGCTCGTTTGATTACTTAAGCATGTGAACATAGTTATAAAACTCGACATCTCGTACGTAACCGTGTTTCTCATACACGGATTGTGCGGTTTTATTATCAATACCAGTGCTTAACATAACAAAGGCAGAGTCGGTCTCTTTTGCCAGTTGGTCCGCTTGTTCCAATAAGCGTTCACCAATCCCTCGTTTTCTCTGTGATGAATCCACATACAAATCGTACAGAAGCCAAATCTTACGCATTTCTAGCGAACAGAAGAGTGGATAAAGCTGCGCAAAACCGAGCGTCCGCCCACTTTCATCCGTTGCGTAGTACACGACTGATTCTTCATTCTCAATACGAGCTTTGATAAAAGACTCTGGGTCTTTACCTGAAACATCGACTTGATAAAACTCAAGATATTTTAGGTAAAGAGGAGAGACCTTTTTGACATCAGAGACACCTGCTTTTTTCACGACGATCATAATAAAACCTTAAGGGTATATAAGACATTAGCTAGCATACGCCGATTGAAGAATAAGATTTCGTAGTAATCTAATCTCTCTAAAATGGAGCTCTAGCAATAGTCGTAAAACTTTGTGATGGTTAACTTATTCGTAGTTGCAGTTAGACTCGTAGCGCCGTGAGATGGGCGGCTGATACTGAGGAAACAACCTGACTCTTTTATCTGTTCAGGTGACTTTTCCTTGCCTAAGTAAATAAGTAATGACGGTTTCTCGGTCGGTCCGATATTGGCAAGGTTCAACCCTTGCACGCCCATCGCTTTCTCTACATTGAAATCATCCAACGCTAGCGTTCCCAATCTGACATAAATGTTCAGTTCTGACAGTTTTGCTAACGGCATTTCTGCGACACCTTGACTCTTAGCGTGTGTCATCATCTCCTGGTTGATGTCATGAAATTTGTCGATAAAAGATTCCAAGCTGTTGAGTCGATCTTGACGTTGCTTCTGCATGATTTGTGGTGCTGAAAACAAACTTATTATGGCTAAGAGAATAAGCGCTACAGTCACTTCGGTTAAGGAGAATCCTTTTTGCTTCATAGATATTTCTTACAGATAGAGGGGGCATACAAAAGAAGCGTAATGTTAGCGAGCTAGGTGCTTAGGATAAATTTGAGATGACCGATTATTTCAACAGTCGAAACCTATGAAAGAACTGAGACTGTGGTTGCGATAGTGGTACTTGCCGATTAATAACCTTTTGGTCGCTCCTTGTGCAAGTCTATGAAAAATATGTACTAGACTTGATATTAATATGCCTCAAGTTGCCAACATAGGTAGCGAATTTTCTTGTCGTCAATGCCATTGGAGGGCGTTATCGCATGAAAACTAAATCAGGTTCTCCTCGTAAGTTTTCGATTAAGTTCACCGTCGGAAGTCTCTTCATATTTGCTACTGCAGTGACTGCGTTACTCGGGGTTGGTATGCAATACTACTTTGGTAAGCAGATGTCAGAGGAACATATTTTGACGCGCTTAACCATGACGGCTAAAGACGTCAGTAACCATATCCATCAAATTGATGCGAGTGCAACAAGTAGTGCGGGGATACTGCGGAGTGTAGCTGATTACAGTGATACACAATTTAGTGAAGATGAAATTCAGCACGTATTTACCCAAACCTTGATTGATAACCCTGTCTTTTACAGTATTTACTTTGCGAATCAGGAAGAGTTCTTCTTTCAAGTAGTTAACTTGGAATCTTCTTCAATTGTTAGAGGAAAAATAGGAGCGGCACCTGATGAACGTTGGGCGGTTATCAAAATTGTAGGAGAAGGCGAAGAGCGAACAAGATATTCCTTATTTTATTCAGAGTCGCTTGAGCTGGTTCGTACTACAAAACAAAGTAGTAACTTCTATCCATCTCGGAGACCTTGGTTCGACAATGCCTCAAAAAACAGTGTCTACAAGACCGATCCCTACTTATTTCAGCATTTAAAAATCACCGGTCAATCCTATTCTGTTCGCAGTAATAAAGGCGCAGTGATCGGTGTCGATACCGTGCTCTCGTCTCTGAGTGAGAAAATCACAGCGACTGAACTCGGAATGAAAAAAGATGATGGCGTAGAGTCGTTCATTTTTAACAATCGAGGTGAAGTGATCGCTTCAAGCATCAACGTATTTCAAGAGGTTGAAATTCCGACATCGCCACCGTTAACTTTAACAAAAGAACAGCAAGCATTATTGAATGATAAAGAGTTTGTTGTGTCCAACCAGAATGATTGGGGACCATACGATTATACCGAGAGTGGTGAGCCTGGTGGCTATGCTATCGATGTTTTAAAACTCATCGCTGAGAAAACGGGCATGGCAGTGGAGTTCGTAAATGGCTTCAGTTCTGCAGAATTGGTGAAGAAGTATCGCAATGCCGAAATAGATATACTTCAGCCAGTGCTTGGTGCTCCCTCTGAATTTGGTCTCAAGAGCCATCCGATATTTTACGGACAACTGGCTATCGCAGCCAAAATCGATATTCCGATGCCCGTTTCTCTAACTGAACTCACGAACCAAAAAGTGGGCGTCGTCGCTGGCTTTGGAATGAAGGAGTGGTTACTCGAACGTTATCCGACACTCAATATTGTTGAACAACCTAATCTCGATTTAGCAAAACGAGCGCTGCACATGGGGGATATTGAATACCTTGTAGACAGTTACCTAACCATGGTCGAGATGAAGCGACTAGTGAAAATTACCAATATCCATGTGACAAAATTGACGGAATCACCTCTGGAATTTTCTGTGTTCATGCAAGATGAAAACAGTGGATTGATGCAAGTTGTCAATCAGGCAATCGACAGTATTACACCAGAACAACAATCCGCGTTGGAAGAGAAGTGGTTTAAACCCCATCAATGGCGAGGCAGTTTTGCGCCTTATCCAGAAGTCTATGAGCTAGCAACCCAAAAAGACAAACACGACACGATGAACAAAGTGACCATTGAGGGAGAGCATCGATTTCTCTATATCACTAAGTTGCAATCTACTCGTGGAACAAGTGACTACTTTGCGGTGTTAGTTTCCGAGCAAGTCGTTACTGATGCTGTCACCAGTCGATTATCCAAGGCTATTGCGTTTACCTCTATCGTGATGGTTATCTTGTTTCCATTAGCATGGAAGGTTGGATCACCTATTGTGCATCCGATTCTGGCGCTTCGAAAAGAAACCATCAAAATCAAAAATCGTGAATTTGACCAATTAGCTCCGGTAGAAACGCGTATCAAAGAAGTTTCTGACTTGTCTGACTCAGTTACCGAAATGACGCAAGAGATTCAGCATCACGAGCAACAGCAAGAAGAGTTTGTTGAAGCCTTTATTCGCCTTATCGCGCAAGCGATCGATGATAAGTCTCCTTATACTGCGGGGCACTGTAATCGTGTTCCGGAAATTGGCTTGATGTTGGCAGAGGCTGTAGAGAAGTGCGACACCGGTAAGTTCAAAGACTTTAAGTTCAACAATGACGATGAACGACGTGAATTCCGTATCGCGGCTTGGTTACATGACTGTGGCAAGATCACCACGCCAGAACATATCGTTGATAAAGGCACTAAGTTAGAAGCCAACTATAACCGCATCAATGAAATTCGCACTCGTTTCGAAGTACTAAGGCGAGACGCTGAAGTGGAAATGTGGAAGTCGATATCTACTGGTGAGCTTTCAAAAGAAGAGGCGCAAGCCAAGTTCGACCAACGAGTTGCTCAGTTGGACGAAGACTTCCGGTTTGTTGCCAACGCCAACGTGGGTGGCGAGTTTATGAGCGACGATAAGATTGAGCGCATTAAACAAATCGCCAAACAAACTTGGTTGCGTCACTATGATGATCATCTTGGTCTTTCTCCGTTTGAAGAAATGATTAAGCCAAAATCCGACGTGACGCTACCCGTGGTTGAAAACCTTTTAGCGGATAAGCCTGACCATATTATTGAACGTGTTCGCCCGTTAGAATTTGATCCTGAATATGGCATTAAAGTGCAAGTACCAGAGCATCAATACAACTTGGGTGAAGTGTACAACCTGACCATTTCCCGCGGGACGTTAACACCAGAAGACCGCTTCAAAATTAACGAGCACATGATCAGTGGCATCAAAATGCTGGGGGCACTGCCATTCCCTCCGGAGTTAAGTAACGTGCCGCGTTACGCTTCGACTCACCATGAGACCTTGAAAGGCACAGGCTATCCGCGTCGGTTGAGTGCAGAAGATTTATCAACCCCAGAACGCATCTTGGTGATTGCGGATATCTTTGAGGCGCTAACCGCAGGTGATCGACCTTACAAGAAAGCCAAGCCAGTGAGTGTTGCGGTCGACATCATGTACAAGATGGCACTTGATGAGCATTTGGATATGGACTTGTTCTTATTGTTCTTAGAAAGCGGGGTTTACCGTGACTATGCCAACAAGTTTATGCCAGCCGAACAGGTTGATGAGGTGGATATTGAGAAGTATCTGAAGTCGAAATCATCAGACGCGTAAGCCAGAGAGCTTAGAGCGTTTAAACCCTACAACTTCAGAGAGTGGCGCATTCGTTGCCACTCTTTTTGTATCAGAACTTGGTAGCGCGTTGGTAGCTCAACGTTATTAGGAGGAGGTAGCAGTTCTGCCGCTTCTTGTAACGAGAGACCTGCAAAGGGATGTTGATCTCGACAGCTGAGTATGGTCATTGCCAAGGCATAGAAATCATCGTTCTTGCTTGCCTGGCCGATACGAAGAGAAGGGCGTGTCGAACTATAGGCTCGGCTAACGGTTGTATGTGAATGCTCTCGGTATTTAGCATCAACTCGAATCACACTGCCAAAGTCGATAAGCCGAACTTGGTTCTTTGGCGTCACGATGACGTTATGTGGCTTGATATCGCCATGCAGATAACCCGTTTTGTGCAGGTTTAGCAAAGCGAACTCAAGCTTGGATATTAAATCTTGAGGTAATAAATCAGGTTCTATTGCGTTAAGTGTTTTACCTTCCAGGTATTGGCTCATTAACCAGTCGGCGTGGTTTTGCGAGCCGTAACCATGAAAGTTCGCCCAGTAATCCGACGCGTATTTGGATAGAAAGTCCGCTTCCGCCATCAAAGCCCGTTTCTCAGCCAAGCTGCGCGCTACTTTGATGACCACAGTGCCATAAAGCTTGTGCTCGCACTGAAACACGTTTTCGCTCAAAGGCGCTACATAAGTAACGCCACAGGCTCTAAACAGGGTTTGATTGGCGAACGTATTCATCACTAAATGCTCGCAGGTAACACAAAGCCCGCAAAGAAATTTGGCACGAACGGATTGTTCTGACCTTGAGTTTTAATCGTTAAGCGAACCTTGTCGCCATTGTAATCAAACTCAAGTTGAGTACTTTGCGAAGAAGTTGAAGTGACGCGCGGCTCAATCAAGCGGAACCATGCCCAACTGCCTTTAAATTGCTCATTGGCAATCGGCGTTGCTTGTTTTTGTAGACGCACTGTAAGTGCATCTTGCGCGACAGAATCACCTTTCCAGCTTTGTTGTGTCCACAGCATCGGACCGTGTTGATAGGTGAAAATCGGTTTTTCAGCCCGAATGGAAAACTCAGTCAGTGCCGAGCTCATCTCTGTTGGTTTCATCTGGAATTGAATCGCGACGTTTTTCGGGTCAGCTAAAAACAGGGCAGAGCGAATGTCTTTGGCTTTATCAAACATCAGCCAAATCGCAGGATCTAACGCAAAGCCGGTATTTGGCAGTAAGCCGGACATAAACGGCGCACGTTGCTCTGTCGAGAAGCCTTTCAACATCGTTTGATAGAAGGTGTCCAATGTGCCATCAGTTTTAAAGAAGGCAGCAACATCCGCGGTGCTAGCATCGCTGTTGGCACTTTTCTTAAATGGGTAGAAAGCCGCGATGGTGTTTTCATAAGGCTGGTAGACTTCGCTGTTCCACATACTATTAAGATATTGGTGAGCTAAGTTCATCACCAACTCATTGGTTTGCACTGTCACGTAGTCAATCACTTCACCGGATAGTGGTGGCTGGGAATCGGTCAATGACGCCAACTGTGCGACCGGATTTTGCGCTTTTAAACCTGCAGATAACGTTTCGTAAGCCACTTTGTCTGGCGTGTTGGATTTGTAAAACTGATCGAGCCATTTGGCCGTGTTCGCAAAACCTTCCAGAACGGAATCTATTGGTTTCTTACCCTGATCGTCTGGCGTCACTTGTTTGTGGAAATCATTAAACGTCAGCGTGATTTGTCGAGCGGACTCTTTCTTCTCGTTGTCTTGCGCAGCATCGGCAATCTCCTCATCGGTTTTCTTCTTCGCATCTTTTGGCTCAGGTAGAAGAACCGAAGTGTAGTTGCTGATGGTGGTAAACAGCTTAGACATTGGATTGTTTGAGGCATTGTTGAGCACGTTCAAGCTGGCATTCAATTGCTCAGAACCGGAAATAGTTTTCACCTCGATGCTGTTAATAAAATCTCGCCAGTAATTGATGTAATCGTTCTGATACATGCGCTTCAAGTCGTGGCTGATTCGGTGCATTTCTAGTGCACTTGGGGCTTGTCCTGCGATGCCTTCATAAGCGGATAACGCTTCGATAAGAAGAGGAGATTCCACCGAAAGATCCAGCTCGTTAAAGCCAGTCGGTGTGTACAAGTAAGGCACGAAGTAACCCACGTAACCAGGTTTGAATTGGTATATTTGGCTGAAGTTGGAGCCAAGTTCTTTACGCACGTCGATGCGTTTCTCGTACGCATGATCGTTCAAAATGTGTTGGTAGAGTAGCGTCTCGATATTGGATTGATTGATGACTTGCTTCGCCAACCCCTCAAGCTCTTGATTGGCAGTTGTCGCCACTAAGTGCTGGTTAAACACATCGTCGAGCAGCACTTTAAGCTGAGCAACGTTGGTTTTGTCCGCTTCGCCTTGGTGCTCCAAGTTTGCTAGGAAGTAGCTTTTGAGCTCTTCAATGTTGGTACGATTTTTATCAAACAACAGTCGATAGTCATTCAACAATTCGAGCGTTCTGGCTTGATCTTCCAAGTTCACATACACATAAAGGTCATTCTCAATGGTGTGTGCCATAGAAGGGAGCAAAACTTGTTGTAGCTCTTTGGTATAAGCCGCTTCAACTTCTGGTTTGATGGTCGCATTCGGTAGGAATGGCAATGTATACCAAGGTTCAGGGTCTTGATACAGCGCGTAAATGCGATGCATGGTGTACAAGTTTGGAATGTTGCCCACCAAATCTTCTTTGCTGTATGGCTGTGCTGCGATCGCTTCTTTGTAACGTTCTAACATGCCATCGGCTTTGGCTTCACGATTGGTTTGATAATCGAAGTCGAGCTTGAGAATCGTCAGTGTACCAATCAATAAACCGAGCCAAACTAGGGTGTAGGCGGTTTGGCTGAACCACAACCAATTCTCTTTGTGGCGGTTAACCCCAACTAAAGTGTTTTCATTTAACACAACATGAGACATCAAATGCTGAGCAAACAAGGTTTGTTGAACGGGCATTTGTTGGTGTTGCTGATATTGCTCATTGCCGAGGGATTGATTGACCACGTTCGCCAGTAAATCATGCTGTGCGAAATCACTGCCACTGTGGGTAAAGTAGAAGCCGCGGAAGTTGAGCCCATCTGTGTATTGGTCACCTCGATGTAAACGCTGTAAGAAGTGCCACAAATTCTGTTTGAGCAGACCAAATTGGTAAGGAGCACCACAAATGGCATTGCGGAAATCTTGGTTAAGCTGTGCTCCCAACGCGTTACTCATGTTCGAAATCAACTGACCGATGAGATGGTCGTATTCGTCATTGAACCAATCGGCATCAATGCCACCATGTTTTTGCACTGGGCTGGTGGCGCCGAACACTTCATTGCGTCTCGCTTCATCAAACGCAGAAAAGAACTGACAGAAATCGCTCACTTGACCCATGTTGGTTAGGACATTGTAGACAGGTAAGTTCAAACCAAATGAACGATTGAATGCTTTGATTTGCGATTTCAATTGGTCGGCTTTTTGTGAAAGGGTTTCACTATTACCTACTAACTGTTCAATTTCTGTGGTGAGCAACAAGCCGTTAATCGCTTGTCTCGGACGCAATTTATTGAGGCACTGGCACAGTGTTTTTAAGTAAAGCGGTTGTTGATCGTCGCCCATGCTGACGGAAATGAGAATTGAGTGTTCACTAAGCCAAAATAGAATTGGAAACTCAATGTCGTTGCCAAAATCATCCACCTTATAAGCTTCGTAACCCATCTGCGTGATGATGCTTTTGTCTTTGCCTGGGTTATCACTGAGTAACAGGTAAATCGGCTGATCGTAACGGCTGGTTAAGCGCTTTTTACGTTTTTGTACGCCGAGCATTTTCTTGAAGTGGAAGGCGAGTAACTTGGAACGTTTGATGATTAGTGCACGTTCTTGGTCTTGCTCAAGACTCTTTTTCACCTTGCGGTTGATTAACCAAAAGCACAGCCCAGCAGAGAGCAGCGCCACAATGGTCGTCGTGATGACGCCTGCCCATAAGAAATCAGGATACGCAACAAACCAAGTCAGTAAGCCGCCTAAGATTGCCAGAAGCAGAAGGGTAACAAGGCTCCAAATGATTGCCTTTTTTCTTGTTGGTGTGTTTGGGTTGTCTTGCGTCATCGTGACTCAACCTCGCTTTGTTTGTTTTTGTTATGCACCACTAAGCCGTTGACGTTGGCATTCTCTCGATACCAGTTATTGATGGTTTTCGCTTGTTCTGAGTTGTCACATCGAACAATGACGCGAACGTATGAATTGATATTATCCGCGACAGGTTGATAGTTGGATGTCGGCAGTTGGGCGATAAACTTCTCGGCGTTTTTAAGGTTAGAGAAGGTCGCAAGTTGCACCAACCAATGAGTGTCCGCTGCAGGGGGCGTCGTTGGATTGCTCGTCGTTTCTGGCGCCGAAGTTATCGCTTGTGGCGTCACGGCTTTTGGTTGGCTCGGCACTGGACGAGGTGGTTGAGTGGTATTTACCGCGACTTTATTGCCTTTTAAATCGTCGTCAGTGCTGACATAAACGATGTCTTCTGCACGACCAGATTCAATATAGCGTTGGCTGTACTCACCAAGCTGGACAAAATCTCGTGCCCGCTGTGGTTTGGTTTTGTTGTACCAGAAATAGGTCAGAGCAACGCTCAACCCAATGATAGTTAGGAAAAATAACGTGGTGACAAGGTAACGTTTCTTGCGCGTTGGTTTACGTGTTTTAGGCACCGAAACCTTAGTATGACAATAGATTCCACCGGCTTGTCGGTACTGACTTAAAATCTGCTCTAAGCGGTAGGTAAAACTCTTTAGCTGTTCGCTGCCCGTTTCGCGGTACTGACCTTTAAACCCGATATTGAGAAACAGATAAACCACTTCTAATAAGTCGATCAGCTTGTGCGGTTGGCGCGCTGCTTTCTCTGCCACAGTAAAGAAAAGCTCACCACCGTTGCGCATACCAAACAGTTCACTGAGTAAGGTTTTGTTCTCCCATCCGCGTTTTTCACCCCAATCGGTGTAGACAATCAACTCATCCAAAACCACGGCATACAGGAAACAGAGCTTGTCGATCACGGCGACTGGGTAGGTCAGCTCTGCGCCTTTGGTTTTGATCTCATTAATAGAAGCCACCAGTTGATGCCTGAGCGTGGTGATGTCTTCGGGCTCCGGCAAGGTGTTGATCTTGAGCGTGACAGCCAGTAACTCAGAACTGATGTTGATCAGCTGATTCTCGGCTTTATCGAAATGATGTAAGAACCCTATGTTGGCTTGCGCAGCGTTGACCGAATGCCACTTTACGTCTGGCATGTCGGTGTCTTTACTTACGAAGTCGTTTTCGCTGCTGTCCCAAACTAAGGTGTCTTCATCCAAATAGTTCATAACTTACTACCTCAGTGCGTACAGCATCACTTCTAGGTCGCCAACACGTGTATCGACGTGCAGCGCAAGTGCATCGCGGTTTTCAATCATTTCTAACCAATTGCGGTCTGATGTATCCACTTCAAAATACGCTGTGCCTTGCATCGGCTTTAGTTCGCTTGGTGCAACAGGAAGCGGCGTCAGTTGCACGCCAGAAAGGGCATTACGCACGATCTCGACAATCTTGTTATTGCTGCTGAGTTTCGCTGCTGCAGGGAACAATTCGTTAAGCTCGGTGCTGCTGATATTGGAACGGACACTTAGAACGAATCGGCGATCGGACAGGTTGTGACCATCTTTCACCAACGTGCGCAGCAAGCGTCGTCGTTCAAACAATGAAGTATCGAAGACAAACTCAATCACCGAGTCTTGTTGAACCAGCGTGAGCATATTGCGCAGATTCGAAAAAAGCGGATTAAAGCAATCATACAGACGATGGAAATCTAACGGCTGACACGGCTCTGGAATTGCGGGTGTAGATGCCATGACTTGCGCTTCAAACTTGCGTAGCTCCAAATAAAGCTGATGGGTTTGAAACTTTGGGTTCGACAAAGATAAATCAAACCACGGAAGCCAAGTGTTGAGTGTTTGCAGCCATAGGTAATCCTGCATCATCGACTGTGGGCTCTTTTGTCCTTGTCCAGCTTGAATACGTTTGAGCAAGCTGGTGGCGCGATTGGAGGTGAGGGCATGAATCTCTTTCAAACGTTCAACCAATAACTGTGATGCACCGTAGTGCAAACACGCAGGAATAAAAGAACGGTCTAGCATCACTTCGCCCGTTTCGCTGCATTCCAACACTTTGGCGAAAGGAATCAGGGTAAAGCCCGAAGTGTCTTCGCCTTCGAGTTTTATCGCTATATTGAGTTGCGCGACGTCCACCTCAACGCTGGCATTTTCAGAGGTTGAAGTATCAAATACATTGATAGTGCGTGTGAGATAGCGGCTTTGCTCCGATTCATCATTCGCATAATCATTATTGCCTTGCAGAGAGACAGGCAGCGCTAAGTAAGCCATTTTCTCAATCGTACCGTGCGGCACATCTCTGGCAACTTCGCGTTTCAGTTCGAAATGCGTGCCATCTGGGAACAACCCTGCGCTAGAAGAGACGGAAAGCTTGCCAATTTTGAGAAGATCATGGTTGATCATCAAGTCGGTCACACCATAGTAAGGGGCATAACCAGCAAGCGTTTCGACGTTTTGTCTGACGTAGTTTTGTGTGTATCTGTCTTGTTGTTGAAAGTGTTGCGGGGCAATGAACATGCCTTCTTGCCAAACGACTTTTTTATATGCGTCCACGAGATTTCCCTATCTACTGAATCGAGTTAAAAGACATCCCACCAAGGCGAATCTGGTGTCACGGTTTGCAATGCTGCTTTGTTACCGCTGATCTTTAACTGGATATATTGTTCTTCTTCCTGAGGCGTGGTTGTCACTACCATCGCCGTGCTTGCATCATATTCGGCAAATTCCACCAATACGCCGATGTATTGAGTGGTCTTGTTGATGTCTAAGGTTTGTTTGCTGTTGCTGTCTGGCATTACCACAGGCAGCACTTGCTTCGACACCAAGTTGGCGCCTAATAGGCTCACATCATCGTTGTACAAATCGATAAATGGCAATTGTTTAAACTGCTGGGCATCAGTCAGTTGATACAAGCGCACTACCACGGGATTGGTACTGTTGTTAACACTGGGGTTAATCGTTTTCTCGGCGCTTACCGCCAATTGATATTGCGTGACAACCGGTGTTGGGTCGGATGAACATCCCACCAAAGCGAAAGCGAGTAAACTTAGCCAAATCTTCATCAGCTTTCCTCGCTTTGCTTTTGCATGTTTTCCATAAACATCGCTTTAAATTGACGACGAAAATCACCGTTGTCTTGTCGATGTTGGAAGTGTTTGCGGTAGATTTTCCAATACTTCTTGTCTTTGCTACTGAACAGTCCGCCAGACACAAATTCGCTAAATTGATTCTCTAGTTGGTTTGGCGCGAATTCATTGAGGAACTGTTCGAGTGTTTTGTCCAACGCATCAAACAAAGCATCATGTGCAAGCGGTGGGTTGCGAAGGTATTGCTGATTCTTCTCGGTATTCGTAATCAGCTTTTCGATGGAGGCTTCCAGCTCTGACGTTGGAAGGTGGTCTCCCGGAAGATACTCAATCTCCGTAGAACGCTCCATTGCTTGCTGCTGTTTCGACACCTCATCCACTTCAAAGTGATCCGCCAGTTCGTCATCGTCGATGTCTTCAAACGGGTCGGAGGAGAAGGGGTCATCGCTCATTACATTTTGGTGAGAGTAATGAACTTCCGATTTCACGGGTTCGACGATATCTCCTTCATCGAGAAAATCGACATTGTCTTCCAGTTGCAGGTCGAACTTGGTCGCAAAGAGGTCATCGGATTGCTCTTCGACAGGCGCTTTGCTCGACGTGAGTGTTGATACCAACATTGAATAGCTTTCGATCTTTAAAATGTCGCCATCGTTGAGTGGGTAATCTTTATCTCTCACCATGGCTTTATCGTTGAGGCGAGCCGGGTTCTTGCCGGTACTCTTCACCAAATAACCTGTGTCAGTGAGACGAATTTGTCCGTGGATACGCGAGATGCGTTTTGATTGATCGGGCAATGCCACTTCACAAGAAGCAGAACGCCCAAACTGCCCGCCAGACTCGGGCAGATAGATGACTCTTGAAGTCACCACCTCTTCAGAGGGTACAGAAATCAAATGTATGCTGATCGCCACTTGTTATCCCTCGCATTTAGCCAACGCTGTGTTGAAAGCGGTTAAGAAACCAGAATATTTGTCCAAAAAGCGGTTAGAGAAATACACGCCCATTGGCTTGGTTTCGAATACTTGAGAATAGAAGTAATCGCTTGGAAGAGAGGCTTGGCTTATTTCCGTGTGGAACACTCGTTCATCTTCCAGTGCGACGTCAATTTCTCTTTGTTTTAAAAGCCTTAGTAAAACCTTAGCATCTCGTGGCTGCTTAACGACGTTGTATCCATTACGTTTCAGCCAAAACCATGTGCTTGAGCCAAATTCTGCCGAGAACTTAAGGTTCAACTTTGACAAATCATCAAGCTTAGGCTCTACACCGGGACCAAAATACCAACGCAACTTTTGCTCGGTAATAGGAGCAGACAACGTTGCGTAGCTGTCGTGCTCTCTGGTTTTCGGCGAGACGAAAAAGCCGTGTTGTTGACCACTGTGCACGTGGAGTTGTGCGTCAGACCATTCCGTCATGGTCAGTTGGTAAGGTTGTCCCATTTCGCCCAGCGCGCATTTGACGCGATTGAGCGCAAACCCATCCATGTTTTGATTCTGGTGAGTTTGGTACGGTGCCCATTTGTGGGTCGCAAGCAGCAATCGGTCGGGACCAATCCAAACTTGTGCCCAAGCTTCAAACGAGAAAAGGGCACCAAGCAAAATAAACAGCGATGAAACCAGCTTGGTTATTTTGCGGAAAAAGCTCACCCCACAGCTGACCGCCGCCTCTTGAACAAGAATCGAGGTGGTGACAAGATGGGGTGAATGTACGCTTCTAAACATCATGATTCGTTACTACTGAATATCCAGTTCAAAGCCCTGTGGCGTCGATGCTGCGGTGACCGTCACTTGGCTAATTGGTTGTTGTGTACTTAGGCGCGCGATGCATTCTTCTGCGAGCTTCGGCATCAAAGAGCGGTTAATGATTTGCTCAACCGCGCGACCACCTGTCGTAGGGTCGGTGTTTTTGCTGACAACCAAATCCACAAAACCTGCATCCCACGTAAAGCTCGCTTGATACTGTTCTGCCAGTTTTTTGCGAATGCGGTTTAGCGCGATTTCGGTGATCTTCGCGAGCTCATCATCGTTGAGTGGGTAATAAGGCACGATGGTAGTACGCCCTAAGAACGCAGGCTTAAAGTAACGTTGTAGATCGGGACGAATTGCTTCGAGCAGTTCATCGTTGCTGATGCGTTCGGCGTTTTCATCACACACATCGCAAATCGCTTGGTCTGCGGCGTTAGAAGTCATGATGATTAAGGTGTTTTTGAAATCCACCGTGCGACCTTCGCTGTCTTTGATGTGTCCTTTATCGAAGATTTGATAGAAGAGGTCATGAACGCCCGGATGCGCTTTTTCCATCTCATCCAAAAGCAAGACAGAGTAGGGATTGCGGCGAATCGCCTCGGTTAACACGCCACCTTCACCAAAACCAACATAACCGGCAGGCGAGCCAAGTAACATTGAGATTTTGTGTTCTTCTTTAAACTCGGTCATGTTGATAACCGTGAGATCGTTGCTGCCTCCGTAAAGCTGTTCAGCGAGCGCCATGGCGGTTTCCGTTTTACCGACACCACTTGGACCACACATCAAGAACACACCGATTGGCTTGCGATTGTCGGTTAAGCCAGCACGCGAGATTCGAATCGCTTTTGCCAGTTCTTGCTTCGCCACGTTTTGACCGATAACGCGTTTGTCCAGCTCTGATTCTAGTGACAATAGGCGAGCGATTTCGTCACTCATCATGTTGCCGACGGGAATGCCTGTCCAACCGGAAATGACTTGAGTAATGGTCGCATCATCCACCATCGCATTAACTAATGGCTCTTCACCTTGAAGCTCATGTAATTGGTCGAGAAGGGCATTCAATTGGGCTTGCTGAGCTTCGTCTGGTGTTTCGCTTTCTGTGATGCTTTGTTGAAGCGCTTTAATCTCATCAACCAATGTAATCTCTTGCTCCCAACGCGTTTGGTAGTCAGCTAATTGAGATTGATTGGTGGTTATTTCTTGCTTCAATTCGGCGATCTCTTCTGCGCCTGTGCCGAACAAATCAAATTCTTTCTCTAAAGCAGACTGTTCGTTTTGTTGATAACGAATGGTTTGCTCCAACGCTTCAATCACTTCTGGTTTTGCACCTTGGGTTAAAGCAATACGCGCACTAGCTGTGTCGAGTAGGCTGATCGCTTTATCTGGCAATTGGCGAGAGGGTAAGTAGCGAATAGATAGGTTAACCGCGGCATCGATCGCGGATTCTGTAATAAACGCGCCGTGGTGCTTTTGCAATGAAGCCGCAATGCCTCGCAGCATCTGTTTGGCATCTTCTGCATTTGGCTCTTCTACCGTGACGACTTGGAAACGGCGAGTCAGGGCAGGATCTTTCTCGAAGTACTTTTTGTACTCTGCCCATGTTGTTGCGGCAATAGTTTTGAACTCGCCACGTGCAAGAGCGGGTTTCAATAAGTTGGCAGCATCATTTTGTCCTGCTGCGCCACCAGCGCCGATCAGCGTATGTGCTTCGTCAATAAATACAATGATTGGCACATCGCTGTTTTTTACTTCATTGATGACGTCTTTCAGGCGATTTTCAAATTCGCCTTTTACGCTGGCACCTGCTTGTAACAAACCTAAATCAAGTGAATGGAGTTGAACGCCTTGCAACGCACTTGGTACTTCATCTGCTGCGATTCTCAGCGCTAAGCCTTCAACGACAGCGGTTTTACCCACGCCCGGCTCACCAACGAAAATAGGGTTGTTCTGGCGTTTACGACAAAGAATGTCGATGGCTTTTCTTACTTCAGAATTACGTCCAGAAATCGGATCGATATTGCCTTCGATCGCTTGTTGAGTCAGGTTGATGGTGTACTTGCTTAATGCGTCGTTCGCGCTTGCTGTGTTTGCGGCTGAACTTGCTTCACCTGTGCTTTGTTGCGTTGCTCGCTTCACCGGCGTTTTGTTGATTAAACCTTGCAGGGACTCGGTCGACACGTTCTGTAATGATTCGAGATTGTTGCTCGATACGCCCATGACGTTCTGCTGCAACAGTGCTTGAACGAGATGCAGGCTGATGATTTCACCATGCCCATAGTTAACGGAGGCAATCATCCAAGCGTCTTTGAGAAGTTCAGTCAGTGCATGGCTGAGCGTTGGCTGGCTGTCTTGTACTTTTGGTAAGCGCTCGATGCGATTTGCCAGTTCACTAGCAAGTTGATCTTGGTTGATCTTCTGACTTTCAATCAGCGTTTTTAAATGCGTGTCTTGCTGATTTAATAGCGTGAGCAACCAATGTTCTGGCTCAATGGCAGCAACGCCTTGGTTCATAGCTGCACCCGCAGAAGCTTCCAATGCGCGTTTTAATTCTGGCGATAACTTGGCGACTAAATTTGTCAGCGTTACTTGTGTCATAACCTTATCCTTGTCTTTAGCGCGATAACCTTCTTTGTCGTCGCGGTGTCTACCTAGCTATTTCAGAAGAATCCGAATCCGCTCTGTAGGTTTACGTTCTGGGGCGAGGCAGTCCACTTCACCCAATTTCGCGGCTTGATCTGGTTGAGCAGACAGCCTTGGTTTTTCGAGATACGCACGCTTAACGTTGAGATAAATAGAAATCGGCGTGGCGTCTCGTAAATAATGTTGAATGAGCTGACGCATGTGGTTCGCCAACTGAGTATCTCTATGAATTTGATGTAGTTCTTTGCGATTGGCTGGTTGGATACTCACTACCAGATGTTGGTTGTAAGTCATGCACGTTTTGCCAATGAGGAAACCTTGCCCGATCCCGCTGTTATAGTCGTCTTTCTGTCCCAAACGGGTAAGAGAACTCGCTGGTAACTGGCGACGTTCATGGCTCTTAGTCGACACATCGATTTGGTAAGGGAAGTAGTCGTTAAGGATTTGCTCTAACGTTTCTAAGTTACGATGCCCTTGAGCGAACAACAGCGAATACTGGAACAGCGCGCCGTGTTCGTGTTTCAGGTTCGCCAGTTGTTTGAGTAAATCGGTTTTGTCTTTTGCCAACTCTTTCTGCACCAAGAGGTGAGGTGCGAGTTCTAGCTGCGCGGCAAGTTCAAAATGGCGCTGATTGAATACGTCTAAAAAGTCCTTGAGTGCGTGATCATCGTTATGCAATGCAAACAACAATTCTTCATAGATGTAGTTGGGGATAACCCCTTGTGCGCCAGATAGTGCTTGCTGCGCAATGCGAACTTTGGCGCTGTGGTCACTGAATGAAAAGTATTGAATATCGTCGGCATCACCATGAGGCATGGCTTCCGCTTTGAGCTCTAACTTCAGCTTGTGCCCAGACTGATTTGCCATTTGCATCAGCAATCGCATTGCTTGAGCAAAGTCATACTCATGTGGATTCGCCTTTAAATCGTTAATCAGTGACATCGACATCATCTATCTTCCACGCTACATCGAGCGTTGGCTCCCGTGGATTTTTGGATAACGCCTCGCAATGCCATCTTTGCCATAAAGACGAATTGTGAGCTGAATGTAGCGATCAAAACTACAGAACTGTTGGAAGAAGCGATTCAACACATCGGTGAAAGTCAGATAGTTGCCAGACGTATCGAGAGTGATTTCAATCTCTGTGCCCGGAGAGAAGACGTTCTTGCCAAGAATACGCATCGATGAAACTTGTGAGCGCACTTTTACTGACTGAATCATCTGAATTTCATCGCTTACTAACTGATTGCGGCTACACAATTGCAGCATTTGCTTAAGCTGCTGAGTCGGATCTTCAGAGTGCAGCAAAGACGAGAAATTACTGTTCAGTAGTCCGATAAACTGCCAGTGCATATTGGCGTCAGATTCACGTTCTATCGGAGCTGAAGGTGGGTAGAGCGAATGAAAATCACCGGGCAAATCGATCGGCTGTAAACATGTCATCTCACCGTTGATGGTGCATGCTTGTTTGCCATTAGTACAAAGAAGGCGAGTGCCATAGAGTTTGTTGAATTCGAGCTCTTGGTTGGCGTTTAGGCTGATCGCCAATCGCAGTTCACCTGTGGAATCTTTTCGGCTTTGCCAGTAATCACAATGTGGGTCGCTTTGGTAACTGTCTTTAAACAGTGGCGTCAGCAGTTTTTGACCGCTCGACGTAATCTCAAACACATCCAAAATGTCGACTACTTGAATTTTATTATCGGTATGCGCATCGGCATTAACGGGAATGGTGAGGCTGCGTTGGTCATAGCTGGTTGGTTCGCCCGTTTGCTCGAAGAGGTTCACCGCAGGCACGACATTGAGCTTAAACACTTGGTTGTCGAATAGACGGATAAACTCCATCGGCAAAGAGTGCATAAACAGGTTTAACACCACCGTTGAACAATCATGTTGCTGACAGGCTTCACCAAAGCCTTTAAGACGGAAGAACTGACGTTTCTCTTTGAAGAAGAAAAACTCATTCATCAAATGGTAGCCAGAAAATTGATTGCCTTTTTGTGGCAGAAACTGAAACTGCTTATCGCTAATTCGGCTCTTGAGCTGATTGGCAGCCAAGACAGCGTGATTCTCACCATTGATGTCGGAAATCGATATTGCACGCGCTTCACTAAGCAACAGTTCGACCAATGAATCCGCATTGTTCTCGAAACCTTGAACGAAGAAGTCGAGATCTTCTAACGCTAATTGACTGAAGTGCACATCATCATCGCCAGTAGACAGAGTGAGCTGAATAACGGCGGTAGTTTGTTCACTGCCTTGTGGGCGATTGAAGTCAAAGGGCGCGCTGCTTGCCTTGGTGTCAATCAGTGCAAATGGTGTCGTTTTGAGTTCATCCGTAGTGGTGAACAAACATGTTTTGCCTTGCGATTCGGAAGAAAAGCGTGTGCCTTTGGGAAGCGTCGTGCTGTCGGTGGAAGGCGCGTCTGTGCTCATTTCTAGATATGCCACACTCGGTACCGTTTGAATGTAACTTGGGTAGAGTACGCCAAGCAGTCCTTCGACAACTTCAGGGATTTGCTCAGATAGACGTTTTTCGACGTTGGCATTCAATAGTGCCACGCCATCCAATAAGCGAGCCAAACTTGGGTCTTCGATTTGTCCCTGATGGATGTTTAGGCGTTGTGCGTGTTCTGGATGTTCAGAACCAAATTGACCGAGAGCACGGCGAACAAAAGTCAGCTCCTGCTCGTAATAACGCAGTAGAGGATCACTCATACAAATCCTCCTTCATATCAGTAGTCATGTCGCTCAATGAAATCTTGGAATCAAAAATCAGCTCTTTTTCGCCCTGTGCCGTTTTGGCTTTGGCGACAATATTGAACGCGATGGTGTTTTCTCCCGCTTTACGTTCAACAAGTTCAACCATGACTTGGCTAAGACGAGGCTCGAAATGTCGAATGTAGTTTTCTAGTTTGAGGGCTAATTGCTGGTGGTCGAGACTGGCACTCAACAGGTGCACATCCTCGATGCCAAAACGGTAGTTAGAGCGCTGCACTTCGGTTAACCGATCATCAATGCTCATCAGTGACGCTTCCGAATCGAACAGACGAGTCAGGTGATATTTGATGTCCTCGATATCATCTCGACGAGTCGTAGGGGCAGTTTGCACAAAGGTACGCCAAAAACTCATTACGCCACCTCATCCAATTCTGTTGTCAGCACCACTTCGCCGCTGAAATGGTCGTATTGATACTGCGGTACGATGCGCAAAGTACAGACGAAATTGCCCGGATGATGATCAGAGTCGCACACGCTGATCTTTGCAAAACTCAATGGGTATTTTGATAGGGTTTCTTCGTTGGCGTACGCGACGTTACTAGAGAATTTTTCAATCCACTGAGAGAGGAACAACTCACACTCAGCCGCTGTTTTGAAGCTGCCAATCATTTCGCGTACTTGTACTTTGAGATAATGCGCAATGCGGCAAGACATCAAAGAGGTTTGGATTTGAGTGAGGACTTTCTCGTTATCAGACTCGCTGTTGTGCCAAATCGAATTGTTACCATTGAAGTAGAACTTGTCGCTCAAAGGACTCTTAGTAAGAGGGATAAAACCGCTGCGACTGTAGAAGGTCGACAGTTGCCCAAACAAGGTCACTTTGGTTTGTGGTTGAATCAGAAAATGGCTATCGCTTTGGCTTTGATTGACCACGGCACCTTGGTTGTTGTCGTTCCAGCGAGATTTCAAGAAGCCAAACCAACTCACACGTTGATGTTCTCGCATAATGGTGGACACAAACGCAAAGCCCGCATTGCCCCAAAGTCCGTTTTGTTTCTCATTGTAGATGAATCCCACTTTGGCGTTTTGATAACGTGTACGCATACACATTTCTGGCATCACTAAACCGACAAAACGCGCAGAGGACTTACTGCGTAAAGACTGCCACGATTGGTAATCAGGGCTGGCAAGGATCTTTTCGATTCGGTTGATATCAGACAGCCAATCAGCACCAGATTCGACAAAGAAATCGCGATTAGGAGCAAATAGCATTGGGCATAACGTGGCTTCTCCCAAGCGGCTTAACAGTTCGACGGTGAACAGATCATCGTAGTCAGATTCGAAATTCATATCTGCTGCTACTGGCTGTGTGAATAACAAGCAACCGAATGGATGTCCGCCCAAGGTGTTTAACTCTTGGTTGCCGATCTTGTTGTATAACTCGGACGTTTTGGTGCTGTAGGCTTGATTGACGTCGGAAGACACTTCTTCCCAACTCATATTGAGTAGCTTGAGTTGAGTGCGTTGGTAGTTTACGGGTAGGGTGGCTAAGCCTTGAAGCCCTAGCCAATTGGTTTGCAGTGCCTCAAATTCTGGATGATGCAGTAATGTATCCATCTGTTTCGAGAGCTTATTGTCAATCTCTGCAATTAGGCGCGAAATATGAGTAATAAGCGCATCGGGATGGTCTAGCGCGGAGCGAGACACTTGAGACAGTAAAGAGAGCGCCTCTTGTAAAAAGTCGCTGTCTTTATCGTCTAGCTGTGTAAATTGGGTCTGCCAACCTGAGTGATAAATCTTACTCATACTATCCTTGTGACCTAAATCGAATTGGCTTGGTCGAAGCATCCTACTTCGACCAAGCTTTATCGTGCGTATACCAATCGTAGTAAATAACTGGTCATTCTAGCTGGTTATAACGCTCGATAACTTCGTTTAAAATTTTGGCTGTAGAATAACTACTTACCGAAAATTTTAGCCTTGTTCTCAAGCGTTATTCCTGCGCTAACTCTGACCACTTACTTACTGTGATCGGTATTAACCTGGGATCTTCGCTACCATGCGAACCGACGTAGTCAGTTCTTCAAGTTGTAGCCAAGGTCTTAGGTGAGCAACGGCTGAATACGCGCCCGGTTTACCCGGTTGTTCAACCACTTCAATGCGAGACTCTGCCAATGGCGTTTTCGCTCGTTGATCGTTACCAATTGCACCTGCGTTGGTGTATTGATCGATCCAAAGTTGAAGTTCACGTTGAATGTCTGGCGCTTCTAGGTTCGAACCTAGCTTGTCGCGACCCATGACTTTCAAGTAGTGAGCGATGCGACCACTTGCCATGATGTAAGGAAGACGCGCTGAAATCGCTGCGTTTGCTGTTGCATCTGGGTCTGTGTACGTCTTCGGTTGCTGTGTCGTTTGACCACCGATGAACACGCCATAGTTTGAGTTCTTGTAGTGAACCAGTGGCAAGAAGCCTAGGTCACTTAACTCTTTCTCGCGTTCGTCGGTTAGGTTCACTTCTGTTGGACATTGCTGAACCAAGTCGCCAGCTTCGGTCTTGTAAGTTAGGTTTGGTAAGTTTTCCACTTTACCACCGTTATCCAGACCGCGAATTGCTGTACACCAACCGTACGCGGTGAACGCTTGCGTCATTTTCAGACCCAACTCGTAAGCCGCATTTGACCAAACCAGCTCATCATTGCTTGACGGATTCGGGTTGCCATCTTGGTCAGTGTTTAACTCTTCGTAGCTAAACAGTTTGGTGCCAAGACCTTTCTCTCCGTAAGGAAGGCGAGCCAGTGTGCGAGGTAGTGTTAGCGTTACGTAGCGCGCGTCGTCACTCTCACGGAACGAGTTCCATGCAGCATAAGCCGGAGAATCAAAACCAGCCGCGACAGGTTTGCCTTCTTCGAAGGTAGTGAAGTCATTGAACTCAAACATTTCCGCGTTTGCTGCGGCAACGAACGGAGCGTGACATGCAGCGGCTACTTCGCCCATGTAGCGGAGTAGAGCGACGTCTTCATCTTTTGCGCTGAACTCGTAGTCACCGATGAAGGTGCCATACGGTTCACCTCCTGCTGTGCCGTATTCGCCTTGGTATACCGCGTTAAACAGTGGGCTACGGTCGATGGCTGGTGCATCTTCAAACTGATCAAGCAGCTCTTCTTTGGTGTAGTCGACCATTTTGATTTTTAGTGAGCGTCCTAAGTCGCTCTCTTTAACCAGTTTTTGCAGACCACGCCATGAACCTTCTAGCTTTTGGAAGTCATTTTCTTGCATGACTTTCGATAGCTGTTTAGAAAGCTTTTTGTCGATCTCTACGATGGCGTTTTCAATCGTTTTGGTGACGTTCTTGTCCCATGTAACTGTACCGCTTAGCGCTTGCTCTGCTAATACTGAGAACAGTTCTTTTGTTGTGTCCGCTGGCGTTTGTGTGGTCGCTTCGATTGCACGATCCAGAAAGCTCAGCGAAGCTTCAGCCGCTTCTGCTTGTGGTTGGTTTTCAACTTCCGTCGTCATTATTCTGCTCCTTCTTTCTGGATGCCTAGCTCATCGGAAAGGGCGTTGATAGTGTCTGCGCTTTGCAGCACTTCCTTGAGTAGTTTCTCTAGATCACGAGAACGGTCCGCTTTTGAAAGCAGTACTTTGAGTTGGTTACGAGTCTCAACAAGCTTCTTGAGCGGTTCAACTTGCTCAACGATGGCTTCAGGCTCAAAATCTTTCATTGATGAGAATTTCAGACTCGCTTCGATTTGGCTGTCGTCATCAACCAAAACGTTGTCCACTTTGAGTGATAACTCAGGGCCAACACGCTTCATGACAGTATCGAAGTTGTCTTTGTCGACGTTATAGAAAGTGCGATCTTCTACGTCTTCTTTGTCTTGCTTGTGACCCGAATAATCACCGACGACTCCCACCACAAAAGGGAGTTCTTTGGTTTCTACTGCGCCATTCGTCTCGACATCGTAAGTAATACTTACACGGTTTTTGCTAACTCGCTTGTGTTGGGAGTTCAGTGCCATAATGGTATCTCCTTATTCCATTAAGAAGCTGTCGAAGTAACTTTCGCTGTCGTCGCGTCAAAGCCCACTTCAGGACCTTTCTCGATTTTGCCGCCTTCGCCTTCGATGTAGTACGCTTTCGAAATCTCGGTGTATGTCAGGCTGAATGATTCATTTGGCAGGTGGCCATCCGACGCGCCCATGTTGTAGCTCGACATACGTGCTGCGCTCAGTGTCAGGATTAGGTATGGATCTGCACCAGAACCTTCACGGTTTGGCTTAGTCATCACGATTTCGATGGTTTTGCCTTCACCACCTGGCGCGTAAAGGAAAGTCGTTAAGTACGGTGTCGCGCCATCACAGCCACGAGAGATGTTCACTTCACCTAGCGCGACCATGCCTTGGTCTGCGTTGTTCGCGTTACCGACGTCGATGCCAACGCCACGAACGGCACTCCAGTTCACTGTATCAATAGCAAAAAATCCATCCTTGCCACCGATCTTTTCTACCGTTGCAGCACCTTTTGGTGTGGTGCCATCAATTCTCATGTAAATAGAAGCCATTTGGTTCTCCTTTGCTTTTTAGCATTTTTTGCTTCACCACTCGAAATCGGTAATACCGCTCGACGATTGAGTAGTTTTTACTTCTGGTTGGTTGGTTGTATTTGGAGTGTCGCTTTGCTCTGACGTTGTTGGTTCAATTGACGTTGCACTTTGAGACTCCTCATTAGAGGCTGTTTGAACCTCAGTCGCAGGTGGTACGGTCGGAACCGACTCTGGCACTGATTGTGGTTCAGGAATTCTCTTCAGAATGGTTTGTTCTAAATTGTCCATTCCTGTGAGTTGATTGATATGGTCGAGCACTTGGTTGTTGCCACCAGTCATTTCTTGGAGTAGTTCTGGTAAGCTCAGATAACCCCAACGAATTGCGCGCTCTAGCAAGAACGGAACAGGGCTGTGTGGCTCGGTTTGTTTGAAGTAATCGGCGAGCTTTCTAAGTTCATGAAAAGCGTGGTCGCGATTTTGGATCTGACCTGCGATATTCATCGCAGTGGGTGCTGCTGGCTGGTGTGCTTCATTTGAAGGAATCGGCTCTAGCAACGGCGTCGTCGTAATTTGCTCTGCTTCTGGCTCTGATGAGGTTGGTGCTACTTCTGTATTTTCTGTTGCTTGATAGGTTGTTTCAGGAGAGTTTGATTCGACGGGGGGAGCCTGGGCTTCTTCGGCAATCAATTTAAATTGATCATCCAGCGGCCACTTGGAGAAATTATCTTCGGTGAGGTAACGAATCGCATTTATAAGTTCAGCGATGTTTTCTTTGATGAATTTGAAACTTACTGGCGTGGCGTTAATTGGTTGGCAATGCTTCGCGATGGCTTGTTCTGTAGCATCAAGATTCTGATACGTTTGCGCCAGATCCATTAAGATGTCTTGCGTGTCTGCGCTGAAAAGGTTTTGCGCTTTAGTTTTGATTTCGCCAAGCGAACCGTTGCGCTCTGCACGTAGGTAATCTGCAAAAGTGATGTCATCAATCAAGCCGATTAACTGCAAAGGCATATACACCGCAGTGGTATCATGAGTTTCACCAACAAGCTGTAGCAAAGGCTTCATACGGAACTCTGCACGTTCTCTCGCTATGCCAGACTCTTCAGCGCTTTTTAGTTTGTCTTCAGGAAGGAATGGATTGAGAGAGTCCCAAAACTGCTCCACGGTGCTTAGAAGAACTTGCGTTGCGTCGGCAAGGTTTCGATAGGGTGCGTCGGTGAACAACTGACTGGTGATATACCAACCTAGTAACTCCAAGTCTTTGCTTGACTGGGTGAGAGCGTGAAATGTCGCGGTACGCAGCTGCGTCCAGTTTTCATCATTACTCTCAAGTAAGGATTCATCACTGGATGCTTCGGGCGTTTCCACCAACTGGCGAAATGACGATTGCGCCGCATTGTAACTGTTTCTCAGTGCTCGATAGGCACTTCTATCGAGTTTTAGATAGACGCCGCTCGGCGATCCATCTGTGATCGGTGCCAAAAGACTATCAATGTCAACCATATTCAATCCATGAATTATTGTTTTATTAAGCCAGAGATAATTCCGTTCCTCTGGTTTCATAGTTTGTAAACTTCAGTCTAGTGAGGATTTTCCTAAATAGCCGATAAAAATTAACTATTTAATAAAAACTAAGATGTCGATCCAAAAAATTGGTCGGATGAATGCTTCTATCAATATAATAGCCTGATTTGTAAGGAGGTTTTATCCCCCTATAAGTACTGTGGGCATACCCGCAACAATACTGCCACCATGAGAAGTGGTGTCTCCCATTCGGGCGGCAGGTTTATTGCTTAATAGCACGGTCGTGCTTCCCATCGCGATAGAATCTGGGGTTCCAACGCATACGCAAACGTCACTTACTGTCGCGGCCGGTAAGTTACCAATCAACACAGTCGGTGCCCCGGGACCGGTGACCGGACCTCCCACATGAGGGATCGGTGGCGTTGCAGGTGTCTGCATTGGGCATACATGCATGTCGGTGATACGAGCAGCAGGTAATGTCATCGTACTTCTCCTTGTACTGCAGTTTGTGATTGGCTATCTGAAGTGCCTTGACCGCCTGCAGCGATATCCAAAGCCATTGCGATTGCGGCTTGATAGTAAGGTTTCGTCTTGTCCCATTGAGGCAAAGCGGCTGCGTGATTAATTGCACCTGCAGTCGCTTTGGCATACAGAAAAGGATCAGGCATAACGGGTGGAATATCTGGTGCAACGATGCTGCCAGAACCATTCCAGAACACTGCTTGAGCAAGCCAAGATGGCCCGCAGTTTAGTTCTAGTCGGTGAGATAGGTGTTCCGCTTTACGGCGTAATTCTTCGGAGGGTGAACGCACCCAAGCCATGCAAGTTTCGACACTCTGTTTTTGAAGTGGTGACCATTCCTCATTGCGTTGATTTAAACACAACGCTCCCCACCAAATTGCCTCACGTACGGGTAGAGCGTGCGTCAAAAACTGCACGAGATCGTTGTAGAGCTCTTTGTCTGTGAGTGATTGAATTGCATCGTTGATGCTGGTTTCTTCGTTGAGTAGCGCTTTAGCCTCGTCACTGGCTTTGAATCTCGGTAGTATTTGCTCTGCCGTTTGGTATGGAATCTTCTTATATTTCATTAGTTAACCTTTACAATTGCGCCTTTTACTTCACCCATTACGCCGCCATCAAATGTCGCTTTGAGACCTGATTTAAACTCCGCACTCAAAGAGCCCTCTGCAGAGAGCGTGGTGTCCGCTTTGATGGAAATACTCAAGCCAGAAATGCTGTTTGAACTGGTTGCATCAAGCGCCGTCGTGGTACCTGAAACCTTGTTGGCTGAAGTGGCTTTGCTGGTGACGTTGGTCCCTTCCAAATTCAGCGCGCTGCTGGCTTTGACGTCGATATTGGTTGCTTCAATGGCAATGGATGATGAGGACAGGGTTATTTTGCTTGAGCCAACTTTGAGCTCGATAGAATCGTCAGCTTCAATCGAAATCGACTTGGCTTTTTCGCTCAGTGCTTTGGTTACGCTCAGCGAGTAGTTGTCTTCTGTCGACACTGATACCGCTTTGGTGACTGTTTGGCTTAATTCACCCTTGATGGTTTCTGTTTGGTTGTTTTCAACTTCTTGTGTCAGGTCTTTGGCTGCATGAAGGTAAAGTAATTCATTGTCTTTTTTGTCATCGAAGTAGAGCTCGTTACTCTGTCCAGAAAGCTGGGTTTTGATGCCAGACTTTGTTGTATTGGCTTCTGCGTATGGCGGGGCATTTTTGCTGTTGTAGACGCTGCCCGTGATGATTGGTCTATCTGGATCGCCATCGATGAAAGAGACCAGCACTTCTTGCCCGGCTCGTGGCACAAACTGAGCACCGTAACTACTTCCCGCAAGCATTTGTGCGACACGAACATAACAACTGGTTTTGTCGCCAGTTGCGTCTGTATCCCATTGGAACTGAATACGCACACGACCTTGTTCGTCCTGATTAATATCACCCGCGGTTGAGCCTGCAACGACTGCGCTTTGCAAGCCCTGAACCACTTGTTTTGAGCGAGGTTGCGGGTAGTGAGGGGTATCTTTTGGAATTACTTTCAGTCTGGTGCTGCTCTGTGCACTTTCAGTGTAATCCACTTCCATACTGATGACCGAAAAGTCACCAAGTTGATCTTTGTCTAGATGGCTTGAGAGCGAGAAGTAAGTACCGAGCTCGAAGAGATCGTGTTTTGCGCTGGCAATGACACTTTGGTAATCCTGCTCAACATACTCGATGCGACGCTTGGCAAGATTACTAGAGAGATCCGTCATGTCCCCGCTGATACCCAAAGTCGGGTAACGCGTGTTGGCAAGTTGAGTGTTGTTGGCAATGGTATTGCTGGAGGTTTTACTGCCGCTGGTAATGAGTTTCGTCTGCGAATAATCGTAGCTTGATAGCTCAACACTTGCGCCATGAAAAGCAACGGTAGGGCACCAATCTTCAAGCAAAGGAAGTGAGCCTGTCGGCGTTTCCTTCATATCAAATTTCGCTGTGCTGGCTTTATCAAATGGAGTTTGAGCATCTTGCAAAATCATAGTGTGTGAACCACTCGCATGCTCAAAATAATAATGAACGCCTTCCTCAGCGAGCAGACGAGAAACGAAGTCAAAATCCGATTCGTTATATTGCAAACAATATTCACGCTTGGTCGAAGGCATGCTGGATATTTTATAGTTACCCTTGAAACCAGCGTTATCGAAAATATCACTGACAATTTCTTGTGTGGATTGATTTTGATAAACCCGGAAAGAATGTGTGTGTTTTAATAACCAAAACCACGGTTTAAGCGTTATTTCATATTGGTGATTCTGCAAATTAGAATCCATTCCTAAATGTTGGATCAATGTCACAACTCCATTGTAGGAACGATTGAGTGTATTGCTGCCAGATTCGTTGAAATAACGGTTTATGGTAAGGAACTGACCTAGTTGATCTTGCATGTCAAAGCCACTGGATACCAGCATTGCTTTGATTTCAAAGGGCTCTGACAAGGCTTGCTTTAGTGTTGCATTACTTATGATATGTTCTTGATTACTTGAGTCTTTTGCAGACATCAAACTAGCCGAACTGCTGTATTTATCAGCCATTGCATATCCTTATGCTTGAACTTTTTAATAATAAAAATTTGAAATATAAATACTATTATTAATCAAATTACTCAAAAAATAGCAGTATTAGATCTTATTCGCTATTCGATTTATTAAAAGAAAAGGAGTTCTTTATGGCGAGTCAAAATGCAAAAAAGATGGCGAAAGAATTTTTGCAAAATGTAGAAAAGGACAGTAAGTCATATCACAAAAGTTGGGCGAGAAAATTCGGTAATAAATACCAATCTGCCAAGAACTGGGTAAAACGTGACAAGAAAATGGTCGCGATGGATATTGCGCAAAAAGGGGTAAGGACTGGTATCGGGATGATTCCATTTCCCGGCTCGAAAGAGGGGGCAGCCCTTTTGGAAGTCGCAGGTGGCGCAGCGTTAAAAGCCGCTTCTCGCAAAGCGTGGGAAGAAGGCTCAAAGAAAGGCGTTAAATCTCTTCTTAACAAAAAAATTGAATCTGCTCGCAAGCAACTTAAAACCAACTCGGTAGGAAAAGTCGATCACGAGTTCCTGGCGCTTTCTGCGCGTAAGCGTGATGAACACATCCATGCGATTCGTAAACTCGTGAAGTACGAGGTGAAGCTGTTACCAAAGCGTTCTGATGAGCTCAGTTTGCGGTTATTCAAGCTTAAAGAGGCGATCAATGAATCCCGTGTGAAGCTCAACAAAACCACCATGTCTTCGACATCGGCTATCGATAACATGCAAGCTTGGACGGAGTTCTTTTCTGCCATCAAAGAGGTGGAGCACTACCAAGCGAAATTGCGTGAAAGCCTGATCCAAGTGCAAGAGATCACTAAAGATGTGGAGTGGTTCTTAGCGGCTTCTGAAGCGACTACTGATCAGATGAATGCACAAAACTTACCGCAGCTGGAAGAGGCGTTTGACCAGATCCGCCGCAGTTACGGCAACATCAATTCGCTGAAACAACTGCAAGATATGATGTTGGAGAGAAACCTCGTTGAATCCGGTTTGTTGGATGAAAAAGACTTAACCTACAAGCTGGTCAACTAGGCAAATCTGACCGTTCGTTAGCAAATTAAACCCAAGTAGGGAGCTGTTGTGCTCCCTAATTCTTTTTACTTGCTGAATTTAATGAGTTTTTATTGTCGACAATTTCAGCTTGCTCTTATCGAACTGAATGTTTTTTCATACATAAATCACTCAATAACACTATACCTTAGTCTAAATTGTCGACAATTTGCTTGATTGTCGACAATCTGATCGTCTATTTTATATTCAAGTTAACAAATTGTTGACACTTTGATTTCTAAATACGAGTGCCTTGAATATGAATACAGAATTGAAAACTCGTCATAAAGTGATTGTCTCTGAAAAAGAGCACACTAAATCTGAATCGCTGACCGAATCGTTAGTGGAAGCGATTGTGAGTGGTGAAATTGAACCGGGCAGTAAAATCTCAGAGCCTGAATTAGCCAAGAAATATCAAGTGAGTAGAGGTCCTCTACGTGAAGCCATGATGCGTCTTGAAGGGCTTGGGTTGATTGAGCGCATTCCGCATGTTGGCGCTCGTGTTATCACTTTCTCTCCAGAAAAACTCATCGAATTGTATTCAGTCCGCGAAGCGTTAGAAGGCATGGCTGCAAGGCTCGCGGCTCGCTATATCACTCAAGAAGAGTTACTGAGTTTGGAAATGCTATTGTCGACACATTCCAAACATATTGACGAAGTCGAAGGATCGTCTTACTTCCACCAGCATGGTGACTTCGATTTCCACTATCGAATCATTCAAGCGAGCAGAAACAGCAAGCTTATCTCTTTGCTTTGCGACGAACTGTATCACTTGTTGCGCATGTATCGTTACCAATCACCACGTGCGCAATCTCGTCCTAACGAAGCACTCAACGAACACAAATTCATTCTGCAAGCGATTCGCAACCGTGATGAAGAACTGGCAGAAATGCTAATGAGAAGGCACATCTCAGGCAGCCGAAAACTAATCGAATTACAGATTCTACATTCTGAAAGTAAAGATAGAGAACAAGACTAGAAGGAAATTGTCATGAGCTTATCTCCGGGGGCGAAGTTCAGACTCGCCATTGAGCAAAACAACCCGCTGCAGATCGTCGGCACCATTAACCCATACTGCGCCATGATGGCGAAAAACTTGGGTCACCAAGCTATCTATTTGTCGGGTGGCGGCATAGCTAACGCGTCTTACGGCTTGCCAGATCTTGGCATTACGACATTGAACGACGTTTTGGTGGACGTAGACCGTATCACCAACGCGTGTGATTTGCCGTTATTGGTTGATATCGATACCGGTTTTGGTGGAGCTTTTAACATCGCACGCACTATCAAAGCGATGGAAAAAGCGGGTGCGGCGGCAGTGCACATGGAAGACCAAGTGGCGCAGAAGCGTTGTGGTCATCGCCCAAATAAAGCGATTGTTAGCCAACAAGAAATGGTTGATCGAGTGAAAGCGGCGGTGGATGCACGTAATGACGAGAGCTTTGTCATTATGGCTCGCACTGATGCACTAGCAGTAGAAGGCATGGACAGTGCAATTGAACGTGCGATTGCATGTGTGGAAGCGGGCGCAGACATGATCTTCCCAGAGGCAATGAATCAGCTAGACCAATATCAACAGTTCTCGGCAGCGCTTGAAGACGCGACAGGGAAGCACGTTCCAATTCTTGCCAACATTACTGAATTTGGACAAACGCCGTTATACGGCTGTGAAGAGTTAGCCCAATCCAAAGTGGACATGGTTTTGTACCCATTGAGTGCATTCCGTGCGATGAACAAAGCGGCTGAGATGGTTTACAAACACTTGCTTGAAGTTGGCAACCAAGAAGCGTTGCTTGATTCAATGCAGACACGAAAAGAGCTGTATGAGCACCTTAATTACCACGACTACGAGAATAAGTTAGACAAGCTGTTTTCGGAGGGTAAATAAGGTCAACAAAGAAACAAACGGAAGCCCAAGAAAAAGATAGATAAACGGAATCTCTAATCCAATAACGTGAAAATTGTCTGATTCAAAAGAGCCCATTAAGAGAGCCAAGTCAGACAGAAAAGGAGTTCAACAATGCCTCATTCTGTAGAAAAGAAAGCTGAGATAGGTGGCGCAGGTCTACGCGGTCAAAGCGCTGGAAGCACAGCTTTATGCACTGTCGGTAAAACGGGGACGGGTCTAACGTATCGTGGTTACGATATTACGGACTTGGCAAATCATGCTCAATTTGAAGAAGTCGCGCATTTGCTGTTACGCGGTCACTTACCTAATCAACAAGAGCTAGACGCCTACAAGACACATCTATTGAGCTTGCGTGGCTTACCAGCGGAGCTTAAGCAAGCGTTAGAGCTGATTCCTGCTGATGCTCATCCGATGGATGTCATGCGCACAGGTTGCTCTATGCTGGGTAACTTAGAGCAAGAAATGGACTTTGAGCAACAGCTCCATGCTACTGAGCGAATGCTGGCGCTTTTCCCTGCGATCATCTGTTACTGGTATCGCTTCAGCCACGATGGCGTACGAATCAAAACACACGATAACAGCGAAGACTGCATCGGCGGCTACTTCCTGAAACTGCTTACTGATAAAGCACCAAGCGAAACGCACAAAAAGGTGATGCACTGTTCTTTGATTCTTTATGCAGAGCATGAGTTTAATGCCTCAACATTTGCGGCGCGCGTGTGTGCTTCTACGCTTTCTGATCTTCATTCTTGTATTACGGCTGCTATCGGTACGTTGCGTGGTCCACTTCATGGCGGTGCAAACGAAGCGGCGATGGAGATGATTCAAGATTGGCAAACGCCAGATGAAGCAGAAGCCAACATTCTGCAGATGCTAGAGAACAAAGACAAAATCATGGGCTTTGGTCATGCGATTTATCGTGAAAGTGACCCTCGTAATGCACTGATCAAGCGTTGGTCAGAAGCGTTATCGAATGAGGTGGGTGACACACATCTTTACGCGGTTTCTGAGCGTGTGGAATCCGTAATGAAGCGCGAGAAAGGTCTGTTCTGTAATGCTGACTTCTTCCATGCTTCGGCTTACCACTTCATGGATATTCCAACCAAATTGTTTACGCCAATCTTTGTGATGAGCCGACTGACAGGTTGGGCGGCGCACGTGTATGAACAACGTGCGAACAACCGAATCATTCGCCCAAGTGCGGATTATACCGGACCGGATCATCAAGACTGGGTGCCAATCGAACAACGCTAGCGCGTGACGCCTCTTTGTGAGCTTTGCCTTGATGGCATTCACAAGGGGCGTCTTTTTCACCGCGAATCCATTTCAAAAACAGTATCGCGGTGCGTTCAGGCACAAGATGTACACTAAAGCGGAAGCAAGCCCATGAGCATCACCACAAATATAAATACTCAATATCGTAAGCCGCTCCCGGGAACCCAACTCGATTATTTTGATACCCGAGAAGCTGTTAACGACATTTCTCCAGGAGCCTATGAAAAGCTCCCATACACCTCACGCGTTTTAGCAGAGCAGTTGGTTCGTCGCTGTGACCCAAATACGCTCACTGATAGCTTAAAACAGTTGATTGAACGCAAGCGTGACCTCGATTTTCCTTGGTATCCGGCGCGCGTGGTTTGTCATGACATCCTTGGACAAACCGCATTAGTCGACCTCGCTGGTCTACGTGATGCGATTGCCGAACAAGGCGGTGACCCAGCGAAAGTAAACCCTGTGGTTGAAACGCAATTGATCGTTGACCATTCACTGGCAGTTGAACATGCAGGCTTTGACCCAGAGGCGTTTGAGAAAAACCGCGCGATAGAAGAGCGCAGAAACGAAGACCGATTCCACTTTATCGAGTGGTGTAAAACGGCGTTCGAGAACGTTAGCGTTATTCCTGCAGGTAATGGCATCATGCACCAAATCAACTTGGAGAAGATGTCTCCGGTTGTGCAAGCCAAGCAAGGCATTGCTTACCCAGATACCTGTGTCGGCACAGACAGTCATACACCTCACGTTGATTCTCTTGGCGTGATTGCGATTGGTGTCGGCGGTTTAGAGGCGGAGACGGTTATGCTTGGTCGCCCGTCGATGATGCGTCTACCAGACATTGTTGGCGTGAAGCTTACTGGTAAGCGTCAACCGGGTATTACCGCTACCGATATCGTGTTGGCGATTACCGAGTTCCTGCGCAATGAACGTGTGGTTTCATCCTATCTCGAGTTCTTTGGCGAAGGGGCGCGAGACCTAACCATCGGCGACCGCGCGACCATCTCAAACATGACGCCAGAATACGGCGCAACCGCTGGGATGTTCTACATTGATGAGCAGACCATTAATTACCTCAAACTGACAGGGCGCGATGATCAACAGGTCGACTTGGTTGAGAAGTACGCCAAGCAAACCGGTCTGTGGGCAGATGATTTAGACACTGCCGTTTACGAACGCGTACTTGAGTTTGATTTGTCCCAAGTCGGGCGTAATTTGGCAGGTCCATCTAATCCTCATCGTCGTTTACCTACCTCAGAGCTTGCTGAGCGTGGTGTTTCTGGAGAGTGGCAAGAGAAAGAAGGCGAGCTTCCAGATGGCGCGGTGATCATCGCGGCGATTACTTCTTGTACCAATACCAGTAACCCAAGAAACGTTGTGGCAGCAGGTCTGGTCGCTAAGAAAGCGAATGAGCTTGGATTGGTGCGCAAACCTTGGGTGAAGTCTTCATTTGCTCCGGGTTCTAAAGTTGCTCGACTCTACCTTGAAGAATCTGGCTTACTCCCTGAACTAGAGAAACTTGGTTTTGGTATCGTGGCTTATGCGTGTACAACCTGTAACGGTATGAGTGGTGCACTTGACCCGAAAATCCAACAAGAGATCATCGACCGAGATCTGTATTCAACGGCAGTACTTTCTGGGAACCGAAACTTTGATGGTCGAATTCATCCTTATGCAAAACAAGCATTCTTAGCATCGCCACCTTTGGTCGTTGCTTACGCGTTAGCTGGTACGATTCGTTTTGATATCGAACGTGACTCTTTAGGCACAGACAAAGATGGCAAGCCCGTTTATCTCAACGACTTGTGGCCAACAGATGAAGAAATTGATGCTGTGGTGGGTGAATACGTTAAGCCTGAGCAATTTAATCAAGTCTACATTCAAATGTTCAAACTGAATGATGAGGCTCGCAATCCGAATCCGCTCTACGATTGGCGTCCGATGAGTACGTATATCCGAAGACCTCCCTACTGGCAAAAAGAGGGGGAGGGAGCACTGGCTGGTGAGCGAACTCTGTCTTCAATGCGTCCTCTTGCCGTTTTAGGCGATAACATTACGACCGACCATTTGTCGCCATCGAACGCGATTTTGGCAAGCAGCGCCGCAGGCGAATACCTCGCGAAGATGGGCGTGCCAGAAGAAGACTTTAACTCATACGCGACTCACCGAGGCGATCACTTAACCGCGCAGCGCGCCACTTTCGCTAATCCAAAACTGTTCAACGAAATGGTCAAGGAAAATGGCGAAGTCGTGCAAGGATCGTTAGCGAGAGTCGAACCTGAAGGCAAAGTAACACGCATGTGGGAAGCGATAGAGACTTACATGAATCGCAAGCAGCCGCTTATCGTGGTCGCAGGTGCGGATTATGGTCAAGGATCATCCCGAGATTGGGCGGCGAAAGGCGTTCGCTTGGCGGGTGTAGAAGCCATTGTCGCTGAAGGTTTTGAGCGTATCCACCGTACCAACTTAGTTGGCATGGGCGTACTTCCTCTGCAATTTAAAGATGGCGTGAACCGAAAGACACTCGAATTAGATGGCACTGAACTTTATGACGTTATCGGCGATATCACTCCTGGTGCTGATTTGGCGTTGGTGATTACCCGTGCTAATGGCGACAAGGTTGATGTGCCAGTGACTTGTCGACTCGATACTGAAGATGAAGTTCACGTGTACAAAGCGGGCGGTGTGTTACAGCGCTTTGCTCAAGATTTCCTCTCGCAATAGATAGCGCAATAACGGAGTAAGATATGGATAGCAAGATGCAAAGCCAAATCAAAGTCCCGGCGACTTACATGCGCGGCGGGACGAGCAAAGGGGTGTTCTTCAACCTTGAAGATTTGCCACAGCCAGCGCAAGTTGCAGGCGAGGCAAGAGACAAGCTGCTACTTCGTGTGATTGGCAGCCCAGATCCGTACGCAAAACAAATTGATGGCATGGGGGGCGCGACTTCCAGCACCAGTAAAACTGTGATTGTGTCGCGCAGTCAGCGAGTCGATCACGACGTTGATTACCTGTTCGGGCAAGTATCAATAGATAAGCCGTTTGTCGATTGGAGTGGTAACTGTGGCAATCTTTCTGCTTCAGTCGGACCTTTCGCCATTCATGCAGGGTTGATCGATGAAGATCGTATTCCCGAAAACGGCATCGTTACTGTTCGCGTATGGCAGGTAAATATTGGAAAAACCATTTTGATTCATGTACCAATCATAAATGGTTTCGTTCAAGAAACAGGGGAGTTTGAGCTTGATGGTGTGACGTTCCCAGCGGCTGAAATCCAAGTTGATTTCGTCGACCCTGCTGATGGTGACGGCAGCATGTTTCCAACCGGCAATCTAGTAGACGATTTGGTCGTGCCAGATGTTGGGACATTCAACGCAACCTTCATTAACGCAGGCATACCGACGATCTTCATTGACGCAGAAGCGCTCGGCTACCAAGGCACTGAGCTTCAAGATGACATCAATAACGATGAGTTTGCGCTCGCGAGGTTTGAGTCCATTCGTGCTCATGGCGCGCTAAAAATGGGGCTGATTGATTCGCTCGAAGAGGCTCAAACACGTCAACACACGCCTAAGATTGCGTTTGTTTCCCAGCCTAAATCCTATTTATCGTCGAGTGGTAAAGCCGTAGAGGCAGGTGAGGTCGATATTCTCGTCCGAGCTTTATCTATGGGCAAGCTTCACCACGCCATGATGGGAACCGCTGCGGTCGCCATTGCCTCGGCGGCATGCGTCCCGGGTACTCTAGTCAATTTGGCGGCTGGTGGCGGAGAGAAAGAATCAGTGACGTTTGGGCATCCGTCAGGAACGCTTAAGGTGGGGGCAAAAGCCAAACAAACACAACAAGGTTGGGTGGTTGAGAAAGCCATCATGAGCCGCAGCGCAAGAATACTGATGGAGGGCTTTGTGCGTGTTCCCTCCAATGTCTTTGAATAACACAATTGCATGGTAGTGATACTTATACCAACCACATCAATTATTTGATGATTCTTGCTTGTTAAAACCGCTGATAACTTCGTTAAACCTATTTCTTAGTAAAAGAAGGTGTAGGTAGAGCAACTAGCTAGCTGCAATCTTTGCCTTGTTCTAAGCGGTTTTACCTACGCAATCTTCTGAACATCTAATTAATGCGATTGGTATTAAAAAGCAATGTCAGGACATACTGGAGGAAGCAATATGTCTGCATATCAAAAAGAATACCTTTGGGCACAAAATGAACCGGAAAACTTTTGGCGTACTCAAGCTGAAAACATCGATTGGTTTGAAGCGCCAAACACCATCTTACAAGCTGACGAACAAGGGATTGAACGTTGGTTTCCTGATGGCGTATTGAACACGTCATGGCTCGCGCTCGATTATCATTGCGAGCAAGGAAGAGGCGATAAAACCGCACTGATTTATGATTCGCCAGTGACGGGGCAAAAACAAACTTACAGCTATCAAGCTTTGCGCGACCAAGTAGCAAAAATCGCGGGTATGCTTTCTAACCAAGGCGTAACCAAAGGCGATCGTGTGGTCGTCTACATGCCGATGATCCCAGAAGCGGCGATGGCGATGCTGGCTTGTGCTCGATTGGGTGCGATTCACTCGGTGGTGTTTGGCGGTTTTGCCCCGAATGAGCTTGCCGTTCGAATTGAAGATGCGGAACCCAAAGTCATCATGACGGCGTCTTGTGGCATCGAAATTAACAAGGTGATCCCGTACAAACCAATGGTTGATAAAGCCATTATGGACAGCCGTTGGAAGCCTGAGAAAGTCTTTGTTCTTCAACGCCCGCAGTGCGAAGCCGAACTTAACCTTGAACGTGATTTAGATTGGCAGCAAGAATACGCGCAAGCTTTGCCTCATGCGTGTGTCCCTGTGCTAGCGACAGATCCTCTTTATATTTTGTATACCTCTGGCACAACAGGGAAACCAAAAGGCGTGGTGCGTGACAATGGTGGTCATGCCGTGGCGATGAAATATTCGATGACGTCGATTTATAACATTCCTCAAGATGGTGTGTTCTGGGCTGCATCCGATGTAGGGTGGGTCGTTGGTCACTCTTACATTGTGTACGCACCGTTGATTCATGGCTGTACAACTATTCTATTTGAAGGCAAACCAGTGAGAACACCGGATCCGGGGGCATTCTGGCGTGTTTGTGACGAATACAAAGTGGACGTGCTTTTCTCCGCGCCAACCGCTTTCCGCGCAATTAAGAAAGAAGACCCAGAAGGCGAGTTCATTAAGCGATACGACTTGTCCAACCTCGACTCTATTTTCATGGCAGGTGAACGTCTTGACCCACCAACGCTAGAATGGGTCGAAAGCAAAGCAGATAAGCCGGTCATTGACCACTGGTGGCAAACCGAAACTGGATGGGCTATCGCGGGCAATCCGACCGGTATCGAGGTAATGCCGGTAAAAGCAGGCTCTGCTACCAAGCCGATACCTGGCTATCAGGTCGAGATTCTCAACGAAATGGGAATGCCAGTGGGTGCAAATCAGCAAGGTTTTGTGGCTCTGAAGCGCCCATTACCACCAAGTTGTCTACCAACTGTCTGGCGCAACCATGACCGCTTTGAAACTGGTTATCTAAGTCAATTTCCGGGTTACTACGTATCGGGAGATGGCGGTTACCTAGATGAAGATGGCTACCTGTTTATCATGGGACGAATTGATGACGTAATTAACGTTGCAGGTCACCGCCTATCTACTGGCGAAATGGAAGAAATCGTGGGCGGTCACCCAGCGATTGCGGAATGCGCGGTAGTCGGTATCCATGATGAGTTAAAAGGACAGCTACCACTTGGCTTCGTGGTTCTTAAAGATGGTGTGAAGATTGATGATCTAACGCTAGAGGGTGAGTTGGTGGGTAAAGTGCGCAACGAGATTGGTGCTGTGGCTTGCTTTAAACATGCGCTGGTTGTCGATCGTTTACCAAAGACACGCTCAGGCAAAATTTTGCGAAGAACCATTCGTCAAATAGCCGATGGTGAGCAATACGTGGTGCCATCAACCATTGATGATCCATCCAGTTTAGGCGAAATCGAACGAGTGCTTAAACGTGGCTAGTTAAGTACGATTTTAATTAAGCACGATCTTAGATTAGCTGCGACCAATCGTAAATATCGAAGCCTCTTGTTTTGTCGGCAAGAGGCTTTTGCATTCCTGCTTGCCTAATCTCGTGTTTAAACACACACTATATGGATTCCTGTTTTTGGCTTCTTTTCCTATGTCTACTTTTGTAATCAAACCAGCGCTTTTTGACGATCTTGAACAACTCAATGATTTGATGTTCGAGCTGCATGATGAGCACCACATCCAATCTCCAGAGCTGTTTAAAACCGCAGAAGAAATCGAACAAGAAAAGAGTATTGCTCGCTATCTCGATAATCCTGAATGTTTGGTGTATGTCGCTAGAGTAGAGGGTGAGATCGTCGGCTTTGTATCTGGGCATTTCTGCGAGCTTATTTCTACGGTTAGTAAACCTGTCATGATGGGAAGCGTTGATGAGCTATACGTATTACCCGAATATCGTAAGCAAGGTACCGCGAAAGCTTTGATTGAAAAGATAGAGACGACATTTGTTGATTATGGAGTGAAACAGATGTTTGTTGAGGTTTGGGACTTTAACCAGACAGCGATTTCTCTCTATGAGAACCAAGGTTTTGGGCATCATATTCATTGGTTAAGAAAGTCGTTATCTGAACGTTAATTAATGCGTAGCTAAGACGGTAACTTAGTGACTTATGTAATCTGATGGTGCAAAAGTTGAGTCTAATGGTCAGTATTTACTATTAGTCTCGTCGCAATGTGCGGCGACTCATTCTCATCCAAATTGGTGATGTTGCTTTTGTTTGCTTGTTTTGTAAGTGGCACATGAATAGTGCCTCATAAAACAAGAGGAAAATAACATTGAATCTATCAAAAACCTTACTTGCAACGGCGTTATTGCCAATGTTGGCAAGTGCAGATCAAGTCACGCAGACGCAATACGACGAAATTCAACCGGATATTGTTGGTGGCATTACCGCAACCCCAAATAACTGGAAGTTTTACACACAAATCGTCAGCCGTAATAGTAACCGCTCTTTCTGTGGAGCAAGCTATATTGGGGATGGCTATGTTCTCACGGCTGCTCACTGTGTTGATGGCGATGCTCCTAATCAAATTGCCGTCAAAATTGGTGGTGTGATTTATAATGGTACTGATGGTGTTCGCTCTAATGTCAGCCAAATCTATATTCATCCTTCCTATAATCGTTCTACCTTGTCTCATGATATCGCTCTGTTAAAACTCTCTTCAAAGCCTCAAGGTGTTACGAAAGTGGATATCGCATCAGGCAGTGTCTCGCAATATGCAGGCGTCGGTGATTGGTTAACTGTCGCTGGACTAGGCCGAACTTCGGAGGGGGGCAGTTCACCAGCCGCTCTACAAGAAGTGGATGTGCCTCTGGTGTCTGATGCAATGTGCCGTCAAGCTGGTGGGAACTACACAACAGTTGGGGCTGTTTCGTTTTGTGCGGGAGTACCTCAAGGTGGCATTGATTCTTGTCAGGGAGACAGTGGTGGTCCCATCGTTGTGAATAATAACGGCGTTGTGACTCAACTTGGTATCGTAAGTTGGGGCATAGGTTGTGCCCGACCGGGTAAGTACGGTGTGTATAGTGACATTGCGGCGTTGCGCAGTTTTGTTGATGGCGTTTTAGGTACGACAATGCCTCCGACAGATAATGTTTCTGTTGGTTACACCGCAAATCAGACTTTGAGTTCTTTTAAAGTGGGCGAGCTGAAGCAACACAGTTTCAGTATTCAAAATATCGGTAATGTTGCGTTTACTGTCGAAAGTGTGGAACTGCAAAGTTCTGGTGTCACGAAATCTGCGATGATCACCAGAGACCAATGTGCACAATCGACCCTTAGTGCAAGAAGCTCATGTGTTGTTGACGTTGAGTTTGGCGCTTCTCAAGCAGGTGACGCGAGCGTTACGCTGAACTTTGGTATTGATAAAACCAGCACCTCATATCAAGCAGTCGTAATAGCATCGGCAGTGAGTTCAACAACACCGCCATCTGGTAGTTGTGAAAATGAATGGCAAGTTAGTGCGGTTTACAACACTGGAGAAACCGTGTCGTGGGCTGGTCAAATATGGCAAGCCCAATGGTGGACGCAAGGTGATAACCCTTCAGAATCTGGTCTTTGGGGAGTGTGGCAGGCTGTAGGGGCGTCAGATTGTTCAGGAACAACACCTCCGGTAGAGCCACCGACTAAACCAACACCTCCGTCTTCTGGTGGTGCCTATCAAGCTGGGACTAATTACACAGCGGGTGATGTGGTGACAAATCGTGGTGCAAGTTACCAATGTAAGCCATGGCCGAACAGTTTATGGTGTGGCTCAACTCCAAGTGCTTATGAGCCGGGAATAGGCTATGCATGGACAGATGCATGGTTGAAGCTGTAATCGTTTAAGAGAGTTTATTTCTCACTGATAATAAACTCTCTTCTATTGTTTCAATTCTGAGAACGCGTAAAATCCACATAAATTACCCTGACGTTAAATTAATATAACTGGCAAAATTGCAGCCAATGTTTCGAGTTATGTCTGATTTCTGTCAGAATTATTTTGAAAAGTATCATTAAGTCTTTTTTGACATGTTCGCCAAATGTACAACTGGTTACTTAATTTATGTCGAAAAATATTGGCAACCCTGCCATCATGACGGTGTGATTCTTCTCTCTTTTAAAGGTTGTATTTTGTGCTGAGACAGTTGTTTTTTCTCATCCTGTATTCCATTTCACTGTTTGTTTCTCCTTTGTCTGCCGCGAATCCTCTTCCAGAAGATGTGAAAGGGGCGCTTTGTGTTGTTCGCGCAGATGACAAATTAGTATTAATCCACGAGATATTAACGAATAAAATTTCCCTTCCTGGTGGCACCATTATTCAAGGTGAATCGCCTAAACTTGCTGCGCAGAGAGAAACGTGGGAAGAAACCGGTTTAGTTGTTACTGTTGGTGAAGAGTTAGGTAGAACAGATACTGCTGTTTTCTTTGATTGTGTATCGGATTCAGACGTAATTGCGTTTTCGATGACCAATAAAATTGATGGTAATGAGTTACCTATCTGGTTTGCTCCTCATTATGGCGTTGAAGTCGCTTCTGCGATGCTAGTGAGCCCGAGTAACATGTCAGCCTCTTTGTACCGTTATCCTGAGCAGTGGAAAGATGTAGGCGAGTTCTACACTAGAGCGACTGAACAACCTGTCGTTTATGTTGAACAGTTAATTGAGTCAGCGCCCAATTTCCGTCAACTGGAGTTGTCTTGGATGATGGATCTACAGAGTTGGGTAGGTTCGTTTTCATCGAGTAGTCGTAATACGGCGTGTGAAATCGCAGACCTAATTACGAGTTTGAGCAATCCAACATTTTTGTTGTTCTTGTTTCCATTCGTGATGATGCGTTTCGATAGTCGTTTTGTATATCGGCTGTTCTTTGCTGTTACCGCAACTTCGTTGATGACTCTCGTTGCTCAACAGGGGTTCTCACTACCAAGACCGCATGTATATGTACCAATGGCAGAGTTAACTCAAAGCTTTGGCTTTAGTTTTCCAAGTTTGCCGGTAGCGGTGTGGTTTTGTGTGATGACGTTTATGTTCCAAAGAACAAATACCTTTGGTCTAAACCGAATCACGTTGCTTGTTGCCCTTGTGACTTTGACCGTACTGGCTTGTAAGTTCTTCCTTGGTACTGCATTTATCCTAGATATGTTGATTGGTGCTTTGTTGGGGTCTTTGGTTGCATGGCATGTGCTCCGACTCGAAGGCAACCCCGATGTGGACGTAGACAAGTTACTCAGTTCAAAAAGTGTTTGGTTTACGATGACTGCGATTACCGCAGTGATTTCTGTCATTTGGCCGTTGCCCGTATTTACTAGCTGGTTAGCGATTCTGATTACTGCGTCAGCGCTGGTGATGACCTTCAAAGAGTCAGAAATACGTTTTGACCGTCAACAGATGTTGTTTGTGATTCTGGCGTTATTGCTGGTTGAGCAATTGTATCTTTACTTGAGCACAACGGTTTCATTTAGCGGATTTTGGTCTTTGGTGTTTAGCACCTTCCATTATCCTCTATTGATGCTGACATTTATTGTGTTAGCGAGAAAACTAACGTGTAAAATCAAGCACGCAGAGTAATAAAAAACCTCGCTTAATAGCGAGGTTTTTTAATTGGCGTTTGCTTCAGATTTGTTAAGCGTTCAAAACGAATTTCTCAATAGACTTTGCTACGCCGTGTTCATCGTTGCTCTCAGCGATGTAGTCTGCGATTTCTTTTGTCTCTTCCATCGCGTTTGCCATTGCAATACCAAGACCCGCATATTGAAGCATGTGATGGTCGTTCTCGGCATCGCCCATACAAATCACTTCTTCAGCTTTGATGCCTAAGTATTCTGCGATTGCTGAAACACCGATGCCTTTATTACTTGATGGATTCAAAAACTCTAAGAAGAACGGTGCGCTTTGTACTACGGTGAATTCTTCTCTTAGATCTGACGGTAGCGCTGCTATCACTTCGGTAAGTTTGCTTGGCTCTGCAACCATCATCGCTTTGATGATGGCGTGATCATCAGAAAGTGACTCGAAGTTCATTTCAGTGACATCAAGACCATTAATTTTTGCCTCGATATCAGTGTATGGGTTGTTTTCTTCAGTAATTAAACCGCGTTCTTGACTGAATGCATGAACGTACGCCCCAAGTTCTTTTGCTTTGCGAGCGATTTTCTTTGCTGCTTTGCCATCGATGATTTGCTGGTGGATGATTTCATTGGTGCCAATGTTCTTCACCATAGAACCGTTGTAATACAGTACAAAGTCTTTATCAGAGTTGATGTTTAACTCATCCAATTTGTCTTGCATACCCTCAAGAGGGCGACCTGATGCAAGTACAACGGTCACACCTGCTTCACGAGCCTTAGTGATGGCTTGCTTGTTCTCTTCTGAAATTACTTTGTCGCTGTTTAGCAACGTACCGTCCATATCTAGGGCGATCAGTTTGTACATCTTTACTTACCTTAAAAATTGGGAACTCGTGTATGAAACTACAAAAAGACCTATTTTAACAATTTATTTTTGGTTTAAATTGACCTGAGTGCGCCTCTCCATTAAGGTCTTCGCCTCGAAGTATTATGAGTTGAGTGAGTTCTACGTTGTATAAGCTAAATGAGATGTTTGAAACCATCCAAGGGGAAGGGGTTTTCACTGGTGTGCCAGCAGTTTTCGTGCGTTTGCAAGAATGTCCGGTAGGATGCTCTTGGTGCGATACAAAGCAAACTTGGTACGCAGAAGAGAAAGACCAACGCCAGATTGGCGATATCTTGGTGAAAACAGAGGACTCCCCAACATGGTGTTTCGCATCAGCACAAGACATCGTAGCAGAATACAAAAAGCAAGGCTTCAATGCTCAGCACATTGTGATCACTGGCGGTGAACCCTGCATTTATGATTTGCGTGATTTAACCGCAGCATTTGAAGATATGGGTTGCCAGTGCCAAATTGAAACCAGCGGCACTTCAGAAGTTGTTACCTCAGAAAATACTTGGGTGACCGTGTCACCTAAAGTCGCGATGAAAGGTAAATTGCCTGTACTTAAAAGTGCGTTGGAGCGCGCAGATGAGATTAAACATCCTGTTGGCACACAAAAAGATATCGATCATCTTGATGACTTGCTTGCGATGGCCGATATAGACTCAAAAACCATCATCGCTCTGCAACCAATTAGCCAAAAGCCAAGAGCAACACAGCTTTGTATTGATACTTGCGTGGCACGTAACTGGCGCTTGTCAGTTCAAACTCATAAATACTTAAGTATTGCTTAAGCTCGGAGAAAAAGATGAAAAAAGCAGTTGTTGTTTTCAGTGGTGGACAGGACTCTACAACATGTCTGGTTCAAGCGTTAAAAGAGTTTGATGAAGTACATGCAATCACATTTGATTATGGTCAACGTCATAAGTTAGAGATCGAAGTTGCGGAAAAAGTAGCAAAAGATCTTGGTGTTGCTGCTCATAAAGTCATGGATGTAGGTCTTCTGAACGAACTAGCAATCAGCTCTTTGACTCGTGATGACATTCCAGTTTCTCATGAACTTCAAGAGAACGGTTTGCCGAATTCATTCGTTCCGGGTCGTAATATTTTGTTCCTAACGCTAGCTGGCATTTATGCATACCAAATTGGTGCTGAAACCGTTATTACTGGCGTGTGTGAAACCGACTTTAGTGGTTACCCTGATTGCCGTGATGACTTTGTGAAAGCGATGAACAGTGCTTTAGTAAAAGGCATGGACCGTCAGTTCGACATCAAAACACCGCTGATGTGGCTAAATAAAGCGGAAACATGGGCGTTGGCAGATCAGTACGATGCGTTGCAACTGGTCCGTGAAAGTACTCTAACTTGCTACAACGGCATCATTGGTGATGGCTGTGGTGATTGCCCGTCTTGCGATCTGCGCAAAGCGGGCTTAGATGATTACCTTAATAACAAAGACACTGTTATGCAGTCGTTGATTCAAAAGCAGAAAGCGGAAGATCAATAGGCTCGTTATAAGCATCAATCACGGCATCATGCCCATTTCTTTTTGATTGATACAAAGCTTGGTCTAATATCGAATACAGCTCATCAAAATTACTAAGTGGTTTTGATGTAGAGAGATAGGCCAAGCTTGCTGTGACATTGACCGAATGACCGTCGTCTGTTTTTATCTGCTTTTCTGAGATGGTTTTGTGAAGGCTTTGAACACGAAATGGCACATCAATTTCATCCACATTCTTTAGTAACAAGATAAACTCTTCTCCTCCAATACGTCCCAAATATTCTCCTTTATTTAGTTTAGATTGAAGTGACTTACAGACTTGAGTTAGGACTAAGTCGCCTACTGGATGCCCGTATTTATCGTTAATCAGTTTAAAGTTGTCTAGGTCGAATAGTGCAAGTACGTAGCGCATATCATCTGGCGCGCTGATCGATTGAGAACGGATTTTCTCGATGATTGAACTCCGATTCAGGGAGCCTGTTAACTTGTCTAAACGAGATTCCATCTTTATTTTTCGTAGAGCAAAGAGTGCGACCAACAAAACAGCGAGTAACACAAATACTACAAAGTTGTACGCTCGCTGTTGCTCGGCAAGCTTTTTAAGCTCAAGCAGTTTTAAGTTACGTTCGTTGTCAATTTTTACGAGTTGCAACTCATATTCATATTCACTTTTCGTTAGGTCTAGCGCTTCGATTGCTTTTACATTGTTGGCATCTCGGTTTGCTAACTCCAATGTTGCGTACTCGCGGTAGTGGGATAGAGCTGTTTCATACTCGTTCTGTTCTTGGAAGATTTGCGAGAGTAACAATTGAGATTTTGATTGCAACGCGGTCGTTGAGTTCTTGTTTGCTAACTCTAACGCGGCATTCGCGTGTTCCAGTGCTTCTTTCAACATGCGGTGTTTTAGGTAAGCGAAGCCTGCCGCCAAGTGACTTTCAGTTTGTAAGCGTTCGTTTTCGTACTCTTTGCCCAACTCTAAAGCGTTTTTAATATGGGGAACGGCGCTTTTTAAGTCACCAGAATCGACGTAGGCAGAACCAAGCCCAAGATAAGTTAGTCCCTTGCCGTATGGGTAATTCAGTTCTTCGAGTAGTGTTAGCGCATTCTTATAGTGACTGATGGACTTCTCGTAATCTTTAGATTTGTAATACATGGATGCCAAGCTATGTTCCACTTGAGCAACTTCAAGAGGTGTGGCTTCTAATTGTCGAGCAAGTAGTGCTTGAATTAGGTACTGTTCAGATTGTTCGAATTGACCTAGTTCACTCAGCAAATTACCTACATCGTTGTAAACACCTGTGGGATCGCTTTGCGCTGGCATTTCATTAATGAGTCGGCGGTACAAGCTAAGTGCGATATCGTATTCGCCACGGAAGTCGAAGTTGTTTGCGATTACACGCAGCGCAAGATCTGCAGGAATACTCTCTTTGTGGTCGTTAGTTAAGTGGTTATTAAGCGATGAGCAGAAAAAGTTAGCCTTGTGGTACTGACCCTGTTGATTGAGGGTGTAGCAAAGCTGGTAGTTCATTAACGCTTTTGTTTCTATATCTGCGCGCTGTTTAGCACTTTGCAGTAATGAGGTGAACAAGTTTACTGCAGCGTCGTAGTCACCCTGTTTGCGTTCTAACAGTGCTTGAATGTACTTTGATTCCAACTTTGCAAAGTGATTTTCCAGAAACTGACTGCTACCAAAGTAAGGCTGGTTGATATTCGACATGTATTCGTAAATCAAACCACTGACGTATAGCTTCTCACTATTAGAGTCGGCAGTGTGGTATCTGTCTTGAAGCATGTGGAGCGCAGATTTGGAATTTGTTTTCATTGTAGCTAGATAAACAGAATGCCATTGAGTGATGCTTTGAGTGTCACTTGCGTTTGCTTGACTGCCTAATAGGAGAGACGCAAGCAAAGTAAGCAGCGTACGCATAGTGATGTAACCTTATGTTATTGCTATGTTGTTTGTTCAGTATGATATACCAATTGGGAGTGAGTCATTGTGACAAAAGCCGAAGGGTATAGATAGTGGGGTGATGAAAACTATGCGCTCGGTCGAGCTTTACATCGAAAAGGTAAGTAATAGAAAAGAAGACCCCAGCACGCTGCTGAGGTCCTAGGGAATTAGCCTACGTATAGCTTCGCTAGATCTTGAGGTTCAACCTCTTTACCTTCTAGCTGTGCATTCCAGTTTGTGCCAACAAGAACGCCGTCTTCTGCAAGAGTTAGTAGCCAATCTTCAACAAAGATATCTAGTGGGATTTCTAGTACTTCGAAATCTGCCCATTCTTCAACGTTGTGTGCCTGCGCATCTTCTTTAGATGACCAGAAAGGCATGACTTCGCTGTTTTCGAATTCAGTTGAATCGCAAGATAGCCAACCTTCTTCATTGCGTAAACCCCAAACTAATTGGTTTTCTTTAGTTTCAGCAACGAAAAGGTCAAGGTTTGCTTGGATATCTGATGTAAGTTTGCTCATTTCAAAACTCTCATTGTTATGACGCGAGTAGGTTAACACTAAAGTGCCGATTCCAAAAGCATAATACGGTTTAACAAGGTTGAAAAACAAAAGGAGCCGAAGCTCCTTAAAGTGTGTTCTCTGGAAGGGTGGTAAATATTGTCCACTCTTTTTTAATTTCACCTTTGTAGCCTACAACAGAGGCCGTTACACGACGGTTAAGTGCGTGGCTCACTTCGTCTGTTCCTTGTTGAGCAAGGTGAGTATCGCCATAGCCAACAATTCGAACGCGATCTGGTTTGATACCGTAACCTAATAACGCAGAGCGCACTTTATTTGCTCGACGTTTTGATAGGTCTAAGTTATGAGAAGCGCCACCTACCTTACTCGCATAGCCATGTAGCTCAATAGAGGTTGTCGGGTATTCTTTGAGAAACTCAGACAATTGGCGAATTTGGCGATGGAATACAGGGTTAATTTCATCAGAGTCGTTGGCGAACAATACTCGGACTTGCATTTGTTCAGACGACTTTATGTACTCACCGCAGCCATCATTGTCGATCTCTGACGTTGCCGGCGTATCAGGGCAAAGGTCCCTTGCGTTAATCACACCATCATCATCGTCATCTTGTAGGTCTGCAATTTGCTGAGCATTTGGTGTTTGCATGTATTCATACTCGTCTTCCGCAAATGCTTGGTTTGCTGCGACGATAAGACCCAACGAGAAAAGAATCTTTACTGCTTGCATAATTAGTACTCCACCTTCTGATTCCACTCAGTTGGAACATCAACGCGAAGCGCATTCAATAGTTGACCAGTCGCATTCATCACACGGTATTTCGCGTATTGTTCTGCGTACTTCGCATCCAAGTAGTCTTTGCGAGCTTCAAACAATTCGTTTTCTGTGTTCAATAAGTCAAGTAGGGTACGTTTACCAATACGGTATTGTTTTTCGTACGCAATAACTGTCTCAGAAGCTGAATCTACGTGATCGGACAAAAATTGTTTCTGTTGTTGTGTCAGATCCAGTGCGCTCCAAGAAAGGCGTAAACCTTCTTCTACATTTCGATATGCGCGTTCACGTAAGTCTTTTGCTTTGTTCAACTGGTAGGCGAAACTTTCGGCATTTGCAGAGTCACTGCCACCATTGTATAGGTTGTAACGCATACGCAGCATCGCTGTTGTTTCATCACTGTTTCCTTCGACACCAGCTGCATCATCACGCCATGTTTGCGAAGCTTCTACAGAAACTGTTGGGTAGTAGTTACCTTTAGACTGTTTGTACTGGAACTTAGCCGAATCAACATCCGCTTTTGAAATCTTAATCACTGGGTGAGAATTAAATGCCAAATCAATCGCATCATCTACTGTGTAAGGAATGAAGTTTTGATCTGCGCGAGGGAAGATAAGTCCTTGCGGAGCTTGACCTACAAGACGAGTGAAGATCGTGTGCGTATCAAACAAATTGTTCTGAGCAGCTACCAAGTTACCGTGTGCTTTAGCTAAACGAGCTTCTACTTGCGTTAAGTCCGCTGTTGAACCAATACCTGAATCTACACGTTTCTTGATATCTTGATAGATTTTTTTATGCACTTTCAGGTTATTTTCAGAAAGCGTCAGTACTTCATAGGCTTTAACGGCATCCAGGTAGACTTTAGCTACCTCTAATGCTTTATCTTGAGCATCTGCTAATAATTGGTAACGAACGGATTCAGCATCCGCTGCAGTACGGTCAATGTCGTTAAGCGTCGCTGAACCATCCCAAATAAGCTGGGTTAGCGTAATTGTCGCTTCTTTTCGCGTTAAATCAGTAGACTTACGATTACTCTCTGCTGGGTTTATCCCTTCATATCCGACGCCTGCATCTAGGTCGACAGAAGGAAGATAAGCACCGCTCGAGGCTTCATTCACATACCGCTTACTTACGAATTCATTAAACGCACTTTTGATGTCTGGGTTGCTAATAAGTGTATTTTCAACCGCTTGCTCAAGTGTTTGTCCGAAAGCAGGGCTAACGGCAAGCACACCAAAGCATATGGCGTTGGCACGAGTCCACTTCACTTTGTTTCTCCTAGATTTAGTCATGTCTGAAGGCGAGAAATTGTTCTTATAAATAGGGACAACTCTATAGGCGTCAATAATCTAACGCACAATGCTATTAACAATCAACTATGTGACTAGTTGCTATAATTAATGTTGGATAATTAGTTTTACACTTTATGAGCTGTTGTTCTAATTATTTTCTGGATAAAGATCATGTTTTTAATGGTTTAAACAGAATTAGTGCCTGTATGTTTGTGATCTAGTCCCAAACAGGTCCTATATACACTTTTATAAGTAATATGTGACTCAAAAGTTGAAATTAAGTGTTAATGCGCTGTTATTGCGGAATATATTCGGGCAATATATAGCTAATAAGTATCATTGGTCAAAATGTTGACAGTATTTTTATGTCAGAGGTTTATATGGATCGTACTTCCTTAGTTCCAGTTGGTGAGCAGTTAGTCGTATTAGATTTGAATGGGCAATTGAAGGTTCTTGCCGAGAATGAGCGACCATTACCGGGCGAACTGATTGTTGCAGTCATCGAAGATGAACCACAAAAACTTCAAGTTAAAGTTGCAACAGAAGAAGACGAGCAAGACATCACTCAAGATGTTGCTCAAATTATTGACGCTCTTAGAGACGGGCAAGACCCGACATTACTGAACGAAGAGTTTGCCCCAGCTGCGGGTGAGAATGCCGGCTCCAGTTTGCAAGAAAGTGGGACTGTTGAGCGTACAGGGGCAGAAATACTTGCTAGCACTTTGTTTGAAACGACGGGTATCGCAGCACTAGGTTTGTCTGAAACTCAAAACCTATCGCTTGCGGATCTTATTTTGAACGCAGCAAATTCAGATAATACATCGCCAGCAATCAACCCTCGTCCTCCGGTTGCTGAAGATGACAGCGTTTTGACCGATGAAGACGCTTCGGTTTCTATCGATGTATTGGCTAACGACCAAGACGCAGATAGTGATTCACTAAGTATTGAATCGGCAACTGTTCCGGCAGAACAAGGCACAGTAGAGATTATTGATGGTAAGTTGATATTCACACCTGCAGAAGACTTTAACGGTGAAGCGACGGTTACTTATGTAGTAACAGATGGCGCACTAACTGATGAAGCCACGGTTACTGTAACGGTAAACCCGATCAACGACGCACCAGTGGCAGTAAACGACACTGTTACAACGGATGAAGATACCGCCGTTACTATTGATGTGCTTGCGAACGACAGCGATCCAGAAAACGATACGCTGACTATCACAGCGGCATCGGTACCAGCAGAGCAAGGTACGGTGACGATTGTTGACGGCAAGTTGGTCTTTACACCTGCTGAAAACTTCAATGGCGACGCAACAATTAGCTACACCATCTCAGATGGTCAGCTAACAGACGATGCAACAGTTGCGGTGACGGTTAACCCAGTTAACGATGCGCCAGTAGCGGTGAACGATGCGGTCTCTACCGATGAAGATACCGCGGTTACTATCGATGTATTGGCGAACGATAGCGATCCAGAGAATGACCAATTAACCATTACCAATGCGTCAGTACCTGCAGAGCAAGGTACCGTTGCAATCGTAGATGGTAAGTTGGTGTTCACGCCTGCCGAAAACTTCAATGGCGACGCAACGATTAGCTACACCATCTCAGATGGTCAGCTAACAGACGATGCAACAGTTGCGGTGACGGTTAACCCAGTCAACGACGCACCGGTGGCAGTCAACGACACTGTTGCTACAGATGAAGACACTGCGGTTACTATTGATGTGCTTGCAAACGATAGCGATCCAGAGAATGACCAATTAACCATTACCAATGCGTCAGTACCTGCAGAGCAAGGTACGGTGGCGATTGTTGACGGCAAGCTGGTGTTCACACCTGCTGAAAACTTCAATGGTGACGCAACCATCAGCTACACCATCTCAGACGGTCAGCTAACAGACGATTCAACGGTTGCGGTGACGGTTAATCCAGTGAATGACGCACCAGTGGCAGTAAACGACACTGTTGCAACAGATGAAGATACCACGGTTACTATCGATGTATTGGCGAACGACAGCGATCCAGAGAATGACCAATTAACCATTACCAATGCGTCAGTACCTGTAGAGCAAGGTACCGTTGCAATCGTAGATGGTAAGTTGGTGTTCACGCCTGCCGAAAACTTCAATGGCGACGCAACGATTAGCTACACCATCTCAGACGGTCAGCTAACAAACGATGCAACAGTTGCGGTGACGGTTAACCCAGTCAACGACGCACCGGTGGCAGTAAACGACACTGTTGCAACAGATGAAGATACCACGGTTACTATCGATGTATTGGCGAACGACAGCGATCCAGAGAATGACCAATTAACCATTACCAATGCGTCAGTACCTGTAGAGCAAGGTACCGTTGCAATCGTAGATGGTAAGTTGGTGTTCACGCCTGCCGAAAACTTCAATGGCGACGCAACGATTAGCTACACCATCTCAGACGGTCAGCTAACAAACGATGCAACAGTTGCGGTGACGGTTAACCCAGTTAACGACGCACCGACCATTGATGTCACAGCGGTTGATAGCGTGACTGAAGATGCGGTATCTACCGATACCGTAGTGGCAACACTCGTTGTTGCTGATACAGATACGCCAGCAGATCAATTGACGGTTCAGCTAGAAAACAACGATGACGGTTACTTCGTGCTCGATGGTGACCAAGTTAAGTTGACCGATAAAGGTGTCGAAGCGGTTAACAATGACCAGCTAGATTTGAATAGCCTGACTGTCACAGCGTCGGTATCAGACGGCGTGAACCCGAAAGCGACAGACACGGACTCGTTGGACGTGGTTCGCGTAAACGACGCACCAACCATCGACGTCACAGCTATCGATAGCGTGACTGAAGATGCGGTGAGCACCGATACCGTAGTGGCAACACTCGTTGTTGCTGATACAGATACGCCAGCAGATCAATTGACCGTTCAGCTCGAAAACAACGCTGACGGTTACTTCGTCCTAGACGGTGACCAAGTTAAGTTGACCGATAAAGGTGTCGAAGCGGTTAACAATGACCAGCTAGATTTGAATAGCCTGACTGTCACAGCGTCGGTATCAGACGGCGTGAACCCGAAAGCGACAGACACGGATTCGTTGGACGTGGTTCGCGTAAACGACGCACCAACCATCGACGTCACAGCTATCGATAGCGTGACTGAAGATGCGGTGAGCACCGATACCGTAGTGGCAACACTCGTTGTTGCTGATACAGATACGCCAGCAGATCAATTGACCGTTCAGCTCGAAAACAACGCTGACGGTTACTTCGTCCTAGACGGTGATCAAGTGAAGTTGACCGACAAAGGTGTCGAAGCGGTTAATAATGACCAGCTTGACCTAACTACCTTGTCTGTTAGTGCTTCGGTATCAGACGGCGTGAACCCGAAAGCGACAGACACGGATTCGTTGGACGTGGTTCGCGTAAACGACGCACCAACCATCGACGTCACAGCGGTTGATAGCGTAACTGAAGATGCGGTGAGCACCGATACAGTAGTGGCAACACTCGTTGTTGCTGATACAGATACGCCAGCAGATGAGCTTACCGTTCAGCTAGAAAACAACACAGATGGTTACTTCGTCCTAGACGGTGATCAAGTGAAGTTGACCGATAAAGGTGTTGAAGCGGTTAACAATGACCAGCTTGACCTAGACAGCCTAACGGTAACTGCTTCGGTATCTGACGGTGTGAACCCGAAAGCGACAGACACGGATTCGTTGGACGTGGTTCGCGTAAACGACGCACCGACCATTGATGTCACAGCGGTTGATAGCGTGACTGAAGATGCGGTATCTACCGACACAGTAGTGGCAACACTCGTTGTTGCTGATACAGATACGCCAGCAGATCAATTGACCGTTCAGCTCGAAAACAACGCTGACGGTTACTTCGTCCTAGACGGTGATCAAGTGAAGTTGACCGATAAAGGTGTCGAAGCGGTTAACAATGACCAGCTTGACCTAGACAGCCTAACGGTAACTGCTTCGGTATCTGACGGAGTGAACCCGAAAGCGACAGACACGGATTCTCTTGATGTCGTTCGTGTGAATGATGCACCGACCATTGATGTCACAGCGGTTGATAGCGTAACTGAAGATGCGGTGAGCACCGATACCGTAGTGGCAACACTCGTTGTTGCTGATACAGATACGCCAGCAGATGAGCTTACCGTTCAGCTCGAAAACAACACAGATGGTTACTTCGTCCTAGACGGTGATCAAGTTAAGTTGACCGATAAAGGTGTCGAAGCGGTTAATAATGACCAGCTTGACCTAACTACCTTGTCTGTTAGTGCTTCGGTATCAGACGGCGTGAACCCGAAAGCGACAGACACGGATTCGTTGGACGTGGTTCGCGTAAATGACGCACCGACTATCGACGTCACAGCGGTTGATAGCGTGACTGAAGATGCGGTGAGCACCGATACCGTAGTGGCAACACTCGTTGTTGCTGATACAGATACGCCAGCAGATGAGCTTACCGTTCAGCTCGAAAACAACACAGATGGTTACTTCGTCCTAGACGGTGATCAAGTTAAGTTGACCGATAAAGGTGTCGAAGCGGTTAATAATGACCAGCTTGACCTAACTACCTTGTCTGTTAGTGCTTCGGTATCAGACGGCGTGAACCCGAAAGCGACAGACACGGATTCGTTGGACGTGGTTCGCGTAAACGACGCACCAACCATTGATGTCACAGCGGTTGATAGCGTGACTGAAGATGCGGTATCTACCGACACAGTAGTGGCAACACTCGTTGTTGCTGATACAGATACGCCAGCAGATGAGCTTACCGTCCAGCTAGAAAACAACGATGACGGTTACTTCGTGCTCGATGGTGACCAAGTTAAGTTGACCGACAAAGGTGTCGAAGCGGTTAATAATGACCAGCTAGATTTGAATAGCCTGAGTGTCACAGCGTCGGTATCTGACGGCGTGAACCCGAAAACAACAGACACGGATTCTCTTGATGTCGTTCGTGTGAATGATGCACCGACCATTGATGTCAAAGCGGTTGATAGCGTGACTGAAGATGCGGTATCTACCGACACAGTAGTGGCAACACTCGTTGTTGCTGATACAGATACGCCAGCAGATGAGCTTACCGTCCAGCTAGAAAACAACGATGACGGTTACTTCGTGCTCGATGGTGACCAAGTTAAGTTGACCGACAAAGGTGTCGAAGCGGTTAATAACGACCAGCTAGATTTGAATAGCCTGAGTGTCACAGCGTCGGTATCTGACGGTGTGAACCCGAAAGCGACAGACACGGATTCTCTTGATGTCGTTCGTGTGAATGATGCACCGACCATTGATGTCACAGCGGTTGATAGCGTGACTGAAGACGCGGTGAGCACCGATACCGTAGTGGCAACACTCGTTGTTGCTGATACGGATACACCTGCGGTTCAATTGACCGTTCAGCTAGAAAACAACGCTGATGGCTATTTCGTGCTCGATGGTGACCAAGTTAAGTTGACCGATAAAGGTGTCGAAGCGGTTAATAATGACCAGCTTGACCTAACTACCTTGTCTGTCACAGCTTCGGTATCTGATGGTGTGAACCCGAAAGCGACAGACACGGATTCGTTGGACGTGG
>NZ_JBECOU010000007.1:0-371909 GCF_040104475.1 Vibrio sp. SSH13-20
TGCTGTTGCTGTTGCTGTTGCTGTTGCTGTTGCTGTTGCTGTTGCTGTTGCTGTTGCTGTTGCTGTTGCTGTTGCTGTTGCTGTTGCTGTTGCTGTTGCTGTTGCTGTTGCTGTTGCTGTTGCTGTTTCAGTTTCTCCTCTACAACCGACAGGTTCTTTTTCGCAGCATCAAAGTCAGGTTTTTCTTTGATTAACTGTTCGTAGAGTTTTTCTGCATCTTCCAATTGCCCGTTTTGGGCAAGTGCGTTCGCAAGGTTATAACGTCCATTCAAACTTGGGTTATTTGAGAATGCTTCAATAGCGCTTTCATAGTCGCCCGCTTGATAACTTGCCGCGCCTTTCCAATTTGGATCGGTAAAGGTACTTTGCGCTTTCTCAAACTCACCTTGCTGGTAGAGCTGCTCACCTTTCTGATTTTGGTTTAGGAAGGCATTAGCTTCTGCTTTCGGCGTCCAAGTCATTGGCAATACTGTTGCGATGAGTACCCAAATCATGCCGCGTCGAAAGAGCAGAGCGGCAGGAAAAAGCAACAAAGGTAGCAACCAGAAACCACCATTCAAGCGAGAATCGGTTTTGACATCGTCACTTTGTTTCGCACCTAGGCTGTGGCTAGCGTTGTTGGTAAAGGCTGCGATGTTCTCAACATCACGGTTATTGTGCTGAATTGGCACAAACAGTCCGCCGGTTTCCTTTGCTAGCTTTTGCAAGTTTTTTAGGTTTGTTTTGGCTACTACAGTATTACCTTGTCGGTTCTTCATTAATGAACCGTCAGGCAAGGCAATAGGCGCACCTGTTGCTGTGCCGATAGCGAGTACTGACACACGGATGTTTTTGCCGTTAAGCAATGCCAATGAGCGAGAAAGCTCGGTGTCATCTAAATCGTCCGCTAATAGAACGATATCACCTTGACTCACGCCTGCTTGAGTGAACTGGTTCACTGCTGTTTCAATTGCTGATGGTAAGTTAGAGCCTTGGTAGGGCATTAACTCTGGAGACAAGTTTTCGATAATGCCTGCAAGTGTGCTGGAGTCTGTCGTGAGTGGACTAAGTGTATAAGCGTCACCAGCGTAGGCGACCAAACCAGTGGAGCCTTCTTTCCATTTCGGCAGTAAATCCAGTGCTTTATAGCGTGTTTGTGACAGTCGATTTGGCTTCACGTCCGTTGCGTACATAGAGCGTGACATGTCCAGAACTAGCACTCGATTTTGGCTCAACTCAAAGCTTGGGCGAGTGTTGGTTTGCCAACTAGGACCTGCCAAGGCGATACATGCTACTGCCCAAGCCACTCCCCATACTGCAAAGTAATGTTTGGTTTTGACTGAATGACCAAGCATCTTTGCTAAATGAGGAGCAATTAATGATGACTTTTTCGTTCTGTACTGACTATTAAGGGCAAGCGCGACAGGAACGACGAGCAAGCCTAGCAACCAATATGGGTGTAAGAAAGTAAACTCAGCCATGTTTTCTCCTTACTACAAACAAGAACACGGAAAGTGCAAGTGCTGCGCCTAGTGGATAAGGGAACCATTCCGACTGAGGACGCCAGGTTTGGGTTTCACTAGAGACTGGTTCTAGTTGGTTAATGGTGTCGTAGATCTTTTCAAGTTCTTTAGCATCACGCGCTCGGAAGTACTGACCACCTGTCATTTCTGCGATCTTTGTCAGTGTCTGCTCATCAAGATCTGAAGCCGTATTTACTTTCCGCGTCATGAAGAAGTCTTTCACCATCATTTCGCCAGCACCTACGCCAACGGTGTAAATAGTGGCATTGTATTTTTTGGCAATCTTAGCCGCTTCGATAGGATCGAGAACTCCCGATGTGTTGCTCCCGTCACTAAGCAAGATCATGACACGTTGTGGCGCATCACTATCGACAAAGGTTTTTGTTCCTAGACCGATACCATCACCAATCGCGGTGCTATTGCCCACCAAACCAATTACGGTTTGGTTGATTTGTTGCATCACGGTTTTGCGATCTGCGGTCAAAGGCGTTTGCAGATAAGCGTGGTCACCGAATAAAACCACACCTAAACGATCACCTTGGCGCTTTGCTACGAAGTCGGATAAGACTTTTTTGACTGCGGTTAGGCGGTCGATGTATTCGCCATTGTAGTTCATGTCTTCTTTCTGCATTGAGCCAGATAAGTCGACCACTAACATCATATCGCGGTACTTGGGTTGGAAGTCGACCGGATCGCCATACCAAACGGGGCGAGCACAGGCGATGACCAATAAAGCCCATACTCCAACAGACAGGGCTTTTTGTACCAGTTGCTTTGGTTTACTGTTGTGCTGATTATCTGGCAAATACGCCAGTTTAATTTCAGCTTGCTGAGTCTCTTCAGGGAAGAACTTAAAAATTATCCAAGGTAGGGGCAGTAATAGCAGTGCCCACCACCAGACAAACTCAATGTTCATCCACTGAGAAAGGCTCGAAACGAGAGTTGCCTCAGTCACGAGTTTTTGCCTTTTTCTTTGGTGGCAATGCGGTCGAAATCCAGAAAGTGCAATCATCAATCAAATCCTGATGTTGCTCTTGACCAGATTTTTGATACAGCGCCGCTTGCCACTGTTGTTGTTTGTCGACGAATCGAGTTTCTTTGGTGTAACTATCAAGAAACTCGTACCAAGCAGAGCCTGTTAATGGCGCGATGTCTTCACGAGGGAAGTAACTCAAAGCTGCTTGACGAAGAACCTCTAATGCAGAAGAAGGCGTATGTGGTGTTATTGGGTTGGTTAACAGTTTCAATGCGGTCTTCTTTGCAACAAGACGCTTTGAACGCCACCTTAAGTACAATGCGACAATTAAGATGGAAAGAATTACACCGCCCAAAACAGCCCACCATCCCCAAGCGAGTGGGAACCAATCAGGTGCATTAGGTAGGATCAAAGGTTCAAGGTTTAGGCTTTGGTTATTCGTTGTCATTATTACTACTGCTTGAATGATTTGTATGTTGTTGCTGTTATTAGCTTAATTGCTGAACCAGCGGTAACCCGCTCGATAGGCTATTAAACGGAATTGCCATAGAATGACATTGTTGTTTGATTGCTTGCTGATGTTTGACAAAGTGAGACTCTAATTCCTTACGTTGTCCCTTTGAGCCGAAGTTAAACCATTGACTACGGTGTCCATCAGACGCTTTTGCTTGTCCTCTAAAGTCAGTTTCGCCTCGCTCTAGAGGATCATAAAACTGCACTGCACGAACACTGTTGTGTTGTTTTAACCGGCGTAGTTGAACCAACTCTTTCTCTTCAACTTGAGCAAAATCACTCAGCAGAATCAGTTCACTGCCTTTCGGAGTGAGGTTGTGCAGCGTTTCAATTGCACTCATGTATGGCAACGTGCGTGTGCTGGCAGCTTGTTGATTTGTAAGTAATTGATTGTGAGTATTCACTATCGCGTCAAGAATTCTCAGCCCTTGCTTTTGTAAAGAGGAAGGGCGGAACTCAATGCACTGGGAACCATCATCAATCACCGCGCCAATGCGGTCTTTCTTGGCTAATGTTAGCCAAATCAAGACGCTAGCGAAGTGCGCCAGTTGAACCGATTTCAACACGTATTGCGATCCGAAGTGCATACTAGGACTCAAGTCGATGTACAAAATCACCGCTTGTTCTTTGTCTTCAGCAAACAACTTGGTGTGCGCTTTTCCCGTTCGAGCAGTAACTCGCCAATCGATGCTGCGGATATCATCACCCGCTTGATATTGGCGCACTTCCATAAAGTCCATACCACGACCTTTTTGACGGCTGGTATGATTACCGCTCATTTGTGACCAAATACTCTGGGCTGGTGGCAACCAACGAACCGATTGAGTGCGATATTGAAGCAGCTCTTCTAGGGTCAATGTCACCCCATTCGCATGAGGTGGCAATGTATATGATGCAGACATGTCACCTACCTACGTTATGCGCTACCTACAAGGCTAAGAAGTTTGTCGATAACCTGATTCGCTGTAATGCCTTCTGCTTGAGCGTGGTAGCTAAGTAGAAGACGGTGGCGTAGCACAGGGTAGGCCATGGCTTGAACATCTTCTGGTGAGACGAAGTCACGACCTGCTAGCCATGCATGAGCGCGAGCACAACGGTCAAGGGCGATTGTCGCGCGTGGGCTCACCCCCATAGACAACCATTTTGCTAATTCTGAGTCGTAGTCACTTGGCTGTCGAGTTGCCATAACAAGACGAACGATGTATTGCTCAATCGCATCTGCCATATGGATATTGAGTACTTCTTTACGCGCAGTGAAGATGTCTTCTTGACTTAAGCTTGGACGCTCAACCGTTGCTTCACCTTTTGCCTCCCCACGATTGATGCGCAAGATCGCCAGTTCATGCTCTGCATCTGGGTAATCTACATCAAGGTGCAACAAGAAGCGGTCGAGCTGCGCTTCTGGAAGTGGGTAAGTACCTTCTTGTTCAATCGGGTTTTGTGTCGCCATCACCAAAAATAGCTCTGGTAGGGCATAGGTGTTTCTTCCCGCTGTCACTTGCTTCTCAGCCATTGCTTCAAGCATCGCAGCTTGCACTTTAGCCGGCGCACGGTTGATCTCATCGGCAAGGATCAATGAGTTGAAAATTGGACCAGACTGGAAGGTAAACTCGCCTGTTTCTGGACGGAAGATATCGGTGCCCGTCAAGTCTGCTGGCAGTAAGTCAGGTGTGAACTGAATTCGGTGGAAATCACCTTCTACACAATCCGACAGAGACTTAACCGCACGAGTCTTAGCCAATCCTGGAGGACCTTCAACCAAGATGTGCCCATCGGCAAGTAGAGCAATAAGAAGCTGTTTAACGAGATCATGCTGACCAATGATCTGAGACTCTAAGTAGCTTTGAAGAGTTTCGAAGTTTGTTTTGTGCATTTTTTGGACTCTCTGGGTATCCATATGATTCTTGTTTTGAGTATTGGTCACTTTCTCAAGGGGAAAAGTTCCAGTACGTCCGCGTAATTTATCTTTTCAATATTGGGGCGAGTAAAGTGATTGCAAGCCATTGAAAAGCGTGAATTACCTTACTCGACAGTCTGTTACATCACATTTGCATAATTTTGTGAGAATTTTCTCTAGTTTTGTAGGGGGAGGTCGATATAGATTTCATGCCGTGCATACCAAGCTTATATGCACCTAGTTTTACTCTGTTCAGAATGCAGATAATAAGTGATTCTTTTAAAGGTCCAGATATGTTGAAACTTAATTCCCTGAGTATCAAACAGAAGGTTGTCATCGGTATTACTTTTGCCGTTCTTGCTTCTACAATTATTGTCGGTGTGATGGCTCAGCGCCATGCACGTGAGGTGCTAAGTCACCGCTTAATCGACATTGAGCTGCCTGCTATGTTGCAGCAAATTAATACTGAAATTGACCGCGAAGTTGTACAGATGCAACAAGCGGCAAAACAACTTGCTACTAATGAATTTGTCGTTGAAGCCTTATCAACGACAGACCGTAACCCATCAGTAGAAGCACTACTTGTTCAACAGCTTAACAATGTTAAATCCCAATATCAGTTGAACGACGCTTCCGTTGCGAACCGACAAACGGCTTACTACTGGAACCAAAATGGTTTCCTGCGTCAACTTAACCACTCACAAGACGGATGGTTCTTTGGGTTCACTTCTTCTGGTCAAGATACGTCAGTTAGCGTATTCCAAGAAGCGAATGGCGACGTGAAAATGTTTGCCAACTACCAAGACGTAAACGGTATTTCGATGTCTGGTCTGTCTAAGTCGATGGATGACATGGTATCGCTACTTAATGGATTTAAAATTGAGAAAACGGGTTATGTGTTCCTAACAAATAGTAAAGGTGACATCCAAATCCATCGCCAACAAGGTAAGAACAAAACATCTATTAATCAATTGTTCGGCGGCGCAGCATCTCAATTGCTAAATAAAGGTCACTTTAATCTAGTTACGACTGAGTTCGAAGGGCAAGACATGTTTGTGTCGAGCCTATACGTGCCGTCAATGGACTGGTTTGTTGTTGGTGTGGTTCCTGTGAATGAAGTGTTTGCTGATCTGGATGCAACCGCAGAGAAAATGTTGTTCACAACAGCAATCGTGGCGCTGATCTTCATTGCGATGGGTGTTCTACTTGCCAACAGCATTACTAACCCAATTCGTCAAATCGCTGACCGCTTCACTGACCTCGGTGAAGGTGAGGGTGATCTTGCTCAGCGTATTGAAATCAAAGGTAACGACGAAATCGCTCAGCTATCAAAAGGCTTTAACGGCTTTATTGAGAAGATCCACGCTACCATGAAAGAAGTATCGCTAACCAGTGGTGCGCTAAGCCAAGCAGCAGACAGTGTTTCAAGTAAGGCAACATCTACGCACGATAATAGCCAAGAGCAACGCGACCAAACTATTCAGGTAGTAACAGCGATCAACCAAATGGGTGCGACGATCAGTGAGATCGCATCTAATGCGGCAACAGCGGCAGATACGGCAAACCAAGCGTCTGATAACACCCAAACAGGCCGTCAAGTCGTAACGCAAGCAAAAGAAGTGATCAGTCGCCTTGCTGGTGATGTGGAAACCACAAGCATGGTGGTCACTCAACTTGCGACAACGACCAAAGACATTGGCTCAATTTTGGATGTGATTCGTGATATCTCTGAGCAAACCAACTTACTTGCGCTTAACGCTGCGATCGAAGCTGCGCGTGCGGGTGAGCAAGGTCGAGGCTTTGCTGTGGTAGCGGATGAAGTGCGTAATCTTGCGTCACGTACTGCTGATTCTACTGAAGAGATCCAGAAGATGATTAACCAACTTCAAAGTGATGCTCAAGATGCTGTGACAGCAATGGAAGCGGGTAAAGCGGTAACGTTTGAAGGTGTGGCATCAACAGATGAAGCCGTGGATGTTCTGATGAATATCTCTGAGCGTATCGCCGATATTTCAGATCGAAATACGCAAGTCGCGACAGCAACAGAAGAGCAATCAACCGTTGTACATACCATCAACCAGAACATTGAAGAAATTAACGCTATCAATGAAATGACCACTGCGACGGCAGAAGAGTTGGCTGGCGCAAGTCGAGATCTACAAGAACTGTCATCTCGCTTGGATAAGATGGTTGGTAGCTTCAAGCTCTAGAGTTGGATAGAATAGACCTAGTTTACAAGTTTAACGACTCGATATTTAGGTAAGTACTATGAATGATTTCGAAAAAGAACTAGAACTGATCTCACAAGAAGCCGGTGACGAGCCTGAAGTGAAGCTACCATCTCTTGAAGAACAACAAGAAATCGTAGCGGAACTGAAGAAGCTAGAAGCTGAAGGAAAGCTGACACCAGAGGTTCTTGAGCAATACTTTGGTAAGTTCAATCAGAAAAATTCAGTGCCAGTTCACTAATAAAGAGGGAGTTTTATACTCCCTTTTTTAATACCCGCCATTTAACTCACCCTATTAATCTATTTATTAATCAACAGATTAATCCTTGTTACTACTTTTTTTCATACTTGACAATACTCCCGCTGTACCTAAATCTATTGCTTATTTCAATCAAAATGATTAAGGACTGCAAACGAGATGGAGCACAAAGATATAAGGAACGTAATTTTAATTACTGAGGATAGCTTGCAGTCTTCATTGTTGAGAGATGTTCTTGAAACCAAACTCGGTATTAATGTCTTTCTGATAGCCCCTGAAAAGCTCACCAAGCACACAATTCCATTGGAAGCAGTCTCCGCTATATTACTCGATTATAGTGTTATGACTGATGAAGTCTTCTCTCGTTACATGGAGTTTAAAAAAGCAGAGCTAAAAGATGCCATTGAAGTTCTGTTGAATTGTGACAAATCGATTTCAACGGAAGAGCTATTTGTATGGCAGACACTCGCGGGTATCTTCTACACATCGGATGATATCAGCACATTACAGGCTGGAATTGGCAAAGTATTACAGGGTGACATGTGGTTTAGCCGTAAGTTTTCTCAGCAATACATCACCCATCTGCGCAGACATAGCAGACCAGTTAATAAGAGCGTGTCCGCAATTTTGACCAAAAGAGAGCAACAAATCATCACCTTCCTTTCTATGGGGGCTTCGAATCAACAGATCGCAGAGCAACTATTTGTGAGCGAAAATACTGTTAAGACTCACCTCCACAATATTTTCAAGAAGATTGATGTAAAAAACAGAGTGCAAGCATTAATTTGGGCTAAAGAAAACATTTCAGGTTTATCGATTGCCGTATAAAACTTATAGGGATTCCCCTTTCTAGCCTTAGTTTGCGAGTCAGATCTTATATAGATATTTGATATGTAAAAAGTGTTTCTTTTATGAGAAACACTTTTTTTGTTTATGATTTTAACGAAATTGCAATTCAAAAAAGTAGGAAATAAACATACTCTAGCGACTAGCACTTAGATATGAGACCAAGTGCTGATTAATAATTATTAAATTTAGAATGAAACGTTAGTGAAAGTATGAGAAACATTATGGAAAACAATAAGGATAAGCCTGAAATCCTAATGATCACTCAGCAAAGTTTACAGAGTGAAAACTTCAAGGAGATGCTTTCTAAGAATACCGAAACCAAGATTACGATTATTGATAACAAGAATCCTAGTTACCACGAACTTATTCCAGAGAAGTATTTTCTACTTGTTGACTTTTCTATAGATACTCCTTCTGAAACTTTAGATTATTTAAAAAATAATGAAAAAGTACTAGGAACAATAATGCTTAACCTTGGGCATGAGCTTCAAATAGAAGAGTTGGCTGCGTGGCCTTTCGTGAAAGGGATTTTTGGTCCCAATGATTCTATGAACAAGTTATGTCAGGGCTTAGAGGCAATTATAAAAGGCGAAAACTGGTTATCACGTCGACTGTTAGAACAGTTACTTACTTATTACAAAGATAAGGAAGTGAATCGAATTATTGAGCCAGCTATAGAAGTGGAGTTAACCCGACGAGAAATACAAGTGCTACAGATTTTGAAAGAAGGTGGCTCAAATATGGAAATTGCCGATTCTTTATTTATCAGTGAACATACAATTAAATCTCATCTTTATAACATTTTTAGAAAAATTGAAGTAAAGAATCGAACCCAAGCAACAAGTTGGGCAAAAAGAAATCTTTAGTACTACTAGTAACTCTTTGTATTGGATAAAGAATATTGAAGAAAGTATGAGTTAATATTTTTTTGATAATTGAGTCAGCTTTAAATCTCATCCCATATTCAAACTCGCTCCTTTGAGGTTATTTATTAGACTTTTTATGTCTGAAATTGAGTCGTAGTCCAGACGTGAAAAGGTCTATTCAAAAATAAAGCCAAGAGGGAACAATAATGAGTATAAATCATACGCACAACGGTGATTCAGGTGACAACTATAAAACTGACTTTGATGGCGGCAACGACATCTTTGTTGGATTTGGTGGCAATGACTCCTTTGTTGCGGGCGGCGGCAATGACTACGTCGTAGGTGGTGCGGGAGACGATCGTCTTATTGGCGGTGCCGGAGATGATATTTTGAAGGCTGGTGAAGGCAATGATTACTTGGGCGGAGGTACAGGTAATGACAAATTGCTAGGGCTATTAGGTGACAACAAGCTTAACGGTGGTGTCGGTGACGATACGCTTCTATCTGGTTCAGGTGACAATGTGCTGATCGGTGGTACTGGCGCAGATAAGTTTATCTTCACAGATAAGTTTGGTGGTCATGGTGAGGCGAAGGTCGTTGATTTCACTATTGGTGAAGATTCACTTCATATCGTCAGTGATTCAGTAACATCATATGAAGATCTGACGTTTACTTACGATGCGAACGGCAGCGCAGTGTTCACGGACGGTGCAGACTTAACTGTGAAACTAATTGGCGTCACGCAAGAAGATATCGAGTCATACGGAAGCGACTTATTCATTATCTAAGTCATTCTATTGGGCGCTAGATTACTAGCGCCCACGTATCAACATATGTGGATGTAATCGTGCAAAATACGGTTTTCAAAGAAGTTAAACAGAAACTGTGCACGCTCACAGGTTTGCTGATTGGCTTTAGTTTATTTATAAATTTATTAGTACTTTCAATCCCTTTGTACATGTTGCAGGTGTACAATCGTGTAATCTCTTCCTATTCCATTGATACGCTTTTCTTATTAACGGTTATCGTACTTGCAGCGCTACTAACCATGTCGTTTATCGATATTGCTCGCGCTCAAATGAGTAAATCCTTCGGTTATTGGATAGATTCAAAACTGTCGGTATTTATGCTTAAACGCAGTATTCAATACCAAGCCCACACGGGTAAAAGCTACACCTCTCAAGTGCTGAGAGACATTCAAAACATCAAAAGCTTTTTAAGTAGCCAAGCGCCATACCCTTTACTTGATGTTCCTTGGACCCCCGTTTTCATTCTATTCGTTTATCTGCTGCACCCTATGTTGGGTCACATAGCCCTAGGTGGCTCTATTGTGCTGTTTAGTTTGGGGTTAATTAATGAGCTTGTGACACGCAAAACCTTACAAGAGAGTGAAGTTCGTTCGATTTCCCATATCAATCAAGCAGAAGTCGCGACTCAAAACTCAAACTCAATCATTGCGATGGGCATGATGAACGCCTTTTTAGAGCGTTGGTATTCTAGAGTGAATGAATCCAACCAGTTGGAGCAGCGTGTGGCGGGTAAATCGATCTACCTTGCTAATTTCTCCAAGTTTGTTCGAGGCTCATTACAAATTTGTTTGTTAGGTGGTGGCGCATGGTTGGTAATCCAGCATGAGATCACTGCAGGCGCGATGATTGCGAGCTCAATTTTAATGAGTCGAGCACTATCACCGATGGAGCAAGCGATCGGCACTTGGCGCAGTGCAATGTCGGCAAAAAACGCTTACAGCCGTCTGTTTGAAATAGACAAGATTGTCAAACACGATGAGTCTGATATGCCTTTGCCTCGACCTAAGGGGCACTTCGAATTGACAGGTTTAGCCTACCGCCACCCTGGTGCAACGGAGCCAGTTTTGTCTGCCATTACGCTGTCTATCCCTCCCGGTGTGTCTGTTGGCGTAATTGGTCCTTCAGGCACTGGTAAATCGACCTTTGCTAGATTGCTCCTTGGTAATATCAAGCCTCTTGCGGGCAAAGTGACGTTAGATGGCATGGAAGTCTCTACATGGGCTTCTGAAGATCGGGGAGCACATTTCGGTTACTTAGCACAAGAAGTGGAATTGTTTCCTGGGACTATTCGGGAAAATATTGCGCGTTTCAAAGACGAAGACCCCGCTAAAGTGATTCAAGCCGCTCAGCTAGCTGGTTGTCATGAGCTCATACTAAAGAAAAACAAAGGCTATGATTTCATGGTCGGTGAAAACGGACGAGGTTTATCGGGTGGAGAACGCCAACGAATTGCTTTAGCCAGAGCCGTTTATGGTGACCCTTCGGTCGTTGTATTTGATGAAGCAAACGCAAACTTAGACGGAGAGGGGGAAGCGGCGTACCAACGCTTGATTGCTCACCTTAAATCCCAAGGTTCTACCGTGATTGTGATTGCCCATAACCCAAGCACGTTAAGGCAAATGGACCGATTGCTCTACTTGGCTGAGGGGCGCGTGAAGCTGTATGGAGCGAGAGATGAAGTTCTTAAGCGTTTAATGGGTGAAGAGAGAACAGATATACCGAGGGTGCGAAATGAGCAATCAACTGCCAACCGTTAACGAATTAGCTGCTGAAAAGGTGGTGCGCTTTATGCCATCTTCGGAGCTTCGTTTAAAAGGTCCCATTTTGCTTGGCGTACTTACACTATCGCTATTTTTAGGTGGGCTTGGTTATTGGGCGGCGACGTCTAAGCTTGAGAGTGCAGCTATTGCTTATGGTGATCTTTCTGTATTGAGCAAACGACAAGAGATCCAACATCTAGAGGGGGGCATTATTGATAAGCTCTACGTTCAAGAAGGCGACTTGGTTGAAAAAGGGCAATTACTTATTCAGCTCTCGCAGCGTCAAGCTAACGCTAAGCTGGACTCTGTTGGCGGTCAGTACATCCACACTATCGCAAAAGAAAATCGTCTCAATGCAGAGTTGGATGAGCTTCCAGAGATTGTTTGGTCGCAAGATCTAACAATGTTCGTGAACAGTGAGATTGTTGCCGAAGCAAAGTCTGTTCAAAACAAGATTTTTGAGGCAAGAAAACGCTTTTTTAACAGTAAGTTAAACATCATTGCGCAGAGTGTTTCCGGCGCGAGTTTGGAATTGGATAACCTTAAGGAAACCAAAGTAATTGAGAGGGAGCGCCTCAAATTTATCGAAGAGGAAATTGCGAGCAATCAAGCTTTGGTACAGAAAGGGTTTTCAGGTAAGTCAGCTTTATTACAGCTAAAGCGCCTTGCTGCAGAAGTACGAAGCACCTTAAGTCAGCTTGATCGCCAGTCTCTCACCGTCAGCAAGCGTTTGGATGAGAACCAAGCTAAAGTTGAAGAGCTAAAACTTGAACGGCTCAATGAAATCGTAGAAGAGTTGCGTAACACTAAGAAAGAGATCGTTTCAATTCGTGAGGAGTACCGTTCGGCGAAAGACGTCGTTGCGCGTACTGCCATTGTTGCGCCAATCTCTGGCAGAGTGGTCAATATGCAAGTATTTACCGAGCAAGGTGTTATCGGCTCTGGTGAAACCTTATTGGAATTGGTTCCTCAAGACGATAAGTTGTTGGTGGAAGCTCGAGTAAGCCCTCAAGATATTGATTTGATCAGTCCAGGGCAACATGCTCAAGTGCGTTTAACGGCTTTAAATGCAAGAACACTTGCACCGCTAGATGGCACAGTATTAACCGTCTCTGCTGATAAATTATCTGAGCAGAATCAAGATGACTTTTATCTCGCTCGTATTGCGCTGTCTCAAGACGATGTTGCGAAGCATAGGCTGACATCTGGTATGAATGCAGAAGTGTTGATTCTGTCTGAACCGAGAACACCCCTAAGTTATTTGGTTAAACCATTAACGGAGAGTATGAATCGCGCATTCCGAGAAGACTGATGGATAGCTTCTGTTTGAAATCTCATCACAGTGTTTACACAAATAAATAATCCACTACGCCAGTCACATTTTGCGACGTTGTGATGTGCTTTGATGCGCTTTTATTTAGGTGAGATGAACGATGAGAACAGAAAAAGAAAAAATGCTGGCAGGCGAGCCATACGATGCTTGGGACCAAGAGCTCTACCAAGCGCGAATTGAATGCCGAAAGGTTCTGCAAAAGATTAACAACAGCATTCCTGATACGGATGAATGGCGAAATGCGATTGATGAATTGATCCCTGATTCTGAAGGGGCGTACCTTGAACCGCCATTTCGGTGCGACTACGGCTCAAACATTAAAGTGGGTAAAAACTTCTATGCCAACTTCAATTGCGTGGTGTTAGATGTCGCGGAAGTCCACATTGGGGACAATGTTTTGTTTGCTCCTAACGTGCAAATTTACACTGCGGGTCACCCTCTCGATGTCAGAGGACGCGTGGAAGAAGGCGTTGAATTTGGCACGCCAATTACGATTGGTGACAATGTATGGCTGGGGGGCGGTGTGATTGTTTGCCCTGGTGTCACTATCGGTGAGAATTCTGTTATTGGGGCGGGTAGTGTCGTGACAAAGGATGTCCCAGCGAATGTTGTAGCCGCTGGTAACCCATGCAAAGTAATTCGTTCTATTGAGCAGTAAAGGCGAAGTAAATAAACTAAAAAGCGCAAGTAGACAAAAAGTACAAATAAACAAAAAGCCGACTCTGAGTCGGCTTTTTTGGGGTTCTCATTCTGAGTTCAAATAGACACTCGAGGTCTAAAGCATACTGGAATGTACTTGTTGACCTTGTTCAGTCAGTGAATAAATACGACCGTCTTCCTTGATCACCAAACCACTATTGACCAACTGTTTTAAGTGGAAATTAAACTTGGTGTGATCCTCAATACCCACCACTCGACATAGATCCATAAACTTCATTTTACGATGGATTTTAAGTTGCTTGATTACCGAGCGGCGAATTGGGTTGGATAACGCACTAAAGATTTGGTCATGCTTTCTTTCATCAAGAGGGGATTTTGGTGAGCGTTCAGCATGGACGCGCTTTAAGGTGACCGATAGTGCAGCGAGGTTAAAAGGCTTAGTGAGAAACTCATCTGCCCCTTTTTTCATGGCGTCGACAGCAACGTCAACAGTAGCAAATGCCGTTGTGATGATAATACCAATGTTGGGGTGTTGACGTCTTAAAGTGGAGAGAGCTTCAATACCTGTCATCCCAGTCATCACCACGTCGAATAGCGCTAAGTCAAAATGTTGCTCGCTAGCAATATCTAACGCATCCTCTGCATTATCACATGCGATGACTTCAAACGATTCCAAGGTTAATGCCTCAACGAGGACCTCTCTCAATTCTACATCGTCTTCTGCAAGTAAGAGTTTTAATGTCATTCAATGTTCCTTGGTAAGCGGATTTCAACTGTTAAGCCTGTTACCTGATCACTCTTCTTCGAGTTCCTCAAGTTTAGCTCGCCACCGTGTTGTAAGATAATTTGATTACTGATAGCCAGTCCCATTCCCGTACCTTCTCCCCGAGGTTTTGTGGTGTAGAACGGCGTCTTTGCTTTGGCGATTTTGTCTTGTGGCATCCCTGTTCCCCAATCCGAAATTGAGAGTGTTGCTACGAGTTTGTCTTGATAAGTTTCGATATAAATCTGTTTATGTTCTTGGCTTGCATCGATAGCGTTGCCGATGAGGTTTGTTACCACTTCTTCTAACTGGCCCGCATCGCCTCGCACACTCAATTTGTCGTCTAGTGATGTACTGACAATAAAGCCTTCTAAGCGGTATTGATTGAGAGACAAAGCATGTTCCACAACCTCTTTGAGCGAAACTACCTCACGTCGTATTGGCTTATGGTGAGCGTAGTTAAGTACTTCGTGGCTGATCTCTGCGGCGCGCTCAAGACCCTGCCGAATTCGGGCCAGTTGTCGATGAGTTGCTTCGTTATCCGGCAGCTGCTTTTCCAATAAATCGCAGCTCATGGTTGCGCTGGAGAGTGGTGTTTTAATCTCATGTGCAACCGCTGAGGTCAGTTCACCAAGTTCTTTTAATTTAGCGTCTTGTTGAGAGAGTTGGATATGACTTTCAAGCTGCTTGTTCTTTTCATCGTCAAATACCCTGAGGGCAATCCAAAGAGTGCACAAGATAGAGAGCGCACACACCATTCTAACGATCAGCACCCAAAGTCCTAAATCGACCGTCAGTGCGCCTGCGGCAATGCCATAAGCAACGAGAGAAAGCCCCGTCAGCTTAAAAGGCAGTGAAGCGCCATGACCTTCTTTTTCAAGAATATTGGCGTAGCTCATCATGGCTAGGCCAGAGATGACTCCAGAGCCTAAACCAAAAATCCAGCGTACTTGGTTAGCGGTGTTATGGACATAAATGGCGTATTCTTTGTTGCCGAAGCGGTAAACCAAGCTAACGATAAATAGAACCAGAACCGCAATCGCGGCGTATTTGATGTACTTGACCTTCTTCCAACTGGTCAGATCTAGCATCTTCCAAGCGAAAGCCCCGAGAGCAATGAATGAGAACAAGAGCTTAAATACTTTGAAAGTCTCTATGCCTTTAGTCAGGGTAAATTCGTGTTCATACATCACCAAGTAAAGTTCGGACCATTCATGGAAGCCGTGGATGAAACCAAATAAAGCCAGAATGGGCAGAGCAGAAGCAATAGCAATGCGACTTTTGCGTAGATCTCGAAACAGAATCGCAAAAAAGATGGCGAAGAAAGCTAAGCCATAGAAGAGGTAAATTTTGAAGATGAGTAACATATCCATCATTTGAGTCTAAAGGACTCCTTACCCTTCATCAATATTTAAAATTTGCAATCTTATTATTTTGCATTGCATACATATTTCCTTAGAAACAACCCTATCTATATAGATTTCATATGATGTTTGTGAATTTTTCTTATCATAAATTATTTGCGGGAGATAATTGTTATTCACACTGAGCTGTTTAACTTATTTCTTTAATAAAACTGTCATATTAAATTTTTAATCTCAACGCGTCGATTGATTAGTACCGATTGACTGTTTATTTATTTCAATACCTAGTTTTACTTGAACACTAAAACTAACAGGGCTAATTAAATATTGGTTTTTAATTAGCCCAAATTTCTCACTAAATTATATCGGAGATATATTGTGAAATTTATGAAATCAGCTCTAGTGTCTTCAGTTCTGGTTGCAGCATCATTTGGCGTTGCTGCTAAAACAACGATCAACGGCGCTGGTGCGACATTCCCTCATCCAATTTATGCGAAATGGGCTGAGCAATACCAGAAGGAAACGGGTGTTCAGATTAACTACCAAGCTATTGGTTCTGGTGGTGGTATTCGCCAGATTACAGCAAACACAGTGGACTTTGGTGCGACTGACGCGCCACTGACTATCGAGGAGCTGAACAAAGAGGGCATGATTCAGTTTCCAATGGTGATGGGGGCAATTGTTCCTGTGGTGAACATTCCTGGTATTGATGCTGGAGAGGTGAAACTAACAGGTAAAGTTCTCGCAGATATTTTCCTTGGTAACATCAAAAACTGGAATGATCCTGCGATTGTCGCACTCAATAAAGGTGTCGACCTACCTAATCAACCTATCTATGTTGTCCACCGTTCAGATGGTTCTGGCACCACCTACAATTTTACGGACTACCTCGACCGTGTAAGCCCCGAATGGCATAAGTCTATTGGTGTTGGCAAAGACATTACATGGCCGAAAAAAGCAACAACCATTGGCGGGAATGGCAATGCCGGTGTAGCAAACTTTGTTAACCGTACCCGAGGAGCCATTGGGTATGTAGAGTATGCCTTTGCTAAGCAAAATGATCTCGCCTATACACAAATGCAATCTAAAGATGGCAAGTTTCTAAACCCAGGCATGGACACTTTCCAATCTGCAGCTGCCAATGCTGATTGGGATAATGCTCCGGGTTACCACTTATTGTTAAACGACCAACCGGGTGCAAACTCATGGCCAATGACAGCAGCGACGTTTATTCTTATGCATAAAGAGCAGGCGGATGCGAACAAAGCGAAAGAAATCGTGAAATTCTTTGAATGGAGCTATAAGCAAGGTCAACTTGCAGAAGAGTTGGATTACATCCCAATGCCAAATAAAGTCGTTAACATGGTTAATGAGACTTGGAAAGAGGGTTTGAAATCTAACGGTCACACGATTATTCAATAATTAATCAAGTAGCCTGATAAGTAATATATTTATCAGGCTACTATATAAAATATTATGACTACTTTAGCTATTAAAAGTAAAGTGAACGGCGATTCGGTTTTTAATAAGCTGAGTTTTGCTAGTGCTTTATTAATTTTTGTAACTTTAATTGGTATTTTATTATCTCTTATTGAAGGTGGTTGGCCAGCCTTTAAGGAATTTGGTCCAGGCTTCATTTTTAGAGATATTTGGGATCCCATTAACGGTCAATTTGGCGCTGCCTCAGCAATTTATGGCACGCTGGTTACTTCTTTCATCGCTATTGTTATTGCTGCACCGATTGCGTTAGGTACGGCTGTATTCCTTGCTGAGTTAGCTCCTAAATGGTTGAGTCAACCAGTAAGTAAAGCCATTGAACTGCTTGCTGCTGTACCAAGTATCATCTACGGTATGTGGGGACTGTTTGTCTTCGTTCCTTGGTTTTCTGAAGGTTTCCAAATGTGGGCCGGTGTGCATTTGGTCGATATCCCTTTGGTAGGTGGTTGGTTTAATGGTCCGCCGATTGGGATAGGCTTATTGGCGGCGGGGATCATCTTGTCATTTATGATTCTGCCTATCATGACTTCTTTAACGCGTGACGCATTGAAATCCATTCCGGATGTCCTCCGTGAAGCAGCATATGGAACGGGAGCGACACCATTTGAAGTCATCACTAAGGTGCTTATCCCTAAAGTTAAGAATGCAACAGTGAGTGCTGGCATTTTAGGTCTCGGTCGCGCTCTCGGTGAAACCATGGCTGTCGCCTTTGTTATTGGTGGTGCGAGCCGTATTGAATTTTCATTCTTTATGCCAGCAAGCTCCATTTCTTCGACGATTGCTCAGCAATTTAACGAGGCAACAGATCCAATCCATATCGCATCGTTAATTGGTCTGGGAGTGGTGTTGTTTCTTATCACTTTCTTTGTGATGGGTTTTGCTCGTCGTTTGTTAAGGAAGTCATCATGAATAGCAGAAAATTAAAGAACTTTAGCTTTCTAACATTTTGCACTTTGTCGGCAGCGTTCGGTGTCTTCGTTCTCGCGAGCATCTTATACACCTTGATTGGTGAAGGAATAAAGGGCCTGAGCTTCGCTATCTTCACCGAGTTAACGCCTGGTCCGGGCAGTGAAGGTGGCTTAAAAAATGCCATTGTGGGGAGCTTAATGCTGACTGGCTTGGGCATTCTGATTGCTGCACCGATTGGGGTTCTTGCGGGCACGTGGTTGGCAGAAGCCGATAAAGAAAACACAGTGGCCGAATCGCTGCGCTTTCTTAACGGTATGTTAATGAGTGCTCCCTCTATCTTGGTCGGGTTGTTTGTCTACGCCATGATTGTGGTACCGACAGGCGGTTATTCTGGATGGGCAGGTGCCATCGCATTAGCCGTTCTCGCACTACCAGTGATCGTTGCTTCAACGGAAGAGATGCTACGTTTGGTTCCGCCAACGTTGAAAGAAGCGGGAAGCGGTGTAGGGGCGCCTAAATGGCGAGTGATCACCCAACTTAGTTACCGCGCCGCAGCTCCGGGGATTATCACTGCCATTCTTTTATCCATCGCTCGTATTTCTGGGGAGACGGCACCGCTTTTGTTTACTGCGTTAAACAGTAGCTTTATGACGACCGACATGAGCAAACCGATGGCAAACTTACCAGTGACGATATACCAATTTGCTATGAGCCCTTACAGCTCATGGCAAGAGCTGGCATGGGCTGGCGCATTGATTATCACCAGTTTTATTTTGATTGTTAACGTACTGGCGACGTCGTTGCCGCAATTATTAAAAGCGAGAAGAGCATGAACACGGCAACATTAAATCCAGTCAGAGCAAGCATGAATGAATCCATTATGAATACTTTGGTAAACAGTGTTAGCGCCAACGATGTCTCAGCAAGTTTGACTCATCGTATGGACATTCAAAACTTAAATTTTTACTACAACAAAGGCTCTGATGCAGCGTTGAAATCCGTATCAATGCCAATCTATAAAAACCGAGTGACGGCACTGATTGGTCCATCGGGCTGCGGTAAGTCTACACTGCTTCGTACGTTAAATCGTATATATGACTTGTATGGGCATCAGTACGCTGAAGGCGAAATCTTACTTGATGGTGAGAGCATCTTTAGCAATACGGACGTCAATGAACTGCGTTCCAAAGTGGGCATGGTTTTCCAAAAACCAACGCCATTTCCCATGTCGATATACGAAAACATGGCATTTGGATTGAAGATACAAGGTGCATTTAGCAAAGCCGAAGTTAGAGAGCGTGTCGAGTCTGCACTAAAGCGTGCGCACTTGTGGGAAGAGGTGAAAGATAAGCTAGATGCAGATGCGAATGGTTTATCAGGTGGTCAGCAGCAGCGCTTATGTATTGCTCGAACGATTGCGCTAGAGCCAGAGGTTATTTTAATGGATGAGCCAACTTCCGCGCTGGATCCTATTGCCACCGCCGCCATTGAAACTCTGATAACAGAGCTGCGTGAGAAGTACACCATCGTTATCGTAACGCACAACATGCAGCAAGCGATGCGCATCTCCGATTACACGGGTTTTATGTATCTAGGAAAGCTCGAAGAATTTGGTAAGACTGAAAAAATTTTCCATCACCCAGACAACGACCGTACTAAACGTTATATCTCAGGGGACTTTGGATAACGAATAACAACAATAGCGCTGATTAGTCAGCACGTTTTAGGCACGGTTTCGCGAGGATCGTGCCTATTTTTTAATGCTCTGACACTCTAGAATTAAGGTCATCTCAAACAATGTCATCTCAAACAATTAAGAACGCAGTATGTACAAAAACAAAGTGGTGGTTATTACAGGCGGCAGCCAAGGTATTGGTAAGTATCTCGCGCAGGCTTATTTAGACCAACAAGCGAAGGTCATTGTGTTTGATATTGCCGTAAACCAAAATCCGAACGTCGAGTTTTATCACGTCGATCTAGGGCAGCCTACGCAGATTGAGCTCGCTTTTGATGAGATCCAACGTGCACACGGTAAGGTTGATATTCTGATCAACAACGGTGCAATCGCTAACTTTAACAAACCTGTTGAACAACTGACTTTTGAAGAATTCTCTCGAGTCATTGATGTCAATCTCAAAGGGGCGTTTGCGTGTTCACGTCGATTTATTGCATTAAACCGTGCTCAATCTTTTGGAAGAATTGTCAACATTGCCTCGACACGTTGGAATCAAAATGAAGCTGGTTGGGATGCGTATGGTGCATCTAAAGGAGGCTTAGTTTCGATGACTCAATCCATGGCGATTTCTCTGTCTGATACTCCCATTACCGTTAATGCTGTAAGCCCTGGTTGGATACAAGTTGAAGGGTATGAAGATTTAGATAGCTTTGACCATCAGCAGCATCCATCGGGTCGAGTAGGTAAGGCAAAAGATATTGTAAATGCGTGTTTGTTCTTATCTCATCCAGAGAATGACTTTATTAATGGACACAACTTGGTTGTCGATGGTGGAATGAGTAAGAAAATGATCTATCAAGACAGTTTGATTGATTAAGCTTACTTTCTTGGGTACAGAAGTGCTCTTCAGTAGAGTACTTCTTATTATTTTATCGGTAGTCGTTTACTTTCCTCTTTATTCTCCCCCCCTGTTTTTGAGTACATTCATTTTCACCGTTTGAAATAGGCATTTAAAAAACTCTTTGCGCAAAAGATGCCGAATGATAATTCCTCTGCTTCGATACACTCTAAAACCAGTGGCGACGATATCTATTTTTCGTGCTTCGGGTTAGGACTCATATATTAAAAAACAGTGACATACTTTTTAAAAAGACGATGGGTTGGGGAAATTATCACCGAAATTGTGATATTGCCCTTAAAACTATATAGGAAATTTCTGAGTTTGTAGTAATGCTCTGTTTTAAATGGATTTATGAACTAACTTTGATATTGACGTCTTGTTAGTTAAAGCTAGGTATAACGATGAAATGGATTTTATTGCTTGTGAGCCACATCTTGTTTGCAGTGGCGGGTTTTGCTGCGGGTATTTATGCACTGCCTATTCTTATCCAACCTGATTCACCAGATGTTTCGGTTGTGTCTAACTCTTCGGAAGGTGTTCTCTACCGTGGCATGTTCGAGCGAAATCGAACAGATAGTGACTTTCTTCATTGGGGAGAAGGGGATCTATGGGTCACTGAAGATACGATTGCTTTTCAAGGAGAATTAGCTCCCGGACCGGATTATAAGCTGTATCTCTCACCAACGTTTGTTGAAACCGAGGCGGATTTTAATCGCTTGAAGTCACAAATGGTGAAGGTGGGAGAGGTGAAAACATTTGACCGTTTTATGGTCACTCTTCCTCAAGATCTGCCCTTAGATAACTACACGTCAGTCATTGTTTGGTGTGAAACCTTTGGTGAATTTATTACGTCTGCACAGCTCAAATCTGTCGCAAAAATGAATCAGAGCTAATACCCAAACAATTTTAACTCATGTCGAATAATAACTGACAGAAACGTGACAAAAGGAGCGTTTCTGTCGCCAGTATCTCGACGCCTGTATTTTGACGGGGCGCTGTCCTGTCATAAATCAATAAATGATTAATATTTTGTATGAGTCGGAAAAGTATTGTGCCAGTGATTCAACGTTATCTCGCTTTATTCTTTTTGATGTTTTTAGTTTCCGCCCAAGCGATGGCCGCGGGGGAAATTGAAATATCGTTTAGTCCCACATCAGGAACTGCTTATGAAAATGGGGAAGTAATCAGTTATTCCATTGATGTGAAAAATACAACAGCGAATACTATTGGTAATGTTGCTGTAACGAATAAGATATGGGAAGTCATGTCTGGTTCGAATAAAGCATTTAGCCGCTTAACAATCTCTGATTCTCATACATTAGGTTCGAGCCCAGGCACTTACACCGCAAGTAACAGTAACCTCGATGTGAATGGGGCTAGCCTACTCCCTTTTGGACGGGTTACTTACCAAATTGAAGCGACCATTGCGGATGACGCCGCTGAGGATATTGTCTTAGGCAACACCGAGGTAAAAGGTACCGTTTCCGGCACAGAAACGACGTTTACCAATACATCAACGATTACGTTTACTCCTGCGGATTACGACTACACGTTAGAAGCTTCCGTTCAGCCGGCTCAATACCAAGTGGGGAGTAAGCTAACTTATAAGCTGATTGCGACCAACAGAGGCTCTGTTACCGTTAAAGGCTTAGATATCGAGCAAGCGTTCGAGACGCTGACGGCTCAAAAACAAGATGGCTCAACAGGTGCAGCTTTCAGTGATGTTCATATCAGTGCTAAAGCCTCGTCCGGCAGCAAAACGGGTACTTTTGCTACTTCTGGTGATTTGTCGGTTAAAGACGCTGAGCTCTCTGTTGGTGGTCACGTCACCTACACCATCAAAGCGACCGTTGTTGATGACCTTGTTGGCGACATTGTCACCAAAGCGACATCAACGACTCGTGCTGGCACTGTTAACAGTAGTGAACTTACAACGCCTCCGGCAGATCCAGATATCGCTCTGGCGCATACTTTACAGTCGACATCTCCTTACTTAATTAACGGTGAGGTTGATTTTCAAATCAAAGTCACCAACAACGGCGGAGCGATTGCTCACAATTATCATGTAAAACAGAATATTAAAGATTTGGTTAGCCCAAATGGTCTAGCTAATGATCGTACTTCTTCCTACAACAATACGGATGTGGACGGAAATCCTTTTGATACTTGGGACATCACGGTATCAAACATTGGTGGAAAGTCAGATTCATCTTATGCGGGCAGTACGCAAACGAACGTTGACTTCAATGATATCGTTTCGATTTATCCAGGAGAGTCGATTACCTACCAAGTTAAAGCAACGTTAACCCCTGTTACCATTGGCGCTCTGCAAGGTTTCACTGCGTCAGTGACGGATCAAGCTGACACCCTAGTTAAGAGTTCAAGTATTTCAGACACGGTAAATGCAGAGAAAGTACTGAGTGTTGCGGATTCCGACATTTCAATTACCAAAACGACCTCGGCGTCAGAGTATGTGCCAGGTGGTGAGATTGAATACGAAATCACGGTTACCAATGGCTCTTCCAAGTATTTTGCCAATAACCTTTTGGTGCAAGATAACCTGACTTGTGTGGTGACTGAACAAGCAGGCGGCGCGGGCGATGGTCAAGCTTTTGAAAAGTGGAAAGTGGATGTTATTTCAGGTGAGGATTCCATTGGTTCGGACCCTGGTTCGTTTAGTTATGGTACTTGGACGTCAAGCCCGCTTTCACTGACACCGGATATCGCGCCGGGCAAAACGATCAAATACAAGCTAACGGCAAAAACGAGTGATACGAGTACCGGTCTTATTTTGGATGACAGTGCAAGCTGTGCCAATGATAACGTGACGGAAGAAGGATCTGGTGTACAAACGCCGGACGATAATTTACGTGCGAGCAAAGATGTCGACAGTCGTTTCTACTCTTCCGGTCAGGCTCTGACTTACACCATCACAGTAACCAATGATGGTGATGGTTTCGCTAACCAAGTTCAGGTTTTGGATGACCTTAAGTCAGTCAAAACTCAAGATATTTATGGTAGTGAGATCGCCGCGTATACGGGCTGGACCATTACCGCACAGGCTTTCAAAGATGACGGAAGTTCTGCAACCGCAAGTGACACCGGCATTGCTGGTGAGGTGAAGTACCCGGATAACCTAAATGTGATTGCGACGCTTCAGCCTCACTCTTACATTGAATACACCATTGTTGCTGAAACCAATCCGCTCGCAAATGGACATATCTCTAACCAAGTGACTGTGGATGGCTCGGTTTATGCCGACCGTGGCTCTGACCCGCGTGACTTTGTTATTCAGTTAAACAAGCAAGTAAAAACAAACACAGATTCAAGCTTCCATGGTGAGCAGACGGCTTACTCAAAATTAGACAACGAAGTGACGTACCAAATCAGTCTAAAGAACGCGAAAGAGAATGGCTACGCGACTGACGTTGAAGTAAAAGATCTATTGTCGACGATTAAAGCTGGCGTCCTTGAGCCAGATGGCATGACGAAACCAGTGTTTAAGTCTTGGCAAATTAGTGCAGAGATTATTTCGGATGACCCTCGCCTAGATGGAAACGCTACATATACCGATGTTGGTACGTTCGCTGACAACACGGACTTAAATACCAAAGTGCAGATTCCACCGAACGTGGAAGTGCTATACACCATTGTGGCTCAAATCGATCGTGATACGCCTGATGAAATCCTCTTTACTCGCTTTAACAACACTGCGGATGTCAAAACGCCAGATTCAGGCATTCAATCTTCTGTGGCTGATACGGTTACCGTGTACCCACATGATCCAAAAATCATTGTTGTGAAGACAACTCCAGATGATGATTTTATTCCAGGAAAAGAGGTATCTTTCAAAATAACGGTAAGAAACAGAGGGCTTGGTTATGCAGACGAAGTTCGTGTATTTGATGATATCAAAGCTCTTAATGCCTTCTCTACCTGGAGTTACACCTCTGAAACTGACTCAAACAATTCGCCTTATAAAACAGGCAGCTATGCAGGGGACTCAAGTGGTTACCAAACGGATGAAAATCTTGATGCCCGAGTCGATATTGACCCCAATGTAAGTGGAGTTGATGGCTCTGTAACATTCGTTGTAACTGGTGTCGTTAAGAACGACTACAAGGAGAGTGAAATCTCTAACACGGCTGAAACCTACGATCCTTCGACCAATTTGAATCAGTCTTCTTCTGCTGAAATCGGTCATGTATCTGGGGATTCATTAAACGTTTCGATTCTTAAAACAGCCGATAAAGTTCGCTTTATTCCTGGTGAAGACGTGACTTATGAAATCCGTGTCAAAAACAATGGTTCAACTACAGAACATGGACTCAAAGTCTATGACTATCTGAATGATATCAAGTCAGTTCTAGCGAACGACAAAGACAATCAGTTCCAAGATTTTCCTGACCAAAACCCGTTTGAATACTGGCAGTTTAAGACTGGTTCAGATTTCGAGCCTGCCACTAACGATGATTTTATCTACCCACCGGGTGGTAAAGGCGCGACAATGAGCCTAGACCCTGGAGAGATTCGAACTTTTCAGATCAAAGCACGCGTCAAAGATAACGTTGTTGGCTCACTGGATGGAACCACTCTCAACAACAAGATCGAAAATGATGCCTACGTGTATCGTTATGTCGGCAACGACGAAGATTCACACGTTTCTCACCACGAAATGGAGCGCGCTTACAATGGCGGTGACGTGGTCAGAAAGCTGCTGGTTAACGGTAAAGAATCAAACTTCTACTCGCCGGGTGATACTTTAACCTATCAAGTGACCGTTTCTTCTCAAACGGGCTATGTGAATGATCATCCAGTTCAAGAAGATATTGATAGTGTTAAGACTCAGCTACTTGATGGTAGCAAAGATACGCCATATGCGTCTGGCTATACCGTTGATGTAAGTAAGCAAGATAGCAAAGGTGGTAAAGGAACCACTGATGGTACTTTGGATGGCACCGTTGCAGATAACCAGAACATCGATACAACGATTGATGTGGCTGGTGGTGATTCGGTGACTTTTGAAGTGGAAGGTGTTGTTCGTGAGGACGCCGTAGGCACGATTACTATCGGTGGTATCACAGTTGTTCCAAATGGCTACCATCTTTCATTTAGTAAAACGGTCGATCAATCCAGTTATGAGCCAGGGAAGCCATTGGTTTACCGATTAACCATTGAAAACGATGGTAAAGGTAACGCCTATAACATCCCAGTGATTGATGAATTGTCGGGTATCACGGTTGATCTCGTCGATGGTAAAAATGAAAAAGCCTTTGATTCTGGTTGGACGGTAGCGCCACGTATTGTGAGTGGCAGTGATAAAGCGATCCTCGATTTAGATAGCAGTATCGCGAATAACAAAGACATCAATACCCATGCCTCCATCCCGACGGGTACAAAGATTGAGTATGTAGTTACTGCAACCGTCAATAAAAATGCGGTGGGTAAGATCCTAAACCTATTGACCGTCGACGGCGATACCGTGAGTGCAGAGACTAAGGCATCTGCCGAGAAATACGATTTCTCTAAACACGTCGTAAAACTCTATGACCAAGATGGCACCACCGAATTGACAGGTGGATACACGCCTGGTGGTTACATCGAATACGAAATCTTATTGAAGAACTTAAACAACGTTCACATCAATCAGATGCCAATCAAAGATGAAATCAGCAAAATTCAAACGGATTACTTTGGCGGTGTGAAAGGTCGTGCGTTTGACTCATGGACGATTACTCCGAGTGTGGACGCGAGTACGATCAGTGATGCGGGTAAAGTCAGTAACAACACGGACATCAATACTAACTTCAACCTCGCGGCAAATGAGTTTGTAACCGGCGGTACGTTTGTTAAGTACACCATTAAGGCGAAGATTAGTGAGCAAGCCGTAGGGCAAATTCTCAACGTAGCCGTCGTTGATAACAGCCATAACTTGCCATCAGAGCCAGTGAACATGCTGCCAGCAAATATCTCTAAAACGCATAAAGCGTATACGGATACAACGTTTGCTACGCATAAAACCACTTACAATCACACAACGAGTAGCGAGAAGATCGTTTACCACTTGCGTATCGAGAACAAGGGTAAAGGTCTGGAGTACAACAAATCTCTCGAAGAGTTTTTCTCGAAAGTCAAAGTTCGTACTGCACAGAATGCGGATGGTGAAGCAGACTCACAGACGCTACCAGCATTCGATCAATATGGTTGGACTGTGAAGGCAACGACTTCTGGAGAAGCAACGACGCTGATCGATGGGTATGTAGGCGGTGCTGATGTCGATATTGATATCGCCAAGCTGTCTATTGCTCCAGGTGGTTGGATTGACTTTGTTATGGAGTCGCAAATTCGTCAAGACGCACTTGATCAAATCGTAGTGAAGCCGAAATACAATGGCTCTAACTTCAGTGCAGCGACGGTTACTCCGGAAGGCAGCAACCTTGCCGTGAGCAAAGAAATTGTGTCTATTGCAGGTAAATCTTACACATCGGGCGATACTTACAAGCCTAACGATGAGGTGATTTACAAGTTTACTGTTACTAATACAGAGCCTGTTTGGCGTGACCAGACGATAATCCAAGACATCGTGTCTGGCGTTCGTGTTGAAGTCGTAGGTGGAACCACGAAGTCGGCATTCTCAGAGACATCAATCTCTCATATCTTTACCTCTACAGGTACCTCGGGAACGCAGGATACCTTCATTGAAACTTATGATGCATCCGATAACTTGGACCTGTTAGTTGATATCGCTCCCGAAGAAGTCATAGAGTTTACGGTGAAAGGAAAAGTTCGTCCTGACGCGTTAGGAGACATTGATGGCAACACCGGGCGAGCAGGCAATCAAAGCGATACCACAGATGTGATTCCACCAGTGGCTCCTGTATTGAGCTTTGAAAAGTCGGTACTGAGTACAACGGCTGACAGCAGCACTTGTACCTTCCCATCGACCTCGGGCTCTGGGTGTCATTACAACCCGAATGGTCAAGTGCAATACCAAGTCAGTGTTACTAATACCGGTGAGAGTATTGCTAACGATGCCACAATCGTGGATGAACTGAACACAATTAACACATCCGATGGCAAGCCAGCATTCCAAGATTACAGTGTTGCCATTATCAGTGCTCCAGATGCGGATAGATTCTCTATCACTGGTGATTATCAAGGCACAGTGCCACTTAATGCGGCATTTGATTTGATGCCGGGAGATACCGTGGTATTCGAAGTTGATGGTACGGTAGCTGCAGACGCAACAGGCACTATCACTAACATCGCCAAGGTGAATGGTGACGATAGTAATCCCGTTGTTCTTGACCCAGGCACGTCGAGCCTAATCGCGCAAAAATCTACAGATACACCGACCTACACGCCTGGTTCAGAAGTTCGTTATCAAATGCGTATTCGAAACCAAACATCGAATAACGAGAAGATTGATATTCGAGATGCTATTAGCAGTTATAAGGTAAAAGTGGCTGACGGTTCAGAGCAGGTAGCATTAAAAGATTGGACAGTCAGCGCTCGTGTGATTTCTGATGGCAACCCGTCATATACGGATATTACTAACCTCAATAGCATTGCCGCGAATAGCGACATTGATGTCACAGTACAAATGGGCGGTAAAGCGACTGACGATACTTACACTGAGATTTTAATTGAGGTTGTAGGGCATGTTCGTGATGACGCAGTTGGTGAGTTTACCAACCAACTACAAGGTAAGTTGAACTCGGGGTCGACCTTTTTCACTTATAACCTAAAAGAGAAGGTGATTGTCCCAGAACCGGGCAGCTTGACAGTAACGAAAGTCACGTCGACTACGCCGGCTATCTACCACCCTGGTGACACCATTGGTTATGACATCGAAGTCAAAAATACCGGTGATGGTTACGCAACGAATGTCCTGATCGCTGATCTTTGGAAAAATATTCGCGCCGATAAAGCGGGCTCTACATTACCAGTGCGCGCGTTTGATGCTTGGTCTGCTACCTCAATCAATGTTGTGGGCACTACCCCAAATCTGACGCAACAGATTGCTGGCTCGGAGATTACAGGCGATAAAGGCGAAGGCTATCAAGTTCGTTACAACATTCACCCTGACCATACGGTTCAATTGCATGTTGAAGGTGTCGTAAAAGCGGACCTTGTTGGCGACATTACTAACCTGGTGGAAGTGAGTGATTCAAGCGGCTCCCAAACAGCTGAAGCAACTTATGTTGCTGCGACGGCAGATCTTTCTGTCGATAAAACGGTTGATAAGAACCAGTATGAATCTGGCGATACACTGACTTATACAATCAAAATTGAAAACACGACCGCGAACTGGGCGAATGACGTTCAAGTTAAAGACCTTGTAAACGACATCACCTCTACCAACATTACTGGTGCAACGGTGAAAGCGTTTGAGTCTGGCACTATCTTCTTTAATGCAGCTTCGCAAACTGGTGATACAAAGTTCCCATCAGCGACAGGGGAGTTCTTGGACGGTAGTTTGGATATTGGTCCAAATGACGTTGTGACTCTGACCGTAGAAGGGGAGCTAGATCCGGAAGTTGTCGGGGATGTCACTAACAAGGTCGAAGTGACTTATAACGGCACGACCAAGACTGCTGACGCGACCAGTACAGCAAAAATCCCAGATTTAACCTTCACAAAAGAACCGATGGTTGAGTTCTATAGTCCGAACCAAGCAGCTGGCTACATCTTGAAGATCGTTAACCAAGATAATAGCTACGCCAATGACATCAACCTGAAAGATGAGATTGGCGCATTGACAGTAACGACGGTAGATGGTTCGACCAATCAAGCCTTCTTGCAATGGGCAGTGCAATACGTCTCGGGCAGTTCATTAACAACGGTGGATGCAAACTCTCTAGTCGTGGACAAGGACATTGACTACAACATCGACCTTGCGCCAAATGACACCATCACACTGTACGTGATTGGTCTCGTCAATGCTGAGGCTACAGGAGATATCGTTAACCAAGCGACCTTGAACCATAACAGCAAAGACTTTACTGCGACTGCGACGCTGAAACCTCGCCCGGGTGACATCGTTCTGGAGAAAACCACTGATGAGCGTTACTACCAGCCGGGTGAGTTCTCTACTTTCCGCGTCAAAGTGACCAACAACGGTTCAGGCTTTGCGTCAGATGTCAAAGTGGAAGACTTCATTTCTGCTCTTGAAGTGGAGACATCGGGCGGCGCTATGGCACCAGCATTCAAAGACTGGACAATCGTGACTACGAAGGGCGACCCTCGCACCAATATCGAGAAGGTCCCAGGACCAAATGATGATATCTCTACCAATATTGATATTGCGCCAGGTGATACGGTGGAGTTTGCCATTACGGGTACGGTCAATGTCAGTGCGGTCGCAAACGTTGTAAACACTGCCACAGCAGAGTTTGGCGGTGCAACGATTGATGCTACGGCAACTTTGGAAACCTTACCTGAGGAAGTATGGATAGAGAAAACGGTGGAATCACCTATCTACATTCCGGGTGAGGACGCGGTATTCCACGTTCGCGTATACAACGGTACCGATGGCTTTGATAACGACATCAAACTCGATGACATTCTGTCGGGTATCAGAACGACTAACGTGAATGGTGTCAGTGATCGCGCGTTTATCAGTTGGACAATTAAAACCACTAGCAAAGACACTCGTACGACGATTACGCCAATGCCGGTAGATGATCGAGACATTCGTTCGGTTATTGATATCGCGCCACATGACATCGTTGAATTCACGATTACCGCGAAAACGAATCCGTTGGCAGCAAGTGACATTACCAACATTGCCACTGCGGATTTGAATGGCACCACGCAGCAATCGAGCGCGACGATTCAACCGCAGTCTCAGGGCATTTCTATCGAGAAGACCACCGACAGTGAGTACTACATTCCGGGTAAAGAAGCGACTTTCCGTGTCAAAGTGAAGAACGAAGGTACGGTGCCAGCAACAGACGTTGAGGTGAAAGATGCCATCAGCGATCTTGACGTAGTGCGCCTTGATGGCACCACCGTTAAAGCCTTCGACTCTTGGCGTATTGATGTGAATAAGAGCAATCCAGAAACAGACATCACTAACATTCCGGGAGTGAACGCAGACATTGACTCAATGCTGACGATTGCTGCGAATGATGAAGTTGAGTTTGTGGTCACAGGGCTTGTTAATCAATATGCGACGGGTGAGATTGAAAACACCGCAAGTGCCACATTCCGCGGTGATACTCAAGAAGCGAGTGCAACGCTGCTATCGATGCCAGAGTCCGTCAAGCTTGAGAAAACCGTTGACGAGGAATATTACCGTCCGGGCGAAAATGCAACTTACCATGTCGTGCTGAGTAACGAATCTGGCTCATTCACCGAAGAGATTGTACTTAAAGACCTGCTCTCTGAATTGAAGGTGAATACGATTCATGACACCGAAGCCGCTGCATTCACCAGTTGGAGAATGACGAGTTCATACAGTGATGCTCGAACCATCGTGTTGCCAAAAATCCAAGGTGATAACGTGGATATCAATAGTCGTGTAGTGCTTGCTCCAAACGACAAACTGGAAATCGAAATCACAGGTGTCGTGAACGTGGATGCCATGGGGGAAATTACCAACCATGCGTATGCGTACGATAAAACAGAGAGTGATGTGCTTGCTGACGATTTCGTTACGATTAAGCCACAGCCGATCATCCTAGCCGTCACCAAGGTTGCGGATAAAACCGAATACACCAATGACGACGATGAAATCACCTTTACCATGACGGCAACCAACCGTGGTTCTGCTGATGCTGACAACGTTAACTTGTTGGATGAAATCGATAAGTTGATTGGCAGCAATGGAAATGCGTTATTTACCTCGTGGACGGCGACCATCACCGAGCTTAAATCTGGTGCTGTGGTATCGGTTGACTCAGATAATAATGTTGACTCAAACCACACTATGAAAGCCTACCAAGGTAACGAGTATCAAATTGTGGTGGCAGGCGAGATCAATCAGGGTATTGATGACAACTTCACCAACGTTTTCACTGCGACCGCGCCGACGGGCGAAGTTGCGACCGCCAATGTCACTATCAAAGTGAAGAAACAAGCTTACAACGAAGGCATGCTGACCGTAACTAAGGTTGCGAGTAAGTCAGAAGCGAGTGTAGGTGAAGTGGTGGAGTACGAAGTAACCATCACTAACGAAGATAAAGAAAACCCATTCACGGGTGTGCGTTTGGTGGACCGTTACCCAGGTGGCTTTGCTTATATCCCAGATTCTACTGAGATGGTGAATAGCGGTCCTGATGGTGTATTTGACACTTCAGATGATATTCAAATTTCAGTGGACCCGACCAAAACCAATCAGCTGATCTTTGACGTTGGTGACATGAATATTTACGGCAAAGGCGATTCTAAAACGGCTGATTCTGTTCGTATTCGTTACCTAATGCGGGTCAGTGTCGGTGCCACCTTTGGTGTCTATACCAACACTGCATGGGCAGAAGCGCCACCAGCAGAGAGCTTCTCTGCTCAGAGCGCGACCACAAGCTATGTGGTGAAATCTAATCTAGCCAGTGCAACGGTGGAAGTGATGCCAGATAAGGTATTCGACACCGCTTCGATCATCGGCAAGGTGTTTGAGGATCACAATGGTGACGGCTTCCAAGCAGATGCGACAGCGGATGATATTTATATCGATGTCGATTTAACCGCAGGTGACTACATTCCCGGTTCAACCTTCATTACGCAAGATGGTGTTGAAACGCAGCTTAAAGACGTTCAAGTCACGCAACAAGGTCAAGGTGTGCTGATGTCGAGCATCGACAAAGGCTACGAAGTGGATGAGTTATACGGCTTGTCACGCAATCGAACGCTTGAGCACAGCAACAAAGTGGCATTCCAATTCAAGACTCGAACTCGCCAAGGCTTCCCATTCAAGGTGACCACGGATAACGGCACGCATATCGAGTTCGACAAGCAAGGTAATGCGATTACCAAGCACAAAGGAGACAAGAAAAAAGGTCTGTCAGCAGAGAACATTGATGTAGTGAGAAACCTCTACCGAGATGGTGATGCGTATTTATGGGAAATCATCGTAGAGAACAAAGGGCTATACGAAGATGGCATTCCAGGCGTTCGATTACTGACCGTCGAAGGCATCATTATCGAGACAGACCAATATGGTCGATACCACGTTCCAGATCAGTGGGTGTTGAATAAGAAAGGTAAGCAGTTTTTGGTCAAAGTTGACACAGACTCGCTACCAACAGGCATGAAGGTGATCAGTGAGAACCCGAAAGTACGCCGAATTACACCAAACAAGCTGACGAAATTTAACTTCAGTATTCAAAGCAGTGGGGATGATTAACCGTTCGAAGAACAGACGCTGGCTGGGTGCGTCCCAGCCGACAATTCAAACGGTTAAGCAGGATTATTATGATTAGATTGAGACCATCAAAACTGACAATGTGCATCGCGGCTGGTTTGCCGATACTTTCCTACGCGAAAGACACCAGCCAATTGGAAAAACTTGACAGTGACTCTCTGGGTATTGAAGTAAAAGCTCACGAACAAACGGATAACTCACGTATCTATCTCGACCAAGGTGCGATTTGGGTAAGCCGCGACATCATGCGATTTGACCCAGTTCTTGACCTGAGCATTAGCAGTGATGTTGAAGTGAAAGATGGCAAGCCATTGCAAGAAATGAGCTTCGCTATCACAACCAACTTTAGCTACTACGTCGATCATTACCAACTTGAGGTGTTTCGGGGTGGAGACCGCGGTTTAGTGAACCCATTAGCCGTGGTAGAAGGACAGCAATTTGCTAATGACTTCAACATTGTTTGGGACGGCGCTACCACGCAAGACTACCAATTTGAATCGAACACGCAACTGTTGTTCCGTTTAAAAGCCTTCGATAAAGACGGTAATATGGACGTGACGACGGTTGGTGTGATTGACCTTGTCGAGCCAGATTCTGAAGTCGATATCGATAAGAACGACGGTGAAGAAGAGCAAAGCCGCAAGCTAGGTAAGGCTCAGTTGATGCGTCACAACATTCCAACCTCTGCGGGTCTGGCAAGATTCATGGGTACAGGGTTAAAAGGTGTCGACAAAGTTGTGATTGGCGAAGACGAGTTCGATGTGGAAGAAGGTGAGCTATACGCAGAGCAATACCTACCAGCAGACGCTTATTTATTCCCAACTCGCGTGGTGTTCGACAATGGTGAAGAGCGCCGTTATCAGCTTTATGTGCGTATTCCAGATGAGTATTGGGTACAAGCGGGTCTTGCTGACTTCTACATTGGTAAAAACAAGGTCACCGGTAACTCAGCGGCATTGGCCGTCGACGACCAATACCAAGATGACATCTACAACCAAGGACGCTTAGCGTACTTTGGACAGGGTAAGTTTGGTGACAAACTCAGAATTACTACTCACTTTGATACCAAAGAGAGTGACGTTCGAGACATGTTTAAGCACCCGTTTGCCTCTGATTCATCCAGTGTATTCGACATTCTAGAAGACGACGATGAGATGTATTACGGCAACTACGGTGACAGTTCGAACATCTACAAAGTGGTCAACACCAAAGGTAAGGTTTATCTCAACGTCGAATACGATAAATCCAATGTGTTGTGGGGTAACTACAACACAGGAATTACGGGTACAGACAACAACGATTACAACCGTAGCTTATATGGTTTCAAAGGTGATTACCGTACTCGCTCAACCACCAAGTTTGGTGAAGATCGCCTGAACATCGTTGGTTTTGCGGCTGAATCGGACTCGCTCTTTGCTCACGATGAATTCTTAGGCACTGGTGGTTCGTTGTACTTCTTGCGTCATGGTGAAGTGGTTCCGGGCAGCGACAAGGTGATGGTGAAAGTTGTTGACCCTGACAGCAGCATTACGGTTCAGGAAATGCCACTGCAATCGGGACGAGACTATGAAATCGACCCGTATCAAGGTCGCATCATTCTAACCAGACCACTAAACAACATCATTTCTGACAACTTTGGTTCGGTTATCAACGACCAGCCTTCTTCTGGCTACGACAACTATCTTGCGGTGGATTATGAGTACGTGCCTCAAGGCACTGATGCGATAGATTCTATGACTGCTGGTGGTCGCGTGAAAGGTTGGGTGAACGATTACATCGGCATCGGGGCAAACTACCAAACCGAAGAAAAAGACAATCAAGACTACGAAGCATACGGCACAGACTTAACCTTGCGTGCTTCAGAAGGCACCTATTTAAAAGCCGAATTCGGGCACAGTAAAGGTCGACAAACTGATTCTAACTACGTCTCTTTAGACGGAGGTTTAACTTTCACCCCAATTGGCAATAACGCAGAAGATCGCGAAGGTGATATCTACCAAGTGAAAGGGGTGATGAACCTATACGATCTCGCTCCGAACGTCTTTTCTGCAGTGGGTAACGACGTCAAAGCTTGGTATAAATCCAAAGATGCAGGCTACAGTTTTGCCAGTCAAGATGACGACTTAGAGCAAGAGTCATACGGTACCGAAATTCGTTTCCAAGCCACTGACCGAGTTGCAGTAAAGACGCGCTTTACCTCGGTTGAAGAACGTGAATCAGACGGTGATTTACGCACCGATACCCAACAAGCGGAATTGGAAACTCAAGTTAAGGTCACCAAACACATCAAGATCTCGGCGGCGGGTAAACAAGTTGAAGAGCTAAACAACCAAGATGAAAAAGGCAAAGGCACCTTAGCGGGTCTGCGTGCTGACTACATCTGGGATAGCGATAACAACGTTTATATCAAAGGTCAGAAAACCGTAGGTCAAACGGATGAATACGACGAGAACGACAGCGTCACTCTGGGTGGTGAAACCCGGATTCTAGAAGACTTTGTGGTAGGTGCAGAATACACCACTGGCGATCGTGGCGATGCCGCAGAAGCGAGTGTGACGTATGACGTAACCGAAGATTACAGTACGTATTTAACCTATGTAGATGACACATACGAAGGCAAAAACAATGTGATTGTTGGTCAGCGTGCAGACCTAACTTCTACGGTTGATTTCTACCAAGAAAACCAATTTGTTGATGAAAACAACGGCAAAGGTCGTATTGACTCGTTTGGCTTTGGTTACGACATGAACGACGACATCGACATGGGCATCGGCTACCAAAAAGGCGAAATTGAAGACGATCAGAAGATCACCACAGAGCGCCAAGCGGTGAGTGTGAGCACTTCGATTGATATCGATGACGTGCTGTTCAAGAACAAAGTGGAGTACCGTGTCGACAAGACCGATGATTCCGCAGACCCAGATAAGAAACGTATCGACCAATGGGTGACGACTAACCGTTACACGCATCATCTGACGGAAGAGTACACCTTATTTGGCAAGTTCAACTACTCGCGCTCTGAGAGTAAGTCGAGCGATAAAGTATTGGCTCGCTTTATTGAGTCGACGGCAGGACTGGCGTATCGCCCAATCTACAACGACCGTTTGAACTTGTTATCTCGCTACACCTATTTGGTGGATTTCGACCAGCTCAACCGCGATGTAGATTACAAAGATGAAGAGAGCCATATCATCGAAATTGAAGGTATCTATTCGTTGGATGCAAACTGGGATTTAGGCGCGAAATACGCTTATAAGGACAAACATGAAATTTTCACTCGTCAGTCAGGCGAAGACATTCCTGTCGATAGCAAAATTTCATTGTACGGCTTGAGTGCATCTTATCGTGTCATGAAAGATTGGGATGTTACCGGCGAGTACCATTGGAAGACGGACAGCACCTACGATGAGCTAGAGCAGGGCGCATTGGTTTCCGTTAACAAACATTTGAGTGATAACTTCAAAGTCGGCGTGGGTTACAACTTCTCGGGCTTTGATGGCAACCTAGCGAATGATGACGATTACGACGCATCAGGCGTGTTCATTAACCTAGTTGGTAAGCTATAAGAGGGCGATATGAAAACGACGATTCGTTTGTTAAGTGGCATGATCGCAGGGGCAATATTGGCAGGTTGTTCGGCGGATGCGTATGTAAGCCAAGAGAACCGAGAAAAGTTTGCGGACGTGAATGTCTCCAAATTTCTGATCAGTGAATGTTTGGCGCCGCAGCGCGAAATTCATATCGCGGTTGCCGAACATTTCGATTTCGATAAGTCCACCATTCGTGAAGCCGATGCGGCAAGTCTAGATGCGTTCATCCATGATATTCAAGGCTTGAGTGGGCGCATCACGATTGTTGGTCATACCGACTTTAAAGGCTCTGATGAGTACAATGAGAAGCTGTCTATGCGCCGTGCTGAATCGGTAGAAGCGTATCTTCAGCAACAACTCAACCCAGAGCAATACGATTGGGAAGTGAAGCACTTTGGTGAGTCGCAGCCGCTAGCGTTGGGTAAATCGGATCAAGCTCGCGCCGAAAACCGTCGTGCTTACGTTATGTTTGAAGAGGCGAAGAAATACGAAGAGATGCCTTTCTGTGAGCCGCCAAAACCAGAACGCAAGATCTACATGGCGATGACACCACACTTTGATTTCGATAAGTCGGAATTAAAACCGGAAGACCTTTCACAATTAGATGACTTCATCGCCAAACTGCAAGGTTTAGAAGGTAGCATTATGGTGGCTGGTCATACCGACCAAGTGGGCTCGCTCTCTTATAATGAACAACTGGCGGAGCGAAGAGCGCAAACCGTAGTGGCGTATCTCAAGACGAAACTCGATCCATTGCAGTTTGTGTGGGAGGTAAAAGCCTTTGGTGAGCTTCAACCTGTGATCAACGAAGAATCTCCAGAAGCCAATGCTTTAAACCGCCGTGCGTTTATCGTATTTAAAGAGAGCGAACTGGGGCAACCGACGGAATAATTTGGTAAGGTTGTCCTCTCGCAAGCTAGCTACCTACCTGTTTTCATAGCGGTAGTTAGCATACAAAGGTCAACCTATCCAAACCAAACAGGGAGTCGGGTAATGGAGAAAGTGCAGTTAGTCGTCGATTTTCTTCTCACTCACAAAATTTTATTTTCCGCATTAATCCTGCTGTTCATCATTGTTCTGCGTCGTTTGATTCTGTCTCGAATTCGTGGCGACGATGCCTTCATTACGGAAGAACAACGCAGTTGGATGTCGAGAACCAAAAACGGTACGTTCGCTCTTACGCTGATCCTGTTGTTCATCTTATGGCAATCAGAAATCAGCGAGTTCGCCCTAAGCGTTACCGCGATTGCAGTAGCGATTGTTGTCGCATCTAAAGAGATTATTCTTTGTTTTACTGGTTCGATTCAACGAGCCAGTTCTCGTTCATTTCGCATTGGTGACTGGATTGAAGTCGGTAAGCTATGTGGCGAAGTGATTGAGCACAACATGATGGCGACAGTGATTCAAGAAATCGACCTGCATCATGGGCAATACCACTTCACAGGAAAAACCGCGACGTTGCCTAACAGCATGTTTTTCACCTACCCAGTGAAGAACCTCAACTTTATGAAGCGTTACGTTTACCATGACTTTTCTGTTGTGGTGAAAGACTTCGTCAACCTATACCCAATTTTGCCATTACTGACCGATAAGATTGACGAACATTGCAGTTACTTTGCTGATGTCGCGCATCGCTACAACGCGATGATTGAAAAACACGCCGGTGTCGATCTTCCGGGTGCAGAGCCGCATATCCATATCTCAAGCAACATCAATGGTGAGCAAATCGTACATATCATGATTTTCTGTCCAACGGACAAAGCCAACCACTTAGAACACCTGATTCGCAAAGACTTTATGGAGCTGTATGAGCAACGATTCCCGATGAATCCGGAACACTGAGTTCTCGCTCAATAATCATCACCTCAATGTTAACCCTCATCAATCAAAGCTGAGGGTTATTTTTATTGTTCATTTGTCGTTACGACAAAATATCTTAATGGATCGAGGCGCATATAATCGTTAAATTACGCCCGCAATCTGTCCTCAGACAACTTCCGCTTGTTGCTAAAAATACACAATAAAAACATCAATTAAGACTACTCAGATAGTCCGTACCGTAATGGTTGGCTCCCCACGGGCTCTACGACTTAACGGTAAAGGTTGCACGCATGGCTGTTTATTAAACCGCTGAATCTCTTCATAACATTACTATTAAGATGCTTCATGCAAACTGGCTTTAAAATCAAATTTTCGCCTTCTCAACGTCTATTCGCATTGATGGGGCAGTGGCAGTCAGCGTCAAAATCCTATTTAACGGATTTGGCGTCAATCGCATTGCTGCTGTTACCTTTGATTCTGTCTAATGCGTTGGCAGTTTTTTTTGGACACGTATTCCGTTTTACTGGCTTAGCGGATTTCTCCCAACTGCTGTTTCATGTATCAGATATCCTGATCAACTTATATCCAAGTGCATTCTGCGTGGTGGCGGGTTACTACCTTTCCCATAAAACCAACGTTTCGAGTGCCGTGTTCATCATCTATTCGTTGATCATGTTCTACTTGATCTCAATAGAGAATGGCAGTCTTTCACAGACTTACATGTTACCGAACAACCCATTGTTGGCGTTATTGAGCGCGACAATGACGTACGTTTACTGCAGCATTTTCAAGATACGTCTGTTAGAACCCCAAGCCCTCGACTTTTCATCACGACTGCTTAAGCACGTGGTGCACTTTTTCTTATTTGTGCTCATCGCGTTGGTGATGTCCCATTTCACGGCGATCTTTATGGCGTTGTCAGGTGGCATGGTTCGTGAGCTCGGCGTAGACCCGCTGACATTCAAAGGTGGTTTGATCTATCAAACTGTGCTGGGTTTACTTGGCTCGATTGGCATCAATGGACACAACCTGTTGTTTGCGATTAAGCAGCAGATCTTTGCCGCAACCGAAGCCAATGTAATGGCGTGGCAGGCCGGAGAGGCGTCACTGAATGTGATTAGCCAAGGCTTTTACGACGCATTTATGTCGATGGGCGGATCTGGCAACTCGATCAGTTTGCTTTTCTGTGTGCTGATGTTTGCTAAAGAGCGCAATCATTTGATGCTTGCTCTGGCAGCGATGCCTCTGGTGATCTTTAACATCAACGAGGTTTTGTTGTTTGGTTTGCCAATCATCTTCAACCCGATTTTGATCATTCCTTTTGTGCTCGTGCCGCTAGTGAGCTTTGTCATCACCTTTTTGTGCATTTCATCGGGGTTGGTATCGCCGGTAGAGAATATTGTGAACTGGATGACACCACCCTTGTTCAGTGGCTATATGGCGATGGGGAATCAAATAGAAGGTTCGATTCTTCAAGCCTTCATCATTGTATTGGGCATCTTCATCTATCGACCGTTTTATTTGGCGTACGCAGGAAAATACTCAGCACAGTTTCGTGCGAATACGGCTTATACCGGTATCGAAAGCTCGATATTTAAATCACTGCTAAGTAACGTAAAGGCGTCGAACAACTCCAGTATCAGTAAGTCGACGGCGCAGAAACGCTTAACCACGATTTTGCGTGAAGGTGAGTTAGTGATGTTCTATCAAAAGCTCCAGTCGACCAAAAACGTCAGTGAGTTTTCTTATGAAGCGCTACTTCGTTACATCGATAAAGATGGCACGTTATGCCCGCCGACGTTTGTGAGTGATTTTCAGATGCTCAACTCGATGCCATTGCTAGATAAGTTGGTGATAGAGAAAGTCTTGGCAGACATGCAGAAAATGCGCTTATCGAAAGATCGTCGTATTGCCATCAACATCGCGGTGGCGACGATAGAACAAGAAGAGTTTGTGCCGCATTTGCTTTCGCGTTTAGCCCATTACGGTATTTCTCCTGAGTGGTTGGAAATTGAAATCACAGAAGAAGCGATCCTCAGCAATAAGGTTTTTTTGATCAAAACAATGGAAGCGCTTCAGGCACAGGGTATTCGTATTGCAATGGATGATTTTGGTACAGGCTATGCGTCGTTTCCACACCTGCTGAAATACCCATTCGACAAGATCAAACTAGACCGTTCACTTTTGTTGGATGCAAACAATCAAAAGGGCAAAGATCTCTACAAGTTGGTTGCGAAACTGGGTCACATCACCCATTGTGAAGTCGTGGCAGAAGGGGTGGAGACGCAAGCGGAATATGACTTTGTTAAACGCTGCGGCGTGGACAAAGTGCAAGGTTATTTCTTTGCTCGTCCATCGCCTTTATTAGACATTCTTGGTGAACAGCAAGAAAAACCATTTCTATCGTCACAATTACAAAGTCGAGTGGAAATATAGACTTGCTGGCGCTAATGTGCGCCTCCTTGCTTAAATAGCAGGCGAATTAACGAACGACGTTGACCTTAGAAGCAACGCGTTTCTATCAAACGAGAGAGTACCGAGGGGCTTAAAAGGTGCTCTTTCTGTTTGGTCGATTACAACAAGTTGGCTGTGGCTACCCTTGTTGAGTGACTATTCGCAACGTTGAACGATCAACGCTTTGTTACTCGAATGATACCGTCCTCGACGTGTTTGTCGAAACTCTCCCTCATTGCGAAACAAATTAAATGGATTTAATTGCGGCGAATTTCTTGAGCGGCTCTTTGAGTCGTACTTTGATGGATTAACTGAGCCAAATGAACAATCGATACATTAATCGGCTTTTTACTGTAATTTCTTCCAACTTATACATTAATGGTTTGTGTAACGTCTTAGTGATGTTGCTGCCTGTTTCATTGATTTCTGCATTCAGTACATTGTTGAGCAACCTACTGATGATCGCAGGCTATGAACAACTTGGTATGACTGTTGGGGCAGCAAGCGCCATTATTTGGAAGCTATTTCCCATTTTGCTTCTAGTGTACTTCTCGCAGTTCCTTTCCTCTTTGCTAAAAGTCTCGCGAGTAAACGTGATAACGCCTTCGTTGATGATTTACTTTATCGTCTGTAACGAATGGGGCTTATTGCAAGATGGTACTGTTGTTCCGAGTAACTACCCATTAGCGATTCTGGTTCCGACAGTTGTCGCTTGGTCTGTACGCTTCATGCAAAACCGCAGATGGTTTATGCGTTCTGATTTACCAAATGTGGTGGATCAATCATACAACCTCATCATGGCGACCGTAGTCTTGGTGGTTGGTTACACTGTGTTGGGCTATGCACTTGGACAGGCATTCTGTGCCGCTGATATTGCAGATCTGTTACTGCCGAAACTAGACCCAAACTCGTTGCTTGATGGGATCATTTATGAGTTTGTGCGTAACCTATTTTGGTCGATTGGCATCAATGGTCACATCATTTTTGCCCCTTACAAGTCAGAGCTTTATGAGGTAACTCGTGTCGCGATAGAAAACCACGAAGCGCTGGGCACACCACTGCCAATTTTAACCACAAACTTCTTTGATTTTTATGCAGGAATGGGTGGTGCAGGGAACACCATTTCGTTGGTGCTGTGTATGCTGTTTCTGACTAAAAATCGCAGTTATAAAGCCTTGGCGGCAACAGCACTGGTGTTGAGCTTGTTTAATATTAACGAGCCCATTATTTATGGCTTACCCATCATGTTTAACCCAGTCATGATTGTGCCATTTTTAATCGCACCTGTTGTGGGGTTAGTCATCGCGTATATTACAACAGCAATGGGGTTGGTGGCACCGATTACCGAGATCGTTAGCTGGATGACTCCGCCGCTCGCCAGTGGTTACATCGGGACTGGTTACACATGGACTGGCGTGGTATTACAACTGATCATCATCTTAGTCGGTGTGCTGATTTACTATCCGTTCTTCAAGCAAATGGACAAGATTGGGAATGCGAATACGTTGTTTGCAAAGTCAGTCTCTGATGATTTTTTCAATTACGAGGGATTAGACAATGGCAAAGTCGCTGGGGCATTTTTCCCTGAAATTACCAATAAGTTCGCGGCACAAAAACGCATCAGTGATCTGAAAAAGCATGGCGAGTTCGTGTTGTTCTACCAACCGCAGGTTAATGCTCGCACAGGGGAGATTCGGTCGCTTGAAGTACTGATTCGTCACCGCTCAGAAACGGGCGAGATCACGCCTCCAACGTTTCTTGAGGACTTTGCCAAAGTCGGCTTAATGAGTGAGTTGGATTTATGGGTGGTTGAGACCACACTGCGTGAAGTGGCGCCTTTGGCGAATCGACCAAACTTTAAGGTCTCGATTAATTTATCTCCAGAAACTTGCTTGGTGCCAGACTTCACCGAAAAAGTATTGACGATGATTAATGAAAGCGCGTTGTCTTGCTCGCAAGTTGAGTTTGAAATTACTGAAGATATGTTGATTCAAGATGAGCATCGTACACACCGTGTGTTGAGCACACTGCGAGAAGCGGGGGTGAGGATTGCCTTGGACGATTTTGGTTCTGGTTATTCGTCAATTGGTTACTTGTCGAAATACGATTTTGATAAAGTGAAAATAGATCGTTCGTTGGTGCTTAATCTCAACAACAAAAATGGTCGTGAGCTGTTTAGGTTAACGGCGAAACTCGTAAAAATTACTGGTGCTGTTACGGTGGCAGAAGGCATAGAGACAGAAAGCGAACTGGAGTTTATGGCAGAGCTCGGTATCGATCTGATCCAAGGCTTCTATTTCTATCAACCAATGCCCTTCGACGATGTTGTAAAGCTTGAATACAGTCAGCGAGAAGAGAGTCTGGATTACGATCACTTTGCATTTTAAGGCCGAGGTGAGCAGATACAAAAAAGGGAAGCGCTCAGCTTCCCTTTTCTTTTAGGTTCAATTTATGTCGCTCTAAGAATCTCAAACTAGAATACTTAGATGAAGGCGTGATTATTTGAACTCGAATTTACCCTGCATGATTGCCCAGTGACCTGGGAAAGAACAGAAGAACGAGTAATCGCCTCCCGGAGTCATCTTCTCAGTGCTGAACGTGATAGAAGTGCTTTCACCACCGCCAACCACTTTAGTGAAGGCATAAACACGGTCATCGTTTGGTTTCACGTAGTTGTTTTCTAGACCAGCAGACATGCCTTCTGTACCCACTGCTTGAAGGTTTGCCGTATCAGTAATCACCACGTTATGACCCATTGATTGCGCAGGCATTTTACCAGTGTGGTTCAGCGTCAGTTTCACTTCTTTACACGTCGCTGGCACGCTCAGTGTTTTGGTCGAAAACTGCATCATATCGTTAGCATCGATGGACACTTCACACTCTGCGCTTGCTTGCGCGCCAAAGCTTAATCCAACTAGTGCAAAGGTTGCTGCTACTAAACGTAAAGACATATAACACTCTCCATATTTTATTTTTGGGCTGACTTGGATTCAAACCGATCCAATGCATCTCATTATCATCGAATATTCCAATTGAAACCGTGCTTCAATCCGGATATTGACGTTTTGTTGCAAAGTTATACTTATCGTTTTCACTGGATGATCATTCATATGCCTTATTTTGAACGCTTCATTTAAGAAGTGTGAAGACGATCTTTATAACCACCTCAGATGCCTATTTGTGTCTTCAGAACGCCCTGATTTTGGCGTTTTTTTCGCTAACATGTAACTAAGTGTTTCAAGTGTTTTTATTCTGTAACTTATTGATTTTCAGATGCATAAAAGCAAAGTAAAGACAAATTCTTATCTCGATTGTCACCAGAAAATAGATTTGTTTTATCCAGTGCACACTTTCTGAATTTTGAACTAGAGTCCCAGTTTTTTGTTTGCTTACCGATTGCGTACGAAATGTCGTCAAATTGACGCTTTATTTTTGGCACTTTTACACCTGTAAGCTGGGTTACATTTAGTTACATCTGTCCGCTGCGACGCGAAAAAAGTCCCCCTCTATAATGCCTTTCCTTTTTATTGTTGTTTGTATAAGTCCTTAATTATGAGAAAGAATACGCTAGCGATCATGCCAAGTGTTTTAGCACTGGCGATCGGTATGGGGTTGCCTGCTGCACACGCAGGAGTGATCACAGACGCAACTATCGTCGGCTCAGAAAGCCAGTGGTGGAACACTTACAAAGTGATCCTAACGAACGACGGTTCAAAGCCAGTTGAACTTCGTGATGCGAAAGTGACGTTTGATTCAAACCTATCAATGTCGACTCCCTCTTGGTCTGCGACTGGCATCAGCTACCCGGGCATGAAGTTCACCAGCGACGCACAAGGCAACGTCTTCAAGAACACGCTCGCGTTGGCTTTTGATAGCGGTAGCTGGGTGAAATCACAACTTCCGGCAGGTGAGCGTATTGAGCTAACTCTGGGTGTGAGTGGTGTATTGGATCTGACTCTTCTTCAAAATACCATTCGTCTGATCGCTGATGACGAAGGTGAAGTAGGTGAACCAGAAATTTCTCTTCAATTAGCTTCGCCAGTGAACGGTGCTGAGTTTGAAGAAGGTCAAGCGGTTGCCATGCTAGCGAACGTTACGGCAACCAACACCAGCGTTAAAGCTGTGACTTTCTTTGTCGACAACAAACAAGTTGCTCGTGTAACGCAAGCCCCATTCCAAGCAACTTGGACTTCTGTTGGCGCAGGCACTCACACGATCAAAGCTGTAGTAGAAGACACCTCTGGTTTAACCCAACAACAAGCGGTAAGCATTTCGGTAAAAGAGAAGCCAGTTGAGCCACCAGTGGTACCTGAAGTGCATGAGCTGACATTCGTCGCGCCTACACAGGGTCAAGCATTGATGGTGGGTCAGGCAACGACGATCAAAGCCCGTGTTGATGGTGAATTGATCTCTAAACTGGAGTTTTGGGCGAATGACCGCAAGTTAGGTCAACGTAACATCGCTGCAGGTCAAACGACGTATTCTCAATCTTGGACGCCAAATGAAGTGGGCAATGCGACACTTAAAGTGGTGGTTCTTGATAAGAACAACCAAATGGTTGAGCAACGCAGTATCGCTGTTGCTATTGAAGCTGCTCCAAGCTTTGTTAAGCCAGAAGTGAGCTTCTCTTCGCCTTCGAACGGTTCTAAGTTTGAAAAAGGTGAAGCGGTATCCATTTCTGTTCGTGCAACGGATGCTGATGACGATTTGTCTCGCGTTATCGTGAAAGCAAACAACAAGCAAATCTGTGATTTCAACGCATCAACTACAAACCAGTTCTCTTGTAACTGGACGGCGTCAGAAGTCGGTGCAGTTAAGCTAGAAGCGATCGCAACAGATGCTGAGCATCTAACGGCGACAGCACGTGTAAACATCACAGTTGAAAAAGTAGAAACACCGACGCCTCCGCCAACAGGTGGACTGTGTGCTGATTTTAATGTGTACCCAGACTGGACTCGTGGTGATCACGCAACAGGCGGCGACATTATGGTTCATAAGAACATTGCCTACTCAGCGGTGTACTGGACTCAATCTGTTCCTGGCAGCGATAGCTCATGGTCATTACATCTAAACTGTGATGGTACTGAGCCGGGTACAGCGCCAGCGCTATCATTGCGTAACCCAATGGACCCAGTGCGTCTAGAAGTGGCAGGTTGGCCAAACACATTCGTAGTGGCGAGCCCATCCACTCAAGCACCAAGCACACTGACTATTGCAGCAAGCAGCAGTGATGCGCTCACAGACCTAGAGCAACTGACACGTTCGTTTGTGTCGGCTATCGAACAAGCAGAGAACGCGGGTACTGCATCTGTCGTGATTCGATCGGATGTTCTGGATCTCGCTACGCAAGACAAAGGTGCATCGTTTGGTGCCGTTGCGGTTAAAGAAGCACTGACGAATGCCATTGATATCAAGGGTAGCCGTATTGATATTGATGCGATCAACGCACTGAGCGATGACGTGAAAGGCTGGGCGCATGCGTACAACTTGATCTTCACCACCCTTGCACCACAAGCGACATTTGGTTGGTCATTAAGCATTGGCGAGTTTGCTTACGATACCCACTCTGGTCGTCAGTCTGTATGGGATGAAGCGTCCGTTTTCACTGCCGATCTACTTGATAGTTTCGAGCTTTACAAAGCAGATGCTGCGAACAAAGCTGACTTTGTGGTGTTTACTAAATCGAATGCAACCACGGCACTAACCAGCGAGCAGTGGCATCACGCACTTGAATACGTAAAACAGGTAACAGATTACGTTGATGCGCCTGCAATGTTAGCGAACATGCCAACAGAGCAAACCGCAAATTACTTCATGGGCAATACTCAAACCGATCAGCAAATCCGTAAAGCCGCGTACAGCAACGTATTTGCATTGATGTTTGATCAAGACTCTCAAGCTCTAACCAGCAAAATTGAGCTTTACCAAACGGCGAAAGTGCCACTGTACTACGTAGGTGAAGAGTTAGAGAAAGGTTCGTTGACTCGCATTGAAGCGCTAAACCAAGAGTTAGCAAATGCTGAAAGCGTGATGGATAACGAAGCCTTCCTATACGAAACGCCACAGTCTCAGTGGGTTCCGTCAACGGTTTACAAGTGGAACGACTTCTTAGATGGCTTGAACGCAATGCACAACATTGGTGTGGCGGGCAATAAGTTCTGGTTGATGAACGATGAAGTTGATGATGCAACCAACATCAAATACGCGAAAGTCGCGATTGCTGCGTTCCTTGCGCAAAGTATGCAAGAGACCATCCGCTACAACGCGTGTGATGAAAACAACTGGTCTGAAGTGAAATACGGCGCGCCTGCGGATTACCCAATGACAGCAAGTTGTGGTCAACTGGGTCAGAAATACGCAGATTACGGTGTAAACCCAGTTTCAGGTTTAGATCATGCGTACTCTTGTCCTCGTGATGACAAGATGGAAGTCAGTGCGTTGACTCATGCGAAATGGTATGGTGCTCCAGCTCCAGTCTTTGCAGCACCTGATGCAGTACTTGAAGAGCGCGGTCTATTGGTGAACGGTGCAGCAGGTCGTTGGACAAACAACGGTCACTGTAACGATGTTCCAGAAAGCGTAGATACGTCTAAGCAAGTGTGGGAACGCGACGAGTGTAAGACGTACGTTGGTCAGAAAGCAGGTAAGTTCATTTGGGACGGCAGCAGCCAAGAAAGCGTTGAAGGCTGTGGCTGGTGGGGGCGTGGTGTAATCCAAACCACAGGTCGTCAGAACTTTGGTACGCTTAACCACTACCTAGGTCGCTCGCACGTTGATCCATCAACCATTGGTAAGACAATTGATGGCGTAACGGTAGAAGCGCCACCGGCGAACCCACTTTATGCTGAGCTAGACTTCTGTTCAAACCCAGGTCTGATTTGTAGCTCGGAAGAGAACAAAGAGATCAAGTGGATCGCAGGTCTGTTCTACTGGGTAACGTCAGTTCAGGCATACAACGATGAAGGCGGTCAGTACGCGGATTGGAACTACCACAATGAGCTGAAGAAGTATGTAGATAGTGGTCTGCAAGGTTCTCAATTTATCGATGACGTTTCAGGCATCGTTAACCGTGGTTGTCCGGACCTGACGTGTTCGACAGGTGATGTTCACAATGTGAAAGAGCGCCGCGAGAACTTCAAACTGGTACTACAAAAGCTAGGTCTTGATCCTCGCTAATTAAGACAAAGCAACATCAATGAAGAAAAGCCATCACCGAAAAGTGGAGGCTTTTTTGTTTTTAGCATTTGGCTCAGATGCTTAGTTTTTATTATTACTAATTCGTAATAGTTATTTTCTTTTTCCGCTTATTATCATTTATTTTCAACCCAATATAATGCCCGCCATTCCAAACGTATTTGCTGCGTTTTTGATTTTTATCTTTCGATGGATGGTTTCCGGGAGGGGAGTATGTCGAACTTTGTTGTTGTCGGTGGTGGTGCTGCGGGTCTAGAAATGGTCACGCGTTTAGCGAGCAGTTTTGCAGACAAATCTGACCATACCGTTACTTTGGTTGAGCCATCTTCTCATCACTTATGGAAACCAAGACTGCATGAGATTGCGGCGGGCACGTTTGATAACGAGCTCGATTCGGTTGCGTTTCGTCTTCATGCTGCTTGCCACGGTTACCAATATGTTCAAGCGCGCATGTCAGGCTTAGACCGTGCGAACAAAACCATCACTGTGAGTACTGAGTTTTCACCAGAGCAGACCGGGTTATCGCAGCAGTTAACACTGGATTACGATTACCTCGTGATTGCCGTTGGTGCGATCAGTAACGATTTCAAAATTCCGGGCGTGAGCGATCATTGCTTATTCTTAGATTCCGCTTCTCAAGCAGAAAAAGCGTGGGAACAGATGAAGCAAATGCTAGCAAATGGTGGTTCACATCGTGTTTCTATCGTGGGTGCCGGCGCAACTGGTGTTGAGTTAGCGGCTGAATGGGCGAAAGTCAGTAAGCAATTAAACCGCTACCAAAATGATACTCAACTTTCCATTACGCTCATCGAAGCGGCGGATCGTGTGCTACCTGCAAGTGCTGAGTGCATGTCTGCCAAGGTACTGAAGAAACTACAAAAGCAAGGCGTTAATGTTCGCTTAAACACCAAAGTTCAACGTGCAGAAGCAGACCGTATCGTGACGGAAAATGAAGTCATTCTTGCCGATCTACAAATTTGGGCAGCAGGGATTCGATGTCCAGATTGGATAGCGAATCTCGATGGTCTAGAAAGTAACCGCATTAACCAACTTAAAGTGCTGCCAACACTGCAAACTACTCTCGATGATAGCGTGTTTGTTATTGGTGATAGTGCTGAATGCCCACAAGAAGATGGAAACATTGTGCCGCCACGAGCGCAAGCTGCCAATCAAGCTGCAACACATTTGGCGAAGCAATTTAAACGCTTAGTGAAAGGCAAAGAGTTAAAACCGTTTGTGTTCAAAGACGGTGGGATGGTCGTCGCGCTTGGGCATGACTACGCGGTTGGCGCATTGATGAATGACAAAGTCGTATTGCGTGGACGCTACGTTCGCCGCTTGTACGACACGATCTTTAGGCTGCATCAGCGCGTTATTTTCGGTTGGTTCCGCGTGTCGGCTTTGGTAGTGCTTAAACGCGTAAAAGGTTTATTGAACCCATATTACAAAGGCTCTTGGTCTTAATCCAAGCCGTGACTCTTCGATTCCATTTTTTCATTTTTATCGAGCGCCCAAATCATCAGGATTTGTGGCGCTAGGTGTTTTTTATGCGTCATTTGCAACTCTCTTTGCCCGTTCAACTTCTTATTTCTGCCCTAATTGCGTGGAGTGGGGCTCAAGCCATCCTTCTTCTTATGGACCATGGACTGGTCGACAAATCGCTTTTACTGTCGGGTGATTACTACCAAATTTTAATGTTGGGCAAAACGGTCTATCTCGGCTTACTGAAAATGGTAGTGGGTTTGATGGTGCTGTTTTCTCTTGTCGAAGGCATCACCAATATTGGTTCAACCGTTCGTCTTAAAGCTCTGGGGGGGCGAACACTACTTTTCTACAGTTTCACCACCTTAATTGCCATTAGTTTAGGGCTTGGTGCGTCGTTAGCTTTGCCTGCATGGGAGCCACTTAATCAAAGCGTTTCTGTGGGTAGTGATGTTCATTTGATTGACGAGCAAGGTGCTGGTGGTGCCGCCATACTCACCAACCTTGTCAAGATGGCGATGGTGAATCCATTTGCTGCACTGGCGAATGGTAACTTGCTGGCGATCGTTGTTTTCTCCTTTATGGCAGGCGTTGCGATTTTGCTTTCTGTTCCATCGGGTCATCCGTTGCTAGCGGTGATCTCGGGGCTGAACAAAAGTGTTAACACCATGATTCGAGGCATCGTTAAGCTGTCTCCGATTGCTATTTTTGCGATCGTGTTTGATATTACGCTGACCTCAAGTGGGAATCTGATTCAGCAACTCGCGTTGTTTGCGTTACTGGTGTTTGTGCTCACGATGGTGCACGGGCTAGTGGTATTACCGACGATTGCTAAGGTAATGACCGGGATTTCTCCAGTCGCACTGTTTAAAGCGATTTCAGCCCCATTAGCCATGGCGTTCGCAACGTCATCAAGTGCGGCGGCGCTGCCTTTGGCAAAACAAAGTGCGGAAGATAATTTAGATGTCGCGCCAGAAGTCAGCAGTATGGTGCTGCCGCTCGGCTCTGTAATGAATATGGACGGCACCGCGCTATTTGAGGGTGTCGCTGCAATTTTCCTAGCACAGTTATTTGGGGTGGATTTGAGTACCACAGGGTTGGTGATGATCTTTATCATGGCAATGGTCTCTTCCGTTGGTGCGCCAGGCATGCCTTCGGGCTCCATGTCGGGTATGCAGTTAGTACTACTAGCTGCGGGCATTCCATTGGAAGCGATAGCCATTTTATTAGTGATAGAAAGGCCGTTGGATACGTTCCGCACCGCCGTCAATGTGGAAGGGGATTTGATTGCGACGCTTGTCATCGACCGTTGGCAAAAGAAACAAGCTGGTGATGTTTTTGACCAACCTACAGCGGCTTCGGTGAGTTAACCCTAAGGCCAAGTCGGTTCTTCTTTAATATCGAGCTTGAAAAAAGGAGTGACATTGTGCGTCACTCCTTAGTTCCTATTAGGGATTTGGTGTTTTATCTGAACCCGTCATCATTACCACGAAAAGGTTTGGATGACGTTGTCTTTTGCCATTGGGTTAGACGCAATCGCGTGATTGATGTTTCTTAGAAAATCGTCGCGAGAATCCAACAGCCAGCCTTTTTGAGGAACGATGTTGTTGCCATGGTCGCCCCAGTAAAAAGTATCAATGTTCAGGTTTTCAAGCAGGTATTTTTCCTCTTCCAACACCTGTAGTTGTGTCGGCATAATGAACTCACCATTCTTCACTTCCTGCTCCATCACCGTTCCCGGTTGAATCGCAAGTGCCATTGGGGCAATTTGCTCAGGATTCATTTGGTTCAAAATATCGGTTGTGGCGATGATGTGCTCTTTTGAACGCTCACGCCCACCAAGTCCAAAGATGAAAGAGAGCAATACTTCGATGCCAGCTTCTTTCGCCATTGCCATGCCTTCAATGGCTTGTTCTGGTGACATGCGCTTTTTGATGCGCTCTAGAACAATTCGATCACCCGATTCAAGACCGGAATACGCCATATCAAGTCCAGCATCTTTGAGCTCTTTTAGCTCTGCAATGGTTTTACGGCGGAAATCGTTCATGCCACTGTAAAGTGAAGTCTTTTTGCACTCAGGGAACGTGGAGCGCAGTTTGTCGAAGATCTTGAGCAAGTAATCCGTGCGTGCTGCCATAACGTTACCGTCGATTAGAAAGATCGACTCTACGTGTGGGTAGATAAGACGCGCTTCCTCAATATCTTTAAACACATCCTTAATGGGACGCACTTTAAAGCGCTTATCATCAAACATGCTACAGAACGTGCACGTATTGATGCTACAGCCCAGCGTAGTTTGGATAAGAATGCTGCGGTATTCCGGCCATGGTCGGTAAACTTTGCCCTCATAGTTCATAAATGGATCTCCAGTTAAAGGCGGGATGATTCAGTGCCATCGCTCGCTAAAGACAGAGGGGATAAGCGCAATATAACGTCGCCTTATTCCCGATTACCGAAGATTAACAACATTAGTAATTGTTGATAATTGGTGTTTTCATCGAATAAGTTTTTAGATTTTGTTGATAATTAGGGGGCGGGGGATTTTGTTGGAATGCAGATAAAAAAACACCCAGCCGAAGCTAGGTGCTTGAACAAAAATAGCAATATTTATTTTGGCTTGAGTTAGACAAGCTTCGCAATCACAGTTTCAATGGCATCAACCACTTGCTGTGACTTTGGTTCGTTTAAGGCGTCACGATGAGGTGCCGCAAAAGCTTCAATGTCGTTATCGAAGTAAGCGCCATGTGCTTGTGCAAACTCATCCGATAGTGCGGCACGAATTAAAATGTCAGCACCCAAGCGAATATCGCCGCCAGCAATGCCGTAAGCGTCTTTTACCATCTTGCTACCAAGTAGAGACTTTGGGTTGACTGATACAACCATAGGACCGACGTTTTTCAACTGTAATCCCATCACGCGTGACCACATGGTAAGTGCCAGTTTGCTTTGTGCATAAGCTTCACCGTCTGACAACGGTTTGTCACCCATTAATGCCTCAATGCTAACAGGAGCTTGCGCAGCAGAAGACAAGTTCACCACACGCCCTGTATTGCCAAGCAACGGAAGTAACTCTTTTGTCAGTAGGTAAGGCGCAATGGTGTTGACTGCAAAACGCACATCTAGGTTATCTTGGGTTCTTGCGTTTGGTGTTGCGTATACGCCAGCGTTATTGATGATGACGTCCAGCTTGCCAAAGCGCTCTGCTATTTCTGCAACCATCTGTTTCACGGCGCGTGGAGAAGACAAATCCGCAACAATACTTTCGACTTTACCTGCGTTTATCTCAATCAAGCTCTGTTCTACGTTTTGGACTTTTTCTTGGTTACGACCGTGCACGATCACATGATGCTCGTCAGCCACTAACATTTTCGCTGTTTCTAAACCAATGCCGTCTGTAGAGCCTGTGATCAGGATGATTTTTTGCATAGCTGAGATTCCTTATGAATTCGATATGAAACAATCATAGTGGCATCTTCCGCATTAGACTATTGAGGGCGTTGGGGAAACACTTTATAGGAAAAATTGAAAATCAATCTATTGGTGTTTTTGTGGGCGAATCGACGAATTCACCCCCTTTGAAATGCTATGGTTATTTTAAGCGTTGCTTAAGATTTGAGCAGCTTGTTTAACTTAAAATATACTCAGCCAAAGAGGTCTCTATGTTAGGTGAAAATCACTCATTAACTCATGAATTCCCAGAACATTTGGATACCATCACTCAACTGACAGCTAACGACTCCGCGTTTGCTGAAAACGCTAAAAACTACAACACGCTCGACAAAGAAATCCGTGAACTCGAATTGCGAGGAAACCCAATCGACGACCATGAAATGAACACTTTAAAACACAACCGTGCAGAACTAAAAGACTGGCTTTACTCAAAAATAATGAGCGCATAATCCTTCAAGTGCTTCATCAATGGCGGCTCGAATCTTCGAGCCGTTTTCGTATCTGCAAGATGGGTTGTTAGCTTAAGCACGCTATTTAACGGGTAGATGCCCAGTCTTCACCCAGATCACCGTTTCTTGTTCCACAAAAGGAAAGTGCTCACTCATGTGCGGACTGCGCAACCATGTGTGAGTTGGATACTCACCAAATTCGTCTCTAAACTCGCCCGATAATACAAAGATCTCTTCGCCACCAAAGTGACGGTGTGGCTGGAATCTTTCGCCTTTTGGCCACTTTACCAGCGCCACATGTTCGTGTTCGAAATCGTGCAATGGCATCACCTGCAATCCGCCAATACCCGGTAGCCAATCTGCTTGATGAGTATGAATTCGTACCGTTTCAATATCGCTTGGATCAAACTGGTTGAGTTTTACCAAGATTACACAGCCTTCACGACTAAAAGGCGCGTGTTGGCTGCCCGGAGGGTTGCGTATATAAGTTCCGGCAGGGTAGTCGCCATGTTCATCGGAAAACACCCCCTCAAGCACTAGGATTTCTTCCCCATACGGATGAGGGTGGGTAGCAAACGCTGAGTTTGGCTCGTACTTCACTATGCTGGTGGTATGTCCTGACTCTTTAGCTTCACGCTCTAACGGTTTACGCCACACGCCAACAGCAGGGCTAGCGATCCATTCCTGTTCTGCGGTTTTAATCACCAAGCGTTGTGAAAAATCCATGTTTAACATAGTTGCTTCCAGTATTTGTTTATATCCAGTACGTATATCCAAGCATCTTGGCGTCATCTGGGTAATAAAGCGATTCTAGTCGCTTTCGCGTGTTTGCCAACCAGGAGTTTTCACAAGGTTAGGTATGGATTTTTCGAGTGATTCGGAGGCCTTGCCGGTTAACCTTATGATTATTATTGATAATTTACATATAAGTTAATTTTACAAATTGTTACATGCTTCGCTTTTTTTACTCTTTGTTATGTTATAACATTCGCGAAATATTGAATGGTGTTATAACATAACAAAATAAGGAAAAACGTAGTGAATAAGAAATTGGTCTCTTTAGCGGTTGGTAGCTTGTTTGTTTCCCCAGTTTTTGCCGATGCGCTTTCGAACCCTCAGATTGGCGTAGTGCTAGACGGTTACTATCAAGATGGCCAACGTCATAACTCAGAGCGTGAAGAAGGTTTTGGTCTTGGTCACACTGAGTTGAACATGTCTGCAAACATTGATGACAAATTCCACGGTGCGCTAACAGCAGTATTAGAAAGCCATGGCAATGAAACAGAATTGATGCTTGAAGAAGCTTTTGTCGAGACACTGGCACTTCCATACGGTCTCAATGTTCGTGCTGGTCGATTCCTGTCTGATTTTGGTTACCTGAACAATCAACACATGCACACCGACAGTTTTGTGGAGCGTCCGATTGCTTACCGCACATTCCTAGGCTCGCACTACTACGATGATGGTGTACGCGCAAACATTGTGTTGCCAACGGATCTGTACGTGAAATTTGGCGTTGAAGCATTAAGTGGTAGCAAGATGTCTTCTGTTGAAGAAGGCTCCAAAGTAGGCGTTTACACCTCTACGCTGAAACTAGGTAATGATTTCTCTGAATCATCTAGCTGGCAGTTTGGTTTAAGCTACCTGCGTAACGAAAACGGGAAAGTGAAAGAGTTCGAAGATCACGACCACGGTCATGGTCACGAAGAGGAGCATGGTCACGACCATAATCATAGTGCAGCAGTCACTGGTGCAAACCTTTACGGTGCAGATTTCGTATGGAAATGGGCTCCAGATGGTAATTACAAATACAGCAACTTGACACTATCAGCGGAATACATGTTGTTGGACGGCGTGGTAGACAGCAAGTTTAAAGATGATGCGGAGTCGCCAGATAACCTAAGCGCATACTACGTATCAGGTGTTTACCGATTTAACCCAAGCTGGTCAGCAGGTCTACGTTACGGTGAAGCAGAAAGCTACGATGGTCATGCTCACGGCGACCATATGCACTTCACTGCACTGAATGATAAAGAAATGGATGCGATGATCGCGTGGGATTCTTCTCACTTTGGTACTATCCGTGCGCAATACACTCGTATCGATAACCAAGACAGCGAAACAGATAACGTATTTACTCTGCAATACGTTATGACATTTGGAGCGCACGGTGCACATGCGTTCTAAGCTGACACTGACTCAATGCAGTTTAGCGATGATGGCGGCGGGGGCTGCCATCATCTCTTCGCCTGCTTTGGCTCTCAACATCTTCGTTTGTGAGCCAGAATGGAAAGCCTTGCTCGAAAGCCACGCACCAGACGCCACCATCTATTCTGCGACCACAGTAAAGCAAGATCCGCATTACGTCCAAGCTCGCCCTTCTTTAATTGCCAAAATGCGTCAAGCCGATATGGCAATGTGTTCCGGCGCCGAGTTGGAAGTAGGGTGGCTACCCATGTTGCAAGTACGCAGTAGCAATGCTGCGGTACAAAACGGCGCACCGAGTATGATTTACGCAACGGATTTCGTTCGAATGTTAGATACTCATGACCACGTCGACCGTAGCATGGGGGACATTCACGCCCATGGCAATCCGCACGTGCAGTTTGCAGCCAACGATATGATTCCACTCTCACATGCGATCACCGAGCGTTTGAAAACCATCGATCCAGATAATGCGCAAACGTACCAGTTTAATGGCATGAAGTTTCGTGCGCATTGGCGTAAAAAACTCAATGAATGGAATGAAAAAGCCGCGCCATTAAAAGGGAAGCAAGTGGTGGGGTATCATGCGACTTATCGTTATTTGTACGATTGGCTTGGCATGGAGCAAATTGCTGACTTAGAACCAAAACCGGGTATCTCGCCAACCACATCTCACCTGCAATCACTCACCAAGTTAGATGCCAATAGTTTTGATGCGATTGTTTACTCATCTCACCAAGACCAGCGTCCAGCAAATTGGTTACAGCAGCATACAAACAAACCTGTGATTCAACTGCCACTGACGGTTTCTAAAGGTGAAAGCTTGGATGAAATGTACGATCAAGTTATCGACGATTTATTGGCCGTGCTCGTGCAACCCATTCCGGTGAAGATCTAAACCATGGCTGAGTATGCATGGTTATTGCCAGCGGTGTTGTGCGGCTTAATTGCTCTGGTTGGAAATGTGGTTCTTGGGCAACAAGTTCTCAATCGACAGATCATCTTTATTGATTTGGCGGTGGCACAAGTTGCCGCTTTGGGAGCTGCGCTCAGCCATTATTGGTTGAACCAATACGCACTGTTTTCAGGCTCCTTCTTTGGTGAGATGGTCGGTCCTTGGGTGATGTCGTTATTGCTTTGCGGTCTGATCGCCGTAATGGAGAAGCGATACCAACAGCATTTAGAGCCGATGATCGGCAGCCTGTTTGTAGTATCCGCATCGCTGGCGATTTTGCTCGTGAGCAAAGACCCACATGGCGGTGACTTCATTCAAGGCATCCTTAATGGTCAGTTGTTGTGGGCAACGTGGGCGGACGTTTGGCCTTTGGCTTTGATAACCGCGGCGATGTTGCTGTTGGTATGGTTCAAGCCTGAGTTTATGCAGGGCAGTGGCTTCTATCTTATCTTTGCTATCTTGATGCCGATTACGGTCAAGCTCACGGGGATTTACTTAGAATTTGCGTTGTTGGTGATTCCGGCTTTGTGCGCCGCAACATTGAAAGGGATTCGGTTCTTTATTGCGAGTATCAGCATTGGTATTGTCGGAATACTATCGGGCATTGCTGTTTCGGCTCGTTACGATTTACCAAGCGGGGCGAGTATTGTCATCACCTTGTTTATCGCAGGTATGTTGTTCAATCTTTTGCTGCAACCTTGGTTGCTCAAATCGCAATCTGCTTGCAAAGGTCAAGAGCATATCGCGCAATGATAAAAAGGCTCCGCATTCACGGAGCCTTTTGTTTAGCACTGCTTTTTCTTATTAGTAACGCCTGATCAGTCTTCGTTTATAGACCAATTAGCCACTCTATCTGTTTCTATTTTAGCAAGATTTGAAAATAGGGAGAATTTGAGGCTGAATCGAATCTGTCAAAGTGTTATCCAACGCAGGGAATAATTGATTGATTCCGGTTTCCGATAAGCCCAACCACGCCATCAAACTTGCATGCAATTGATCTGAAGAAATAGTGGGAATAACACGCCCACGAGAAAGCAAATACGGACTCTGTTCAGATAAATCTGGGTACTCACCCACAATTGCTTTTCCTGCTACACCACCGCCCATGACTAAGGCGTGACTTGCCCAGCCGTGATCCGTGCCATCGGTGCCGTTTGGAATCAGAGTTCGACCAAACTCAGAGTGAGTAAATGTCGTCACTTGCTCAAACAACCCATTGTTTTGTAATGCTAATTGGAACGCTGCCATTGCTTCTGCCAACTCTTGCAACAAACCAGTTTGACGATTGATTTGTGCTGAGTGAGTATCAAATCCTCCCAACTTACAACTGAAGTACTGAGCAGGATGTTGGAATTGATCTTTATGCAGAATCAGCTTGAACACCGCTTTCAATTGCTTACCGATTCGTGTTTCAGGGAAAACATCGGTGATCTCGGAATTCAGAATCGAACTAAACTGCTCATACATTCTGGTGGAATCTACCGCGACTCCTGCGTAATGCGATTGAAAAATATTGCTGTAACTGCCGGTACTTTGCAGTTGATCGAACAAGTCGCGTGAACGTTGATCATTAAAAATATCGCTTGGAGGTTGAGATCCCACCGAGTTGGATTGTGCTTCAATACAATTTGTCCACACCTGCGTACCGCCAATATCAAACATTGGCGATAGTTCGTTTAGATTGCGCAGCATGGTACCTAGCTCGGTGGATGTCTTTGCACCAAAGCCTTCTTTCGATAAAGACTTGGTCGCATGAGACTGAACCATGGTGGATTGATGCGAGTGGCTGAACAGATGCGCTGGTCGCGTACTTTCGCCATATATCACGTTGTTTACGCGTTGAGTCAGTGGTCCTAGGTTAATCACAGGTACAAGGTTCGCGCTGTCCCAGTAAGGTTTGAGCGCCGCCATGGCAGGGTTGAGCGCCAGTTTTGCCGTGTCGTTCACGGCATCTAGGTAAATACACGTAGTTTCATCCAAAGCCAAATTGCCACGTAGGGCGCGATATTGAGCGTTGGCATTGGCTGCCGTTGGAATAAGCATGTTGTAGCCATCATTACCGCCTGCAAGGTCAATGCCGACAACAGCGCGATATCCGTTTTGGCATTGACTAAACGAGTCAGCAAAGGCAGGAAATGCCGCTAGGTTCAGCGCAGAAATACCCACACCAGCGGAACTTGCTTGTAAAAATCGACGTCGAGTTAAGTTCATGATGTTTACCCCTGTGTGATGAATTCTGGTGAAAGCAGTGCGTTCATGACGAGATTCTTAATCTCTTTGCGCCATTCCGGTTTGCGTCCCGGACACTGAGCGAGGTAATCGAGATAGCACTGGCGCGCTTGCTCACTCATTTGAAAAGCGAACAAATGCTCGTTGAGGTAATCAACAACCCCTTTATCATCAAACGCAAGGTAACGGATGAACAAGGTTTCATCCATGTACCAATCTTTGTTTTCCTGTTCGAAGCGAGCAATCAACTCACGGAACTGAATCCCGTATTGGTAAATGTCATGCCATTGATACACATTAAACTCGGGTGCCACCAAACCATTAAAATCAGGATGATTTGGCGCGTCATCAGGTTGATAGTAATAAAACACAGATGGGGCAGATAAAGGCAGCGTTCGACTATACCAATTGAATTGTTTTGGCCACATCATCACACCGTCACGACGCTTCACTTGCAGAGCGCGCATCGCATGAGTAAAGACAGATAGCGGGTCACGCAATTTGCCCACTGAGTTACCAGAACGCAGGGCGTCTTTGTCAGTTAAAATCGCAACTACTAGAGTTTGCATGTCGCCATCAGAGCGTTTAAATGCCCGGCGGACACGGCGAATGTAGCCCGCTCTCGGGTTACTGGTCACAAGCTTATTGATGAAGAACTTGGTTACAAAAGTGTAGAGTGTGTTCTGTTTCATCAAATGCTCAATCACTGCTTCCAGCTCATCCTCTGCACCTACACCGGCGGGGAAGGTTTTACCAAGAATACGTTTTTCGCCCATGTCATGCTCGCCGCGTGGCAACATCGGTTGGCTGTATTTGTCATTACCGCGGATATCAATGAACTTCCAGCCGGTAAACACGCGGGCCAGTTGTTCAATATCTTCTTGGGTGTAAGATGCCATTTCGTTACCTTCGGCATCCAAACGGACTTCACCGTTATTGCGCAGCTTGACAGGACCAAGAGTGAATAACTGCAACAGCTCTCGCGCGTAGTTTTCATCTGGTGCAGTGAGCTCATTAGAAACGTTGTTTACAAAGGTTAGGTATTCGCCCATGATTGGCGATTTCGATACAAAGCGAATCACATCACGGAAGTTCGCAAAAGCGTTATCGAGCAGCCCATCGAAGTAATTACACATGTAACGACGCTTAGACACTGCACTAAATGCTGGGTCTTTTACGCTCACGACAAACAGTTGAGAAAGGGTATAACCGACGCGTTGACGCAGAATATCGTTGCCTTCCACCGTCATGCGCGTCCAACTGCTGGCGTAATACAAGCCCTGTCCTAAGTCGGGAACATTCAACTCATCTTGTTCAAAGTGAGTAAGCCAAGATGAAGAAGGGATAAGTGTTTGTTGAGCGACCCAGTTTTCAATGCTTCCTGATTGAACGAGGTCATTAATGTCACGTTGGGATGGCCCAAATGTGCACTGTTGCAGCGTTCTTGCTGCATCTATGTAAGCCTGATTCATTTTATCTCCCGTAGGTATTGTTATCTTTGTCAGGTGAGGCGTCTTTCTCGCATCCATGTTTAAAAGCACGCTGTATCTTTAAAATCGTAATCCAGATTTTTGATAACAAGAATGTAATACCCACAGGTTTATTGTGACTTTGCTGCATAATCTAAGAATTAAATGGGTGAGCTTTAAGTGAAAGGCTGCTTATTCAACAAAAAGCGCATTTGTTACGCAGCAACATCGATAGAACAGTGACGGAAACGCATTATTTGGCAAACCATCATCAAGATGTCTTGATTAGTTCACATCCGACTCCCAGACTGTTTCTATAGTTTATGAAAGACCCTGCGTACGAGAAGCGCAGCTATAACGCGACTAAGCATAAAAACAACAAACGCTAGGGATAACAGCGAATTTGTAATCTCAACATTTAAGGAAGACCAAGATGAAACCGGAAAAAGTAGCAGTAGTCACTGGTGCGGCTCGTGGTATTGGCCAAGCTATTTGTGAGCAATTACTGGAGGATGGATTCCACGTAGTCGGGCTGGATATATCGCCTGTGGAATGGAGCCAGTCAGCGCAGTTAAGCAGTTATCAAGTCAATTTGTGCGATGCCGCAACCGTTAGCGAAGTGGTAGATAGTATCGTAAAACAGCATGGCAGAATTGATGCGCTGGTTAATAACGCCGGCATTACTCGTGATGCATTGCTGCCAGACATGCTAGAGCAAGATTGGGACAGCGTTATCGACGTGAACTTAAAAGCCGTATTCTTACTAACTCAACGTGTTGCCCCTGTTATGCTAGAGCAGGGGGAGGGCAGTATTGTAAGCATTTCTTCTATCGTGGGAACGGATGGCAATATCGGTCAGAGCAACTATGGCGCAAGTAAAGGCGGCGTTATTTCAATGAGCAAAGGCTGGACGAAAGAGCTATCGAGAAAGGGGGCACAGATCCGCGTCAATTGTGTCGCGCCAGGTTTTATCGCCACCGACATGACCAAAAACCTACCAGAAAAAGTCATTGAAATGATGGAAGGCAAAACCCCATTAGGTCGAATGGGGTCAGTACAAGACATCGCTAATGGTGTGTCCTTCCTCACCTCCGACAAGAGCGCTTACATTACAGGACAAGTGCTCAAGATTGACGGTGGTTTAGTGCTTTAACCAACGAACTAAACCTCAAATAACAAACGCCCTTCATCTGAGTGAAGGGCGTTTTTGTTGGATAGAGTCAACTTAGTTATTGGAACCCGTTTTCCATAAAAACAGGTTGAAGCTGTTAATCATAAAAACGCTTAATAGCTTCATTGACGCCTCGATATAAACGATTGAGCATTTTATTGAAGATACCTCTAATGGTTTTAAAGGTTAAATCTTTAACAATTGAACTAGCTGAACCAGCAAATACCAACATATGACCCAACAAGCCTTTTACTTGTGATGCTGCAGTTTTTCCGGCTTCTGTTATTTTAACCAAAGTTTGAGCGATAAAATCATATAAAGTCGCTCCACTGCTGATGGCAGCTTGAGCGACCACTGCAGTATAATAACCTGCGTCTTTAAGAAGCGTTAGTAGAGCGGCGCTTAATCGGTCAGTCCAGTAATTATTGTAACTAGCTTGGTTGCGCTTATCATAATCTAGCCGTACAGGGGAAAGATAATCACTAGCAGTTTTTTGCAATGTTCCCCAATCTTCTTTTTTTGCTGTAGCAAGATACCCCGGAATAGCACCTGCTTCAGGATCCATACCATGAGCGCTAGGGCAGATTCCCTGTCCACCATCGAGTCGGAACTCAAAGCCTTTATACGGAGAATGAACAAAGGGCCAAAGAGGCACTTTAGGCACGACATCTGCGCCATGAGTGCAGCGATAAATGTTGTTAACTCTATTTGTATTTGCCATAGCAAAACCAGATAGACCTGCACGAGGAGCGCCAAAGGTATATAAGTTCACATTGCTAGCAAGAGAGCTTGTCGCCAACCAGTCGGCAGTAAGCGTGGCTAAGGCACCTCCTAGGCTATGTCCAACACAATGCACGATTCCAGAATTTGAATGTCCGTACCACTCATCAAGAAACTTTTTTAGTTGGGGACGTAATAATGAAAACGTACGTTGAAATCCCGCATGTACTGTCTGTCCATTATCGCTGCCCTTTAAGCCAACTTGAGCGTTAGTCCCCCAATCGTGACCAGAGGTCATTTTTGTACCTCTTATGGCAATGATTGCATCACCTTTGTATCTCTCTTTACCATATCCTAAAGCGGCAAAACCTGTTTCTTTATTGAAAATATAACCACCAGTTTTGCTAGTTGCCCTATGTTGAGTTTCGAAATACTTTTGTATGTAAGGTAAGGGCTCAATTCTTCGTTTGCTTTCACGAATAGAATAGGCAAAGTTAGCTAGCTCAGAGGCTAACCTTGGAGAAAGTGTTGTCATTTTAATCCCTTAAATTAATCCATTAATATTACCGTACTTATCCAAATTTTTTAGCTCATCAAACTCTTCAATGTCTGCGGCTTTTCTTTTTTCAATTTCAGATCGTTTAGGCCATCTGCAAATACTGACTATAGGGTATACAATTACGCCACTGGGGTATTTTGAGTTATACACATAAATCACTTCTTCACTATTCGATAGATCGCAATTTAGAGCAGATAACATCTCTACAAAGTAAGCATTATGTTTAACTCCTCGAGAGTTCGCATCCCAAAGGTAGACTTCATCATCTTCTACCTTGTTTTGATCATCATCGTCAATACGAATTCCCTGCCAGATAACATTGGTAGCAAAGGGATTGTCGGCATGGCGTGATTGCATGGTTAACTCAGGAAAACTAAAGCGTCCCTCGCTGTCAGTTGTCGTGTAATCATGTATTTCACCATCAGTAACATCGATAAATTCATAGCTTCTTTTTAATTTAACATCTGGTAAAGGGGAACCATTGTTGGTAAGTTTTCCAGCCACTGGAGGGAAAAGCTGAACTGTTTTCTTTCTAAACATTTTGTTCTCCGAGCCACAAGCTGAAAGTGCAAAAACTAACAGAAAACTAAGGTGCGTTAACGATAGTAAACTTCTAAACATGTTCAACCTGTTGATATGCATGTAGTTTGTATTGGCATGCTATATGCTGAAAACAGAACTGGCAATATTGTCTAAGGCAAGATAGTGATCAATTTGGATTTGTTGTCAAAAATGAGACGTCAATTCCATTGGAGCGGCTTTCTATTATATTTGCCGTTAACAAGAATATTGCTTTTTTCAATAGTATATTAGACTGAAATTTCCTTAGATGTGTTATGCGACAGCTTATGGATAGAAGTTATTTGTTGTTAATGTCCTCAAATGATTATGTCCAACAATGAGTTTAGTTAAGGTTAAATAATTAAAAAAACTAATGCCTTCATTGACGCCTCGATATAAACGATTGAGCATTTTATTGAAGTTATAGCCAAGACTTTTCTAATTTACCTATTTTGAGTTTAGAAATGTTTTTGTATGTGAAGTAAGAGCGCAATTTTTCGTTTCTTATTCAATAATAGAATGGGAAAAATTAGTTGGATCAGAGGTTAACCTTGGAGGAAGTATTGTCATTTTTATTCCCTAAATTAATCCATTAATATTTCCGTATTTATCCAAATTTTTAAGCTCACCAAACTCTTCAATGTCTGCGGCTTTTCTTTTTTCAATTTCAGATCGTTTAGGCCATCTGCAAATACTACTTATAGGGTATTCAATTACGCCACTGGGGTAATTTGAGTTATACACATAAATCACTTCTTCACGATTCAATAGATCGCAATTTAGAGCAGATAACATCTCGACAAAATAAGCATTATGTTTAACCCCGCGAGAGTTAGCACTCCAAAGGTAGATTTCATCATCTTCAGCATTGCTTGGATCATCACTTTCAATACGAATACCTTGCCAGATAACATTGGTAGCAAAGGGATTGTCGGCATGGCGTGATTGCATGGTTAACTCAGGAAAACTAAAGCGTCCCTCACTGTCAGTTGTCGTGTAGTCATGTATTTCACCATCGGTAACATCGATAAATTCATAGCTTCTTTTTACTTTAACACCAGGTAAAGGAGAGCCATTGTTGGTAAGTTTTCCAGTCACTGGAGGGAACAGCTGAACCGTTTTCTTTCTAAACATTTTGTTCTCCGAGCCAAAAGCTGAAAGTGCAAAAACTAACAGAAAACTAAGGTGCGTTAACGATAGTAAACTTCTAAACATGCTCAACCTGTTGATATGCATGTAGTTTGTATTGGCATGCTATATGCTGAAAACAGAACTGGCAATATTGTCTAAGGCAAGATAGTGATCAATTTGGATTTGTTGTCAAAAATGAGACGTCAATTCCATTGGAGCGGCTTTCTATTATATTTGCCGTTAACAAGAATATTGCTTTTTTCAATAGTATATTAGACTGAAATTTCCTTAGATGTGTTATGCGACAGCTTATGAATAGAAGTTATTTGTTGTTAATGTCCTCAAATGATTATGTCCAACAATGAGTTTAGTTAAGCTTAAAAAATTTAAAAAATGTCCTTCGCTTAGGTTAAGGGCGTTTTGGTTTCAAGATAAAGGCATAAATATTTGGAGAATTAAGTTGCCAGTTGTTTACTCGGTATAACAAAACGCAATTGGTCTATCCGTAAAGCACAGATGTAATATCTATAAAAAACATGGATTATGCATATGAAAAAAATATCGCTACTCGCTCTGCTTGTTCTCTCTGGCTGTAACCAGCAAAACACCACGCCTTCAGCGCCAAATCACAATAGCCAATATCAGAGTTTTAAAAAAACACCGGAGCTTGCTGAAGAACTTAAAGCTCAGCCTACAATTGATGACCAATTTGCTCTGCTATATCGAAAATTTGATTACACACTAGACAGAAGCGACTCCCTGACTGGTCATGATGAAAACAAGGACGGAATACGCGACGATATTGAGGCATTCATCAATGCGTTAGAAGTGTCAGAGCCAGTGCGTAATGCATTGAAACAAGATGCACGTCAAACTCAGAAAAACCTATATTACGATTGGAGTGAAAAGACTGAGGCTAATATTGACAAAGCCATGGCGATTGGTGACGAATACGATAAAGTCATCGCTTGCAAAGATTTTGTGGGTATCCCAGTAGATGATTTAATCGAAACTTCTAAAACAATCAGAGCATTAACATACAATACAAAAGCCAGAACTATGGCTTATCTGGCTTACAATCATTTGCAAGATGGTGCAGTCAGTACATCGCTTCCAGCTGAGGAAAAGTACTGTGAATAAGCTAACAAGTGTTCTTTTGCTTTGATCTCCAGTGATAGTGACTTTACAAGTCTTGCCACGAGATTGAGAGAGTCGGAGATCCATGTCATTGGTGTTGGAAAAGCAATGACACCGACTTCATTTAAAAACGCTTGTGATGATTTTGTTGCTATTGAAAACTTGAATGCTGATGTTGAACTGGGGGGAGCACAACCTAACTCTAGTCAAGACGCTGAACGTGAACTTTGGCGATTGATGCATCAGGCATGGCAAAACTATAGAGACGAGTCAGGATGGGCTAAAGTTGGTGAAATTGGTAAGTATTTGAAGAGATTGAAGCCAGATTTCGATCCTAGAAACTACGGATTAAAGAAGCTGTCTGGTTTTTTTGACAAGTATCCGACACGCTACAAAACCCGCAACACAAAACGTTCTGGTATGGAGTTTCAGTTGATAACAAAGGCGAGCAAACAGAAGTAATGGGTTTTCAGGTAGATTCAATAGATGTGGTGACTCATTATTGCCCCAAAGTGTGCTTCGACCGCTATAAGGGAACATTACTTAAACTAATAAGAACCCCAATACCTGTGCGTGCCCAGTATGGTGATGGTTCCGCATGGCATGAAGAATATGAGGAGCCCAACCGCACTTATTGCGATCCAGATTTCTGGAATGCTAGTAAAGTTTGATAGCGATTCCCGATATCGAGAACGTGGTTTTGTTTTTAGCATCAATGACTATTTGCCTTAATGAGACGCCTGTTTTAGTTTTTGAGGAACACTTAACTTGCTTCCACTCTTTTATCGCTTCCTCATCAATCCAGAAGGTTAAAGAACCACGGTTATTCAGAGCTTATCAACGCTGCTTCTAGTTAAAGGTTTTATATCGAGGCTTTGGCAAGGAGCTACATGAACTGAAGAATGTAGCTGGTTAGATCATATGTTCCTGTTTTATTTCCGCCGAATTTTGCAACGAAGCAAACTCAAACCTGTGGATCTGCTTAACGTTTTGAAAAGCAAAACAGTGTAATGTTTATCAACGAGTTAAGTACGAGAATTATAGGTTATAAGGTACTTCGGAGTTAGCTAGGTAAGTAGAGGTAGGGTTTGAAAATTGAGCTATGGGACGGTGGTTTGCTTGAGCATGAAGTTAGTGCAATAGAGCGAATTGAAAAACACTTTTGTGCAGGAAAAAAATCAAAAAAAATCGACACAAAAGGATCTATGAAAGAGCAACTGGGAGCTCTAAAGAACGATGGCATGTTCCCATGGAAAGGATACGCAGGCTTTAGGTTTGTTGATAAAGGAAAAGAAGGTGAATTTGACCTTGTGGTTATCACACATTGCAAAGTCTTGATTATAGAACTAAAGCATTGGAACAACGGTGTGATTACTTGCAAAGGTGACCGTTGGTATAAAAATGACCAGGATATGGGGCGCTCTCCCGTAAGTGTTACTCGTAATAAAAAATTTCTAATGGAGAATAAGCTCAAGAAATTTAGAGGAAAATTCACCAACGAAGGAAGATTACCGTTCGTTGATTTTTTAGTTGTTATGACAGGAAATGCGGATTTCTCACAACTAAAAGGGGAACAAAAAGAACATACAATCTCTCTTAATGATTTTCTTAATTTTAAAAATGAGCATGCTTTCAATAAAAGATTCCGACCACATCCAGATTCAAAAACACTAAATAGTGACTTTCCGATATTTGATGAACTGTTTGACAGAACAAATACTGAAAACAAAACGATTTACTCAAATGGTTACAAAGCTGTAGATGAAATATTTGATCACCCTAAAGGTGTGTATAAGGAGTATCTCTCTGTTTCGGAAGCTTCAAATAAAGATGAAGCTTTGTTGAGGTTATGGAATTTCGGAAACATACCAGGGCGAAAAGCAAAAACACCAGAGGGAAGATTTGAAATTGTTTCAAGAGAGAGAGAAGTATTAGGCTATATAAAGCATCAAGATTATGAGCTCTATAAGTATTGTCTGAACTCATTGACAAGCGTACATAAAGATCAAATAACATCTCAGTTTATTGAGTTATACGAGCTTCCTCCAAGCCACATTCGATTTAATGAGTTTATTGGTAGATTTGGAGAGTCGTTACCTGATCAAGACAGATATAACCTTGTAAAAATGTTGGTTGCGAAGTTTGCAGATCTGCACGAAATTCGGTTAGCCCATCGAGATCTTGGAGATCATAGTATCTGGATATCTCCTTCAAAAGAGGTGGCTTTATCGAGCTTTATTTCTGCTTATCACCAACCCAAGGGGACCGTTGGTGATTACAGAGATATTCTTTCCGCAAACAATGGTATAGCACCATTTGGTATGAACGTTACTGATAAAACGACGCCATACCAAATAGATGTATATGCACTTTCAATTATGGCATGGCATGTATTGAAGGCAGAACGAATTTCACCAAATAGTTTAAAAACTATAGAGGAAAGGATCTCTGATAGCAGTGACTGGTATAGCTGTGTACTAGAACAGGCAGTAAAACAGCCATTCTCAAGTGCTAAAGAGTTTTTCGATGCTTTAAAAGAAAGTGAGCCTAAAGCAGATTTGAACTTAGATTTTGATTTATCTTCTTTAGAGCCATATAAAAGGAGTATTAAATTAGCAAGGCAATATCCAGAAGATGATTTGCTTTCTGAAGACGATGAAAAAGAAATCTATCGATCAAATGGATTGCTTGTTAAATCATGGCTTCATGTTAACCCATCAGACAACGACCTTCTCCTAGGGTCGAAAACTTTAAGCTTCTTAGAGAGGCTATCTAAGCTTAAAACGTTGTCTCCTCCGTATTTGCCGCAGATTCATGATTTTGGTTTGGCTACAAAAAGTGACTGTCTATATGTAGTAATGGATGAAGTTGAGTCGACTCCTTGGAATAAGTTGGATAAAGGTGTTCATAGATTAGAGCTAGTCACAAAACTTCTGTCTGTGATAGAGCATTTGCATGGTTTGCATATTCCTCATGGAGATTTACACCCTGAGAACGTTCTTGTAGACAAACAAGAGGGAAATATATTCCTCATTGATATACCTGATTTTCAATTAGATGGCGACGAACCTAAAAATCATCGTTATAGCCCTCCAAATATTGATGCCTGCTCGGCATTTGAGAGGGATAACTATGCTGTAATGAAAATGGGGATGGAAATACTCGGACTTGAATTTGGCGAACAAAACTCTGAGTTGTCACCAGTAAGTGATGCTGTGCTAGCTGAAATCAATGATATTGAGTTTGGTTTTAAATCATTAGAGAGATTTAAAAGCTCTTTGGTAGATGACTTATCACCGCAAGATGAATTTATAGAAATTGCGCATAGAGATTTAACTGAGGATCTGCTTATTTATCCTGACAATGGAAAGCTATATGTAGATCTTGAAAAAAGCAGAAAGAACCCACACCAGGCAATGGTTACTTTTCACGGGGTTGGGGGAAGTTTATCCTTTTTTTATTCTCCCTTTGAGAAGAGAGTTACAGGGGTCCTTAAGCCACGGCTTCGTTCGTCTGTTGGCAAAAAAATCATAGATGCGGCTAAACTTGAATTACCTTTTGGCCTCAAAGTCAGAAGTAGTCGTCTTAATGACTCAAATCAATTATCAGATTCACTCAGAGAGAATGATGATTTTCAACGCGCAGTAAACTTTACGATATCTCAAGATGAGGACGAGAACACAGAAGCAGAAGCAATAAGCCTTGTTGATGCTGATAAAGAGGTAGTAGCTACTGAAGAACAACAGCAGATTGTAATACCCACAACCAAACTATGGCGCAGTATATTGGAGACCGAAACTGAATCTCATCCATTTGCAGAGCTATCAGCCCAGCCTGAGAAGGTAAAACAACATCCAGATCAAATCATACTTCACCACAGGTCTGAAACAGATCCTTTAGCTTCATTTAAGAAAGGTGATGTGATAGAAGCGCTAATCATCGACAAAGATGATCGAGAGTTTGTCTTGGGTGAGGTTTTGCTAAAGTTGTCTACCCTTCACGAAGTTCGGATGAATAAGCTAAAAGCTCGAGCCTTCAAACTAGATGAAGACGATATAGTATTTTTTAGATCTAGGCAGGATAAAGCGTCTTACGTTAAACGAAGAAGCGCATTAGAAAGGATTCTGTCAAAAGAGAGTACTGTTAGTGAATTAATAAATTACTTTGAACCAGACTGTTCTTTACAAGCAGTAGAATATGGCATTGAAGTTGATGATGAGGACTATGCGAGATACGACCGTAAGGATGCTCATGGAAATAAGATAAAGTTGAATGACCAACAACGAACAGCTTTCCAGCGATTAATTGATACGGGACCTGTTTCTTTGCTTCAAGGACCTCCTGGAACAGGAAAAACAGAGTTTATAGCAGCTTTTGTCCACTTCTTAATTGAGAAGCAAAATGTGAACAACATTTTGCTAGTAAGCCAGTCTCATGAAGCTGTAAACACAGCAGCAGAGCGGATAAGAAGTCACTGCCAGCGTTTAAAAACGCCACTAGAAGTAGTTCGCTTCAGTAACCGAGAGGGGGCTGTATCTGATGGTTTGAAAGATGTGTATTCTCAATCTTTGATAAATGAGAAAAGAGAGCTGTTTGCATCAGAAGCTGCTTATAGAACATCTGCATTGAGTAAAGGGCTCGGATTACAAAAAGGTTATATTGAAGAAGTAACACTACTAGAACTGAAACTGTTTAAAAAGATCGATGAACTCATATCTATCTCAGAAGAACTGCAACGTAAAAAATTATCAGACAAAGATAAAAATGGTTTAAAGAAAGCGCACAAGCAACTTGAAGGTAATGTTTCAGAAATTTTGCTTGATAAGTATGAGTTAAAGCTGGCAGACCACGATATTGATGAAGTTAAAGGACTAATAAGGCAGAAGCTTGATAGAAACTATGCTATTCGACCAGATGAAGCAAAGCGAGCACAAGCGTTAGCAAAGATTTCTAGTGATATGTTAGATGTTCTTGCTACAGATAGCGTGAACTACGATGAGTTTTTTGCACGCTCGCGTCAACTTGTAACGGGGACTTGTGTTGGTATTGGTCAGTTTCATATTGGTGTAAGTGGTAACCAATATGATTGGGTAATCATAGACGAAGCTGCAAGGTCTATTGCAAGCGAACTAGCTATAGCGATGCAATCAGGTAAAAGAATTTTACTTGTCGGAGACCATAAACAATTACCACCTTTGTATTCAGAACCTCATAAAAAAGCCCTTGCACGTAAACTTGGTATTGTTTCTGATGATATGGATGTTGATGAGTTATTGCAAAGTGACTTTGCCAGGGTTTTTGAGTCTGAATATGGTAAGCAAACAGGTGCTCAGCTCCTTACGCAGTATCGTATGGCTCGTCCTATCGGCAACTTAGTATCCTCATGCTTTTACGATGGGGAACTAGAAACTGGTGAACGTAAGATACCTGATGTTTATAAACATGCGCCAAACCTGTTAAAAAGCTATGTAACTTGGCTTGATACCTCTTCACTTGGTAAACGCTCGTATCATCAAGATGACAGAGGAACAAGTATATACAATCGAGAAGAAGCTGATCAGATTATTAATCTTCTTAAATCTATTGCGGACAATGATAGATTTGTTCAGGAGTTAAAGAAGACTGTCAAAGAGGGAGAACCTGCTATTGGAGTCATCTGTATGTATGGTGAGCAGAGTCGTTTAATCAGAAGAAAGTTCAAAGATTTACCATGGGAAGATGATTTTAAGTCGATGGTGAAAATTGACACGGTGGACAGCTATCAAGGAAAGGAAAACAGAATAGTGATCCTTTCAATCACCAGAAGCATTTCTAACCTTTCTACGGGCTTTCTTCGTTCTCCTAACAGAATAAATGTGGCTTTGTCGCGAGCAATGGATCGGCTAGTCGTTGTTGGGGCAAGTGAAATGTGGCAGGGCAAGAATCAGACTAAGCCTTTAGGTAAGGTGTTCGATTATATCCATAGAGGTAAAAATCAAGAAGATTACCGAATTATTAATGTGAAGCCTAATAACAGAAGGAGTAAGAGATGATGTCTGAAGTAGATCATATTACCTACAACGAGGTTGAGTTTCTTATTCCAGCATATCGCTTCAATATCCGTTTCTCATACGTTACTCAGAAAGCTCTACCATTTATCAGAGAGTTTATTTTGCGCCTTGTTCATCTGGGTGAATTAGAGCCGATTTCTATTTCGGAATATTTTGGATTGAGTGAAAGAGAAGTTAGAGAAGCGTTAAGAGACTTGATTGAACGGGGAGATCTGAAGTACACGGAACAAGGTAGGTTAAAGTTAACTGAACAAGCGAAAAAGTACTTTTCAGAATATGGAGGAGCTTTAAAAGTTACTGACCTCGCTTCGACAGGTGTTGTTTTGGGATTTGAGTCAACAGCATTTAACTGTGTGTCTTCCCACACTGAGCGGTTGGATAATGACTGGAGTTTCGGCTTTCGGCTTGATGTTCCCAGTGAGAATATAGCAAAAAGGGAGAGGCTGGCTAATCAAGCATTCCAGAGACAGTTTTCGCAATTGGTTGAAGAAAAGTATTTAGATAATATCAAAAGCACAAGTGCTTTAGGAAGATTACGAATCTATAAGCTTGACTCTATAAGACAGGTCGCTCAAGGACCATTTAGAATTAAACTCAGTTTTAAAATGGATGAGTTTGGTCGAGCTATTGAACGTGAAGACTTGGAGCAGCTAAAAAACTCATCGACAGCAGATGAACTTATAACTAACGCGATCCATCAAAATACAGGCATAAACAATATCCATGAAATTCTTGGAGCCTGTGAAATACTGGGTGATACAAAAACCAAGGACTTTATAACAGAAAGAGGCATTGATGTTTCTGGTTTGAAGGAGTTTTCTAACCAAAACTTAGGTAAGGAGAGTGACTTTATTCCATTCATTGGGGCTTTATATACTGAAGGTAACTGGAAGTTATTGGAGTCTCAGTTCAAACGCATAAGAGATAAGCTTGCTAGAAACCACCAAGATGGAACCAAGGAGCTTTCTTGGCTATTTCCTAGTACTGCTTTGTGGGGAAAATCTAGTGAACTATCGACAAGGCTACAGCAGATAATAGACCAAAGAAAGACTTCGGGGAAAAAAGCAAAGGCGTTATATAAGCCAGCATTCTTTGCTCCTGTTAGTGGTCCTGATGCTAGAGGAGAAAGAAACCACTGGAAAAATGAGTTATCTTCATATCTCGACTATACAAATACCTACGTTGAAGGCTTACTAGGTGGTTCAGTAGAAACCTTATGTATAGAAAATGAACTGGCGGTGGTTGTATATCACATTAACTTACCTGATGTATATCCTGTGTCAGTTCCTTTAGGGTTCATGACCTGTGAGCCTCGTTTAGTGAACAGGATCTCTGATGGGGTTAAAGAGTATCTGGATGAGATGGTTGATGGTGAGTATCGCAAGAACTTGGGAACGATAAAGTGAGATAACTTGGAGTAGCTGGAGGATTGGTGCCTATCCTTGACCAACTAACTAACTTGCCCAAACTCAAATTATCCGAAGTAGTCGAACTCAAGTTCATACTCTAGCTCGGAATTGTCCACGGATGATTCTGAGCACCCTGAACGACTGCGTGATCGATGGCTATCAGGCTGGAACAGTTTCAGTTTATAGCCAGACTTTATGTTGACCAATAATATCGAAGAGGAGGTCAACATGAGAAAGTTATCTTCTGGTAAATGCAGCGGCATCAAAAGGCCATTTAAGCTTGAAGAGATCTGGCGGATTAGAACTAGGCTGGAGATTGAAAACGATCTAATGCAGCTTGCACTACTGAACCTAGCGATAGATAGCAAGTTAAGAGCGAGTGATTTGCTAAAGCTACATGTTTACGATGTTTCTTCGCAAGGGGTTATCTATGAGAGGGTTCAGTGCATCCAGCAAAAAACGGGCACCGATGTCCACTATGAGATTACTCCGAGAACGCAGCAAAGTATTAGCAGGTGGGTTTTTGCAGCATCCCTAGAGGCAAGCAGTTTTCTATTCCTGAGCAGCCGACGATCTGGGCAACCTATCAGCTACTCATTTTACCGTTCTATTATCAGAAACTGGGCTGAAAAACTGGGATTGAATGCTGACTATTACGGCACTCATTCCATGCGCCGTACTAAAGCTACTTTAATCTATGCCAGAACGAAAAACATCAGGGCCGTACAGATCTTACTTGGACATTCGAAGCTAGATAACACAATTCGATACCTTGGCGTTGAGCTAGAAGACGCTCTGAGGCTTTCTGAGAAAACAGACTGCTGACAGGCAGGAACTGTTACAGGCTTTTCTTCTGAAAAGCCTGTGCCCCAATGTTTGTTTCGTCAAAAAGTACGGGATCGTTGCTGGTTGAATTATGACCAAGTATAACTAATCTGACACCCACGATTCACAAAGTACGAAAAATGGGCATCATTGTGCCGTTCTTGTTTCAAACGCACTCACTCATTCTTGCCCTGTAAATCAAGTTCAAAGTGTCACAAACTTTCAAACCGATTTTTGGCTATCTAGGTGATGATTTCTTGCTAAAACACCGTATAGAGCTTTCTGGTGCTCCGGAAGCATGGTTTTTGATGGCTAACTTACAGATTTAACATAATAGGAATAATGAACACCAGATATGTAAGCCCCCGATAGTAATGTCCGGTTTGACCCATTTAGAAATGTCCTCTTTTATGGCTTATCGCCTTAAGAGGATTTACCGGAATGCTGATAACCATGAGCACCAAAGAACTAGAAAGAATCAAAATATTACAAGACGTGATCGAAGAATGCGTCAATGTGATGCTGCCAAACGATTAAATATCTCCCCTCGACAAGTGCGTCGGTTAATCAAACAGTTAGAGCAAGATGGACCATCGTCGCTAGCTCACAAAGCTAGAGGCAAACCTAGCAACCGAGGTCACTCACCAGAATACCGCCTGACGGTCTTACAAACGATAAGAGAGCACTATCCCGACTTCCCACCTACCTTCGCTAGAGAGAAGTTACTTGAGTGTCACAATCTCCCTGTTGGGTTAGAGACACTGCGCAATTGGATGATCGCAGATTTGATTTGGAAACCAAGATCTCAAAGTAAACCAAAGGTTTACCAACCTAGGCATCGACGTGACTGTTTAGGTGAGCTGATTCAAATTGAAGGTTCACATCATGATTGGTTTGAAGGTCGTCGCCCAAATGTTGCTTGCTCGTTTTTATCGACGATGCCACTGGGCGCCTGGTGAACCTACGATTCAGCGAAACGGAATCCGTCATAGATTACATGGTTACCACTCGTGAATATGTCGAGGCTCACGGAAAGCCACAGGCATTCTACAGTGACCGTCACGCAATATTTCACTCCAGCACAAAAAAGGAATTGAGGCTAAAAACTCAACTCAATTTGGGCGTTCATTAAAAGAGCTCGGCATAGAGCTCATTTGTGCCAATAGCTCACAAGCTAAAGGTCGAGTCGAACGAGCCAATTCACCGCCAGCCACTCCCGTTAACGAAATTTCTTTTCTCCCCAAAGCGGACATTTCTATCGGGGATTGACAAAACCCTGTTGCAACAATTTAAAAATGTCACACGGCACCGCAAGTTAGAAATGTCACATTGCTATGTAACCATTTCCTCTTTCATTGAGTTTAAAACAGTTAAATTCATGCGCATCTGTCTTACCTTCTTGATGATTCCGTAGATACGGCGAACACGCTGGGGTTTATTACCAAATCCCACTGACCGCCGGTTCATCTCCGTGGATATAGAGAACACAGTTCAACATGCAGTGTTGGGTACATAAGACAGCGAATGTGCTTAACAAAGTGCCCAAAAACGTACAACCACGAATGAAGGAAGCACTATAAGATATCTAGATGGCAGAAACTAAAGATGACACTTATCACGCCTTCTCAACCTTCCAGAAACGTTTTAAAGTCAAGTATCTAAAGGCAACCGACTGTTTATGCTGGCGTTCTACGATTACCCAGCAGAGCATTGGGTTCATATAAGGACAACGACCCCGATAGAATCGATGTTCGTCATAGTACGCTTACGCACAAACAAGACGAAAAATTGTGGAAACAGAAAGACTACGTTGATGATGGTCTACAAGTTAATGCGCAGTGCAGAGACTAAGTGGCGTCGTTTACGGGGTTTTGCACATCCTAACGGATGTTGTGAAAGATGTTCGCTTTATCGATGGAGTGAAAGAAATGGATGCTCATCAGCAGGCTACTGCATGATCCTCCATACACCACATTTGACATGGCTCGATTTGTGACGCACCGTCTCAAAAATATAAATTGAATAAATATTCTAAACCCTCTCAATGAAACATATGGACACAAAGTTTCATTGAGAGGGAAAGGTAATTGATTACATTGCGTTATTTAACTGATTTATTTGTGTGGGGTGCTATATATATTTTTTTGATAAAACTGTTATTAGTCAATTCTCTGAAGCTGCCTTTATTCTTCTAGCCCTTATATAGTCTCGATTTAAGAAAAATAACAAAAAATAGTAACTGAATTTATATGTATATTTCTATTATCGCAGAAACGTGGCGATATTTGAAAGTATCTTAATAATATGAACATAATTGATGTGAAATTTATCTGTCTAGTTTCCTTTATGGATCACTAATTAATGTTGCCATAATGTAAATTTAGAGGATGATTCAAAGTTAGACCTATAAATCAAATAAACTTAGCGTAAGTTTTCTCGTGAATTAAAAAGAGGAATAGGCCATTATTAATCGAAAGGGAAATAATTACTACACGTAACAACTTACATAATCATCAACAAAGATAAGGTTGAATAATCATGGCTAATACAATTGTAGATAATAAATTTGATCCATCCAAAAGAGTATTTTTGAAATACTCTTCACTCTCTGCTATCACCTTGCGGCAAGTACTGTCTTAGTACACTGTGAAGGCTAAGTCTCTTTGCTTTCGAGCGTAGCTCGCTCAGGTGGCTATGCAGCCGATTCAATATACAAATGGAATGTGTTTGTGTGGGTGCAATGAGTGAGTCATTTTATAGAGTTAAATTTATATATCGGGTAGTAATGAAAGTTAATTAATTGATTCTCATTATCAGTTTTATTAACGGATAAAATTGTCCATAAACCTTTCTAAGGTGTTATTTTAAGGGTTCGTTTATGAAAATTAACGGTTTAAATAGCTATATTATTTTTTTGCTAATTCTTTTCTCCAGTCGTTCATATGCAAAATATGGTGAGGATGTTTCGATATATAGTATTGCAAATGGTACTTTGATTTATTCGTATGAATACTCGAATGATGAGTATGTTAGTGCAGATTATGCGTATGAACTTAAGGGACGTTGGATTAAGACGGCTAATTGGAAAACATTTCATACAAGTGACGGTTATATCATGCTTCAAAATGCGTATTCAAGTAATTGTTTAACGTTTTATGGTAAAGGTTATCAAGCTATAGAAAAAAAATGTGATGTTAATGATGAAAATCAAAAGATAAAACCTGTTCTTGTAAGTACTGGTGCAGTGCAATTGACATATCCTCTTGTTAAAGATGAGGACATTTGTCTTTATAATCATGCAGGAGATAGCAGTTTTTATGTTTATACGGATTCTTGTTCAATAAAGAAAAAATATTTGTGGTCCTTAGTTCCAATTCTAAGTGACGCAGAAGAATCATAATGGAGCTTATAATGAAAACATTACTAATTATATTTGTAAGCTTATTTTCCTGTCTATCCTATGCGAGTATTCACGATTATAAGAAGGTGACTTGGAATATGCAAGGTTCTGGGGGAGGGAATAAATGGGCTACCAGTGTTCTAAATACCTTACTTAATAATGGTGATGCAGCAGCACCGGATGTTGTCGCTATACAAGAAGGAGGTGCTGGACCAGGATATTTCGACAATTTAGGTGTTTATCGTCCTATTTCTGGAGTAACTCAACTTCCTGAACCTGGAACATCCCTATCACCAATTCCAGTAACCGCTGAAGGGTTTTCTACAGGATACCCTGAAGTAATGGAGTTTAAATGGGTTATTACGAGAAGGGGGCAGGTAGTTGCGACGTATTATGTATATGGTGCTATTTCTGATTTGTCTTCATCCGGAAGGCCTGGGCGAGTGAACTCATTTTTAATAACTAGACATAGAGCCGATGAGGTAATACTAATTGCCTCTCGTTTGCAGGATACTGTATCGGGAACAAGGCCTAATTTTGGGATAAGGCTTGGTACTTCTTATTTGTTTAGTAACCATTCTGTTTCGAATACCTCAGCAGCTAGTGACTCCGCTCATAGAATGTCTCAAATAGAGCAATTTGTCTCAGCAAGAGGTCCCCAAAATGATTGGGTATTAATGGGGGATTTCAACGCTAGCCCTGAGAATGTCACTCTTCAAGCATCAAATTTTCCTGAGTTGTCAGATATTGATTTCGTTTATACAGGTGAGACAACTCAAACTTCAGGAAATGAGCTTGATTACATGGTTTTCAGAGATGTGCAAGGAGCTGGAGGCGGTAATGTCTCTGCGACGGTATTTTTTGCCATGCTTATCTCTATGTATAACTCAGATCACTTTCCTGTAAGGTTTTATTAGCTTCGTCGCTGCTTTTCTATATTTTTATTATTGAAAAAACATGGTGATTTTAAAAAATACTTTAATGATATGAAAATAATTTACGTTAAATTTATTTGCTGAGTTTGAATGATGGATTCCTGATTAATATCATCATAATGTAAACTCAGAAAAAAATTAAAGAACTACTTGATGGTTAGGATTGAAAATCCTAACCATCAAGCCTTTTTATTAGCAACTGCTTATTTAACATATCATCCGTTGTTCGCACAACAACAAATAACATAACCTAAGCCATAGGGCCATCTCAACCTAAGCGCTAGCTCTTCCTAACCCACATTGCCATACAAAAAGTAATTTATGAATTGCTAATTTAAATAGATGCTCTAAATGATTTTTGTCCAAAACGGCCCTCACCAAGCTAGAACAATACAAATAAAAACGCCTCTCCTATCTCTAGGAAGGGCGTTTTTCTTTTGTTTAAATTACCTAGGTAGATTACCTTTCACGCACGTAAGTGGTTTGTACTAAGGTATCCAAAACAACTTCGCTCTTGGTCACTTTAAAATTGAGAGGCTGTTGCAAATCACCAAACAAAGGTGCACCGCCGCCAAGTAGAATAGGGAAGCGCGTGATCACCATTTCATCGATAAGATCTTCTTTTAAAAAGTTCTGAATCGTCACACCGCCGTCGATGTATAGTTCGTTAAAGCCTTTTGCATTCAGGTCAGTAAGCACATCTTTTAGCTCGCCTTTTACTAAAAAGACTTTGTCTTCGTAGCCCTGTGGGACTTCTGTCATGGTATTGCTGAGTACGAACACGGGTTTACTGTACGGCCAATCACAATCAAAACTCAGCACAACATCTAAGGTATTACGCCCCATGACTAAGCCGTCAATACGTTCCATTAATGGGAAGAAGCCAGTATCAATATTGTCGGGATTTGGTACGGATTGTAGCCAGTCGAGTTTGCCTTGTTTATCTGCGATGTAACCGTCCAGACTGGTTGCAATAAATACGATATTTGCCATGAGTACCTCATCAAAGTAGTGATGCTTGAGCCAAGCTAAAGTATGGGTTAAAATTAATTCTACAATGTAGAATAATGCTGAGTTTATCGAGAAGATCAAATGTCTGTCAACGAAAAGAAACGTGGAAGACCGACCGCAAAGCAGTCACAACTGAGTGCAGAAAGCATTTTGGAGTCGGCTAAGTTATTGATGAAAAAGGAAGGAAAGGTACCAAGTATTCGCCTGCTAGCGACCCAATTGAATGTGGATCCTATGGCGATCTATTACTACTTCAAAAACAAAAATGCTTTGCTTGAAGCGTTAACAACATCGTTGGTGGAAGACATTTATCAACCGCAAGCAAATGAAGATTGGCAAAGCGAACTCAAACAACTGTGCGCTAGTTATATTGAGCTGTTGCGTGAGTATAACGGGCTGTTGCAAACCATGTTGAGCATGACATCCCACGGACCGGCTCAAGTGTTTACTGAGCGCTATCAATTGATTGTTCAACCCTTGGATTTATCCCAGCAAGTAGAGAAAGACAGTTTGGATCTGCTGGCGGATTACTTACACGGTTTTGCGCTGTCGATTAGCTGTTGCCATGATGCGAGCTTGATTAAGACTGATATGTTGGATGGACCGTTAAGTCTGATCTGCTCATCATTGTTGGTATCTCGAACCTAGCTCACATTAACGCGGTGTTTGGGTATATACCCTGAAAGAAATTCCCATAACCAAAGGTTCTAACTAAAAGAGATTACAGGACTTTTATTTGGTTAATTAGACCTAATATCTTGGTTATGCCCGAAGCGAAAGGCGAAGGGATACTTTCAATAATGCTTGCTGGCGTGCTAGAGCCGTCAGTTTGAAGATGCATTCAAACACAATAAGGGATAACAATGGCTAACGAATACATTCCACCAAAAGTTTGGACAAACGATAATGAAAATGGCGGTCAGTGGGCGAGCATTAACCGTCCGGATTCTGGCGCACGTCATGAGCAAGAGCTTCCAGTTGGTGAGCACCCATTCCAGCTTTACTCAATGGGTACGCCAAATGGTCAGAAAGTGACGATCATGTTTGAGGAGCTTTTGGCGGCAGGCGTAACAGCAGCTGAATACGACGCATACCTGATCAAGATCGGCGATGGTGACCAATTTGGTTCAGGCTTTGTGTCAGTAAACCCGAACTCGAAGATTCCGGCTTTGGTTGACCGTTCAGGTGCTGAACCGGTGAATGTTTTTGAGTCTGGCAACATCTTGTTTTACCTAGCAGAGAAGTTTGGTCACTTCCTACCAACAGAAGGCGCGAAGCGCGCTGAGGTAATGAACTGGTTGTTCTGGTTGCAAGGTTCTGCGCCATACCTAGGCGGGGGTTTTGGTCATTTCTACGCGTATGCACCAGAGAAGTTCGAGTACCCAATTAACCGCTTCACTATGGAAGCCAAGCGTCAGCTAGACGTGCTGGATAAGCGCCTTGCGAACAACGAATTCCTAGGTGGTGACGAGTACAGCATTGCCGATATCGCAACATGGCCATGGTACGGCAACCTTGTTCTGGGTCGTGCGTATGATGCGGCAGAGTTCCTAGATGTGGCGAGCTACAAGAATGTTGTGCGTTGGGCGAAAGCGATTGATGAACGCGAAGCCGTACAACGTGGTCGTATTGTTAACCGTTCATGGGGTGAAGAGTGGGAACAAGTACCTGAGCGTCACAGCGCTGCAGACATTGATTCCGCACTAGCGAAAAAGTCTGCGTAATCGCTTCATCGTACTAAACGAAAAAGGAATGCCTGTGCATTCCTTTTTTTGATCCCTAGTGGTGTGTTTTCTCGATTAAGAAGTCGATAAGCACACGAACCCGCTTGGCTTTTTGGGTGTTCTTGTGAAAGTAAACATATAAGCCAGAATAGGGCTGCCAATATTCTTCAAGCACAGGCACCAACTCTCCAGTGCGAAAGCCCTCTTGTACGATAGGCGTCACAATACGACCAATGCCTAACCCGTTGATGGCAGCGTCAACCATGAGATCGGTGTCGTTGACGATCAGCGCGCTTGGCATGTCGACGGTGATGGCTTCCCCTTTGTTGTTTAACTTCAGCGGTGCGATTTGATTAGAAGAAATAAAGCGGTATTGAATCAACTTATGCTTTTTTAAGTCTTCTGGCGTATTGGGTAAGCCGAACTGCGCGACATAGCTTGGTGATGCGAATAACGCTTCTTTCACTGGGTGAGTGAGCTGACGAGCAATCATTCCTTCTTCCACTTTATCGCCAAAGCGGATACCCATATCGAACCCTTCACGAATGATATCGACAGTTTTATCGGAAACAGAAATTTCCAACTGGATATCGGGATAACGTTGGCAAAACTCAATGTAGATGGGTTTGAGCAAAGATTGATAAACAAAGCGTGGCACCGTGATACGAACTTTGCCCGATGGCACTCGGCTCAAATCACTTACACTCTCGACTGCGAGGTTAAGATCAGACATGGTAGTCAGTGTTCGATCGTATAAGCGTTGCCCTGCTTCTGTCAGCTCAATGCGACGAGTGGTGCGGGTAAATAATGGCAAGCCGAGTTGTTCTTCCAGCATTTTTAATGCCTGACTCACCGATGGTGGTGCGATTTCTAACTTACGTGCTGCGGCGGTGATGCTGCCTTCTTGTGCAATAGTATGGAACATCATTAATTGATTGTAGGTGGTGCCGTTCATGTTTCATCCTAGTGTTGCGTTTATTGTTAGTTTCTACCTAATAATAATTTAAGTAAAGAGCATCTAAAACTAAAGGTTACTTCAGCGTATTCTCTCTTCATCGGTTAACGCTTCGAAACAGAGGAATCACGATGAGCAAAGTACTGGTAATTTCAGGTCACCCAAACCTAGATGAGTCATACACCAACACAGTTATCCTAGACGAGCTAAAAGCAGGGCTTAGTGATATTGAAGTTCGTCGTTTAGACACTCTGTATCCGAACTACCAAATTGATGTTGAGGCAGAGCAAACTGCGCTTATGAGTGCTGATGTGGTTGTGTTGCAATTCCCATTTTACTGGTACTCAGCACCGGCGTTGTTGAAAAAGTGGGTAGATGATGTATTCAGTTTTAACTTCGCTTACGGTCCTGAAGGCGACAAGCTAAAAGGCAAAGACTTCATTCTGTCATTTACGATTGGTGGACCTGCAGAGTCTTACGATCCACTTGGTTACAACCACTTTACTATCGAGCAGTTTGTTTACCCATTCCAACAAACGGCTTATTTGGCGGGTATGAACTATCGTAAGCCAGTTTATACCCATCGTATGGTGTACATTCCAAATGTGTATAACAAGTTGGAAGAAGTGCAAGCACGTGCAAAAGATCATGCGAGCCGCTTAGCTGCACAGATTGAAGAAATCACCGCTTCACCAGAGAGCCGTATGCAGACATTTGTTGCTGAGTGGTTCGCCAAATTTGATGTTTTAGAAGAAGGGACGGAGTTCTTCACAGACAAGCTAGCGCAAGACGTGAAATGGTCGATGCCAGAAGGTGAATTTTTAGGTCATGATGGCTTTCGTGATTGGTATGCGATTGCCCGTTCGACTTTTAAACCAAACTGTGGCCACGACGTTCAGCAGATCGAAGTGAAACCTAATGGTGATCGTTTTCAAGTGGAACTGCGTATTCGATTAACAGCAGACAGTTATGATGATTCGATGATGAAAGGTGAAGCAGTCAACTTAAACGTTAATGAGACATGGCAAGTGTCGATTGATGAGAGTGGACGAGTCATCATTCATGAATACAGCGTTGTTCCAGTGGTGAGTTAACGGCCCTTAGCTAGCAATTCATTGCTTTCGCCCTAAGCCCAGATGCTTAGGGCTTTTTTTATTTGTTTAATATCTAAAAAACGAGCGCCATATTGACGCTCGTTTTCTCTAGATTATGTGCAGCTTAAGTTAAGCAACAGATTGTTCCCGCGCGGTGTTCTGATAGGCAGGTAATTCCGATCTCAAGCCTTTGATCAAGCTGACACACATCAGCAATAGAACAAAAGTGAAAGGTAAACCTGTTGCCACCACCCCGGATTGAAGCGCTTGCAAGGCCTCTTTACCACCAATCCACAGCATTACCGCAGCGATAGAGCCTTCGATACATGCCCAGAAAATGCGTTGTGGTACCGGCGCATCAATTTTACCACCAGCAGTGATGCTATCGATAACCAGTGAACCAGAATCTGAAGAAGTGATAAAGAACACTAAAATCAGAACAATAGATAATACCGAGATGACCGAGCTAAACGGCATTGCATCGTAAACGTGGAAAAGGGTTAGTGAGATATCTGTAAGACCATTCGCACCCAGCTCGCCGACTTTGTTGACCACTTGATCAAGCGCGATACCGCCGAATACTGCCATCCAAATCAGTGTTACTGTGGTTGGAATAACGATAACAGCGAATAGGAATTCACGAACCGTACGACCTTTCGAAACTCGAGCGATAAACATACCGACGAATGGTGACCAAGATACCCACCACGCCCAGTAGAAGACCGTCCAACCATGCATCCATTCGGTATCATCTCGACCGTGAGGGTTACTCAGTGCGAAGATGTCTTTTGCGTATGCGACTGTGGTATCCCAGATCGACGTTGTTGCTACATCAAAGCTGATGAATAGCACAAAAGCCAGTAGAGCAAATGCCACCGCCATGTTGATGTTACTCAGTAGCTTAACGCCACCGTCGATGCCTCGAACAACAGAAAGTACGGCAATAAAGGTTACGAATGCGATAACGATCATTTGCATGCCAATGCCGCCATCCAGACCAAATACATGGTTGATGCCGCTCGTTGCTTGCTGTGCACCCAGACCAAGCGAAGTCGCTAGACCAAACAGGGTTGAAAGTACCGCAAGAATATCAATGACGTGACCTAACCAGCCCCAAGCTCTATCACCAAATAGCGGGTAGAACGCAGAGCGTAATGAAAGTGGTAAGCCTTTGTTGAAGGCGAAGAAAGCTAGCGAAAGTGCCACGATGGCGTAAATTGCCCAACCGTGAATACCCCAGTGGAACATGGTTGCACCCATAGCCAGGGATTTCGCTTCCTCTGTGTAAGGCTCAACATTCAGGGGCGTGCCATACCAGTCAGTGAAATAAGCCGTTGGCTCAGAGACACTCCAAAACAGAAGACCGATACCCATACCTGCGGCAAAGAGCATTGATAACCAAGAAACGGTTGAGTGTTCTGCTTGTGCATCTTTACCACCAATGCGGATTTTACCTAGTGGTGACAGTAAGACTGCGATAGCAAATACGATGAAAAAGTTTGTTGACCACATGAAGAACACATCGAAGTCAGAAATGATGCTGTTCTTTACGCCATTTAAGGCATCACGGGCTGTTGAAGGATCAACGATTAATAGAGAAGCAAGACAGAGAAGAACAAGACCAGCACTAATCCCAAATACTGGATTGTGGATATCAAATCCCCATTTTTGAACGTTATCTTGACCAACCTGATAGTCGGTAGTGTCGATACTATATTTTTTTAGTGCATTATCCATAAATACAACATGTACGCTTTATTAAATGTGCCCTTCTTGAGTAAGAAAAACACTAAAACCGCCCTCCAATTGTTTTGAGTTCAAATTAAAAAATGCGACACAATCATAATGTTTTGTGTAAAACAATGCAAATTGATGGTTTATTTAAAGGTATTAACTACGTTTTAATGTGATTTTTGGTTGAAAATGCAATGAGGTGTAATGTTTTGATGTGTAAATATTTGCTTTTTGTTGTAGAGGAAGGTTTGTTCAAAAGGGAGGGGCAAAGCACGTGAGTGGTAACAAATCCGCGTGATTCTCGATAGACATGTTTGGCTAACTTATAAGCACAAACTCCAACCGACTTCGCATTCTTTTCGACAAATATCGAGTAAACGTAACCAATCGTAACAGAGCTGCTGTAACTGAACAGCGTTTCCATATACTCGACTTAATTTGTAAGCCACAGAATGCTGCTATGAGAAAAAACACTTTAATCAATGCTACGTTAGCGACCACCTTGACCGCTGTTTCTGCGTTTAGTTTTGCTGCTCCTACCGTTGTTCCTAATGCCCCAGAGTTAAGCTCTCGAGGTTATGTTTTAATGGATTACCACACTGGCACTGTGCTGGTGGAACGTGATGCCGACAAACGCCTAAACCCGGCGAGTTTGACTAAGTTGATGACCGCTTATGTCGCGGGGCAAGAGGTGAAGTCAGGCAACATTAGCCTAGACGATGAAGTGGTGATCAGCCGCAATGCGTGGGCGAAGAACTTCCCTGATTCTTCAAAAATGTTTATCGAAGTTGGTACCTCGGTTTCGCTTTCCGATCTTTACCGCGGTTTGATTGTGCAATCAGGTAACGACGCCAGTGTCGCGATTGCTGAGCACGTCGCCGGAAGTGAAGCAGGCTTTGTTGGTTTGATGAATAGCTGGGCGAACCAGCTTGGTTTATCGAACTCTGCCTTTACCAACCCACATGGTCTAGACAGTGACGGTTTGTACTCGACCCCGCGTGACATCGCAACGCTAGGTCGTGCCATCATCCGTGATCTTCCTGATATCTACCCGCTGTACAGTGAAACGTCGTTTACCTACAACGGCATTACTCAATACAACCGTAATGGTTTGCTGCGTGACCGTAGTATGAGCGTTGACGGTATGAAGACGGGTTACACCAGCGGTGCCGGTTACAGCCTTGCAACGTCTGCTACCAATGGCGACATGCGCTTAGTCGCGGTTGTTATGGGAGCAAAAAGCCCAAGTGTACGTGAATCAGAGAGCAAACAGCTTCTGAGTTACGGTTTCCGTTTCTTCGATACTGTTGTGCCAACGCAAGCGGGTAAAGAAGTCGCAACAGCACGTGTTTGGATGGGTAACCAAGACGAACTTAAAGTTGGCGTTGAACGCGATATTTACCTAACGCTACCGAAAGGTGACGTGAACAAGTTGGAAGCAGAAGTGGAATACAACGGCGACCTAATGGCTCCGATTCAACAAGATCAAATTGTTGGCAAAGTCCTATATAAAGTGGATGGTGATGTAGTGAAAGAAGCGGATCTCGTCGCACTTGAGCCAGTAGAAGAAGGCGGTATCTTTAAGCGCCTAGTGGATTGGTTCAAGCGTTTGGTTGCAAGCTGGTTCTAACCTTCTTTTTTCTCTGATTTTATTTGAAGCCGCATCTTAGTTTTAAGTTGCGGCTTTTTGTTTATTTAAAGCTCAGTTTTTTCTCCCAATGGTTTCCCACAACGCCAATACAAGGATGACAGGAAATCTTGCCATTAGAGCAACATTTATATGACCGTGACATTTATATAAAAATCGATTCTTATGCGCACTTGGGAATGTATCGGATTGATGTTATTGTTCGCTTATAAATCAGATGCTTCTAAAAAGAAAATTCTTAATACAATCGAGATGGAACGTAATACTTCGTGAGAAAAAGCTATGTTGTCACTTTGCTAGCGGCACTGCTTTGGGTAGTGGTCGCTTTTGCTTTACACGATTACTGGCGTAAGGATTCGCCAAGTGAAAATATTCAACAAATCATCAGCCAAGATCCTCAGGTTTTGCTTGCTAAATCAGCTCAAGGTGAGGCATTGCTGGATGTCAGTGCATTGGCGTACAGTGATCCGGAACGCGCACAACAAGCATTGGCTGCAATCGGCAACACTTTTTCGACTGAGCTTGAAAAATCCTACGCCTTGTATCAGCAATATCGTGTTGCTCGTGCGAACGATGAGCCACAACTGGCGGCAGAGTATCGTGGGCAGCTCCAGACCATCGCTCGTGAAACTGAACAACCTTGGCTTGATGCAGTACTTTTGGCAGACAGTGCCATGCAGCACACCTTGCACGGGCGTAATGATGTTGGTTTGACTGAAATAAAACTTGCCATTGATATCGCCAAAAAAGAACAAATTAACTCTCTATTGCCACGGTTCTACAATATCGCGGGGGCGCTAAATAATGCGACCAATCAATTAGTCGATGCCCAGCGCTATTTCCTTGATGCAATAGATATCGCCAATAAAGTGGGGCAAGAGGCGTACAAAGGGACAATCTATAACAACCTAGGGCTGCTTTATCTGCATATTGAAAGCTGGGATAGGGCGTTAGAGTTCATCCAAAAAGCGCAGCAGATTTATCTAAAGCGTCACGCTCAAGGGCATAAAGCGCGAGGGCTACAGATTCTGTATCTCAACGAAGCGCATGTTTATAACCGACAGGGTAACGTTGAGCTTGCTCGTGCTGCTTATGAGAAATCTCAAGAGTTCTACAAGGCAACCTCAACGAACCTTCGCCATCATCTAATTCAGCTGAAAGGCAAAGCTGACATGCTGTTGCTGGAAAAGCAGTTTACTAAAGCGCTCGAAACTACGCAGCAGTGTGTTATGTTGCCTTCTGCTGCTGACTTTCCAATTGAATATGGACAGTGTTATTTGATTATGTCGAAGTCTCAATTGGCGCTCGGAGACTTAGATAAGGCGATGCAAAGTGCGGCATTGAGTGCGGCTGCGTTTCGTTCGATAGAGCATCAACGTTGGCTGATTCGAGTTGAAGAACAGAAGGCAAAGATATTCGAACAACTTGGCGAGTATGAGAACGCTTTGAATTCCTTTAAGCATTTTTCTGCTAACAGTAAGAAGCAGTTACTCGGCAAAGTGTATGATTTAGAACAGGCGTTTGCGACAGAGCACATCCAGCGTGAAAGAGACGTATTGGAAGTAGAAAAACGTTTGGCGGAATCGGAGCTGGATCAAGAGAAGCTGCGCTTTCAGATTGCGATTATCTGGATAGCGGTTTGTGCTGTCGTACTGGCGCTTACGGTGTCTAAAGTCTTAGCGACGCAGCGAAAAAACCAAGAGCTTCATCAGCTTTCTTTGCTTGACCCACTGACTCAATTGCATAACCGACGCTTTTACTATGATCAGATTGATCACCCTGCACAGTTAGACGCAAAAACAGAGTATCGCGTTGTGTTGTTTGATATTGATAACTTCAAAGACGTTAACGATATTCACGGACATGAGGCAGGCGACCGCGTTTTGGAAGGTTTTGCAGAACGATTGAGGCTTCATGTTCATGCCCAAGAGTTGTTGATTCGTTGGGGCGGTGAAGAGTTCTTGATGCTATTAAGAGCAACCGATGACCTAGCGAAACGTCTCGAAGAAATTCGTCAGCACATTGATGACGCGTTGTTCGAAACCGAAGAGGGAAGTTTGCACATCACTACGTCAGTTGGAGTAAGTCATGGTGGGCAGATTGATACCTTCACGTACAACGACGAATATTTCCGCCGCGCAGATAAAAGCCTCTATGAAGCGAAGCAAAACGGTAAGAATCAGGTGGTATTTCCTGACGGACGATAAAGAAGATTGGCAACATTGCTTGTAAACGAATCGGCAGATTGAAGCGTTCAATCTGCCGTTTTTGTTTTGTGCTTCATTTTTCTGTCGTTGCGGTCGCCTACTCAGCGTAGAGCACTCTTAAAGAGAACCATTCAGAACAAAAACGGAGTTACGCGTGCGCAAGATTCTATCTTTGACCTTGGCTATGTCACTTACTGGCTGTGTTATGCCTCAGCATCAACCTGTAGAAACGGGGCAATGTGTGGGGGTAATGTCATCACAAGATGCTTACGGCTACCTCAACCCAAACCATTACACCATGCAAGTGTTGGCATTGAAGAAAGAAAAAGATGTCAAAGAGTACATTCGTTACATTGACCCGAAACATCCGGTATGGGTGAACTGGAAAAACAGCCGCGGCACTCGTTGGTACACAGTGACGGTGGGTGACTTCAAGACCAAGCAAGATGCCTACAGTGCACTCTCTTCTTTACCAAGCCGAGTTAAGCAATCTTCTCCTTTCGTCATGACGTTTGCTGAAATGCAACGCAAGCAAGAAACCAGTGTAGTACGTATGCGCTAGTACTGTTCTCGTCATCCCAATAAGCGCTTTGTTGTTACATATAGAGCCTTTGCAATTGGTTGGAAAGGCTCAATAGAACCATCAGTCACCGATCTTCTCCAATGTACACGCAAGATCACGCTTCTAACGCGCTTTTGACTTTACTTGTTATCGGGTATTTTTTAGTCTTCGCATCCCACTTTTTCTGTTGGAGTCACCATGAAGCAAGAAATGTACACCACCTACGCAAAGCAATACGATGTGGCAGCCCAAGATAACCTGTACAACGCGCACTTTGAGCGTCCAAATACCTTTGAACTTATCGGTGATGTTACAGGTAAGAGGGTGCTGGATTTAGGCTGCGGTTCGGGTATTTACGCACAGCTTCTATTGGCGCGAGGCGCAAGCTCTGTGACTTGTATTGATGCTGCGCAAGAGATGATTGATATCGTTAAGGGTAAGCTGGGTGATTCAGTTACAGCTTATGCGCAAAACTTGGCGTTAGGCTTACCAGAAGAGCGAGATGCGCAATATGATCTTGTTATTTGTCCGCTCATGGTTCATTACATCGAAGATCTTCGCCCTTTGTTTAATGATATCCAACGTGTGTTAACAGCAGGTGGTCAGTTCGTATTTTCGACTCATCATCCATTTGCGGATTTTGAGTGTTCTGCTTCAGGCAATTATTACGACAAAGAGCTCGTAGAAGATATGTGGAACACCGTTGGTGAGCCAGTTCCTGTGGCATTCTATCGTCGCTCTTTGCAAGACATTACCGATGCGATCAGTGGGGCTGGTATGGCGATGTTGGCGATCTCAGAAGGTAAGGTGAATGAGAAGATTCGTGAAATCTCAGAAGAACATTACCAACGCTTGGCGACATTCCCGAACTTCATCTTCATTAAATGTGTGGTGCTTAGCTAGTAAAATCAGTGAGTTAAGATAGAAAAAACGGAAGCGCAGAGGCTTCCGTTTTGTGATCTTAGCGTTGAGCTTAAAGTGCTGCGAGAATGGTTTCCGCTTTGCTTGCTTCAAATGTCTTTGGCTCTTCAACGTTTAATGTGGTGACCACACCGTTGTCGATGATCATTGCGTAACGCTGTGAACGAACGCCGCCAAAACCGCCGGTGTCCATTTCTAGGCCCAGTGCTTTGGTAAAGCTTGCGTCGCCATCGCCAAGCATTAATAACTCAGACGCGTTTTGCGCTTCACCCCAAGCTTGCATCACGAATGCATCGTTAACAGAAACACAAGCAATCAGGTCCACACCTTTCGCTTTAAGTTGGTCAGCCAATACGACATAACCTGGCAAGTGCGCTTCTGAACACGTTGGCGTAAATGCTCCAGGAACCGCAAACAGAACCACTTTCTTATCCGCAAACAGTTCTGTCACTTGGTGGTTAACCATACCATCGGCAGTCAGTTCGCTTAGCGTTGCCGCTGGCAGTGCTTGACCTTGTTGAATCATGATTTTCTTCCTTTTGGGTAGCTTTATTTAGCTCACTCAGTCTAGCGCTAAAACCACGGGCTAACCACGGAAGAAATGTAAGGTCTTAATTGGCATCATAAAAACAAACCGCCTCAGTGGACGGTTTGTTTATTTTTTACATTGCGTTTAGATAAGACTTGTAAGAATGAAGTCGGACGGTTGCTGCGCCGATAACATCAATGAAACCGAACAAACTGTGTGGCTTATTCGCTGCAATCCATGCTGAACCAGTGGCTCCGATCGGGATGGTTTTGCCTTCCGGTTCGAAGATCTCCAGAATCACGGTACGACCATGGCTACTGGTATTTGCGCCGACATGCTGACGGACGCTTTGTGGTCCTTGCAATGGTGAGACAGAGGATTCCCCAGTGCCTGCCGTAATGCTGTGTACACGAGCGCGGAATACTTCGCCTGGGTAAGCATCGACGTAAAATTCGGCAAACTGTCCTTTTTCAACATAGCGGTAGGTTTGGTCAGGTATACGCATTTCTAAGAACTTACGTGACGTATCGTAGATGTGCATATTGCCGACACGGCTTCCATCCGCGATATTCACTACCGCAACTTGCCCATCATAAGGCGCTCGAACTGTCTTACGCTCTTGCTCAAATTGGGTCTTTTGCAGGTCGGCATGCAGGGATTTTAACGAGGCTTCTGCAACGCGCAGTTGAGACTCGTAGTATTCGATGTCTCGACCTTTAAAGATCTCTGGTGATGTTTTGCCGCGAATGATGTCGCGCTTCAACTGCGCCACATTTTCTTCTTGCTGAACAATCCCTGCTTTGATTTTTTCTACATCTGCCAAGGAGGTGGTATCGACAAGGGTATAAATCACATCGCCTTTCTTCACTTCTTGGTTGTGGTCGACATAGATGTGGTCAATCTGTTCTCTAAATAGGGGAGAAAGAACCGAATGAGGTGCTTTTACGGTGGATGAGTAGGTCAAATCAACCGGAGCCCAAAGGCGTGAGAGTATCCCTAATACCACCAGAATAAATGCACCACCAGAGATAATCCAAAATGCGCTTTTGAACGTCCATTTTATCGCGCCTGTCGAAACCAAAATCCACATGATCAGAATGTACGGAATCATTACCTCTTTCATGGATTATTCCCCTGCTGTTTTGGTCGTTGTTTGTTGCTGTGAAGCCAATCGACTATTGCGAATGATGTTGCTCAGTGAGCTGCCGATGTGTTCCCAGTTGGCGAACGCAATGATTAACGCCAGCACCCACCACGCTTTATGGATGAACAAACCGCATAGAGAAAGCGCAAATACCAATTGGATATGAGAGCTTTTCTTCTCTTGAGCTCGATGTACCGCAACTTCGTGGATCTGCCATAGCAAATAGATGACAAAAAGGGCAAGCGCTATGGTGACGGAAAATAGATAACCGCTGAAGTACTCGGAGTTGAAGATCACCATCATGGTGTCGTTAGGGGTATTGGTAAACAAGCTCATATCAATATCTTTCGAATTGATCGTACCCATAGGCGCAAGCACGTAAGCTCCACCGAGCATTAGAGCCATGAAAAGTGAGAACTTTAATAGCACCATAAAAATCGCAAAAATGACACGACCTATGGCTTTTATGACGTTCATAGTTATACCTTTTGTCAATGTGTGAGGGTAAAACGTTGAGCGCGTGATTATTGTTTTGTCTTTTGTAATCACATGCGCGGAATTGTATGAAAAAACGCCATAAGTTGAGTGATATATGATATAAGTTAAGCTCATGTCAGCATGAAAATATTAGAGAACACATAACCTATGAAGCACTCAGATTACAGTCTTATCCCGACCTTTGTGGCGATTGTGGAAGAGAAGAGTTACACCAAAGCGGCGCAACGTCTGGGTGTGAGTCAATCTGCGGTCAGCCAAGCGGTAGTCAGGCTTCGTGAGGTGTTTAAGGATGCGTTATTCATTCGTGAAAGCCACGGCGTTGCACCAACGGCGTTTGCAGTTGATATCTACCCGACATTAGCGAGTGCAGTAGAGAGCATCGCATATATGCTGCCAGAACATACTCGGTTTGATCCTGCTGAGTGCGATAAGCGTTTTGTGATCTCTTCCCTTAGTGTGTTCGGTTTTACTCTTCTTCCTGAACTTTCCGCTTTGATCAGTGAGAGAGCGCCAAAAGCCAGCACACGCATTGAACCGTTATACACCATGGATTTGACGAACCTACTGAGAACCCAGCAGTGTGACTTGGTGATAGAGGCTCACACTAATCTGCACCCACATTTACGTTCTAAAGTATTGATGTCTGATAAGTTGACCGTGGTGTGTCGCAAAGATCATCCTCGCTTAACGGACAACAGGATCAGTGTCAAAGAGTACCTCAATGAAAAGCACGTCACTTTGTCTCAGTTCAATCAACAAAATGGTTACCTAATTGGTCGAGGAATCAAGGATGAAAAACTCTTAGGTCAACGTGATGTGGCATGGCAGGCGAGTAGCATTATTGAAGTATTGCCGGTTGTGCAGCGTTGTGATTATCTCGCTCTGATGCCACAAACCTTGCTGAAGCAGTATTGCGACCTCTATCAGCTCAAAGAGCTAAAAGCAGACTTCATGAAAGATCCAATTGATGTCGCCATGTATTGGCATTCTTCTCGCACAAATGATCCTAGTCATCAGTGGTTGAGAGAGCAGTGTTTATTAGCCGCTGAGAAATTTACCGAAAATCATTAGATTAAAGTGAATATTTTCACTATACCGTATGGATGGTTCTTTAATGAGACACTAGACTGTAAATATATTCCTCAATATCACTGGGGCTTTTGTGCAGGGAGGTCGGTTTTTTTTCACGAGCATTCGAACTAAGTTCATTGTCATCTATACCTTGATGACGATTTGCTTTGTTTTGATTTTGTTTGGTGCCCTTTATTTTAAAGAGCAGCAACGTGTGTTTAGTGTTGCCTTAAAAAACTCGATTCAAGTTTCAAACCTCCATTCTGATGTGATTAGCCAAGAGCTACAAAGAAACGTCGCCTCACTTCAAACCATCAGTGGGCATCAAAGGGTTCAGCATGGTGATGTTCCATTCATTATTGAAGAACTGAAATGGCTGCAAAGCATGTCGAAACATGCGGTGGTCAATACTTTGTTCGTCGACAATGAATGGAACTTGGTCGATTATCAAGGTCGCAGAACCAAAGTGACGCTGGCAGACATAACTGAGGATGTTAACTGGCAACAGGCAAAATACCATGTCACTAAGCCGCACATTGGTTTGGTGACGGGAGAGCCGTTGATTGCATTGGGTGTCCCTGTTTTTAATTCACAAAATGAGTGGAGTGGTATTGTTGGAGTATCCATCTCTATTGACTATTTGAGTAAGAGACTGTCCAAAGTCAAACTTGGAAACAGCAGCTATGCATGGATTGCCGATAATTACGGAAATGTGGTCTCCCACCCGAATAACACGCTTATTCTAGCGGCAAATATCTTTGATTCTGACAGTATCGGTTTTGAAGGCTTTGGGAATATTGCCTTGCAAACACGACAGCACGATATCGGCTACGGACATTATTATGATGAGAATGTGGGTGAATCCAAGATCGTCACCTTTTCTGCCATTGATAGTCTGCCGGGTTGGACGTTGTTTGTCACAACGGAAGAGTCAGACATATTCCTTGATATCAAAGCACTAGTAGAAGACGTCACCATTACCTTATCGGTGGTGATCATCGTTTTTCTACCGATTATCATCTATCTGACCAACTCTGTGACGTTACCGATTGTGGAGTTAACGCAGGACGTTAAAAATTCGGTCAGCAGTCACTACACCGAATTTGCTGGGCAAAACTCTTTGGATGAAATTGGGCAATTGTCTAACGCATTTAAAAACACCATAGAAGAGATTCAACAGCATAATCGAAACTTGGAAGATGTGGTGGCGAGCAGAACTAACGAGCTGAACGATGCCAATCACGACCTCGCGATGTCTGTGAAATTACTCAACGAAAATAATCAGAAGTTAACTTGGTTAGCCATGTATGACCCATTGACGAACTTATTCAATCGACGAGCTTTAATTAACCAAGTACATCAAGAATTGACCAATAAGACGATACCTTTTCACTCTACTTCTCTGATTCTTATTGATCTTGACTATTTTAAAGTGGTGAATGACACCTTTGGGCACGATGTGGGTGACCAAGTGCTAATGCATATAGCCGATTTCCTGAGTAACAATTTGAGAAAACAAGATCTTATTGCAAGATGGGGCGGGGAAGAGTTTGTCATTCTAATGAGAGATACATCGATTGAGCAAGGCGAGCAAATCGCTCTCAACTTACAAGAGAAAATGAAACAGGAGAACTTTTCGCCCGTGACGTGCATGACATTTAGCGCGGGTGTTGCAACGTTAGAAGTTGGGCAAAACTTCGATGAACTGGTTGCCTGCGCTGATAAGGCGCTTTATCTCGCCAAGAATTCAGGAAGAAATTGTGTCAAAACCAGTTTAAGCGTAGCGTCGTGACAAAGAGCTAGGGTTTGTTGTTCTTTCTCGGCGAAAATCTGTTAGAAAAGTCAGCAAACCCTAGTCACCTAGCACTAATATTTAGTGGCTTGCCAAGTAGTTCGCGACTTGAGTACGGTATTTCGCTTTAAGCGCTTCATCAATGAAACTGGCGTTGATTGCATTAACCGTAAACTGAGCCAGTTCTGATTTCGTCATTGGATGAGCATCGCTGACCGCTTTAAAGTTATCCGTCATGTAGCCGCCAAAGTACGCCGGGTCATCCGAGTTAATCGTCACCGCGACCCCCTTACGCAGCAAATCGACTATGTTGTGCTGCTCCATTTGATCAAACACACACAGCTTAATATTCGACAATGGACAAACCGTTAGTGGCATTTTGCTTTCGATAAGTGCGTCTACCAATGAAGCATCTTCAACACAGCGAACGCCATGGTCCACACGACTAACGCTAAGCATCTCAACAGAATCAATGATGTTTTGCGCCGGACCCTCTTCACCCGCGTGTGCTACCGTCAATAAGCCTGCTGCTTTTGCTTGTTGGAAAGCGCGTTTGAATTTCTCTGGCGGGTGACCGAGTTCTGAAGAGTCCAAACCTACACCGATGATTTTGTCTTGATGTTTGATGATTGATTGCAGCGTTTCAATGGCGCTTTCTTCCGATAGGTGACGCAAAAAGCATGCGATAATTTGAGACGTAATACATAACTGCTCGTTACCATCTTGCATTGCTCGGTGAATACCGTTGATGACCGTTTCAAACTCAATGCCACGGTCGGTGTGGGTTTGCGGGTCAAAGAAGATCTCAGTATGGATGACGTTGTCGGCTTTGCAGCGCTCTAAGTATGCCCAAGTCAAATCATAGAAATCTTGTTCTGTACGCAGCGCGTTAGCACCTTGATAATAGATATCTAGGAAAGACTGTAAATCTTCGAATTCGTACGCTTTGCGCAGTGCCTGTGGTGATTCGTATGGGATGTCGATGTTGTTGCGCTGTGCAAGCTCAAACAACAGTTCTGGCTCTAGCGAACCTTCGATATGTAAGTGTAACTCTACCTTTGGAAGACCTTGAATAAATGCGTTCATAATAAACTCCCACTTTTTCTTATGGTTGTTGTGGATGCAATTACTCTAAGGATAGGTATAGATTGAGAAAAATCGAACGCCATTACAAAGAGTAAGATCCACAGTGATCTCGACTCTTCGTAATCAGCACTTTGCGGGAGCTGGTAGAGACCCCCAAACCATATCATTGGGGTTATACGAAGCAAACGGTTGCGATTATACGCAAAAATTGAAGCTTGGCTAGAGTCGTTGATGAAATTGTTATTTGTGGAGAACGGAGAACGGAGAACGGAGAACGGAGAACGGAAAGGCAAAAAAGTGTTGGTTTAATTGAGCGATGGAGATCTGTATCGAGGCTGTGATTCATCGCATGATGGCTTCGTTGTCAGCACACACCTTGCTGAGCGTCGAATATTCAGTGGCTAATACTGAACCACACCATGCGAGAAACATTGGGAGTCATATCGAGTTTAATGTGCGTTGCTCATTGTGAACTGAGAAGAGGGGTGGCGATACCTTGCACGTCGATATTTTAGATTGAGAAGAGTAGAGAAAAGAAAATGGAATGTATTTATAGTTCGAACATTTTATCAAATTCTCTTTGCTCCATGATGTCCTCAATTCGGCGGCGCGTTTGTTGTTTAATCGCTGCGGCGTTTTGTTCGGACTCTTTCTTTTCTTGCTCAATTTGCTTCTTGCTTTTCTTTGCCATGATTTTTCCTTTGGAAATTCTTCCTAAATATCCGCATTATTCATTAATGCACGAAAATTGATTTATTTAATAATAAAACTTCCTAGCTTTGAACCTGAGTCACACAGAATGTCTCCGGAGTAGGTTTTCTCACAGTATTTAAAATCAATGAGATAACAAGCAGATTGGAGTTTTGGCAATATATGGCGCCTTAAAATATCACTATTGAGTTGATGAATTTTGGCGTTCCAAGAGATGTCGGGTTGTTTTAAACGGAATTCAATCTCTATCATTTATTCTCCTGTTTTTTGGTGATCTTTTCTTTATTCAATAATTGGTACCAGTGTCTTTGACGACCTGTTCTTCTAGACATAATTTTTCCTAATTTTAAGTAAGTGAAATACCAACGATGGCTATCGGGTTCGATAGATCTAGTGTTCCAACGATGGATATCGTATCCGCCGCGTCTACAAACCAAGTCATTCTCGCTGAACTTAGCATCTCGAGGTTACTTGGGTATATTTTAGGCAGCAGAAAACCAAGCAAAATTTAATTGCTAAATATTAAGTTTGAGGAATTTTTTGAAGGGGGAGAGAGTTTGGTGCAGCGAGGAAATGCTGCACCAAGAAAAGCTATCTTATAGAGGAGTAACTTCAGTCGCTTGAGGACCTTTTTTACCTTCTTCTACATTGAAGCTTACTTTCTGACCTTCAGTCAAAGTTTTGAAACCGTCAGCAACGATTGCGTTGAAGTGTACGAATACATCTTGACCGCCGTTGTCTTGAGTTAGGAAACCAAAGCCTTTAGTTTCGTTAAACCATTTTACTGAACCAGTTACTTTACCAGACATAAAAACCTCTGAAATTAAACAATAATATACGAATTGTGATGGATCTTTTTTAAGCTATTGAATGTGCAATCAAGAGGAAGTTTTACGCAGGAGTCTGAATCAAGGATTCAGGGTGTTACTGAGAGGGAACTTAAACTAAATGTAGCATTAACAGCTCTTTTCTAGAGCCAGCCGCCACTATACAGGGTGTTTAAAAAATAGCTACATTTATTTTTCAAATTCTTTTCGTTCGAAAAAACTGATGGAGTAGAACAATTTCATCCCCTCATGATTTGGCATCCCCCTTCCTACAATGAGTCCATACCAATAAGGGAGGCAATATTATGAGCACAGTGAGAGAGATTCGTCAGATCATTCCATCGCATGCAACCGCAGATGGTGATGGGGTTAAAATTCGTCGCGTAGCCGGATTCAATAACACGAGCTTTTCACCATTCTTGATGGTCGATGAGCTTAAATCAGACCAACGTGCAGATTATGTGGGTGGTTTCCCTCCACATCCACATCGGGGCATTGAAACACTAACTTATATGCTCACCGGTCATTTCCAACATCGTGACCATATGGAAAACATTGGTGAGCTTCGTTCTGGCGGTGCGCAATGGATGGCTGCTGGTCGTGGTGTGATTCACAGTGAAATGCCAATCATGGAAGACGGCGAGCTGCACGGTTTCCAAATTTGGATTAACCAACCTGCACGAGACAAGATGTCTCCGGCGCAATATCACGACTTCCAACCGGAAACTATTACCGAGCATCGCGCAGAGTCCCATGGTTTGGTTCGTGTTATTTCTGGCGAGTTAAGCATCGGCGATGAGGTTGTCAAAGGACCGCTAAGTAAAACGGGTGTACCGGTGACGGTTGCTGATTGGCGATCGCATCCAGGTGCGACAATGACATTAATGACACCGAAACATCACAATATGATGACCTATGCTTATAAAGGAAGTATTAAGGTGGGCGAGCGCGTGGTCATGCAAGGTGAGATGGCACTGCTTTCGCAAGGTGAGTGGGTAGAGCTGCAAGCCAATGACGCTAGCGGAGTACTGCTCTTTATTGGCGAACCGATTAATGAACCTGTTGTGCATTATGGTCCATTTGTGATGAACAGCATCGACGAAATTGAACAAGCGATTCAAGACTACAATTCTGGTGTATTTGAAACTTATTAAGGCACCCAATACCGTTGCTTGGCACCAAGTCTTGACGCCAACTCTTGGAGTTACAGTTCGAGAGAAAAACATTAAGTGATTTGGAGTCCGTTTATTGGGCTCATACGCAAGCAAAGACGATATCCACTGCCATCGAATTTGCATCAGCCACACCAATTGGGTGTGGCTTTTTTTGTCTTTCACGAGGGCAGTGAGCTTTTTTGTGCTCTGTTTAGCTTTACTCCCAGCGTTCAATGGCTTGTGGACCACATTCCACACCCAGCTCATAAGCTTGACGTAAAGGTTCTGGCGAGCGGCTTAAACGCTTTAACTTAAAGCCTTCTGGTGGACAGATTTGGATGATCTCAACGCCAACTGGCGGGTTCTCTATCAGTTCCAGACTCTGGTTGTAACGAATATGGCGCGTGAGCATTGGCTCGATTAACGCTGGATGATCTTTCAGTAAACGTGAAGTTAGCTTTTCAAACTTAGGCTTGGATTTGCGATAGCTGGCAGGGCGGCTTCGTAGCACCATGATTTTGGTTGCACCGCGTTTGATGGCTTCGGCAATAGGGATTGCATCCGCTACACCACCATCCACATACCTTACGCCATCTAATGGCACACCATTGCGGTACATGATTGGTAGGGCGCTGCTGGCTTTCATGGTTTCCGCCAACATTTCTACGGAAGGTGTTAGGTACTCTGGTTGTCCGTTGTCTTGTCGTGTGACACCTAAAAAGAATGGTCGAGGATCGGCAGAAAGTACGGCTCGATCAATGCCCAACTCTTTAAGCGTGACGTCCCACATCCAATCTAAATCCATCATATCGCCACCGCGTACGAGTTGAGTGGGGGAGATAAATTCTTTTCGTAAACTGTAGTCGAGATAGATTTTGAGGTTTCTGCCCGGCATTTTAGCAAGGTAAGCCGCTAAGTTACTTGCGCCCGCCGAGACACCCCAAAAGCTGTCAAAAGGGGAGAAATCTTGTGCCATAAAGTGATCGAGTATGCCGCAGGAGAACACCCCACGCATCGCGCCGCCTTCTACAATCAACGCTCGAGAACCAACATGTTCCATCCTAGCCATCCGTTTCGATTATTCTGATTTGGATACGAACTAATTAGAGTAACGGATCTAATGCGTATACCCAAGTCGCGTTCACTTTGACCTTACCTTGATGAATCTATTTTTTATGTTATAACATAACAATAATCAAAATTATTATAAGGTAGCGTGTGTCTTGTGTGAGGTGAAAATGAGCGATATTGACGCCATTATTAAGCATGTTGAGGTGAGCTTTAAAGCTCAAGGAAAGCAATTAACTTCCAAGAGAAAACTGGTGTTGAAAGCGTTGGTCCATGCCGATAGAGCCTTGTCAGCTTATGAGTTGGTGGATTATTGCAAAGCCCATTTTGAACAAAATATTCAGGCAATGTCGGTGTATCGAATCTTGGATTTTCTTGAAGGTGAGCACTTGGCTCACAAGCTTAAAGTTTCTAATAAATACATCGTCTGCTCCCATATCCTCTGCGAACACGAACATGGCGTTCCTCAATTTCTCATCTGCTCCAAATGCAACAAAATTAGCGAGCAAGCCATCGACCCAAACTTGATTCACGGTCTGCAATCCCATGCAAAAGAAGAAGGCTTCACCGTTGTCAGCCCTCAACTAGAGATTAATTGTGTTTGTGATGACTGTGCGAAATCCCAGTAAGTGTTTTTGAGTGTCCACTTATTGTCGTTTTCATCACTGCCACTTTACGACGTTTATCCTTTCCCATTATTAGCATCATCAGCAAGGAGTTCTGAACCGCTATGCCTGCAACACTGATTAAAAACGCCCTTGTCGTCAACGAAGGAACCATTACCGAGACCGATTTACGAATTGTCGATCAGCGAATTGAAGCTATCTCGACCGATATCGCCTCAAAACCGGAAGACACGGTGATTGATGCTAAAGGGTGTTATCTAATCCCCGGTATGATAGACGACCAAGTACACTTTCGTGAGCCGGGTTTAACGCACAAAGGTTCGATTGCAACAGAATCCCGTGCAGCGGTTGCAGGTGGTATCACAAGCTATATGGAAATGCCGAACGTAAACCCTGCCACGACGACCATCGAGGCGTTAGAAAGCAAATTCTCCATTGCCGAGCAGAGCTCTCTCGCGAACTACTCTTTCTATCTTGGTGCGACCGAAGACAACCTTGAGCAAATCAAACAGCTTGATCCAAAGAGACATTGTGGCGTGAAAGTGTTTATGGGGGCTTCGACGGGGGATTTGTTGGTGGAAGCACCTCAAGCCTTGGAGGAAATTTTCCGTGATTCACCAGTGCTCATCGTAACGCACTGTGAAAGTGGACCTGTGATTGCGCAAAACAAACAGCGACTACTCAAAGAGAAGTCGGAATTCACCATTGAAGATCATCCGATACTGCGTGATGACGAAGCGTGTTATGCGTCCTCTTCTTATGCGGTAGAACTGGCTAAGAAGTACAACAGTCAGTTGCATGTTCTGCATATCACAACGGCAAAAGAGTTAGCACTGTTTGATGCAGATCCAATCGAGAACAAAAACATTACTGCTGAAGCTTGCGTTCATCACCTGTGGTTTAGCAATGAAGATTACGCAGAGCGTGGTAACCAAATCAAATGTAACCCAGCGGTGAAATACCCAAGTGACCGTGAGGCTATTCTAAAAGCACTTAATACAGGTCAAATTGACATTATCGCGACAGACCACGCCCCCCACACGAGGGAAGAAAAACAGGTGCCTTACGAACAAGCGCCAGCGGGGTTACCTTTGGTACAGCACGCACTGTTGTCTTTATTTGATCAAGTCGCTCGCGGACATATGACGATGGAGCAAGTGGTTCAAAAGACGGCACATAACCCAGCCATCCGCTACGGTATTGAGCAACGTGGCTTTATCCGTGAAGGGTATTTCGCTGATTTGGTGCTGGTGGATACAAAAATGCCGACCTTAGTCACCAATGACAATAGCTTGTACCACTGTGGTTGGTCGCCTTTTGCTGGCCATCAGTTCTCCTCACAAATCAAGAAAACTTGGGTCAACGGTGGGTTGGTGTATGTCGACCAACAAGTCAATGAGCAGGCAGCACATGCTATGCGATTGGTATTTGATCGCTAAGACTCACGTTTTTCAAAAACTTAGATTATTTGAAAGCTCAGTTTATTTTCGAAAGCTTACATTTATCCGCTTTCATCGGGCTTTATTTGTAGAAGTATAGTTGTCGTAACTTGAGTGTCTTTTCGGCACCAAATAAAGAGAATTCAATATGTTAAGAAGAAATCCCACAGGTCACATGCCCGAAGTGTCGGAAACAGCCTTCATCGATCCGACTGCAATCATCTGTGGCAAAGTGATCATTGAAGATAACGTTTTTATTGGTCCTTACGCGGTGATTCGTGCTGATGAGGTGAACGAGCAAGGCGATATGGAAGCCATTGTCATCAAGCGCGATACCAACATTCAAGATGGCGTGGTCATTCACTCAAAGGCAGGCGCTGCCGTGACCATTGGTGAGCGCTCTTCCATTGCACACCGATCAATTATTCATGGTCCGTGTGAAGTTAGCGATGATGTGTTCATTGGTTTTAACTCGGTGGTATTTAATGCTGTGATTGGGAAGGGTTGTGTTATTCGCCATAACTGTGTGGTAGATGGTCTAGACTTGCCAGAGAATTTCCATGTTCCGCCAATGACGAATATTGGTGCCGACTTTGATTTGAACAGCATCTCGAAAGTGCCACCTGAGTACTCGGCATTTTCAGAGTCTGTGGTTTCAGCAAACCACGAACTGGTGCAAGGCTACAGGAGAATTGCCAATGAGCTCTGAGAGCCAACCTATACTTGGTGTTCCTACCAACATGATTACGGGGTTTCTTGGTGTAGGAAAGACCTCAGCGATTTTGAATTTAATGGCGAATAAGCCAGAGAACGAGCGCTGGGCGGTATTAGTGAATGAGTTTGGTGAAATCGGCGTTGATGGTAGCTTGGTTCAGGGGCAACAAAGCGAAGATCAACAAGTGTTTATTCGCGAAGTACCCGGCGGCTGCATGTGCTGCGCGGCGGGGTTGCCAATGCAAATCGCCTTAAACCAACTGCTTAATGAAGCAAAGCCAGACCGTCTGCTGATTGAGCCTACTGGGCTTGGCCACCCGAAAGAAGTGCTGCAAGTGTTGTCGACAGATCATTATCGCCAAGTGCTTTCGCTACAAAAGAACATCACTTTGGTCGACGCGCGTAAGCTTGCGGATGAGCGCTATACACAGCATGACACGTTCAACCAACAAATTGCGATTGCCGATACAGTGGTGGGTAACAAGCTCGATTTGTATCAAGAGGGAGACACCCAGAAGCTAGAAGCTTACGTGGCGCAAGTTGGGCGCCCAAATACCAAAGTGGTTTTTGCTCAGCATGGTGTGATTCCGTTTGCCGAATTTGAAGGTGAGACCACCATTCATGAACATCCCCCGCATCACCACCATCATGCGAGTGACAAGCCTTTGGCTTCAGACATGCCAATGCCTGAGAGTGGTATGCTCAAAGCGACCAATTCAGGCGAAGGTTTCCAGAGTGTCGGTTGGCGCTTTTCACCTGAGAAAGTGTTCGATCGCCGTAAGCTGATTCCTCTGTTGGTTGAGCTGGAAGTGGAGCGCATGAAAGCGGTGTTTATTACTGGTGATGGCATTTATGGCTACAACCTAACGCCAGATGGGTTACAGGAAGTGGAGTTAGATGACTGTGCTGAAAGCCGAATTGAACTGATTGCAGACAGCATTGATGAGCAATTTGAAGCCAAACTGCTTTCTTGCGAATTGGCGTGATCTATAGGCTCAGGCATTCTCAATATGAGTGTCTGAGTCTTCTTCTATGTTTCTAATCACTTCCTGTTTTCTCCCTGTCGTTTGTGCTTTTCCGATTCAGCCCGATCCGTTACTCTTCTTGAAAACATTGAAACATGAGCACTGATATGATCGACAAGCTACCTGGCATTCTTACTTTTTTGCGCGAGGCTGAGCAGCTCAAAAGCACCTTACGCACCGCATGGACGTCTTCTGGTCGCCATGAAAGTACTGCTGAGCACACGTGGCGATTATGCTTACTTGCCATGCTGGTAGCAGAACATTATCCACATTTGGATAGCTTGAAAGTGCTAAAACTCTGTGTTGTTCATGACTTGGCAGAAGCGGTCAGCGGTGACATTTCGGCGTTGGAGCAACACGATGGGCTGGGTAAAAGCGCACTAGAACTGGCAGATTTGAAGCAACTCATCGCTCCGTTAGACGCTTCTCTGCAAAAGGATCTACTGGAGCTATGGTTGGAATACGACAGTGCTACTACCGCAGAAGCTCGACTCACCAAAGCGTTGGATAAATTGGAAACCATTCTGCAGCACACTCAAGGCGATAACCCTACCGATTTCAATTACGCCTTTAATCTGGAATACGGCAAAAAGCACACGGACTTTGATGATCTGACCAAAGCGCTTCGAGCGATCATCGATGAAGATACCCGTCGATTAGCTGAGCGCTAGTTCTCTCGCTCAACTTAAAAACATCACTTTCTGCAAAATCACTTAAGCTTCTCTGGTGAACCTATACCCAAGTAACCTCGAGATGCTAGGTTCAGCGAGACTGACTTGGTTTGTAGACGCGGCGGCGATTTAAAGGTTTAGTGGGTCTAAATCAAGAATCGGCAACAAAGTATACAAGCCAAGGCAGCTCGCCCTTTGGGAGCGTGTCATTGACCCGATTGCTGCGTCAAACAACTTGGAAAGAGCTGGCTATTACGCTGTGTTGTTTTCCTTGAACTCGAATCAATGACAACGCTCTGAATCCTGCATCTTGAAGTCACTTGGGTATAAGTGCTTTAGCTCGTTTGTGTTTTTTATACTGAGTAAGACTCTTTTTAAAACTTCCCTTTGATCAAATTCCCTTCCTAGGTTGACATTGTTTGATGGTCAAACTAAATTAAAATCAAATAATTTGATAATCAAACTAAAATTGGAAGGTAAGTGTCGCAATGGCTGTATCGCAACATTCACATGATTTCGTTTCTCACAACCAAAAGGGTGAAAAACGCACGCTCTACGTATTGATCCTAACCGTGACCACCATGGTGGTGGAGATTGCTGCCGGGACCATGTTTGGTTCAATGGCATTGCTCGCAGATGGTTGGCATATGGGTACACACGCAGCGGCATTTTGTATCACCTTGTTTGCTTACCGCTACGCGAAACAAAATGCACATAATGACCGCTTCTCATTTGGTACGGGTAAGGTGAGTGTACTCGGCGGTTTTACCAGTGCCATTGCGTTGGGGATTGTGGCATTGATGATGATGGTCGAGTCGATTCATCGTCTCTTCAACCCAGAAAGCATTCAGTTTAACGAAGCTATTATGGTGGCGGTGATTGGTTTAGTGGTGAACCTTGCGAGCATGCTGCTTCTGCAAGATCACTATCATCATGGGCATGACCATCATGATCACCATTCTCACGATCATGAGTACGAACATCATCACGACCACAACCTAACTGCTGCGTACTTCCACGTGTTAGCGGATACGCTGACCTCTCTACTTGCGATTGTCGCGTTGATTGTCGGTAAGTTTTACGGCTGGGTTTGGTTAGATGCCATGATGGGGATTGTTGGTGCTGTTGTGATTGGTAAGTGGACCTTGGGTTTAATGAAACAAACCGCACCAGTCTTGTTGGATGAGAGCATCAACAAGTCATACCGAGATGAGATTACTGAAACACTTACTCCTTATGCCGAGATTGTTGATTTACACATCTGGAAGGTGAGTGGTCATCATTATTCTGCGGCTATCGCGCTTAAAAATCATAGCAACAAAACGCTGGATGAATTTAAGCAATTATTGAGTAAATTTGATAAGATTCACCACCTAACTTTGGAAGTTCAAACGACTGAGTGATGCGCGAATTAGAAAAGCTGAATCAAACGCTTACCGAGTTCTATGACAAAATGTCTTCTTGGGAGCAATCTGTAGTAAAAGGCACGGGTTACTCACTAGCTCAAATCCACACGATTGAAGTACTGGGTGGGCATGGTGCGTTGCGTATGAAAGAACTGGCGGAAAAGCTTGGGATTACGACAGGCACGTTAACGGTTCAAATTGAGAAACTGGTGAAAGCGGAGCTTATTGAGCGCTGTCCGCATCCAGAAGATCGTCGCGCTATCGTAGTAAAGCTTACGCCAGCGGGTGAAGAGATTCACCGTCATCACAATCAGCTGCATTTAGATTTGGTTCAAGACTTAACGCGCAATATCGAGCCTGAGCATCAAGCGATCTTGTTTGCTTGCTTACAGAAGATGAATAAAGAGTTCTGATTGCGCTTTTCGTTTCTCAACTCAAATATTGAGTCTCAAACAGCAAAAAAGTAGAGCACCGAAGTGCTCTACTTTTTTATAAGCTCGATAGAATTTGTTCGATTGGCAGTTGTGTGAACGCATACGTAATGCCAACACAGAATGCAGCACCGGTAACGCCAATACCGACAGTCGTTGCGAGTAGCAGAAGGGTAATCTTAGGCATCAGAGATTAAACTCCTTCTTAAAGGTTGGGTAAATGACACCATTCGCTTCTTGATAGGATTTAAAGCCATAACCAAACGCAAATGCTGCCACCACAATGGCAAATGCCGCAATGTTTCTTCCTTTCATCCTTAAACTCTCAACTGTTTGTATTGAACAAAGGTAATAAACACCCTGCCAATAGTTTATCTATTGCTTATTTAATTCGGTTATTCAATTACTGGGTAAAACACACGAACAGTACCCATGCTGTTGTTAGCACAAGTAACGGTGTGAACACTTTCTGAATTGAAGCGCCATCGGTTAGGTCATAAATCACGATCGATTCTTTATAGAATGCGCGTTTGAATGAACCAAAGCTGATTTCATTTTTAACGTCAGATTGCTCATAGTGATGACGAGCAGAGTCTGCCATTTGAGACTCTAGATCTTGCATCTCGTATTCTTTGTTAAAAAATGCATCCCACGCCGAAATACGTGCAATAGTTTTTGGCGAACGATTGCCCTTCAGTTTTTCTAGACGCTTAGCGTATGCAGCTTGATATTTATCCACGATGATTTCCTACATGAATAGACTGTAATGCAGAACATAGCTTTAAATGCTCTGCGCAGTGGTTGTAAAAATTTGAAAATGGGAATCAAAAGGGAATTTTTACATCAGTAGGAAAGTTGTCAGATGAAGAAGTACGGCATTTGATTGTTAAAGAGCGTAAGGAATGTCATCCCTTGTGCTGCGGATAATATGGGCTGCTTTTGAATGCGACAAACAAAAATAATTAGTTAGGACAACAATCAATTTTTGTTGCGGATTGCTTCGTTCTGAGCATGGTAAGTAGTAAGAAATGAAAAAACGCCATATATAGCAAGGGATTGAGAGCAAATTAGTAACGAGAGTTTTTTGAGCGTTTTTGGTAGATAACAAAACGATAATTGCGAATGATAAATAGAGATTTTATGTATCAGAGACAAAAATAATGTCCATTCACCGACTTAAGAAAAGCGGAAGGGTGAATGGACATGCTGTTGAATTACAGGCTTTTTGCTTGAACGATCAAGCTTGCCAATTGAGCAAACCCGTAGCCGCCGTTCTCTTGTGTGACATAGTTAGGTTGATGGTTCAGTTTCGCCAATAAAGGGCGAATGTTATTCACGCCAAAGGTCATTGGCAACCACTCAAACATGCCTTCATCATTGAGTGAATCTCCCACATACGTGATGCGCTCTAAGCTCGGTAATTCGCCGTTATTGAACTGCCTAATGTACGCTTCACCACTTGTACGCTTGCTGTGACTACCGACCCAAGCATTGATGTGAATCGAACTCAATGTTGCATTGACGGGATTAGACTCCACATTCAAATTCATAATGTGGTTAAGAATTTCCATTGTCGTGGAAGGGGAAACAGGCGTTCTATCTTGCGCTATGTTCACCGCAACGTCACAGTAGCGAAAACTCTGATCTTGGCTGAACTCGACATTGGGATAGCCTGCCAAAATGCCGGTAATACTTTCTTGTAATGCGCGTTGTTCTTTGCGCATTGCTTCGGCTGGGCGAGCAAAGGTGGTGTGGAATCCTGCCGCGTCTTTTCTCATCCAAAACGCGCCATTTTCACCAATCACACCATGCAGTGACCACATCTTTGCCATTTGGTCACACCAACCGGCACATGCGCCTGTTACTGCCACCACTTTTACGCCGACACGCTCTAGCTCGGCTAACGCAATGAGTGTTTCAGGTGGCAGCTTGCCTTGCCAAGTCAACGTGTCATCCACGTCGGTTAGCAGCCATTCGATCTGTTTCAGACTCTCTAACTTGAGCTCTGATAACGGGTTAGGCATTCACCACTCCTTGCTTGTTTACTCTAGGGTTGATTGCTTGAGTTTCGTCACTGACGCCTTGCAGTGATACCGCGGAAGCCAGTGTACTCTCGATACGCTTTTCTGTGTTGGCATCAAATAGATGAACATGTTTTGGCTTTATGTCTAGACCAAGCTTGTCGCCAATTTGAATTGGCGTATGTCCCTCTACACGAACAACAAGCTTTTGTGAGTCACCACCTTCTGTGCGGCAGTAAAGCAACAGATCGGCACCGAGCGATTCAATCAATTCGACTTCTACTTGCAACCATGGGTTATCTTGGCTGATTTGTAAATGCTCTGGACGAAGTCCTAGCTTTATTTCGCCAAGATCCAAGTTTGTTGTGGAGACAGGAAGCAGCGCGTCACCGATAGTGATGCCGTCAACGCTAACATTGCCATCTAAGATGTTCATGGATGGTGAACCAATAAAGGTCGCGACGAACAAAGATGCAGGGTTGTCGTATATCTCTAGCGGTGTGCCAACTTGTTCGACGTTACCTTTGTTCAAAACAACAAGTTTGTCCGCCAGCGTCATTGCTTCAACTTGGTCGTGGGTAACGTAAACCGATGTTGTTCCGAGGCGACGCTGAAGCTTCTTGATTTCCAAACGCATTTGAACACGCAGTTTGGCGTCTAGATTGGACAGTGGCTCGTCAAACAGAAACACCTTTGGTTCACGTACAATTGCGCGCCCCATCGCCACACGTTGACGTTGTCCGCCAGAAAGCTGTCCTGGTTTGCGGTCGAGTAGGTGATCCAACTCCAGCATCTTTGCCGCTTCGTGAACCAATCGTTCGATTTCCGCTTTCGGTGTTCTGCGGTTGCGCAGACCGTAAGCCATGTTGTTGTACACCGTCATGTGTGGGTACAAGGCGTAGTTCTGGAATACCATGGCAATGTCTCGCTCGCCAGGTTCGAGATCGTTGACGGTTGTGGTGTCGATCTTAAGCTCTCCTGAGCTGATTTCCTCTAGCCCTGCAATCATGCGAAGTAAGGTGGATTTACCGCAACCACTCGGGCCAACCAACACGACCATTTCGCCGTCGCAGATATTGAGATTAAGTTTTTGGATCGCCTGATAGCCGTTCGGATAACATTTAGCGATATTAGAAAGAGTTAACGTGGACATTTATTTCTCCGAATCTACCAGACCTTTAACAAAGGCTTTTTGCATTGCAATTACCACAATCACGGGTGGCAACATGGCGATAATGGTGGTGGCCATAATTTTGTTCCATTCGATCACGCCATCAACCACTCCAAGCATCTGTTTAATGCCCATCACGATGGTGTAGTACTGCACGTCTGTGGTGATCAAAAGCGGCCACAAATATTGGTTCCAGCCGTAAATGAAGGTGATGACGAATAGTGCGGCGATGTTGGTGCGCGATAGAGGCAACAAGATATCGAAGAAGAACTTGATTGGTCCTGCGCCATCAATTCGTGCTGCTTCCACTAACTCATTCGGTACCGTTAAGAAGAACTGACGGAACAAGAAAGTCGCTGTCGCACTGGCAATCAGCGGAATGGTTAAGCCGTAAAATGAGTTCAGCATGTTGAGGTTCGTAATCACCTCAAATGTCGGCATGATGCGCACTTCTACTGGTAACATAAGTGTGAAGAAGATCATCCAGAACGCCAGCATTCGTCCCGGAAAACGGAAGAACACCACTGCATACGCTGACAGGATGGAAATGCTTAACTTGCCGATGGTAATGCACATCGCCATGATGAAGGAGTTCAGCAACATGCTACCAATCGGCAATGTATTGTTGTTGTATTGGGTGTCGTTACTCAACAAGTCAGTGAAAACGCTAAAGCCCAAATCGCCAAACCACAACGGTGTACCAGTAGCGAACGCGCTGTTCTCATGTGTGGTTGCTACGATCGCAATCCAAACGGGAAGCGCAATCGAAATAATGCCAAGAATTAAAATGACATGACAAAACAGATTAAAAAACGGTCTTCTTTCTACCATTAGTACGCCACCTTCTTCTCAACATACTTAAATTGAATCACGGTTAGGGAAGCCACCAAGATCATCAGGATGACGGATTGCGCTGCTGATGAGCCTAAGTCCAAACCAATAAAACCATCGTTATAGACTTTATAAACCAAGGTGGAAGTGCTGTTACTCGGACCGCCTTGTGTCATCGCATGGATGATGGCGAAGGTATCGAAGAACGCGTAAACGAAGTTCACGACCAATAAAAAGAAACTGGTTGGTGAAATCAGCGGGAAGCTAATGGTGATAAAGCGTTTGATTGGACCACTGCCGTCAATGGCCGCGGCTTCGTGCAGAGACTTGGGTACTGATTGAAGCGCCGCAAGGAAGAACAGAAAGTTGTAGCTGATTTGCTTCCATGTCGAGGTGATGATCACCATCCACATAGCATGGGTGCCATTGAGCGTTGGATTCCAGTCTACGCCAAACAGATTCAACAGTTCGGTCATCACACCGATGGTTGGATCGAATAGAAATAGCCATAGTGAACCTGCGACAACCGGAGCCACCGCATAAGGCCAAATCAAGAAAGTGCGATACATGGTCGCGCCACGGATGATTTGCTCGGCAAAAGCGGAAAGGATCAGCGCACTGACCAGAGCAAGCACCGCAACACTGATGCTAAATTGCAGCGTGGTCATTAACGAATCTAGGTAAAGTGGATCATGGAAGAGCGTTTCAAAGTTCTCTAAACCCACAAACTCACGGCTCATACCGAAAGCATCTTCAAGTTGTGAAGATTGGAAAATGGCTTGTCCTGCCGGCCAGATGAAGAACACCAAAGTGATCACCAACTGAGGCGCAATCAGCGCAACCGGAAGCCATTTGTGTTTAAAAACAACAGGTGAGGACATACAAATACCAAAATAAAACAGGCAAGGTGTGTAAACGAATTCCCCACCCATGATGGGCGGGGAGAGTGCATCTCTGAGTACCTACTGGAATAAGACTCGGTGCATCATTGTTCGTTATTAAGGTTCGTTATTTCTGTGTGCGCTCAAAGCGACGTAGCTGCTCGTCACCACGACGAACCGCATTATTTAGCGCAGCTTGTGCTGTTGCTTTTCCTGCCCAAACCGCTTCCAGCTCTTCGTTGATGATGTCGCGAGTTTGCAGGAAGTTACCAAAGCGAATGCCTTTCGAGTTTTCCGTTGGCTTTGTCGACGTCATTTGCAGAACGGCTGTGTCTGTGCCTGGGTTCTTAGCGTAGAAGCCTTGCTCTTTCGTTAGCTCATAAGCCGCTTTAGTGATTGGTAAGTAACCAGTGAATTGGTGCCAATCTGCTTGAACTTCTGGGCTTGAAAGGTAAGAGAAAAACTTCGCCACGCCTTTGTATTCTTCGCTTGAGTGACCACGAAGCACCCAAAGAGAGGCCCCTCCGATAATGGTGTTTTGTGGCTTAGATACTAGCTCTGAATCGTATGGCAATTGTGCTACGCCGATATCAATGCCTTTCATGTTCTCTTTGATGCCCGCCAGACCTGCGGAAGAGCCCATGGTCATTGCACACTCTTGGGTGTAAAACAGTGGCATACCATCAGACTGACGACCACCGTACTTAAAGATGCCTTCTTTCGACCATTTACCCATCTGTTCGATATGATGTACGAACGCTGAGTCATTGAACTTGAATTTTGTGTCTAAGCCAGCAAAGCCGTTGTTGTTATTGGCAACAGGAACGTTGTTACGCGCACCAAAGTTTTCGATTTGAGTCCATGATTGCCAGGTTGTGCTGAAACCACATTTCGCACCAGACGCCAGTAGTTTACGAGACACTTCTTCCATCTCTTTCCACGTCTTAGGTGGATTTGCTACGCCTGCCTTCTTAAACATGTCTTTGTTGTAATAAAGCACAGGAGTGGAGCTGTTGAATGGCAGTGAAAGCATGTTGCCTTCATTGGTGGTGTAGTAACCCGTTACTGCCGCAAGATAATCATCTGGATTAAACGACTCTTTGGTGTCTTTCATCAATTGATAAACGGGATAAATCGCTTTATCTGCCCCCATCATTGTCGCCGTGCCCACTTCGAACACTTGCACGATAGCTGGTTGCTCTTTCGCTCTGAATGCGGCGATTGCACTGGTCATGGTTTCTGCGTAGCTGCCTTTGTAAACTGGCTTGATCTCGTATTCTGATTGGCTTGCGTTAAAGTCTGCGGCAATTTCGTTGACCTTTTTACCTAGTGCGCCACCCATTGCGTGCCACCACTCAACCTCTGTTTTTGCTTGTGCTTGCGTGCTGATGAATGCCGCTGCAATTGCAAGTCCGGCGAGGTGTTTAATAGCCATAATGATTCCTTTTCATAGATGATTTGAACAGGTTGTTCCCTTGCAGGTTTTCATTTTGATAATGAATCCGCTTCAAAAAATTCAAATGAACATTAAATGAGCTAAATGACGTTCTAGTTACAGAAAAATGAACTTATTTGAGCATTATTTTCGTCACGATTTTGTAATTAAACCGTCATTGAGGGCTGAGATAGTTCATTTGAAAACAAATGAAAAAGACGGAATAAAAAATGACAATAACGGCACACCGTGGCTTATCCAGTTTGGCTCCAGAAAACACCTTATCGGCAATGCAACGCGCTATTGAGTTTGGCTGTGAATGGATTGAAATTGACGTTCAACTCTGCGCAGACAACATCCCTGTGGTTATCCATGACAAAACCGTAAACCGCTGCACAAATGGTCGCGGTAAAGTGAAAGAGCTGACTTGGCACGAGCTAAGGTTACTTGATGCTGGCTTATGGTTCGGTGATGACTTCGCTGGCGAGCATATCCCGAGCTTAGAAGAGACGCTTGAACTCACCGCAAAGGCTGGCGTGAAGCTCAATATTGAATTGAAGATCTACTCAGGCGATGAAATTGATTTGTTGTGTGAAAAGGTGGCACAGGTAATTGAGCGCTTGGATGTGGATACGGACATGATTCTGTTTTCTAGCTTTAATACGGAAGCTTTGGTGACGATGAGAAACTATCTGCCAGAAGTGAGAAGAGGACAGTTGTGGCAAGAGATTCCTGATGATTTTGCTATCGTGCTACAACACATTGATGCTTACAGCGTGCATTGTGATTACCGTTTCCTGACCGAATCGCAGGCTAAGCAAATCAAGCAGTTTGGCTACCAACTATTTTGTTATACACCGAACTTCCCTCAATTAGTTGAAGCGCATTGGTTGTGGGGTGTGGACATGATGATCACAGACACACCACAGAGTTATAAAGTTGAAGCGACTGTAGTCAGACGAGAAGCAGCATTGAATGAATAACCTCAACGTCCGTCAGCAAAGCATCATTGAACTGGTTCATCAGCAAGAATATTGTGCGATAGAAGAACTTGCTCAGCGCTTCGAAGTCACGACGCAAACCATTCGACGTGACATTAATCAGCTTTGCCAATTAGGACTGACCCGACGCCATCATGGTGGTGTCGGATTGCCTGCTACCTTGAGTAATCGCAGCTATGCTTCTCGCCAAGTTACCAATCAACAAGAAAAGCAGATCATTGCAGATGAAGTGGTCAAAGCCATCCCGAACGGCGCGACTTTGTTTTTGGGTATCGGTACTACCATCGCATTGATTGCAGAGCGTTTAGTCCACCACAGTGAGCTTCGCGTGGTGACGAATAACTTCGAAGCGGCGCACATTCTTTCTCATTTTGAGAACATTGAAACTTGGATTCCGGGTGGGCGTATTCGTACCAATGACCGCGATGTAGTAGATGGTGCGGCGGAGCACTTTTTCGCTCAGTTTTCCGCAGATATTGGCATTATCGGTTGCGCAGGTGTAACCGAAATCGCCGAACTTCATTCCGCGCAGATCAATCTTGGTAGCACTAAAGGTGATACTCATGCTTTTGCGATGGAACATGAGTTGCGAGAAGCCAGAGTGAGCCAAGCGATTTTAGCCAACTCAGAACAAAAGTGGCTGGTGGCGAACCGCAGCAAGTGGCAACGAAGAGCCAATACCAAGGTGGCGCCACTCAGTTATTTTGACCGCGTTTTCAGTAACTAAGCTTTTACTTTCCTTGTTTGTCTAGCCCTTAGGAAAATCCGTTACCTATTCAAGTTGGCATGGTGCTTTCTCATCGCGATTCGCTATGCTTAGATAATTGAAATTAAAGAGGTCATGTCATGTTTGAATCGGATAAAACCAAAGTGAAAAACTTGCTTATTGCAACGCGTTTTGGTGTCTCTGCCTCTGAAATGCCGACCATTATTGGTGTGAAGCAAGATAAAGCGCTCAAACTGATTAACGAGCTCAAACAAGAAGGGGAAGACATTCACTCGTTAGGGGAAGGGAATAACCCACAAGAGTTGGTGCTGTATTCGATTGGTGAAATAGAGCCTTAATTGAGCCAACAAGAAACTCAAAAAAGCCGCCCATCGTGGCGGCTTTTGGGATGGTTCATTCACGCTATTCGTGAATTGGTACAACTAGAATATCAACCGGAGACTTGTTGATCAGATGTCTTGAGTAAGAAATGATCTTGCTCCAGAAGTCTTGATGGTGACCACAAATCAGCAGATCAACTTCTTGTTCTTTGATAGTCACTTCCAGTTTGTCCGCTAAATCACCAGTGCCTACGAAGAAGTGCTTCAATGGTTGCTCCATGTAATCGCTAAAGGACTTCAAGCACTCCATTGAATGTTCATTCAACGGTCTTTGGTCTGGGTTTGCTTTAATATCGACAAGCTCACGATAAATTTCGCCATGAGTACCATCGATATGAATAAAAGAAATCTCGGCACCGAGATAACTCGCCATAGATACCGCTCGGTCAATCAACACAGTACTCTCATCAGACAGTTCCAGTGCGACTAGGATATGTTTGTATTTCATAACCACGCCCTCTTGTGGAATACACTACCAATAGCATAGTACGCCTTTAACAAAAAATGTGTTGATAAGATCCCGAAATCGCTCAAAGTTTTGGCAAATTACGCTTGTTGCAAATGTTTTGGAAACCATGCTTTTAAGTGATTTAAGAACAAAGATAAACGGTAGGGCACATGCTTACGTGTAGGATACATTCCATAAATATTAACCAGCGGGAATTCAGCAACGCCTTTGATTTCAACAAGAGTATTTTGTTTTAGTTCTTTGTGCACAAACAAACTCGGCATCATAGAGATTCCCATGCCATCTACCATGGCGGCGATTAGAGTATGGGTATCGGAAATGACTGCCGCCCATGGTTGGCGATAGGTGATGCTCTTACCTTCTACCTGCAGCACCCAGTTATCACCGTAACGCGAGCGCCCCATGTGTAAGCAATCATGCTGCTCTAACTCTTTGTAGTGATTTGGCTGCCCGTGTTCAAGGATATAGCTTGGTGCTGCGTACAATCCAAAGCTAGAACTGCCTAGTTTCGTTGCAATATAGGAAGAGTCCTGTAAGTCATATGAGAGACGGATAGTTAGGTCAATCTCTTCTTCAATCAGGTTTACGTGGCTATTGGACAACACCAAATCAAAGCGGATGTGCTGATAGGTTTGGCGAAACGCCTTAATCGCTTTCATCAGAAAAGGGCCCATTGCATCTGGGGCTGAAAGTCTGATTAATCCGGTTGGATTCAGTTGGTGGGCGCTAGTTAAAGAGTCTTCTAACTGCTCTATGTTTTCGAGAATCGCACGTGACCCCTCGTAATAGGCTCTGCCTCCTGGGGTCAGTTGCATGCTCCGAGTTGTGCGATTAAGAATTACAAACCCTAACTCGCCTTCCATGGCTGCAATATGTCGCCCGACAATCGCGGGTGTGACACCTAATGCTTTTGCTGCTTTTGCGAAACTGCCTTTCTCTACCACGGTGCAGAGCAGTTGCATGTTTTTGTATTTGTCCATTCGATACTTTTGGTATGTTATGAAGTTACTTTTTACTCAATTGTTTCATTAAAGTATACAAATTATCTTTAACAACACCAAACACAAGTAAGACAAAAGGTGTGTCCTATGAAGATGATTTACCAAGCTATGATTGGCGGGCTTTTGATGAGCTCAACGGTAGCGGCTGAAGCGGTGCAATTTGACCCAACCAAACCAGTGATGATTGAGTTGAAAGATGGTGTTTATCAATACTCGCAGTATTTCTATAACAGCTTAGTTGTTATAACGCCTGAAGGGGTGATTGTGACGGACCCGTCCGGTGAAGCGCGATCCAAGCAAATGATGCAAGAAATTAGCAAGCTAACCAAGCAACCAGTCAAAAAGGTGATTTATTCACACGACCATTTTGACCACTCTCGCGGTGGTCAGATCTTTAAAGAGCAGGGAGCAGAGTTCATCTCTCAAGAAAAGTGTGTTGAGCTTTTAAGTCGAGACTTAGAGAACCGCGTTGTTCAACCAGATCAAACATATGATGACACCATGAGCGTGAGTTTAGGTGGCAAACAAGTCGATTTGCATTACTACGGTCCTAATGATGGGGATTGCATGAGCATCATTCATATGCCGAAAGACAAAGTCCTACTCGCCGTTGATTGGCATTTGCCGGGTATGGTTAATGAACCACACCGTTTGAATACGCATAACTACGTCAGCATTTTGAATACCTTTGAACGTGCGCGGAATGAATTAGCATTTGACACTGTCATTAGTGGTCACATGCCTGTCTCATCAGCCGAAGCATTTGAAGAAGATTATCAATTTAACAAAGCGTTGTTTGATGCGGTTTGGAGTGGTATGCAAGCTGGTAAGACTCCAGAAGAACTCAAGCATTCAGTGAAGCTACCAGAGTTCGAACATTGGGTGGGCTATGAACAAAACCTTCCTGCTCATGTAGAGCGTATGGCTTATTCCATCTGGCATGGTAACTAGGAGGGACAGGAAAATGATGACATTACATACGTTTGATAGCTGTCCTTACTGTACGCGAGTTAAAGCATTAATTGGGTTGAAGAATCTGGATGTTAAGGTCACAGCATTCCCATTGGGAGAGCTCGAACCATCGGTCGCAGCGAAACTAGAAAAGTTTACCGTTCCTATTTTGCAGCTCACTTCTGCTGCGGAAAAGCAAACAGAGCTTATGACGGAGAGTCTCGATATTTTTGCTTTTTTGGACCAACTTCCTAGTTCCCTTAACGTCGAGCCTTATTTTAGTCGCTATACACTATCGACCGTCGTTCAGGATATGTTGGATGATTTGAAGCCACATACTGCCAAGCTGTGTTATCCGCGCATGCCATTGCTTGGGCTCCCTGAACTCAGCACGGAGTCGGCAATGGCATTATTTGTTCACTCTAGAGAAGAGTATTTAGGTGCTTCTTTAGCTGAGTTGCTGAGCAAGACCGAAGATTACTTACCTCAACTGGAGGGCGCACTGCTCAAGATGGTGCCTGAGGTTGATATGATGTCTGTTGTAAACACAACACGAGATCTGACGATTGATGACATCGCGCTGTTTTCGGAGCTGAGAAACCTAACCATGATCGGTGAGCTTTCGCTACCTCAGATAATGCGCGATTATTTAGAGATCATTTCACAGCGAACTCAAGTGGCACTCTTTGCTCCAGTTTATGCTGATCGCACGGTGAGGTAGGGGCATGGAGAAGGCAGGTAATAGGCTTTTGCCACTGATTGTTGTTTTCGCTTTAGTACCACTTGGACCTCTTGCTATTGACGTGTACTTGCCGTCCATTCCTCAGATGATGGATGTGTTTGGTGCTAGCGATGGTGATATGCGCCAAACCATCTCTATCTATATTCTTGCTCTGGGGGCGAGCCAGTTATTAGCTGGACCAATCTCTGACCGATTTGGTCGTCGGTTTTCGGCTGTGCTTGGTACGTTGGTTTACGCGATGGGCAGTATTCTTGTGTCATTGTCACCGAATATGGAAGTACTATATATCGCGAGAGGAATGCAGGGCATTGGGGCTTCCTTTACCATGATCACCGCTATGGCGTGGGTACGAGACAATTACCAAGGTAATGATGCTGGAAGGCTGTTGAGTTACATCGGCGGTGTTACTAATGCGATTCCAACCATCGCGCCATTGATTGGTAGTGGTTTAGCCATGGCTTGGGGATGGGCTGGTGGCTTCTATATGATGGCAGGGTTAGCACTGTTACTTATGGTGTTAGCGACCGTCGGATTTGACAGCCCAAAGCCAGTTAAGGTGTCGGTTGATATCGAGAACACGGTGGCATTGCGTTGCAATATCAAAGACATTCTAAGTAATAAGAACTTCCAGGTGTTTGCATTGGCAAACCTGTTGAGTTTTGGCGGGCTTTTAACTTATGTCTCTGTCGCTCCAGTAGTGGCAATGCAGCAAGGAGGTTTAAGCCAAGTCGAGTTCTCTATGATGTTTGGCTTGATTGGCGGTTCTCAAATCCTATTTAGTGTGATTGCACCTAAAGTGATGAACAGGTTGGGACGTATTGATACGGTATTAACCGGCACGATCATGGTTGCAATGGCAGGAATAGGCTTGGTATTAATGCCCGAAGGTGAAGTTGGTGGATTTTTCCTGATGGCAGGAATGGCGAGCGGCGGATTTAGCTTGTTGGCTGGCGCAGCGACTTCCATGGCGTTGGAACCATTTCAGTATTGTGCTGGTTTAGCTTCTTCCATTGATGGCTTTTTGAGAATGATGGGAGGTGCAGTCCTCGTCGCTATAGCGAGCGCGTTGAATGTGGATGGCACAACTGCGCTGGCAATAGTGTATATGATGTCACTGTTGGCAACCATGGTCTTGATGGTGAGGAAGCGCCAAATCGCTGTAGGTAAAGATCAGGTCTGATAGCTAAGAGCTGGTGTTAATACCAGCTCAATTCAATCTCTAATGGCATGTCACAGCGTATTCTTTCCCCACACATCTCATCGGATGCGTTGAGGTGGACCAGTTTGGCTGAGGAGTATCCTTCTCCTCGGAAGTGGTCTCTTGCCTCACAGAGGCTGGCGAACGTGAGTGGGCTCTTGTGCTCGTTCAAGATCAACGATCTTGTTTGGTTTTCTACGTTGTAAGCGAGGTAGATACCACCCTCAACCGATTCAATCAAAAGATTCATAGCCGTTTCCCATTAGTGTTTTCACTCTTTGGCTATTACGGCGAGCGATGGATTTTAGTTCACTTCTGATGCTCGATCGCTGCCAACAAAAACTCAGTCACTTCTTGCACGTGCTCCTTAATCTCAGCTTGCGTTGGCTTTTCCATTCCCATTAAAACGCTAGAGCGGATCGACAGTAGCATGCCTGTCCAGAGGCGAATCTGTGTTTCTGGTTCCTTAACATCGAAACGATCTTGGAAGAACTGAGTGAGCTTAGCATCGGTATCGTCCGGACCGACTTCGCGGAAGATCGTCGTGATCTCAGGTGCTTTGGCACTTTCTGCAATCAACAAGCGGAAGGTCGCCAAGTGTTCATCAGAAAGGTGGAAAGAAACGAAGTGTCCACCAAATGAGTTCAACGCTTCTCGCAGATCATCCTTTTGTAGATGAGTAATGAAGCCACCATCCATGTTTTCACCTATCTGGCGCAATGTTGCTTCAAATAGCGCTGCTTTAGATGGAAAGTAGCGATACACGGTTTGCTTTGTCATGCCTGCTTGGGCGGAGATTTTATCCATGTTCGCTAATACATATCCCTCGGACAAAAAGTTCTCTTTCGCGGCTTCCAAAATAGCTCGGCGTTTCTTCTCTCGGTTTTGCTCGATCTTGCTCATGCTCAGATTCTCTTGATTTGATAATCATACTATACGGTATGATTTTTGTTGACACAACTCCGAAATTAGAAAATCATACTCACGAGTATGATTTAATTTTTGAGGACAAAGACGATGACGACGGCATTAATGAATAACCTAAACGCCAAAGGCGCACGCTTTGCCGGGGTGATGATCACCTTGGTTGGTGCACTGCTGATGAGCTTAGACCCAATTTTTATTCGCTTCTCGGGCGTGAGTGGTGTGGATACCGCATTTCTATTTGGCTTGTTTACCGCAATTTCGATGCCAATATTTATCCAACTTCGCGATGAGCGCGGTCTGGTTCGAGCGGTGAAAGAGAGCGGCTGGCATGTCTTGTTGTCTGGCTTATTGATGCTCGGCAGTGCTGCTGGTTTGGTGATGAGCATTAAGCTCACCACGGTTGCCAATACCTTTGTGATTCTGAGTGCAGCACCAGCTTTGGCTGCATTGTTTAGCTGGTGGTTTTTGGGTGAAGTGACCCAGCGTTCGACGTGGATTGCGATTGTTGCTGTGATGGTAGGTATTGCGATTGTGGTCTCTGGTTCTTTTAAATCGGGTAACTGGATTGGCGATGGCTTAGCAGTGTTTGCTGTGGTGTGTTTGTCGCTCAACCAGGTGCAATTGCGTAAGCATCAGCACGTAAGCCGCATGGCAAGCGTTGGTTTTGGTGGGCTGTTCTTAGCGATGGCAATGCTGTTTTGGGCAACGCCTTCAACTTACAGCGCGAACACTTGGCTGATTATGGGCTTGATGGGGCTGTTTACTGCGCCGTTTGGGCGTGTGCTTTCACAAGTTGCGACTCGTTACATCACTGCACCTGAAGTAGGCATGATTCTGATGATTGAAACCGTGCTAGCACCACTTTGGGCATTACTCTTCTTTGATGAAATCCCAGCAGTGGCAAGCATTCTTGGTGGTTCAATCATCTTGGTCACTATTACCATTTACGCTTTTTCAGCGATGAAGTCAGAACAAAAATAGAGGTTGATATGAACACAATTCAAACCCCACAACTTGAGTTTATTGGGCAAATTCGTACGCCATATACTGAGGTTTCTCAGTGCCCAAATAACATTCAGCCACAAGATGGACCTGTGTGTGAAATTCAACTTAAATCTCAGTATCACCAAGGTCTTGTAGGACTTGGAGTGGGGCAGAAAATACTGGTTCTGTATTGGCTTTCTGGTGCGAACCGCCAACCTGAAATGATGCAAGGGAAGAAGGGCACCTTTGCTTTACGTTCTCCGCACAGACCAAACCCTATTGGCGCGGCGGTAATACCGATTGAGTCTATCGACGAGGGAGTAATTAAAGTGCGTGGTTTGGACTGCCTGGATGGCACGCCTTTGGTTGATATCAAACCTGCAATTTACTTTGAAGCACAGTCCTAGGTTTTTGCCCTTGTAAGCGAGGGCATCCAAACGAGCTTTCGGTTTGAAAGCGGCTTGTGACAGAAGTCGCTTGCTTTTTATACAAGAAAACCTTTAGACTTTGCCCATCACTTCTTTAGGAGATTACGCCAACATGAACAACTAAACCTGTCATCCAACTCTCATTTTATTTTTTGGATTTACAGGGTTAGTAGGCGTAGCTCACTTTCCGATATTTCTTTGCAGTTACCATTTTTCTGTTTGAAGCGCTTCTATGGGCGCGTGTATTTGCATCGATCTCATCTCTAGATTTATCTCAAGCTACGGCTGTTGTCCCTGTCATACAGGAGGCAAATTATGCCAGTCTTACAGGCTTACAATATCAGTCATCAATTTGGTAATGGCGAAACGCTGTTTCAGCAAATCTCATGTTCTATGACCAAACGTCGTGTTGGGTTAGTTGGGCGCAACGGTGTCGGAAAATCGGTGTTTGCATCGATACTCAGCGGTGAGCAAACCTCAACCAGCGGTACAGTCACCTTACCAAGGTCCTTTGCGGTGTATCGCCAGCAACCATCTCATTTGTTGGCGGGAGAGCTTTCGATTGCCCAATTTTTATCAAAGGACAAAGTGCTAAGCGCGCTCAAGCAGATCGAAATGGGCGATTGCTCAGAGCATTTGTTTGAGGTGGTGGGTGAACAATGGGATTTGCCTATCCAACTTGCTAAGCAGTTAGAAACCATGGGTTTGCCATCACAGCCAGACTTCCCTTGCTCGCAATTGAGTGGCGGACAGTTAGCACGTTTGCAACTGTGGCAGTTGTTCGACAGCGAAGTGGAATTGCTGATCCTTGATGAACCGTCGAACCATCTTGATACACATGCCAAGCAGTGGTTGATTCATTCGATGCGCAATTTCTCAGGAGCGATTCTGCTCATCAGTCATGACAGAGAATTACTTCGCGAGATGGAGGAAATCTGGGAACTGTCCGGACTAGGCTTGCAAGTGTTTGGTGGTAATTACGACGTGTATGCCGAGCAAAAGCGCACCGAACTACAAGCGGTGGAACGCCAGTTAGCCAGTGTCGATAAACAAAAAAAGCAATTAGAAGAACAAGCTCAGCGCAATCGGGAGAAAGCAGAGCAACGAGCGGCTCAAGGTAATAAGCTAAGAAAGGATGGCAGTCAGCCGAAAATCTTACTGGATGCAATGAAAAACAAAGCTACAGCCCGAGCTGCCAGTCGTAATAAAAACGAGCAACTTCGCCAAGCGCATCTGCAAGAGAAAGAGCAAAGTTTGCGAGTGCGTAAAGAGCAAATCAAAGGGCAAAAACTGTATTTGGCAGACAGTCAAAACCGTTCACGAAAAGTTGTGTCGCTTTTAGAAGGCATGTTGCCATTTGGGTCGGCTCAACCCATCACTGCGCAAGTTCATGCGGATGATAAATTGCATTTATTGGGCAAAAACGGATGCGGTAAATCGACCTTACTGAAAACCCTCTTGGGGGAGTTCTCACTGCAAAGTGGTGAGCTACAAATCAATACGCCGCTTTATTATCTCGACCAACACTTTGGTGCGATACAGCCTGAACTCTCCATGTTGGAAAACCTGATGCAACATTGTGAGGGGATGAAAGAGAGCGATGCCAGAACATTACTCGCAGGCATTGGTTTTCGCCGAGACAGTGTATTTCGTTTGGGCAGCGTATTGAGTGGCGGCGAGAAAATGAAGCTTGCGATGCTGATTGTCAGTCATCAACCAACGCAGCCTTTGTTGCTCTTGGATGAGCCAGATAATCACCTCGACTTGGACTCGAAAATCATGCTTGCTCAGGCACTAAGCGCGTATCGAGGCGGCTTTATTCTTATCAGTCACGACCAAGATTTTGCCGCGGAGTCGGGTGTGTCTCGAAGCATTGAACTGAGTTAATGCAAGTCGGTCTATAAACCGAGGTTTGTCTATCTCACGGAGGCAAAGTGAGTCACTTTGTCTCCGTGGATTCACAGCTTTATTCAGACGATTAGAATCATTTCTCTAATATAGGTAAGATGCTTGGTGCATTACATAAAACAAAAACAGAAAAGGAAGTCTATGAAAAAGAAAACCTTAGCGCTGGTGACCGCGTTTGCGATGACGGGCATATTGCCGAGTGCTTATGCCGAAGACTCAACAAAGGAGTTGGTTGAACACGTACACAAAATGGCGGTGAAGTACCCAACGACAAAGAAAGTCGATGTAGTGGACGAGTATTTTGGTACCAAAGTCAGTGACCCATATCGCTGGTTAGAGGACGACCGCAGTAAAGAAACGGCGGATTGGGTCAAAGCGCAGAACCAAGTCACGTTCGATTACTTGGCGCAAATTCCTTATCGTCACCAGATTGAAGAACGCTTAACTCAGTTGATGGATTACGAGAAGTTAGGGCGTCCATTCAAAGAAGGTAAATACACCTATTTCTACAAGAACGACGGTTTGCAAAACCAAGACGTGCTTTACCGCCAACTTGATGATGGCAAGCCTGAGGTTTTTCTCGATCCAAATACCTTTAGCGAAGATGGCACGACCTCGTTGGCGAACGTGAGCTTCACCAAAGATGGTTCTTTAGTCGCTTACAGCATTTCAGAAGGCGGTAGCGACTGGCGCAAAGTGATTGTGCTTGATGCCGAAACCAAAAAGCCTGTCGGTGAGACGCTAGTGGATATTAAGTTCAGCGGCGTAAACTGGCTGGGGAACAAAGGTTTCTACTACTCAAGTTACGACAAGCCAGAAGGCAGCGAGCTTTCGGCAAAAACCGACCAACACAAGCTTTACTATCACGAGCTAGGCACTAAGCAGAGTGAGGACAAGCTTATCTTCGGCGGTACAGAGGAAGAGAAGCACCGATACGTTCGTGGTTACACTTCGGACGACCAACGTTACCTGTTTATTTCGGCAAGCACTTCAACGTCTGGCAATAAACTGTTCTTCAAAGATTTGACCAAGCCAGACAGTCCGCTGCAAACCATTTTGGATGACACCAATTCTGATACTTGGGTGATTGATAGCAAAGGCACCAAGCTGTATTTGGTCACCAACTTAGATGCACCAAATAAACGAGTGGTGACGGTGGATGCGAGCAACCCTGAGCCGAAGAATTGGAAAGATTTAATCCCTGAAACTGACAACGTGCTTAGCCCATCAACCGCGGGCGGTTATCTATTCGCAAGCTACATTGTTGATGCCCTTTCTATGGTCAAACAATACGACATGGACGGCAAGTTCATTCGTGAAATCAAGCTGCCAGACATCGGCAGTGCTTACGGCTTTTGGGGTAAGAAAGAAGACGCTGAAGTCTACTACTCTTTCACCAATTACAAGACACCAAGCACGACCTATCGTTTAGACATCAAAGACGGTGACAGCGAGGTTTACCACAAATCGAACGCACCATTCGATCCGTCACAATTTGAATCTCGCCAGGTGTTCTACAAGTCGAAAGATGGCACCAAGATTCCAATGATCATTACCTACAAAAAAGGCACGCCGATGGACGGCAGTGCGCCAACGATCTTGTATGGTTATGGTGGTTTCAATATCAGCCTGACGCCTTACTTTAGTCCGAGTCGAGCAGCATGGTTGGAAATGGGCGGTATCTACGCTGTCGCGAACATCCGTGGCGGTGGTGAGTACGGCAAAGAGTGGCACAATGCTGGCACCAAATTAGAGAAACAAAACTCGTTTGATGACTTTATTGCTGGAGCTGAGTACCTTATCGATAAAGATTACACCTCATCAGACAAGCTTGCGATTAACGGTGGCTCGAACGGCGGCTTGCTTGTTGGTGCAGTGATGACGCAGCGCCCAGAGCTGTTCAAAGTGGCACTGCCAGCAGTGGGTGTATTGGATATGCTTCGCTACCATACCTTTACGGCAGGAGCGGGCTGGGCTTATGACTACGGTACAGCAGAGCAAAGTAAAGAGATGTTCAATTACCTCAAAGGTTACTCGCCAGTTCATAACGTAAAAGCCGGCGTTAAATACCCGGCAACCATGGTGACAACGGGTGACCACGATGACCGTGTAGTCCCTGCGCACTCGTACAAATTTGCGGCTGAGCTACAGTCTAAACAAGCGGGTACAAACCCAACTTTGATTCGAATCGAAACCAATGCAGGTCACGGTGCAGGCACACCGACTAGTAAGGTTATCGAGAAAACCGCCGATGTTTACAGCTTTACTTTGTTCAATATGGGCGTTGAAAAGCTATAAGCGAGAGGGCGAAATAAACAAAGGGCTTAAGCTCATTCACATTGGAATTAAAACGCAGTCTTCGGGCTGCGTTTTTTTGTTTCTCTCAGCCAAAATAAAAATAAGGTTATAACGCATATAACCATAGGTGATAGAACTTCCTATTATGCTTCCACTTAGTTTTATACAACGTTGAATAGTCCGTCCTTACTTATCCAAAGTTTGTTTACTTACCTGTTCTTTGAAGGGGATTGGATGACGTATGTACACCCAAGTAACCTCATCCTTCGGGAGCGCACTACCTTGAAGTCACTTGGGTATCGTTAGCTTAAGTGGAATAAATATAATATGAAAAATCTTACCAAATTCGTTGTTGTGGGGTCCCTCCTTTCATGTGCAGCAGCTCAGGCTGGAGGCTTGTACTTGTACGAGACTTCTACCACAGATATTGGTTTAGCCTCTGCTGGTATGGCAGCGCGAGCGCATGATGCCTCAGTAATGGCGGCTAACCCCGCAGGTTTATCCAATGTAGCGGGTCAATCTTTCTCTGGTCATCTGATTAGCTTGTATGGTGATGCAACACTAGACACCATCGATGGTGGAGATGCCGGTAATATCATAGGTTACGTGCCTCTTGGCTCAGCCTTCTATAGCCAACAGGTAAACGACAAGTGGACTTTAGGCATTGGTATGTATGGGAATTATGGTCTGGGATTGGAATATGACCAGCTTTTTAACCGTATCGATATTCCTAATGCCATCACTCAAGCCGTAACGGTTCAGCCTTCTGCTTCTTACCGTATCAACGAACAGTGGTCTGTGGGTGCTGCGCTTGGCATTCACTACGGGATTCTTGATATGGATGTAAAAGTGGACGGAACTTCGCTAGCCGGCGGTATTGAAGATACCGATGTCCAAGTGAATGGTCGTGTTGGCGCGCTTTATGAGCTGAACTCGGGCACACGTTTAGGTTTATCTTATTCTAGTGAAGCAGAATTCGACTTCGCAGATAAAGACCTGACAACCAGCGCAGTGTTACCTCAACAGGTAGTATTTAGTGCTTATCATGAGCTAAACGACAAACTTGCCCTTATGGGTAACTTGAACTGGCAAGATTGGAGCGCGTACGACACCTTGATGGGAGTGGAAACACAAGATACTTATCAAGTCGCGATTGGATCCCAATACAAGATCAACAGTAAGGTGACATGGAATGCGGGTTTTGCGTTTGATACGAGTATGTACGCAGATCAGTCAAACGGTGACCTTACGATTCCTGCTGGTAAATCTTATCGTTTAGGTACTGGTTTTGATTACAAGATTGATGAAGCAAGCTCGGTATCTGTAGCATTTGAAGCAATGCTAATTGATTCATCTGAAATCAAATTGGCGGGCATTCCCGTTGCGAACTTTGATGACCCAGCGTTGTATTTCCTAAGTGTCGGTTACAACTGGAAAAACCAATAAATCAGTTTAAAACAACGGTAAGCAGGTGTTCGCTTACCGTTGTTTTATTGTTATTGATTGTTCTCGAGTTTCTCGCGGTATTGTTCTTGTAGAATGTACATGCGTTTTACGTCACGGTAGCTGCCGTTGATAAAGAACTCTTGCACCAAATGCCCCTCTTCAATAAAGCCGCACTTTTGATATAGGTGAACGGCTTTTTCGTTGTCTAAAGCAACCAAAAGATAGATTTTGTGCAGGTTAAGAATCGAGAACGAATAATCCAAAGCTCGATTGATGACCTCTTCCGCGTAGCCACGTCCTTGATGGTCTGGTGCGATGATGATTTGAAATTCTGCACTACGGTGAATGTAATTAATCTCTATTAACTCTACCAGACCAATTAATACACCATGTTCATCTTCTACGACAAAGCGGCGCTCAGCATCATCGTGAATGTGCTTGCGGTAAAGTTCCTCTAATTCATCATGGGATTCGTACGGCTCTTCAAACCAATACGTCATAATATTGCGGTTGTTGTTGAGGTCGTGAATAAAGCGCAGGTCTGAACGTTCTAAAGCACGAATAGTGAGACCATTTTTCATCGTTTATCTCCAGAGAGCAAAAGCATAATCAAAGGTAATTATGATTCCTCCATCTTAGCTCATTAGGGGGAAATCTCCCCTTTACTTCTCTGAGTTTAAGACGGTAAAAGCGATCTTCGTCATACCCTTACAATCCCTTTAAATATAAGGACTTTGGTAATAATAAAAGTTAATCATAACGACAAAAAACCTGATTAGTTTAAGGGTGCGATTTCAGATTAAATACCGCCAACGACTTAAGGTCATAATCTACATACACAAGGTATTAAATATGTTTTCAATCGGTGACGTAGTAGTAGCTACTAAAGGTATCGAGCTAGGCGAAATGGTTGTTACAGGTCTAAGCAGCGGCGGTTTTTACGCGCACGTTAAAGCTGGCGAAAAAACGCTAACTTACCCAGCTAAAGATCTTAAGAAAGCATAATTTAATTTGCTGACTTGCGAAAAAGGTAGCTCACGAGCTGCCTTTTTTTGTGCCTACAATTCCTTCCTAAATTCCTACTTTATTTCCCTCTGATTTATTTTTATTCAATTTTGATTCATTGTGGTTATACCCAAGTAACCTCGAGATGCTAGGTTCAGCGAGAATGACTTGGTTTGTAGACGCGGCGGCGATTTAAAGATCTAGTCATTCTAAATCAAGAATCGGCAACAAAGTATACAAGCCAAGGCAGCTCGCCCTTTGGGAGCGTGTCATTGACCCGATTGCTGCGTCAAACAACTTGGAAAGAGCTAGCTATTACACTGCGTTGTTTTCCTTACTCTCGAATCAATGACAGCGCTCTGAATCCTGCATCTTGAAGTCACTTGGGTATATATACCATTTTTGACTCATATCAATAAAAGCTTTGGTTTTAAGTTGTTGTTTTTATGTTGTATTTTTTACTTATCTCCACAAGTGTCTGTTTTTATAAACTTTAGATGTTAAATTAGTTGCTCATCTAAATATTCGATTAATATCAATTCCTTTTTCCCATTTTTAAATATTTGGGCATTTCAATAACTTTCGCCTTAACTGATTTAGGGGAACAGTTATGAATAAAAAGAAAATAGCACTAGGGATCGTGGGAGTTGGTTTGGTGGCTTACTTCGGTACCGTTTACATGGTGAACCAAGACGATAAAAAGGTAGCTCAACAGAATCTGACGCAATTTAGCTCGTTAGATCAATCTACGTTGGATTACCAAGCAATGAAAGTACTGGCAGACAAAGGCTGCGGTTACTGCCATACACCAAATAGCGAAATGCCTTTCTACTCAGAAATGCCAGTCGCGAAACAGATAATGGAAGCGGACGTCAAAGTCGCGATGCGCCACTTTGATATGACCAATTTGTTTGATGACGTGAAGCAAAGTGACCCAGTGTCTGAGGTTGCGCTTGCTCGACTTGAGAAAGTGCTTTACGACGATTCCATGCCGCCAGCGATTTACCTGACCATGCACTGGTCAGCAAGCATGTCAAAAGATGAAAAGCACACGCTGTTAAAGTGGATTCGCGAAAAACGATCAGAGCGTCATGCGCAATCGCCTGTATCTGAAGAGCGTAAAGGCAAAGTCCTACAGCCAATTTACACCACGTTTGAAACTGATGCAGATAAAGCTGAGTTGGGTAAGGTGCTTTATCATGACACGCGATTGTCAGGAGACAATAGTGTCTCATGTGCGTCATGCCATAGCCTTGATACGGGCGGCGTGGACCGACTAGTAACCTCTGTCGGCATTCATGGTCAAGTCGGCGGTATTAACGCGCCAACGGTTTTCAATGCCGTGTACAACAAACTGCAATTCTGGGATGGTCGTGCTGCAGATCTGCAAGATCAGGCTGGTGGTCCTCCATTTAACCCAATTGAAATGGGCTCTGTGGATTGGGATGAAATTGTCGACAAGTTAAGCCAAGACCCAGAAATGGTCGCGATGTTCAAAAAGGTTTATTCAGGTGACATCAATGGCAACAACATTACGGACGCGATTGCCGAGTTTGAGAAAACGCTTACCACACCAAACAGCCGTTTCGACCAGTATTTGATGGGTAATACGGATGCACTGGACTCACATGAGAAATATGGTTTGATGTTGTTCAAGAAATACGACTGCCAAACCTGTCACGCAGGTGAAGCCATGGGTGGTGAAACGTTTGAAACCATGGGTATGAAAGCCGATTACTTCGCAGACCGTGGCACAGAAATGACCGATGCAGATCTTGGTCGCTACAACTTCACTGGCAATAAAGAAGATAAGCATAAGTTCAAAGTGCCAACGTTACGCAACATTGAACTGACGCCGCCATACTTCCATGATGGTCATGCGGATACGTTAAACAAAGCCATCTACGACATGGGTAAGTATCAAGTCGGTGTGGAGATGTCAGAACAAGAAGTTGACGCCATCAAAGCCTTCCTCAAAACCTTGACGGGTGACTATGAAGGCCGCCCATTGAGTTAAGCTTAAGCAATATGCCAAAGCGAATCTTTGATAAAAGATAGCTCCCACACTTAAGACCACCTTGAACTGAGGTGGTCTTTTTTATGCTCCGAACTCAACCAAATCAGCACTTTAGTGATTGGTTTGTCGACTCTTCTAGATGATAATGACGCCTTAATTTCATCCATATAAAAAGAACGAAAAATATTATGAAAGTGATAGTTAAGAACGCACAAAAACAACACGCTCAAGGCATTACCGAAGTGTTGAACCCAATTATCGAAGAGGGCTTATATACGATTCTCGATACCACCTTTACGACAGAGGAGGAAGAAAGCTTTATTGAGAGCTTTCCTGAAATGGGCGTATTTAATGTGGCATTGAACCCAATCGATGAGAGTGAAGAAGAGGGCAATGTGCTGGGTTTCCAAAACGTAGAGCCTTTCGCGAGTTATACCAAGGCGTTTGCGCACGTTGGTATTATCGGTACCTTCGTTGATGCAAAATATCGTCGCCAAGGTGTGGCTTCGGCTCTGTTTACCGCTACCTTTGCTGATGCGAAATCGAAAGGTTATGAAAAGCTGTTTGCGTATGTGAGAGAAGACAACCCTAACGCACTTGCCACGTATCTAAAACATGGTTTTGAAGTAGTTGGTACGGCAAAGAAGCACGCCAAGATTAACGGTCAGTATATCAATGAAGTTCTGATTGAGAAGTTTCTCTAACGCTTAGAAGGAAAGCAAGATGCACAATATGCATAAGTCAGCAGGTATCATCATTAAAAACGGCGCACTTCTGGTGTTACGTTCAAAAGGCAAAGACACCTTCTACGCGCCAGGTGGCAAACTTGATAGTGGCGAAACTTCAGAGCAAGCATTATGTCGCGAGCTACATGAAGAAGTGGGGATTAAGGTAACGGAAGAGAACTTGGTATTGTTTGGGCGATTTGAAGCACCAGCGCACGATAAAGACGGCATTACTTTGGTCATGGATGTGTTCTTCGTTAGCGATTACTCGGGCGAGGTGGTTGCCAGTAACGAAATCGAAGAGTGCCAATGGATAGATTCTTCAAACGTGGATGACATCGCGATAAGCACGATTTTTCGCAATAACGTATTCCCTCAGTTGGTGGAACAAGGACTGGTGAAATAGCGCATCCTTGAGTCACTGATAGAAAGCAACACGCCCGTAATGTGAGAGCATTACGGGCGTTGTCTTTCGAGCTTTGTTCTAATCGCTATTCAGATAATCGATTTGAATCAGCCATTGTTTGGCAGAGCTGTCAAACTTGCCTCCAAGTAAAGATTCCAATAATGGTTTTGCTTGTCGGTACTGATGCAATTCAAAATGAGCAATTGCTTTAAGCAGTTGCCACCTCTGGTTCTCTGGTTGCTGCTTAATTTGTTGCTTTATGGGCTACAGTGCCAGTCGAGCAACTTAATGATTTTTACCAAGCAAATTCGCTGAAGGTTGAGTTGAAAGGCGATGCACCAAAAGTTGAAAAGGTAGACGTGTCTTTGCGAGGTTTTAAAACCATGTATCAGACCTTGATACCAAGCTGTAAGTAAATACATAGATAGGCGTATCGAAGTGAACGATATGCCTATCTCGCGAGTCTTCAACCTTACTGTCCTAACTTCTCCGCATACTCTGTTAGGATTTGTTTATACACTTCCACTGGTTGTGCGCCTGTCACAGCACTTTCCATATTGAACACCACTGTTGGTACTGAGCTCACGCCAAGTTGATGCCATTGGCTTTCTTGATACTCGATAGAGTCAGCATTACTTGCATCGTCTAGGGTGGCGATGCCCATATTTGCATCTAAACCAATGTCAGTCAGAATCGCTGCCAGTGTGCTTCGGTCAGAGACATCTTTGCGTTGACCAAAGAACGCAGTAAACAGAGCTAACTTCAATTCAGTTTGCTTACCAAATTGCTCCGCCCATTGCAGCAGTACGTGTGCATCTCGCGTATTGACCATCTTCATGTCATCAAAGTAGTCAAAGTCGAATCCCACTTCTTTACCCAGATTAGTCAGGTTATCGCGTGCACGAACGCTGTCTTCCGGCGTTGTTCCGTATTTATTCGCTAGGTGTTGGCGTAGGTTTTCTCCTTCTGCTGGCATGTTTGGGTTCAATTCGAACGGTTGCCATTCCAACTCAATTTTGTCTTCCAATCCTAGCTCTTGAATTGCTTGTTCTAAGCGTTTGTAGCCGATGATGCACCAAGGGCAAACCACATCCGACACTACGTCGATTTTGATTACTGATTCCATAAAACAGACCTTACTTTTTCGAGTTATAAAATGGATATGGAGACCAAGAGTGTGAATTCAACCAGTTACCTTTTAGTAACCTGATGCTTTTCTCATCGCATTTTATCTTTCAGCGTATCTTTTTCTACAATTCATGTTGACCTGTCTATAACTCTACAGTTTAAGATGCTTTCATCAGCGCTGAGGAAAATTACATGTATCGGATATCGGAACTGGCAGAGATGCTGGGTTTGTCTCGCACCACATTGCTCTATTACGAGAAGATTGAGCTCATCAAAGGGCAACGGTTAAGCAACGGCTACCGCGCGTATAGCGATGCGGATCTACAACGCTTGCGTTTGATCCAGCAATTGCAAAGCGGCGGACTGACGCTCAAGGAGTGTAAAGCCTGTCTGGAAGCTAAAGTAGATCGCCAATTGATGCTAGAAAGGCTCAGGCTCCTCGATGAAGAGATTGAGCAAAAGCAGAAATCACGTCAGCTTTTGGCGGCGCTGCTGGGCGAAACACCGTTAACCGATTGGCATGAATCGTTGGATGAAGTTGCACCGGATGCGCACTTGAAATGGCTTATGACGCAAGGTTTTAGCGAGAAAGAAGCCCTTCACTTACGTTGGTTATCAAAAGATATGAACACTCATGAAGATTACATGGCGGACTTCTTCCGCGTATATGAAGCCTTGGAATTTTGGGGCCCGGGAGCAGAGCAAGACACCTTGAAGGCATTGAGTATGCTACCTACGCAACCTGATGAAATTCTGGAAATCGGCTGTGGACAAGGTATCGCGACTCGCACGCTGGCTCAACACGCACATGTTACTGCTGTTGATAATGACGAACCATCGTTGCAGCGCCTGAAAGGCAAAGCCCAAACTCTCGGTTTAAGGGACAAGATCACAACAGTGTGTGCCAGCATGACAGAGCTCCCGTTTGCAGAAGGCTCGGCCGATGTCATTTGGGCAGAAGGCAGTGCATACATCATGGGCGTGGAGAACGCATTCAAAGCATGGCGTCCATTGCTTAAAGAAGGTGGTATTTTAGTGCTGAGCGATTTGGTTTGGAACACCGAGACTCCAAGTGAAGATACGGTGGCGTCCTGGAAGAAAGAGTACCCAGATGTGGGCAGTGTCGAGAAGCGAATTAAGCAAGCAAATGCAGCGGGATACCATGCGCTAGAGACGTTCCCAATTAGCCAACAGGCATGGGATAACTACTACGTTCCTTTAGATGAGCGTGTGCAAAGTTTGAAAGCTGAGATGCTGGAATCGCAAGCATTAAAAGACATACAAGTTGAATTAGATATCGTTAAACGCCGTCGTAACGAAGTGGCGTATCAGATGTATATCTTACAAAAATATTGATAGAAAAATGAACGAAACAACAAATCAAAACACACAAAAAACAAACTACACATTTTCTCCTTACGAGAGAGTAATGAGCAGCGAGATGATCGCTTTATTTACTCAAACCTTTTCTGATTCTGAAGGCGAAGTAGAAGGCAAAACCATCGGCTCGCTCGTCGGTGACTTACTGACAACAACCCCAGAACAGGAGCTAAAAGGCTTTGTGGCTAAACAAGGTGAACGTTTAATTGCAGGTGTGTTGTTTACGCCACTACGCTTTGAGAGTGGTGAAGTAGGTTATCTGTTATCACCAATGGCAACTCTGACAGAATGTCAAGGAAAAGGCGTAGGACAAGCCTTGATCAACTTTGGTCTGGAACACTTAAAACAGCAAGGCATTGAGTTGGTATTTACCTACGGCGATCCTAACTTCTATTCGCGCGTTGGGTTCCAACAAGTCTCCGAGGAGCAGTTCAAAGCGCCACATGCCTTGAGCTTTCCACATGGTTGGTTGGCACAATCATTTACAGGTGAGTTGACGTCAACTCAAGGCACATCTTCTTGCGTGCAAGGTTTGGATAGTCCTGCGTATTGGTAGGATTGTGCACTAGAAAAAACGGAGCCTGAGAGCTCCGTTGTTAATCATAAAGTTAGTGTTAAATATTTTTGTATTCATCCAACACCAGTTGGCTAATCTGAGCAATCACTTGGTCACGAGCTTGCAGTGACAGATCGGTGCCGGTGATATAGATACTGATGTAAACAGGCTTGTGATTTTCTTTCCAGATCATCGCGGTGATACCACGTGAGCCAAAACCGCCTGCGCCAGAACGATCTGCAATTGACCAGCCTTTAGGCAACACAGAACGCATTAGAGAGTCAGATACCTTGTTGTCTTGCATCCAGATCTTTAATTGAATGCGAGATTCATACGATAGCGCGTCGCCTTCTAGTAGGGTGTGCAGGGTGTTTACCATGGCGTTAGGTGTTGTCGTGTCTTGCTTGTCGCCCGGTTTCGCTTCATTCAATCTCGGCTCAAAACGGTCAAGTCGGGTTGCTTTGTCTCCAATGGTACGCAAGAACATTGTCACACCACGAGGTCCACCCACACTGCGCAAAACAATGTTGGCTGCGGTGTTGTCACTCATCAGCATCGCGGCTTCACAAGCATGCTCAATGCGAGTCGTTTGACCAGCCATGCGGTCCATCACCGGAGACCACACCACCATGTTGCGTTCTTCTACTTTAGCGGTCGCGTTCTTATCGAGCTTTTCATTATCCATGTCATTGAGCATGGTCGCACATGCGAGTGTTTTGAAGGTGCTCATCATGGGAAAGCGCTCATCGCCACGATAATCCCAATGCTCACCGGTTTGTGTATCCCAAACCGAAACACCGATGCGACCTGAGATATGTTCTTCTATTGCAGCGAGGTCTTCATTGATTTTGGCGGCGTAAGTTGCACTTGAACAGGCTAACAATCCGAGCAGCAGAAATAGCTTTTTCATCGTTGATTTTCTTAGTGTTATTAATACCAGTTCTTACTCTGGTGACATTACCCGGAACTATAACGAGTGAATACTCTAATAACTGTTAGATTCATGTCTTTTTTCTGTAGGAATCTTTGCATATGCCAAGCTTTACCCGTTTTTACGCTTATTGACGTTGTTTTACATGTGAAGGACTAAAGTAAAGTTGTCGATTAACCGAGTAACCAATCATGAAAACAATCCGCAATATCATCTGGGCAATGATCGCTGTGATGTCCGTTTTATGGTTTGCGATGGAGCCGCAGCTTTTCTCTTCCAGCAATGTCTTTGAATGGCGATCTGCCATGATCCAATATTCAGGCATTTTGTCTTTGATGTTGATGTCGGTCACCATGGTGTTGGCAATGCGTCTGCCTGTGGTTGAAAACTGGCTACATGGCATGGACAAAGCGTATCGAGTGCATAAATGGTTAGGTATTAGCGGTGTTGCATTGGGTATTGTGCACTGGCTTTGGTATCAAGTGCCGAAATGGTTGGTTATGTCGGGAGTATTGGCGAGACCAGTAAAACACTCAGGAGCAGGACCTGCTGGTAATTTGTCTGGCATTGAAGCTTGGGTTAGTGGCTTACGTGAATTTGGGCAGAGCCTTGGTGAGTGGGGGTTCTACTTACTGTTGGTGTTGTTGGTGGTTTCTTTGTGGAGTGCGATAAAATACAAACCGTTCAAACTCTCTCACCGTTTGATGTCGGCTGCTTATCTATTGATTGCTATTCATTCCGTGCTGTTGTTAAAACGCGCGTACTGGGGTGAGCCTGTTTACTACGTTACGGTCGCCTTTGCAGTCGTTGGTTCGATCGCCGCACTTTACAGTTTGTTTGGCTTGGTTGGACGTCGGAATAAACACTCCGCTATGGTGACTTCTACACGTTACTTCCCACAAGCAGAGGTGATGGAGTTAGTTTTAAAATCAGACGCGTCTTGGCAAGGACATAATGTGGGGCAATTTGCCTACTTACGCTTTGGTGACGAAGATGCGCATCCATTTACCATTGTATCCGGTAGTGAAAGTAACGAACTGCGTTTCTTAATCAAGGAGCTGGGTGACTTTACCACTGGGCTTTATGAACGAGTGCGAAATGGGGACGCAGTCACGATAGAAGGTCCTTACGGTCGTTTAGCATTTGATTTAGATAAACCGCAAATTTGGGTTGCTGGTGGGGTAGGTATTGCTTCTTTCTTCGCTGCTTTGGAAGCATTAAAAACGAAAGCGAGTAACAATAACGTGCACTTGTTTTATTGTACACGTGGTGTGGATAGCCATTTAGTTGATGAGCTATGGCACCTTGCTCACCAAGCCAACGTCAACTTGCATGTGATAGATACACTGAAAGCACCACGTTTAAATGCTGAACGTATCATCGCGCAATGTGGTCATTTGAATCAATATGAAATGTACTTCTGTGGACCTGAAGCGTTCTCAAAAACATTGAAAAAAGAGCTCGAGGCGTGTCAATTTAATATTGAAAGAAGCTATCACGAAGAGCTGTTTGTAATGAGATAAAAATCGTTATTGAATGAGAAAGGAGCTGAATGAACAGCTCCTTTTGTATATTTGATACTACAGCTCGATACTTTTAACCATGCCAGCTTCCGCATGCCCCGGAATGTTGCACGCGAACTCAACGTTGTTGTCACCGTGGAAATGCCACAGCAACTGCTTCGCTTTACCCGGTTCTACCGTCACAGAGTTGCCCGAGTCGTGCATGTGCCCACCAGTCATTGTCTTCATCATTTCACGATGCTCTAGCTGCTCTTTGGCAGAACCGATAGTGAACTCGTGGTTGATTTTACCCGTGTTCATGACTACAAACTGCACCACATCGTTTGGCTCAATCTTAATATCCTTCTTGAACTTGATTGTCATGTCATCACCTAAGATAACGTGTACCACTTTGTCTGGCTTTGCCCCTTTTGCAGGCATACCAACTGCCGACATGCCCGGCATATCCATCATGTTTGAATGGTCCATTTTACTGTGGTCCATCTTCATGCTGCCGTGGTCCATATTTTTATGCTTCATATTGCCATGATCCATTTGGGCAAAGGCAGCCGTTGTAGTTAGGGCTAGAGCAAGAGTGATTAGTGTCTTTTTCATTTTTATATCCTTGTTTTAATTCATTAATAACTTGGTTACTTCCCCTCAAAACGGATTGTTTGATGGGAAGGTAGGGATTACGCCTTGTTGCCAGTGCGATCTTTGTTGTCGGCGTTTTCGATTTGATTACCAGCTTGCGTACTTGTATGACTAGGAGCTGAGTTACTTGGGCGCAACTCGCGTTGTTTCCACAGCTTGAAGATGGCAGGAAGTACCAAGAGCGTCAGTAGCAGTGCTGATGCCATACCACCAATCATTGGTGCGGCGATACGTTGCATCACTTCTGACCCTGTACCTTCGCCGTACATGATCGGAATCAGACCAATAATGACCGTTAGTACCGTCATCATTACTGGGCGAACACGTAAGCCTGCACCTTCGCGAATGGCATCGGTTAGGTCTTTCGCCTCAAGCTTTTGTTGGCTCTCTTCCGCATCGAGTTTTTTGTAGTGCCACGCTTGGTTGAGGTAGACGAGCATGATGACCCCAATCTCAACTGCGACACCTGCTAGGGCAATAAAGCCGACCCCGACGGCAATCGAGAAGTTGTAGTTGAGGATATGCATGAGCCACAAACCACCGACCATAGCGAGCGGTAGGGTAAGCATGATGATCATCACTTCGCCGACACGACGGAAGCTGAAGTAAAGCAGCAGCATAATGATGGCGATGGTGATTGGTACCACGACACTCAAGCGATCTTTCGCACGCTCCATGTATTCGTATTGACCAGACCAAGCCAGCGAGTAACCTGCAGGAAGCTCCAGTTGATCTGCCACGACCTGTTGCGCTTCCACGACGTAAGAACCAAGGTCACGACCATCGATGTCGACAAACACCCAGCCGTTTGGACGTGCGTTTTCCGTCTTGATCATTGGAGGACCGTCTTCGTAACGAATGTCTGCTACGTCAGCCAGTGCAATACGAGCGCCATTTGGTGTCACTAACGGTAAGTTTTGCAGTTTTACCACTGAGTCACGGTAGTCTTGTGGGTAACGAACGTTGATTGGGTAACGCTCCAAGCCTTCGATGGTTTCACCCACATTCATGCCGCCCACCGCGGTCGAGATCACCTGCTGAACATCTTTGATGCTTAAACCGTAACGCGCTGCCGCACGACGTTTAATGTCGATCGTGACATAGCGGCCTCCTGCTACACGCTCTGCATAAACCGATGCCGTGCCTTGTACACCATTAAGAATTGGCTCCAACTGAGAACCGATTTTCTCGATCACTTTCAGATCGGGTCCGGCGATCTTGATACCGATAGGGGTTTTGATGCCCGTTGCCAGCATGTCGATACGCGTTTTGATCGGCATAACCCAAGCGTTAGTAAGACCAGGGAACTGAACCAGACTATCGAACTCTTTGCGTAGCGACTCGGTTGTTACGCCTTCACGCCATTGATCGCGTGGCTTCAACTGAATCACGGTTTCGATCATGGTGAGTGGCGCTGGATCGGTTGCAGTCTCAGCACGACCAATCTTGCCCCATACGGTTTTCACTTCTGGAACGGTTTTGATCAGCTTGTTGGTTTGTTGTAGAAGCTCGCGCGCTTTACCAATCGAGATACCTGGGTAGGTCGTTGGCATGTACATCAAGTCGCCTTCATCCAGCGGTGGGATGAACTCGCTACCCAGTTTACTGGTTGGGTAGTAAGCCGACGCCATTAGACCCAATGCAATAACAATCATGGTCTTAGGGTATTTTAAGCTGGTGTTCAACAACGGGCGGTACAACGCGACCAAGCCGCGGTTAACCGGGTTTTTGTGTTCCGGTAACACCTTACCACGAATGAAGTAGCCCATAAGAACAGGGACGAGTGTGATTGCCAAACCTGCTGCCGCTGCCATGGCGTAAGTCTTAGTGAACGCAAGCGGCGAGAACATCTTGCCTTCCTGACCTTCTAAGGCGAACACCGGTACGAAGCTAAGTGTAATGATCAGCAACGAGAAGAACAGCGGTGCGCCGACCTCCTCTGCGGCTTTGCCAATTACTTGCCAGCGGTTCTTGTCGGTCAGTGGCGTTCGTTCAATGTGCTTATGAACGTTTTCAATCATCACGATTGCGCCATCCACCATGGCACCAATGGCTATCGCAATACCACCCAAGGACATGATGTTGGCGTTGATGCCTTGCCAATGCATCACGATAAACGCACTAAGAATTCCGACAGGTAGACTCAGAGCGATAACCAATGAAGAACGAATGTGGAATAGGAACAACGCACACACAATCGCAACGACGATGAACTCTTCTGCAAGCTTCTTCCATAGGTTTTCTACCGCTGAATCGATAAGGGTAGAGCGGTCGTAGGTTGCCACAATTTCTACGCCTTCTGGTAGGCTGCGTTGTAGGTCTACAAGTTTGTCTTTGACTTTCGCAATCACTTCACTGGCGTTTTCACCAAAGCGCATCACGATAACCCCACCCACAGCTTCACCTTCGCCATTCAACTCAGAGATACCACGGCGCATTTGTGGACCAAGGTTAATGTCTGCGATGTTTCCTAATAGTAACGGCGTGCCTTTCTCGGTGACTTTTAGAGGCAGTGATTTGATGTCTTCAATGCTGGTTAAGTAACCCGTGGTACGAACCATGTGTTCGGCTTCCGCAACTTCGATAACGGACGCGCCGGTTTCTTGGTTGCCGTTTTGGATTGCCATGTTCACTTGTTGCAAAGTGAGGTTGTAAGCACGCAGCTTGGCAGGATCAATCTGTACTTGGTATTGCTTCACCATACCGCCCACGGTAGCGACTTCAGAAACGCCATCAACGGTTTGCAACTCGTACTTCAAGAACCAGTCTTGCAGGCTGCGAAGATCAGCCAAATCATGCTTGCCGGTTTTGTCTTGTAATACGTAGCTGTAAACCCAGCCTACGCCTGTCGCATCAGGACCTAAGGTTGGTTTTGCGTTCGGTGGGAGCTTTGGTGCTACTTGGCTTAAGTACTCCAACACGCGAGAACGTGCCCAGTACATGTCGGTATCATCGTTGAAAATGATATAAACGTAAGAGTCACCAAAGAAGGAGTAGCCACGAACCGTCTCAGCACCCGGCACGGCAAGCATGGCGGTTGTGAGTGGGTAAGTGACTTGATCCTCGACGACTTGAGGAGCCTGACCTGGATAGCTTGTCTTGATGATCACTTGCACATCAGAAAGATCCGGAATGGCATCAACAGGCGTATTCTTTACACTGTAAAGTCCGCCTAATACAAGAGCTAAGGTCGCGATCAACACTAAGAAACGGTTGCTCAATGACCAACGAATAATTGCACTGATCATAGTGATTCCTCAACCGCCTCTGTTGCTGGCGTTAGCTGTTTAAGAATGTAATCAGATCCTTGTTTTTCAACTAGAAACCGAACTTTTTCTCCTTCTTCAAAACCTGATAAATCCACCTCTTCACCGACAGAGAAGTTCATTTCGCCCGCATCCCAATTCCATTCTGCTACTGGTAGGTGGTTTAAGGTAATCATGCCAAAATCAGCCATCAGCATCGTGATGTCACCAGTTAGCCAAACTTCAGCTGCAATGACGCTGTTGTCTGCCTTATAGTCAACGATTTGGTACTGACCAGATTCTGTTTTCTGCATTTCAAATTCGATAGCCTGACCTTTTTTCAAGTCACCCATCTCGACGCCATCAGCAAAAGTAAAGTTCATCACCATGCCTGGCCAATCCCATTCTGGTACCGGCTGGTGGTTAATAGTCAGCATGCGGTGATCTCTCATTACATCTGTGATTTCGCCTTTTGCCCATGCCGTTTCTGCCGCTGCTTCTATGCCGTTGATGCGAGACAGATCTGCTGACTGGCTTGATTCAGAGTCAAGCATGAAGTGAGATGACGTTACGATCTTGTCGTCTTGTTTAAGTCCTTGTAATACTTCGATTTGTTCGCCAGCTTCACGACCGACTTCAATTCGAGCAGAACGGTATTTGCCATTACCTTCAGCCAGAACAACGCGAGTCATACCGCCGGAGCGAATAACGGATGACTTAGGAATGGTTAATACCGCATCGTCAGTGACAGGCTGCAACGCGATATTGGCAAACATGTTAGGCTTTAGATCGCCATTTGGGTTAAGGAACTTGAGACGTACGCGTAACGTACGTGTTTTAGGGTCGAGGATTGGGTACACGTAATCCACGACACCTTGCCATTCAGTACCCGGAATGGCGTCAAGGGTCATCGTGGCTTGAGAGCCGGCTTTCATCCAATGTGCTTGACGCTCAAAGACTTCCGCATCAACCCAAACATTGTCCAAAGGACCAGCACTGATCACCGCTTGAGCCGGAGACAAATAGCCACCTTCTCGCACGTTTAAGCTCGCGATAACACCATCAGCAGGTGCTTTAATTTCAATGGTTTGGGATGCTTTACCACGACGGGTAATGGATTTGATTTGTACACGGTCAACACCAAGCGTTACTAAGCGCTCGGTCGCCCCTTTCACTAGTCCTTTACGACCAGTACGGTAAGCATTCAGCAGTTCTTCCTGTGCCTTAACCAGTTCCGGAGAGTAGAGAGTGAAAAGCACATCGCCTTTCTTCACCTTCTCACCCACAGCATTGATGTAGAGTTTTTCTACCCAACCCGCAACACGAACGTTGGTTTGCCATAACAGACTTTCATCGAAGGCGATATAACCAACCGTTTCGATGCGTGGTGATAACTGTTGTCGTGCCACGTTTGCGGTTTTGACCCCGAGATTATTTTCTACTGAAGGATCGATAGTCACCGTGCCGGGCGCCTCTTGTTCACCGGATAGGTCTTCTGCGTAAACCGGAATCAAATCCATGCCCATTGGAGATTTACCCGGTTTATCACGTTTGTAGTTGGGATCCATTGGAGCAACCCAATAGAGTGGATCATTAGAACTTGCTGCGGAAGTTCCACCCATCGCACTCATGTCGTGAGCTGAGCCCGCAAGAAAATGATTAGCACCAAACCCTAAAGCACCACCAACAATCAGCGCGATGGTTGCAACTTGTAATGTTTTCATTCTTATACCTTATTTTCCCGTTTGCGCATGACGCTACAGCGTTGTTGACTGCTCTATATCGGTCACATACTTGTAGCCCCAACGTTTTTGGGAATCACAAATTAATATGTCGAGATAGAGCGAGCTTCTGGAGAGGCCACTTGATAATCGAAACCACCGAGTAGGGTGGCTAAATTGCTGTTTGCGATGTTGAGATCGGTGAGCAGACGTTGTTGCTCTAATTGCAGAGCCAATTCGTCTGTCGTGGCTGAAATCACATCGTTAAACTGCGCTGTGTTGTTTTGGTAGCCCCGCTCAACGGCTTGAATGCGCGCTTTCGCTTGGGGCAATAAGGTGGATTGGTAACGTTCTAAACGTTGGGTTAAGTTGCCGCGATCAACCAGCAAAGTGTTCACCTTGGCATTCATCTGCGTTAATAAGGTGTCTTTTTGTGATTGTGCTGCACCAACTTGGTATTGTGCGGCAGCGAGATTGCGATCTTGGCGATCACCCGTGAACAGTGGAATGTCCATGGTTAGATAAGCGCTGACCAAGTCTGATGCTGGCTCACCCTTCATGTTATTGGCTTGACGATAAGCGTACATAACCTCCACACCAAACTGCGGGTTATAAGCTTGTTCAGCAATCTCTACCTGAGTTTTATTGGCAGAAATACTCACATCGGCCATTTTAACCATTGGGTGCTGACTAAGTTGTTGGTAGTGCTTGGTGGAATCTTTGCTGGAAGCAAGGTTGCTATTCAGTGTATCCCAGTTGAGTTGATTGGTAGCGTACAGAGCCTGTTCCGTCGCTAACCAGTCCGAGCCTAGCCATTCCGAAAGCTGAGAAACAAGGCGTCGCTGCATTTGCGCATTGGCTTGCAGTTTTTCATCCAGCTTGCTCACTTGTAATTGAGCGTTGAGTAGGTCTTGCGCTTCACTCTTACCAATCGAATAGTTGGTTTGAATAAAGCTTTCCATCTCCTTCATCAACTTGCGGTTCTCAAGCAAGATTTGCTCAGCTTTTTGCTGATATCCAAGCTCTAACCATAGTTGAGTCATGCTGTTGGCAACTTCAAGTTCGCGAGCATGAACTTGAAGCCCAAGTCCATTGGCTTGTTGATTGGCTTTCTTCTGTTGCAGATCGAGCGTGGAGCCACGTTCGAATTGCTGCATTAAACCAACAGAGATGTTGGTCATTGGGTCGTCATCGAACTTAAAGCTGTCGACAGGTAAACCACCAAAACCCACTTTGAGTTTTGGATCCATCAAGGTAGAACTTGCAACACCCGTTTCACGCATCGCAGCGGATTGCGCTGAATATTGTTGGCGGTTGCCATCATTGCTCAGGGCAACATTGATCAGTTGCGCGAGTTTTTTTGATGATGTGCGCATCTCTGGCGCAGTAAGGTTTGCTGCTTTGGTTTCTTTGCTCGGCACTTTTGTATTTGGCATCGCCGCATTCACCAAAGTTGGAGCAGAAACCAAAGCCAAGGCACACATAGGTGCAGCAAGGCGGTATGGTCTAAAATCCATAATCTAAATCCAGTGTTTGCCGAAACGACGAAGAAGGGGTTGGCTTAAAGCAGAAACAGTAATCCAGATTTATCTGCGTCGTATTGGCACATTAAAACCACCTGCGATAGCTACGCAGGGTCGAATGCAATACAGATTTAAATTATTGGAGGTCGGTACAGGTCACGGCTGACGTGTACAACAGGGGAGGTGACTTCAGGAGTAATTGCCGCGCGATAAACGATCGGCAATGCGCGATTGACAGGGACAGGTAGGGGGAGGAAAACCAGAGAACAAGCCGCCGTGCAGCAGGTGTGAACCATGCCGGAGCCTCCACCGCAGTTCATTCGGCTTTCTCTCACTTCACCGTCTTCGGTGATGGATACGTCCATCATTCCGGGCATGCCACAATGTTCACTGTCGTCCATCATCATAGATTGTCCATGATTCATCACGCCATTTGACATCATTTGGATGTTCATCAAAGGGGCACTATTCGCCACGCTTGATACTAATAGCATCAGCGTTGTGAAGAGAGTTAACCAAGTTGTATGCAGCGATTTTAGGCGCATACCTTTTCCCGTGTATTTGATTAAATGATGAAAACCACTCGATTCTAAAGGTTAACCTTAGGGTAAGGTCAATGTTTTATTACTCTTCTTATCAAAATAGTTCAGCCAACCATTTTTCGCATTATCTGACGAGTAAAACGTTTGTTGAACACTGATTCCTAGGACTTCGCGCAAGAAGCTCATTCTTTTTATGACACGTAAAAAATGTGGTTTATAAGTTTTACATCACACTAACTTGTCTTACAAATGATTATCCTTATAGAATGCATGGTTTTACTTGTGCAGATTTGGATTTGCTTTGCTGCGGGGGTTGCATGATAGAAATTGTCATCGATGGAAAATATAGAATTGTAGAAGAGGGTTTAACCCTTTTAGAAGCAGCAAAAGTGTGTGGGGTCGAGATCCCATCGCTGTGCGGAATGAACAAAAGTAATGAAAAAGTGCCGTGCGACTTGTGTGTGGTTGAAGTCGAAAGTGGCGGCACTAAACGCGCGTGTGAACTCGAAGTTTACCGTGGTCTCAATGTGGTTACGCAATCAGAGCAGTTAAGCGAGCACCGCAGAAAAGCACTTAACCGCATCATGACGGACCATTACGCCGATTGTGAAGCGCCATGTAAAACCGCGTGTCCAGCGGGTGTGGACATCCAATCCTACCTTTATCACATCGCACAGAACGATCATCAAAAAGCGATTGAAGTGATTAAGCGTACGCTTCCTATGCCGTTATCGATTGGTCGTGTGTGTCCGGCATTCTGTGAGAGCGAATGTCGCCGCTCGTTAGTCGATGAGCCTATTGCAATTCGTCAGCTTAAGCGTCATGCCGCGGATGCGGATTTGTCTGCGCATGAAGCCTATGTACCAGAAAAGAAATCAAGCAAAGGTTTGAACATTGCCGTCGTAGGCAGTGGTCCTGGTGGTCTAACGGCTGGCTACTACTTATCGAATGAAGGCTACGACGTCACTGTCTTTGAATCCATGCCAAAAGCGGGCGGTTGGTTGCGTTATGGTATTCCTGAATATCGCCTACCAAAAGACATTCTCGATAAAGAAATCGAACTGATGTGCCGCAATGGCATGCAGGTTCGCACCAACCAAAAACTGGGTGTGGATTTCACGCTTTCTCAATTGAGCGAAGAATACGATGCAGTGTGTTTAGCTGTCGGTGCGTCTCAAGCGGTTGAAATGCATTACACAGGCAGCGACCTTGAAGGTTGTTACCTGGGTGTTGATTACCTGAAAGATTACGTTACTGAGCAAAACTACGTCACGGGTCAGAAAGTCGCGGTGATTGGTGGTGGTAATACGGCAATTGACTGTGCTCGTACTGCGCGTCGTGCTGGTGCAGACACCACGTTGATTTATCGTCGTACACGTGACGAAATGCCGGCAGAAGACTACGAGATTGTCGAAGCGGAACACGAAGGGGTGAAATTCCACTTTTTGACCAACCCAGCAGAAAACCTTGCCGATGAAACCGGACGCGTGAGTGCGATTCGTCTAGAGCGCATGGCGTTGGGTGAGCCGGATGCATCTGGTCGTCGAAGCCCTAAACCAACCGGCGAGTTCTTTACCGAAGAGTTCGACACCGTGATTGCGGCAGTATCGCAAAAGCCGGATCTGAGCTTCCTCGAAGGCGAAGATTTGTCGATCCCACTTACGCGTTGGAACACCTCCGATGCAGATGAAAAGACCATGCACACAGGCACGGGTAACATCTTCAGTATTGGTGATTTCCGCCGTGGTCCAGCAACGGCAGTTGAAGCAGTGGGTGATGGTCGCGTTGCGGCAAAAGCCATTGATCTGTTTTTGAATGGCGATATGGCAGACATGCCAAAGGCGGCGTTCAACTCACGAAAAGAGAAGAAACTTTCTCAAGTCGATCCGCTTCACTTCGAGAACATCCAAAAAGTCGCTCGTTCTATCATGCCTGAACTGACTCCAGCACAACGCGAGCAAAGCTTCGCTGAAGTGGAGTTAGGCTTTGATAACGAAGAAGCGATGAAGGAAGCTGCGCGCTGTCTAGAATGTGGTTGTCAGGCAAATACCGATTGTGCGCTGCGTGATTACTCCACCGAATATGAAGCTGAGCAAAGCTTTGACTTCTCTTTGCAGATTAAATCGCATCAAGATTGGTTAGATCTTCGTGCTAAAGACTTGCGTCATAAGTACGAAGTTGACCGCAGTTCTGAGTTTATTGAGTTTGATGCTAACCGCTGTATTAGCTGCGGTCAGTGCATCCAAGCGTGTCGCGACAAAGCCGTGCACGGTGTACTGAACTTTGTGTGCGACAAACAAGGTCGCCCTGCGTTACGTCCAGACGATCGTCCACACTTTGGAAGTAACAAGAATGGTTTAACTCTGATGGGCGATTCGAACTGCGTGCAATGTGGTGCGTGTGTTCAAGTGTGTCCAACGGGCGCGATGGTCGATAGTCGTGACCGTTCGCAAGGTCGTACTGAAGATCTGAAAGCGGTCGACACCATTTGTACATACTGTGGTGTGGGCTGTAAGTTGACCATGTTCGTGGACGAAGCAACCAATACGATTCGTTACGTGAAAGGCGGTGACTCGCCGGTGAACCAAGGTATGCTGTGTGTGAAAGGGCGCTTTGGTTTTGACTTCATTGGCAGTGAAGAGCGTCTTACCACGCCATTGATTCGTAAAGACGGTTGGTTGCAGCCTGCAAGTTGGGAAGAGGCGATTCAGCTGGTTGCGAGCAAGTTCTCTGGCATCAAGCAAGATTTTGGCAGCAACGCATTAGCGGGTTTCTCTTCAGCGAAAACCACCAACGAAGACAACTACGCGTTCCAAAAATTTGTCCGCCGTGAATTGGGCACCAATAACGTCGACCACTGTGCGCGTTTGTGTCACGCATCGAGTGTAACCGGTCTTGAGGCATCACTCGGTAGTGGTGCAATGACCAACGACATTCCGAGCATTAAGCACTCTGATGTGATCTTTATTATTGGTTCGGATACCACATCGGCGCACCCGATTATCGCTTCACATATCAAACAAGCAATTCGTCATCACGGCGCTCGTTTGATTGTAGCTGACCCGAAACGTGTCGATATGGCAGAGCATGCTGAGTTGTACATGGCGCACCGTCCGGGTACGGATGTGATGCTCCTGAACGGCGTCATGCAACAGATCATCAAGAACGGTTGGTACGATCAAGAGTACATCGAAGAACGTGTCGACGGCTTTGATACCTTACTGCAAGAGGTGATGTCGCCAGCTTACAACCTCGATAAAGTGGAGTTGGTTACAGGTGTTAAAGCCGAAGACATTCAAGCAATGGCGCGTATGATTGGCACGGCAGATCGTACCGCTGTGTACTACTCGATGGGTATTACTCAGCACACGACAGGTCATGACAACGTGCGTTCTATCGCTAACCTGCAATTACTGTGTGGCAACATCGGTATTGAAGGTGGTGGCATCAATCCGCTACGTGGTCAATCAAACGTGCAAGGCGCGTGTGATATGGGCGCTTTGCCAAACAGTTTCCCGGGTTACCAAAAGGTATACAACCCAATTGTGCGTCAGAAGTTTGCGATTGAATGGAACGCGCCAAATCTGCCTTCTGAGCAAGGTCTAACCTTGACAGAAATCATTGATGCGGCTTGCCATCGTGACGTTCGTGGTATGTACATCATGGGTGAGAACCCAGTATTGAGTGACCCGAACCAAGCGCATGTGATTGAAGGCTTAGAAGCGCTCGATTTCTTGGTGGTTCAAGACATCTTCCTAACGGAAACCGCTCAATACGCGGATGTGGTTCTGCCTTCTTGCTCGTTTGCAGAGAAAGCGGGGCACTTCACCAATACGGAACGTCGTGTTCAGCGTGTGAATCCGGTTGTAACGGCACCGGGTGAAGCGAAAGAAGATTGGTGGATTATTCAAGAAATCGCCAATGCAATGGGCAGTGATTGGGATTACCACTGCGTGTCTGATATCACTAACGAGATTGCACGAGTGACGCCTCAATACGCAGGTCTTCGTTGGGAGGCGATAACGCCAAACGGAGTGCAGTGGCCGAGCAACAAGAACAACCCAGCAGGTACTCGCATCATGCACCAAACCCAGTTTACTCGTGGTAAAGGTCAAATGGTGGGCGTACCGTTCCGTTATGCGGCTGAGCTGCCAGATGAGGAGTATCCGCTTGTGTTAACGACTGGTCGTGTGCTTGAGCAGTTCCACACCGGCACTATGACGCGCAAAACCAAAGGGTTGGATAATCTTGCTGGTCCACGTGCGATGGTGAGCGTGGAAGACGCAGAAGCGCTCGGCATCAGTAATGGTCAGCGTTTGAAGGTGTCTACACGTCGCGGCAGCATTGAGATTGATGCCTTTGTGACTAAGCGCATTCAAAAAGGTGTGGTGTTCATTCCATTCCACTTTGTTGAATCCCCGGTGAACCGTCTAACGACAACGGCGACTGATCCGCATGCGAAGATCCCTGAGTTCAAGGTCGCTGCGGTTAAAGTGGAAGTGAGCGAAAAGGTTCTACATACAGAGCCTGCAACGGAAGCGGTTCATACTATTTAAGCTGATACGCTACGTATTGGTCAGCGACGCACTGGCGAGTTAGCAAACTACATATAAGCTTATGATATGTAATCGCTAAATGAGCCGTGCGTGTGCTGAGAGTCATTAAATGGATCATGTTGTTTTTACCCGCTTCAATTTGGCTGGTGGCAAGGCAATATCATGATATCTGGTGGGCGGAGAATCTGACCTCGATTCCCGCCCTCATTTTATTCGTCTATTTCAGTCTCGCTATCGCGCTTTTAGTCTTTCGTCGCTGGGCGAAGGCACTTACCTCAATTGTGATCAGCGGTGCTTTTGTTCCATTTCTCTTACCTGCACACATCAACCGCAGCGAAGCCTGTGAGCACCCACTGACAATCATCCAGTTCAATCTGTTCTACGAAAACCCAGACATCAATCAGTTTATTAACTACTTGCTAAAACATCCCGTGGATTTGGTGGTGATGCAAGAGCTCTCGCCACAAGTAGGGAATAAGTTGCACCTTCTCGATGACATTTATCCTTTTTATTACGGAGGGCAGCGTGGCATTGGTTACCCTTCTAACCAGATGATTCTAAGTCGTTATCCTTTGGAGTCAGTCTCGATTTATCACACCCCTGATGGGCAAGAAGTCATTCGCGCTGTATGGCAAGTAGATGAGCCTATTACTTTGATGACAGCACATCCTCCTTCGCCAAGAACTGAGCTGTTGTGGCAACGCAGAAATGCACTGATTCGAACCATAGAAACTCTTACTGATTTGTACCCAACACCGGAAATGATTGTGATTGGGGACTTTAACCTATCTGCAGTAAGTCCTAGGTTTAATGAGTTGTTTTCACGTTTTCATTCCCAACCTGTCGCCAGTTGGCCTGCGTCACTCAAAGGCATATCTATCCCCTCGATCGCGATGATAGGCATCGATCACCTTTGGCTTAAATCAGAAAAGGCTGACAGAAAAATTTGCTCACGTTTATCGTCGAGCCAGCCAAAGGGGTCAGATCATAGGTTAGTTACGACTCTAATAGGACAATGAACTGGTACTTTTTAATGGCAAGATGATCAAAGAACCAAAGTTTCTAATTATTTAGAATGAGGTTAGATTGTGCTACGGCTTGTCATGGAATTGACGGATTCTGGCCGTCGCTTGTTATTTGTGTGAATTCTTTAACCTAAACTTCATCCGCTTTCTATACTGAAAGTATACCCAAGCCGTTCTTATGCAATCAGTACGCAAAAGTGGATCGGGTATAACAAGAAATTCATAACGATAAGAGGCAACTTGCATGACAAGAACTACCTCAGCAGTGTTAATACTTATTTTAATGAGCGCTTACTTTGCCTATAACCGCTTTTACGTTTATCCGCAAAAGTTAGAAACGCAGGCGGAATCGATGCTGATCCAAATGGCGAACCGAGAAGAGTGGCTGGATGTACATGAGATGATGGCGCGTGTAGAAGAGCACAAAGCTCATCTAGAACTCAATGCCGACATTACCTCGACCAACGGTAAGCGGGCTTACAGTGAAGGTTATATCACTTACAGCGACCGCAGCCGAAATATCTGCAAGCAAGTAGTCTTCAATTTTAAAATCAACTCACTAAGAAGCTACATAATCTCTGATTTGCATGATTGCTCTTGGGGCGAATACTACTGAATGCTGCATCTTGAAGTCACTTGTATATAGCATGGTGAGTAGCTGATATCTTTCAATCGTCCCTTTACCAAGTAGCGAATAAACAAAAGCCCGATGTTGAATATCGGGCTTTGTCGTTTCCGGATTCGACTGTCATCGATATGAGTTACCTCGGTTTAATCACCAAGAGGCTGTCTTTCCAAACCGCCACGATAAGAGTCGAGGGCAACTTTGAGTCGACGAAGTTTATCGCGCGAGCGTCGCTTATGATTAACGGCTAACGCCATCGAAAGTACATCAACCAAAGCCAACATCGCGTAACGAGAAGCCGATGGCTTGTAGATGAAGTCCGTCTCTTGGTGCTCAATAGGCAGAACCAAATCGGCTTGCTCAGTCAAAGGCGTGTCTTTCGGAGTAATCACAATGACTTTTACGCCGTATTGCTTAGCTAATTGTGCGGTTTCAATGATGGCAGGGGTATAGCCAGTGGCTGAGATCATCACCAACACATCGTTCGCGTCTGCCGTCGCTGCAATCATGCGCGATAACAAGCCATCGTTGTACGCCACAACAGGGTAGCCCAGACGGAACAAACGATGTTGCATCTCCTGTGCTGCAATGGTTGAGCCGCCACCCATACCAATACAGATCACTTGTCTTGCGTTGTGCAGCCAGTTCACGGCAGTGTCGATATCTTCTTCAACAATCAAGCTGCGGTTTACATCAAGGGATTGCTTGATCGACTCATAAATGCCTTGGTAGCCACTTTGGTCAGGCGGCTCAAGGATGAATCGTTGCCCAACCGTTAAGGTTTGTGCCAGTTTGATCTTCATATCACGTACGTTTTTACAGCCAACAGCTTTGGCAAAACGGGTGATGGTGGCTTCACTCACTTCTGCGCTTTCTGCCAGTTCAGTAATGCTGGCATTGGCGGCAGTTTGAATGTCGTCCATGATCAACTTCGCGACCTTCTTTTCGGCATCGCGCAGCGCACTGAAACGTTCAGTGATTTGAGAGATAATATCGACTTCTAAACTCAATCTGTGTTCCTATCTATTGCATGGAGGCGATTGTGCCGCCTCCACTGGTTTGGCATGAAGTATAACGAAAAGCCTCACTAAGCTCATCATCAGAAACGGGTTTTCACCCAATGAGTGACTTGATACTCATCATCACAAACCGCCACGGCACGCCACTTATCAAACGTTAAACATGGGTGAGAGGTTGAGAAGGCAATCATATCACCCACTTGAAGGTCGCTGTTTGCGTCTACTTCGATGAACGCATGCTGATCCATCACCGCGGTCGTTACCGCACTTTCAATAGAGATTGACTCACCATCGCGGTAAGCACGCTCGGGGATTGGCAATCCAGCATCAAACGCCACGTCACGTTTGCCAAAGCCGGCAACTAGCTTGGTTGGCTCAGGACGAGAAATCACATAAGCCCAAAGCTCTAGTGCCGATTCTAAATCACCACCTAGATCACACGCCGCACCTTGGTTGTTTTCAGCGCGCTGCATGACTTTGTTTTGTGCGTCTAGGTAAATGCCTGTGTCATGAATCGCGTAGCAACCTGGGCGAATGACGGCATCAAAATCCTCTAGGTTGGCAAAGCATTCAGAAACTACGTCATACCAAGCAGAGCCAGCGCCAGTGACCAGAGGTTTAGACTCAATCAACTTGTCGTTTTGTAGTTGGGCTGCGATTTCTAATGTGGTGTTGAGGAAGTTACGGATGTCCTGCTCAGCATTGTCACCATGAATGACACCTTCGTAAACCTCGATACCTTTGAGTGTAAGGTGAGGTTGCTGGTGGATGAGTGTGGCGAGCTCAACCACATCTTGTTGATTACGGCATCCACAGCGACCGCCTTCGACACCAAACTCAATCAGTACATTAAGCGGCAATTGATGCTCAGCGAAGGCACGCTCTAGCGCTTTGACGTTTCGGCTTGAATCCACACAGCAATAGAAGTTGATTCCATGGGTTTCAATCAGGTTGGCGATGATAGTCATGTTTGCGCGCCCAACTAGTTGGTTCGCCATGATGATGTTTTTCGCTCCGCCTAGCGCCGCAATCTCTGCCTGAGCCGGCGTTGCGACGGTAATGCCCCAAGCGCCGTTTTCTAATTGCTGCTGAAAGAAAGCGGGAGTCATGGTGGTTTTACCGTGCGGTGACAACTTCACTTTGTGCTGATTGGCAAAACGCTGCATCCAATCGAGGTTGTTCTTCAATGATGAAGATTTGATCACCGCTGCGGGCAGGGTGATCTCTTCATGGATCAAGCTGTGTAACCCATCGGAATTGCACGCAACAGGTTGAGCCTTCTCTCCGTAACCTGGCGTGGTAACACACTCATTATGATAGTTTTTATCACACTTTTGGCGATTGTCTTTCATGGCGCACCTACTTCTAACATGGTCTAAGTGATTGATATTAAGTGTTTGTTGCTAACTACCATAAATAATATGTTAGAAAGTATCAAACAAATCTGAGTTTTTTGTGTGTTTCTTCACTGTTTAAATTTCAAGAATTATTAAGATGGAATCATGTTAACGACGGACGAAGAGAGTGAAGTATGTTGTTCGATACCATTATCAAAAGCGTAGAGGTATTTGACGGTACGGGTGCAGCACCATTCATTGCTGATGTTGCGATTCGTCAAGATCGTATTGAGCAAGTAGGGCAGCTAGACGAGCTTTCTGCAAAGAAGGTTATCAACGGTCAGGGTCTTGCGTTGGCTCCGGGATTTATTGATGTGCACACGCACGATGACACCAATGTGATTCGTTACCCTGACTGCTTGCCAAAGATCAGCCAAGGTGTGACGACAGTAATCGTAGGCAATTGCGGAATTAGCGCGAGCCCTGCGGTACTCAGTGATACTCCGCCAGACCCAATGAATCTATTGGGCAAGCAGGAAGACTTCAAATACCCAACCTTTGGGGAGTATGCGAAGGCGGTACAAGCGGCGAACCCTGCGGTCAACGTTGCAGCGTTAGTCGGTCACACAACTTTACGTAACAACGTAATGGACGACTTACTGCGCACGGCAACCGATGAAGAAATCGACCAAATGCGTCAAACACTGGCACAAGCGATGGAAGAGGGTGCGTTGGGTTTGAGCTCGGGTCTTGCTTATGCGAGTGCCAAGCAAGCCAACGCGGATGAAGTCATGCGCTTAGCGGAAATTCTCGGTCATCACGGTGGTATCTACACCACGCACATGCGCACCGAGTTTGAAGAAATCATCAGCGCAATGGAAGAAGCCTTTGAAACTGGGCAGTACGCGAAAGTGCCAGTGGTGATTTCTCATCTGAAATGTGCTGGCGCAGGCAACTGGGGACGCACAGTAGAAGTGCTGGATTTGATGGATAAGGTTTCTGAGCATCAAGACGTGTCTTGCGATTGCTACCCATATTCTGCGAGTTCGTCAACGTTGGATTTAAAACAGGTGACCGATGAAATCGACATCTTCATCACTTGGTCTGAAAGCAAACCTGAACACGCTGGCAAGATGCTGAAAGACATTGCTGACGAGATGCAGCTGCCTCTTATGGAAGCAGCAAAAGCGTTGCAACCTGCGGGCGCGGTTTATCACTGCATGGATGAAAACGACGTCAAACGTGTACTTAAGTATAAGTTGACCATGGTGGGCTCGGATGGATTACCAAACGACCCGCACCCACATCCACGTTTGTGGGGCACATTCCCGAAAGTCTTGGGGCATTACTGCCGTGAAGAACAGCTTTTCCCATTAGCAGAAGCGATTCACAAGATGACGGGTATGTCGGCAACACGCTACCAATTGAAAGATCGTGGGGAAATAAAAACAGGCGCTTACGCAGACTTGGTTTTATTTAACCCAAATACAATTAAAGATACTGCAACGTTCGAAAATCCAATTTCCGTCGCGCAAGGTATTGAATCTGTATTTGTAAATGGCGAACTATCTTATTTAAAAGATAAAGTCACCGAAAATAGAAATGGCGTATTTATTTATAGAAATAATACCCATCAATAACTTATTAAATAAATTAATTTTATAGATTAAGCATTATCACTGGAGAATATTATGTCAATTAAACGTTATGGTGTAGAAGGCGGCGTAGGTACTGGCGGTCAACATTTACCATTTGCACGTGCAACAGAAGCGGGCGGCTTCTTATACGTCTCGGGTCAAACACCAATGACTGACGGCGAAGTGGTAGAAGGCGGTATCGTTGACCAGTCTCGCTTAGCGATTCAAAACTGTGTTGATATCATGGAAGAAGCAGGCTACACGCTTGCTGACGTGGTACACGTAAAAGTGGTATTAACGGATTCTCGTTACTTCCAATCGTTCAATAAAGTGTTCAGAGAGTTCTTTGGTGATCACCCACCTGCACGTATTTGCATGGTGTGTGATCTCGTGGTGGACGTAAAAGTTGAAGTCGATGTGACTTGCTACCGCGAAGATCGCAGATAGAAATCACACTTTACCTAATTAAATAAAATAGAGTGCCGGAAATAATTACTTTCCTGTTATTATCTTTTTGGCACTCTCACTCCCTACATAAATATAATTTCATAAAGCAGTAGTGCCTAATATATTTAGCAAAAGCTATAAAAATAAAATTAGATAATTTCTGGAATAAAATCTAATACTTGCTGCTGGAATTATATCAATCTGAAAGATGGATTTTGATATGAGAGGTGTTCAATGAACAGTACACTTTTTCTTACCGGCTTCGGTGCGTATGTCTTATTTTTAATTTGGTTGGGATGGTTTGTCTCTCGCAATCAAAAATCAGGTGAAGACTTTCTACTCGGTGGTCGAGGTTTACCTCTGTTCCTCGTATTAGGTACCACGGTAGCAACCATGGTTGGCACGGGCTCAAGTATGGGCGCGGTTGGCTTTGGTTACTCAAACGGTTGGGCTGGTGCGCTTTACGGCATTGGCGGCGCAATTGGTATCTTGTTATTGGCGCTGTGGTTTGCGCCAGTTCGTAAACTCAACTTTATGACTATGAGTGAAGAGCTCGCATACTACGTAGGTGCAAACCGCATCGTGAAGAACGTGGTTGGTCTGCTTATCTTTATCGCTTCTATTGGCTGGTTGGGCGCACACATCCTTGGTGGTGGCATGTACCTAGCGTGGATTGCCGATATTGAGCTGAGCACTGCGAAGATGATCATTGCAGCAGCGTTTACCATTTATGTGGTTATTGGCGGCTACACTGCGGTGGTTTGGACGGACACCATTCAAGCTATCATCTTATTCGTTGGCTTCATTCTAATGGCGGTACTGTCAGTGCAGCACATTGGCGGCTTGGATAACTTGTACTCAGCCATGGACCCAGAAGCAGTGAGCTTCCTTGCGATTGATAAGCTTGGTTTAATCCCAGCAGTTTCTCTTGCTGTTGTGATTGGTGTGGGTGTACTTGCAACCCCTTCATTCCGCCAGCGTATCTACTCAGGTAAAGACGTATCAACCATCCGTCGCTCATTCGTGGCTTCTGGTGTGCTGTACTTGTTCTTCTCTATCATTCCAGCAGTCATTGGTATGGCGGCGCATGCGATTGACCCTGAACTGAACAACGCAAACTTTGCGTTCCCATACATCGCGGCAACGGTATTGCCAGTAGGTGTTGGTCTTATCGTTCTGATTGCAGGTCTATCAGCAACCATGTCGAGTGCAAGTTCCGATGCGATTGCGGGCGTGTCTATCCTACTGCGTGATGTTTACGTCATGTTCACCGGTCGCGTGCCAAATAAAGAATCCATGTTGAATTACTCTCGCTTGGCTTTGGTTGTAGTGATCGGTTGTGCATTGCTGTTCGCGCTAACTTCGAACGACATCATTAGCTACATCACTAAGATGATCTCGACAGTCATGTCTGGCATGTTCGTGTGCGGTATGTTGGGTCGCTTCTGGAAGCGTTACAACTGGCAAGGTGCATTGGCAACATTGGCAGGTGCGTCCATTGCTTCATTTGCAGTCATGATGAGCCCTAACCTGACTGCTTTCTGGGGCAACCCAGTGATTCCATCTTGCTTATTTGCCCTAACTGCTGGTGTGGCAGTGAGCCTAGTGACTCCAGCTAACCAAGTATCACCAGAAATGGCACGAGCAATCCTTGATGATGAGCGTGCTCTAATGGAAATGGAACTGTCTGACAAAGGTGTTCTGGAAGAAGACGCTTCTCTACAAAATCGCGCAACGGCGGCAAATCAAAACGCTTAACAGCAGAGAGTTTCCGGCTCGAACAGAAACTCGCTCATAAGCTCCTGACAAACTGGTGGCTCCCCCGAGCCACCATTCTAAATTTATCCAAAGTAGGTGAACGATGACCGATTCATCCCAGACTAAAATTGCTTTCTTTGGCGAATGCATGATTGAACTAAGCGGCGACCCAATTCGCAAAGGCTTTGGTGGCGACACGCTCAATACCGCACTTTACCTCTCTCGACTGACGGCTCAGCAGCCTGTCCAAGTGTCATACGCGACCGGTCTTGGGGAAGACGTACTTTCTCAAGAGCTTCTGGAAAACTGGCAACAAGAGGGCATTGCGACTGATCTTGTCGAGATCTTCCCAGCTCAACTACCGGGTTTGTACATGGTGCAGACCGACCAAGAGGGCGAACGCAGCTTTCTTTATTGGCGTGACAGCGCAGCCGTTAAAAGTTACTTCTCTACCTCTTCACTCAACAAATTAGAAGCCGCGATTGCGAACCGAGAGCTGGATTACCTCTACCTAAGTGGTATTAGCATTGCGATATTAAATGACGATAGTAAAGTAAGGCTTAAAAAGGCGTTAAGTCAGTTCTCACAAGGTGGAGGCAAGGTTATCTTTGATAATAACTTCCGTCCTCAACTTTGGTCTGCACAAGAGGCAAAGCATTGGTACAGCCAAATTCTGCCTTTAGTCGACATTGCGCTTATCACTGAAGACGATGATGTCTTGGTATGGGGTGAAGAGGAAAGTGCCGAGCAGCGCTGCCTTCGCTTTGGTTGTCAAGAAATCGTGATTAAACGTGGCTGTGAGCCTTGCAAATTGGTTTGGTCGCATGGTGATGACAAGCAAACCGCTTACGTAGCCGCCGAGAATGTCGTCAAAGTGATCGACACCTGTGCTGCTGGCGATTCATTCGCTGCAGGTTACCTTGCAGGACGATTGACCGGACAAAGCTGCGAGCAGTCTGCCCAACTCGGTCACGCACTAGCGGCAACCGTTATTCAATATCCTGGCGCAGTCATTCCAAACGACGCCATGACTCATCTAATTCGATAATTTCCGAGAACGTATTATGTCCCAAGCAATGATTGAGCAACTTCAGCAATTTAAAGTTATTCCTGTTATTCAAATCAATAAGGTTGAGCACGCGATTCCATTGGCAAAAGTGCTAGTAGAAAACGGTCTGCCAGTTGCGGAAGTGACCTTTCGAACAGAAGCCGCTACCGATGCGATTAAAGCCATGCGCGATGCCTACCCGCAAATGTGCATCGGTGCTGGCACGGTACTGACGCCAGAGCAGATTACCCAAGCAAAAGACGCGGGTGCAGAGTTTATTGTTGCGCCGGGGTTGAACCCCAATACCGTGCGTCGCTGCCAAGAAATCAATATGCCAATCGTACCGGGCGTCAATAACCCAAGTCAGGTTGAACAAGCACTCGATCTGGGTTTGAACTTCCTCAAATTCTTCCCGGCGGAAGCGAGCGGCGGTATCGCGATGGTGAAGTCACTACTCGCACCTTATGTTGATGTGAGTCTGATGCCGACAGGTGGTATCGGTAAAAGCAACGTCAATGATTACCTAGCCATCGACCGTGTGGTTTGTTGCGGTGGTACTTGGATGGTGGCACCGAGCTTAATTGAAAACGAACAATGGGACGAAATTGGCAAGCTGGTTCGTGAAGCTGTAGAGCTGGTTGCGTAACTCAAACAGAGCTCTTTTACCCAAGTCACCAGACCCCATTAAATAGCGTGACTTGGGTTGAACAATAATAACAACGACAGGATGGCGCGGATGAACAAAGGTACATTAGCACTACTCATTTCAGGCTTAATCACAATTCCAACGGAAGCGATGGTGATGACTCCCAACACCGATCTTAACCTAATGCCTTACCCACAAAATGTAGAGTTGGGGCAGGGTAAAATCACACTGGATAAATCCTTCAGCATTTACATCAAAGGCTACGATTCACCGCGCGTGCAGTTCAATGCAAAGCGCACTATGGATCGTCTATATCGCCAAACCGGCTTACCAATGTTGAACTGGCATGCTGAGTCGGAAAAAGACGCGACCTTGGTGATTGATATTCGTAATGCGCCCAAGTCCGAGGTGCAAGACATTAACAGTGATGAATCATACCAACTTGAATCGCGTAATGGTCAGATCATCATTCGCTCCGAACGCCCTTACGGTGCTTTCCATGGTTTAGAAACATTCTTGCAGTTGGTGACTACGGACGCGACTGGCTATTTTGTGCCTGCGGTGTCGATTCAAGATGAGCCACGTTTTCCTTGGCGTGGTGTTTCTTACGATACTTCCCGTCACTTTATCGAACTTGATGTGATTCTTCGCCAACTCGATGCGATGGCATCAGCAAAAATGAACGTCTTCCATTGGCATATTTGGGATGACCAAGCGATTCGTATCCAGCTCGATAATTACCAAAAGCTGTGGCAAGACACCGCAGATGGTGATTACTACACCAAAGATGAAATTCGCTATGTAGTGAATTACGCGCGTAACCTTGGCATTCGAGTTATCCCTGAAATTTCTTTGCCGGGGCATGCTTCGGCTGTAGCGCACGCTTACCCTGAATTAATGTCTGGTATGGGTGAGCAGTCTTATCCGCATCAACGTGGCTGGGGTGTGTTTGAGCCGTTAATGGACCCGACCAACCCTGAACTCTACAAGATGCTGGCGAGCGTGTTTGACGAAGTGGTTGAGCTCTTCCCTGATGAGTACTTCCATATCGGCGGCGATGAACCAAATTACCAACAGTGGAAAGACAACCCGAAGATTCAGCAATTCATCAAAGACAACAATCTGGATGGTGAGCGTGGTCTGCAATCGTATCTGAACACCAAGGTTGAACAGATGCTGGAACAGCGCGGTAAGAAGATGACTGGCTGGGATGAAATCTGGCACAAAGACCTTCCTACCTCGATTGTGATCCAAAGCTGGCAAGGGCACGACAGTATCGGTCGAGCAGCAAAAGAGGGCTACCAAGGTATTCTCTCAACAGGCTACTACCTAGACCAGCCCCAACCAACCAGTTACCACTACCGAAATGACCCAATGCCGAAAGGAATCACGGTAGATGACCAACTTCATCAAGGTGAGAAATTCGCGACTTACGATTGGGTTAAACCGCGCAACAAAGGCGGTCCGCGCACCGGCAATCTAACCATTATTGAAGCAACAGACGGCAGCTATCGTGCGTTTACCGATTACAACGGTAAGTCCCGCGAAGAGGTGTTCATCATTGAGTATGTGCCGGGTGTGAAGTTTAAAGGGCACTTCGATAACTTTATGTCTTACACCGAATTCAACTATGACTTCGCAGATGGCAAGTTGAAAGATACTAGTTACCAGTTGATAGGCAATGTTCGTTGGCCTGCGACTGGAGAGTTGGTCGCGAGCAGTGACATGGCAGGGAGTGTCATTCCTGAGCCGAACGGTGGCTATCCGGCTGAGCTGACCGAGAAAGAACAGCAGCGAATTTTAGGCGGAGAAATCACCATCTGGGGTGAGAACCTCGATTCAATGACCATCGAGCAACGCTTATGGCCACGAAGCTACGCGATTGCAGAGCGTCTATGGTCTAGCCAAGACCTGACCGATGAGCGTAGCATGTACAAGCGCATGAAGGTGATGGATACATGGTCTGAGATTTCGCTTGGTCTGCGCCATCATGCCGATGCCAATATGATGTTGAAACGTCTTGCTAATGGTGCGGACGAAGCACCGCTACAAACGTTAGCGAAGTACATCGAGCCGGCTCAATACTACGCTCGTCATTGGGAGAAGTGGATCTCTACGCCAAACGAGGGTGATTTGTACAACCAGTATGAGCGACTAAACCGCTTTGCGGATGCATTGCCAGTAGAAAGCCTAGCAGTGTACGAGATGAAAGATTTGGTCGCAGTTTATGCTCAAGGTGATAAAACCGCGTTGGATGCGTTAGCGATGCATTATCAAAGCGTTAAGTTAGCGGCGCAGCAAGCCAAACCTATTTTCGCGACCAACGTGGCGTCAGTAGAAACGGTGCCAGTTGCAGAGTCTGCCATCAAAGTTGCCGACTTAAGTTTAACCTTGATTGAGCTCGCCAAGCAGGGCCGTGGTATTAGTCAATCTGACGCTAAAGCGTATCAACAAATCATCAATGAAAATGCGATTATCTTTGATGAAACCATTGTCGCTATTGTCGTACCAACTGAGCGGTTGCTTCACACTTTAACCGATTGATAACTAAAAGGGATTGCCGTCTGGTAACGCAGGCGGCATCTTATCGTTTAAGCACTCTTATATCTCCCAAAGGTTTTCTCATGACAGTAAATGGTCACTTACATTTTTATGTAGGCACCTATACCGATTCACCAAGCCAAAGTCAGGGCATCGCGTGTGTTTCTCTTGATATTGCTACTGGCGCATTAACGCTCACCAATGAACTTGTTCCTGAAGCGGTGAAAACGGTTCGTAACCCTTCTTACCTTGTGCTCAAAGGAGAGGGGTTATATACCTTTAATGAAGTAGAACGCTTGGAAGGAGCAGAACTGATTTTTGCTGAAAAAACAGATAGCTATGGATTGCCAATTGAAGGTGACTACCCTTGCCATATCGACATTAAAGAGCCGCTAATTGCTGTTTCAAACTACGGTTCCGGTAATGTAAGTGTTTACCAACTTTATGAGCAAGGTAAGCCTTTGAAATCCATCGCAGAATTATATGTGGAAGGTAGTGGTCCCAATACTGAACGTCAAGCCTCGCCTCATGCGCATCAAGCAACGTTTCTCAACCACTCCGAGCAACTTGCTGTGGTCGATTTAGGCACAGACAGTGTTCATTTCTATGACTATAAAAAAGATGGTGAGACAGTTAAGTTTTCACTTTCTCAAAGCATCGCGATGCCTCCTGGTTCTGGCCCTCGTCATTTGGTCTTCGATAGTGATGAGTCTGTTGCGTACGTTGTTTGCGAACTGTCCGAAACGCTGGTGGTACTCCGTAAGCAAAGGGGGCAATGGAATCTGACTCAGCAAGTGAAGCTGCTAGCCGATGAAGAGAACAAAGAAGCGGCGTCTGCTATTCGTCTCTCTGCGGATGAGCGCTTTGTCTATGTCTCATGCCGTGCGCAAAATCTGATCAGCACATTTGATGTAATGAGTGATATTCCGGTTCAAATTGCCGCGTCCGATTGTGGTGGCGCGTTCCCAAGAGATTTTGTTTTATCCCGTGACGGGCAGTGGATGCTCGTTGCCAATCAACATTCACATAATGTCGCTAGCTTCCATAGGAATCCGGAAACTGGCGTTATCACTCCAACCGGATACTCATGCGACATCGGTGCGCCTGTGTGTTTGGTTGAGAAGCCGTAATTAAGAGAAATAACATGACAATTCATCGTATTAATCCATGCAAACGTTGGTCTGATGTAACGGTATTCAACGGTATTGCCAACTTTGTTGAGGTGGCAGAAGCAGACACCACTGCGGATATGAAAGGGCAAGTACAACAGATTTTCGACCAAGCTGAGCAAATGCTAGCCAGTGTTGACAGCGATAAGTCACGCATTCTATCTGTGACGATTTACGTGACAGATTTTGCTAACTTCGATGCCCTTAACGAAGTGTGGGATGCGTGGTTCCCTGAGGGCTGCGCACCGAGCCGTGCTTGCGTCAAAGTTGAATTGGCGAATCCTGAACTCTTAGTCGAAATGGCGTTCGTTGCAGCTGCGGGTGAGAAGTACCAGTAACGGCTCATCGTTAGCTTTTATCGAGATAATATACCCAAGTGACTTCAAGATGCAGGATTCAGAGCGTTGTCATTGATTCGAGAGTAAGGAAAACAACGCAGTGTAATAGCTAGCTCTTTCCAAGTTGTTTGACGCAGCCATTTGTTTGACTAAAAAAGCGAGTCAATGACACGCTCCCAAAGGGCACTCTTTGCAAATAGTAAGGGGCTTGGCTTGTATACTTTGTTGCCGATTCTTGATTTAGAATGACTAGATCTTTAAATCGCCGCCGCGTCTACAAACCAAGTCAGTCTCGCTGAACCCAGCATCTCGAGGTTACTTGGGGATAAAGTGCCACTCGTATTGAACGGAGTGGCATTTTTGTTTCTGGTCTAATCGAGTGATTTCTTAAAGCGCAAAGAGGCGACGACTAAGCCCACCACGGTAAAACCAAGCAACCATATTGTGTCTCGCCATAACTCCATTAGATCGGCACCACGAAGCACCACACCACGAATGATGCGCATAAAGTGGGTCGCGGGCAGAGCCTCTGATATCCATTGAGCTGCGACTGGCATCCCTTCATAAGGGAACATAAAACCAGACAGAAGTATAGACGGGAGGAGAATAAATACCGTCATCTGCATGGCTTGAAGCTGTGTTGTGGCGATGGTGGATATCACCAAACCGAGCGTTAAACTGGCGGCTATAAACAACAAGGTGCCAAATAATATCTGGCTAATGGCTCCATTTATCGGCACGCCAAAGATCCAATGCCCCAAGCCAAGAATAATAAATACCTGAATTAAACCGACAAAGATGTACGGAATAATTTTCGCAACCATGAGCTCAATAGAATGAATTGGCGTGGTGATGAGTAATTCCAAGTTGCCTCGTTCTCTTTCTCTCACAATGGCAGCACTGGTAAACAAGATCATCGTCATTGTAAGTATGACCCCAAGTAAACCGGGTACGATGTTCACTGCCGAGCGCCGACTCGGGTTGTAATACAACGCGACTTCAAAAGTTTTGGTGGGAGCAGGGCGGATCTCAAAGTCGAAATCAGTCAATGGCATGGTCTGCAGCGAGAGAATGGCTGAACTGATCATGGTATCAGAGCCGTCCACAATCCACTGTCCCAGCTCTCGACCTTGCACCATACGCTGAGTTAAATCGCTTGGCAGAATGAGTGCCGCGCGCACGAGACCGTCTTGTATCGCTTGTTCCGCCTCTGAAGCGGTGGCAAAGGTTTCGACCACATCGACAACTTGAGTCACTTTTACCGATTCAGTAATAACGCGACCTGCGGTGCTACCGCTTTGGTCAACAACGCCGACGGGAATATTGCGAATATCGGTATTGATGGCGAATCCAAATAACAATAATTGGATCAGAGGAATCATGACCACCATGCCAAAGGTGATTCGGTCACGAGAAAGCTGTCGAATCTCTTTGATCATCACCGCCTTCATTCGAGCAATGGACTTCATCATTGGCGACCTTCCCCCGTTACACTAACGAATACATCTTCTAAGCTAGGACGCGCGATGTTCATCTCGCAGCCTGCAAGTTCTGGGAAGGTTTGTATTAACCAATTAATCGGTTGTTCGATATGTTGATGAATTAGGATGCGTAAGCGGATACCTAACTGGGCAGCAGAACGGACTTCTTCACGTTTTATGACTTTCTCTTTCAGTTCACGCAAGTTATCCGCTTTGACCTCGACAATATTCACACCCATTTGCGCCATGAGTTGCTCCGGCTCACCATCAGCACGGATTTCTCCAGCCTCCATAATAGCAAGTCGATGGCAGCGTTCTGCCTCGTCCATATAGTGAGTGGTGACCAAAATTGTGGTGCCTTGATCGGAGAGATCAAATAATTGCTCCCAGAAGTCACGACGGTTCTCCGGGTCTACGGCGGAGGTTGGCTCATCGAGAAACAACAATTCAGGTTTGTGCATGGTCGCTGCCGCAAGAGAAAGTCGCTGCTTTTGTCCGCCACTCATGCCACCAACGCGTTGCTTACGTAATTGATCAAGTCCATATGTCGCTAATTGTTCTTCGATGCGAGCTTTAAGCGCTTTAGTATCCATGCCAAAGATCTGCCCAATAAACTCGAGGTTTTCTTGAACGGAAAGATCATCGTAGAGGGAGAATTTTTGCGTCATGTAACCAATTTTGAGTCGCAATAGCTCAGATTGTCTTGGGATCTCTAATCCTAAAACATCAACATTGCCTTCACTTGGGCTGAGTAGACCCGTTAACACACGAATGGTGGTCGATTTACCGCAACCATTTGGACCCAGAAAGCCATAAATACTGCCTTTGGGCACATTGAGCGTGATGTTATTGATGGCAGTAAAGTCACCGAACTTCTTTACCACATTCTCTGCTTGAATTGCGTATTCAGTCATCGTTTACTCCACTAAATCCACTTGTGCAGGAATGCCTGAAGGTAGAGATTCAGCAGAGTCTTGTAAATCGACTTCTGCAAGGTACATCAAGCGCGAACGCTCTTCCTCTGTTAGGGCGAAGTAGGGGGTAAATGATGGTTCAGTAGCAACCCAGCGCACGGTTCCTTCTAAAGGTTTTTCGACGCCATCCACATGGACTTGTACGGCTTTACCGGGAATAAAGTTAACTCGATAAGTCGCAGGGACATAAACACGTGCATAAGGGACACGGCTTGCTTGAATCACGGCAACGATGCCATTGACTGGAACGCGCTCGCCTAAGTTAAAAGGTAGATTGTCGAGCAAACCATCACGGGTAGCGGTAATGGTTAGCTCTGCTAGTTTTTGCTGTTGAAGAGCCACATCTGCTTTTGCTGCCATCAGTTCGGCCTTGGCTTGTTCAATGTCTTCTGGACGTGAGCCTGCGGTAAGTTTGCTGAACTCTTCTTGTGACGAGTCTAACTCGGCACGCGCAGAATCTCTTGCTGCCAATGCGGTGTCTTTTTCCGATTGGCTGATGAGTTTCTTACGTACCAATTCTGCTTTACGTTGGTAGTTCTTTTGAGCTTCGGTTAATTGCGCTTCTGCTCTTGCAACTCTTGCTTGGGCTGCTGCAATATCTTCAGGACGTTCGCCATTGGTCAGCTTTAATAGGTAAGCATCTGCTTTAGCTTGCTCAGCTACGGCGCGGGCTAATATCGCTTCTTGGTTCTTAGTATCGAGTTGAACTAGCACCTCACCTTCAGTTACTTGGCTGCCTTCTTTAATGGGTAGAGCACGAATGATTTCGCTTGAGGTGGCTGTAAAGGTGACGCGGTCACGTTCTAGTGTGCCAAGAGCTTGCTGACCATCGTCTTTTGAGCAAGCGGTCAAAAGGGTGATAACAAAGGTGCCAAGAATGATTCGCTTCATCATGCGATGCTTCCTCAAGAAGTTGAGCCTGATCGTAGGTCAGGTTGCAGAAGAATGTGGGACTGTATTCAGTGTAACGTGGACAAGTTTTAGTCGGCTAGGGCGATAATTCCCTCAATATTCATCAATTGATTAATTATTATACCCAAGTGACTTCAAGATGCAGGATTCAGAGCGTTGTCATTGATTCGAGAGTAAGGAAAACAATGCAGTGTAATGGCTAGCTCTTTCCAAGTCGTTTGACGCAGCCATTTGTTTGACTAAAAAGCGAGTCAAAGACACGCTTCCAAAGGGCACTCTTTGCAAATATAAGGACCTTGGCTTGTATACTTTGTTGCCGATTCTTGATTTAGAATGACTAGATCTTTAAATCGCCTCCGCGTCAACAAACCAAGTCATTCTCGCTGAACCTAGCATCTCGAGGTTACTTGGGTATAGAAATAGTTTTTACACTTTATACGCCACAAAGAATAATCATAGTGGGTTACCCTGATGCTAGTGGGTTTCGGTGGGATAAATTGGAGAATCGAGACGGCGATCGGGTTTTCTCTGAAGCGATAAAAGAAACAGAGCCCAATGAATGAACATTGGGCTTTGGATATGCGAGTAAAGGTAGGCTAGAAGCCTTTAATGATTGGTTAAGCCGTTTTAAATTGACTTACAATTTCTTGTAGACCAACAGCTAGCTCACTTAAGTCACGACAAGCAACCGCGGTTTGGCGAGAGCCCGTTGCCACTTCACTAGAGAACTGATTGATGTGTTCTACGTTACGATGCAATTCTTCAGTGACTGAGCTCTGCTCGCTACATGCGCTTGCAATTTGAATGCTTTTCTCTGCAATGTTGTCCACGCTTTGCTCGATTTGACCAATGGTTGCACCTGCGTTTTGTGCTTGTTCAACACACACTTGAATCAAATCATTGCTGTTGTTTGTCGCAGACACTGCGGTTTTAGAGCAGTTTTGTAGCTTGCTAATTATGGAGACGATCTCTTCTGTGGATGATTGCGTGCGACTTGCTAGTGTACGTACCTCGTCTGCAACAACCGCGAAGCCTCGACCTTGTTCACCAGCGCGTGCTGCCTCGATCGCTGCATTGAGAGCCAGAAGGTTGGTCTGCTCAGCAATATCTTGAATCACGTCGACGACAACGCTGATGTTTGATGCGTCTTGCTCAAGCTCGCTGACCATGGTGCCAACAGATTGGATCGCAACAGATGCTTCATTGATTTGCGAGATACACTCTTGAACGACTTCTAAACCTTGTTTCGCATCGTTCGACGCACCATTCGCGGTTTCAGATGCGGCTTCGGTGTTGTTGGCGACATCGTTAACTGTTGCTTGCATCTCGTTCATTGCGGTTGCAATCAGATTAAGCTGTTGCTGCTGCTCGTCCATACCAGATGAAGTTTGTTCCGAAATCGCGCTCACTTCTTCTGTTGCTGTACTTACTTGTGCGGTAGTTGAAGAAATGCTGTCAACCAGACTTAAAAGCTTCGCCTGCATATCGATACATGCATCGGCAAGGATACCAAGTTCATCATTACCAATCTTATTGCGTGGCAGTTGGTAAGTAAGATCACCAGAGGCAATCTTAGACGCCATTTCAACAACATAGTTAAGTGGTGAGCAAATTTGCTTGGTAAGGAATAGCCCTAGAGAAAAACCCAAAGCTAACAAGGCTACAATAGCAATGATGCCATAAGTAATCGCATCGGTTACCACGATATGCGTGCTGTCGATGTCTTCTTTAATGAAGGTTTGGTTTAGCTCAACAAGAGCGATGATAGCGTTTTGTAGCTCTTGGAAAGCAGGGAAGCCATCAAGCAGCATTGCGTTGGCTTCATCAACTTGCTTGGTTAGAAGCAGTGCGGAGTATTTTTCATTGAAGCTACGGTATTTTTCCCATGCATCGTTGACACGGTTGAAGGCATCACGGTCACGTTGATCCCATAACGACTGACCATACTTTTTAATATAGTTGTCAACTTTACTTTCTGATTCATCTAGACCTTTCAACCATGTTTTAAACTCAGCATGGTTTACATTCGTCAATAAAGAAAATTCATCTTTTCTTAAAATGCCGACTTCGATTTCAATGTTTTTAACTAACAAAATACTCGGAACTGTGGTGTCAGAAAATTCCGACATCTTTCCATCGATTAATTTAATTTGAGAGTTAAAGAAGAAAGAGAGTGCAATTACGGCGGCGGAGATAATTAATATCAACGCACTAATTTTACTTTTAATACTTAAGTTAGAAATCTTCATAGACTCACTGCAAATTTGGGGGGCTTGAAAAGTCCGGAGTCTAAGGGGGAGAATAGATATATTGTGTGATGAATGTCGCAAAAAATTTTATCGCAACCTGAATTAAGTTGGAAACTTAATGTTCATCTTTCGTTTGAAAATAAGTTAATAATTAATCGATATTGATGAGGGTGATTATTAATTAAATGATAAATTATTCTAATTCCCAATATGTATTATTGTTGATAACTAAATGGCAATTCAGAATTTACCTATTGTTCAATTTAGTTATTTGTGTATCCAAAACATTATTGAATGATTAAAACAGATTAGACTCGGAAATTTGAGTGTTATTTAGGCAAAATAAAAGCCCAATATTGAACATTGGGCTTTGTTAGGCATGAATCGTTTGGTTAATCGATAGAGGTTATGCCGCAGCGTGAACTTGTGGGAAATCCAACGTAGGGTGTTTGGTCACAATGGAGTGATAGCCGTAAACCTGTTCTATGCGTTCCGGTGTTAATGCGTTCCATGGCGTATCGTCACAGACAAGTTTACCGTCGTGCAGTAGTACAAGGCGATCTGCATACTGGGATGCCAAATTAAGATCGTGTAATACGACTACAACCGCTGCGTTGTGCTCTTTTGCCGCTTGACGAGCGATTTTTAGTGTATTGTGCTGGTGAGCTAAATCCAATGCAGAGGTAGGCTCGTCCAGCATTAAGATCTTCTTATCACCGGATAGATGAAGTTGTGTTAACACGCGAGCCAAATGCAAACGTTGTTTCTCACCACCAGAGAGAGCAGGGTAGAGGTTATCAGCCAAATGCAAAACATCGGTTTGCTTCATGTATTGCAGAGCAAGCTCCGTGGTCTCTTTATTAGAAATGGACAGAGGAATCGCACCTAGTTCGACCACTTCTCTCGCTAAGAACGGGAAGGTCAGCGTGCTGTGCTGCGGCAACATCGCCACGTGTTTGGCGCTCTCTGAAGGCTCCCAGTCGTTTTTTTGTTTACCAAAGAACTGGATATCATTCTGAGACGGAATCTCGCCACACAATAGCTTCAGCAGTGTACTCTTACCCGCGCCATTAGGACCTAATAATGCGGTGACCTCGCCTGCACGAATATCAATACTGATGTCGTCTAGTACCACTCGGCTCCCATATCTCATGGAGATGTTTCTGCCAGACAGAACGATGTCATTCATTACAGAATCTTCCCTTTTTGTTGGAACAGTAAGTAGATAAAGAATGGCGCACCAATCAATGCGGTTACAATGCCTACAGGCAACTCTGCGGGTGCAACAACAACTCGTGCAAACATATCAGCGGCGGTAAGAAGTAGTGCGCCCATAAGCGCTGAAATAGGCAGCAGCGTGCGATGGTCTGGACCAGCAAGCATACGACCTAAATGCGGAATCACCAGACCGATAAATCCAATTGCACCACAGATACTCACCGTAATACCCACACCAACTGCAGACAACAGGATAAGTTGGCGTTTGAGCTTCTGTACTGGCACACCTAGGTGTTTGGCTTCTGATTCTCCCAAAAGCAACGCATTTAATGACATGGCTTTTCTCTGGAACCAGAACATCAAGATGATGAGAGTCACAGCAGCTAAACCAATCCCTGACCAGTTTGCCCCAGCCAGCGATCCCATCGACCAAAGAGTTAAGTCTCGCAGCATTTGATCATCGGCGATGAAGTTCATAAAACCAATCGCAGCGCCCGAGAGTGCGCTGATTGCAACCCCCGCAAGCAACATGATGGTGACTGACGTACCAAACTTATTCGTACCTAACCAGTAAACTAATACCGTGGTAATTGCACCGCCGAGGAAGGCGAAAAATGGCAAGGCAGCTAAGTTCATTAGTGTCGGGTAGTTTTGACTGAAATCGGCAAATACGACGATTGCAAATGCGCCACCAAGCGCCGCGCCAGCGGAAACACCGATGATGCCTGGCTCAGCTAGAGGGTTTCGGAATAACCCCTGCATCACAACACCACAGATAGCGAGGATCGCACCAATAAACATACAAAGAATGGTGCGTGGAAGGCGGATTTCGTTGATGACTAACTGAATATGAGGAGCAAGGTCTGAACCTGCTCCTGTTAAGCTTCTCAGACTGTCTGAGAAGCTAATATTCATTGGACCTACTGTAATGGACGCTACTGCGATAAAAGCTAAAATGCCAGATAACGCGAGTAGGGTAGTAGATAAAGGAATTCGTCTTAACAGCATTGAATCTCTCTACGGGTAAAGCAACTCGTTTAGGCGCTTCGCCTCTGAAAGGCTCTTAAGTCCTAAACCACCAACAAGCGCATGACCGTCAATTGTCACGATGTTTTTGTTCATACCTGCTGGAGTCGCGGCAAGGAGAGGCATTGCTTTCAGAATGGCATCTGCACCGCCCATTGTTTGATAGCTACGCCCACTCACAAGAATCACGTCTGGTTGCATCTCGACCATAGCTTCTGTTGATAGTGGCTTGTATGAAGAGAGTTTGCTTGCTGCTGGGTTTTCTCCACCTGCAAGTTGAATGATTGCATCTGGTGTTGTTTCTGACCCCGCTACGTTTGCTGGGCGACCTTCGTGAATCAGTAGGAAAAGTACTTTCTTTTTGTCAGCTTTTGCTGGTTGGTTGCCTTCCAGTGCTTTCACTTGTGCTTCAACTTCAGTTTTTAGCGCTGTCGCTTGAGCTTCGCGATGCATGATGGTCGCAATTTGGTCGATACGATCAACCAAACCTTCCACGTTTGCTTCTGTATTGACGACTTCAACATCAACACCTGCTGATTTCAATTGGTCTAGCGTGGTGTTTGGTCCCATTTCATCTGATCCAATCAATTTAGTCGGGCTTAATCCCAGTAGACCTTCAGCAGAAAGACGACGGTGGTAACCAACTTTTGGCAACTCCATACCTTCCGGTAGTTGGCTTGTTACGTCGACAGCAACAAGGCTATCTTTTGCATCAAGAGCAAGTAACAGTTCAGTGACAGCGCTGCCGGCACTGACCACGCGTTCATTTGATGGAGCTTCGTTGGCAAATAGGCTCGCACTAGCAAGCATAGTAATGGCTGCAGTCAATGCGGTACGAACGGGCGAAAGTGTTTTATTCATTAGTGTGTTCTCAATCTTATGTTCTTCTATTGCGACTCTTCAGTAAGCAGTTGAGTCGCTTGAATTCCGTTTTCTTGTAAAAAGCCAAGAAGCTTAACCAGTGACTGAATGTCTGCGGTTTTTTCCGCACCAATCACAATAGGTTTGTCGGTTGATTTGCTCTCTTCTAACAGAGCCATCGTAAAGTTTTCCCAATCGATGTACGCCTTACCGTTGATCGCCCAGTGTGGCTCTTCTTTAAGGATGTTCACCGTGATTGATTGTTTGTCCACCTCAGCCACAGCTTGGGAATCGGTGCTTGGTAGGTTCACATCTAGGGAATCTAACTTCACTGCTGCAGTGAGCATCAAAAACACCATTACGATGAAAATGATGTCGAGCAGTGGCGTTAAGTCTGGTGTTAAGCCATGACTGTTGTTGTCTTGTGGTGCCTTAATCATGAACTTCTCGCTTCAACATGATTTGCAACAGTCGCGACTTCTTTGCTGTTTTCCGGAGATACATGCTGTAGAGAAATGCCTTCGAGCCACAGATTTACATAGTTCAGAGTGTGTTCAAGCTTAGCGATAACACGATCTGCCCAAAGACCAATCAGTTGCGCGCCAGAAATAGCAGGTAACGCAATGATCAAACCAGCTGCAGTCGTACGCATCGCAAGACCCAAGCCATCTGCCAAGTCGTTTGGCGTAATGTTACCGGTAGAAGAAGCAATACCTTTAAACATGTCGATAAGACCAAGAACTGTACCTAATAGACCAATCAGGGGGCTGATCACGCCAATCAAGGTCAACAGACGCAGACCTGAGTGCAACTGATGACGTTTTTCTTGAAGCCAAATACCAGCCGCATCTTCACGCAGTGATTTAGAAAAAGAGTGATGCGCAAGCAGCATTGCAACACCACGATATAAAAGAGGTCGTTTACCCGAAAACTCATCCGCTAGTGCTTCGATGTCTTTGTTGTTGGTTGGGTCAAGCTTGGTCAGCTTTTGGCGAATCGCGCGTTTACCGACTCCTAGGCTAATGAATACTTGAAAGAGTCTTTCCGCAATGATCATGACTGTAAGTGCAGAGCAAATAACTAAAGGCCAAGTCATAAGACCAAATTGGGTTTGTAAATGTTGTAGCTGTTCCATTATCCATCCAACTTAAAACGAACTGGGATTTGAACTCGGTGAGCGACTTTGTGCCCGCCAGAAATATGAGGTGAAAACTGCCATTGTTTAATGGCACGTAGAGCAGAAAGATCGAGCATTTCTGCACCAGATGATTCGATAAGTACTTGTTTAATTTGGTTGCCGTTTTCGTCAAGCCAAATTTCATACAGCGCAACCCCTTCAATACCACGCTTTTGCGCTGAACGTGGGTAACGAGGTTGTACTGGTTGAGAAACAAACGTCGGTTGGTCAATCATCACAGGCTGTGATGTCGCCCCTTTCGATTGATCAGTAGGAGCCGCTTGTTGTGGTTGAGGTTCTTTTGCGACTTTCTCTTCCACTTTTTCTTTTGGTTGCGGATCTTTCTTTGCAACGGGTTTTGGTGGTTGAGGTTTTTTAACCGGTTCAGGTTTCTTTTGGACTGGTTTTTTCTTCACCGCTTCTTTTTTTACGATCGGCTTTTCTACCGTCTTTTTAATCGGCTCAGGCTTTGGTTTTGGCTTCGGAGGCTCAGGTTGTTTCTTTGGCTCCGGGTGCTTCTCTTCCACCACTTCTTGTGGCGTAGGAGCCGCTTGTACCGGTTTTGGCGCTGAGACTAAATTCAAGCTTACCGAGCTGGTGGGATTGCCTGCTGGCATTGCAAACACTTTTGTCTCTTGGGAGACAAAAAGAAGCGCTGCGTGCACCACTAAAGAGGCGCCACCGGCAATGGCATATCTTTTTACGTTCACGGGTAAATCTCGGTAGTAGGAATCATTATCAAGTGGGAAGATTATTGCTCGAAAAGGAAATAAGATCAATTATCAATTGCATTATCATTACGTGCAAATTATGATCTTTACAGTTTTTTTGAAATGAGCCTCAATCCTTTGTGTGGTGGGCTTTAAGTGAGTAAATATGAGCGTCGACATTTATAAATTTGACGAATCAATTCTCGGGAGTGACAGCCCCGATCCGCTGCGTTTTGCGTTTGTGAAAAAACACTCTGCGCACGCGGGTGGTAGCAGTATGCCTGTGCCACCGCCACAACAAGGTGAAATCCTGTCACGGATCACTTCTGAAACAACGCAAAAGAACAATAAGCGTTGCTTGTACATTCATGTGCCATTTTGTCGTGTGCGCTGCACTTTTTGTAACTTCTTCCAAAATGCTGCGAGCCGTAAGCTTGTTGATGAGTACTTTGAAGCGCTGATGAAAGAGCTGAAAGAAAAAGCAGCACTGCCATGGACACAAAGTGGCATTTTTCATGCGGTTTATATCGGTGGGGGCACGCCTACAGATTTATCTGCAGATCAGGTTCGTATTCTTGGTCAGGCAATTCATGACTATTTCCCTTTAGCCGCCGATTGTGAAATTACCCTAGAAGGACGTATTAACCGATTCTCGGACGAGCTGTATCAGGGAGCGCTAGACGGAGGTTTCAACCGTTTTTCATTTGGTGTGCAAAGCTTCAATACCAAAGTACGTCGTAGTGCTAAGCGTTTAGATGATCGTGAAGATGTCTTGAACCGCGTTGCTGAGCTCGCTAAAGAAGACAAAATTCCCGTCATTATAGATCTGCTATATGGCTTGCCTTATCAGACAAAGGAAGTGCTCGAACAAGATTTGCACGACTTTATGTCTACTGGTGCGCACGGTTTGGACCTATATCAACTGGTTGTTGGTGGGACAGCCCCAATGTTGAACCTAGTTGAGAAGGGTAAGATGCCGCCACCGGCAACCACGCCTGAAAAAGCTGGTATGTACGAGCTCGGTGCGAAATTCATGTCGAAACACCATATGAAGCAACTCAGTGTAAACCATTGGGCGATCGATAACCGTGAACGCAGCTTATACAACAGCTTAGCGAAGACGTATGCAGAAGTGCTTCCGGTTGGTTGTGGTGCCGGCGGTAACATCGGTGGTTATGGCATGATGCAACATCGCACGCTAGACACTTATGTCAAAGCCGTCAATGAAGGGCAAAGCACCATCGCGATGATGATGAAACAGAGCCCGCTAGAGCCACTCTTTGCTGCGCTAAAGTCAGGTTTCGACCGTGGCATTGTTCAAGGGAACAAACTGCCAAACTTCATGGGTGAAGACACCTTTAACTTCCTAATGCCGTTGTTCAAAGTATGGCACGACAAGGGCTTGGTCGAGCTTCAAGAGCGTAGCTTAGTGCTAACCCTTGCAGGGAGCTTCTGGGCTGTTTCTCTCGCACAGGCATGTATTCAGGTACTAACGTCGGAAATGAACGAAAACGTACCAAAAGTATCTAACATTTAAAAGAAATGGAAAAACCAATGGAATCAATTAAGCAACAGGTTGAAAGCCTACTAGAACAAGAACCGCAACTGTTACCTGCGGCGATGGCAGAGCGCCTTGGCGTATCGGAATTTGATGTGGTTGCAGCACTACCTCAAGAAATGGTAGCGGTGGCTCCGGGAGAGCAAGCTCAAAGCATTTTAGAAGGTCTTGTAGGCTTTGGTCCTGTAACGACGATTGTTCATTCTTTCGGCTCAATCTTTGAAGTGAAAGCACCGTTCCCGAAAGGCAAAGTGGCACGTGGTTACTACAACTTAATGGGCAAAGAAGGGGAGCTTCACGGTCACCTTAAACTGGATAACGTGAAAAACATCGCGCTAGTAAGTAAGCCGTTTATGGGGCGTGAAAGCCACTACTTTGGTTTCTTCTCTGAGTGCGGTAGCAACATCTTTAAGATCTACCTCGGTCGTAATGAAAAGCGCGAACTGATTGAAGAGCAAGTAACGGCATTTCGCGCAATGCAAGCTGAGTTCAATCAGTAGTTCCAACATAGAATTAATAATGTCAAATGCATACGACGCTTGCTCCATCCGCCAACAGTTGGGGTGGCGTCGTTTATCAAAGAATAACCGAGTTTAAATTCGGAAACACAAAACAAGTAAAGTTAGGTATCAAAATGGATCAGCAAGTTAAACAAGAGCGTTTACAAGGTCGTCTAGGACCAGAAATTAAGGAATTTCGTCAGGAGCGCCGTACGATTCAACTAGCAACAGTTGATGCAGAAGGTCGTCCAAACGTAAGTTACGCTCCATACGTACAAAACCAGGAAGGTTACTTCGTTCTTATTTCTCAGATTGCTCGTCACGCGCGCAATCTGCTTGAGAATCCAAACGTATCTTTGATGATGATTGAAGATGAGGATTCATCTAAGCAGTTGTTTGCTCGCAAGCGTCTAACTTTTGATGCGGTTGCGACAGTTGTAGAACGTGACTCTGAAATGTGGCAGCAAGTTGTTGGTCAAATGAAAGATCGTTTTGGTGAAATCATCGACGGTCTAAGCCAACTAGAAGACTTTGTTCTATTTAACCTAAAAGCAGAGCAAGGTCTATTCGTAAAAGGTTTTGGTCAGGCTTACCAAGTGTCTGGTGATGATTTGGTTGATTTTGTTCACCTTCAAGAAGGTCACAAGAGAGTCGAAAAAGCGTAAGCTGGCTTTCTAACTTATGATCGTCTAAACGGGTGTGAATGCCCAAAGGGAGTTAGGTTATAATGACTCCCTTTTTTATTAGAACCAAAGCACAGAGAAAGAGCATGAGACCAGTAAGTAAGGAACTTGGCGAGATTTGTTACCCATTCATTTATGAAGACAGTCCGGTCTGCGATTTTGAAATTACGGCAGACGAGTTGTGCAGTCGAATTGGGCTTGTGCTATCGATGGAATTAGATGATTTTAGTCGCGACGTCCTAACTCGCATGCAGCCAAACGTGTACCATGTGAACGGCTCTATCCGCGGCAAGCTCGCAATCACAGAAGCGGAAGTTGATGAGTTAAAAGCTGATTACGACGCAATCAAAGCGCGCATTGACGGTGGTTTTAAGGGGTTTGTACTTCCCGGTGGTCACCCAACTTCCAGCCAATTACATTTGTGTCGCTGCCAAGCCAAGAAGGTCGTTCGCGCATTGGTTGCAGTAGAGCATTCAGGTAAGAAGCAACCCGCCCCAATTTTGTTCCGCTATTCAAACCTGCTAGCTAACGTGCTTTATAGCTTGGCTTCCTATATCAATCACATTTATCAAGTGGAAGAAACGGAGTTTGTGTCTCGCAGCTACACGATGCCAAGTAAATAACGAGACAAACTAAAGTCGTTATGATGCCATCGCTTTTGCTTCTAGCTCTTTTGCGCCGCGCAGCATAGCTTCAATCAATTCTCCTGCATTGAACTTCTCTAGTGCTTCATGAGCGCCAACTTGGTGAGCTCGGTCAACACAAATCTCGCTAGAGAGAGAGGTGTGAAGAATACGGTAAGAGTTGTTCAGTGCGGAATCGTTTTGAACTTCAAACGCAAGTTCATAACCGTCCAATCCTGGCATTTCGATATCACTTACTAGAAGATCAATAGGGCGGTTTTCTTCTGCTTCTCGCTTCATTAAATCGAGTGCATCAGAGCCATTTTTGCAAATTTGATAAGGGATATTGATGCGATCCAACGCGTCACTTAACTGTTTGCGTGCAATCGAAGAGTCGTCAACTAAAAGGATACTCAAGGCTTTCAGGCGTTCACGCTCAATGTCTGTCAGCATAGGAATCTTAGTGTTTTCATATTGAGGGTAGATCTTCGAAAGCAGAAGCTCGACATCTAACATTTGGACGATTTTCTCTTCATAGCGAGTAATGCCAGTAACAAAGATGTTGTGACCTGCACTTTCTGGTGGCGTTTCAATTGCTTTCCAGTCACATTCGATGATTTTCTCGATACTTCGTACCATGAACGCAACCACCGTGCGCAAGCAATCTGTCACGATCAGATAGCAGTTTTTGTATTCCTCTTCTTGAATCGGACGGAATCCAATCGCTGCTGCCATATCAATCACTGGTACCGTTAAGTCACGAATCGTGACGGTCCCAATCACGTGGTGATGAGAATATGGAATCTTGGTCGTTGGCATGTAAGGAACAATTTCACGGACTTTAAGTGTGCCAATTGCGAAGTTCTGTTGCAGGGTGAGTTTAAACACCAACATGCCCTGAGATTGGTTCGCTTTACTTGCGACTTTTGCCATGAAAATAACCTTATCAATATCACTGATTTATGTAACTAATCTAATCTTATAAGGCGACAGCTTCAACCGTAGAGCGTGGAAAAATGAGCTTTTTAGGAAATAGAACAAATAAAGAGAGAAATAACGTTCAATAATGGGTAACTTTTCATCAACTTGTCCGCGAGTTCCGATCATTAATGGATGAAGATAGAGCCTGAATTTGAGAAATTATTGCGATATTGAAGCGTTTCGGTAAACTTGCGCCACCCGAACAGTGAGAGACAAACACATGGCAAATACAGCAGCCGCTTTACACATTCTGGTAAAGCACAAAGAACAAGCTGAAGACATCATTAAGCAACTTAAGAAAGGTGCTAAATTCCAGACGTTGGCAAAGAAATACTCAACTTGTCCATCTGGTAAACGTGGTGGCGACCTAGGTGAGTTTCGCCGTGGTCAAATGGTGCCACAGTTCGACAAAGTTTGCTTTTCAGGTGAGGTTCTAACTCCGCACCTAGTAAAAACTAAATTCGGCTGGCACGTTGTGAAGGTTCTTTACCGTACTTAGTTAATAGTTTCTGCCTAGAGATGCTAGGTCGTAGGCAAAAATTATTCCCTTCTGCGAACTATTAATCTACAATTCTTTCGCCTAAAACGATAAAGAGCGGTTGGTTATTCCGCTCCTTGCCCCGCAAGAATTCACCTTTAGATTCCTTGGCACTACTTTTAATCATGGAGTAGTGCATCTGTTGTGCTACTCCCAATGGAGTGCATTATGCCATTTACAATCGAACCAATTACACATAAACACATCGACTCTGTAGCTAAAGTTATTTTCGACTCGTTTGCTAGCAATCAAGTTGACAGCGAACATGTCAACGAAGAGTTTCTAGATTACTTGACATATATGAGTGTGACCAACGTGGAAAGCAATCTAGGTTATGTCGCAGTTGATAGCAACAATGAAATTATTGCTGGCGTATTGTGTTGTGACCTCAAAGAAGCATTATCTTTTGACAATGCTGATGATGATTCAATGATGGCTATTCTCAAAGAGCTCAATTCAAAATACTTTGAGACGCTTACTGTTCCTGAGCGTTCTTATTTACAAGTTAAGTTTATCGGTGTTCGCAATGATCACAGTGGTCAAGGTATTGCCTCTGCGTTGATTAACGCAGCGCTTAATAATGGTCGGGCACTTGGTTTCCGTTTTGTGCAAGCTGAATCTGCGGGTTCTCGTTCACAATATGTGTTTGAAAGAATGGGGTTCAGTGCAAAAGCAAGTGTGAAATATGACGAATTTCTTTTTAATGGTACGAAGCCGTTTCATGCTACAGAAGAACACCAATCAATAAAACTTATGATCAAAAAGTTGTAAGAACAACATCGGAGCAAATAACAGACTTTGAGCGCTTTAAAAAGTACAGCGTAATGAGCATGCTGTTTAGATGTGGTACCGTACTTAAAATTAAAAAAGCCAAGCATCACTTGGCTTTTTCTTTAGCTAGTACTCATTGCATACTGAGTTCCTGAATTGAAGTCCTCTAACCGTAGCGATGATTGTTCTGGCTCTTCGACAAAGACAAAGATTTCACCGTCTTTCTTGAGGACCTTCACGCCCATTTGCGATAACTCTAGTGCTAATTGGAATGGGTTGACGTGATAAAAGTGTTCTACATAACTCCATAGTACATAGTTCGTCAGTATTTCCTGCTCACCAAATAACCCTTCTAATGCATATTGCAAAAAGATGTGCGCATCGATCATTGTCTCGCCCGAGTTGTTGGATATCGTGACGATGGCAATTTCATTTAGAGCATCCAGTACTTTCGAAACTTCGTCTTCAAGGTCTGGGTAGGTATCTTTGTTCCCTCTACGGACATTACGTTGAAAGGAGTGAGATTCGTCATTCTTGAACCCAAACGCATGACTTGCTTTGTATGAGAGGCGATACACTGTTGAAACAGAGGCTTCGAACTCTTTTAGCTTATTGAGCACCGTCTGGTCGTCTGCTGGTACTTTGGTTACCGCCAGTGCTTTTGCTTGTTGAACCCGCTGATAGACCTCTTCTCCTGCAGGTAAAATATCGAGACAAGAGGCTTGCTTTTCTGAGCTTGCTTTCCAAGCGCCAAATCGAATGACATCGTCAAGTTTGAACTTAGATAAATCCTCATCGGTTTCTATTTCTAACGTCTCATACCAGTGCTCACGCCACATTTGCATTTCCTTCATGCGGTATGCTTTGCTGTACCTTAAATGGCAGTATATGTGGTACGAAAAACCAGTCAGAGCAAAAAACCAAGGCAGCCCTAGATATTGATAGTAATGAGATGAGTCACTAAAAATAAGACCGTAGATTAATAACCCGACAGAGGCAAATAGCGCTAGGATAAAGCAGATAAAATTAACGAGGAAAAACATATGTTGGTAATCGTTTTTATCATAAGTTTCTGCTTTAAAAGCAATCCAAGCCGCTACGACCATTCCAAAAATGCCTGCAGTAACCAGCTGAATGCAGATCGCGAATGTAACTCCCCAAAAAGACATGTTTTTCCTCATGCACTCAAAAATAAGCACAAATTGTTGCATATGTAATTTTAAAAGGTGACCACCCTATAGCTAGGTGACGACGCGCTTCATAGTTTCATTGCTCTATGTATTGTTGTGTAGTTCTAAAGTGTTGAACTTGATGGATTCTTTTTCCATCTAAAGGGTGATTAAAGGGATAGGTTTCACTTTGAGCGTTTTATTATTCGCACCAACTGTGACGTAAGCAGCAGTTTCACTTTCTTAAATATTTGTTACATATGGTCTTGTTGCGCTCTTTTCTCTCATTCTTATTGAGAAAAGGCGTATTAGCTCGATTAAGCATGGGTTATGATGAGTTCAATAAAGTATTTATAAAACAGATGCTTAGTGGTTCATGTTTTCATGTCTAGTTATCTCTATGGTGTTAAAGTGCTTTTAAACACACGTTTAACCCTTAACAAGGGATGAGCTACGCCTTGTTTTTCCCCCTAGCAGAAACACAAAAGGGGTGAGGGCGACGCGTCAATAGTTCTTATAATTTCGGCTATTGGATTCGCTCACGACGAATTTGAGTAACAATAGGTGAGCGAACGCGACGAGGAGAGAAACATGAGTGGCTTACAGGAAACACTATCAACAGGTGCAAATGTTATCTTGCACGCTTTTGATTGGAAGTATGCTGACATTGCCCAACGCGCATCGGAAATCAGCGAGCTAGGTTATGGCTCGGTGTTGGTTTCTCCACCGATGAAAAGCGCACAAGACGAACGCTGGTGGCAGCGTTACCAACCTCAAGATTATCGGGTTATCGACAATGCACTCGGTAACACAGTAGATTTCAAAAACATGATTGAAGCACTCAATCATGTAGGCGTACTGGTTTATGCCGATGTCGTTTTTAATCATATGGCGAACGAAGCGCACCTTCGTCCGGATCTACAGTATCCACGTCAAGGCGTGATGGACGACTACCAACAAAATGCGAGCAAGTATCAAGACCTGATTCTATTTGGCGATTTATCTGAGCCGCTATTTGACGAAAATGACTTTGTTGAAGCCTTTGGGATCAAAGATTGGAAAGACAAATGGCAAGTGCAAAACGGTCGAATCACTGGTGGTCCTACCGATCCTGGCTTACCAACTTTGCGTGTATGCAAGCATGTTGTTGAGCAGCAAAAAGCGTATTTAAAGGCGCTTAAGTCAATGGGTGTGAAAGGTTTCCGTATCGATGCTGCGAAGCATATGACTCTAGAGCACCTAAAGTTGGTTTGGACAGAAGAGATCACGCGAGATGTGCATATCTTTGGTGAGATCATCACCGATGGTGGCGCAACAGAAGAAGAGTATGAGCTGTTCTTGGAACCGTATTTGAAAGAGACACGATTGGGTGCATATGACTTTCCGTTGTTCTCAACCATCTTTAAGGCGTTCTCAAAGAAAGGCAGCTTTAAGTCTTTGATCGACCCGTACTGTTTTGGTCAAGCGTTGTCGAACCGTCGAGCCATTACTTTTGCTATCACTCACGATATTCCAAATAACGATGTGTTCTTGGATTTAGTAATGGATGAAGAGAACGAGTGGCTAGCGTATGCCTATATCCTAGGTCGCGATGGAGGTGTACCACTTGTTTACACAGATTTGGATACCAGTGGTATAAAGGGCGCAGATGGACGACCAAGATGGCAAAATGCGTGGAAAGATGCGCGTATGGCGAAGATGGTAGCGTTCCATAACCTAGTGCATGGTGAACCGATGACGGTGCTTGAAGGTAACGACGATATGTTGGTGTTGCAACGTGGTGAAAAGGGCATCTTAGTGCTGAATAAATCTTCACGAGCGCAATCACTACAACTTACCTTGAATAAAGCCTTGGTAGACATGATGACAGGCGAAGAGATGCCTTGTACTGAAGAGATTAAAGTGGCAGCAAAATCGGCGATGCTGCTTGTAGAGAAATAATACCCCTTGAAGCGCAAACTGCTTTGGAGTTTGCGCTTCCTTTTCCTTTTTGTCGCTTGGGATTGAGTGCTTAGTCGATGAGCTTCGCGACGATTTTTCCGACCGTTCGTTGCTGACGAATAAAGACTAGAGCTTGAGCGACGTTTTTTAGTTCTACCACTTCCAATTTTGGCACCATAACCTCTCCGCGTTCTAACATATGCGAGAATTCCACCCCAGCGTTAACCATAGAAGCAAAGCCTTGTTCACCATGAACATGCCCTGAGCCTAGACTCAACTGATGAAAAGTGAGCCCTTGCAGGAAAGCGCCTGGGTATTCTGTTGCGCGAGTTGTTCTTACTAGTTCAACCATTTCACCTTCAAAGCCAAGCACAGAGGCGCATAAGATGTCGTTGTCGCCACCAACGCAATCCAAAGATACTTCCACTCCTAAGTCTTCAGTAATTGACATAACTTGCTCACGTACATTCTCTTGTTTGTAGTCAATTACGTGTGTTGCACCCAACGAACGTACGAAATCATGGTTTGCAGCAGAGCTTGTGGTTATGATGGTTTCTACGCCGAAGAAGCGAGCTAACTGAATAGCAAAACTACCAACGCCACCAGAGCCGCCCGCAATAAAGATACTCTTACGGGTAGAAATGTTCAGCTTGTCGACAAGGGCTCGATAAGCCGTCCAACCTGCACATGGAGAAGCGGCTGCGATTTCTGGATCAACATCAGGATGCGTAACCAGCGTGCGCGAGTCCTGAATTGCGTATTCGGCAAAGCCACCGCTCATTCGACGCATGTTGCCATGGTAGAGTACGCGATCGCCCACCTGCCAACCTGATACCTTGTCGCCAATGGCAACGATTTCCCCCGAAACATCGAGACCACCAACGAATGTATCATCTATCCCGTCGACCATCTCGTGCCAAAGGTTTACTTTTGCATCGACAGGATTGAGCCCAACGGCATGAACTTTCACTAGTACATCGAAGCTGCCGTTTATCTCTGGCGTATCGATGTCAGTATAAGTAAAGGTATCTTGATCTTTTTGATAGGTGATTGCTTTCATTCGTTTCCCCAGAGGGTTTGGAACCCAGATTTATGCAGCCCAACAAAGTTAGAATAGTTGGAAATTTCCATGTTGTTCGATGCGTATTCCCACGCACCTTGAAGTCATTTCGATATGTTAGCCATCACATAAGTGAGCTAAAAATTATCATTTGTTTTGAATGTAATAAATTTCTGTAATCAGAGGTCTCTTAATGAGTGGCACGATTGGCGAGCAAGATGGCATCTTTTGCCAGTGTGTGGCGTGATTGGATTGCATAAACTGTGTCCATACCAACTACGCTGTGACCAACAGCGAATCAGTCAGAACATTAAGAGGACAAGCACATGGCAAATACAGCATTAATTACAGGCGCATCAGGTGGTATCGGTGAAGAATTAGCGCGTATACACGCCGAAAAGGGTGGAGACTTAGTGCTTGTAGCCCGCTCTAAAGACAAGCTAGAGGCACTGGCATCAGAGCTTCGCGATAAACACAAGGTTCAGATTGCTGTGATTGCAGAGGATTTGACTCAGGCTGATTCTGCTACACGTGTGTTTGAGCAAACCGAAGCGCAAGGGTTGCAAATTGATATGCTCATTAACAACGCTGGCTTTGGTGGTCACGGAAAATTCCATGAACGTGATCTCGTGGCGGACCAAGCCATGATGCAACTTAATATGGTGACGTTAACCAATCTGACTCACTTGTATCTGCAAGGTATGGTGGCACGCAATCATGGTAAGATCTTAAATGTGTCATCAACGGCGTCGTTTATGCCAGGTCCATTGCAAGCGGTGTACTACGCAACTAAGGCTTATGTTACTTCGTTTACCCAAGCGATAGCAGAAGAGCTGAGAGACACCAACGTAACTGCCACAGCTTTGTGTCCGGGTGCGGTAGCGACGGGTTTTGTTGCCGCAGGGGATTTACAAGGAGTGGAAGTCTTCAAAAATGCTAAGTCTCCTCGTTCTGTTGCTGAGTGTGGCTATAGCGCTATGGAACAAGGCAAGTTGGTGGCCTTCAACGAAGGTGGTTTGAAGTTCATGCTTGAATGGATTGTGCCTTTCCTACCAAGAAAATTGGTGCTAAAAATATCGCGTCAAACCATGGAAAAAAGTGCTTAGGAATCAGATATGATCAAGCGAGCGAGTCAGTTCAGCGTACCTCAGAGTTGGAAAGTGCTGCTTAACGATATGGATATCGACCCGCAATTGGTGCTGGCATACGCCAAGTTACCTGTCGACTTATTCAATCGAGAAAAGGCAACGCTTAGCCCAGACGAGTACTTTCAGCTTTGGGTTGGGGTTGAGCAAGCCTCTGGTGAGCGCGAGATGCCGCTACTCCTCGCTGAACATATGTCGGTGGAGGGGTTTGATGCTCCAATTTTTGCCGCTATTTGCAGTCCGAACTTGAACACCGCACTCAAACGGATTCAGCAATATAAGCCGTTAATTGGACCTATGGTAATGACGCTGAACGTTACCGATAAAGAAACAAAACTCAGCATTAGTTGCTATGGCCAACGACAAGCGCTGCCTAAATCTTTGGCTTTGACAGAAGTGGTATTCTTTACTCAACTAGCACGTTTAGCGACGAGAAAGCGGATGCAACCGCTACAGGTTACGTTACCTGAGCTTCCCTATAACCTTGAGGAATACCAAGCTTACTTTGGTTGCCAGTTGGTCAAAGGTGATGGCGTAGAGGTGCGATTTAGCGCTGAAGATGCGGCACATCCGTTCGTGACGTCAAATGCGCAAATGTGGAGCTTTTTCGAGCAAGGCTTGAATCAGAAACTCATCGATCTCGATTCCAGCGCGTCAACCGTTGAACGTGTTCGAGCGGTCTTGATCGAGTCATTGCCTGCGGGGAACAGTACTATTGAAATGGTGGCAGACAAACTAGCAATGAGTAAACGTACATTGCAACGCAAGCTCACGGCCGAAACTGAAAGTTATCAATCCGTGTTACAAATGGTGAGAGCAGAGCTTGCTGATCACTATTTAGAGAAATCTCAAATGTCGCTGGCTGAAATATCGTTCTTGCTTGGTTTTCAAGAAGTGAACTCATTCATTCGAGCGTATAGCACTTGGAGGGGAGTCTCCCCTGGGCATTATCGAGAGCAGCGTCATTGAGTACAAAACGAATAGAAAGGAAAAGCGCCGAGCATGTCGGCGCTTTTTTGAATGGTGCTTTTGTCCACACACCTTTCAAGTTCTGTTTTTTTACATAATCAGAGCTATTTCACTAAGTGCTGACCCATTACACCGTCGCCTTTTTCTAAGCGAGATGAAATGTCACCAAACAGATCCGGTAAGTCGGCTTTGATCGTGTAGTTATGACCGTCATTCAACTTATTAAAGTCCACTGAGTACTGTGTGTAGCTGTCATCATACTGATAGCGTACGTTCATCACTTTTTGGTCTAAGTTGTACACCAAACCATAGATGGTCGCGTAGCCGCGCATTTCACCATTCACAGGGCGGTTTGCTGCATCCAATGGGATTTTGTAGGTCACACTGTCGAGTTTCGCAATGCCATTGGTGTAGCTACTTGGCTCTTTAAGCTGATCCTTCATATAGCTATTCCAGATAAAGCGCTGAGCAGAGTTGATGTTACCCGGAATTGGGAACTCACCATTCACATCACTCTTCGATTTTGGTTGCGCTTCTTGCCAGTTTTTCAAGTGTTGCGCGTACTCTGGGCTGTTAGTCATCACGTCATATTGTTTGCCATGATGCACTTGCCAAGCACCATTAATGTATTCCAATACGGCAGAATCGCCACTTGCATCTTCTAGTGAGTAATGTCCCTTCATTTCAATGCCATTGTGACTGAACTGTTGTATTTGGATTGAATCTAGGTGCTTCAATGCTTCATCAACGGATGCAAAACTATCGATCAGGTAAGCGACAAAGCGCGAGTTTTCAACTTGTTGTTTTTCCGCTTGTGGCGCGCCAGGGTTCTCTTCATCCAAGAACAATGCATTAGCCGCAAAGCCTTTCTCGTTAAAGCCGTCAATAATGCCCACGCCGTAGATACTTACACCGATAGAAGCGTATTTCGATGTCCACGTAAGCGCATCGCCTTTATCGTATCCACGGTAGGTTTGACCTGCGTGGCGAACGTCAATAGTTGGCTGATTGGCTTCCATCCAATCCATGGTACGAGAGACAAATACACCGTGGTCTTGAGTCTCCCAAACCAAACGTGAACACGCATTTGCTGCGGTAGAGATGCTGCCGACTGCCATTGCGACTGATGCTGCTAGAAGTACTTTTTTGCTAAAACCTTTCATTGAATTGCCCTCGTAACGTTTCAATACGAGGTCATTATTACGTGGAATATTCACCATGTAATCTCAGTTATGTTGCAAACTTTGCAACAAAAGAATGTCGGTTGAGCTAAGATAAACGGGTTTATTGTTTGAGGATCTTCTAATGCCCAGAGCCAGTTTTGACCAACTTACGGCATTTGTTGCTGTCGCGGAGCATGGATCGTTTAGCCAAGCCGCAAGGGTAATCGGGAAAGACAGGGCGACGCTGCATCACCAAGTCAGCGATCTCGAAATTGATTGGGATGTGATCTTGTTTGAACGCAAAGGAAGAACACCAGTCTTGACGGAAGTAGGGGCGACGTTAGTTACTCAAGCCAAGCACATCCTTTACCAAATGCAGTCTTTAGAACTTTCTTGTGATAGCTACTCTCAAGGGGATGTTCCGGAAATAACGATTTGTCACGACATGTCGGTGCCGTGTGATGCCATCGCAGACATCGACCTGTCTCTGCGCAAGCAATACAAAAATACGGCGATTCATTGGTTACATCGCAGCCGAGATGAAGCGCTAGACATGCTTATGGCGAAACACGCGGATTTTGCGGTGGTACTTAACAGTGGTAAAGCGTTCCCAACTGAAGGGATGTCTTTTATAAACTTGGGCTATCCGAGGTTTACCTTCTATGCGCATCGGAAAAGCTCGATAGCGCAGAACCCCGTTGTGACTCTGCAGGACCTCGCATCACATCACCAATACATTGCAGAGAATTTCAGTACCAGTGCACTTGGCAATCAACAGGTGATGTCACCAAATATCTCCCGAATCAGCAACATTGATGTGTTGATGCGATTATTGAAAAATGATGGCTTTGCCTTGCTTCCTCATCATTTAGTGCAAGCTCATGATGAAAAGAGCGAATTTGTCCCTTTAAACATAGACTTTATGGCGAACGAAGGTCGTGCAGGTTATGTATTATTAAAGCGAGGCAATACGTTAAGCCCTGTGCATCAAAAGCTGGTGGCGTTGGTGACCGAATGGTTTGATAAGCAGGTTTAAAAACTGCTTAGCATTTATCGCAAGAAGAACCGTTTTGGTTGCAATCTGTCATGCGACCTTGTTTATCGAATGAGAAGCTACAACATTCTTCAAACAGCTTTTTCAATTCTACTCGTCCTTTCTGAACACGTGATTTGAGAGTCGAGTAGCTGATGCCTTGCTGTTCTGCGAGCTTCTTTTGGCTCATACCTTCAAGCTCAATAGAAGAGAGCAGTTGCGATTGCTCTTCTGGTAGCGCCTGCACAAACGGTGCAATGCACTTTGACAACTCTTGTTTAAGACTCGCTGCTTGTTCTTCAAACCACAGATCTTCAGCGATGAGGTCATTATCACGCTGGTTTCGTGCACGTTTGCGGTAGAAATCGATGATGGCGTTATTCGCGATTTGGAATAGCCATGACTTGACGCTCGATACATCACGAATATCCCCAAGATTCTGATAAGTCTTAAGTAAGATCTCTTGTTTGAGGTCGTCTACGTCATCTTCATTACTGACTTTAGAGCGCAAGAAGGCGTGAATAGCGTGTTCGTATTCGCTCCAAATCGATTCAAGGTTAGCAGTTTTCATTGATACAACACTCGTCACGCAGGAAGCCAATAACCGTATCTAAACATTCATACTCAGCAACACAATACAAAGTACGACCTTCACGACGCTGACTGATTAAGCCAGCTGAGGCAAGGCTTGAGATGTGATGAGAAAGAGTAGAAGCTGGAATGCCAAGTTTATCTTGTACGCCACCAACTGCGATACCTTCATAGCCCGCTTTAACCACTTCTTTATAGATACATAGACGGGTAGGGTGTCCTAGCTCTTTGAGCGCTTTTGCTACAGCTTCGAGTTCCATACTGACCTCTTGGAATGACTGACGATAAATACATTTCGATGATAGTGAAAGTGTAGATGAATAGCAAACAAGAAAATTTTAATATCTAATTTATTGATTAGTAAGGGTTAAATTTATATTTCGACATTTGTCGAAATATAATGATTGACGCATCGATTTTTAATTCTATAATTCGAGAAAAATAGAAATGAAGAATTCAGCTTCATTAGGAAATTTACAGTTACTGATGTGACATCAGTAGGAGATAAAATATGAATCCAGAAATCATGACAATGGCCAAAGAAGCGCTTGATATGTTTGCGTTTCTTGCAACCGAACTAATCATTCTATTCCTAGCAATTAGCTATATCGTGGGTGTGTTGCAAGACTTTCTAACACCAGAAAAAATTCAGTCTATCCTGAGCTCTAAAAAGGGTAAGGGCTACTTTATTGCAGCGTTGCTAGGCTCGATTACGCCTTTCTGTTCATGTTCAACGATTCCTTTCCTAAAAGGATTGTTGCGTGCAAGGGCGGGTTTTGGACCAATGATGGTGTTCCTATTTGCAAGTCCACTGCTTAACCCAGTGATCATTGGCTTGTTTGTGGTGACCTTTGGTTGGAAAGTGGCAGTATTCTACTTTGCTATTGCGATGACAGTATCAGTAGTAGCAGGTTATGTACTTGAAAAACTTGGGTTTGAGCGCTACGTAAAACCAGAAGCATACGAAGCAGTAGGTTCTTCTTCATGCGGTACTTCTTGCGGTGACTCAAGCAAGAAAAAAGAAGAAGCGAAACCAGCATCTAGCTGTGGTACCAGCGCTTGTGGTGAACCAGCTCCAGTTGTGGCGAAAACATCTTGTTGTGGTGATGCGCCAAAGGCGGAACCTAAAGTGGAAGTATCTTGCTGTTCATCAGACGGTACTGCAACAGCGACGATTGTCGAAGAGAAGCAACCAAGCCGTTGGGTTCGTATTTGGCACTCAACTTGGAAAGACTTTAAACAAGTGTTCCCTTACCTAATGATGGGTATTGCGATTGGTTCATTCATTTATGGTTTCATCCCAACGGATCTGATTGCAGAATACGCAGGTGAAGCGAAGTGGTACGCGATTCCGGTAGCAGCAATCATTGGTATTCCATTGTACATCCGTGCAGAGGCAGTGATTCCACTAAGTGCGGCGTTAGTACAAAAAGGTATGGCATTGGGCTCAGTTATGGCATTGATCATTGGTAGCGCTGGCGCAAGTCTTACAGAAGTGATTTTGTTGAAATCTATCTTTAAGAACCAAATGATTGCAGCTTTCCTATTTGTCATCCTAAGTATGGCAATGGGCGCGGGTTACTTATACAGCTTTATCTTTGCTTAATAAAAGTTAGACGGGATAAGCACGATTACTTAAAAACAAAAATCCCCAAGTCATTCAGACTTGGGGATTTTTTATGTTTACCGGATGCACCTGTCAGGGATAAGGAAACAAAAAGAGCCCATTTAAATACAGCGAAATAGGCTCTTTGTTTCCGGAAGAATGTTCATAGTCGAGGCTTAATTACTATAAGACAATGACTAGGGGTTCTTCTGATTCTGCGATTGGCTCTCGCGTAGGATGTGAATATTCCGAGTTTTGAGTAAAGTCATCAGGACTGTTGCCATTTAAAGCGGCACACTCTTCGTCGGTAAGCCATCCAATAAACTCCGAATCTTGATCGAAGCACACTTCTTTGGGCGTAAACGCCGCAGACTGAAATGATAAAAGCATCAAAAGTGACGCAAAAAAGAGTTTTGACATGATTAAATATTCAACCAATTGTTTATTAATAGACGGATAATTATAATTATTGTGATGTTCGTTCACATTTTTCCGGCTGAAATGATATTGATTGGTTATTTTATTGTCAATGTAACTGAATAAATATTTGCGATAACTATCAATAACTTTTATCGTTCGCCAAGTACTTCGAACTCGTCATAGGTCAGACGAGAAAGACCGTCAGCTTGGATCTCCCATAGTTCTTTATGCACCACACCAAACGCTTTGTTCATCGTCCAATCGGACGTCAGAATGTAACCTTGTTCGCTATCTTGTTCCCATTTCGTGTTGGTGTAGTCCACGCTGTTAAAACCTTGGTCCATGATGTTTTGCCAGAATGCTTGAATTGCTTCACGACCTTCAAATGTACCAAAAGGTTTGGCAACCATGATTGCATCTTCGGCGTATTGTGCTGCGCATCCTGCAGCGTCCTGATTATTAAAAGCGATTTGCCATGCTGAAATGCCTGCTTGAGCGCGTTCTAAAACTGATTGAGTCATCCTGAAATTCCTGTGTTTGGTGTTTGTTTATGTGGCAATCATAGAGGTAGAATTGAATTAGAAAAACAAACGAATAAGAACAGAATGTTCTGATAAATAGAACAATGAGGAAAAGTGATGAATAAGCTGCGTTTGATGTCTCTATTCGTTCATATTGTAGAGTGTGGGTCGATCTCCAAAGCCGCAGAGAAGTTAGAACTTTCTAAATCTGTACTGAGCTCTGCACTCAAACAACTTGAGGGGGAGTTGGATACGTGTTTACTTAAACGCACGACCAGAAAGCAAACGTTGACACCCTCTGGTGAGCGCTTTTATCAGCAGTGCGCGCAAATGACGAAGCAAGCGGAAGAGGCGTGGCTAGAAGCAGCAGAGTTGAAGCAAACCCCAGTGGGAGTGATCACAGTGACGGCTCCCAACGCATTAATGCGCTCGATCGTATTACCTGCCTTAACGGCTGCTTTTGCCGATTACCCCGATGTGCATTTAAATTTGATCAGTGATGATAAACATGTCGATATCATTCAGCAGAATATTGACCTTGCAATCCGAGTTGGAGCGTCTGGTGATTCAAACATTAAACAGCGGAAAGTTGGGCAGTTTTGTGACGTATTGTGCCGCGCGAGAGGGGAGCAATCTGACATTGAAGATGCTTCTTATATCGCTCAACATTGGCAGGTCGAACCCATTGTTCATACGTTCTTTTTGGAGAAACAAGACCACCAAGTTCAATACCCAGTGAAGCATCGAGCGAACAGCGTGTTTGATGTGGTGAGTCTTTTAGAGATGGGATTGGGCTTTGGGGTTGTTCCTGATTTTATTCTGGACTCGAATCCACTCCTTGAACCAGTACCTAATGCACAAGCCTCAAAAGTGAATCCAATTTACGTATTACATCCTTACCATGCTCATGTGCCGATGTCTGTGACATTAGCGATTCAAGCAATTGAAGAACGTATTGAGCAAGTGATTACATGCAGAAGATAAGAGTTTGACTCCATCAAAATTGAGAATGTAAGGAGCATTAATCCGCTGCATTTTTATTCGGGATCAATCTTCATCATTATTTCACCCCACGTTCAAAATCCCTCGTCTACACTGTTTGATGAGTTGTCAGTTGGCAGACCAAGGAGGTAGCCATGATTGCAGTTCATCGAGAGTATTGTTTATCGAATAGCCCAGATTTACACGCCCATGTTGAAGTCAATCCCGTCGGCAAATTGGAAGTCGAAATTGTCGAACTTCAAGAACACCATACCACCGAGTTTGATGATCTTTCTTTTGAAAGCAGCGGTGCTCAAACTCGTATTTGTGGTAAAGAAGATACGGTCCCATGGCAGTTTAATCTTGCTAAGACCGATGCGTTAGAGCTTTCCCATTTAGTGGATGAAGCGAATGAAGAGTACGAGATCTTAATGAGTGATCTTATGTAACGCGGTTGTTTTTGGGGCAATAAAAAACCTCCCAGTGGGAGGTTTTCGCGTTTATTGAGCGTCTTCTTTTGGAAGGTGAAGTTCTTGAACATTTTCTTCGTTGAAGTCGTCCGCGTACCCTTTTGGTGGTGGTGTCCAACCACGTTCGGAACGCGAAAGCTTATCGTGACGATCCTTCTGCATCTCCTCAGCCATTTTTTCTTCTAGATGAATAAATAGCTGGCGGAAGTTATTGTCGTAACGTTCGCCTTCCGAATCATCTGCCCACGCTTCATAAAGCATGTCGGACTTACGATCTTCTACTCGTTTGTAAGTCGCTTTTTGTTGCTCAACGAAGAACGGATGAATCCCTAAAGACTTCATCACATGACCGCCCATTTCTAAAGCGGAGTGGTATGTTTCGGATTCAATGATGTCAGCACCCGCCTGTCGAAGCAGATAACCGTGACCACGGTCGAAAGCGCGCGCGATCACTTTCACTTTCGGATAGGTGTGCTTAACGTATTTGACCAATTCAACGCTCGCTTCTTGGTTATCTATGGCAACCACAAGTGCTGCTGCGTGCTCAATGCCTGCTGTGTGCAACATATCTGGGCGCATAGCATCACCAAAGTAAGCGCGTGTGCCGATTTGGCGCATGTTATCTACTTGGCTTGCTTGGTGGTCTAATACGACCGTTTGAACGCCGTTAGAAACCAACAAGCGATTGATGATCTGACCAAAACGACCGATGCCCGCAATGATGATTGTGCCTTGTTCTTCAATGGTGTCACTTTCACGCTCATTCGATTCACTCTCGAAGCGAGGAAGGATAACCTTGTCGAATAAGATAAATAAGCCGGGTGTTAGGAACATAGAGATCGCAACGACTAATGCCAGTGTTTGCGAAAGTTCGAACGGAATGACGTGGTTTTGAACTGAGAAGCTCAGCAATACGAAGCCAAATTCACCCGCTTGCGCCAAGCTCAAGGTAAATAACCAACGGTTGCTGCCTTTGATACGGAAGATAAAAGCAAGGATAAAGAGAATCGCCGCTTTCAGGACCATTACGCCAAGCGTCAAGCCGATGATCAAACCAAAGTCGCTGAACAGCACAGAGAAGTCGATGCCAGCACCGACGGTAATGAAAAACAGACCAAGCAAGAGCCCTTTGAATGGCTCAATGTTTGATTCTAACTCGTGGCGGAATTCACTGTTCGCCAATACTACGCCTGCTAGGAAAGTACCTAGAGCAGGGGAGAGACCGACTAAGCTCATTAACGCAGCGATACCGATCACTAGCATCAATGCTGTAGCGGTAAAGATTTCACGTAATCCCGAGCTTGCTACGTAGCGGAATAGTGGACGACTTAAAAAATGCCCACCAACGACTACGATAGCGATAGAAGCCGTAATGACCATGCCGTACGCCCAGCCAGGAAGTCCAGCAACTAAGCTGAGCTCTTCGTGATGCTCCGCCGCAGATTGCGCTGCAGACTGTGCCTGCTCCACAAGTTCAGGGAGTGCCAATAGTGGAATGAACGCCAACATTGGAATAACGGCAATATCTTGGAAAAGCAGTACCGAGAATGCGTTTTGACCCCCTTCGGTTTTGGTTAACCCTTTTTCGCTAAAGGTTTGCAAAACAATCGCCGTGGATGAAAGCGCAAAAATTAAACCGATCGCTAATGCAATCGTCCATGGCTGACCAAAGTAAAGCGCAATCGCCATGATCAGTGCTGCTGTACCACCAACTTGGAGTCCACCTAAGCCCATTAAGCGATTACGCATCGCCCAGAGCATTTTGGGTTCAAGCTCCAAACCAACGAGGAACAGCATCATCACTACGCCAAATTCAGCAAAGTGTTGAATTGTCGTTGTTTCTTCACCAACTAAACCAATGATTGGACCAATAACCACACCGGCGATGAGATACCCAAGCACCGAGCCTAAGCCTAAACGTTTTGCTAAAGGAACGGCTATGACGGCGGCAATAAGGTAAACAAAGGCTTGTAAGAATATCCCTGTCATGACGCTTCCTTAATTAGTTGTGGTAGTGCGCTATTAAGCTTGATAAGCGAAGCGGCGGCTTCAATATCTAGCGTGTCGCTAACTAACGCATTGAGCAGTGTTTTGTAGCGTTCAACATGCTGATCGATTCGGTTTTCTTCTTGTGCAGTACGAGAACCAAATAGCGCGAGTGGTGCGATGTAATTCATCCCCGTGAGTGCTGACATTTGCTCGATTGGAGCAAGTAGCTCTCGAATGGTGAAATGGTTATAACCTTCAGCTTTGTACGCTTCCTCTTTACCGCCAGCAGATAACACGCAGAGTAGGGTTTTGCCATGAAGCTCTGTGCCTTCAGAGCCATAAGCAAAGCCATATTCCAACACGAGATCTTGCCACTCTTTTAAAATGGCTGGTGTGGAGTACCAGTACAATGGGAATTGAAAGATCACCACATCGTGGTCACGCAATCGCTGCTGTTCGCGGTCAATGTTGATATTGAAGTGCGGGTATTCTGCGTAGAGATCGACACAGGTCACGCCTTCAACGGTATTAGCTGCTTTAAAAAGAGGAGCATTCACTTCAGAGCGATGCTGGGAAGGATGCGCAAAGAGAATGAGGACTTTTTTATTTATCATGAGGATCCTTGCTAAGCGTCTAAACTATTTTTGCTATAAGAATGAAAGACTTTTAATTGCTGTAACAAACTGTAACTCATAAACCTTATCCTATCTACTTTAGGGATAGAACATCGAAAAGTTTAAAATCACTTTCAACGAAATGAAGATAATCTTAATTCGCGAAAGTGATACTTTTTCTATATGCAGTAGAGCGATTACACGAAGATTTTTCCCTGCATGTAAAGCACACCATCGCCCGAGACTTTTACCTGCTCTGCTTTAACCTCACAATGAAGAATGCCTCCGCGTGTGGAAGCTTGATACGCCACGAGAGAGGTTTTTCCTAGTTCTTCTGCCCACAAAGGTGCCAAGCCGGCATGAATTGATCCAGTTACTGGATCTTCATCACCGCCGTTAGCTGGCCAAAAGTAGCGTGAAACGAAATCATGCTCTTCTCCTTTTGCTGTGACGACAACATCATAAGGAGCAAGTGTTTTAAGCTGTTCGGATTGATATTGAACCTCGAGTATTTCGTCTTGGTTTTCGAGCACTACAAAGTACGCTTGTGAGCTCAATAACACGCGCTCTACTTTGCAGCTTAAGCCTTCAATCAGTGCTTGTGGAATATCGGAAATAGGTTGAGGGATTCGTAAAGGGAAGGTCATTTCGATCTTACCCAATGCGTTTTTTTCTACGCTGAGTGTCCCCACTTCTAACGTATGAAACTCGATTTTTTCCTGTACGCCTAATTTCTCAAACAACACCAGTGAAGCGGCGAGAGTGGCGTGACCGCAGAAATCGATTTCTGTCATTGGCGAGAACCAGCGAATTTCATATTGGTTTTCACCGACAGACTTGAGAAAAGCAGTTTCAGACAGGTTATTTTCAGTAGCAATGCTCTGCATGAGGTCTGGGGTTAACCATTCTTTTAATGGGACGACTGCAGCAGAGTTACCTTTAAACTGAGTGTCAGTAAATGCGTCGACGATATAAATATCTAATTCCATCCGTTCTTCCTTGTTCATTGGTAATGAGCTAACCAGATCAGTCTGTACTCGGTGTCGAGAAGCATTTAAGTGGTGATTTAACTTAAAGTGTCAAAAAATGGCTTAAACTGATTTAGTGTGATACTTATTGAAAGGTTGCTATTTCTATTCGGGAATACACTAACTCCGAACTTAAGAAATAGGAACATTATCATGAAAGCAATGACTAAATCGGTATTGGCACTCAGTTTACTTACTATTGGTTCGGCTCAAGCGTTTGAGCTGTCGAGTAAAGATATTCAAGAAGGTCACCCAATGGCGAAGACTTTTGAATACAACAGTTGGGGATGTGATGGTGGAAACCATTCACCACAATTGATGTGGAAAGATGCACCGGCTGGTACAAAGAGCTTTGCTATCACGGCGTACGACCCAGATGCGCCAACAGGTAGTGGCTTTTGGCATTGGATTGCATTCAATATCCCGGCGTCGGTCAGTGAGTTACCTCGTGATGTTAATATTGCTAAATTGGGTGGTAAAGAATCTCGCATCGATTATGGAACGGTTGGTTTCGGTGGCGCATGCCCTCCAGAAGCTGACGGCATGCACCGTTACCAATTTACGGTTTGGGCACTGCCAACAGATAAACTGAATTTAGATGAAAATACACCAGCAGCTGTGGTTGGTTTCACACTGAATAGCATGGCGTTAGACAAAGCTAAGCTGACGGCGACTTACACCCGCTAAAGTGCAGCAGGAATTAGGGCGAGGGGAATCGATGAGCCACCAATATCAAGTCACGTTGTTTCGTGCAGAGCAGTTACAAAAACTGCGTAATGTGAGGATTCATTCCCCTAGTATTGTGCAGATCATCACGGGCAGTAAGCGTTTATTTTGGAAAGAGTCGGCACTGGATCTCTCTCATTCTGAATTACTGTTGTGTGAAGCCTCTGCATCGCTGAGCTTTGAGAACTTGCCACAGAAAGGAAAGTTCCTTTCGCGTATGTTCAGTTTCCACTGTTTGCCAACAGAGACCATGCTTGAACTTAGTATGAGCATTGGTGGAGAAGGCGAACAACCGACACTGTTGGCGGATAAAGCATTGGAAGATACGTTAAACGCCCTGTTTTCATTTGACCAGCAGTCGATGAGTCAAGAAACCCAGACCTTCTGGGTGATGGGGTTGTATCAACAACTCGCGGAACGAGGTGTTTTGCACCACTTGTTTGCCAGCGCTAATACCACATTCAGTCAAAAATTAAGCCGTTACTTATCACATTCACCTGGTGAAGAGCACTCACTAGAAGGGGTCGCTGAGCGCTTTGCAATGAGCCGAGCAACCATGATCAGAAAGCTCAAGCAAGAGGGAACGCAATACCGAGAAGTTCTCGCAGAAGTACGCTTAAATCATGCTCTGTATTTAATGCAAAACGGTCACTACAACGTTGCCATGTTGGCACAATTGTGTGGTTACCAATCCGAAGGACGCTTTAGCCAACGCTTCAAAGGGAAGTTTGGACTTACTCCAAGCGATTACATCAAAACGGTTGTTGTGAACTAAATCCGACGACAACATTCAGGTCACTTGAACCCCTGTTGCGGTGGGAGCGGGGTTAAATCGGTTGTAGCGAGTTCTGTTAAGAGTTGCTGAAGTAACTGTGCTGCGTGAACGTTCGCCCTGACTTTATCGGTGTCATTCAGCTTGCTGCTGTTTTCTTCATTCAAGTATTTAATCGTTTCTTGGGAAAGCTTGAGAACAGCATGCCACTTCAGTTTTTTATATTCTAAATTCATACCCAAACTCCTTTTGAATCTTCAATTTAGAACATTGTTTAACCCTCAAGTTAGCATATTAGAATTTGTTGAGCGCGTTATGCCTATTAACACAAACAAAAAACGCCTTTCACATTTATGAAAGGCGTTTTTGAGCGATGATTACGAGTTGTTATTTATAGTATTTCTGCTTCATTTTAAGCGCAACGTTCACCAGAGCAATCAATACGGGTACCTCGATAAGCGGACCAATTACACCTGCAAACGCTTGATCTGAGTTCAGACCGAATACTGCAATGGAAACTGCAATAGCAAGTTCGAAGTTGTTACCCGTTGCGGTGAAGGCAATTGATGCGTTCTTGTCGTAATCGATACCCATTTTCTTACCAACGAAGAAACTCACGAAGAACATCAATACGAAGTAGATTGCGAGCGGAATGGCCACTCGGAATACGTCCATTGGCAGTTCTAGAATCATTTCGCCTTTCAAGCTGAACATCAGCACGATCGTCGCCAGAAGGGCAATCAAAGTAATTGGTGAAATGCGCGGAATAAATACCTCGTTGTACCATTGTTCACCTTTTGCTGCGACCAGCCATTTACGGCTTAGGAAGCCTGCTAAAAATGGAATACCAAGGTAAATTAGCACGCTTTCAGCGATGTCCATCATTGAGATATCAACCACGAAACCTTCGTAACCAAAGACAGGTGGCAAGACAGTAATGAATAGCCATGCCATCACACTGTAAGTCACGATTTGGAATGCACTGTTCAACGCAACCAACGCTGCACCGTATTCTTTGTTACCGCCGCCAATGTCGTTCCACACCAATACCATCGCGATACAGCGAGCAAGACCGATAAGAATAATGCCGACCATGTACCCCGGATGATCACCTAGGAAAGTCAATGCAAGGATGAACATCAAAATAGGGCCGACAATCCAGTTCATGACCAAGGACAGCGTTATAGCTTTTTTGTCTTTAGTCACCGTGCCTAGTAGGTTGTAGTTCACTTTTGCGAGTGGTGGGTACATCATCAAAATCAAACCAATCGCTAACGGTACGTTTGTACTGCCAACAGACATTGACTCGTTCCACTCTGCAACTTGAGGGAATGCAGCGCCAATACCTACACCGATTGCCATTGCCACAAAAATCCAAACCGTTAGGTAACGGTCCAAGAAGCTCATTTTGTCGCTGGCACTATTTAAAACTTGAGTAGTCATAGTGTTCTCTTATTCGTTTATCGTCGAAAGGCGATATTTGAAGGTATAGTTTATCTTTGTGTGCCGTACCAGCACACAAAGACAATTAGTTAAATAGTTTGGAAAAATCTAGATTGAATTGATCAAACGCGTCGCGCTGAATGCGGTAGCAAACCTTAGGAGGATTTGGCTCTGCACTGATAAAGCCAGCCTGCTTAAGAATACGTAAATGCTCTGAAACGGTAGATTGTGCAAGACCAAGCTCAGAGACCAAATCACTGTTTAGGCAACCGCCCATGGTATCAAGCGTATGCAGAATATGAAGGATGCGCAAACGAGCGGGATGTGACAGCGCCTTAGCTTGAGCCGCTAACGCTTGTTCCTTCTCAAGTTGCTGCTGTGTGGTCTCAAAAGCTACGCCGCAAGTTGTGTTGCATTTATCACTCATTGACAAGCCTTAATAGTTAATCGTCGAATTGCGATAAAGTGTACGCCTGCTCTATGTAAGATGCAACAATTCAATGGAAATTTAATCGGGAAATCACGATAAAGAAAAAGTTTAAGAAATATTTCCTTCAAAAACAGAGTTATAAGAAAAATCTTAGCAGGTTGCTAAAAGTTAACTAATTGCATTGTGGCTCTAGGTTACCATAATAAACCACATGAGGCGCACCACGGTTATCGCGTCATCTTGTGAACTTATTTAAAGGTAATCCCATGAGCAATGTACTGATCATCAATGCACACGAGCCATCTCCATACTCTGAAGGTCGTCTAAACGCTTCTCTTGTCGACAAAGCACAGGCGCTTCTACAAGCAAAAGACCATGAGGTTCGCGTTGTGACAATGCAAGATGAAATCAACGTAGAGGAGCAACTCGCGCACTTTGAATGGGCTGATCGAGTGATCATCCAAAGCCCAATAAACTGGATGTCTGTGCCTTGGTCATTCAAAAAATACATGGATGACGTGTTTACTGCTGGCATGGGGGGCGCGCTATGTGCTTTCGATGGACGTAGTGCAGAGGACCCAAAGAAAAACTACGGTACGGGTGGTACTCAAACAAACAGCAAATACATGCTGTCACTGACATTCAATGCACCAAAAGAATCGTTTGATGATGAGAACGAATACTTATTTCAAGGTAAAAGTGTGGACGATTTAATGCTTCATATGCACGCTAACTTCCGCTTCTTTGGTATGGGTGCACTACCGACTTTTGCTTGCTATGACGTAATGAAGAATGGCGACATTGAAAATGATTTTGCTCGTTTCGAAGCGCATATAAACGAAAACTTCTAATTATCCTAGAGTAATCGATGAATTAAGGTGGACTGCTGTATGCGGTCCATTTTTATTTGTTTGCGGCGAGGGAATGTTTTTATTACTCTAAAGCACGAAATGTAACTAACGTACTTTTCGTTACCTAGATTAGGTGCGTATCTTGAGGTGAATCGTGGAAAGTAGAATCAGTGTGGATAACAAAGGTCGCAAGTCTGTGGCGAATGTGTGCTCAGAGCCGTGTGCTATTGAAAAAGGGATGCGCTTAATTGGTGGCAAATGGAAAGGTTCTCTGATTTATCACTTGAAAGATGGTCCAGTTCGTTTCAATGATTTAGCGCGAATGCTTGGCGGCGCCAGTAAGAAGATGATTGACCAACGTTTAAAAGAGTTGGAAGCCGAAGGCATGGTAGTACGCCAAGTTATCAGTGACCGCCCAATAGCAGTCAGTTACGAGCTGACCGAATTTGGGCGTACGGCACTTAAGATCCTTGATGATTTGCGAATTTGGTCTGAAACACACCAAATTGAGTTACGAAAGTAATAGCCGAATAGTGGTTTAGCACTACGAATTCACCGTTTAAGCCAATAAAAATGCCAGCGTATTGCTGGCATTTTTTATGTCTGATTGTTGTCTAGCGAGAGGTGTTTAGTAATCTAACGTACCTCGGATAGGGTAGTTATTATCTGGATTACGGATCCAAGCTAAACCACGTGATAACGCCCCAAGTTCTGGTCGAACAAACGGGTTGTTTGAGATATCGACGACATGCAAGTTGCCATGTTCATTCACCACAAACAAACCGGGTTCTGCGAAATTGTGGTCGGTCTCTTGTTCTGAACGCGGTATGGAAATGTACAGACCCAACGTTTTCATTTGCTCTTCGGTGAGTCCGTAAGCAATAGGGAAGCTGATTTCGAGTTTCTCTAGGTGTCCTTCTAGCTGCTCTTTTGAATCGCCTGAAACTGCAAGAATATCAACGCCCGCTTCCGCGAAAGCTTGTTTGTATCCCTCTAACTCGTTGAGGTATTTGGTACACAGAGGACAGTGCTTACCACGATAAACGAATACAGCTTGCCAAGTCGCATCACCTTGCGGCTGACCTAATGTCACGCTTGAACCATCTAGCAAAGTTGCTTGAAGAGAAGGGAAATTGTCGCCCGCTTTAAGTTTTACTGAAGTTGCCATATTGACTCCTGAATCGGTCATTATCCATGAACCTCCTTTCTCAATAGCAGCTATTGGGTTGGAGATTTAAGCTTCAATGTAGACCCTGTTTCGAAGCATTTCAACTAGTTAACTTTTAGTAACCTAGTCGGAAATGGCAAGAATAAAAGATGGGAAAAGAAAAAGCAGAACTTAAAGATACAACAAAGTGGGGGTGTGGTATCAGGAGCTAAGTTCTGCTTGGTGTTGTTCTTTCCGTTATGACCAATTAAACAATTCGATCATGTAAGTCAGAGCTAAAACTTCAAGTTTGTTTTCTGATTGCGCTACGCGCTTTTGGAAATAAGCTGCCATGGTAGGCAACGTTTCAGTCGATTGAGTTGTGCTTCTACATCGCATGACATTTCCTCCTTGTTGCTGATGGATTCAGTATGCAAAGAAAAGAGGAGCTGAAAAAGAGAGTAGATTTCTGGTGTTTATTCCTAATTAGGTGCGGGAAGTGCGCTAAATCACCAATTTTTATTATCAGGGGAGCAAAAAGAGGAACAAAGTGATGGGAAGTTTTCTTATTTTCTACGGATGAAGTTGAGTAAAATAAACTTATACCCACTTATTGAGGGCGCTCGGTGTCTGATCTCAACTTGTTTCGTTATTACCAACGGCTTACTCCACTTGGCATTGGTGGTGAAGTCAAAACCACATTGCAGGAAGTTGCTGACTTGCTGTTTACTTCTCCTCGCCATGCACGCAGCTTGCTGTCTCAAATGCAGGAGCAAGAATGGTTGAGTTGGCAACCAAAAGCAGGGCGAAATCAACGTTCGACGCTTCTGTTAAATATTGAGCTGAGCGCACTAAAGGAAGGTCTCGCATTGGAGCGGATCAAACGAGGGAAATATGAAAAAGCGCTAACGATCCTTGATGAAGACGAGGCGGCATTTGGTCGACTACTCAAGACCACATCGGGTGCATCCGTTCAAGAAGGTCGACTCAATATTCAGCTCACTTATAAACGCATGTTTGAACGTATTGTCCCGCACCAATTGCACCGCAGCAGTGAACGCTTTTTCTTGCGCCAAATTTATTGCTGCTTGGTATCGAGTGACTACTACGGTGTGGTGAAGCCAGAGCTGGCACACCATTGGCGATATGATGAGAAAAGCTATGAGTGGACGTTTTATCTTCGTCCGGGGCTAACATTCCACAATGGCACACCGATAAATGCCGATACAGTCGTTAGTCTTTTTGCCAAACTCAGTTCACTCGAACTGTATGAAAAAGAACTTGCCCATGTGGCAAACATTACTGCGCCAAATCCTCTAAAAGTGGTCTTTACCCTTAGTAAGCCAGACTTGGGGTTTGCAGGGCTAATCTCTGGTGTAAAATATGGCATTCAACCTGTTAGCCAAGTCAACGTTGCCAACAACAACTTGGTCGTTGGTAGTGGTCCGTTCTCTGTGATTGAGCACAGTACTCATCGGTTAAAGCTGCAGGCGTTCGATGGTTATTACGCATGTCGAGTACTGACTGATATGGTGACGATCTGGATCGTCAATGACGAGAAGATGGAAAACCCATCCTTAGCCGCAAATCCCCCTCAAAAGCAGGTGGAAAAAGTCAGAGATGAGCTTTCTGAGAGCATGTGTGGGCATTATATGTCGACCCAAGATGCAGAGTCTGCACCTGCAAGCCAACATAGTCGCACAGAGGATGGATGTTTGTTCGCTCTGTTTAATCAGCATGCTAGGCATCCGCTCTCTCAGAGTCAACGTCGCTATATTGCCGAGTTAATCCAACCGGAGCGACTTACGGAGGTCATGCGCAAAGAAAATATTGTGTTTGGAAGCGTGCCTGCTTACAACTTGCTACCAAACTGGAAGCCTGTATTACGTCCGTTTGGTGAAGAGAGCAAACTACCAAAAAACATCACCATTGCCGGCTATAACTATACGGCATTGCGTCGATGCGCGCGTGCAATCGCGAGTCGTTTAGAGGGAACGGGAAGTAAGGTTGATATCGTCATGTACACCTACCGAGAGTTAAGTGAAAAAGCTCGAAATGGTACCCTTGATGAGACGTTAGTGATCACCAATATCAACTTGGATGACAATCGCCACGCTTCGGCGTTTACTAACTTTTTCAGCAACGTCGTATTACATCACACCTTGGGAGAAGAGAATGCCGAATGGTTGAATGAGCAACTAGAGAATGTACGTGGCTATACGGCGTTAGAGGATTATCTCAAAGCGTTAGAGCCGATCGCCTCAACACTGGTCAGTGAGTATTGGATAGCGCCTATGTTCCATCATACGCAAACTTTACGCTTTCAAGGTGTTCTAGAAGACGTTGCCCTAACCAACTGGGGCTGGCCGGATATTCGCTCGGTGTGGTCGGCAGATTAAAGTAAAAAAATCCCACCAATGTGCTTCGCTCGACACTGGTGGGTATGGTCAAAAGTCTTGGTGATGGAGTGGACCATGAATATTAACGGTAACGGTCTGCTCGTCTTCGAAAAGCGTCATCGAAGTGGAGCGTGACAAGGTGGTTATTGCTGACCACTGACAAAATCAGCGCAAACCTAGGTTAGGAGCGTGCTTACTGGATAACAGAAAGCTGCTATCCAATAAGCTGTCAGTTCATTTTGCCAATCAGTTAAAGGCGCGAGCTAAGGTGCCCTGACCTTGGCAAACGTATTTCACTGAGTTGCTGCAGACGAATACCGATTCACCCGCTTTCAAAGTGATGTGATCGTCTTGGCTAGAAACCGAGATTTCCCCTTCGATACAAAACAAAATCTCTGCGCTACGTACGAATTGAGTCGTTGCAGTGCCTTCAACTGCCATCACTTCAAAACCGAAATCATCCACCGGAATTGGGTAACTAAGCTTACCTTGTTTATGTACTGGCGCGAGCTTGATCTGCTCTGGGTCAATCGCGTTGAAGATGGTGTTGTCGATAAGCTCAGGAACGTCGATGTACTTCGGAGTTAAGCCAGCGCGCAACACGTTGTCTGAGTTCGCCATGATCTCCAAACCTGTCCCTTGAACGTATGCGTGTGGCGTTTCAGCATGGAGGAACATTGCTTCGCCCGGAGCCAGTTCAATCGTGTTCAACATCAATGGCGAAAACAGACCAATATCGTCCGCGTAATGCTGACGGAAGTCCTGAATATAACCGTAAGCTTCTCGTGCCATGGCGGTTTTCGCAGGGCGCTCTAGGCTTGCGTATAGCTCATTCAAAGCCTGCTGTTTGCCTTCGCCTTCTAACGACATAATTGCTGAGAAGAACACTTTAAGGCCTTCACTGTTTGGTGTCGCTTTCAGTGCGTTGATTTCTGTCTCTAGAGCAGAGATGTTCGCTTGTTCAAACAGAGATAAGATCTGCTCAATTGGGCGGAAACCGTTCATCGCTTTGTAAAATGTCAGCGCATAAACCAACTCCGGTTTATGGTTTGGATCTTTGTAGTTACGGTTTGCAGCATTAAGCGGGATACCTTGTTCGTTTTCACGAGCAAAGCCAATTTCCGCTTTGTGCTTACTAGGGTGTACTTGGATAGACAGCGGTGTTTCAGCGGCAAGTACTTTAAATAGGAACGGTAGCTCACCAAAACGTGCAGCGGTGTAATCACCCAGCGATTGCGTTTTGTTTTGGTTGATGACTTCTGACAGCAGTTGTTTGGTGTCAGCAAGCTTTGAACAACCGTTTGGATGAGCACCCATCCAGATTTCCGCTTGTGGCTCGTTCGCCGGATTGTCGATGCCGAATAAATCATGAATCGAGGTGTGGCTGCCCCAAGCGTAGTTTTGAATCACATTGTCCAGTTTGAATAGAGCGTGTTGCATGGCGATATTCTCTTGATTGGAACGAAAGAAGAGGAGAGGCTTGCTCCACGATGAGAGCAAGCCTGAGTCGGTTTGGACGGGTTATCTAGTTGATGACCTTATCCTGAGAACCGGATTAGAACTTCACTTGGAAAGACTTAACCTGACACGGTTTCAGAGTACCGAACGATGCTGTGTCCACTTCGTTTGATAGCACTTTCTCGTCTAGCTGTGTTTCTTTCCATGACGTTACTTCTGAAGTAAATGCCACGGTGTCGTTAATCACTTCGCTCTCTGAAGGGTTGTAGACGCGTAGGATGAGTGCATCCTCGTCTTCCGCTTTCTTCAGTACGCTCAGTACCGCACCTTCTAGCGATTTGTTTAGCAAGCTGTGCGTTAGCGGTAGGTTTTGCTCGCCTACGTTCAGCTTCATCGCGTTGTAAGGGATCTTGTTGTAGCATTGGATTGGAGTCACGTTGTCACGCGCTGCCGCCATTACGTTTGCTTCGATGTGGTTGCCCGCGAAACCGAATAGTGCGAACTCACAAACGATCTTGCCGCGTACTTGTGAATCTGGCGTCGGGATCTTGATACCAGATGGACGACCCGGACGAAGCAACAACTCTTCTTTACCCAACACGCCGATACCACGCAGAAGGGTTAGGGCGAATGTGTCACGCTCTTCATTGCCTTGGCTTGAAATTACTTCAAACTCACGCAGACCGTTGCTCATCAGCGCCATACCACCTTGTGCGTTCTCAACCGCAGCAAAGTTCATTAGCTGGTAAACTGGCACTGGTGCTTCTTTCCAGCCGTCTGCTTCCCAGTTCGCCATTTCTGGATCGTTCGTTGGGCGAGTGATCAAACCGAACTGGTTGTCCGCTACTACGGTCTCAGACACAAACGGCGTTGGCACCAATACGCGAACGCGGTGGTCGTCAGCTTGGTTGTCCAGCTCCATGCGAACTTCAATACGGCGTGTACCTTGTTTTAGAACCACTTGGCAGTTCACGTCTAGGTAACCGTTTTGACCTGTGCGCTCTTCACGTTGTTGTAGGTTCTCTGGCAAGTTCATGCGCAGCTTGATGGTTGCCACAGATTGGAAACCTTCGTGCTTCACATTCACTTCTGCATCGAATTCGTCTGAGTACAGTAGCCACTCTTTACGAGAAGGTGAGTAGTCGTATTCATCACCATCGTCAGAGCCGTCTTCAATGCGCAGCGCTTGTTCGTAAAGGTGCTCTGTTTCTTTGTCGAAGATGTTCAGAGTGCCGTTTGCGTTGACGTTGATGCGGTAGAATTCGTTCTCTAGCAGGCTATTTTCATATGAGAAAGCTTTCTGCTCAGCCACTTTTTGCGTGCCTTTCTCATTCGCTTGAATGTGTAGGGTAGTGAAGCCCATCGCTGGCACAGTGTGTTTGATTTGAATGTCGTATTCGATGAACGGGTCGTAGTTACCGTAGTGAACGATTTGACGGTCAATCTTACCTGGGTCGATCACGCGTTGATCTTGGATGAAGTACTCAACTGGCGTGCCGTTTTCATCAAACAGGTTGAACTGTTCTGCACGGATAGTGATGGTGGTGTTTACCACTTCTTCACGAGCGTATGGCGATAGGTTGAATAGTGCTAGCTTGTCGCAACCTTTGCGTGCAGGCATGTGGTCAACAATCTTACGTTTGTAGAAGTTGATCAGGTTGGTCGCCATGTCGTCCGCAAGGATGTAACGGTTCAAGATCTCTGCGTGTACTTTGTCTGAACAGCAGCAGCCAATCGAGTCGTGAGCGTGGTTCTTCATGCTCTCTTTCCACATCTTCTCGATTAGACCGTGGTGGTATTCGAAACCTAGTGTCCATGCGATAGACGCTAGTGGCTCAAGAATGTTTACGATCTTGTTTTCTACTTCTGCGTGGATCAGTTTGATGTCCATACGCGTTGAAGAAATAGTACGGTGAACACGCATGTATTTACCGTCGTTGAACTCGCCTTTGATGGTATCAAGCTGATCGCGCTCGGCTTCAATACGCTCGAACACTTCTTCAAAGCGGCTCATTTTGAATTCTTTGTCTGGGTAGATTTCACGTAGCTTATCCATCACCTCGAAGATGTCTTTTTGGATAGGCATTTGGTCGTGACCGTTTGGTAGTAAGATGTCTTTGGTTACCGACGGTTTTTCTAGCACTGGGAAGTACTTATCTAGACGTGCGCGCAGACCTTCTTCGTCTTGCGGTAGGTATTTACCAATCGCGTAGCCCAGTGGCAGTACTTGCGCAGAGACTTCGCTGCCATCGTTTGATTGCCACAAGAATTCGGTTTTATCTGTACCGTGACGCTCTGAACAACCACGCCAGAACATCGCGCGATTGATACCGAAACCGTTGTAGATAGCTGGTAGCTGAGAGCTCATAGAGAATGAATCTGGCAGGTAACCAATCTTCATTGGCTCGCCTAGCGCTAGACAGTCGCGCAATCCGTAAAGCATGTTACGTACGATAGATTCGCCAGATACTTGCATCGTATCCGTTTGAGAGTACCAAGGACCAACAATCAGTTTGCCTGCTTGTACTAGCTCACGTACGCGCTCTTTGTTCTCTGGTTTGATTGCGAAGTAATCTTCCAGAACTGCGGTTTGACCGTCTAGAACGTAGTATTTGTAGTCTGGATCGTTTTCCAGACGAGTCATGATTTCTTCCATGTTGTTCACTAGCAGAATGCGAGACTCTTCTGTAGTGAAGTACCATTCACGATCCCAGTGCATGTGAGGAGTAATATGAACGCGAGATGTAGTCATAACTTTTACCGTCTTAGGCAATAATTGCCGTTAATTTGTTTTAAATTTGATTGTTTTCTATTCGTTTTTGCGGCGTTTATGTTTGCCGACGAATATTTAGGGCGCAGAAATCCCACGCCCAAAGTTTGTGTTGAGCGAATCTATATACCCAAGTGATTTCAAACTGCAGGATTCAGAGCGTTGTCATTGATTCGAGTTCAAGGAAAACAATGCAGTGTAATAGCTCTCTATTTCCAAATTGTTTGAAGCAGAAATCGGGTCAATGACACGCTCCCAAAGGGCGAGTTGCCTTGGCATGTATACTTTGTTGCCGATTTTTGATTTAGACCCACTAGACCTTCAAATCGCCGCCGCGTCTACAAACCAAGTCATTCTCGCTGAACCAAGCAGCTTGAAGTTACTTGGGTATAAATAATTCGGGTTATGGCTGAGCAGCAGCCTCAGTGACAAATTTGCCCTTTTTTACTGCGTGTGCTCGCCACATGATGAGAGTGATGGTCGAGATAGTTGCACCAATCAGCGCAGCGCCAAACCAGATTGCCGCAGCCGTGAATGCGCCTAGACCTGCATCGTGTAGTAGGAAGATTGAGAAGATACCTGCACCTGGAGTCGATAGACCTACGCCAGCAGCACCTACCATTGCGCCTGTTACGACAGAGCCAAGTAGGAACGAGCCAATAACGCGGATTGGATCTTCGATAGCCATTGGAATCGCACCTTCAGTGATGCCCGCTAGACCAAGCAACCAAGTTGATTTACCCGTCTCGATTTCAAAATCTTTAAACAGGCGAGGTGCAAGCATGGTTGAAGCCGTTACCGTGAACGCAGAGACCATTTTCACCGAACCGAAGATAGCGTATGGGCCGTAAACGCCGTTCGCCATTGCACCCAGACAGAATGCGTAAGCGGCTTTGTTTACTGGACCACCAAGATCGAACGATACGAATAAACCAATTACTGCGCCTAGAAGTAGGGCGTTGGTGCCAGACATGCCGTTTAGCCAGTCCGTCAAACCTTGGTTTAGCCAAGCAACAGGTTTACCGATAACGAACAGCATCAATGAACCAGCAACCAAAGTACCGATAACCGGGTATAGGTAGAAGGTTAGGAAGCCGTTGAACGCAGGGTTTAGACGTACGTTTTCTTTTACCCAACGCATGACGTAACCAGCAATCAAACCGCCGACAACACCACCAAGGAAGCCAGAGCCGATAAGGTTCGCGGCGATACCTGCGGCAAAGCCTGGACCAAGCGCTGGTTTATCTGCCAATGAGTAAGCGGTGTATGCCGCCAGTACAGGAACCATCAATGTACCCAGTAGACCACCACCTAGCTTGCGGTACATCCACAGCCAAGAGCCTTCTTCTGCATACAAATCTTGTAGGTTGAACATTTGTGCCAATAGCACGGCAACAGCAAGTACGGTACCGCCAGCGACGATAAGAGGAACGGCGTAAGAGATACCTGATAGCAGTGCTTGTTTCAGTTCAGTCTTAAGCGGTAGCTTCTTCGGTTTGTCATTGGTTGCAACCGCAGCGCCTGCGCTTCGACCTGCTTTACCTGCTTCAATCGCTTCGTTAAGAATGCGCTCAGAGTGTTTGATTGGCTCCGCAACTGGCACTTCTACACGAGGAATGCCTTCAAAACGTTCAAGTTCTTTGATCGCCACTTCTGCCGCGAAAACGACTGCCGTTGCACTGTTTAGCTGTTCGGCAGTCAGACGATCTTCAATACCGTTCGCACCTTGCTTTTCAACATGCACGTTGTAACCCAGCTTCTTACCTGTCTTCTCTAGGTATTCTGCTGCCATGTAGGTGTGGGCAATACCCGCAGGGCAAGCCGTCACACAAACGATGGTAGGTGCATTTGTATCTAATTGGTCTTGTTTTTCTTCTTGCTCTGTTTGACCATCAAGCAAAGCGAAAATTTGTTCTACATTTGTAGCGTTTAGCACTGCCTCACGAACATCGTCATCCACTAGGGTTGTGGTCAGTTCGGTCAACAGGTGCATGTGTGTTGAACCTGCTTCCGCATTTGGAATTGCGATTAAGAAGATCAGGTTTACGTCTTCGTCTTCATCCAGACCTTGCCACTTTAAGTCTTGCTTTAGTGTGGCTACGGCAAATGCCGCCTCTTTTACTGCATCTGTCTTACCGTGCGGTACTGCTAAGCCTTCGCCTAGCGCCGTCGGACCTTGCTCTTCGCGAGCAAACACTGCTTGTAGGTATTCTTCCTTGTTATGCAGTTTGCCTTCCTGGTTTAGCTGGTCGGCAAGTGCACGAATCGCTGCGTCACGACTTTCAAACGTCGTTTGTAGGTTTATCAGCGATGGGTTTGTAAGAGAGGTTAATTTCATAACTTTTGTCCCATTGTCACATTCGACATTGTTGTGCATTCAACAATGATGTGAATAATACCTTTTAAATACAAATGATCCGTGATCAGGATCGCAGTTGAATTAAAATATGTATTATTTTTGTATTGTTTTGGCTTGTTTTTGTATGTCGATATGCGAACAAGTGCTTGTCATGTTGACCTGAATTCGTATTATAGAGCCTATAAACCAAGTCTTTCTTGCAATGATAGTTCACTCTGGTGTGTTCGGTTCTTGAGTTGTCTCAAACAAGCTCACTTGAACGATCATTTGTATTGTTTTTATAGAGGTAAACATGGCAAGACTGCCAATGTATCGCCAGATTGCAGATGCGATTCGTGAAAAGATCAGCGATGGCGAATACGAAGTAGGAACCGCTCTTCCTACCGAAGCCCAGTTACGCGAGGAATTCTCTTGTAGCCGAGTCACGGTTCGCCAAGCGTTAAAATTGCTGATTGAAAATGGTGAACTGGAAAGCGTGCAGGGTAGTGGTACCTATGTGAAAGAGAACAAGGTTAACTACGATATTTACCAGCAGACCAGCTTTGCAGAGAAGTGGGCACATTTAAATGCGGTGACGCACAGTGACGTGGTTGCGTTCGAGATCACCAAAGCATCGTTAACTATGGCTGAAGCTCTGAACATTAATGAGGACGACAAAATCTTTTACGTGAAGCGTGTTCGTTATCTTGATAACAACCCAATTACAGTAGAAGAAACCTGGCTACCAACAGAGATGTTCCCTGATCTCACCTACCAAGTGATGCAAGGCTCTAAGTATCACTTTATCGAGAAAGAGAAGGGCATGGTGATTGATCGCAGCGAACAAGAAATCATCCCGGTATTGCCGCCGCAAGACATTGCAGACTTGTTAGACATCGACCCAGCACAACCGATCATTGAGAAGCGCACACGTGGTTTCTTACAAGGTGATGTGGTGTTTGAATACAGCCGCAACTATTTTAAATCGACCGACTATAAGTTTACGCTGGTGGCGAAACGTCATAAGTCGTAAGTGCGATACAACTCACTTCTTCTCAAACCCGCCACTCGGCGGGTTTTCTGTATCTGCTATTCACTATCTACTTGCTATTCATTATTTGCTGAAACTAAGCAACGTTTCGATTTCTTTTCGCAAACAAGTGTGATGATTGTCCCTGTTCGAAACGTGTTGGCACCGAATCAGTGGAAAATGAAGTTTGAATTTAATCACGATAAATAGTGAGTCAAGAGTCGTAATGTGATCAAGGTATGTTATTGGTAAATTTTAGAAATGTTTGGATTGGTGCGTGGGTTCAAACTATGCCTATTGACATGTTGCTTAAAGAAAATTTGTTGCTAATTTTCTTTGTCTATTTTTGAACTACGTTGATTAAAACAAATTGACAGCTATTTAATTGTGATTTGTTGCACAAAAGGAGCGTGGTTGCGTGGTTTAGCTACTCTTATTGATAATTAACCCATCGAAACCGAACTGTTGATAGGGTTTAAAAATGCTGTATGAATTAATCGACCACGAACTAGTAGATGTTATTAATGACCGCGCTTACCAATGGCAAGACGCAGTTAAAAAGACAACGCAATACCTAGAAGACAAAGGTTACGTTTCTCAGCAATACGCGGATGCCATCATCCAATCGACCGAAGAAAATGGTCCTTACTATGTGTTGTGCCCAGGACTGGCAATGCCACATGCTCGTCCAGAAACCGGTGTGCTAAAAACGGGCTTGGGCATTCATATCTTCCCTTCACCAGTTGATTTTGGTTCGGACCTTGGTCCTGCCAATATTCTTATTACCCTAGCTGCAAAAGACTCTGATACCCACATTGAGGTGATTCAAGCGTTAAGCGAGATGTTTGTGGACGAAGAGAACATTGCAAAGCTGGCACAAGCCTCATCTAAGGAGCAAGTGCTAGACATAATAAAAGCATACTAAAAAGGAATATAACGTGAAACCAAACATGCGAGCCAATGTGCAAGCCTTCGGGGGTCATTTGACCGCCATGGTGCTGCCAAATATCGGAGCCTTTATCGCTTGGGGCTTTATTACTGCACTCTTTATTCCAACGGGTTGGATGCCAAACGAAGCATTTGGTGAACTTGTTGGTCCAATGATCACTTACTTATTGCCGCTGTTAATTGGATATACGGGCGGTCAGATTGTTGGTGACAAACGCGGAGCGGTTGCTGGTGCCATCGGTACCATGGGCGTTATTGTTGGTGCTGACATTCCAATGTTTGTCGGCGCAATGATTATGGGTCCGCTCAGTGCTTGGGTTGTGGTGCAAATGGATAAACGAATCCAACATCGCATCCCTTCGGGCTTTGAGATGGTGGTGAACAACTTCTCATTGGGTATTGTGGGCATGATTTTATGTCTATTCGCCTATGAGATTGTTGGTCCTGCAGTAACAGCGGCTAACTTATTCGTTAAATCGGGCATTGAAGCTTTGGTTGCAACGGGATTCCTTCCTTTGCTTGCGATCATCAATGAACCAGCGAAAGTGCTGTTCCTTAACAATGCCATCGACCAAGGGATTTACTACCCGTTAGGTCTGCAGGCAGCAGCTGAAACAGGCAAATCTATCTTCTTTATGGTGGCATCTAACCCAGGTCCGGGTCTTGGTATGCTGTTGGCTTACGCGAAGTTTGGTCAAGGTCTGTCTAAACGTTCTGCGCCAAGTGCCATCATCATTCACTTCTTTGGTGGTATTCACGAGCTGTACTTCCCATACGTGCTAATGAAGCCAATTATGATTGTGGCAATGATTGCAGGTGCGGCGACTGGTATCGCAACCTTCAACCTACTGGATGCAGGTTTGGTAGCAGGTCCAAGTCCAGGCTCAATCTTCTCTTACCTAGCTCTTACTCCAAAAGGCAGTTTCCTAGCGACCATCGCAGGTGTCACAACAGCAACAATAGTTTCCTTCCTTGTCGCAAGTGCGATTCTGAAGATGAGCAAAGCAGAAAACAAAGAAGACGAGTTTGAACAGTCTGTCTCTGAGATGAAAGACATGAAAGCGGAAGGTGCAATTAAACCTGCAACGCAACAAGTAAACAAACCAATTTCATTTGTCGCCTTTGCTTGTGACGCTGGTATGGGCTCAAGCGCGATGGGGGCTTCAACCTTCAAGCGCAAGTTAGTACAAGCCGGGATTGATATTGAAGTGAAGAACTTTGCCATCGAAAAAGTGCCAAGTGAAGCCGACATTGTCGTGACACACGAAAGTTTAGAAAGCCGCGCAGTAAACGCAACAGGCTTGCCTGTCGTGACAATTAAGAACTTCCTTAATGACCCAGCGCTTGACGAGCTGATGGATAAGATTAAGCAACAAACGGTCGCTACTGAGCAACCAGCCTAACAATGCAGTATGGGGTGGACCATTCCGCCCCATGTAGGAGAGAAATCATGGTACAAACAACGGCAGCAGTTATCTGTGGCGAGAAAGACGTTCAACTAAGAACTTTTGATTTGCCAAACATTTCAGCCGATGAACTTCTGGTTAAAAACATTTCAAACAGCATCTGCCTTTCCACTTACAAAGCGGCATTGCTAGGCAGCAAACACAAACGCGTACCTGAGAACATTGATGAAGTGCCGGTGATGACGGGTCATGAGTACGCCGGTGTGATTGTTGAAGTCGGTGAGAACCTAAAAGACCAATACAGAGCAGGCGATTACTTTGTTCTGCAACCTGCAATGGGTTTGCCTACTGGTTACTCGGCAGGCTACAGCTATGAGACTTTTGGCGGCAACGCAACGTATTCTATCATTCCTAAAATCGCTATCGACTTAGGTTGCGTTTTGCCTTACCACGGTGACTACTTTGCAGATGCGTCTTTGGCTGAGCCAATGTCATGCATCATCGGTGCTTACCATGCTAGTTACCACACTAAACAATACGTGTACGAGCACGATATGGGCATCAAAGAGGGGGGGGCGTTAGCGCTGTTAGCTTGTGCTGGTCCAATGGGCATTGGCGCGATTGATTACGCGATTAACGGACCAGTGAAGCCAAAATTGATCGTGGTGACGGACATCGACGCCGCACGTTTAGACCGAGCAGAGTGCTTAATTCCGGTTGAGAAAGCAAAAGAGCAAGGCGTTGAGCTGCATTACGTGAATACAGCCCAAGTTGATGATCCTGTCACTTATTTGAAAGCGCTTAACGACGGCAAAGGCTACGATGACGTGATGGTATACGCAGCAGTATCGCAAGTATTAGAGCAAGGCGACGAGCTGTTGGGTAACGACGGCTGCTTGAACTTCTTCGCAGGACCTACCGATAAGAAATTTAAAGTACCGTTTAACTTCTACAATGTGCATTACGAGTCAACGCATATTGTGGGCACGTCTGGTGGCTCAACTGGCGACATGGTGGAGTCTATCGACTTGTCTTCACAAGGTAAGATCAATCCATCGTTCATGATCACACACGTTGGTGGTCTGCAAGCTGCGCCACATACGATTTTGAATCAGTTGGATATTCCGGGTGGTAAAAAGTTGATTTACCCGCATATTGACCTGCCGTTGACCGCGATTGATGACTTTTTATCGTTGGCAGACCAAGACCCGTTCTTCGTCGAATTAGACGCAATTTTGAACGCAAACAACTATGTGTGGAATGCTCATGCAGAAAAAGCGTTACTTGAGTTTTATGACGTGAGCTTAACGGTTTAGTTGCAACGAATTTGTGTGGTAGCCTCTGTGCTGCCACATAATGGAGAGGTCATAAGACGTTGTCACGTGAAGATGAATTACTGGAGAAGCTGGACGAGTGCGAAAATGCCACTGCGTTTCTTCAGGTTTCTAACAAAATAATTAACCTCAAGTTAAAAGCACTGCTTCCGAAAGTGTTCGTTCAAGACGACCTCGTGAAGGAGTATGCTGTGGATCCTTTATTGAAAGAAGATGGTCCGTTAGCAACAACCGATGTGGTGTCTAAGTTGATGTTTGCAATGGGCAAGATCTCACTGGAAACTTACGCTGACATTGGGTTGTACGATCAGGTGTTGGAGTTCGCGGTCACTCAGTCGGAAAAGGTCGAGTTTGCCGATGACGTGATTTACGACTTCATCAAAAACCAATCAGTACTCTCTTCCCAGCAAGACAGCTTTTATCTTGAGTCGATCAATCAGCTTAAGTTCTCTTCGTTTGAGTCCTTTTCGCAAATGAGATACGAAGCGCTCATCAAAACAGTATTAAAGCTGTCGTGCGAAATGTTGATAGAAAGAATCGAAGGGGAGATAAATCAATAAGGGTTCACCATGAAAGTGAATTTAAATGTCAGTGGTTTTGAGACCGAAGCTACCTTTCCTGAAGCCGACGTAAAGCGAATCCATCAACCTCTTATCGAAAAGTTTACCCGCCTTTATCACGAGAAGCAGGAGCGTATTGTTGTGTTCTTGTGCGCCCCTCCGGGTAGTGGAAAGTCTACGCTAGCAGCCTTTTGGGAATATTTATCAGAACAAGATGAAAACCAAGAGCCACTTCAGGTTCTGCCTTTTGATGGTTTTCACTACCCGAATGAAATCCTCGACAGCAACACCATTGAGCGTAATGGTGAACGTGTTCCACTGCGCAGCATTAAAGGCTCTTACGAGACGTTCAATCTCACGGAGCTTATCGACAAGCTGAAACAACTGAAAGTGAAAGACAGTAAGTGGCCTTACTACGACCGCAACTTACATAACCCAGTTGATGATGCCATTCAAGTTAATCGCAACATTGTCGTTGTTGAAGGTAACTGGCTGCTGCTTGATGAACCAGTATGGAAAGAACTGCATCGTTTGGCAGATTTTACGGTGTTTATTGATACCCAAGCGGAGTTTCTACAAGATCGTTTGGTCAATCGTAAAATCCGCGGCGGTACAGACCCAGAAGCGGCATTGGAGTTCTATTTACGTTCTGATGCGGTCAACGTTGATAAAGTTCTGAATCATTCGGTTCCTGCTGACTTATCTTTGTTCCTTAATCAAAACGGCTCGTTCGAAATTCGATAGTTCGTCCACAATCTCAGGAGGTTACCATGGATATCGTGATTGATAGCCACACCCATACTATTGCCAGTGGACACGCTTATAGCACAATTTTAGAGAATGCGTTGGCTGCCAAGAATAAGGGGCTAAAACTTCTTTGTACCACCGATCATGCTCCTGAGATGCCAGGTGCCCCCCACTACTGGCATTTCAATAATCAAAGAATTTTGCCCCGCTTTTTACATGAGGTTGGTATTCTTCGTGGCGTCGAAGCCAACACGCTGAATGTGAAGGGGGAGATCGATTTACCGCCTTCTTCTGATCAACATCTTGATTGGGTGATAGCGAGCTTTCATGAACCCGTGTTTAAGCCCACAACGGAAGTTGAGCATACCGCCGCTCTGATTAATGCAATCAAAAGTGGCAGAGTGGATGTTCTCGGTCACTTAGGTAACCCGAATTACCCATTCGATATGGAGCAGGTTCTGCGTTGTGCAAAAGAGCACAATGTCGCGGTAGAAGTAAACAATACGTCTTTGACAGGTAAAAGCCGTAAGGGCAGTGATAGTCGCTGTGACCGTATTGTGGAGCTAGGTAAAGAAATTGGCGTTTACTTCACCACAGGATCGGATGCTCACTTCAGTGAAGAGATTTCCAAGTTAGAGTTGGCCATTGCTTTGCTGGAAAAACATGGTGTTGAAGAAGAGAAAATACTCACTACATCAACGAGCCGGTTCTTGAACTTCTTACTGCTGAGGGGCAAGGCGAAAATTCCAGAGTTCGAAGCGCTGTATTGAGAAGCGATTGATCCAAATGGTTATCGGCTAAGCAACATAAACCCGCAGCGTGCGGGTTTTGTTTGTTTAGGATGAAACAAAAAGCACTACAACGGAGGCTCTACCACAACAAATTTGCGCTCGGCTCTGAGTGGTGCAAACCAAGTATTTTTATATTTGAAATAACTTTGCCCGTTAACGACGACAGTTTCTTTAGTGTGAGGCAGCGAGTCTACGATTTCACCAAGTTTATAGGGGCTTGGCTCAGGCTTTGGCGCTGGTGGTATTGGACTCACTCTTGCTGTATTTGAGCTTAATGATGGCGAAATGATCTGCCTTGAAGGCGGAGCATCATTGGTCGTCGATGACGTTATCACACGGTCATCGCGCAATATGGTGTAGTTACCACTTGGTGGATAACGAACGTACACATAGCGGACACCATCACGACGGTAATAGGAATCTTGAACAATGGCATAAGTAATACCAGCGAAGACAGCAAAGGTCGCAATATCTACTAAATCACTGTGATAATAATAGTAACGTCCACGATAAGGTGGATACCAATACCCCGGTCTTACATAGATAAACGACGAATGATAACGGGGTGGTCTCACGACATAATGAGGTCGATGATAGTAGGGTGGTCGGTAGTAAGGCGGACGGTAATGGTGCGGTGGCTTAATGGGACGGTAAGGGCGGTTTACTGGGCGTAAATCGTGTTTGTTACCCGGTTGAGTTATCGGTTTTACTGCTGGTTTCACCTGTGACTGTGCTGAAAGGCTTGTTGACCCAACCAAGCAGAGTAGGGTGGTGGCGATTACCCAGATGCTTCTCATAGTACATTCCCCCATAATTTGGAGTATCGAAGCGCTAATCTTTAAGTTTAGCTCACCATAACTGTGTTTGATTCATGCGTCTAGAGCACTACTTTTGGGATGCCTTAGTTTTTTGCTCTAGCACTAAGAAGATAAGCTTGGTCAGCATAGACTGTGCTTCCGGGGGAAGTAATCTTGCCGCAGACGCAACGTCTTCTGCAGAAATGTTATCAACACCTCTTGCATCCAATGCGATGTCTAAATCGGTCAGGTTTAATGCACGCAAAATTGAACGGTATTGTGAGAGTTTTAAATCAGATTCGCCTCGCTCTATTCGCTGATACGTCTTTTCACTCATTCCGGCAATTTTTGCCATTTGTTCGCGTGACACGCCTTTCATTTTGCGTCGCCTAATCAGAACTTCAATCAACGGGTCTACTTGCATCGCTCCTCCTTAGTGGACAGTTTTGTCCTGAAGCACGCAATAACCGGACCAGTTTAACCACCCCATATTTACCCGAATGGATATAGTGATAAGAATGACGTTCCACAAAAAAATAACGTGAATTCAGTCAGTTTCAGAAAATGGAAAAATATCAGTTTTATAAATCAATTTCTGGCGAAGTTAATATTCGCAAAATGCAACGCATTTTAGATCAACTTCTTGATGAAATTCGCAATAGTAGCCGGGATACAAGATTAGATGTTACTTGGCTAACGCGAGAATCCCAAAAGCGATTGATGAACTATAAAGAGCTGTTTTTACATCGCAGTGATATTGAGCAACAGGAGTTAGTTCAATCATATGAACACTTGAGTTTGATGGAACGTTCGGTTGCTGATTTGGGGATTGCTGTGCTGACATACATTATTGATGCGCTAGACAAGGAGATGTAATACGTTGAAGGTTTGGTTCGTTTAACAAAATACGGACGAGCGAAATCCCACAAAGGCGTTTGTGTGAAATAAAAGCACTTGGAATAATTAACGAAAGGATACAAATGCTGGGGAACCAAACCCAGCATTCGGAACACTCACTTACCTATATTTTCGAACCGTAAATCAGTGTTTAGAGGTATGTGAACCGAAACATGTCGGTACGGAGCGAATAATAACGATATTGCTGAATCTAGGCTATGTTCCGGGTTTCTAACACCTTCTAACAAAGTGTACATTTTCATGTACACCTCAAAAATTGAGTACCATCGCTCACTTTCTATTCTTTATAACGACAAAAGGCTAAATAAACGGCGGTTTTACAACATATCTGTTGCATCAACTGATAGTTGTTAAAATATATGGCTATAAGATGGAGCTTTTGCTTTTCAATCGTCCTATTTATGCCTTACAATCCTTTCGAACCAAATCCATTCAGCAGAGAATGGGATTGACGAAAAAGGATGCGCTGATTTTGCTTCGAACCCAAAGTGAGACGTTCCGTTAATCGAACTCTGCCCGGAAATGATTCCCTACACCCTTTATATGCTCAGACAGGATAGATCCCTCTTGAATCTAGGCTTTTTGCATCCTGAATTCCGGCTTCGCGCTGAGTTCTGGGGCTGTAAGGTAGGGCGTTTCCGTAGATCGTACTTCGAACCAAAGTACGATAAGTCACAATAAAACGGATTAAATTTAGAGGTATTAACCGTGAACCTAAAACTTGTCGGCAGCTCCCTGATCGTAGCAGGTACTGCTCTTGGCGCTGGTATGCTTGCCATACCAATGGTGCTTGCTCAATTTGGCCTTCTTTGGGGCACTCTCCTTATGCTGTTCATTTGGGCAGGTACAACTTACGCTGCACTTCTTCTATTAGAAGCAAGCTGCAAAGTAGGTGGTGGTGTCAGCATGAATGCAATCGCTCGCGAAACCCTTGGTAAAGGTGGTCAGCTTGTTACTAATGGTCTTTTGTATGCACTACTTGTTTGTCTGCTAATGGCTTACATTATTGGTGCGGGTGACTTGGTACAAAAAGTCACCACGTCAATGGGACTACCACTTTCTACGATTTCTAGCCAAGTTGGCTTTACTGTGCTGGTTGGTCTTATCGTATCAGCGGGTACTGGTGTGGTGGATAAGCTAAACCGTGGCTTGTTCATCGGTATGATTGTCGCGCTCATTCTAACGCTATTCTCTCTTGCGCCAAATGTGTCATTTGAAGGTCTAAGTGAAGTGGTAAATGCAGACAAAATGGCATTGATCAAACAGAGCTCAGTTCTATTCACCAGCTTCGGCTTTATGGTGGTGATTCCTTCTTTAGTGACCTACAACAAAGAAGCAAGTAAGAATCAACTGCGCAACATGATCATTGTTGGCTCTACGATTCCTCTTGTGTGCTACCTACTTTGGTTGTTTGCAGTCGTGGGTAACCTACCTCCACACGAGCTTATTCAATTCTCTAACGTATCTGAGTTGATCTCTGTGCTTGGTCAACAATACTCGGGTCTAGAATTCATTCTATCGATGTTCACTGGTCTGGCGCTTCTAACGTCTTTCTTGGGGGTAGCAATGGCGTTGTATGACCAAAATGCGGACCTTCTTAAAGCTAGCAAGCCTGTGGTATTTGTGACAACGTTCATCCTACCGCTGCTTGGTGCCGTGTTTGCTCCAGAACACTTTCTCGCAATCCTAAGCTACGCAGGTATTATCCTCGTGTTCTTAGCAGTTTTTGTCCCACTATCAATGACGATGAAAGTACGTCGTGTGCCTGTGGATGATGACAATGTGTACGAAGCAGGTGGCGGTGCGATGGGCATGAGCGTGATCTTCCTATTTGGTTGTTTCCTGTTGTTTGCACAAGCGGTGTAGTATCCACTGATTGATTGACGCTTAAGCGACTCAAATTTTAAAAAGCCGTTTGCCTCGTGGGGTAAACGGCTTTTTTATGCCTTTTGGCGAGTGATACATCTGTAGCTCTTATCGGATTGGCCTTGGCTTGATAAATCGTGATGATATTTGACCATGGGATGAAATTGTCTCGCTAGCGCCTGACAAGAGCGATTGCCTCTCTTTTTATCATAACGCCCAAGTTATTAAGAAAAGGGGAATTGAGTGTCGAAGCGACTTTCTCTTACCATGATTGGAATGATGCTTTCGTTAGGAGTGTTCAGCGCTGATGTTTCCGCGCATCCAAAGCATCATCATAATAAACACGGTCATCATCACCATAAACATAAACACAAGCATAAAAAGGTCGTCGTGGTGAAACACAAACGACCAAAACATTATTATTATCACTACAAGCGTATTCCACCGCGCAGTACGTATATCCAGATTGGGAACTTTACTTACCTGAAGGTGGATGAGCACTATTACAAGCGTTCAAAAGATCGTTATGTTCATGTGGTGTTGTAATCGATAAAAAAACAGCGAGCACTGTGCTCGCTGTTTTGCATTTGTAAGTAAGAGAAGTGTTACACCGTAAAGCGGTTAAGGATTTCGTCTTGTTTACGAACGTCTTCATTCTGCGCTTGCATTGCATCGTTGGTGCGGTTTGCAGAGTCAGCAACTTGAGTCGATAGATCTTTGATGTTGACCGTGTTGTTGTTGATCTCTTCTGCTACCAAGCTTTGCTCTTCAGCTGCCGAAGCAATCTGCAAGTTCATGTCCGAGATACGTTGAATCGCATCGCGGATGCGTTGTAGAGCGTCATTTGCGTGTCCTGCTTTTTCTACCGCTTCTACTGCGCTGCCTTTGCTTTGGTGCATTGCGCTAGCAACAGAAGATGCGCCTGATTGCAATTGCTCAATCATGCTGCGAATTTCGGTCGTAGACTCTTGAGTACGTTGTGCAAGAGTACGTACTTCATCGGCTACCACTGCGAAGCCACGACCAGATTCACCTGCACGCGCCGCTTCGATTGCCGCATTCAGTGCAAGTAGGTTCGTTTGGTCTGCAATATCGTTGATAACTTTAAGAATAGTCTCAATGTTAGCTGTCGCAGACTCTAAACCTTGAACTTCTTCAACCGCTTGATCGATGCTGTCAGAAAGTAGGTTAATCGTTTCAGTCGACTCATTTACGATAGAAGAGCCTTGCATGGTCGCTTCATCCGCTTCTTTCGCTGCACTTGCCGCGCCTTGCGCGTTGTTAGCTACTTCGGTTGCCGTTACTGACATTTCGTGCATAGCTGTTGCAAGTTGTTCTAGCTCTTGAAGTTGAGTCTGAATCGCAGACGCAGAGTCACGTGCACCTTCAGCAGTAATTTGCGTTCCGCTGAGGATCTGATCAGAGATACTCTTCGATTCGATGATCTGGTGCTGCAAGTTCTCCATAAAGGTATTGAAACCTTTTGCTAGTTCAGAGAATTCTTGATCGGTATTGGTGTCCAAACGCTGCGTTAAATCGCCTTTGCCTGATGCGACGGCTTGGATTGCTGTGTTTAGCTCATCAAGAGGGCGCATCAAGGTACGGATAAGGATAGTCAGTGCGATGATAGAGGCAATCACGGCAATCAATGAGTAGATGATTGCACTATTACGCAGCTTACCTACTGCAGAATACGCAATGCTTTCGTCGACAAGCGCGCCTACATACCAATTTTCACCCGCAATGTGCGACAGGCTCGCCATGTATTTGTTGCCGTTAATCTCAATGTGTTGAGCGCCAGGTTTGATCTCGACTTGTGGCAAGTAGCTCGATAGCTTCTCACCATTGTATTTCGCTTCTGGGTGAGCAATCGTCGTGCCGTCTGCAGTAACGAGGAAGAGGTAGCCGGCATCAAATAGATTGACTTGGTTTACCAAGTCAGAAAGGGTGGTCAGCTCCATATCGTAGAACATCGCTGCTAGGAATCGACCAGCTTCGCGAACTGGCGTACCGATAGAAATAATGACCTTCTTAGAAGAGACATCAACATAAGGGTCAGTGACGATAAGTTTGCCCTGTGCTTTTGCAGAGACAAACCAAGGGCGAACACGAGGATCATAGTCGGCACCAGCTTCCCAGCCGTCATCGTTTTCGATTAAGGAACCATCGTGGTCGTATGCGTACCCGATTGCCAAGAAGCTTGATTTTGGCATTGGCTTTTCTAGTACATCTTTTACGTAATCGTGATCGCTTGGATTAATTTCCAAGATCTCGGTCATCGATTGAGCAAGATCTTTCTTCGCGTTCATTTCGGACTCTACAGTGTTCCCCACACTGGAGAGAATTTCGTTCACACTCGTATCAATGTTTTCTTCGATCTGCGAACGGATAGTCATAACCTGTTGTGTCGACAGCAATGCCACAGTAACAAGCAGTAAAATAGAAGAGGCAGTTACAACCTTATGTCTGAATTTCATACTTTTCCCTCTCGAGTCTCCCGGCTGGTTTACTCTGCTTTCACCTCTTCTTCCCTGGGTGATTTCGGCAGATGTGAACACAGAATTGTGTTTGTTATTTTGTTTATCGACAGATTTATCAGAAACCTGAAGGCTATTTACGGCTTTTATTGTCGAAACGGGATAAAAAGCCTAGATGAATTTAAAAGTTGTGACTTTGATCTGAATTGTTGGACTTCGTCATTAAACTGTTAAAAACATAAGAATGGTATCACTGAGCCTTATAGAAACAAGTCTTATCTTGGGTGTCTAACTAATTTAAATAGATGAATTTGAAATGATATTTATAAGTTATGTATCAAAAATGAGACGTAAAGAAAGCGAGGGTAGAACCAAAGAATATGGTAAATATGAGCTAAGAAAACAAACTGATGTTACAAATACAAAAAAGGCCCCGACAGAGCGGAGCCTTTATTAATTGCATCAAATTTAGAAAATAAGATGAGCTACACCTGCAATGACCGGTAGCGTAATCAGCGTGCGTAGAATGAAGATTACGAACAGTTCTACGATGTTCACTGGAATCTTACTACCTAGAAGCAGAGCGCCCACTTCTGACATGTAGATAAGCTGAGTTACTGACATTGCTGCAATTACAAAGCGAGTCATTTCGTTATCGATAGATGCCGCTAGGATTGCTGGGATAAACATATCTGCAAAACCAACAACGATAGTTTGAGACGCTGCTGCTGCTTCAGGGATTTGTAGCAATTCTAGGTAAGGGATAAATGGTTGACCTAGGATCTCAAATACAGACGTGTATTCTGCAATGATTAATGCCACGGTACCAAGACCCATAACCACAGGAAGCACGCCAAACACCATGTCGATTGCGTTATGTACGCCTTCTTTAAATACCGACTGTACAGAAGTCACTTGACCAGCGCGTTTTAGCGCAAGATCCATACCCCAAGAAAAAGTCGTGTGACCAGCAGGTACTGCGTCCGCATCTTTTTTCGGTTCGCTGCCATCCATGTAACGGTCTTTCTTTAGGCTCAATGGTGGTAGGCGAGGGATGATAATTGCTGCAATAACGCCAGCTAGACAGATTGCGCCGTAGAAAGGCAGGAATAGGTGCTCTAGTTGAACCTGAGCAAGGACAACCAAACTAAAGGTAATCGATACTGCTGAGAAAGTCGTACCTACAACCGCAGCTTCACGTTGAGTGTAGAAGTTGTTTTCGTATTGTTTACTGGTTAGTAGGATACCCACACTACCATCACCCAACCAAGAAGCCATACAGTCGATCGCGCTACGACCTGGCAAGTTGAAGACTGGGCGCATTACTTTACTTAGTAGGGCACCGAACAGTTCTAATAGACCAAAATTAAGTAATAAAGGCAGCAATAGACCTGCGAAAATAAATACCGCGAATAGCGTTGGTAGCAGACCAGTAAGAACAAGACCGCCTGTGTTTTCTTCCCAAATTGCTTTTGGACCCACTTGGAAGAACGTCATCAGCACCGCTGCACCGCCAATTAGGCGAACCAACAACCAAAGTGGAGACGGATTAAATAGACCGTTCAAGAAACCGTTACGTAGGATTGCTGCTGGCTTGAAAATTTTGCAAAGAACAGAAGCTAGCGCCATGAAAGCAACAATAGCGGTTACGATAGCAATTAAAGTATCGCCAAGAACTGCAGGAATGACTTTTGCCATTACCGCGACAGGGATTGTCAGACCACCATCGTAAGAGATTGGTGCCATGAAAAGTAGAAGACCGATTAGGGATGGGATGAAGAACATCCAAAAGTTGCCCTTAGGCGCTTCAGCAGCATTAGTGTTGTTATGCATTGTTTGTCTCATGTTACTACTAGTCAATACTCGCCATATTCCATGACATAAATATTCACTAAACATCCGTATTTAATCACAGTGTGCGGAGATTACCCGCAAACTGCATCCATTGCAATACTATTCATTAAATACATCTAGTTATTCAGCCGTTTTTTCGGCTAAAAGTACTAAACCTAGAATCTTGTATATGAATTTGTTGCTCGTGTTAGAAAATTGTAGCACGTAAGCTGCTCAGTGCAGAGTGTTAAGGGGTACAGTGTGACTAGAGCAATAAAAAGCCTAGCAAATGTGATTGGGATCTCAAGCCAATGACAGCGTTTTCTGCCAGTAGATAGGGTTTATAGGCTAACCGAGTGACAAGAGAGATAAGACGGTTTAAGTCGAATGCTTAAACCGTCATTAAAAACTAGGCGGTTTGGTTGCGGCTCTGCAAGTAGAGGTAACTCCAGTATGCAATGGCAATTATAAAAGCTAACAGAGCCGGGAAGGCTAATGCGTACAGCTCGTAAACGTTAAATAAACCTGCACCAGCTGTACCGCCTAATAAGAAGCCAAGGAAGATAAAGATAAACAGCTTGGCTTTACGTCGGTCAAACTGACGTCCTCGCAAGCTCTCTCCAATCATAATACCGAGGTCAGTAATAATACCGGTCATGTGAGTGGTTCGGACGACAGCTCCGCTGAATGTTGTGATCATCGCATTTTGTAAGCCGCAAGCGGCAGAGGCAAGGTATTGACCATAAACATTACCTTGTACCAGAAAGCCCAAGCTGAGCAACAGCAGGCTACCCTCTATGCAAAGAGCTACACCATAGCGACGACCAAGCTTGAGCGCGCTGCTTTCGATAAAGAATCCACTAAATGCAGAGCCAATCAAAAAGCTAAATACAATAAGGAGCAGGTGAATGGTTGTATCCACACCTGTTAGCAAGCTGTTCCCTAGCTGAGTTACGGTTCCGGAAAGATGCGTTATCGCTTGATGTTGAAAGCCGAGAAGACCCACGGCATTGACGCAACCTGCGAGAAGAGCAAGCAGAAAAGCGCCATATTCCACCCAACGAGGAAGTCTGGAAATCACAATAAAGCCTCACCAAATGTTAGGAGCAGATTATAGCGCTCGTGGCGCGGAACGAAAGTACTTACGCGATTACTTGGTTGATCATTCTCAATAAAGTCTCAACTATTGTTGAGCAAACTCAAATGTTGAGAGAGTTCAAATTCTGCATAACAAATATTTATCTAACGTGTTCCATGGTGCAATCAAAGCTGACCCATCCCTGTTTTCTTTGCTCATAAATGGAAATAGTGGGTTGTGGAAACTCTTTATTGTTAAACAATCCCATTGGGATCACCACGTAGTCTGGGGCGTCTGAAAGCAGTAAGCGCATTGTTGTACCGCATGCCGGGCAAAATTCGTAATGCACTTGATTTCCTGAATCGGCGATACGAGTATAACTGGTGGTATCGCCATCTAATATTACTTGGTCTTTGTGAAACCGAGCTTGAACACCAAACACACTCCCCGTGCGCTTTTGACATTCGAAACAGTGGCAAATAGAAGTGCGAATGGGCTCCGCCGTGCAACGCAGTTGGACTAAGCCACAGGCACACTCGCATGTGTGGGTGATTTTTGTCATCGTTATTACCTATTGGTTGCCCACCAAACAGTTTAGTTTAATTTTGAAACACTTGAGTCAAAATGAACGGATAGGCAGAGCGGTCTTCGCTCTATAAATGGTATATACTCCGAACATAATTCAGAGAACAAGAACACAAGGAAGTCTTCATGACTCGTAAGAGAATCCTACCTATTCCCCTCATTCTCCTGATCCCAATCGTACTGTTAGCTGTGGTTATCATTGCGGGCATTTACCGGTTTAGCCTTTCTGATGATGAGATCATGGCAAAGTTTCCTAAAGCGCAGGCACAATCTAATTCAATCGTAGCGGAAGTGCTGGGTATTCAGTCACGAAATCCGTGGACTGTTCAAGTTCCAGAGCAGGGTGCGGTGACTTTTCTTGATGAGTGGGATAAAGAGCATGGTTTTTTAAAAGGTCAGTATGATGCTGGTGCAACAAAAGGCGAGGTGCTGGTACCTACCGAGTTTATTGCGCAGCGTAACGTAAGTGAGACCCCTTGGATTGTGGCTCCTGTTATCGTGACAACACAAGGTTCTGGGGCGTTTTACTACATCGGTTTATTTAAGTTTGATGCTGTACCAAGCCGTGTTGTATTGCTTAACAGCGTTTTCATTGGTGATCGAATCAAGATGTCTTCATTGAAATGGAACAGCGATACACAAATTTCGCTTTCATATCTTCAACATGGAGAAGATCAAGCGATGGCAGAACAACCAAATCAATTGATTACAACCACTCTTAAACGTGTAGGTAATAACTTACATATGCAACAGTAATGAATTTTTTTGTCTTCTGTAAAAAATAAGTGTTTTCTGCGCTAGATCTCGTAATTTCATAGTGATTTCTTATGCGGGAATGCATAAGCTATGAGCCTTGTTATAAAGGAGATAGTAATTCCCGTGTCTACAAATGAAATTACAACAAGACGGTTGCCGAATCTGACAAGTCGTAAAGCGCTACTGTTGTACTCCTTGCCAGTATTAGTTGCGATTGGTGTTTCCAACTCTCTCAAAGAGTCTTCCCTTACTAAAACCATCGCCCTTAACTTGCCTGAATCGCGAGTTGTAGAAAATATTCTTGAGGCGACAACAGCAGAAGTTGTCTCTCCCCCAAATTTTGAATACCAAATCCAAGCAGGTGACAACCTGAGCTCCATTTTTAGCCAACTGGGCTTCGGCTACAGTTCGTTGATGAAAGTGATGGAGACGGATTTGAACTTCCTTGCTCTTGATACTTTAAAACCCGGCAACACATTGCGTTTTTGGCGTGATGAGTCGACGGGTGAATTGGAAAAGATGGAGCTTCAATTTTCTATCGCCGACAAAGTCGTTTATCGTCGTAATGCTGATGGCAGCTACGATTTCTCGGACATCTCAATCCCAGGTGTTTGGCATCAAGAACCTTTAGTTGGCGTGATTCATGGTAGTTTCTCGTCATCAGCAAATCGTTTGGGCTTGAGCTCAGCGGAAATCAGCCAAGTGGTGAACCTACTAAAAGAGCAGGTTAACTTCGGTAAAGATTTACGCGCAGGTGACCGATTCGAAGTGGTTCGTCGTTCTCAAAGTATTGATGGCGTGCCGACTGGCAAGAACGAAATCGAAGCAATTAAGATCTACAACCGTGGTCGTGAAGTGACTGCTTATCTTCATACCGACGGTCAATTCTATAATGCGAAAGGTGAGAGCCTACAGCGTGCCTTCCAACGTTACCCTGTTAGTCGAGGCTGGCGTATCAGCTCAGGCTTTAACCCGAAACGTCTTCATCCTGTAACGGGTCGAGTTGCACCTCATAACGGTACTGACTGGGCTGTGCCTATCGGTACACCAGTAGAAGCAACGGGGGATGGCACGGTTATCATGACTCGTAAACACCCATATGCGGGTAACTACGTAGTGATTGAGCACGGCAGTAAGTACAAGACGCGCTATCTGCACCTAAGTAAGATCCTAGTGAAGAAAGGTCAGAAAGTTTCTCGTGGTCAACGTATTGGCTTATCGGGTAAAACGGGACGTGTAACAGGTCCGCACCTTCACTACGAATTGATCGAATACGGTCGTCCTGTTAATGCAATGCGAGCGAAGATCCCGATGGCAAGCTCTGTGCCTAAAAAGGAAATGGCGAGCTTTATTGCTACTCGAGACGAGATGGACAAACTGCTTAAAGACAAAGAACAAGCCGTTTTATAAATCACAAAAAAGACCAAACATTGTTTGGTCTTTTTTATGCGCTTTTCATCTGCTTTTCGTTGATGATGCCAATTAGCTCGTCAACATTGTGTGGTCTCGAATAAAAATAACCTTGAATATGGTGGCAACCCATTTCAATGAGCTTTTGCAAGGCTCTGTCATCCTCAACCCCCTCAGCAATAAGATCAACCTCAAGCAACTGAGCCAGTTGAGCGATCAACAAAACGACTTGTTCTGATGTCGTATTTGAGAGCATGTTGCGTACAAATGTCGCGTCGATTTTGATGCTATCGATAGGGTAGTTGTGAATGTAGTTTAAGCTTGAGTAGCCTGTGCCGAAATCATCTAATGCGACCTTAAAGCCTAGATAGCGTAACGAATTCAATACCATCTGTTCTCGACCACTTTGTGACAGCAAGACTGTCTCTGTAAGCTCGATAACAAAGTCTGTAGCTTGGTGATGGTATTTTTCTAGAATCCGAGTAAGGAAGTTCATGTAGCGATTAGAATCAATAAGTTCATGAGCTGAACAGTTAATTGAAAGCTTGACGGTGTAATCCAGTTGTCGTTCTAAGTTTTGTTTTGCGCGGCAGGCGAGTTCCACGATGCGCTCGCCTAGCTCAATGATTAACCCTGATTGTTCGGCGGCTTCAATAAATTCCACTGGCGAGACGTTGCCATAAACGCTGCTGTTCCAACGCGCGAGGATTTCAAAGTAGTCCCAACGGTCACTGGTGATGTCAACAATTGGCTGGACTACGACATAAAGCTCTTCATTTTCATCAATGCTTAAACGAAGCTGCTCACGCAGTGCTTCAATCAGTTGTGTCTGGCGATGGTAAAGTGCACTTAAGTGGGTGTCGTAATGTTGAATACGGGTGTCTCGGCGTTTTTTACAGTCTTTTAGCGCAAGGCTCGCATTCAGTATTAAGTCATCACTATTCAGCATATGCACAGGCGCTCTCGCGATCCCGATACTGACAGTGAAAGAAATACGATTGGATTTGTCTGAATAGCCTGCTTCGATTTTATCGAGGATTTCTTGGCAGACGCTAACAGGATCTTCGTCATAGGTAATAAAAGCAAACTCGTCACCTGCGACTCGAAACGCATTGTTGGGCGAGGTTAAGCTTTGTTGAATCGCATTTGCAGTGAACTTAATGATTTGGTCACCGATGTAGTTACCGTTGATGTCATTGATGGATTTAAAGTTGTCGATATCTAGATACGCAAGACTAAAAGGGCGAGTTGCCTGCTGAGTTAAGGTCTCCAACGTATCAGCTAAACAACTGCGATTGAGCAGCCCTGTTAGATTGTCATGAGAGACTTCGTAACTGAGTTGGTTGAGAAGTTTGTCTGAGCGTTCACTGATCCACTTTTCTCGCAAACTATGGATGATGATGTTTGCATAAAAACGGTGATGGAAGATGATTTCTTCGGCTTCAGCTTCACTGATGGAGTGAGTAAATGTTGACACTAAGATGCCTAACACTTCACCTGTATGTGTTTTTAAAGGAAGTCCGATATACGCTTGAATGCCAGCGTCCTGAAACATTTGGTCTTCAGGAAATAGCTTGTAAACTTCATCTTGATAGAAGATGAGTTCGCCAATGTCTTGTGCGACTTGCTCACAAGGAGTGCCTTCTAATCCGTAACACATGCTGTCTGCGATGGTTCCGCCACTAGAGTTGGAAAGTGTCACCGCACAATGTTGTAGGTGTGCTATCTCAACTACGCAAGTACAGTAGCTTTGAAATTGCTGATGGAGCTCAAGCGTTACTCTGTCGAGTAGTGCGCTACCATTGAGCTTTAGAATTTCATCAAGTAACTGGATACTTTTTTGTTCATGATCCATTGAACATTTCACCCGACGTTGTGTTTACCCATATCGTGTTTGTGTTGGCTTTATTACACGATCTTTTCTCATTTAATCGATATGCATCACGTTAACTATTGTTTACTTCAGGTGATTTTTCAAACTCAAGATACGTTTTATTGGTGATTTTCAACCATAGGGTGAGGTGCTAGGGGAGCTAACTCTCATCAAAGTGGTAGTTGCTTTGGAGAAGGCTAGTTACTCTCTAGTACTTGAAGCACCAGAGAGTCAAAAGTTTAGGCACGTTTCTCTTCTTCTAAGCGCGTTTTTAGATAGTCGAGAAACAGTTGAGTTCGGGTGTGTTGATAGTCCAGCTTTGGGTAGTAGGCATATACAGTCGCTTCATCAGCGGTCACTTCCGGAAGAATGGGTACTAAAGCGCCGGATTTTAGGTCTTCTTTGATCATCACGTTATTAGACAGCAAGATTCCCATGCCTCGTTTAGCACCATGGAAGAGGGCTTCTGGGTTCGTCGTGGCGAAATTTCCCGATAGGCTGACACGTTTTCCACGATTGGTCTTGATTTCTCGTACTGGTTTCTCACCCCAGATTAAAACGTTATGCTGCGACAATTCTTCGATTGTTTTTGGTGTACCGTGTTTCTCTAGATAACTTGGCGCAGCATAAAACTGAGCTTTGTGCTCGAACAATGGGCTGGCTTTAAAGCTGAGGGAATTGAGTTGCTCCAACTCACGGCTGATAAACAAATCTAGGCTAAGTTCTGGTATCTGACCTGGTAGCGTGGTGATCAACTGAAGTTTAATATCAGGGTATTTTTCAAGAAAATCATCAAGATAATGTACTAAAAATTTAGAGCCTACCGCCAAAGTCGCACCAATTTTAAGTAGTCCTGCTGGTGATTGGTTAACAGAACGGGTTTCATCTAAAACGGATTGCCAAGAGTCGAGTTGGACTTTGGCTCGTTCATAAAACAAAGCGCCTGCTTCAGTTTGGCTGATCGAGCGAGTGGTTCGCTTTAATAATTGAACACCAATCTTGTCCTCTAACCATTGGATACGTTTACTGATGGCGGAGCTGGTGGTGTTGAGTTTTCTCGCTGCTGCGTTAAAGCTACCTTCCTCGACTACGCGAATATAGCTATTAACGCTCTGAATCCAATCCATCTTATTCCATCCTCAGGGGAAATAATCCCTTTCCATTTTGGTTTATTATCATCTTTGAGTATCAAATATACACTGTCTGTCGTGAAACTGTCATGATGTAAGGAGGGTATATTGCGTAAAACACCATTATTGTTGGCGATGATGATCATCGCGACTGGTCAAGTAGGCGTCAGTATCTATCTTCCCTCTTTGCCTTTGATTGGTCACGATTTGAATCTTCCTCAGCATACGATTCAAAACTTGGTTACGCTGTTTCTTGTCGGATTTGGTGTCTCACAGCTAATTTATGGCCCTTTATCCGACGCAATTGGTCGCCGTCCTGTATTTATCTTGGGACAAAGTGTGTATCTCGCCGGAACCATCATCTGTATTGCCTTTGCGGACCACATTTTTGCACTTGAGACCGGACGTCTACTACAAGGTCTTGGGGCTGGGAGTGCCTCTGTTCTTGGGCGCTCTGTGTTGCGAGATAGCTATGATGGAGCGCAGCTCACCAAGGCGTTGTCATACATCTCGGTGACTGCTTCTGTGATGCCGATTGTTGCGCCTTTGTTTGGTGGATGGATTGCTTATCACATTAGTTGGCATGCGGTTTTTGTCTTCGTTCTTATTTATCTTACGGCGATCTTTACCCTTGGCTTTATTGTGCTGCATGAAACGTTGCCATACCCCAAACGCCGCTTTGAGCCAAAACGTGTGATGCGCAATTACTTTGAGTTGTTGACCAACAAACAAGTAATAGGCAGCGCAAGCTACAACTGGTTGAGTTACTTATCAGCTTTGGTGACACTGTCTCTCTATCCGTTCTTAATGCAACAAGAGCTTGGTCTCACTGCTGCCGATTACGGTACCTTGATGATTGTGCCTTCGGCAGGTTTATTGATGGGGAGTTTAGTTCTCAACATCATCAATGCTCGATACAAAGAGCAACAGATCCTTTTGATGAGTTTTGTCATTGTTGCCTTTTCGGGAGTGATGCTTCTTATATTGCCGTTTACAGCAACATCTTTGCTCATTGCCTTTACGTGTTTGAGCTTCGCGCAAGGCATGTCTTTCCCTGTTTCGATCAGTTTACTGTTATCGCCTCATAAACAACAGGCAGGTGCGGTATCTGCATTGTCGGGTTCTATTCAGATGTGTTTAGCAGGGCTATTTGGTGGCTATCTGGTAGAAACTTGGGTAACAACTCAACATCAACTCGGCGTCTTTTATATTTCGATTGCAGTGATTTCTTGTTTGGTGTTGGTGGTTGGACAGTTCCGTACCCCTTCTGGTGGTTTAGTCCAACCAGAGCGTTCTTAGTTGAATGTGGTTGCAAGGGCATGTTGTCCTCTCTAAAATGCGCAACCAATTATTGTGTCGTTATCTACACTTGGTTAATAGTGGCATATCGACAACACCCGTTCATTGTTAGGTGAAATCATGCAACAAAACGAATTTGAAGCTCTACTGAAAGAAATCGGTCAACAAGAAAACCTACCTCAAGCGCTAGAGCTATTAAAAGCATCTGAGGAAGAAGAAGTCGCTCAGGCTGCTGAATCGCTAACAGGTCAATTCGGTCTTGCTGAAGTAGAAGGTGAAAAACGCATTTACCACATTACGGTTCAAGCAGATGAGTCCGGTGAAGAGAAAGAGTTCGTTGAGCATGTAATGAATGAAGGTGACCACCTGATCAAGTTTGCGGCTTGGTTCTTCGAGACTTTCTTTGAAATTAAACCGAAAGACACCTACAAAGCAGCAGGTAAAACATACCAGCAACCTAAACGTTAATTACGTTTCTTATTCGCTAGGATAAAAATCTTTGTAATTAAATTACAAAATAAATGTGACCTATGTCTTGTTTTATGGTTTTTGTGGTGTAAAATTACAACATAAACCAGTTAATTGCTTCTTAGGAGAAGGTCATGGGTTACGAACTTGGTGGTGTTTACTTTGGTCAAATGATGGCTAAAGACGCGATGCACAAAGCGCTTTACGGTAAAGCGAAGAAGAAAAAGCCTTCTATGTTTGCTCGCGTAATGAAAAAACTAGCGAATTAATAAGAAAAGCCCCGATGTCATATCGGGGCTTTTTGCATTCTGGCTCTGGGTACCTCAATCGATATATCTAGGCCGTTTGACTTGGGATCTCGACAACGTTATCTGGCACGCTATCTAATCCTTTCTCAGCCAACCACTTTTCCAGATTATCCGCGCCTCCAATGTACTTACCGTCTAACCATATTTGTGGCACGGTCACTGGTGTTTTTTCACCAATGATGGCTTTCACTTCAGGGATCATACGATATAGGGCTGCGCTGTCTTTCACTACATCATGATATTTGTAGTCAACGCCAGCTTCATCAAGCAACTTTTTCGCTTTAACACAGTAAGGGCATGTCGCCTTACCGTAAACGATGTTGCCTTTAAGCTGATCTCGCTTGGTCCATTCAGCAATGACAGATTGAACAAGCACGCCTCGGTTTAGCGCTTCCCCTTGGCTGACGACTTTGCCTTCAACGACTAGGATAGGGGCATGCCATGCTCCAAGTTTTAATGGCTCCCACCAATGAGACAACCAATCTTTCACTTCTAGCTCGACTGGCACATCTGCTAATTCATTTTCAAATGTGTCAGCAAGAATATCTTTGGTTAATGTACATTCCCCGCATGGGATATTGACTTTGAATGGTCCCCAACTGCCGGCCCAACGATACAATGTAATTTTGATTGGCTGTGTCATAAGATGCTCCTCATTTCCTTTCCTGAAAATATAGAACTCAAAACCGAGAAATTTCTTTCAAATTACTTTCTTTTTTTCGCTTCCCAATGAGTAATGAAAGCAATGGAGCCGATAATGATTGCAGCACCAAGCCATAGTCGACCTGGTGGCACCCAGTTGAATACTAGCCAGCCTGCAAAGACATTTAAGGGCAGTTTCGCGTGGTCGAATGGTTGTACAAACGATGCATCAGCGACAGCGTAAGCTTTGACTACTGCCCACTGGGCTAGTGCCGTAAGTATGCCTGCGGCGATTAAGATTCCCCAAATGTTCCAGCCTTCAGGCATTGCAAATGTAGGTGCCGCCAGCAAAATATTAAAGGGCGTGATCAAGAGCAGTAAGTAAACCACCATGGTTGATGGTGGATCGTTCACCGACAGCTTTTTCACCATTAAAGAATAAGATGCCCAGAAAAAAGCCGCGCCGACAGGCAGTAACGTTGCCCAGGTAAAAGAGTCTGACCAAGGCTCAAGAATGATCATTGCGCCAATAAAGCCAGTAAGCGTTGCGATCCAACGAGCAACACCTACTTTTTCCTTCAGAATTAAACCTGAACCTACCGTTGCAAACAACGGTGAAGTCATAAGCAAAGCGATGCCTTGCCAGATAGGAACCGGATAAGCGAGAGCCCATAACCAAAGCTGGATACCGATAACCGCCAAGAAGATGCGCAATGCATGCCACCCAAAGTGGTTAGTACGTAGAGACTGACGAATTCCTAATGTTCGCAGATACGGCAAGATAGCGAAAAAGGCGATAGCGTATTGGAAGAGTGCAAATGTCGTGGATGACACACCAAAGTGAATACTTGCGATTTGAGCAAAGCTATTAACGATGGCAAAAGCCAAGCCTGCGGTAAGCATCCAAGATGCTCCTTGGACAGGATGATGATTCAATTGGATATTTCCGGTTTTAAACAATAGATAGGATCATACGTTCTAATGTTGGGGTAGCCAATAAAAAAATGCCTCCCAGAGGGAGGCGACATTACCAATTCAAAGGACGTGCCTACCGAAGTAGGTACAAAGAACGAGAAGCACAAACGCTGCCATGCATTTGCTCGTTTTTAATATTGCAGCTAGTGTGCCAACTTTTAACGTGTTGATTTTTAAAGGGTGAGAAGGGCGTGTCTAACGGCTACTAGAGGAATTGCACTAACTTCGGGAGTAAATGCATTAAAAGAGGGCAGTTAGGTTTAAGTAGAAAAGCTGTTGGTCTTATCTCAATAAATAGAAAATGACCGACACGAAGTGCCGGTCAAAAACTTGCTGCGATGCTGGCTTGGGCAGAAGCCGCAATTAGAAGTCGTAGCGTACGCCAAGACGAAGTGTATCTTCGCCTTCGGTTACTTTACCTTCCGCGTCTTTCGCTTCATCAAGTTGGTTCATGTAGTAAGAAAGGTAAGTGCGGAAGTTGCTATTCAGTTTGTAGTATCCCACAAGCTCAAAACCTTCAACTGCATCGTACTTTACAGCGCCATTTGGATCGTTTTCTTGGAAAGTGTAAAGACCAGCGACGGTAAACTTACTTGCGATCTTGTAGCTTGCAACTAGCTCATAAGCGGTAAAGTCTTCAGAATCTGTCAGTGCACCTTGTGAGTACGTACCTGCAAGGTAGAGGTTATCCAGTGAGTAAGCGATACCACTAAGGATTTGGTCTTCTGAATTGTCTTTGTCTACATCACCGCCTGAGTATGCAAGACCTAGGTCAAGACCGATTGGTAGAGAGTAAAGACCAGAAATGCCGTATTTATCTTGGCTATCCTCGGAGTTAGCTTGGTAAGTGGCTTGAACTTGTAGAGCATCGAATTCACCACGGTAAGCGAAAACGCTATCTTGCTTATCCGAAGATGAGTCAATGACTTGCTGAACGCCAGAAAACTCGGTGATATCCGTCATGTCTGAGATGATAACGGCAGCCATGTCTTGACGACCTACAGAGAAGCTACCTGCATCTGCACTTACTCCTGCGTACATGTAGCGGTTTTTAAATTCGCTCTTACCGGTTTTTTGTTCTGCTTCGTAAACACCAAATGCAGACAGACCGTTACCGATGTCAGCCTTACCTTTGAGGTTTAGACGCGCACGTGACTTATCTTCCATAGAACCGTCTACTTCAGCACCGCCTGAACCAATAAAGTCACCACGAAACTCGACGCGACCGCCAACCTTCAATTCAGTGCCGCCATCTTTGTACACTGTCGCCGCAAAAGATGGTGCTGATACCAATGCTGTTAACACTGCAGTAGTTAGTGCTGCCTTTTTCATTTTCTTATTACCCTAGTTGTAATCGATGAGCTTTCTTGCTCGATGTATTGATGACGCTAAGGTAAACCGAGAAAATTAAAGATAGATTTCTATTAAGTTATGATTTGTTTGCATATTTATTTCAAATGTATGAATGCCTTCTTATTTATGAAAATAAGAGAAAAAGGGGGTTTTATGTTTTTTTATGTTTTTCTAATGACTACCGAACGACATATTTTTAAAAAAGATCCTAATCATTTTTTTCTTCTCGAATTGTAATTCAAGATTTCATGTTTGAATTTTCATTGTTTGTTTTAACAATGATTTAGCTGGATTTTTTGTTGTTACATGTAAGCATTTGTTTCCAATTTGGGTGTATTTTTCAGAATTTGTATAAAGAAAAAAGGTAAACGTTTGCGATTTTTCTTTTTTATTACATCTTTTCACTCTGCTCTGGGGAACTTCTGAAATACATTGATTGGCAGTTGTTAATCAAAAGTGACGCACATTGGTGGAGAAGATGCCCCAATCTACTTTTGTATAAAACTGACTTATAAACTAATGAATAAATACATGGATTTTATAATGAACAAAAAATTCCTAGCAGCAGCGATCGCAGCAGCAACATTCGGTACACAAGCAGTAGCAGTGGAGCTTTACAACAACGATGGCACAACGTTCTCTGTTGGCGGTCACGTATCTATTAACGTGAACGGTTCAGAGCAAGGTGACACTGATGTAGGTACTAACTCTCCACGTATCAACTTCACAGCAACTCAGGATCTAGGCAACGGCTTTACTGCTGACGCTCGCGGTGAATGGGCTCTTAACTACCTAGATGGTGGTGACGAAACATTTACTACTCGTCTTGGTTACCTAGGTCTAACTCACGATGTTTACGGTCGTGCAGTTGGTGGTACTCAGTGGGCACCTTACTACGATGTAGCTGGCGTTGCTGATATGCCTATCGCGTTTGCGAACGACTTTATCTACGACGATCACGGTAACCTAGGTACAGGTCGTGCGGACAAGATGCTTTCTTACCGTAACGCGATTGAGCTGGGCGAAGCTGGTGCAATCAACTTCGGTCTAGGTTGGCAAGGTTCTCAAACAGACGCTGATACCTCTCTAAACTACGATGACCGTGTTCAAGCAGCTCTTTCTTACGAAATCATGGGTGCTAAGATCGGTTACACATACACTGGCGGCGACATTAAAGATGGTGTGAGCAAAGAATCTGCTGAATCTCACCTAGTATCTGCAGCGTACGGCTCATACGGTCAAGGTCTATACATTGCAGCAGTTTACGGCTCAAACGAGAACATGAACTTCAGCACTACTGGTGATCGCTTAGTTGATAGCGATGCGTACGAAGCGCTACTAGCTTACGCACTACCAAGCAGCCTTAACCTAAGCATTAACTACGAAATGGTTGAAGGTAAAACATTTAAGAACTCTAAAACTGAAACTGCTCGTGAAGAGATGGCTGTACAGGCTGAATACAACTTCACTCCTAAGTTTGTTGGTTACGCTGGCTACCAGTTCGACCTAAACGATGCAAACGATCGTAAAACAGATGACAAATGGGCACTTGGTGCTCGTTACTACCTATAATAGTAACCTGTCCTAGTTACTATGGAAGCCAGCTTCGTGCTGGCTTTTTTTTGTCTGTGGTTCTTACCTTATCGAAGTTCAATTTAGTGATGATTCACTCAAAACGGGCTGAATGTCTTGTTTTTAACACCTCGAAACGAGAACTAGTGTCAACAACGTAACGTGTTGGATTATTATGCGTTTTTTGTTTTGCAGGGAAGAGCAATGAGCGTCGTTCAGGTTGAAGAGAAGAAAATCAAAGTCGGCAAAGTTCTGTGTGTCGGGCGTAATTACGTTGAGCATATTCAAGAGCTAGATAATGCCGTACCAGAGCAAATGGTAGTGTTCAATAAACCGGCGACTTCCGTTTCAACCAAACTCACCTCATTCCATCAAGAGCCTTTGCATTACGAAGCCGAAATCTGCTTTGTGATCAAAAACGGTCAATACTGCGCGGTTGGGCTCGGCTTAGATCTGACCAAACGCGGTTTACAATCTAACCTCAAAGAAAAAGGATTACCTTGGGAACGTGCCAAAGCGTTTGATGGCTCAGCGGTATTCAGCCGTTTCCGTTCTCTTCAAGGTGTCGATATTGACGATCTCAACTTAGAGCTTTTGATTAACTGTGTTCATGTTCAAAAAGGGCATGTTAAGCAAATGCTTTACCCACCGATGAACATTCTCGATGAGTTGAAGAGCTACACAACGCTAGAAGATGGCGATGTCGTGATGACAGGGACACCAAAGGGCGTGGGTGAAGTGCATCAAGGCGATGTCTTCCTTGGACGTTTGAAGTGTGGAGACATCACCTTATTAGAGATTGAATGGTTGGCTGTTTAGTCGCGAGCTTATAGCCAAATTCGAAGCAGTAAAAACGCGACCATACTTACGATGGTGGTGAGCAATACATTCTTTGTGAGGTATGCAATCGCAGCAGCTAATAGGGCAGCCAATAGAAATGGGTTTTGCCATGTGACGCTCAGTTCACCTTCTGGCATAAACACGATAGGAGCCCAGATCGCGGTGAGCACTGCAGGGCTTGCGTAGCTTAATATCTTTTGAGTTCTTACCCCCAATTTAAGCGGCAATTTTGGTTCGAGAAATAGATAACGGCTAGTGAATACCAAGGCTGTCATGGCTAAGATAGACAAAAAGATCATTGACGTTCCTCCGGTGTATTCTCAATGTTTGGGGCTTTCGTCGTAAACTGTTCGACCAAATAGCCCGTCAACATGGCGAGAATACTCGCGAACATCAAGCTTCCTTCCACTTGGTAATAATTCAGCGTCACTGAGCTAACTAATGCTACCAATACACTGCATAGCACGGGAATGCTTTTTATCGTTGGCACCACAATCGCGATAAAGGTGGCAGCAACGGCAAATTCCAATCCGAGCTCATTCAATTCAGGTATCAAACTGCCAGCGACGATGCCAGCAAGTGTTGCGAAGTTCCAAAATAGGTAGAAGCTTAATCCAGCGCCAAGGGCGTACCATCGTTCAAATTGTTTATCGGATTGGTGCCCGACGATGGCAAACAGTTCATCAGTGAGTAAGAAGCCAAGTGAAAGACGCCACTTTAAGGGCAATGGCGAAATTTTACTGCGCATCGAAACACTATAAAGAAAATGGCGAGAGGTAATGAAAAAGGTCGTCAGCAACATGGTGGTTAAGCCTGCACCAGCTTTAATCATGCCCATGGCAACAAGTTGTGCGGAGCCAGCAAACAGAATGGCGGAAAGCGCCTGACCTTCCAGCGGGTGTAAGCCAGTATCGATGGCAAATGAGCCCGCAAGTAATCCCCAAGGCAGTACGGCGATGCTTAATGGCATCATTGCGATGGTACCTTGTAAAAAGAGTGAGAATTTTGAGTCTTGATGAGTTGGCAAAGTAGTATCCATAACTTCAACTTGAATAGAAAAACATGCTGTTAAGGTAGGCTGACCTAAGCATGCTGCCTTGTACAAAATTGCTAACAGTGCTTGATGTACTGCCCAGGCGTTACCCCCATGGTTTTTTTAAAATGACGATGCAAGTGGCTTTGGTCGTGAAAACCACATTCTTGAGCAACATCGGAAATCTTTTGTCCTAGCTTGAGCAGCTTTTTCGCCATTCTTAGCCTTTGTTGAATCTGAAACGCGTGCGGCGGAAAGCCAAACTGCTTTTGAAATTCACGCAACAGGTGGAAGGGGCTCAACCCTGCTAACTTCGCCAGTTCTTCTAAAGAGACATCGGTTTGAGGAAAGTCTTCAAGAAACTCTTTGACCAGATGTACTTGCTTTTGCGCTTTTGTCGTATCTTTAAGGGGAGCTCGATGTGTACTGTGCTTGCTGGCAAGTTTGACCAGTGTGCCGTAGACAAGTGTCTCTCTTAATAAGCGGTTATCGGATTTCTCTAGAGTATCGAACACTAATCGCAGTTGATTCGCGAGCTCTGGATCGTAAACGACGGGCTGCGGGAAGTAGGGCTGAGCGACATTGGGCGCGCCAAGTTCTTCCCCAAGCGTTTGAAACTGCTCAGGTACGGGATACATGGCTTTGTATTCCCAGCCACCTTCTGACGCTGAGTGACCATTATGCACCTCATCAGCGTTTACAAGAATGATACTGTCTTGCGGTGCAATGTGGTTGCCACCGGTACGAAAGAATTGCTGCGCGCCTTTTTCAATCACACCAATGGTGTAGCCTTCATGGCTATGGCGAGAGAAGTTTTGTTTTTCGTATTTTGCATCGAGCAGCTCTAACCCGCCCAACTCTTGAGCAATCTTAAAAGTCGCGATTTCCTTATTCTTTTCTTTCATCTCGGTCCAAATAGCTCAAGCGTAAACAGTAGCACCACATCATTTGGAGTCTACCGGATCCATCCTGCTTATTTTTGTACAAAATTGCTATTGGTATTAAAAATAAACATCAAAAAGGTTAATTGTTTTTAAATTGAGCATTAAACCTTTTGTATTTTCTGAATATTGCTTCGTAGAAAGATATTTGGTCTGGTTGTTATCTATTCATTGGTATAAGATCCGCCGCCTGTTTTAGAAAGCCAGTTCCACCATGATCGATTTATCTGTACTCCCTGTTTATCTTACCGCTGTTATTGCACTTCTTTTGTTGCCTGGACCTGACATGTTGTTGATTGCCAGCTCTAGCATGAGTTATGGCAAAAAAGTTGGTCTGTTTGCAAGCTTAGGCAACGCGACATCCGGCGTGATCTTAACGTTATTGGCAGCTATGGGTGTGTCGACCTTGATTGCCATGAGCCCAATCGCGTTAAAAGTGCTTCATCTACTGGGGGGCGCGTACTTGCTCAAAATGGGGTGGGACTGTTTACGAGCGGACGTTTCTGCTGCACCAGAGCTTGACCAGAAAAACAAGATGGCATCGACTTACTATCAACGCGCTTTGATGAGTAACCTGCTGAACCCGAAAGCCTTGGTGTTTTTCGTGATGTTTTTGCCTCAGTTTGTCTCTAGCAACATTACCGCATCGTCGGGTGAGCAAATGCTCGCGCTTGGTTTGCTGCTAAACGTATTAGGCTTGCTATTCAATATTTTGTTAGTTGCATTGGCGGGGACATTAGGCAAAGGGTTGCTGGAAAACGATAAATTCCGCATGTACCAAGGTAAGCTAATGGGCTTGGTGTTCGTTATCCTTGCGGTGTGGATGCTCAGTAGCTTCGCGATGTAATGTGTAGGAACAATCAGATTTTTGAACAAAAGCCAGCACTCGCTGGCTTTTTGTTTTAGTATCACACTGATTTTCCAAGGAGTGGCAGTATGAAACTTGAATTTAAACTCAATCCAGAACAAAACGATCTCGATTTTATCCGTGATGGCATCCGAGCTTATAACAACATGCATCTACCGGATGGGGACGTAGACGCCATTGGCTGTTTTGCTCGTAATGACGAGGGTAAGGTTGTTGGCGGACTCACGGGAGAAATGTTTAATAACACCGTGTTTGTTGAATACCTGTGGGTTGATGCAGAGGCACGCACTTCGGGATTAGGAAGCAAGCTGATCGCTCTACTGGAAGAGCAAGTGAAACCGCGTGGAGTCACGCATTTGTATCTCGATACTTATAGCTTTCAAGCGCTCGATTTTTACTTGAAATTGGGTTTTGAAAAAGTCGGGCAATATTCAGGCTACCCAGCAGCAGGCATTGATAAACATTTCCTGCAAAAACAGATTGTTTGAGTTGGTTTGAATTGCATAAAAAAGAGGCGCTCGATGCGCCTCTTTTGCTATTTGTAGCTGTCAAAGAATCGATGTTTCAAACTCGAATTACAAGCTTTGTTGATGCGCTTCGATAAGTGCGTTCATTTTCGCTTCCGCTGCTTGGTTAGCTTGCGCGTAATCCATCTCTGCTGGGAAGTCGCTGATTACCTCGTAGTAACACTTCAACTTAGGCTCAGTACCAGAAGGGCGAACAATCACACGTGATTTGTCTTCTAAGTGGTAAACCAGTACGTCACTTGCTGGCAAGTTAATCGCTTCTGTTGGACCATCGGTCACAAAGCGAAGTGATGACTTCAGATCTTCAATCACTTCGATACGTTTACCCGCAATCTCTTTCGGTGGGTTTGCGCGAAGTTTGTCACCGATTGGTGGTGATTTAGGGTCAAGTGCAATGCTGCGCTGCGCGTTGAAGTAGAAACCGTGCTGGCGGTATAGTTCTTCTAACTTATCCCACAGCGTTTTGCCTTGTGCTTTCAATTTTCCTGTCAATTGAGAGAAAGCGACCAGTGCTGACAAACCATCTTTATCCCATACCTTATTACCTACTGTGTAGCCTAGTGCTTCTTCGTAAGCGAATAGGAATGGGTTCGCTTCAGTTTCTTGTGTCATTGCTACGTTAGTTAGCCATTTAAAGCCAGTTAACGTTTGGTAGTATTCTGCGCCGTGTGCTTTCGCAATACTGCTCAATAGACGAGAAGACACAATGGTATTCCCAACAAGTGCATTTGGTTGACCTTGCAGTAAGTAGTCACCAAACAATGAACCCACTTGGTCACCTGTTAGCATCTGATATTCGCCATCTGGGCGTTTTACAGCCACAGCAAAACGGTCTGCATCAGGATCGTTCGCGCAAGCAATGTCCGCATCGACAGATTTACCCAGTGCCATCACCATGTCCATTGCGCCTGCTTCTTCAGGATTCGGGAAGTTTACGGTAGGGAACGTACCGTCCGGTTCACGCTGTTCTGGAACGCTTGCGACTTTTTTAAAGCCAGCGTCTGCGAGCAACGTTTCTGCCATGTCCGCACCGACACCGTGCATTGCCGTGTAAACAATCGAGATATCTGTGTTGCTGTCCGGTGTTAGCAGGGCATTGTCGTTCATTGTTTTGCGATAAGTTTGGTAGTACTCGTCTTCAAGCCAAACTAACAAACCTTTTTGTTTTGCATCGTCCAGTGACATCAGAGGAAGCGGTTTTGTTGTTGCTTCATCGATTTTTGCAGCAATACCAGAATCGTGAGGTGGAATAATCTGTGCGCCATTTTCCCAGTACACTTTAAAGCCATTGTATTCTGGTGGGTTGTGGCTTGCGGTAACAACCACAGCAGCGGCTGCATTTAATTCACGAACACCAAAAGCAACAATTGGCGTTGCTGCTACTTTATAGGTTAGGTAAACCTTGATGCCCAAAGCAGTAAGTACAGAAGCTGTATCGTGTGCGAACTGTTTAGAATCTGGGCGACCATCGTAGCCAATAACAACACCGCGAGACGATGCGTCTTTCACTTGTTCAATCAGATAGTGACCGAGACCTGTTGCTGTCTCTTGAATCACTAAACGGTTCATGCGATTTGGACCCGCACCGACTTTACCGCGCAGACCTGCGGTACCAAATGCTAAGCGTGAACCAAATCGATCTGTCAGTTCTTGTTCGTTATTTGTATCGACTAGGTGTTGAAGCTCTTCACGAGTTTTTGGATCTGGGTCTCGTGCTAGCCATTGAGTAATTTGTGCTGTCATATTCGTCTTTCCTTAGTAGGGGGAGCCTACTTGTTTAGACACTTCTTTGCTTAAAAGCGTCCCAATGTTTTCTTTTAATTAATGTAAATGGTTCTCAATTACATTTCAAAGAGGGCAATCGATAAACCGAATTTATTTTTCAGTCTGTACGGAATTTATTCACAGTTAATTTCTTGAAGAACTATTGAACTATAACTAGCCTTTTAACATAAATATAACAAAGAGTGCTGAAATCGTAGTTTTTGTGATTTTTCGTAAATTTGTTCGATATTTGCATCGGGAAGCAAGGAAGCTCGCGCAAGCGCAGCGGCTGAGCAGAGGAGAGATCTTTTGAAAAGATTAGCAACTACTCTAGCCTTATTAACGAATGTGATTTTTATCACGTTTTCTTCGTCCAGTTGGTCAGAGCAGAGTGATTACAACATGACGCGAGGTGTTACGGGGATCAGTGAGCAAGTGTATGAATTACATATGCTGATCTTCTACATTTGTTGCGCTATCGCTTTTGTTGTATTCGGTGTGATGTTCTATTCCATCTTCAAACATCGCAAGTCAAAAGGGGCAGTTGCCGCTAATTTCCACGAAAGCACTAAAGTGGAGATCATCTGGACCGTTATTCCGGTCATTATTCTTATCGCTATGGCGATTCCTGCGACCAAAACGCTGGTGGCGATGGAAGACACCAGCCAATCTGACCTTACTGTGAAGATCACCGGCTCTCAATGGAAGTGGCACTACAGTTATTTCGGCGAGGATGTCGAATTTTTCAGCCTACTTGCTACCAGCCAGAAAGAAATCGATGGCATCGAAGCGAAAGGGGCGCACTACTTGCTCGAAGTGGATAACCCGCTGGTTTTGCCTATCAACCGTAAAGTTCGCTTCTTAATGACTTCTGATGACGTAATTCACTCTTGGTGGGTACCTGATTTCGCTGTTAAGAAAGATACGATCCCTGGTTTCATTAATGAGGCTTGGACCAAGATTGATGAACCGGGCGTATATCGTGGTCAGTGCGCGGAGCTTTGTGGTCGAGCGCATGGTTTCATGCCAGTTGTTGTTCATGCGATGGCGGAAGATGATTTCGACCAGTGGATGGCAGACAAGAAACAAGAAATTGCCTTACAAAAGGCGGCTGCCCAAGAAGCATTGACGCAAGACCGTTCAATGGAAGATTTGATGGGACAAGGCGAGTCGGTTTACACCGCGCGTTGTGCTGTGTGCCATCAAGCGAACGGCGAAGGCATTCCGGGCGCGTTCCCGGCAATCAAAGGCAGCGAGATAGCCAAAGGTCCGGTTGTTGCTCACATCGATGTATTGGTGAACGGTCGAGCTGGCACCGCCATGCAAGCTTTTGCTAACCAACTAAGCGATCAAGAAATTGCCGCTGTAATTACCTATCAACGTAATGCTTGGGGAAATGATACTGGCGATACCGTTCAAGCATCCGATGTTAACGCCTTTAAGGCACAAAACAGTGCCAAGGAGGAAATATGAGTAAGCCAATTGAAAAAGCGGTGAAGTCTGCTCCTGCTGAAGCGCAAACTACTGCAAACACGACCATTGCGATTGAAGACGACCACGATCATCATCACGCACCAAAAGGGCTAGCGCGTTGGCTTTATTCCACCAGCCATAAAGACATCGGTACGCTTTATTTATGGTTTAGCTTTGCTATGTTTCTCACTGGCGGTGCGATGGCGATGATCATCCGTGCTGAGCTATTCCAACCGGGTCTACAATTGGTTGACCCTCAGTTCTTTAACCAAATGACGACCGTACATGGACTAGTGATGGTGTTTGGTGCCGTCATGCCAGCGTTTACTGGTTTAGCCAACTGGATGATTCCAATGATGATTGGCGCTCCAGATATGGCTTTACCACGGATGAACAACTTGAGTTTTTGGATCTTACCTTTTGCGTTCCTCATTTTGATCGGCTCTTTGTTTTTACCGGGTGGTGGTCCTGATTTCGGTTGGACTTTCTATGCGCCGCTTTCCACAACTTATGGTCCTGATAGTACGGCGTTGTTTGTTTTCTCAGTCCATATCATGGGTATCAGTTCCATTATGGGTGCCATCAACGTTATCGTGACTATCGTAAACATGCGTGCACCAGGCATGACTTGGTTCAAGCTACCAATGTTTGTTTGGACTTGGTTAATCACTGCATTCTTGTTGATCGCGGTTATGCCCGTATTAGCCGGTGCGGTCACCATGGTTCTGACCGACAAATACTTTGGTACAAGTTTCTTTGATGCCGCTGGTGGCGGTGACCCTGTGATGTTCCAACACATCTTCTGGTTCTTTGGTCACCCTGAGGTATACATCATGATCCTGCCTTCGTTCGGGATTATCTCGGCAATCATTCCGGCTTTCAGTGGCAAGAAACTGTTCGGCTATCATTCGATGGTTTACGCAACCTGCAGTATTGCATTGCTGTCATTCCTAGTGTGGGCACACCATATGTTTACGACGGGGATGCCAGTATTCGCCGAACTCTTCTTTATGTACTGCACCATGTTGATTGCAGTGCCAACTGGCGTGAAAGTGTTTAACTGGGTGGCGACTATGTGGCGGGGCGCAATGACGTTTGAGACGCCGATGTTGTTTGCCATTGCTTTTATTGTCTTATTTACAATAGGTGGCTTCTCAGGCTTGATGTTGGCGATTGTACCTGCGGATTTCCAATACCATGACACTTACTTTGTTGTTGCGCATTTCCATTATGTCTTGGTATCCGGTGCGGTGTTCTCGATTATGGCCGCGGCGTATTACTGGCTACCGAAGTGGACAGGCAATATGTATGACCACAAGCTGAGTCTATGGCACTTCTGGTGTTCAATCATTTCGGTCAATGTGTTGTTCTTCCCAATGCATTTCTTGGGCTTAGCAGGGATGCCAAGACGCATTCCTGATTACGCTATCCAGTTTGCCGACGTTAACCAAATCGTATCGATAGGTGGCTTTGCCTTCGGTCTGTCTCAATTGATCTTTCTGTGGCTAGTCATCAAATGTATTCGTGGTGGTGAAAAAGCAACGGCAAAACCTTGGGAACGTGCAGAGGGTTTAGAGTGGACGGTACCTAGCCCAGCCCCACATCATACATTCACAACTCCGCCAAAAGTCGATTAACCGAAGAGTGAGGTGAGTGAGATGCCAAGTAATTCATCCAATAAGAGACTCACTATCAAGTTGCTGCTAGCGACAGTGCTGATGTTCGGCTTCGGTTTTGCTCTTGTGCCACTCTACGACATCATGTGTGATGCATTGGGCATTAACGGTAAAACCAGTGATGTGGCCGCAATTCAACCGACGGGTATGCAGGCGGATATTACCAGAACGATTCGTGTGGAATTTATGGCGCACGTTAGCCCGGACATGCCTTGGGAGTTCAAACCAAAAGTCGTTTTTATGGATGTTCACCCTGGTGAAGTGATTCAAACCGAATATCTTGCTTTTAATCAGAGCGGTGAAGATTTGGTAGGGCAAGCTGTGCCATCCGTATCGCCGGGTACTGGTGCGGCTTACTTCAATAAAATCGAGTGTTTTTGCTTTAATCAACAGCCATTGGAAGGTAAGCAGCAAGCGAGTATGCCTTTGATTTTCTACATTGAGCCGGATGTGCCGGATTCAATTCATACGTTGACCTTGTCTTACACACTCTACAAATTTCCTCCTCAATCGGGCGAGTCTTCAACAGCTAGCCTCTTAGGGAGCGAGAAACAGACCTTAACGCCGCAAACCGAGGCGCGTCTGTAAGGAGAGAACTTATGAGTAACAAGCCTGAGACCTATTATGTTCCCGCACAAAGCAGTTGGCCAATCGTAGGAGCTTTTGCGCTGTTCCTCGTTGCTGTCGGTGCCGGAATGACCGTTCAAGGTACTCAAAGTGATGGCGCGGTTGGTACGTTAGGCGGCATCATTCTCGCCATTGGTATGTTGTTTTTGCTCTATATGCTGGCAGGGTGGTTCAGCAACGTCATCACAGAATCTCTTACCGGAAAGTACAGTGCGCAAATCACGCGTTCATTTCGACAAGGGATGAGCTGGTTCATCTTTTCGGAAGTGATGTTCTTTGGTGCTTTTTTTGGTGCTCTTTTCTACGCAAGAATGATTTCCGTGCCTTGGTTAGGTGGTGCAGATAATAACTTAATGACACATGAGGTATTGTGGCCGAGTTTCGAAGCAATCTGGCCACTCACCACCACGCCGGGTGGTGATACGACCCAAGCAATGCCTTGGCAGGGTATCCCATTAACCAACACCATCTTGCTGCTATTGTCATCGATTACGTTACATATGGCACACATCAGTTTAGAGCAAGATAAACGAACTGCACTGATTGTCTGGTTGGAAATCACCATCGTCTTGGCGGGCTTCTTCCTCTATTACCAAGCCGTTGAATATGCACACGCTTATCAAGATATTGGGCTGACGTTGCAGTCCGGTATTTACGGTAATACCTTCTTTATGCTCACGGGCTTTCACGGTTTGCACGTTTGTCTCGGTACCATTTTCCTCATTGTGCTGTTATTCCGCATCGCCAAGGACCACTTTTCTCCGAAAGACCATTTCGCATTCCAAGCTGGCAGTTGGTATTGGCACTTCGTTGACGTGGTTTGGCTATGCTTATTTGTTTTCGTTTATGTGCTGTAAAGCTAGTAAGGACGAGGATTTGGGGCTATCCATCCTGCCCCTAACGCTACGAGAAGGAGAATCACGACTAACGCAGAAAACATGACACGACGACCGAGATAGTGGCTCATTGGTTTGCCTTTCTTCGATGAATCCTCTGGGTCTTCGCGAACCATTTCGATAAGCGCTTTTGCGAGGTTAAAGATGATGAAAAGCAGCAAAAGGACAAGCGTTAACTTAAACAGAAATACGGTGGACATGGCACCTCCGGTTTCGTCGTCGATATTATCGAAATGGGTTTGGGTTGCTGTCTTTTTAACTGTGGCTGTGTTTTCTCTATTGGTCAAACTGGGCTTTTGGCAATTGGAACGTGGTAATGAAAAGCAGCGTTTGGAACAAGCGATTTTAGCAAGGGAAAATACCTCTTATCAGGACATATCTGAAGTACTGGAAAAGAACGATTGGCGAGAAGAAAGTGTTATAGGGATTAAAGTACAAGCAAATGTGACGCCTGAACCACTCCCAATTATTTTATTAGATAACCAGACCTATCAGGGGGAAGTGGGTTACCTAGCGTTTCAAATCGTATCGATGTCTCATGATCCTGCGACTCTGACGCTGCTTGAACTTGGATTTGTGAAGGGGAAAAGATCCAGAGCCGTACTTCCGAAGGTTGAATATCTGACAACGCCATATGACATCACAGGGCGTTTGTATCGTAAATCTACTAATCCACTAAGTTCAGACCTAATGGCTGAAATGGGCGATACGATAAGAGTGCAAAACCTCAACATTAATCAACTTAGCCAACTGCTTAATATTGAGTTAATGCCTACGGTCATTCAACCTGACAATCTAACGCAATGGTCGTACCCATTTCCTTGGAATCCCTTACCGTTAACCAGTGCAAAGCACTTTGGTTATTCTTTTCAATGGTTTGCTATGTCTGGCGTATTTTTGTTTATCACAATCCTGATTTTTATTCGTTGGATTCGACAACCACGCTCACAAGGAGGTGAGAAATGACAAATGCAGTCACGAAAGGACGAATTGTATTGGTGTCTCTGATTTGTCTATTTGCGCTCCCCGCGATTATTGCCAAGGTTGTATTGATTCAAGGTTGGTATGAAACGGGGGTAACCAATCGAGGTGAATTGGTTGAGCCATATATCACGCTCGAACAATTAGGTCAGCCATCACCATTAGACGAAAAAGGTTGGCAATTAGCGTATGTGTTGCCTCCGGAGTGTAAAGAACAGTGCCAACAACAAATACATTTGATGCAACAAAGCCACATTGCATTAGGTAAATATCAGGAGCGTGTGGTGCCGGTTATCTGGACTTCGGAAGAGACCAATAATGTTGCTCAGAGCATTGTGGTGATGCAAATGAATGATTCGTTGTCATCGAGAGTGAAAGCAGGGCAGATGTTGATCGTCGACCCTCTCGGGCAGCTAGTTATGTCCTATACGCCAGAAGCCAACGAGGATTTGGTGCGGTTAAGTAAAGATGTATTGGCGGACTTACGAAAGCTATTGAAGTTATCACGCGTAGGCTAGGGAGAGTGCAATATGACGTTAAGTCGTTTGGTTAAGTTCAGCCTGTGTCTTACTCTTGTAGTCATTATGTTGGGAGCATATACACGCTTGGCTGATGCGGGGTTGGGATGTCCAGATTGGCCTGGTTGCTATGGTCAGTTATTTGTACCCCAAACTGAAGCTGAAGTTACTAAGGCAAATGCTCTGTTTCCGGAGCGAGCAGTGGAGCAAGGAAAAGCGTGGTTAGAGATGATTCATCGTTACTTCGCTGGAACTTTAGGCTTAGTCATTCTGATGATGGCAATCATGGCGGTGAGAGCAGAGCGAGTTGATCCGACAATTCCGGTTTTGCTTTGCGTTCTTGTTTTGGGCCAAGCGGCATTAGGAATGTGGACGGTAACGTTAAAGCTGATGCCAGTGATAGTTATGCTTCATCTACTTGGCGGCTTTACGCTGCTTGCACTTCAAGCGCTGTTCTACTGCCAATTACAATCTAAAAACAGCCTCTACTTTTCTCCTTCTTCCAAGAGCGTGAGAACGTTCTCTTTGATGGCTTTTGGTGTGGTGTTGTTGCAGGTGTTGCTTGGCGGATGGACATCATCAAATTATGCCGCATTAATGTGTACCACTTTGCCAATATGTGAAGGTAACTGGACAAGCTATTTGTCTTGGAAAGAGGCATTTTCGTTTTGGCAGACAGGTTTTGATAACTATGAGTTCGGTGTCCTAGATTACCCTGCCAGAATGACTATTCATGTTAGCCACCGTATTGGTGCCATTATTACCGCATGCGTGGTGTTGATTTACTGCATCTTACTATTAAAACAAGATTCACATCATTCCCAACGCCTCGGTATCTGGATTGGATTCACCTTGGTGTGTCAGATCTTATTGGGCGTGAGTAACGTTGTGTTCCAGCTCCCTATTTATGTTGCGGTGGCACACAACCTCGGCGCTGCCATTATGCTTACACTTATTTGCGTTAGTCAGTTCTACCTATGGCAGGGTAAAGCTCGTTGGGGTCATCAAGCGAAAGGAGTTCGCTATGAGTAAAGAGATCGCGCTACCTCTAGAAAGTGGTAAGAGAAAGATTGGGTCAACCTATTTAAAACTAACTAAGCCAAAAGTCGTCGCTCTTATGTTAATTACGGCTATTGTTGGGATGAGCTTAGCTCCGGTTGCTGACTTTCCTTGGTTACAAGCTGCCATTGGTCTTACTGGTATCGGCCTAATGGCAGGCTCTGCTGCAGCGTTTAATCACCTGATTGATCGCCGTATTGATGCGCGAATGGCTCGTACGCACAAGCGACCTTTGCCTTCAGGTGATACTAACCCTTTGTCTGTTGCGATTTTTGCTACTGCTCTGGGGGGAATTGGGTTTGTGTTGCTTCATGCATTGGTCAACCCACTGACGGCATGGATGACCTTCTTAAGCTTGTTAGGTTATGCGGTGGTTTATACCATGTATCTTAAACGAGCAACCCCGCAGAATATTGTGATTGCAGGGATTGCAGGCGCAATGCCGCCACTACTCGGTTGGACGGCGGTAACTGGAGAGTTACACGCGCATGCTTGGCTATTGGTAATGATTATTTTTATTTGGACGCCGCCACATTTCTGGGCGCTCGCAATTCACCGTGTCGAAGACTATCGCAAAGTGGATATCCCAATGCTTCCAGTCACTCATGGCATTGAGTACACCAAGACATCAATTCTTTTGTATACGATTCTACTCACGCTTGTCTGTATTTTGCCTGTGCTGGTGGGGATGGTCGGCTCTGTATATTTATTCTCTTCATTGCTCCTCAATGCTGGCTTTATGTATCAAGCGTGGAAGTTAAAGTTTTCACCGGAATTAAATAGCGCAATGGAAACGTTTAAATTCTCCATCTATCACTTATTGGCGCTGTTTGTTGCGTTATTGGTGGATCACTATATTGGTGTGTTTTTATGATCTAGAGCCACACAAGGGCAAGCTCACAACTGCACCGAACTCCGGTGCAGTTTTTGTTTGTACGGCGCAATACTAGGGTCTGCTGCTGTAGTTCTCACCCCAGTTAACTCGTCCTTCGGGAGCGTGTGATTGACCCGATTACTGTGTCAAACAACATGGAAAGAACCAGCTATGATACGACCTTGTTTTCCTTACTTACTTTCGGTAATCAAAGGAGCGATGACAATGCTCTGAATTCGGCGTCGTGGAATCACTTGAGTATATTGGTTTTGGAACCAAGAGCGATGAACTATGTGTCTTTGAGAAAACTGCTACTTTTCACCAAACTTGAAATCAAATATTTAATCGAGCGTACCATCAGGTCGCCTTTAGTATAAGAGTCGGAACCAGATAGGATGGAGAAGGGCGAACAGAGAAACTGAATGAGTTTGATAAAGAGTGAAGGGTAAAGCTGAAGCAAACAAAAAGGGATGCCGAAGCACCCCTTAGACTAGATTAGAGCGGGAACTCTTATTCTGGTTGTACCAATTCTTCGTATTGGAACTCAGGTACGACAACTTCAACACGACGGTTCTTCTCGCGACCTTCGTGAGTGCTGTTGTCTGCAACTGGGTTTTCTTCACCCATACCAGTAACTGTGAAGCGGTCTGCATCGATGCCTGCTGCGATTAGGTAATCCGCAACAGATTGAGCACGACGCTCAGACAGTTTTTGGTTGTAAGCTGCTGGACCAGAGCTATCTGTGTAACCAGTGATTTCAACTTGAGCTTGTGGGTACTCGTTCAAGAAGTTTACGAAGTTGTCTAGACGCTCAGATACTGAATCAGTTAGCTTCGCACTGTCGAATTCAAACGTACCTGTACCGTACTCTTCTTTGTGCGTCTTCGTCATCATTACTGGTTCTGGCTCTGCAACCACTTCTTCTGTTACTACTGCTGCAACAACAGGTGCTGCTGCGAACTTGTAGTTAACACCGATACCAAAGAAGTTTGCATCCATATCATCTAGGACATCATCAGAGATATCTTGGTAACGTTGGTATTCAGCACGAACACTCCAGTTTCTATCGATAGTGTATTCAGCACCAAGCGAGCCTGTAGGAACGAAATCTTTTTCGTCACCCGAAATCATGTAAGCACCACCGATTTTCGCGAATAGATTCCACGTATCGTTTAGATGCCAGTTGAATTTAGGCGCAAGCGTTAATGCCCAAAGATCACCGTCGATCGTATTGACTGTATTAGCCCCTGACTTGAAATTAGCTTCGTAGTCACCTAAGTAATCAACACCGTACTCAAGGCCAATGATATCGGTAAAGTCGTAACCGATGTGCATTCCGGCACCGAAAGCATCATCATCACAAGGGCTGTTTAAATAGCAAGCATCATCTAGCGTAGTCATGCCCACTTTGCCCCCGATATACATTTCAGCTTGAGCAGAGTTAATTAAACCACCAGCTACCACTGCTGCTACTGCAATTGCTACTTTGTTCATAATGTTTCCTTGTATTGATTGCATATTAGTTTCTACTTTGTTTTTACAACTTGAGTAAAACTAGGTAGTTATAAGAAATTAGTTTAATAAGAAATAAGTTTAATATTCATTTAAATTAACATCAAGCAACAATATCTTAGATCTTGCTACACTTTTCGTCGCCAAATACCTCACAAACTTCTGATATTTCTTACATTGTAGACAAGATTTTCAAAGTTACAGGAAAATATATGATAATTTTGAACTTTCCGTGTACATAAAAATTTACGCTGTGTTTTGTTTTGAACATTAGTAGTTAATTTGCATTTTTTTAAAAAAAGTGATTGCAAGCGGTCGGCGAAGTCGATAAGTTACTTGCATTGACACGATTAAATGAGCCCACAGCCCTTACTATTGCTTGCTTTGTGAACAATGTTGCAGTGAGTAAAGTTTGAGCAAAATAGTGGGACTTGGATAGTAATTAGGAAGTAGAAGTAATGTTTCAAACTGATGATGTAAGAATTAATAAAGTAAAAGAGCTATTGCCACCTGTTGCAGTGCTTGAAAAATTTCCGGCGACCGAAACTGCTTCCACAACTACTTTTGAATGTCGTAACGCCATCCACAATATTCTTGAAGGTAAAGACGATCGCCTACTAGTGATTGTTGGTCCATGTTCTATTCATGACCCAGAGGCGGCGGTAGAGTACGGTAAAAAACTGAAAGTACTTCGTGATGAACTCGGTGAGCAACTAGAAGTTGTGATGCGCGTTTACTTTGAAAAACCACGTACTACGGTAGGTTGGAAAGGTCTGATTAATGACCCGTACCTAAACGATACTTACAAACTTAACGACGGTCTTCGCATCGGACGTAAGCTTCTGCTTGATCTAACTGATATGGGGCTTCCAACGGCAAGCGAGTTTCTAGATATGATCACGCCGCAATACGTTGCCGACCTGATCAGTTGGGGGGCGATTGGTGCTCGTACAACAGAGTCTCAGGTTCACCGTGAGCTTGCGTCTGGTCTGTCTTGCCCTGTTGGCTTTAAAAACGGTACAGATGGCAACATCAAGATCGCAAGTGATGCAATCCGTTCGGCAAGCGCATCTCACCATTTCTTGTCAGTCACTAAGTACGGTCATTCTGCTATCGTTGAAACGGCAGGTAACCCTGATTGCCACATTATTCTGCGTGGTGGTAAGGAGCCAAACTATAGCACATCTCATGTAGGTCAAATTAAGGATGAGCTGGATGCTGCCGGTCTGCCTAAGAAAGTGATGATCGACTTCAGCCACGCGAACAGCTCTAAGCAATTTAAACGCCAAATGTTAGTTTCTGATGATGTGTCAGAGCAAATTTCTGGCGGTGAAGATGCTATTTTCGGTGTGATGATTGAGTCGCATCTTGTTGAAGGTCGTCAAGACTTGGTTGATGGCAAAGTTTCAACTTACGGTCAATCGATTACTGATGCATGTATCGGCTGGGAAGATACGGAAACAGTTCTACGTCAGCTATCCGACGCAGTAAAAGCGCGTCGTGCCAAATAAAAATTGAGCGAATAACACTCACAAAAAGCCAGCTTCTCGCTGGCTTTTTTAGTTTAAGTAGAGAGTAGTTAGCTATGTCATGGCTTAACCTGTCGCACATAACCCATGTGTTTTAGCCTTAAATCCGTTAAGGTGTCTGGGTAGATTAAAAAACACTCAAGGAATGAGATGAATAGAAACGTCTGGCTATTATCACTTTGCCAAGCCTTATTGATGACGGGAAACATACTTCTGATTTCTGTCATTGCGCTTATCGGTAAACAAATTGCGCCTTCTTCAAGCATGATCACTTTGCCAGTAGCGTTGCAGTTTCTCGGATTAATGTCTGCGACGATCCCGGCGTCCTTAATTATGGGAAAGCTGGGACGCCGTCTGGGTTTTAGCTTAGGTAACATCATAGGTATAGCTGGAGCGTCGTTGGCAGCCTATGCGCTATCTCTGCAAAACTTTACTTTGTTTTGTGCTTCGACCTTTTTGCTAGGGGTAGGGATTGGTTTTGGTACTTTATATCGATTTGCTGCGATAGAAGTGTGTGATGAATCAGCACGGCATCGAGCGATCTCGATTTCTATGGCAGGTGGCGTGCTAGCTGCCGTTTTGGGACCAAGCCTCGCTATCTATTCGCAAAAGTGGTCGACAGATGGACTTTATATTAGTGCTTTTGCTGTACTCATTGTCTTGTATATAACGGCATTAGTTTTACTACAGACGATACGATTTCCAGCGGCGCATACGCAAAATTGCCATGCAAAACCAGACTCTCTCAAGGACATTATTTATCATCCTAACTTTATGATTGCGGTGTTAGCAGCGATGGTTGCCTATGCCGTGATGAATATACTAATGACAGCGACACCGTTAGCCATGATTGGCTGTGGGTTTGATTTCACAAGAGCTGCTGGGGTTATTGAATGGCATGTATTGGGCATGTTTGTGCCTGCTTTTTTTACTGGTCGGTTAATTGAACTATTCGGTGCAAAGAAAATGATTTTAGCTGGTGGTGTGCTGTTCATCGCGTGCATAGCAATTAACATGCATGGGTTATCTATTTGGCACTTCAGTACGGCGTTGATCTTACTTGGTGTTGGATGGAATTTTATGTTCATTGCCGCAACCAGTTTGTTTAGTCAGAGCTATGAAGTGAAAAATAAAAGCAAAGCGCAGGCGTTCAACGAGTTCTTCGTATTTAGTTGCGTCACCATTACTGCACTTTTGTCTGGTTGGTTGGAGTCGACAGTAGGGTGGCAAAATTTGAATTTGTACGTCTTACCTTTTGTCTTATTGGTGATGGCAATCTTTATTGTTAAAACGAATAATAATTCTGAATCTCAAATTGCATAAACTGAGTTCAAAATTTTATAAGACCCAGCTATTAAGGCTGGGTCTTTTTTGTCTATCAGCTCACAACCCGTAACATTATTGATTAATTATTGTTATCTAAGTGAGTTTTTTGGGCTTTAAATGTCGCATCGGTAAGATTTTTTCTCTAGCATTTTGTAATAAATATAACAATCGTGTATATATCCTGTCGCAATTTAATAAAAACTATAGAAGTCTCATCTATGTCAGCCTCAACTTCCAATAAAGCTCAAGAAAACCTCGTAGGAGATTCTGACGAACTGGTCTCCACCACCGATCTCAAAGGTGTTATCACTTATTGCAATGATGCGTTTTGCAGAATTGCTGAATACAGTCACGATGAACTGCTCGGACAAAACCACAATATCGTTCGCCACGGAGATATGCCCAAAGCCGCTTTTGGTGATATGTGGGCTCGCCTAAAACAAGGCAAAGCGTGGCGCGGAATTGTAAAAAACAGTACGAAGTCGGGTGGTTACTATTGGGTCGATGCTTACGTAACTCCAATTTATGAAGACCATCAAGTTGTGGGTTATCAATCGGTTCGTGTTAAGCCCAAGCGAGAGTGGGTGGATATCGCTTCTAAAGCGTACCAAGGGCTTCTAAAAGCAGAGAAATCCGGTCGAGCGTGGGCGTTGAAGTTAAATGACACCTTGCGCTATGCAATTCTTCTTGGTGCGTTAGTAGCACCAGTAACGAGCTTGGCTCTGTCACTTGAAGGTCCTCTTGCTTGGTTAACGACATTGTTACCGGCAGGTGTTTTAGCTGTTCTCTTCCGCCAGGAACTTGTTGATACGCCTCTGCAATTTAAAAGGTTACAAGCGCAGTACGACAGTGTAAGTCGTCTGGTGTATTCCGGAAATAAACCATTCTCGATTGCAGATTTCCATATCAAGATGCTCTCTGCCCGTATTCGCACCGTGTTAGGACGTATGACGGACTCAGCTCTGCCTTTACAAAGTTGCGCGGAAGAGCTTAGCAGCACGACGGCAGAAGTTTCATCAGCGCTAACTCAGCAGAACATAGACATTCGGCAAGTTCGCGATGCGACAGAGTCGATGGAAGCGTCTGCAAATTCAGTTTCATCCAGCACTAACGACGCGCATCTACTGATAGACGATACGTTGCAGTCATGTCTGATGGCGAAAGAGACCATCGACCAAACTCATACCAACTTAGCGCAACTTAGCTTACAAGCTGAGAAAGCGACGGAAACGACCTATCAATTGAGCGATCAAGCGCAAAAGGTAAGCCAATTAATGGAAGAGATTGGCGGGATTGCCGACCAAACTAATCTGCTAGCACTTAATGCTGCAATTGAAGCTGCGCGAGCGGGTGAACAAGGTCGTGGTTTTGCTGTTGTTGCTGATGAAGTAAGAGCGCTCTCAGGGCGTACTTCGAATGCGACTGAGCAAATTAAAGCATCCATTGAAACCATGCTTACAACGATTCAAGGTTGGCAGAAAGACATTATTGCCAACAAAGAACAAACGGACACTTGTTCAAATGTTGCAGAGCAAAGTGCATTGCGATTATCTGAAGTCGAGCAGATGATGCAAACCATGAGTGGTTTGATGGTGAATGTCGCGGACTCTGCTAATAAGCAGTTGCAGCTTTCTAGCGACGTAAATCAGCACATTCATTCTATTGCTTCGACAGCAGAGCAGAACTTAGCGGCAACACATTCTGTAGAGCAAAACAGTAAGCAGTTGAAAGAGCAAGTCCAAGATTTCTATCGACTAGCCATTCAGTTTGAAGAGAAGTGATTCCAACCAGTTAGCTGAATCGTTGTTGAAAAATGATTAGATAAAATAAAGCCCCGCCGAAGCGGGGCTTTTCAGTTTTCAAATTCGCAATAGAGAAAACTGATAATACTAAGCGATTAAGCTAGCAGTTCTTTTGCTGTGTTCACTACGTTTTCTACAGTGAAACCAAACATTTCGAACAGTTGGTCAGCCGGTGCAGATTCACCGAATGTTGTCATACCGATGATACGACCGTCGAAACCAACGTACTTGTACCAGAAGTCTGCAATGCCCGCTTCTACAGCGATACGTGCAGTTACGTCAGATGGCAGTACTGATTCACGGTAAGCTGCGTCTTGCTTGTCGAATGCATCTGTTGATGGCATTGAAACAACGCGCACTTTCTTACCTTCAGCGGTTAGTTGCTCAGCCGCTTTCACTGCTAGTTCAACTTCAGAACCAGTTGCAATTAGGATTAGCTCAGGCTTGCCATCACTGTCTTTCAGGATGTAAGCACCTTTCGCGATGTCCGCTACTTGCTCAGCCGTACGCTCTTGTTGTGCAAGGTTTTGACGAGAGAAGATAAGTGCAGATGGTGCATCTTTACGTTCAATCGCCAGTTTCCATGCTACTGCAGACTCAACTTGGTCACATGGACGCCATGTGCTCATGTTTGGAGTCAGACGTAGAGACGCGATTTGCTCAACTGGTTGGTGAGTTGGACCATCTTCGCCAAGACCGATAGAGTCGTGCGTGTAAACTTGGATGTTCTGAACTTTCATCAGAGCAGCCATACGCATAGCGTTACGAGCGTATTCCATGAACATTAGGAATGTTGCACCGTAAGGAACAAAACCGCCGTGTAGTGCGATACCGTTCATGATCGCTGTCATACCGAATTCACGTACACCGTAGTGGATGTAGTTACCAGAGAAGTCGTTCGCTTCTAGAGACTTAGAACCAGACCACATAGTTAGGTTAGAAGGCGCTAGGTCAGCAGAGCCGCCCATGAATTCTGGAAGCATTTGACCAAACGCTTCTAGTGCGTTTTGAGATGCTTTACGTGATGCGATGTTCGCAGGGTTTGCTTGAAGGTCTGCAATGATTTGGTTTGCTTTTGCTTCCCATTCAGCCGGTAGATCACCGTTTACGCGGCGTTTGAATTCAGCTGCCAGCTCAGGGTACGCTGCTTCATAAGCTGCAAATTTCTCGTCCCACGCTGCTTCCTTAGCTGCGCCTGCTTCTTTCGCTGACCATTCTGCGTAGACTTCCTGCGGAATTTCAAAAGGACCGTGCTCCCAACCTAGTTCTTTACGTGTCGCTGCAATTTCTTCAGCACCTAGTGGTGCACCGTGACAGTCGTGTGAACCAGATTTGTTTGGTGAACCAAAACCGATGATAGTTTTAGTACAGATAAGTGTAGGGCGTGGATCTGCTTTTGCCGCTTCGATTGCTGCGTTGATCGCTTCAGAGTCGTGACCATCTACAGCAGGGATTACGTGCCAGCCGTAAGATTCAAAACGCTTAGGCGTGTCGTCAGAGAACCAACCTTCAACGTGACCGTCGATAGAGATGCCGTTGTCATCCCAGAATGCGATCAGTTTGCCAAGACCTAGCGTACCAGCAAGAGAACAAGCCTCGTGCGAGATACCTTCCATCAGACAGCCGTCGCCCATAAACACGTAAGTGAAGTGGTCAACGATGTCGTGGCCTTCTTTGTTGAACTGAGCCGCTAGTGCTTTCTCAGCCATTGCCATACCAACAGCGTTAGTGATGCCTTGACCTAGAGGACCCGTTGTAGTCTCGATACCAGGTGCGTAGCCGTACTCTGGGTGACCAGGAGTCTTAGAGTGAAGCTGACGGAAGTTCTTAAGATCGTCGATAGATAGCTCGTAGCCTGCAAGGTGCAGTAGAGAATAGATAAGCATAGAGCCGTGACCGTTAGACAGTACGAAACGGTCACGGTCAGCCCACTCTGGGTTTGATGGGTTGTGGTTTAGGTGAGAGCGCCAAAGAACTTCAGCGATGTCAGCCATACCCATAGGTGCGCCTGGGTGGCCAGAGTTAGCTTGTTGAACACCGTCCATGCTTAGTGCACGGATTGCATTTGCAAGGTATTTACGATCCATAGTAGTTACTTCTCGATATTTGATTTAAATAGAGGGAACTCGTCGGAACAAGTTCAAATAGAATTTTTTGAATAAAGCGCTGATGCTAAAAGCGAGTAGGCTGGCTACTCGCTTTTGGTAAGCAATTAAAGCTTAGCTGCGATCATGTCTTCTAGTTTGCCTTGGTCAACCGCGAAGTTACGGATACCTTCAGCTACTTTCTCAACAGCCATTGCGTCTAGGTTGTGCTCCCATAGGAACTCAGCGTGAGACATTGGAGCTGGACGCTCTTTAGAACCTTTAGAATCAACTAGCTTCTCTACAACTTCGCCTTCAGCAGCTTCTAGCTCAGCAAGAAGAGCAGGAGCGATAGTTAGACGGTCACAGCCAGCAAGTTCTAGGATCTCGCCGATGTTACGGAAGCTTGCGCCCATAACAACCGTGTTGTAACCGTAGTCTTTGTAGTAGTTGTAGATGTCTGTTACTGAGATTACACCTGGATCTTCTGAAGCTTCGAAGTCACGACCTTCTTTCGCTTTGTACCAGTCCATGATGCGACCAACGAATGGCGAGATTAGGAATACACCTGCTTCAGCACATGCACGAGCTTGTGCGAAAGAGAATAGAAGCGTTAGGTTACAGTTGATGCCTTCTTTTTCAAGGATCTCTGCAGCGCGAATACCTTCCCAAGTAGAAGCCAGTTTGATTAGGATACGGTCGTTAGTGATGCCTGCGTCGTTGTACATTTTTACAAGTTGACGCGCTTTAGCAACACTGCCTTCTGTGTCGTAAGAAAGACGAGCATCTACTTCTGTAGAGATACGACCAGGAATAGTTTTTAGGATCTCTTTACCGATGTTTACTGCAAGCATGTCACAAGTGTCTTGTACTTGTTGTGCTTTGTCGTTGCTTTGTGCTTTTGCGTATTCGATAGAAGCGTCGATTAGAGGTGCGTACTCTTCGATTTGAGCCGCTTTTAGGATAAGAGATGGGTTCGTTGTTGCATCTTCAGGTTGGTACTTTTTGATTGCGTCAATTTCACCAGTGTCCGCTACTACAGTTGTTAGTTTACGAAGTTGCTCTAACTTGTTGCTCATAATCGATCATCCTATATAAATGGGCTTAAGTGTGGTTTTGAGTACCACAGCTTGTGCATTTGCAAGCGTGTCGGCTAATCGTCTCATCATAATTAACGAGACATCTGCTCAGCCAACTACGGAAAATTTCGGTACCGAACATTTGCTTTGAACATTTGATCGGTAGCTGAGTAAATGATGAATCCATATTTATCCTATCCATGCTGAAAGTCAATCGTCGAAACCGACTTTAAGTGAAGTTCATCAACGTTTTTTTGCTGTGTGTTCAGAGCGTGACCCAAATAAACGTTTGCCCTTATTGTTCAAGGCTTGAGCAGCAGTGAGATTAATAAAAAGACATAGTGAGAAAATGTCATTGCAGTGAGCAAATGTCGCAGTAAAATTGGTAGGTAACATATGCTAAGTCAATGAGCAGATGCTCACTAATGCATACAATGTCGATCCTCTAAAAGGGCGAGAAAAATCATGAGCAGTTCTAACCAAGATATTTCTATTGAAAGTACAGACTTGTTGACGGAGATCTCCGTTGCTTATTATCAAGATGGTGCGACACAAGAAGAGATATCGAAAAAATTTTCCATATCACGTGCCAAAGTTGGGCGAATGCTGAAACAGGCTCGTGACGAAGGCATTGTTGAGATTACCGTAAAATATCACCCTGTGTTCAGTGCCAAGATAGAGCAGCGCCTCATCGAACGCTTTGGTGTGAAGCGAGCGCTGGTTGCTTTAGATCAACCTAATGAAGAAGCGCAACGCCTGCAAGTTTCTGGTTTAGTTTCTAATTACCTGACGAGTACCCTTAAGAACGGCATGGTGGTGACGGTAGGACAAGGGCGTAACGTATCTTCTGTGGCGCACCACATTGGTGTTATTACGCCGCGCGATTGTAAATTTGTGTGCGGTATCGGCGGGATTCACCCTCGTGGCGGTATGTTCAACGCCGACCATATATGTCGACAATTTGCCAAGAAATACGGCGGCACATCGGAAACCCTATACGCGCCTGCCTATGCTGAAAACCGCGAGCAAAAGGTCGCCTTTATGCAAAATGCCACGGTTAAGCAAACCCTGGATTTGGCGCGCAAAGCGGATGTCGCCCTCGTTGGTATCGGTGATATGAGTGAAAACAGCTACATGGTTGACCTTGGTTGGTTCACTCCAGATGAAGTGGTTCAATCTCGCTTGATGCAAGGTGTCGTAGGGGACTTTGCCGGTTATGACTTCTTTGACATTCACGGCAACGTAGCAAATACGGTGATGAGTGACCGTGTCATAGGCTTGGGTATTGAAGAATTTAGACCTATTGCAGAAGTGATTGCGATTGCAGCTGAAAACAGTAAGCCATTGGCGCTACTTGGAGCGTTAAGAACCGGAGCCATTGATGTGATTGCAACCAGCGTAAGTAACGCACTGACGGTTCTTAACTTGGATGAGCAGATGCACGGCAACAGTGCATCAGAGGTTTAGCACAAATAATATGCAAACTATGTAATCAGGTGATGAGGATTTATAAATGACTCGCAACCTGATTTCGTTTCCAAGTTAAAAATAATCCTCAGGAGTAATTTGTAGTTAATTACTCTGGAGGAAACGATGAAAAAGACACTTCTCGCAGCTGCTTTATTTACGGGGTTAACGGGCATAGCGCACGCCGAGCAAAAAGTCGTCGCAGGCTATTTTGCTGACTGGCAGTATGCAAACGCAGACAACCCTTATACGGTTAAAGATATTCCGGCTGATAACCTGACTCATATTATCTATGCGTTTTTGAGCATGTGTGGTCCTCACACTGGTGCCTCAGAAACCGTACAAAAACTGGTCGCAAAACAGTGTGAAGGTAAAGAGCCGTATACCGCGATTCTGGTTGATACCGAGGCGGCACTTGAAAAAGACTTTGGTCCGGTCTCTGTCGGCGTTCCATATAAAGGGCACTTCGCTCAATTAGCCGAACTTAAGAAGCAACACCCTGAACTGAAAATTCTCCCTTCTTTTGGCGGTTGGACCATGTCTGAACCTTTCCACGCGATGGCAAAAAACCAGCAAGCGATGGATCAGTTCTCTAAAACAGCAGTCGAGCTGATTGCTCAATACGATTTCTTTGATGGTATTGACTTGGATTGGGAGTATCCAGGGGGGGGCGGCTTGACTACGTCTCCTTGGAACCCAGATACCAAACTGACGGATGAGCAAAAAGCACAAGAGCGTGACGCCTTCACTTACCTAGTTAAGACTATGCGTGGTGATTTAGACGCGTTAGCGAAAAAGACCAAGCGCGAGTACGAGCTTTCAACAGCAGTGGGTGTTGGTCCAAAAGCCGCGGGCATTGATTGGAAAGCGGCGCAGCCCTACTTAACCAATATGTTTGCCATGACGTATGACTTCCTTGGTGGTTGGGGACAACAAACAGGGCACACAACAAACTTGCATGCCACTGACCGCAGTTGGTGGGGCATGGGCGCTGACGTGTTCATTAATCAAATGATTGAGCTGGGTATTCCTAGTGAGAAGTTGGTGATTGGTGCCGCGTTTTATGGTCGCGGTTGGCAAGGAACCAAAGATTTCTCCGGTGGTTTACCAACTCAAGATTTATTGTCAGAGAAAGGCGCGCAGTTTGGTACTGGTGAGAATGGCTACTTCATGTTTTGGGACCTTATGAAGAACTACAGCGCAAAACAAGGTTACGAATATAAGTACGATGAACAATCTCAAGCCCCTTATTTATGGAACCCTGAGAAAAAAGTGTTCATTTCATTCGAAGATCAACGCTCTATCAAAGCCAAAGCTGATTGGGCAAAGCAAACGAATCTTGGTGGCATCTTTACGTGGGAGCTATCAGGTGATCCGAAAGGCGAGCTTGTTGAAGTGATGTATAAGGAAATGCAGAATTAATCTGTAAAACGTCACATTATTGTTTGTTCTTAAAGCCGTCGTTATTCTGCGACGGCTTTTTCATTTTGGTTTTGCTCAGAGAATTCGATTAATTGTTTGAAAGGTAATGGCTTAGAGTAGAAATATCCTTGAATCAAGTCACAGCCACACGCGGCTAACTGATCACGTTGCTGACGAGTTTCTACGCCTTCCGCGAGAACTTTCATGCCAAAGTTCTTACCAATCGCAATGATGTTTTGCACCATGTTAAGTGCTTTTTCATCATCTTCGATATTATCAATAAAGCTCTTGTCAATTTTGACTTCATCAATCGGAAGTGCTCTTAGCATCGAGAGGGAAGAGTACCCGGTACCGAAATCGTCGAGAGATATTTTAAAACCGAGCGCATGCAAGCGCTCACAAATAGGTGCGAACTTATCGAGGTCTTCAATGAATAAGTTCTCAGTGATTTCAAGCGTGATGCGGTGTTGATCGACTTTGTATTTGTCTATTAACGCCACTAAGTCGTCAATGAAGTTTATTTGAATAAACTGTTTTACCGAGATATTAATCGACATCTGAATTGGCTGCGCTGCCATTTCCGTAAGGCGAGCCATGTCGATCAAGCTTTTCTCGATAATCAACTCCCCCAATCTCACCATCAGACCTGAACTTTCCGCTACTGGGATAAACTCATTGGGTGGGACGAACCCAAGCTCTTCATCTTGCCAACGCACCAAGGCTTCAACACCATAAATTTTGCCATTAACGTTCAATTGCGGTTGATAAACTAAGAATAGATTTTGTCGTTCTATCGCTAGCCTTAAACGTTGTTCCATCTTCATCTTGTGAAGGTGTTTTGCCTGCATTTGTTGGTCAAAAATACTGTATGCATTGCGCTCTTTTTTTGCTTGATACATAGCGATATCTGCAGAACGAAGCAAGGCATCTAAGTTTTGACCGTGAGAAGGGTAAAGAGCAATACCGACGCTGCAACTCAACAGAAATTGGTTTTCTTGAACTAAGTAGGGTTCGGATAGGTAATTGATCAGCTCTTTTGCCAACGCTCTCACCGTACCTTCGTCGGTTTGGTTAACAAGCAGTATAAACTCGTCACTTGCTTCTCGAACGATCAGACGACCATCACAACCAAAGGTCTTTAAGCGTTGTGCGATCAGCTTCAATACCTCATCCCCAAATTCGTGACCATGGGTGTCATTCACGGATTTAAAGTTATCGATGTCGATAAACATCAGGCTAAATGGCGTGGCTGAGCCATTCACCCAGTGTCCAATATGTGCGCGCAGATATTCTCGATTTGGGAGTAGCGTGAGGTGGTCATGATGCGCTTGATATAAGAGTTTTCGTCGGGTACCCAATTCATTATTCGCAATGGAACGAACCAGCGCATAGAACCCACCTTGAATAAATAGGAACACGAGCGAGTATAGTGCGAACTGATCGAAAAAACCGCTCTGGATATACCGAAGATCCGTCGAAGACGATGCCCAAAGTTTATAATCTGGTAGGTATTTCAATGTGACCAGTTGATTAATTCTTGTGTCATCAGCAACAATGTTTACTGCGCTTGCAAGTGTTCTGACTGTATCTCGGCTCCATCCATACTTGTTTTCGATCTGTTCGAAAACGATAGCCTTGGTATGCCCGTCAGCAGGATGGCTGTAACTGTTGAGGTTTGCTTGTTCAGCCGAAGTAAAGGTTAGATAACCATCTTCACGATTTAATGACACTCGATTGTGTTCATTTGCGTGAACGTCGCTTCGAAAAACCAAAGAGGAGTTCATGTTGAAACCCGCCGTCATCACCGCGAGAACCTTACCATTTTTATCTCGAATAGCTTTTCGGATGGGGATAACAAGAGAGTCGAGCGCAGGCATAAAGTAAGTTCTACCAACCACCATGTGATCAGACTGTAGTGCGGCTTCAAACGTTCCTCTTGTTTGAGGATCTTGCTTCAAGTTACGCAGTTTTTGTAGATCCAGATTCGAGCTTATCGCTAAATAATCGCCTTGTGGGTTTGTAAGACCAAATGCGGCGATCGCTGGGTGGATATCCATCAGCTCATCCAGAAGAGGTCGCATTTGCAATGAGGCGGTTCGAGTAAAGTCGTTCTGTTCAATCAATTGGTGACCGACAACTTCCAGTAAGGTTTCCTGTCCTTTAAACAGTGACTGTACAGATGAAGCAAACAGCTCTAATTGCAAGAGCTGCTTGTCTTTGTATTTATCGAGTATGGATTGGTAATGATAATGACCAAACAGAGAGAACAAACCGACACTGATGGTAAAAAGTGTCAGATATAGCGTCCAAATGTTCTTCTTTAAGCCGATCATATCGTATTACTGCTCCTGATATTAATGCTCGATTGGTAGGGTTTCATCGGCACCCCACTCAGTCCAAGAGCCGTCATAGACTGATAAATTCTGCAGACCAATTTGATAGGCGGCGAGCGACAAAATGCACGCGGTCACACCGGAACCACAGCTAAAAATGATTGAACTATCACTGTCTAATGTTAATCGGCTAAATATCTGTTGCAACTCGGAATTTGGCTTAATGTGACCGTCCGTTAAGAGTTCTTGAAACGGCAAGCAAACTGAATTAGGAATGTGTCCACTGCGTAACCCTTCTCTTGGCTCAGGAACTTCACCTAGGAAGCGGGCTTTAGCTCTAGCATCGACAATATTTGCACTGCAGTTATTAGAATGGGTTAACACGGTATGCGCGCTTAAGAATGCATCTGGGTTTAGTTTACCTGTGAAGTTGCCAATCTCTGTTGGTTGAGACAAGGTATCGACAATAGGTAATCCTGCTTCAACCCAAGCCGGAAGCCCCCCATTTAGAATGCATACGTTGTGATGACCCATCGCTCTGAACATCCACCAAGCTCTTGGTGCGGCAAGAGTGCCGGAATTGTCATACACCACAATCACATCTTCGTTATTTAACCCAAGTTGTTGAGCACTGCTATTAAAGCCTTGCTCTGTTGGCATCATGTGAGGCAGGTTGGAGTTAGGTAGGCAAAAGTCGTTGTCGTAGTCAAAGCGCAAAGTGTTAGGTATCCATTTATCTTTGATCTTTTTGCCTTCTGATGGGATCTGAAAAGCAATGCTGGCGTCTAGGAGTTTGACATTGGGTTGGCTGATGAGCTCTTTGAGTTCATCTGTTGTGATCAGTGCTTGCATCGTCTTTAGTTTCCTCACAGTAGTATGGAATGTTTTGGCGTGAACAGCTTAAGCTCATTCGCAGTTTATAAACGTGAGCGGTTGCTCGAAGAGAGAATCAGTCGCTTGGCTAAATGTGACGATGGCACCTTCTGAACACTGAACATTTGTGGGTACTGCGACTCGTTTGAGCCCCAAAACGTCGGATTCTACTGTTAAGTAACGTCTTTGACCGTCCAGTGATTGCGTTAAGGTGTTCGATATTACTTCCGCTGTAATTAACTGTTTTTCTTCTGAGGACGTTAGCCATAGAGCCAAACACAACAGAGCAATGGCACTAACAAAAGCCAAGATGTAGGTTTTGGGGTTGTCCAACGTATTTTTCCCGCCGCATTAATAATCTTACTGTTTTACAACAAAAAAATCGCATGTTCAAAAGAACGATGCGATTTTTAAGTGTGAGTTGTTTTCTATCTTCACGTTTTCAGCTTGTTTTGGCTAAAGAATCCAATTGCTATCACCTGAAGAAATCACTTTTTGTATTGGGTCCGAGCCATCATAAAACCAGATTTCTACTAGAAGATTCCCTTGGCTGTCTGAGACGTTGAAGTCAAAGTTTGCGGTTCCGTTATTCAGAGGTACAGAGGCCACTTTGCTCGGGTATTTTGCGTCGTATTTTCCAGAACCACTCTCTTTGAAATCTTTGTAAACGCTTAGGTGTGCACGCTGTGAAGAGAAACCGCTGATATCCACATTTAATGAGCCTTGTACTACAGGGTTGTAGTTAAAGCCATCGGGCACTTCAAGATCTTGCATTGTAGGATCTTCCTCTGGCACTGCAGTCTGTGTCGGTGGAGGGGGCGCACTCGTACCGCCTCCACCACCACCGCCGCCGCCACATGCTGTTAAAGCTAATCCCATGATGATTGTAATTAAAGTTCTCATAATGTTCTCTCCCTATGGAATGTAGCACTTGTTTGGTGTTGGAGCGGTATGCCAATCTGTACCTAGCTCGCCAGCAGATTCAGCCCATGTTTTGAACTGAGGATAAGCCTCAACCATATCGATACGTTCGAGTGGCCAATCCCAATCCTCAACGATTAATAGTGCCCAAGGTAGGTTGTTGGCAGTTTTAAAGTACACACCTTGTGAAGGGTTACTTGCGTCCACACCAACACCGAAGAGGTTTTGGTCATCAAATTGCTCTGTTGGCGCTTGGTCGGCTAAGTGAACTTCCCACTTACGTCCTGGTTGGAAAGTAATGCCGTCACCATGGTAAGTTCCTGGAGTCGCGAAGATGAACGGGTCGTAAGGCATCGCTTGTATGGATGAACGGTCAGAGCCTTCAGTAAAGTAGACGTTTAGAGTAAAGGTGAGAGACACGCTGTCGTCGCACCCAGCTTCTGTTCTAAAGAAGTTACAACCGCTCGAGGCATGTTGGCTCAAGTCTTCACTAATGATGAATATTGCTTCGTCAGAAATGCTTTCTAGCCCGTTGGACGCCTGCTCAATGCCATTAAAAGAGAGTGTTGTGAGACCATTTTCAATCGCGCTTCTCGAGATGCCCGGTAAGCGGATGGCGAACCCATTTTTGTAGTCTGCACCGTACGCAGCCAAGTCACCAGTGATTTGGATGTTCTCTACATGACCATCTAAGCTGGTTTCCGTGATTTGGAAGGTCACGACAACGTCATTCATGTCGTAGTCTGCTGTGTAGGGCCAGTTATCTTCATAAGCAACGGTGGCGAAGCTTTCTGCACTTGGGAAGTATTCAACAGAATACCCATTTCCCGTGATCGCAATAGGGTAATCTTCGACCTCACCAGATGTCGAACCACCGTCGTAATTCAACCCAGTTTGTTGGCTGAAGCGGAATCGACTCCAACTCGAACCTTCTGTTGCCGCAGTAGAAACAACGAATGGCAGTGGATTATTTCCGGCTGAAAGCAGTTCATCGGTAAAGACCTGTTCGCCTTCATCATCAAAGTCACCATCGCGGTTCCAGTCAAACCACGCAGACAGATAACCAGAAGTGGAGGCGGTGACATTCACAATGGAGCTTAAGCCAGGATCAAGCGCGGATACAAAACCAACACCATCCTCATCTGCTGTGCCCACGGAGTTATCATTTGCTTGACCGTCAGCGTCACCATCTGGGGGGACAGAACCAAGCCAAGTTACGTCGTCGACTTCGTGACGAGGTCCGTTAGAAGCTAGAGTTGTACTGTAACTATCGGGTGCATCGCCGAAATCGATAGGATCGTCTTCATCAATAACAGGTGCATTTGCACAACGTGCACCATCATTCTGACTTGAGCTTGGTCCGTTTGAGACAAACTCAACTGCCGGAACAATCCCTGCTGAAATGTTAGCGGCGTTTTCTGAAGACAAGTTGATACGATAGATCTTACCGTCTTGGTTACGTGATACATAATAGTTGCCGTTTACATCGAAATAACCAGCGCCGAATGTGCCTGTCTCGCCAGTATCACCGATTGCAGTTGCATTGCCATTTGATGGATTGAACTGGTATAGGACACCAGAGTTGTTGTCGATACCATAAAGAGAACCGTCACCGGGATGGAACGCAAAGTCGGTAAGGTTGACAGTCGCCGTCGAGTTAATCTTTACGATGTTTAATGTTGCGTTTGGATCCGAGTCTAGTGGGGAGAGGTCAATGGAGAATAGACCTTTCCCTTTACGGTACAAATAGTAAACGTGATTGTAGACGTCACCCACAAAAAAGGTGTGATCGGTAGGTAGACCGGAAACGTTCAGTGTTTCTGCTTGAAAGTCTTTCCCTAATCGAACTATCTTTTTGTTCGTAGTGTCGTAGCCATAAATGTAACGGTCAGTGAAGTCAAAGCCCACGCCGTTAATACCCGAAGCTAAACCCGTGTCGTCCTCTAAAAGAGTAGTAGAGCCTGTAACCAAATTGACGCCATAGATTTGAACTGGGGTTGATTGAAATAGGTATGCTTTGCTTGGGCAGGTGTCGAACGGCGTGGCTTGAGCATACGCACTTGCCATTAAAGTCCCAAGTAACAGTGATGTCCTTTTCATAATTCGCCCTCTCATTGGTTCGTGATATATGCAATGAAAGGAATGTGCCATATTTTAAGGTTATGATTTTTAATGAATTATGATTATTAAATAGGCAGGTTTTAATTCTGATTGTCAAAATGAAAAAAAGCCCAACATTGAGTTGGGCTTTTTGGGAATGATTGAGTAAAGAGCTAACTACAAACCGGACAGGTTGGCATTTTCATCAGATTCATTTCTCGCCAAGACATGCTTAGCGCATCCAAAATAAGGATTTTTCCTTTCTTTGGCTGCCCGTAGTTAGCAATCACCTTGATGGCTTCCATTGCTTGGACTGCACCGACAATACCGACGACAGGTGCCATTACACCGGCTTCAACACAGCTTAACGCGCCACTGCCGAAGAGGGCGCTTAAGCACTGGTAACATGGTTGAGTAGGATCATCGTAAGTGAATACGCTTACTTGCCCTTCCATGCGAATAGCGGCACCCGAAACCAATGGTGTTTTTGTTTCAAAACACAAGCGGTTGAGTTGGTTGCGTGTATCTACGTTATCTGATGCATCTACAACGATAGTGTGTTGTTCGATGAGTTCTTTGAGCTCAGTATCACCAAGGCGTTTTGCAATGGTGTCCACGGCAATATGCGGGTTTAGCTCCCTTAGTGCCTCAGCCGCTGACTCGACCTTCTTACGACCAATATCTGCATCGTGGTGCAGCACTTGACGCTGTAGGTTAGATAGCTCAACGATATCATCATCAATCAATGTGATTTTACCTACACCGGCAGTCGCTAAGTATTGGCTTGAGGCGCAGCCTAAACCGCCAGCACCAAGCATCAATACCGATGCTTGCTTAAGTGCTTCTTGCCCATCAAAGTCAAATTGACGAAGAATGATTTGGCGGTTGTAACGCAACATTTCCTGATCGGAAAGAATATCCACAACGACTTCCTAGTAAAGGGTTGAGTTGAATAGTTGAATCTGAACCGTTTCGCCTACTTCGACACGGCCGCGTTCACGCTCCAATACAACAAAACAGTTCGCTAGGCTCATTGAACGGAATGCACCAGAGCTTTGGTTACCTGTTGTTTCAACCACAAACTTGCCATCTTCTAAGGTATAGATGCCACGTTGATAATCGGTACGCCCCGGTGCTTTCTTAAATGCTGTTTTGGTTGTCGCTGGAATAGACTCCGGAGCCTTCCACTCTGTATGTCCTGCGAGTTTTGCCAACATCGGTTGAACAAGCACGTACATGGTTAGCACCGCAGAAACAGGGTTGCCCGGCAAACCACAGAACCAAGCAGTACTTAGCTTACCAAAGGCGAAAGGCTTACCTGGCTTGATTGCCAGCTTCCAGAAACCGATCTCACCAAGTTCTTCAAGAATGTCTTTTGTGTAATCCGCTTCGCCAACGCTGACGCCACCAGAGGTAACAACGACATCAGCCAACGTTTGTGCTTTTTCAAAGGTCGCTTTGAGTGTTTCTGGGCAGTCGGGGATGATGCCTAAATCGACGGCTTCACAACCAAAGTTTTCAATCAACGGTTTGATCCCGTAACGGTTGCTGTCGTAGATTTGACCTTCTTCTAGCGATTCACCCAGTGGTTTTAGCTCATCACCAGTAGAGAAAAACGCCACTTTTGGTTTACGAACGACGGTCACATGGCTGACGCCAAGAGACGCAATCATTGGAATATCACGCGGCGTTAAACGAGCACCTTGCGCAAGTACAATGTCGCCTTGCTTGATGTCGTCACCTGTTGGGCGGATGTTGTTTTGTGGCTTCACGTCCGTTTGGTTGAACTGAACACCTGCATCCGTTACTTCGGTGTTCTCTTGCATGATAACGGCGTCACAACCCTCAGGGATTTTTGCGCCAGTCATAATGCGAACACAGGTACCTTGAGGCCATTCACCTTCAAAAGGTTGCCCTGCGAATGATTTGCCCGCCAAAGGCAGTACCGAAGACGACTCAAGATCTTGAATGCGAATTGCGTAACCGTCCATTGCTGAGTTATCGAATGGTGGCACATGGATAGGAGACAAGATGTCTTCTGCCAGTACAAAGCCAAGAGCATCAGCAAGTGGAAGAGAAAGAGTGGTTTGGATAGGTTTGATTCGCGATAGCATTTTATCCATCGCTTCTTCAATTGGCATCAAGCCAGGTGCGTCGCAGCAGCCCATTGAGAAAATCCTGTGTTCTTTTGTTTTGTGGCAACTTTACCATAAAAAGGGGACTGAGTAAGAATGTCCACCTATAAAATATGGGTGTAATTATTCAAAAATCCGAGTATCCTTGTCAGCCATCCGAAAGGGGTAAAAAACCTGCGGAGCTCAAGAAAATCAGCTCAGTACCTTCATTTGATGTGACTTGGTGGAAAGACACGAACTGAGCAACTCAAAGCGAAAAGTATGAATGCAATTTTGGTTGGATTTGTACAATCGGCTGAAGTAACAAAAGAGGAAGTGGAATGTCAGGTCTTAGCGAGTCAGCGAAGTTAGTAAAAGAAGCGCTAGAGCAACGTGGTTTGGAAACGCCAATGCGCCCAAACAATGTAAGCCGTGAAGAGAAGAAAGAGAAGATCGAACACCACATGCGTGAGATCTTAAGTTTGCTTCAACTTGACCTTACTGACGATAGTCTAGAGGAAACGCCGCATCGTATCGCTAAGATGTACGTGGACGAAATCTTCTCCGGTCTAGATTACGCCAATTTCCCGAAAATCACTGTGATTGAAAACAAGATGAATGTAAGTGAGATGGTTCGCGTGAAAGACATCACAGTGACCAGTACTTGTGAACACCACCTTGTTACGATCGATGGCAAAGCTGCCGTTGCTTACATCCCACGTGGCAAAATCATTGGTCTGTCTAAGATCAACCGTATTGCCCGCTTCTTTGCACAGCGCCCTCAAGTTCAAGAGCGTATGACACAGCAAATTCTTGTAGCACTTCAGACGTTGCTAGGTTCAGATGATGTGGCGGTGACTATTGATGCAACGCACTACTGCGTGAAATCTCGTGGTGTTATGGATGCAACCAGCGAAACAACGACGACAGCATTGGGTGGTATTTTCAAAAGCAACCCAGCGACACGTGCCGAGTTTCTCCACGGTTTACGCTAGGTAGGTAATCAAGCAAGTTTCTAAGAGGATGGTAAATGCCATCCTTTTTTTTATCTATCTGAAAGTCATAGATAAGATGGATTTGAGACGACAAAAATCATTTATCGAACTTCGTGTTGACAGTTGTTTGAGTTGCCCTTAATATCCGCGCCCAGCAAACGGTTGCGAGGGTTTTCTCTCTTATTTGATTTGCTTATCTGATTCTTCAAGTTCAGCTGATCTCGGTCAGTTGTCTTTCTTTTTTCTAATAATAGAAAGGCAACAATATTGAGACTTGGCATGACCACACAAACTACCGTTCACTCTTCTATTCCGACTTCTGCACAAGCCTCGGAAAATAGCTGGCAAAAGAAAGCTATTCTTAGTGTCGCATTCCTAATGGCGACTACCTCTGTTGGTCCTGGCTTTTTAACTCAGACAGCAGTCTTCACCAATATCTACAAAATCGACATGGCGTTTCCAGTCTTTGCATCCATGTTCATTACTTTCGGTATCGTGATGAACTTATGGCGCATTGTGGGTGTATCTGGCATGCGTATTCAAGACATTGCCAATAAAGTAGCTCCGGGCATGGGCTACGTGGTGGGTATTCTCCTTGCTCTTGGTGCGGTAGCGTTCAACTTTGGCAACGTGAGTGGAGCTGCACTTGGCATCAATGTTGCTAACAGGGGTTGATACTACCTGGGGGGCTTTGTTTACCGGGGTTGTGGGATGCCTGCTGTTTGTGGTCCACAATGCATCTAAACGTATGGATCAGATGGCGCGCTATCTTGGTCTGTTTATGATCATTCTGATTGCTTACGTTGCAATGACCAGTTTGCCACCAATGGGTGAAACCTTGAGCGCAGCGGTGATGCCGACAGATATTGGTAGCTTACTGCTCCCAACACTGACCATTGTGGGTGGTGCCGTCGGTGGTTACTATACGGGCGCACAACGCTTGGTTGATATCGGCTTACAAGGAAAAGACAAGGTTCCGGCGATAAAAACCGCGGCTTGGGCGGGCATTTCTATTGCAGTGGTGATTCGTATTCTGCTGTTCTTAGCCGTATTTGGTGTGATTGCGACAGGCGCAACGTTGGATTCTGCAAACCCAGCTGCTGATGCCTTCCGTCAAGGTGCTGGTGAAGTGGGTTACTTCATTTTTGGCTTGGTATTATTTGTCGCGTCGATTACCTCGGTTGTGGGGAACTCGTACATGGCCATCTCCCTGATCAAAACTCTATTCCCAATCGTGGCTCGTAACGAGAAAGTGTGGTGCGTTGGCTTTATCATTATCACATCACTTGGCACAGTGACCATGAACATGCCGATTCTACTTCTTATGCTTGCGGGTTTGGTTAACAGCATTATTTTGCCAATTGTACTAGGCATGATGTTGGTAGCGACACGCAGAAAAGATATTGTGGCTGACTACAAGCATCCGGTCTATTTAACCTTTACGGGTATTGCGATTGTGGTGGTAATGGCGGCATCAAGTATGACCAACATCAGCAATTTTGTGTCGAAGTTCATCGGGTAACGTTGCTCGTTGAAGACAAAAGAAAACGGCCTCACAATGAGACCGTTTTTTATGTTTGTTTCGATGGTGTCCTAACAAGCTCTGGCCAGTACATTTTGACATAACCAGCAGACACCCAAACCACGAGCACGGTTGCGATGCTTAGTTCTAGAAATCCAAAATCGTGTAACCAATGCCAATGTGGGTGAGATTCCGCGAAGAATGTGGTGAGACGATGCATTGCAATCGCACTGATCACGGAAGGAAAGGTGACCGCTGCGATAGATGGTTGAAACTTCAAACGCATCAAACGGAAATAACACAGATAAATTAACAAGGTCATCGTAATGGCGATGCCTGCCAGTGCGCCCGTCAGGATCGGATCTGGTTGCGCAAAGTTGACTAGGTACGCAGCCAGAGAAAGATTCACAGGCGCAGCCATGATCGCGAGTGTTGGTCGTGCTCGACGCGGCAGAGAGCCAAAGAATACCAAGCGATACAACACCAAAGGCAACATGAAGAAGTAAATGCCGATACACATCATCGCCAAAGTTTCAGAAAACACGTTGTGTCCAAACTGAGAGCCAGCAAGAGAAGAGCTGATCAAGCCCACAGGGTAAAGAAACCAGCTTGGCACGATGTTCGACATCTTGAAGTTCATGATCTGAAAACCAAAGAACAGCACCATCATCGTGAAGTGCAGTAACACCGCCATAAACCACAGCGGGTAGGCAATGATTGGTGTTACCACGGCAAGATAGTCACACAACATGAGTAACGCCATGCTCATTGGCGCCATTAAACTACCGCTCAGTGGGTGCTTGATGTCCGCCATAAACAGTCGAGGGCTGGTGGCGTATTTAAGTAGAACCGGGGTAAGAAGAAGAGCTCCGAGTGCAGCAAGAAATGGTCTTATTGGTTCTCCAATCTGTGGAATGTACAAAGCCCAAGCTTGTCCAAGCCCTATCATGCCTAGTGCTAACGCCGCTTGTGACGGAGGAACACTATAAAACTGCACAAGTCTTTTCCAGTTCAAAACGACTCCAGAAATGGGTTAATTGCTCTAATTTGAGGCGCAAATACTAACAAGTTTAACGTCTTCTTACCTTTCATTATGATAGGTAAATTCCAGAGAATGGGAATTTTGTGAGTTTGGTAGGAGATTTATGTAGAGACTTGCAAAAAAGTAGAATTACTGGCTCCAAAAGAATCTTAATGGTGAAAGATAATTTGGAGCCGGTATACCCAAGTACGTTGAAGTCCCTTGGGTATATTAGGTTAAGCTTGGTTTTCAGGCAGGTCTTGTTGACGTAGCTTGTCATTCTTAAGCGTACGATGTAACAACTGGCTGTAAATTGGTTGTCCACCAAGTAATTGTGCCACTATTACTGCGCCTAAGCTGGTAATAATAAGTGGTAGGATCAGGTAGTAGTTATTGGTCATCTCGATAACCAGTAAGATACCTGTGATTGGCGCACGTACTGTTGCGGCAAATAGAGCCCCCATGCCTGCAATTGCGAAGACACCTGGTTCGATAGTCAATGAAGGTAACAGCATGTCTGCACTTGCTCCAAATGCATAGCCAAACAATGTGCCCAAAGCCAGCATTGGAGCGAAGATACCACCAGGTGCCCCAGAACCAAAACAAAGTAGGGTAGTGATCACACGACCAACGAACAGCATAACTAAAATAGAAATTGAGTAGTTGCCGTTGGTAATGTCTGGAATCAAACCAATACCGCCTCCGGTTAGCTGAGGAACATAAAGCAGTAGCAAGCCAAACACACCGCCCAAAATAGTACCTGTGATCAAGTAACGTTTACGGTCGTTTTTATGTAGGGCAACAAAGCTGTCTTGCGCGATGGTGATTAGCTTATTGAAAATCACACCAAATACGCCAAACAAAGAACCGAGTAGCAAGAACAACCATAATGATTGTAATTCCGGTGATTGGTATTGCGGCATGGTGATTACCGCTTCTTGACCGTTAATCGCGCGAAACACAATGTTTGCCATGATCGCCGAAATGATCACTGCTCGAATAGAAATTAAAGAGTAGCGAAATTGAGGACGCATTTCCTCAACAACAAACATGATGCCTGCTAACGGTGCATTAAACGCCGCGGCTAAACCACCGGCTGCACCGGATGCTAATAGAGAGTGGCGAGTATCATCGTCTTTAATACGAAATATATCGGTAACCATGCGACCAACCGCGCCACCCATTTGTACAGTTGGACCTTCACGACCTAAAACCATACCTGAGCCAAGTGCACCCATACCGCCAAAGAACTTCACCGGGATGACACGCCACCAACGTACCGGGCGAATATTGTCCATTGCACCTTCTATCTCAGGAATGCCGGAGCCAGAGGCTTCTGGTGCGAAACGGTGCACAAGGTAGTAACCGATGAATGCTAATGCACCACTGATTAAGATTGCGGCCAGCCACAAAGGCAGCACGCTACCGATTTCGCTTTTTAACCACTCAGTACGGGTTTCAGAAACAAAGTGAACAGCAATCTCAAAGTAAGTGCCGACAAGACCTGCTAGCGTACCAACGATGGCCGCCATAAAGAGGACGGAAAATGAAGTTGGCGTTGACCCTCGAGAGACAAACTGGTTAATCGCATCTTTAGGTACGTGCGCTAACACAGATTTCACAATTCTCTCGCGTTTGGTCATTAACAGATTCTCCTGACTACAGATTGGAAGGGACGGAAGAAATTATACGCTCAGGAGAGTCTAGACCTAATCAATAAAGATGCAATTTAGCTTTCCACTATTGAGCGGTTCAAGTGTCGATTGTCTAAATATTGATAAACTTTGTGCTATTGATCCCATATATGGCACTATTTTTTTATCGGCAAAACTTGTTTTCTGAGCAAAATGAACCATGCTTTAAGTGTAAAGCAACATGACTGCTTCAGAAGGAGGGATGTGAGGTTTTACGCACAATTTGGATGGATTCAAACCCTACAGAAATTCCTCGTTATTTGTTCGGGATGCATCAATAGACTTCCCGATTCGCATACTCACGATTGAGTCACGAGGCAGAGGCGCACGCATAGGTGCGCCTTTTTAATGCCTATTATCTTCCCCGTTACTTATTTTAAATAACCGTACGAAGTGTTGATAATTTCATTTTGGTATGGCATTCTGTTTTCTCGTAATGGTTCTCGGCGTGATGGATTACGCGGTTTAGGCTTTATACAAAGATTGATGCGGGCTAGAAGGTCCGCTTTTTTGTGTCTGAAATTCGAGCTGAGTACTTGCTTATCTTAGGTATAGGGGCAAAGATAGCGTTTTCGATAACATCAAATTTAATCGTCAAGTAATACCATGTCGCGCTTTTCTCTTTGTTTGCTCATCTTCTCAGGGTTATTTTCTCAAACTACATCGGCTCAAGATCTATGGTGGCAGGCGATATTATCGAGTGCTCCTGTTGAACAAATTCAACAAGCGATAACGACAGGTGGAGCTTGGTATCGATGTGAGACACAAGATAGTACCGAAGCGTTTTGCTTGGATGATTTTCACTACTACCATCAGCATCTCTACGGAGAGTCAACAATAGAAGATCGTGAGGTCTATTTGTCTTTTCTTACCGAGTACCAACCCCAGAGTTTGAGCGAACTGATTTTAAATTTGAGGAAAGATGGGCTGGTGATGCAGAAGGTGGAGATTGATGGGCAACAATATGATATTTCTGAAGCGATGAGGCACGCCACGCCTGAAGAGGTAGATAAAGAGCTGATTGTCTTTATTAATCGCTATCCACAGCAAGCGCCACGAAGTATTGATTGGGTGTTAGCACAAGAGTTTGGCACGCCAACGCCAAGATTAAACGTCATGTTAAACAGCGATGGCGAGATGATTGAACTAAAGGTGATCCGTTTCTAAAGTGTTATGCTTTAGACGTCTGAAGCCTCAGTTTTGTTTTCGTGATGGAGAGCCAAAAATGTCGCCATCGCAGATTCATCCAAAAAACCATCCGACTTTTTATGCGCGCGTAGATACTGATAACCCGCAACCAATTTGCGGTGCTGCGCTTCTTCTTCCCCAGAAATTACACCATTCATGACATGTTGATAGGCGAGTTTGTAAGCCTCCATATCCACTACTTCGGCTTGGCGATATAAGTAACCACAACCCGTCGCTAGCCATTCTAGTGAGCAGTTTGCTCGCATCGCTATTTGGTTCGCTTTGGTTAAACTTGGTTCACTTCCTTTGAGATATTTCCTGATCAAAGCTTCAGATACATCGACGCGTCGAGCGAAGCCGCTGACACTTTCTTCGCCTATAAGGGTGGCGAGTCGTTGGGCAAAAGACATATTTCGTACTCCAGTTCGAATTGCGAAAGTTTACCCGTTGAGCGAACGGTAAAACAAGACTAGGATGAAAGCAGATTAAGAAAAGGAGAGAAACCCATGGTTGCAAAAGTAGTGACTGCACCAAACGGTCCAGAGTTTTCTGAGCTGGTTCAAGGATATTGGCGTGCAGTAGATTGGGGCATGACAGCGCAAGAACGTTTGTCATTCCTAAAGCAACATATTGAGTTAGGTATTACGACTGTCGACCATGCTGACATCTACGGTAACTACGAATGTGAAGCGCTGTTTGGTGAAGCATTGGCGTTGGATAAAAGTGTTCGTGAGCAAATCCAGATCGTGACCAAATGCGACATTAACTTGTGTGGTGATAAAACACCTGAGCGTAAGATCAATCATTATGATACTAGCGCGGCGCATATCTACCAATCCGTCAACAACTCACTTGAGCGTTTAAATGTTGATGAGATTGACGTGCTCTTGATTCATCGTCCTGACGTTTTGATGGATGCAGATGAAGTGGCAGAAGCGTTTTCGGAGCTTCATAAAGTCGGTAAGGTGAAGCACTTTGGTGTTTCTAACTTCACACCTCGTCAATTTGAACTTTTGCAATCGCGCTTAAGCAAGCCACTTGTGACTAACCAAGTGGAAATCAATCCCCTTAACTTTGAAGTTGCACACGATGGTACGTTAGACCAGATGCAAACTTTACGAGTGCGCCCGATGGCATGGTCGTGTCTAGGTGGTGGTTCAATCTTTACGGGTGATACGGAGCAAGCGGTTCGTGTTCGCAACGAGTTAGAAATGATTCGTGAAGAAGTCGGTGCGAACAGTATTGATGAAGTGATTTACGCTTGGGTTCGTCGTTTACCATCGAAGCCAATGCCTATTATTGGTTCGGGTAAGATTGAGCGAGTTCACTCAGCGGTTAATGCACTGAATATTGAATTGACGCGTGAGCAGTGGTACCGAGTTTGGGTCGCTTCAAAAGGTCACGGTGTGCCATAGAAAGACCGAAAAGTTTTATCTTCTTAGGCACTCTTGATATCCAAGTAACCACGCATTTCGAGGTTATAGGATATATTGGGTGCCTTTTTGCCTTCTAGATTATCTTTTTCATTCTAATTGCTAAGAGCAACCCTTTGCGTATCAGGCTTTGTCGAAGTTTTAATCACACTTGCGCAACATCACTAAATGTATAGGGAATTGCGTTTTTTATTGGTTCACTGGTTCACTCATCTATTCATATTGCGTATGCTAGTCCGGTAAACAAGAAATAATAAAAACTCCTCGTCAGTTTTCTCGTACTTTGTGCTGCGACAATCTGTTAGACTCCTGCGCAGATTGTTGAATATATAAAGGTGGTAGAATGTCTTTTCCTGTACTCATCTGTGATGACTCTGCGTTAGCACGCAAACAGATGGCAAGATCACTGCCGGCAACATTAAATGCAGACGTGACATTTGCCATTCATGGTAAAAACGCGCTAGAAGAACTAGCGCAGAAAGAATTTAAACTGATGTTTCTTGATTTGACCATGCCAGAGATGGATGGTTTTGAAACATTGGAAAACATGAAACGCTTAGGCATTCAAACTCCAGTTGTGGTTGTGTCTGGTGATATTCAACCCAAAGCAAAAGAGCGTGTATTTGCACTCGGTGCGAAAGCGTTTATTCAAAAGCCAATTGGTAAAGACGAGCTTAAAGCGACGTTAAAAGAGCTGATTGAGCCTAATGATCGTCCACAGGTTATCACTCCTACAACGATTGAGCTGCCTATTCTGCGTCGTCGTGATATTTACATGGAAGTGGCTAACGTGTCGATTGGTCGAGCGGCAGATGCCTTGGCGCGTCACTTTGATGTTTTTGTTCAACTTCCACTTCCAAACGTAAATATCTTCGAAGTCAGTGAGCTTCATATGGCATTGAGAGATTTAGCATCTCATGACAACGTCTCAGGTGTTTGTCAGGGGTTTTGTGGAGAAGGCATTGCGGGCGAAGCACTGGTTATCCTAAGTGACTCAAGTGTCTCTGACTTGAAGAAGCTAATGAAGGTGCCAGCAGACAGCGAAGAGTTAGAAGAGCTCGAACTGCTGATGGATATCTCTAATATCTTGGTAGGCGCATTCTTGAATGGTTTAGGTGAGCAATCTGAGGTGCGATTCTTCCAGAGTTCTCCTGTATTGCTCGGGCAGCACATCTCCATCGATTCAATTATTGAATCAACCACGGGGGCATTTAGTCGAACCATGACATTTGAAGTGAGCTACAACATTGAAGGTACATCAATTCGTTGTGATCTTCTGTTTATGTTCGTTGACGAGTCGCTGCCTTTGCTAGACAACAAATTGTCATACCTAATGGAGGACTTCTAATGCTGAATCTACCTGCAGAATTTGAACAATTCCATTGGATGGTCGACATGGTTCAGAATGTCGACATGGGTTTGGTTGTGATCGATAAAGATTACAACGTACAAGTATGGAATGGGTTTATGACCCATCACAGTGGCTTGCAATCTCACGAGGCAATTGGTCGCTCCATTTTTGATATTTTCCCAGAGATCCCACAAGAGTGGTTCAAGCTAAAAACCAAGCCAGTTTATGATTTGGGCTGCCGAAGCTTTATCACTTGGCGTCAGCGTCCGTATTTGTTCCGCTGCCGTAACGTGCGTCCTGTGACACAACAAGCAGAGTTTATGTACCAGAACGTAACGCTGAACCCAATGCGTACACCTACAGGAAAAATCAATTCCTTGTTCTTGTCTATTCAAGATGCGACGGCTGAAGCGTTGATGTCTCAGCAACACAACTAAAGGTTGATTAAATAACGATATTAAAAGCCGAGGTTCGCCTCGGCTTTTTTGTATACTTAAATCGTGTCTTCAAATGCGCAGAATAATCATATGGACTTTAATCTCGCTCTCAAGCTCTACACCGCTGAACAAGTCAGAAATGGAGAAGTAATGGCAGCTCAATTGGCGGGGGTATCAATGTATAGCCTTATGCAACGCGCTGGAATGGCTGTGTATGAGCGTTTTCTTCATCTTTATCCCAGAGCACGAAATGTGTTGGTGGTGTGCGGTAAAGGCAATAATGGTGGTGATGGTTATGTATTTGCCACTCTAGCAAAGCAGGCACAGCTGAATGTACGCGTGTTTCAGTTGGGTGACCCTTTAACCTTGAAAGGTGATGCTCTGAGAGCGTTCGAAGATTGGCAAGCTAGCGATGGAGAGAACAGTGCTTGGGATGATTGGCATACTGCATTGTTAGAAGCTGATGTGATTATCGATGGCATGTTAGGGACGGGGTTAATGGGAGAAGTCAGAGCCGACTCTCGCCGTTATATAGAGCAAATCAATCAAGTCCATTGCCCTGTAATCGCTATTGATGTGCCATCGGGTCTACATGCTGATACTGGCGCCGTTTTGGGAGAGGCTATTCGTGCAGACCATACCGTGACATTTATTGGTGTAAAGCAAGGTTTGTGCACGGGGCAAGCAAGAGATTACGTTGGAGACCTACATTTTTCCGGCTTAGGTGTGAACGTCGAGTTCGAGTCGATTGAAGAAGAAAGCGCGTTAGGTATTGATCATCAGATTATCGGTAGGTTGCTACCGGAAAGGAAAGCCACTGCCCATAAAGGCGATAACGGGAAACTCCTCTGTGTAGGAGGTAATCAAGGTATGGCAGGCGCGATTCGATTATGTGCTTCTGCCGCAGCGAGAACAGGGGCGGGTTTAACTGCAGCGATTACCTATCCAAGCTCGCTACTACCGTTACAAGTGGGAGCTCCAGAAATAATGAGTCGAGGCATTACACTTGATGAGCTCAAAGACACCGATAACGAGCTGGTTAAGCGTAGTCGTTGGGCTGATGTTCTCGTCTTTGGTCCTGGTTTTGGGCAAGATGAATGGGCACATCAGGCATATCAATTCTTATCTCAGAAAAACAAACTCAAAGTGGTGGACGCTGACGGACTAAACATCCTTGTTATGCTCAATCAGAGAAATGATGTCGTGTTTTTACGAGACGAGCAACGCGTTATGACACCGCACCCCGGAGAAGCTGCACGCTTGCTCCATGTTTCAACAAAAGAGGTAGAGCAGGATCGTTTTGCAGCGGCGAGGCAGCTTCATGAACGCTACGGTGGGGTTGTTGTACTCAAAGGCGCGGGCACTCTTATCTATGACGGTGTCAGAATGTATGTTTGTCTCGCGGGTAACCCTGGGATGGCGAGTGGGGGAATGGGAGACGTCTTGTCTGGTGTGATTGCTGCGTTACTTGCAAAAGGACTTCCTATTGCTGTGGCGGCTCGTTTAGGCGTGATACTTCATAGTCATGCAGCCGATATTAATGTCCAGCAAAGTGGTGAAGTTGGCTTGTTGGCGAGTGACGTTATCGAATCTCTTCGATGTGCCATCAACACACCAAAGAACTGAACAGAGCTTTTTTAGCTCATTCGCTTTCAAGAAGAGGCAAAAAAGTGATGTTGGGCATGAAAAATTTGAAGAAATATTTTTTGAAGAGTCGCACTAACTTGGTTCGTTTGGCGTTATTTTGAGCGTTTATGAGAAGTTAAACGGTAACCTACGATGAAAATGACGCAAAGGTTTGCGCAAAGGATAAAATAATCGAGCGTTTTAACTGTTTGATATTGTTAATTAAGTTGCGATTTTGGGAAGAGGGGAGGTGTTTTTGATATGCGATTTCCAAGATGGTATCACAAAAAAAATTCAAATATCAGACTTGTAGGAAATAAATCACAGCCTATAATGCTGAAAACCGGAGCGTCTGCCAACGCTCCGGTTTTTTTGTGTCCGAAGAACAGTGAACTCGTCTGCCAACGATTTCACTACGCACTCTGAGATGACACATATACTTATGAATCAAGGAATTACACAATGCGTATCGAACAAGAACTTAAGTTAGGTTTTAAAGATGTACTGTTTCGCCCGAAACGTTCTACCCTTAAGAGCCGTTCTCAAGTAAATTTAACCCGCGATTTTACATTCAAGCATAGTGGTCGTCAATGGTCTGGCGTACCAGTAATTGCGGCTAACATGGATTCGGTTGGTAGCTTTGCAATGGCTAAAGCGCTAGCAGAGCATGGTGTAATGACCGCTGTTCACAAACACTACACAGTTGAAGACTGGGCAGAGTTTGCGAAAACAGCAGACAAAACAACGCTAAACAACGTGATGGTGTCAACGGGCACGTCTGATGCAGACTTCCAAAAAACTAAAGACATCATGGCGATTTCTGATGAGTTCATCTTCATCTGTATCGACATCGCGAACGGCTACTCAGAGCATTTGGTGGAGTACGTACAACGTGTTCGTGCTGAATTCCCAGACAAGGTTATTTCTGCTGGTAACGTCGTAACTGGTGACATGTGTGAAGAGTTGATTCTTGCTGGTGCAGACATCGTGAAAGTAGGTATCGGTCCTGGTTCTGTATGTACAACTCGCGTCAAAACCGGTGTTGGTTACCCACAACTTTCTGCAATCATCGAATGTGGCGACGCAGCTCACGGTCTTGGCGGTATGATCATCGGTGATGGTGGCTGTTCATGTGCGGGTGATGTAGCGAAGGCATTCGGTGGCGGTGCTGATTTCGTCATGCTAGGTGGTATGCTTGCTGGCCACGAAGAGTCAGGCGGCGAAGTCATTGAGAAAGACGGCGAGAAGTTCATGAAGTTCTATGGTATGTCGTCGAAGAGCGCGATGGACAAGCACTCTGGTGGTGTTGCTGGCTACCGCGCAGCTGAAGGTAAAACCGTATTATTGCCATACCGTGGCAGTGTTCACGGCACTATCCAAGACATCCTTGGTGGTGTTCGCTCAACATGTACTTACGTAGGTGCAGCAAAGCTTAAAGAGCTAACCAAGCGAACTACGTTCATCCGCGTGCAAGAGCAAGAAAACAACGTATTCGGTAAAGAGTAAGTCGACTGAATATCGGAAATTTCTAATAGTTAAGAGCCGCTAGCTAATAGCGGCTCTTTTTTTGCGTAAATTGTGTTGTTAAACAAAGAAGTAACAGAACTGGTGGTTTGAAGATCATGCTGTCCAAGTTGATGTTGATAAAGAGACTAGAGAAGAGCATAACGACACGTTTTCGGGGGAAGTGGTCAAAGTTGGTAAACCCACGAGATTGGTCCGACTAACGTGCATACTGGTTTTCATTATATGGGGGAGGTGAGCGCTAGGTGCATGGCAATGGAGATTCTAGTCCATGTATTTAGCAGTGAAACTTGGATTCACTCGAAATGTTCGAAGGGCATTCTAACTAAACAGGATTTCTAGGTTAACCTACTTCGGGTAAAAATCGAGTTAAAGAGCAGCGCATATTTCAAGATGCATTGGAAGCTAAGAATGAAATTTGGAAAGGATGATGACGGTTTACAGGATTACAGATAATCTAAATGATTTTCAGACAATATGTACGACTCCCGATGAAATCGCTATCCAGTTAGATGATTTCGACTACTTTGTGAGGATCTTATCGCAGGCTACTGAAAATCAGTCTCTGAAAGATATCTGGAAGCCAGTAGAGCTAGAGTTTGAGGATGTTTTTGCCAACAATTCTGTGTTGCCTGATATTAGCTTATGGTTGCGAACATATCTTGTTTTATCCCCCAAAGCATTTGGAATTTTACATAGTTACCTATCCAAAAGCGGAGAGTTTTTACCCACTTACTACCAAGGCGAACAATGGCATTTATATACGTCGATGACATTTGGACAAGAAGACAGACAAAAGTGTGTCGAAAAGATCTCTTATGGAAGCATTGAAGGGTTAGATACTCTTGTTTTCATTGATGATGATGTCAAAGACAAAGCCGTATTTAAGTCGAGATTGGAAGGTGTGGCAAATTTATACTGTACCGATCATCTCAAGTCTTTATGTGAACAAAACCAGATCGATGGCATCGTATTCTCTTCCGAGTTAACTGACTATTTTAATTGAGTTCTTTTCATCAAAATTTGGTTAGTGGTGAAACTTATAGTTTGCTCGCTGTTGCACCTCGACGCATTCATTGACTTCATTAAGATGAGGGGTGAGGGCGGCGGTTAGCACCTAACCAAACTTTCTCGCCATGCTTTAAGTTATCTCTCTAACTTATCAAGTCACACCTTACTTAGGGTCTTATGGTGACTACTTCTGTATATATCCTTATATTGTTGCTACATGGCAACAGTGATTTGATTTAATTGCTATATATCAACATCAGTGCTTTTTCATAACATACCTCTGTTGCAACGGGGAACGTTGTAAACCTCAGAAATCAATGGAGTAAGATATGAAAACTACAAAGTTAATTGCCCTTTCATTAGTTGCTAGTGCTGTTTTAGGTACAACATCTGTAGCAGCAGAAACCTTCTTAGGGGCTGACTATCATGATGGTAAGAATAAAGTTGCTTTCCTTAGTGAAAATGTTCGTATTGCTGGCAATGTGTTTCTACCGCCAAATTATGATAAGAGCAAAAACTATCCAGCATTAGTGGTCATTACGCCAGCTAGCGGTGTGAAAGAGCAAACGGCAGGTATTTATGCCGAAAAAATGGCAAAGAAAGGTTACATTACCTTAGCTTTTGACCATCGTACTTATGGTGAAAGTGGCGGCTATCCACGTGGTATGGAAAATGCGCCAATGAAAGTTGAAGATATCAAAAATGCCATTACATTTTTGAGTAATTTCCCAGGTGTTGACTCTCAGCGTATCGGTGAACTGGGGATCTGTTCAGGTGCTGGTTACAGCTTGCAAGTTGCGATGCAGGATACCCGCTTAGATTCAGTCGCGACAGTTAGCGGTTTTGTTGACTTTACTGACTACGGCATGGGTGGTGCAACACAATATATGGACCAACTTACCGGTGATCCTGTTGAACAATATCGCCAACAAATTCAAATGGCTAGTGATGCGCGCCAGAAGTATTACGAAACCGGCGAGGTTGTGCTTGTTGATGGAATCCCATCGGCAGAAAAAGCCAAATCGATGAATGAGTTTTGGGTGCGTGCTGCAGATTACTATCGTAACCCTGCACGTGGCGGTGGTGCGGAAAACTACTCACCTATGCGCGCTGCAATGTCACTAGATACGCGCTATGCCTATAATCCATCAGAAAATATGGCATTACTGGGAGATACACCTTTCTTAGCCATTGTTGGTACAGAGGCGCTATCAGCATACTTCAGCGAAGTTGCAGTAAAACGTGGCAAAGATGCTGGTATTGACGCTGAACTGTTTAAGATTGAAGGTGCGCAACATTTCGACTTATATGATCAAACCAAGTATGTTGATCAAGCTGTCATTAAGCTAGATAAGTTCTTCTCAACAACGTTGCTATAACTTACTTGATGCTTTTATAGAGGCGAGTGGACATCACTTTTGTAGATGATCATCAACGAATAAGAGAAGACAGTCTTTAGTAAAAATTAACTCTTTGTTTTTAAGAGACTAAAAAGACTAAGAGCCGCGATGAGCGGCTCTTTTTTTATCCTGTTTTTAGAACAGCAGCTTGTACAATGAGGTCGCTTTTACTACTGCGCTAAGTCAGCAATAAAAGTCTGTTTTTTGCTTACGCAAGTCTGCAGTTCACCTTTGATCCATTGGTTAAACAAACCAAAGTCAGAATGCACCGGCCAGAAAAGGGAGGCGACAACTCTCTTGCCAAAAAAGTCGGGATGGTCGGTAATGATCTTTAGCTTATTCTCTTTCATGTTCTTCTCAATAAGAAATTCTGGCAAAAATGCCATGCCTCTTTGAGCTTTGCATAAATCGAGAATCGTGCCTAAATCGTCCAATCTCCACAAGTTATATGAGGCAATGTTCGATAAGTTGAGCAACTCTTCACATCCATCCATAAGAAGAACACGCTGAGAAGGGTTACTGGTCACTGAGGCTAAATCTTCATGTGCAACCCACCAACAGTTAACGTGAAACAATTCGTCAATGTTAAAGTCGTTGTTTGTTTTGTGGTATGGGTTCCCCAAGGCAAGATCTATTTTTCCCTCGTTGATGTAATTTCCCAAAATAAAGCTTGGCTTGGTGACTACTACCAAATCGACATTTGGAAAGGCTTCCGAGAAATCCAACAGTGTTTTTTTTACATCTTTATTGAATACCAATGGATCGATCCCGACACGGTAAACAATTTGTTCTGAAATATTCATTTGTATCGCTGTTGTAATCAATTCTCGGTACCTTGATACAACGGGGGCGGATAAATGAAATAGACGCTTCCCTTTCTCAGTCAACCAGACTTTTGAATTTTGCCTATTAAATAAATTGAAGCCTAAGTCTGACTCAAGATTCTGAACAGCAGTGCTAACAGTAGATTGGGATTTTCCAAGCTTACGAGCAGCGGAGCTAAATGAACCTTCCTCAACTACAGCTACGAACGAAACAATATTTTCGAATTGTAGTTTCATGATTCGACCAACCTTTTAAAAGCAAGCAAATTATAGGTTTTTGATTTGTAATTTGTATATTTGCAACACAATAGCGTGATGAAACTCGTATTTCAACTCGTTTTATAAAGCAAAATTAATTATTGGTGCTAAATTCAACGTAAGTATATTCCTACATTGCATAAACAATCATCACATTTATCTATCTTTTTGATAAAAATAATTTTTGAAAATAATAAAGTAATGACTCTATTGATGATCTATGTCTCACCGTGTGAATTAATTACCTTATAGCGAGTATTGTAAAGAATACTCGATATATGTCTGTAAGCTATTGTAATTTAAGTGCTTGTTGGTTCTTTATGATTTTTTCAGCATAACTTGATGTGCCGGTCTTTGCCAAATCTATCGATTCTATCGATAGGGGCTATTTTTCCATACCTTTTGGTATTCAATAGAATGGCAAAGCTTTTGTAAATCAACTTCATAGGAACTAAACATGATTACTAAACTGTACGTAAAAACAAGCCTGTTTTTGTCACAATTTAAAAACGACGAGCGCGGTGTAACTGCAATCGAATACGGTCTAATTGCTGTTGCAATGGCTGTATTAGTAACTACAGCAGTAGGCTCAGACGGTTTCATCGGCAAGCTAGAAGGTGCATTCGCTCAAGTTGCGACTGCTATCGATACTGCGAGCAAATAAGCCAAGTAATTACCTTACTGGTTTATGTAGATAATATCGCTAGATATTTGTGCCAGACCTCTGTTTTCATTGGTCTGGCTCAGTTAATTTAGAATATCTAATAAATGTTATTTGAAGCTAATCTCGATAAATTCAGGCAAGAGTCTTAATTTTGAGTCATGAATTGTATTTATTAGTATTGGCAATCGCGTGTTTGTATGTATCTATTACCGATTTTCTTCATCGTAAAATACAAAATAACGCTTTGCTTTTACTCCTCTTGTTGCAGAGTTTTCTTTCACCATTAGATCTTCAGATTACAACCTTTTTGCTGGTGCTAGGGATAGGGTTAATACTTTATGCTCTGATTTGGATTGGAGCTGGTGATATTAAATATGCCGCAGTGTTGTCACTGACAATCCCTCTCAATGACCTACCATGGGCCTATATTATGACGGCGTTTGCTGGTGGTTTTTTAGCGATTATTTATTTAATTACTAGAAAATTAATAAGCAACACGTCGAGTAGCCAAGAAGGCATTCCGTATGGGATAGCAATTAGTGTTGGATTTTATTTAATAATTTTAACTCAAAATACGCCACATATTTAAACCTCCAAGAATGGGCACATTATGAGATCTCGACTGGTTTTACTTGTTGCTATTGTTGCCTTGATCGTAGGCGCGCTTGGCGTTGTCGACTTGTTCAAGAGTCAACCTCAACCCGAAGCTGTCGCTGAAGTGGTCGATAACAAAGATGAACAGCATGTTGCTGTATGGATGACCACCGAAGCTTATGAAAAAGGACATGCGATTAGTGCACAAGGAGTTATCAAACAACAGCTCCCACTTAGTGAAGCACTAACGCTTGGCGTCAGAGAAGACGCACAAATCAGTTTTTCACCATCCGTTTTATTAAACCGAAGCCTAAATCCAGGCGATGTTGTGTTACCAGAGTACCAAGTTTCTCCCGGTCAACCAGGGTATATCGATCTACTGGTAACGGAAGGCATGACCTTGTATCCACTGAAAGTGAGTGATCAGAACTTAATCAAAGATTACATTCGTCCTGGCTCATATATCGACATTCTTACCGTGAGCTCTCCAAACGCTAATCTTGCTGAAAATATGGATAAGCCGAAGCGCTTTCGAGGTGTAAAAGCGTCCATGTTCCTAAAACATGTCAAAGTACTCAATATTGGTGATGGCGAGGGTGAAAACAGCAACATTACCGCTCGAACACCAAATAAAGAAGACGGTATGACGACGGTGGTTATCGAAGTGAAGCCAGATGAGTTGGCAAAGCTAGCGTTGGCTCAACGAACTATGCATATCGAAATTTATCGAAGCCAAACCTATACGCAGCCGGAATACGCGGAAGTACGCAATGTTATCGATAATTATACCGGAATCGAAGAGTTACGCGGTAACGTTAATAATCCTAGAGAGGCTTTGTAATGATGATACACCATCGAATTAAGCAAGTACTGTGCGTCTCCTTTACCTCTCTTTTGATTGGCTTGCTTTCTATAACAAACACTTTTGCTGCTGACCGATCTATCACACTTAATGAAGGTCAGCACATTCAATTAAAGATGCCGATTGGAAAGGTGTTTATCAGTAACCCTGATATCGCCGACTACAAAATCATTAATGACAATACGCTAGTGGTTTTTGCCAATGGCATTGGTCAGTCTCGCTTGATTGTCTATGGAACAGACGATGATGTGTTGCTTTCTGACCGCATCATCGTTGATTTGGATCTAAGCGAGGTTAGACGTCAACTCAAGTTCCATTTTCCTGATGCCAAAGTCAAGGTTCAATCGGTGGGCGAGCAAGTCGCAGTGAGTGGTGTTGTTGATTCTGAAGAAACTCGTGATGACATTTATCGCATGGTGGCAACCTTACTCGGACGAGAAAAAACCGAGAAGTGGGAGAAAGTCGAAAAGCTGGAGTTCAAATCTGACTATTCAGATTATGAAGAGCCAGAGAGCATGGTTTTCGCTCGCAATATGACTTGGAAAGGAATCATTGAACGCATTAAGGTTGCAACGACACAACAGGTAAACGTCAAAATCTCAGTCGCTCAAGTTAATGAATCTTTTAGTAAAACAGTTGGGGTCGATTGGAGTTCTATTGGTTCTAAAGCGGGTGAGTTCGTATTTGACCAATTTGATGCGGCAAACCTAAGTACCTTGATCACTGCATTGGGTGACGATCAGGTTGCAGAAGTCTTGGCGGAGCCAAACCTGACGGTACTTTCCGGTGAATCGGCGAGCTTCCTTGTCGGTGGCGAAGTGCCCGTTATTGTGTCGAACAACAACAACGTGAATATTTCGTTTAAAGAGTTTGGTATTAAGCTCGACCTTACAGCGAAAGTACTTAGTCAAGACAAAATCCGAATGCAGCTAGCTCCGGAAGTGAGCGAAGTAGAAAGCTACGTCGAAGCTGCAGGCATTAAAGTGCCACAGTTGTCATCACGACGTGCAATGACAACCGTTGAACTGGCAGACGGAGACAGCTTCATCCTTGGCGGGTTAATGAGCAGTGCTGATTTAGAGAAAATGCAAAAGATTCCTTTCATTGGAGACATTCCTGTACTTGGTGCTGCATTTCGTAAAGCAACGACAGAAAGAAAGCGAACTGAGTTGATCATCGTGGCAACAGTAAACCTCGTGGAACCAATCAAACCGAAAGATATTCAGCTGCCACACATCAAGAAAACCTCAACGTTAGCGCGTTGGTTGAATATTGATTCTGACGATAATTCTAACACGTCATCGGATGCGACGATTCGTCTGCTATCTGAAGGAGGGTTTATTCAATGAAGAAGCTAGTACTTATTGCTTTATTGACATCGTCACTCTTTGGTTGCGCAACAGAGCGATATTTTGGCGGAAATGGCGCTGAAGCCGTGGTGTATAAAGAGCATCATAGCTTTGAGTTTGCAGTAAAGAATCGTGCAGAAACAGAAAAGCAGATTAAGCAACTGATTCAAAAAATCGAATCGATGGATAAAGAAGCCACTTACGTGATCGATTACAAATCCGCGCGCAGTAAAACGATGTTAAAGAAGACATTTGAGCAGTATCCGTCACACATTATTGCCCCGCAAAGAGTGGAATATCGTTATACGCCAGCTTTACCAAGTGATCTGAATATCCAAGTGACGTTAACGCGTTTGCAAACCCAGCAATGCTCGCCTGCACAGATTCAAGTTCAGTTAGGTGAACCAGACTGTTTTGTTGAATCGATGCGTCTTAAACAAGTGTCCTACAAGTCTAGATTAGTAGGAGAATAATAATGTTTGATTTAACTAAAGCATTAACAACGAAAGCAAAACCGGCACAGTCTTCGACGACAGGTGTTGCTGGATGTACGTTGTTTTATCAATCACAAGAGTGTTTAAACCTCGTTCAGGAAGTGTTTCGATTCGAAGGTTGGAATGACCCTGAATGTGTAAGAGCTAACGCAGGCTTAACCAAGCTGACGGAACAACATAGCAGTCATATTGTTATCCTTGAACTGAACGAATCGAACAACGTCGTTGAAGATGCTAAGTCTTTCGCTAGCAAACTACCAACACACAAAGGTGTCGTGGTCATTGGTAAAGAAGATGCAATTTCGACGCTTCGTTCCCTCAAAGACATGGGCTTTTACTACGTCTTTTGGCCGGTGAACAAACAAGAGTTCGCAGACTTCTTAAACCATGTTAGTAAGAACTTGAAGACGTTCTCCGGTGTTAGCCAGAAGCGTAAGGCGAAACGTGTAGCAGTGGTGGGTTCAAAAGGTGGTGTTGGTGCATCATTCATTACTACTGAATTGAGTTCGTTACTATCCACTCAAGGTTCCGATACCATTTTGGTTGATCACCAATACGCAGATACCAACATCGATGTTTTATTGGGACTGAAAGATTTTAAACCGCGCGGTATCGATGAGTTTACTGCTCCCTTGCATGAAATGGATGAAGAGGGAGCACTTAGCTACCTGTTTAACGCACGAAAAAATCTGCGTCTGTTGGCTATCGATGGCGACATGAGTCAAAGCGATATTCTCAACTATAACCAGACGCTCTGTGATCTTTTAGCTCGAAACACGAACTTCATTATTGAAGACTTCTCGGGCGGTGTGGACTTCAAAGTTGAACCTCAACTCTTGGTAGAAAACTTTGATGTGGTTGTGCTGGTTTTGGATGCGTCGGTATCTTCTGTAAGAAGTGCCAAACGACTGTTTGAGAAAATTTCCAATTTACAGCTCACATTATCGTCCCGAACTCGTGTGATTACGTTGGTGAATTATCACCGTCCGGAAAACGCGTATGTATTACAGCATCCTGACCTTACCAAATACTTAGGTGCGGATGTTGATCTCGAAGTGGGGTACTGCAAGTCGTTGTCGCACATCATTATTGATGGCAAACGAGGTCATAAGCACGATCGTCATATTAACCGTTCTATGGAACTACTGGTCAAGCTGATTAATGGTCAACCTGTTGATCAAAAAGGCATGGGATCTTGGTTGAAGAGGGTGCGTGCTAAATGAGTTCGAATAAAGACTTATACCTCGCGTTTCGCGGGCAAATATTTGAAGCACTAGATGCTGAAGCGGTTCAGAAAATGAGCCGCCGAGACTTAGAGGCTCAAATCCAAGCCGCTGTTGATCTTCTTGCAAACAGCTACCAACGTCCGATCACTTCGATGATGAAGTCAGGCTTGGTGAAAAGCTTAATTGATGAACTGTTTGGCTTAGGTCCATTGCAGCCTTTGGTTGAAGATCAGTCTATCTCTGACATCATGGTAAATGGACCTAACAACATCTTTTTTGAAAGACACGGTAAAGTCCAAAAGTCAGAGGTGTCTTTTGTCAACGAAGAGCAGTTGTTAGCAATTGCTAAACGCATTGCTTCGCGTGTTGGACGACGTGTTGATGAACTGTCTCCAACGGTTGATGCCAGACTTGAAGATGGCAGCCGTGTGAATATCGTTATCCCACCCATTGCGTTGGATGGGACCTCGATTTCAATACGTAAATTCAGAGAGCAGAACATCGGCTTTGAAGATTTGATTGGTTTTGGTTCTATGTCTCCTGACATGGCGAGAGTGCTGATGATTGCGTCTCGTTGTCGAATGAATGTGCTGATTTCTGGCGGTACGGGCTCAGGTAAGACGACGCTGCTTAACGCATTGTCTCAATACATCGCTGAAGATGAGCGTATTGTCACCATAGAGGATGCGGCGGAATTACGCTTGCAACAACCTAACTTGGTTCGATTGGAAACGCGAACTTCGAGCGTTGAGCAGACTGGGGCGGTGACGCAGCGTGATTTGGTGATTAACGCACTTCGTATGCGTCCAGACCGAATCATTCTCGGTGAGTGTCGTGGCTCTGAAGCGTTTGAAATGTTGCAGGCCATGAACACGGGACACGATGGTTCTATGTCTACACTGCACGCCAACACACCGAGAGATGCGATTGCGCGTGTGGAATCGATGGTCATGATGGCGAACTTAAACCAGCCGCTTGATGCGATTCGAAGAACCATCGTCAGCGCTGTGCAAATGATTGTCCAAGTTAACCGACTGCGCGATGGGTCTCGTAAGATCACCAGTATCTCTGAAATCGTCGGTTTGGAAGGCGATAGTGTGGTGATGGAAGAGATCTACCGTTTCCGTTATGACGATGCACATTTTGGAGAAACCGTTAAAGGTGACTTCGTAACCAGCGGCATCATGCAACGATCTGAGCTTGTAAAGAAAGCCCAATTCTTCGGGCTGTATGACGAGCTGATGGCATCGTTTAAGGGGATATAACATGCTTTGGCTCTCACTTATCCTCTTTGCGTTCGTACTGCTTTTGGTCAGAGACTCAAAGGTCAAAAAGGTCGATCAGTTTTTCAACATCGAAGAAGCTGAAGCGGAAAACTTCAATGCTATCAACGTAAAATCACTGGTACGAAAACAAAGTTGGCAAAAGTTCAAAGAGTCTATTTCTCCAACACTAAAAGTACTTGGACCACGTTCATCGCTGTATATCGCTTTGTATATCACGGCGAGTCTGATCGCCTCTTGGTACGTCGTGGTTAAGCTGTTGTTGATGACGAACACCGGGTTGATCGTAGGCTTGTCTTTGGTGTTTACCATCATGGGTTACCGCTACCTAGTGACAAGAAGGCGACGTGATTTTGAAAACACTTTCCCTGATGCGCTAAACATTCTGATGAGTGCGGTAACCGCGGGTGACAGCTTAATGCAAGCCATCAGTTATGTTGGCGAGGTGATGGATAACTCGATTGGGCGCGAGTTTAAACTGATGGGGGACCGACTTAAGTTGGGTGAGTCTCCGGAAGTGGTACTTCAACGTTCGTGTAAAAACTACCCTTACCCAGAGTTTCTGTTTTTCACTGTAACCCTTAGAGCAAATATTGCGCGAGGCGGTCAGCTGAAAGGCGTACTAGCAAGACTTATTCGAGTTTTGGTGGACGCAAGAACCCTAGAGAAAAAGAAGATGGCCATGACGTCTGAAGCGCGAATTTCTGCCAAGATTGTTGCGGCAATTCCGTTGATTTTCATGATCATTCTTAACTATGTAAACCCTGACAACGTCAATTTCGTCTTGTATGACCCTTCTGGTCGTATCGTGTTGTTTTATGTACTTGGCAGTGAGTTATTTGGCTTGTTCATTGTTTGGTTGTTAGTCAGAGGAGTACGCGCATGATGCTATTGATTGCCCTTATAGTACTGTTTGTTTCGTTGCTTTTCTTGATTTTCGATTCGCTTCGTACAGAACAACGACGCAAAAAAGTCGCCCTTTATATTGGCGGTGATGCTGTACGTGCGCCTTCCCGTGTTAACCGCTTTTTTGTTCGTTTCGGTAAAGAGCACCGACATGAGCTGGAACAAAAACTCATCGAGGCCGGCTATTACAACACAGAGTGGGCGAAGTTCTACTTCCCTGCCAAATTAGCGGTGCTCGTGGTTGTTACAGGATTGGTGTTGTTGTCGGATATGACAGCAAATAATCAGCTAATCATCATTATTTTTACGCTTATTGCTGTGATTGTCTTGCCGGATACTTTGCTTCAAATGCGACGCAAGATGTTGATTTTTAAGACATCATCTCAGTTGCCGTACTTGCTGGACATGATGTCAGTTTGCGTGCAAACCGGTATGACGATTGAGGCGGCATTGGTTTATCTGGGCAAAGAGTTGGCTGAGTTTGACTCTGACCTTTGTTATCAAATTAAACGCACCTCAGATTCGGCAAAAATCCACGGGCTAGAAAAAGCGCTAAATGACCTCAGTGATCGTATTCCAACGCCGCCAATACGAAGCTTCGTGCTGACTATCATTCAAAACTTGCAATACGGTACATCAGTGGCTCAGGTGTTGAGCGATCTCGCTGAAGACATGCGAAAAGTGCAAATCCTGACCGTTGAGGAAAAGGTAGGCAAACTCTCCGCTAAGATGAGTGTCCCGCTGATCCTCTTCATCATGTTCCCGATCGTTATTCTGATTCTCGCACCGGGAATCATGCAAATGACATTAAATATTTAGGAGAGTAACCAGTGATTGGAAAACGCATTTCTCTCGTTTTGTTAGTGCTGGGCGTGTTGGCAGGTTGTCAATCGACACCTTCGCAGCAGAGTCAGCTACAAGATGACGTCGCGAGCATGGAAAAAGTGAAAAACTACGATGGTTTAATCTCTCACTACAAATCTCAGTTAGAGCAAGGTTCGCAAGATCCTGAAGTGAAAGAAAAGCTGGCATGGGCGTATTTCCATAAAGGGGATATCGAGTCGGCAAACTTTTATGTTCAGCATTTGCAAAAAGAGGGGATAGAGAGCCCTGACTTGTACCAGTTAGAAGGGCAAGTGTTTGATGCAAAAAATGACACTGATAGCGCGGTAGAGGCGTATTTATCTTCCATTAAAACGGGTAATGAATCGGGACAAATCCATGTATTACTGGGTGTGTCGTACGCCAAGTTAGGTAAATACGAAGATGCTTACCAAGAGCTGAACAATGCACGTTTGCGTGGTTATGATGATGTCGCGATCAAGAACAACATCGCGATGATTCATATGGCAAATGGTGAATACGAGCAAGCCATCGAAACACTGATGCCAGTACTAAAAGATAACCCGGAAAATAAAGTAGTGAAGGCGAACCTAGCGATTGCCCTTATGAAAGCGCAGCAGATGGATGCAGCGAAGAAACTACTCAAAGGTGATTTTTCGGATCAAGAGCTCCACAGTATCGCCGTCGAATTAACTCAATATAGGAGTTAATGATGAAATTGCTTTCTAAACAAAAAGGGGTAACGGCGATCGAGTTCGTCATGGGCGCGCTCGTTTTGTTCTTTGCTACTTTTGCCATCTTTGAGTCGAGTTACCAAATCTATGTTGTGAACATGACGGAATATTCTCTTCGAGAAACTATACGAAACACCAAGATTTACGAGGGCAAAGGCATAAATCAGCAGTATGAGGACAAGTTTAAATCTCTGATCGAAGCTGATGGTAACTTGTGGCATTTCTTAATCGATAGCTCGCGATTTTCTATCAAAGGTCGTTACTACAAAACCTATGATGACTTCATTGCGAATAGAGGATATTCGGATGAGGGCTTGAACTTCAACTACAACTTAGCGGAGATAACGGTCACTTATCGTTACTCTCCGATCATAAAACTTGCCGGTGCAGCAGATCGAGATATCTCAAGCACAATGGTACTGAACTTAGAGCATGAGGGGTGGAAAGATGACGCTCCGTAAACAAGGTGTATGTTCTCCAAAACGCCAAAAAGGCTCATTTATGGTTGAGCTTGTGTTTATTCTTACTGCGTTATGGGGTGTTTACCTTTTTGCCGCGGATTTGAGCTATCAGTTGCTTTTGCGAGCCAAGCTTGATCGTTCTAGCTTTGCGTTGGTGAACGTAATCAAAGAGCGTTCGCGTTACTTTGAGGGCGACGTGTTAGGTGGAAAAAATCTAGCGGTAACCAATGCCGATTTAGAAGACTTATCCAAAGTCGCGAGTCGAATGCTCGGCACGCCCCCAAACGATGTGGCTATCAAAATCGAGTCATTGACCAATAAAGTGAATGTGGCGGTATTTACCAGCAGTAAATACAACAGACTAAATTGCAAAACGGATTCAATACTCGCACACGCAGATTTGGCTCCGGTGGAAAAGGGCGTGGTGTATCCATTGTACCGCGTCAGCCTTTGTGAGGAGCAAAGCTCTTGGTTCAAGCCGTTCTTTAATGGCGGTACCGGCACAACCGTGAAAGTTGGCTCTTCTTCAATAATGCCAGGGAGATAGTGAAATGGGAATGCAGCAATATCAGCATCGAAGTCTCCAACAACAAAAGGGCGTCGCCGCTGTATGGATGGGCTTGTTGCTCGTGCCTATTATGGGCGTCACTTTTTGGGCTGTTGAGGGCACCCGTTATGTGCAGGAGTCGAGCCGACTAAGGGATTCAGCGGAAGCTGCGGCAATGGCCGTTACGATTGAAGACCAACCGGGAGCAGCCCGTGCGCTGGCAACGAAGTATGTCGAAAACTATGTGAGAGACATCAAGTCAACCAACCTTTCTGCTCAACGTTTTTATCAAGCGGAAGACAAGGATACTGGTGCTCTTGAGTATATCCAATACACAGTGAATGCCAGAACAACGCATGACTCTTGGTTTGCAAGCAGCTTTATCCCATCGTTTGATAAGCAGCAGGAATTAGCCGGACGATCGCTGGCAAGAAAGTACCCTGCTTATCTAGGGGATAACAACATTGATATCGTTTTCGTCTCGGACTTTTCTCGCTCGATGAATGATAAGTGGGGCTCAAGTCGGAACAAAAAAATTGACGATTTGAAAACCGCGATCGATCAGATATCAAACAAGATTCTTTGTAAAAAAATCCGCCAAGACTTCGTCGACGGAGAGTGGAAAGACGTTTGTGATGAGCCTGGAGAAGACACCACCGGGGACAAACTGCTTAACCGAGTTGGTTTTGTGCCGTTTAACGTTCGCACCAGAGAAATTGTGGCAGGTAATAGAGCCAATGCGACAAGCCAACTAAGTTACAAGAACGGGTACAAGGCTTACTTGTCACCTTATAGCTACAACGATGTCGATTGGGACTACTGGCGCACGTATACATCAAGCGAAGTGAATAATTGTGCTTATTGGCAGTCGAGCTGTCGAAGCCCTCGGGCAGAAAATCACAATTATGCCAAACGTATTCGTGATGTTCTCGAAGCAGATCGCTACGCCGTAGCTGATGTCTACAACTATGTTGATTTACCGACTTCGGTATCGACCATGTTTACTGATAAATCAGGATTAAAGCCTAATTTCTATGGTGTGAGCGGCACCCGGCTGTTTAATGCTCATGGTTCTTCATATTCATCGCAATTTTATAACATCCCGTTGTCGAACAAACTTTCAGATTTGGACTCGATTAAGTCGATGTGGGCAGACGGTGGTACTGCAGCGTTTCAAGGCATATTAAGAGGATCTCAGGTTCTTCATGATGGAGACCCGAACAGTACCGATGAAGAAGAGCAGCAAGCTTACAACAAGAAAATCAAGATGTTGCTGATTTTGAGTGACGGGCAGGAAAGCCCTAACAACGGCATTCTGAAGGGGCTAGTAGACAACGGTATGTGTGACAAAGCCAGAGCAGAGATTCCGGGCTTATACATCGGTGTTATTGGTATCGATTTCCGTGCATCTCAACAAAGTGGTTTTCAAGACTGTGTTGTTAATCCAAGTGAAGACATCATTGATGTATCTAACTTAGATGAATTGATTGAAAAGATAGAAGAACTCATCCGCAAAGGCTCAAAAACAAGCGGAATAACTAAGTTGTACTAGAGGAAAATATGAAAAAGTTAGTCATTGGTGCATTCGCTATCTCGACGTTGCCGTTTAGCCTGATAGTTAAGGCAGAAGAGGGGATTAGCGTTTATTGCGACAATACCTTCAGCGAGTACCAACATAGTATCAAAGTGGATGACGTTGTCGGAATTGCTCAACATCGACAGGGCTTTTTGCAAATAGAGCAGAAGTCTAACAATGGTGAGCTCAAACAAGCATTGGCAGGTAAATCAAAGTTAGGGTTGGATCAAACAGGCTGTACGACATGGATTAGCAATCAAAATAACAATCATCAAGGTGATGGCTTGGTTGCGCGTCTGCATTTTGGTTTTGATAAATCCAACTTAACACCAATGGGCAGCAAAGCTCTGAATCAACTCGCAGGTTCGCTTAAAAATAGCGATAGTGCTATTGCGGTAGATGGTCATACCGACAGCAAGGGCTCTGAAGGCTATAACCAATCGTTAGGCTTGCAACGTGCGTTGACAACGTCTAACGGTTTGATTGCGCAAGGCGTGGATAAAAGCCGTATTGTCGTTCGTTCATTTGGTGAAACTCAGCCGATTGCGTCGAATTCAACCGCTGAGGGGCGAGCACAAAACAGACGCTCAGAAATATGGGCTTCTAAGAATGATCAGGCAAAACCAGATCAAATAAAACCAGACGAAGTAAAGCCAACGGAATAGGTTTTAATCGTAGAGCGTTCACCTTGCCTAAAACGCAAGGTGAAGCATTAACAACAATGGTGTCGTGGTGGGTCAATTTGGAGTGGCAGTGGGTAAATCTAAAACAATAATAGCCATTATGGTGGGGGTAGCGTGGAGTGGTATGACCGCTGCCTCAGAGCTCATTAACTTTAACGAGCAAGATACATTAAACAGCATTAATACTGCTTACGACCAGCAGTACAGTGCGCTGAGAATTGATGAAAACATCTCGCACTACAATAAATTGAATGCTGAAATAGAGTCCACCAAGATCAAATTGGCGACCAATGTCGAGATGATCAAATCTGACTCTAATCGCTTGAAAGACAAGTTGGTTGATGGTGTATATGACGAATCCTTAATTCTGACTTTGCGCAATATGTCTGCCAAAGTGAATTCAATGAAAAAGGAAATTGAAACCGCAGGGAAGTTGTTGGTCGAAACTAAGCAGCAATTGTCACAAGACCAACAAGAGGCAAGTCAAATCGAGCGGGTGAAGAATGACGCACTCCTTGCTCTGTACGAAAAGATAAAAGCGCGTCATTTGAATGAATCAAAACGTGTGATAAACGATACTTATTCTGGTCAATTGCAGTGTAACGTTGCGGAAAGTTTATCAACGTGCGTAAATCGAAATCTCCCTTCTATCAAGAACGCTTTTGTATTAAGCAAAGGTGGTTTATCTCGAATCAAACTCACGAGCTTTAAAGTCGTGGATGCAAACCAAAAATTAAACGGCGACCTTTCTTTCACTGCGGACGCAAGCTACAAGCACAATTACAGTGCGAATACAGAGGTTGAACTGAGACAAGCACTTGATCTTGATAACGTGCGCTTTGTGTTCCGTTCAAACTCACCACAAACGGTTTTCTACATTAATGACCAGGAAGTCGGCTCTGGCGAGCGAGTTGATGTAACGGGCAACTATGTGGGTATTTATAGTGTGCGAGCCGTGAACAATCATAAAACTCAGTCGCTTAAGCTAAATCTTAAAAATGGTGGCGACTACTTCTTCCCGTTTGCGAGCAAAGCCAGTGCTCCGAAGGCGGTTCCTACACGTTTAGCGGTAGAAGACAAGACTGATGCGAACAGTGAAAAGGCTCAACCTAAAGATACAGTAAGATTCTCTGAGAGTTTGTTACCACCTAAAGTCGTCGCTGAGCTGGAGTCTGCAGAAGAGCCCGATCTTCAGCGTTACACCAATAAGGTACTGTACAAAGATGAAGCCTTTACTTATCTATTGCCAAGATTCAGAGGTAACAAAAAGTCTCATGACATCTTCTTAAGTCAGGCTGACGCACAGAAATATTGTGAGCGTCTATCGTCTCGTTTGCCAAACAAAGCCGCTTATGAATACTTGCGCCTCTACACCTATCTATCTCCGGGAGATTACTGGACGAAAGATGGCAAAGTGTATTCATCGGAGAAGCATGAAGAATTGGATCAAGCATTTGATACAAATAAGTTCATTTGTATGGTGAACATGAACTAAGACATCGTTCCCCCTTTAAATCTTATTAGTAAACAAGCACATTTAAGAGCCGCATTTCGCGGCTCTTTTTGTTCCTATTACTGGAAACTTCCTGAATTCGACTGACGCAACAACGTTGGGCGTTATCGACTTTCTCTGTATTGCAGTGAAATTTTGTTACTGATGATCCTGTCTTTAACCATAGCCTCTAGTTATTTCTGTTCATCAATATGGATCGAAAAATCATCTCGTAGAGGCCTTGAATGACGAGTGAATAGCAATGGAACAGAGAATATGAGTGAAGTGGCAACGTTAGAAGCTTGGCTGTATCAAGGCAATGTGCCTCTGTCGATGCTATTTCTCGGAGTCGTATTGTTGTCATACTTACTTGAAGATTTGGCTATCGTTACTGCCGCTACTTTAGCGGTAGAGCAAGTGATGCCAACACCTCTTGCGTTATTGGCGATTTTTACAGGTATCGCCACAGGAGACATAGGGCTTTATTGGCTGGGGAAATTGGCACAAAAGGTACGTTTTTTCCGCTATCGCTTGCTTCGATATCAACGTGCTAGGCGCGTGCGACGCACACTTCATCATAAAGCTTTCATTACGTTATTCATCGTCCGGTTTATTCCCGGATTAAGAACCGTAGGATTTACGCTTAGCGGATTTTTGGATGTGCCCAAAATGAAGTTTCTCATCGCCGTGTTAAGCGCGACGAGTTTATGGACTGCGTTGATTTTTGGCTCTTTCTTCCAACTAGGCAGCATGCAATGGCTTCAACAACATCAAATAAACAGTTTGTTGATTCCGATTGGATTGGTCGTGATGTTGCTGCTCAACAAACTGATTTCAAAAACATTGTTAAGGAACACATATGGTGCAACTCGCCCACGTTGAAATGATCCCAAACGGAATGGTTAATGCCGGTATGCCCATTCTTCAAGAACCAAAGCGAGTAGTCTCTCCGTTTGAGTTTTTACCAGCTTGGTTTTTTTATACACCCGTGGTGATTCAAAGCGCGGTCCTCAGCGCTATCCACCGAGATTGGGCATTACCTTTGATCGCAAACCCTTCAATCAAGTTAAGCGGTATGGTGGGGGAGTCCAAGCATGACATTTTCGCTTCTTCGGGAGACAAAACTAAGCAGTGGATATTGCCTTTTATCACATTAACTAAGACGCATGAACAGCTTGAAACTGTTTTAGAAGACGCAACACAGCAGTTAAAACGATCGAGTTTAGAGTATCCATTGGTGGCGAAACCTGATCTTGGTTGCCGTGGTGCTGGCGTGAAGTTATTGCGTTCAGATGAACAGCTAAGAAGCTACATTAAAACGTTTCCCGTTGATGGACGTTTCCTGTTACAGAAGAAATCAGAGTACAGCGCTGAAGCTGGGGTATTTTACGTCAGGCAGCCAGGCGAAACCCGAGGGAAAATCATCTCACTGACATTAAAATATTCCCCTCGAGTGATTGGTGATGGGCAGTCTACGCTTAAGCAGCTTATCGAGAAGTGTCCAAGGGCTGGTAAGTTACAGCACCTTTATTTACCAAGGCACAGTGAGCAATTAGAAGTGATCGTCGCGAAAGGTGAAGAATTTCAACTAGCCTTTGCAGGAAGCCATTCACGTGGTGCCATTTTTCGCGATGGTAACCGATTCATTACGCAAGAGCTGGAAAAGACGCTCGATCAAGTGCTAGGGGATTTTAATGGGTTCCACTACGGGCGATTGGATATCAAGTTTAAAGATATTCACGCTCTAATGAATGGTGAACATTTTGATATCTTAGAGATTAATGGTGCGAGCAGTGAAGCGGCACATATCTGGGATAGCGATACACCACTAACTCATATCTTCGCCACATTGCTAAAGCAGTACCGATTACTTTATCAAATCGGATCAAAGCAGAAGCTGCGAGGGCATCAAACGCCGACACTGGGTGCTCTCATTCAAGCATGGCGAGAAGAGAAAGTCCTGACGCAGCTGTACCCGATGACAGACTAAAAGCATTGATCTATACCCAAGTATCTTGAGGTTATTTGGGTATGGATACCCCAACAACGGGTGATGAATGGGGACATCTGTTATTCAACTTCACGCCGTAAAACAGTTATTCAGTACTTTTCTTATTTAATTTTCAATTCTTTGTAATTTTTATCTCATTTGCCCTGTCTTTTTATTAACACCAAATAAATCACACAGTGAATATGCTTTCTTAGTGAGGGCAATACCTCGATAGAACGTATTTCCGAATAAGGAATTTAATGATGAGAAAATTATTCGCATTACTGATGGTATTAATCAGCTTCTCTTCTTTTGCGGAAGATGAAATTTATACCGGATTTTTTAGTAATAAGGCATTAAGCGGTTATGACACGGTCTCCTATTTTACAGAAGGTCAGCCTGTGAAAGGGAACAGTAACTGGAAAACTGAATACAAAGGGGCAGACTGGTATTTTTCTTCTCAAGATAATTTAAATAAATTTATAGAAAATCCAGAAGCTTATGCGCCACAGTATGGTGGCTATTGTGCATGGGCGGTATCCGCTAAAAATGATTTTGCCCCTGCGGATCCTAAACAATGGGCAATTGTTGATGGCAAGCTGTATCTAAATTACGACGCAGAAGTGAAGCAGTGGTGGGATGATGACCGCGCAGGACATATTGCTGCAGCCGATAAAAACTGGCCAACATTGATTCAGCAGTAATAAGACTCAGAAATAATAAGGTTCATCTCATGACATTTATTCCAAAGAAACATATACCTTCGATTTTTATTGCTTTCGTTTTTATTCAATCATTATTTTTTAAGTTTACTGGTTCATATGAAACCGATCATATTTTTGGCACGTTAGGAGAATGGTCAGGGATTCATTGGTTTGGTGTTTATGGCGGGTATTTAATTGGGATTGCTGAGTTAATTGCAGCCATTTTACTGTTTACTCGTTTCCATGGTGTTGGTTCAACAATGGCCGTTGGGATTATGACAGGAGCCATTTTATTCCACTTGTTTACGCCGCTAGGTTTTGTCATGCCTGAATTTAGCGCTACGGGCGAAGTGATAGGTAATGATGGTGGATTGCTATTTGGTATGGCTTGCCTTGTTTGGCTATCCGCTATTTTCTTAACCATTCGCGATATTAGAGCTCAGGGCTCTTTTACAAACACCTTGCTAATGAAAGGAGCCTAATATGGTTGAAAGTCCTTTCCGGTTATCAAGAAAAACGCCATTTGGAATAGGTGAGTCTGTTGTCGAGTGGGCTACTGGGCTTTCCAAGTTAGATTCCTTGTACAAGCAAGAACCGTTACCTGAAGATAGTCATTCATTTATGCATGAAGCGCTTGCTCGAATTGGTACTCAATATCGAGTTCAACATGGCAGCTTAGAGAATATTCCCAGTGACGGCTCGGTTTTGGTTGTTGCTAACCATCCGTTTGGTGGAATTGAAGGGATCATTTTAGCTTCCTTGATTTCCCAAGTGCGCAAGGATGTCAAAGTGCTTGCTAACGAACTGTTAAAGCGAATTCCTGAGCTGGATGAATTGTTTATTGGTGTTAATGTGTTTGGTGGTGAAAAGGCAAAGCAAACCAATCGACGAGCAATTAAAGCGGCGAACCAACATCTCAAAGAAGGTGGGGTGTTGATTATCTTCCCTGCTGGAGAAGTCTCCTCTTGGCAAGCCAGTGAAAATAAAATCACGGATAAAACATGGAGTCACTCAGTAGCAAAATTTGTTAAGCATGCTCAAGCGACGACTGTGCCTTTGTTTATAAGTGGTATGAACAGCAAATTATTTTATCAAGCAGGGAGAATTCATCCGCTTCTTAGAACGGCACTGCTGGGACGAGAACTTCTCAATAAGTCTGGTGAGATCATTTCTGTTTCAATCGGCAATCCAATCCCTTATCGCGAGATACAAGGGTTTGAAAATGATGAAGATATTACCCAGTACTTCCGTTTGAACACCTATTTAATGGGAAGTATGGACAGTCGCAAGAAGCTCACTCAACAAACTCTTCATGCAGAACCAATAATTGCGCCTATTCTTACAGAGACTTTAGAAAATGAACTTCTGGATCTGTCTGAGTTTAAATTATTAGAGCAGGCTGATTTTGAAGTGTACTGTGCGCCTACACCAAAAATGCCGCAAATGATGCGTGAGATTGGGCGCGTACGAGAAGAAAGCTTTAGAGATGTTGGAGAAGGCAGCGGCTTGAGCTGTGATGTCGACCTCTTTGATCCCAACTACCATCAGCTCTTTGTTTGGCATAAAACCAACCGAGAACTTGTGGGTGCTTATCGTTTAGGTCTGGTTGATGAGCTGATTGAACAAGGCGGAATTCATGCCCTCTATTCAACCAGTTTGTTCAAATATGATGAGGCGTTTATCAAAACTCTAGGTTGCTCGATTGAGCTGGGGCGCTCGGTGGTTGCGAAGCAATACCAACGCAACATGCACTCATTGCTCTTATTGTGGAAGGGCATTGCCTCTTTTGTTCAGCGCAACCCAAAGTACACCCATCTCTTTGGTCCCGTAAGCATCAGCAACGATTATAGCCCAGTGGCAAGGCAGCTCATCGCCTCCGTTATGTCGGTTCATTATTACGATAATGACAAAGCCAAATTGGTTTCGCCAACAACGCCTTTAGAGAGAAACGATCAAGAATTTTGGCGACCGGATATGTTGAGCTCACTCTCTCAGTTGCCTTTGTTATCCAAAGTGCTCAGTCGTCTTGAACGTGGTATGGGAATTCCGGTGCTTCTCAAACAGTACCTGAGCATGAATGGCAAGTTAGTCTGCTTTAATGTCGACCCTGCGTTTAACTTTACGCTAGATGGTTTGATTGTCGTGGATCTGACTTCGGTGCCGGAGAAAAAGCTTGGTAAATATATGGGTTACGACAATGCCGTGAAGTATCAGTTAGCCCATAAGAAAATGGATTTAAGTGAATAGCTATCTATAGGAGTAAGAAATACGATGCCTTTTATCAAATTAGCCAATTATCGTGATGAGCTGACAGCTCAACTCGAAAATATCGCCCATCAGTTTCAACTGCATTCCTTATTGATTATGGAATCTAAGCCGGATCAAATGGTGGTGTTTGCGGCGAATGAGCAACCTATTTACCACGTTGGTGATGCTGGTCCTAAAAGTAATCAACAAGGCTGTCATGAGCTGTACTGCGAACGCGTCGTTGATACTGCACAGCCGTTGCTGGTGGCGGATGCAAGTATGGATGAAGAGTGGAAGGGCAATGAAGACTTAGTGAAATTTGGTCTCGGTGTGTATTACGGTGTGCCAATCACCTTTAAAGGTGAAGTTATTGGGACGGTGTGCGCACTGAATAATGAGCCTTTCGATTTCGCGAAAGGTACGCCTAGTGCGATTGATCAAATCCATCAACTTCAACTCAACGTAGAGCAGCATCTCCAAGCCACTCACTGATTACTGTGAACTAAAGAAACTCTGACAATTCTTGGTCAGAGTTTCTTTGTTTGTCTGCTTCCTTAGTATTTAACACTTCTACTCCGACACTTTTTCTGGTTATTGTTGATTCACTGCTTAGACCAAGAATGTGTACTTGTCGTGAAATGGCAATTCTATTTCCGAGTCACTCGATATGATGCACCTGTATTGAGACAACTGACTCGGAGATAGAAACCATGAGTATCGTAATTAAAAATGCAAACGTGTTTAACGGTGTGGATGAGCAACTTCTGAAGAATGTGGACCTTCTGATTGAAAACAACTTAATCACACAAATCGGGAAAGTAGATGACTCGAATGCTGAGCAAATCATCGATGCCGAAGGCAAAACGGTGATGCCTGGCCTGATTGATGCGCACGTACACATCACGATGTCAGCACCATTTAATGTGATTGACACTATGACACGTGAAGAAGTCGCGATTCGATCAGCGAAAATCTCAGAAGAGATGTTGATGCGCGGCTTTACGACCATTCGTGACGTGGCAGGTAATACATTAGGTTTGAAAAACAGCATTGATAAAGGTTACGCCAAAGGTCCTCGAATTTTGCCTTGTATGGCAGCGATTTCGCAAACTTGTGGTCACTCAGACTACCGCCAAAACCAAGCGCAAGAACGTCTAGCGAGCGGTCATGAAGACTCGCCATTAATGAAGACGGGCGCATTTAAAGTCGCGGATGGTCGTGCAGAAGTATTGAAAGCTGTTCGTGAGCAACTGTTCATGGGTGCTTCCCAAATCAAAGTGATGGCAGGTGGCGGTGCATCCTCGACCTTCGACCCGCTGGATACGTTGCAATACACGTTAGATGAAATGAAAGCAGCGGTGGAAGCGGCAAGCGATTATGGTACCTATGTAGCAGCTCACATTCACACAGCACCAGCGATGAAGCGTGCAGCAGAAGCGGGTGTAATGTCCTTTGAGCACGCTACTATTATGGACGATGAAATTGCTCAAATTGTAAAAGAGAAAGGCATTTGGCTTGTTCCGTCATACTTCACGTCATCACTAATTGCGGAGCGTAAGATCCCGTTGCCAAACGAAGAGACTTACCGCAAGACAGAACGCGTAGGTAAGGCAATGTTTAAGTCTGCTGAGCTTATCAAGAAATACGATATTCAAAACCTAGCGTTTGGTACTGACTGTGTCGGTAAAGCAAACGTTCATGAAACTCAGATGCAAGAGCTTGGTGCGATTGAAAAAACGTTCGACACCATCACTGCACTGCGCATGGCAACTTCAAACTGTGGTCGTTTGTTTGAATTGTCGACTTACAAGCACCCTTATCAAGAAGGCAAATTAGGTCAAATTGTGGAAGGTGCGTATGCTGATTTACTTATCGTCGATGGTAATCCACTTGAGGGTGTCGATTGTGTAATGAAAGACGAAACTAAGAAAGTCATCATGAAAGATGGCGTGGTTTATAAGAACACATTGTAAAAACATTATCCTGTTATCAAAGGCGCTCATCGAGCGCCTTTTTTGCGTTTTGGGATTAGAGTGTATGTCACTTTTCAAAAACCTTCTCGGCTAATCTATTGTTGGCTTCATCCATTTGGTTCTTACTGCCAACATCTACTCGTGTTAAACCATCGTGCCCATTTTAAACTCATCCGTATTGGCTATCGAGAGCGCCTTTGTGTTCTTCTAGCATTGAGTTTAGTTATGTTCTACCACGGGAGTGTCGAAGGGAGAACACCATAAATTAAGCGGTATAGGAGAAGACAGAGGCAGAGATTTCATCTCTTAGAGCGACATCGTTACTGGCTGGTTATTAGATGGCGTGCGTAAAGAAAAAAGATAGGGGAAGGAGATGTCCCAAGCATCTCAAGGCTACTTGGGTAAAGCATAAAAGGGTTGATGAAATACAAACAAGGCAAACAAAAAAACGCGCCTTAAATAAGGCGCGGTTCGGACTAAAAAGGTTTTGGTGAAAGGACTTGTAGGGCTTACTTCATCACATAACGATAGGTTTTGATTACCAACCAGCCAAAGGCTTTGCTTAGAATTTTTACGGCTTTAAAAGCAACTTTACCAATCGTTACCATCAATTCGCCAGCAACAGTAAGGCACGTGTGTAAATCAGTTTGTTTGAACTCTGCGTAAGTCATGTTGGTCTCTCATTTTTAAGTGGGGGACTCCTGTCGCTCAATGCATACCCTGTAGCGATATAGTAGGAATAAGTGAGATTAGGGACTTACCATTTGGCGCCACCTCGCACGTAAAGATAGAAAATGAGTATTGCTTGGAATGGTTATAAATAACCAAGGTGAATTTATGATGAGTGGATTACAGATGCAAAAAAGCCACCACTAAACAGTGATGGCTTTGTCGGGCACTTGATCGACTAATATTTTACGAACAACATTTTTCTTAAGCTGTTACAGCGAGATTTATCTAACGGGTCACCAAGGTATTCGCCATCTTCAGCGGCTTTCTTCATTACTAAGGCTCTTGCTCGGTCACCGCTGTCTAGGTCTTGATACTCTTCCAGTGTTTTCAGCTTCAACAAACGGTATTTCGATTTGTCTTTGCCAGAGGCGACGTGGTCGTAGCAATAACTCATTGCTCCTGCATTCGCACCGATCTTGCTGGCGTCTGTAATCGCGTAAGCGTTAAAGCCAATTGTGCTCGTCAATAAGATTAAAAGGGCATTGCGTGCTTTCATTTCTGTTTCCTAATTCAAATAAGTTGACGAATAAGGTAGGGAGAAATGGATAACAAAAATTGCCATTAAGCGACATTTGCGAACAATCAATCACTTTGTCTGTTTTGTCAGAGCGAGGTTAGCGATAAACCAGTGGCGCGAATTGGTAAATTTCTATTCTCCGAATTGAATAACCTCTGCTCATTGAATTATTCGGAGCATACGTCATGAATGCGAGACAATTTACTAACGACAATAAACGGAAGTTGCTGCCCATTGTTTATCTGTTGACGATAACCGGCTGGGGTATTTACACACTTACGTATGATTACAGTTGGCAGGCACTGATGCTTTTTGCCATCGGGTTATTGATGGTTATTCGTAATTATTATCTTGAGAGCGAACGAATTGATGAAAAGATTGCCAGTATTGCTGCTCACTCAGTCATTGGTGTGGTGATTCTTGATCAATATTTGCGAGTAGACTACGTCAACAAAAGTTTCTTGAGGCTGACGGGGTACACAAGTGAACAATTAAATGGTGAAAATCTAAAGCAGTTTGGCTTTCGTCCATTAAATGAAGCACTTACTAAGTTGGGCGCTAAAGCGAATTGGAAAGACGAGATCAAAGTGACCAATCGTTTTGGAGACCACTTAACGTTAGATGTGCACATCACACATTATAAAGTGGGGGTAGGTACGCGAGATCGTTATGTCGTGAGTTTTCGAGATGTTAGTCATCGTGCTCGACTAGAGAGCAAATTAAAGAGCTTAGCAGAAAAAGATCCTTTAACGGCGTGCTGGAACCGTCGTCGTTTTGACGAAGAATTAGCTCGCTACGCAAACATCGCCGGTCGATATGGGTTTTCTAATGCCACCTTAGCCATCATAGATATTGACCATTTCAAACAAATCAACGACCAGCACGGTCATGATGTGGGCGATGTCGTACTCAAAGACCTCGCTAGATTGATGAAGTCGGAGTGTCGTGAAACTGATATTGTTGCACGTGTTGGGGGAGAAGAGTTTGCCATCATTATGCCTGAGACCAATACTCGAAACGCGTTTGAAGCGATTTACCGGCTGAAAGAAATCATTCAGTCGAAAAGTGTATTGGGCATCACGGTCAGTGGTGGCATTACGGCAATCAATCGTTCGGTTGAGCAAACCTATCGTCGAGCAGACAAGGCTTTGTATCAAGCCAAAAATTTAGGGCGAAATCGTGTTTGTGGCGCGAAAGGTGAACCGCTAAGCAAGCACGTTTCTGAGATGGAAGCGCTGATTGCTACTAGTTCTCGATAGTCGACTTCCTAAAGCATACATTAGATTAAGAGCCGCACATCGCGGCTCCTTTTATTGCTGAAGCATTGTTAATTATCTAGGTTTACGAGTGGCTTGCTGATCAGTTCCACTTTTTGACCCTGTTGGATTTTAGCGACTTCAGTGAGTGCTTGTTTGACTTCATTTTGGTTTCTAAGTACTGAGTAGGTTAGATCAAAGTATTTGCTTTCACCTGCTCGTATGGTCGGAACTAAGCCTAATGGGCGTTGGTACTTCGTGTTGTAGGCGTAACTGGTTCCGGGCTCAATGCCAGTCACATAACCCTGTTTGTATGTATCGGTATTTTTCCATAGTGTCAGCACAGGCAGTTGCTCTACGTTATAACTGAGCGCCACACCTTTATCGCTTTTTTTGTTGTGAAGCACCGCTAAACTTTGTCCGGAATCGTCACCTATTGGCTTCAAGTTAAAAACCATTTCATCATAGCTTTTTGTTGGTCCTTGATAGGTTTGCCAACTATCTAAGCCCGCCTTTGCATAGTTGTTGAATGGAGAGACTTCCTTGACTGCTGCGGAAAACTTCGCCCCTTTTTCAAGAATAGGTCTACCAAAGTTAGAGTGGTAAATAATCTGGTACTCGTCATCGTAGTCAGACATGTTGGTTAACTTATCGTGTAGAGAGAATGAGTTGCTACCTGGCAGTATTGATAACTCTGTATGAGTCACCAGTTCTGCTTTTTTGAAAGTGCGTTCTGAAACGGTACCTTGCACCCTAATTCTGTGTGGGGGATTATCATCAATGATCACTTTTACTGTAGAAGCGGGTGTATTTTGGACTCGACCATGCAGGCTTAGAAGCTGACCGTTATCATCAACGCCCGGGTGACCTGTCCATTCATACCCACAACGTACAAGCATTTCATTGAACCCATCGAGCCAGCCAAGACCATTGCGACTTTCCAGCTCGATGAATGCTGGGTTAACGATCTCTTTGACAGGTGAGTCCCAGCCAAGAATTCGCTCTCCATCCATTTTGACATCAAAGATGCCCATCCCACGAGTTGGGATAAGGGTAACTTCCAAAATGCCGTTGTCTATGACGAGAACATCAACACCAAATTGTTTTCCACCGTGCAAACGTTTTTTTTCAATGCTGAAGGGCAAGTCTGGATTAAAGCCGAGGGAGCGACTAGTCACTTTCCAATCTCCAACGTCTTGATTTAAAGCAGAATTAGTTAGAACAAATTCTGCTGAAGAAACAGGTAGGGTAGTAAGTCCGAGTAGCATAGCGGTACAAGCGAGGTACGAATTTTTCATCCTTTATTCCTTATTTATTTTTCAAATCTAAGTATTGCTGAATCGATTCAGCATTATTATATAAATTGCGCTATTTTTGAGCAAAGTAGGCTGATATGAGTTGTGATCAATATGCTCATTAGAGGGTTTTTTAATGATCTTTTTGATTGCTGAATCAAATTCAGCAGAAATATTGAGTGCGAAAATGAAAGTCGTTTTGCTGAAGCTCGCTCTTAGTTAACTAAATAGGGGCGTCAAACGACTCGGAGACACCTAGCTATTCCGGTTCGTTGTTTTCCTTGCTGTACTGGGCGATTTTAATTGACACGAAACGTTTACATTTTGTTGCTGTGGATTCGCTGTGGTGAAGTGGTATGCCATTCCTTGGTCAATTAACAAACTTAAAAATAAAATGTGTAGAAAATATTTGAGCTCATTGTATTTGTCTTTGTTTGTACTTTTGATAAGAACGGGGTCTTCATGGGTCTTTGTATCTATAATTTGCGTTATAAAAATTCTAATTATTGATTTTAAATGTTTTTATTTTTCTGTTTTTACGTATTAAATCTTCGTAAGTTCTATCTTTTCTCAAGTTTTAGTAATGATTGTAGTCGAAATGATTCGGCTGTATCTGTCATTTTTTCTAGATAATTAGTTTGAGTTCGAACTAAATTTAAGGCATTTTATATTTAACTAACCGTTCAATTAAAAATAACAAGGATGCAAAATGCCCAAGGTTGGGATGCCTGAAATCAGAAAACCGCAGCTAGTCAAAGCGACGATGTCGGTCATCGACAGAGTAGGTTTGCACGCCGCGAGTATCTCGTTGATCAGCAAAGAAGCAGGGGTATCAACAGGGATCATTAATCACTATTTCGGTGGAAAGCACGGCTTGTTAGAAGAGACCATGCGTGAAATCCTGCGCCAGCTTTCTGCCACCATCAAAGAGAACCTAAGCCAGCTGCCAGCTGATGCGCATCATCAACGTATTAATGCCATCATCGACGGCAACTTTGTGGGTTTCCAAGCCGAGAACCAAGTGGCAAAAACTTGGTTGGCATTCTGGTCGTACTCTATGCATGACGCACAGCTCAAACGTCTGCAACGAGTGAATGAACGACGACTCCTTTCTCATCTAAAAAAAGAATTAAAAGCTTTGTTGGATCAAGACCAAGCAGAGCTGGTGGCGCATGGTATTGCGTCACTGATTGATGGCATTTGGCTGCGCGGAACGCTCAACCCGCAAGGCATCGATGCCGAGAAAGCACGCGTCATCATCAACGACTATCTCGATAAACAGCTCACGTTCTACTCAAAACAAAAATAAAGAGTCAAACCTTCAAATGGATATGAAAGCACACTACATCGATGGTGCCATGCACCTAGGATGCTCAGAAGAACACTTCACCACATACAATCCAGCCAATGGTGAACCGCTTGCAAATGTGAAGCAGGCTAACCAGCAAGATATGCAAGCGGCAATTGAATCTGCCAAGCGCGGCTTTGCGATTTGGTCTGCCATGACGGCGACAGAACGCAGTCGCATTTTGCTTAAAGCGGTGGCGCTACTTCGTGAAAGAAACGACGAACTGGCAGCATTAGAAGTCGCGGATACGGGCAAACCGATTCAAGAAGCGAATTGCGTAGACATAGCAACGGGCGCAGATGTGATCGAGTACTACGCAGGTCTTGCGCCTAGCATGCATGGTGAACAGCAACCACTGAATGAATCACAGTTTTTTTACACTCGCCGCGAGCCTCTGGGTATTTGTGCGGGCATTGGGGCGTGGAACTACCCAATTCAAATCGCGATGTGGAAATCTGCCCCTGCACTTGCTGCGGGTAATGCGATGATCTTTAAGCCATCAGAAGAAACTCCGTTAACTGCACTCAAACTAGCAGAAATCTACAGCGAAGCGGGATTGCCAGATGGCGTGTTCAACGTTATTCAAGGTGATTACCGAGTAGGGCAAATGCTCACCGCGCATCCTGACATCGCTAAAGTCTCTTTCACGGGTGAATCGGGTACGGGCAAAGTCGTGATGGGTGACAGCGCCAATACACTAAAGCAAGTCACTATGGAACTTGGCGGTAAATCGCCAATGATCATTTTTGATGATGCCAAGCTAGACGACGCGGTTTCTGCTGCAATGGTTGCAAACTTCTACACCCAAGGTGAGGTTTGTACGCACGGTACACGCGTGTTCGTTCATGAAGGTATCTATGATGAGTTTGTCGCTCAACTTAAGAAACGTACCGAACTGCTGGTGGTTGGCGATCCGCTTGATGAGCAAACCCAAATTGGCGCGCTAATTTCCAAAGAGCACGAATCAAAAGTCCTTTCCGCAATTGAACAAGCGAAAGCAAGCAAAGCAACGCTACTAACCGGCGGCTACAAAGTCACAGAAAACGGTTTGGCGAGCGGCAATTTTGTTGTGCCAACGGTTTTCACTGATTGCGAAGACGACATGTCGCACGTGCAGCAAGAGATCTTTGGTCCCGTAATGTCAGTGCTTAAGTTCAGTGACGAAGACGAAGTGATTGCACGCGCTAACAACACCGATTACGGACTTGCAGCTGGCGTGTTCACGCAAAACCTCTCTCGTGCACACCGCGTCATTCATCAAATCCAAGCTGGCATTTGTTGGATTAACACCTGGGGTGACTCCCCAGCTGAAATGCCAGTTGGCGGTTACAAACTGTCTGGCATTGGACGTGAAAATGGTGTCGAGACCCTTAAGCATTACACCCAAACCAAGAGCGTGTTAGTGCATTTGGGTGATTTCGACAGCCCTTACGCCTAATCAGTCAGGAGGATTTGTAATGCAACAACGCTACGATTACATCATCGTTGGTGCTGGCTCGGCAGGTTGTGTTTTGGCGGATCGCCTGAGTGAAAGCGGTCAGCACCAAGTCTTACTGCTGGAAGCGGGTGGCTCAGACAAGAGCATCTTCATCCAAATGCCAACGGCGCTGTCTTACCCAATGAACACCGAAAAGTACGCATGGCAGTTCGAAACTGTAGCGGAAGAGGGGTTAGACGGACGCCAACTGCATTGTCCACGCGGCAAAGTGTTAGGCGGCAGCTCTTCGATCAACGGCATGGTTTATGTTCGTGGTCATGCTTGTGACTTTGACGAGTGGGAAGCAGAAGGCGCAAAAGGCTGGAATTACCAAGCGTGCCTGCCGTACTTCCGTAAAGCAGAAACATGGACAGGTGGCGCAGACGAATACCGTGGCGACAGCGGTCCGGTAGGGACGTGCAACGGCAACGACATGAAGTTGAACCCACTCTACCAAGCGTTTATCGAAGCGGGTAAAGATGCAGGTTACCCAGAAACGCAAGACTATAACGGTTACCAGCAAGAGGGCTTCGGTCCGATGCACATGACAGTAGACAAAGGCGTACGCGCTTCTACCTCTAACGCTTACTTAAGCCGTGCAAAAAAGCGCAGCAACTTCACCTTGATGAAAGGCGTAACTGCTCATCGCATTTTGCTTGAAGGCAAGAAAGCAGTCGGCATTGAGTTCGAGCAATCTGGCAAAATCAAACAGTGCTTTGCCAACAAAGAGGTTGTGTCGAGCGCAGGTTCTATCGGCTCGGTACAACTGCTGCAACTCTCGGGTATTGGTCCTAAGACTGTACTTGAGAAAGCGGGCATTGAAGTGAAACACGCTCTAGAAGGTGTGGGTAAGAACCTGCAAGACCACCTTGAAGTGTATTTCCAGTATCACTGCAAACAGCCGATCACGCTCAACAGCAAGTTAGGTTTGATCAGCAAAGGTTTAATTGGTACGGAGTGGATTTTGACGCGCAAAGGTCTGGGCGCAACCAACCACTTTGAATCGTGTGCGTTCATACGTTCTCGTGAAGGCTTGAAATCGCCAAATATTCAATTTCACTTCCTACCAGCCGCAATGCGTTATGACGGGCGTGCTGCGTTTGATGGTCACGGTTTCCAAGTGCATGTTGGTCCAAACAAGCCAGAGAGTCGCGGCAGTGTCGAAGTGGTTTCTGCCAACCCAAATGACAAACCAAAAATCGAGTTCAACTACATCTCGACGGAACAAGATAAGCAGGATTGGCGAGACTGTATTCGTCTAACGCGTGAAATCCTCAATCAACCAGCAATGGATGCGTTTCGCGGTGAAGAGATCCAACCGGGTCTTAACATCACCAGCGATGAAGCGATTGATGAATGGGTAAAGCAAAACGTGGAAAGTGCTTACCACCCTTCGTGTAGCTGCAAAATGGGTGCAGACGATGACCCAATGGCAGTTCTGAATGAAGCCTGCCAAGTGCGCGGCATTGAAGGCTTGCGCGTGGTGGATTCATCCATCTTCCCAACCATTCCGAATGGCAACTTAAACGCACCAACCATTATGGTTGCAGAGCGTGCCGCGGACATGATCTTGGGGAACGTACTCGAACAATCGAATAACACACCAGTTTGGATTGCTCCGAACTGGCAAGAGACGCAAAGAATGCGTCCGCCGAAAAGAGACTTAAGCTCAATCTCATAAAGTCAGTAATTACAAGGAATTTAAACATGTCTACGATGACAAAAATCTTTTCATCTATCGCGCTGAGTGCAGTGGCGACAGGTGCTTACGCTAACCAATGTGAAACTGTTCGATTTGCCGATGTAGGCTGGACAGACATTACTGCAACTACTGCTGTTACCTCTGAATTGCTAAAAGGCTTGGGCTACAAAACCAAGACCGATCTTCTGTCTGTACCTGTGACGTACTCTTCAATGGCAAACGGTGACATTGACGTATTCCTAGGTAACTGGATGCCAACCATGGAAGGCGATATCGCCAAATACCGTGAAGCTGGCACAGTGGAAACAGTTCGCGCAAACCTAGAAGGCGCAAAATACACACTAGCTGTACCAAAGTACGTATATGACGCAGGCGTGAAAAGCTTTGCTGATTTGGCAAAACATGCTGATAAATTTAAAGATCGCATCTACGGCATTGAGCCGGGTAACGATGGCAACCGCCTTATCCAAGATATGATCGACAGCGATGCATTCGGCTTGAAAGACTTCAGCCTCGTGGAATCAAGCGAAGCGGGCATGGTGTCTCAAGTGTCTCGTGCTGTTCGTCGTAACCAATGGATCGTTTACCTAGGTTGGGCACCACACCCAATGAACAGCAATGTTGAGATGGAATACCTATCTGGCGGTGACGACTTCTTTGGACCTAACTACGGCGGTGCAAATGTTTACACCAACGTGCGCCAAGACTACCTATCTGAGTGTCAAAACGTGGGTCAACTGCTTAAGAATCTAGAGTTCAGCCTAGAGATGGAAAACCAGTTGATGGAAGCGATTCTAAACCAAAAACAGAAGCCAGCGAAAGCAGCGCAAGAATGGTTGAATGCTAACCCACAACAATTTGAAGCGTGGCTAGAAGGCGTGAAGACGCTAGACGGTAAAGACGCAAAACAAGCGATTACTTCTTACCTAAAAACAAACGCTTAATCGTTCCTCTCTTTAGGAAAAGGTGGGCAGCGATGCCCGCCTTTTAACACAAAGGTTTTATTGTGAATTTTATTACGGACAACAAACTTCCGTTGGGCGAATGGATGGAAACTGGCGTTGATTGGTTAACCATGAACGCGTCGGGTTTCTTTGATGCTATCTCTATTTTTCTCGAAACCATCATTTTATTCGTGGTGGATATTTTCAAATGGATGCCACCGGCAGCGCCGATCATCATGACCGCAGCGATTGCGTGGTTCTTACACCGCAGCATTCCTCTAGTCGTGTTTATCGTGCTGGCGCTGCTGACTATCCTTAACCTCGGCTACTGGCAAGAAATGCTGGAAACCTTTGTTCTCGTCTTCGCTGCGACAACGATTTCCGTATTAATTGGCGTGCCGCTTGGCATCATGGCGGCGCATCGCCCGTGGTTGTACACCTTATTGCGCCCGATACTCGATTTAATGCAGACCGTACCAACGTTTGTGTATCTGATCCCAACATTGGTTCTATTTGGTTTAGGCATCGTTCCGGGGCTGATTTCCACCATTATCTTTGCTATCGCCGCGCCAATTCGTCTGACTTACCTTGGCATCACCAAAGTGCCAGAAGAGCTGATTGAAGCGGGTAAAGCGTTTGGTGCAAGCCGAATGAAATTGCTATTCAAAGTCGAACTCCCAGCAGCATTGCCAAGCATTATGGCGGGTGTGACCCAGTGCATTATGTTGTCGCTTTCTATGGTGGTGATCGCTGCGCTAGTCGGTGCTGATGGTTTGGGTAAACCAGTAGTACGAGCACTGAACACTGTGAACATTTCTCAAGGCTTTGAAGCGGGTTTAGCGATTGTTTTGGTCGCGATTATTCTCGACCGTTTGTGCAAAGCACCAAACCAAAAGGAGGCATAACATGGACGCAATTACGATTGAAAACCTCGACGTTGTGTTTGGTCAGCAGCAAGAGCAAGCATTAGCGCTACTAGACCAAGGCAAATCTCGCCAAGAGATCATTGATGAAACCGGACAAGTGGTTGGTGTTGATAAGGTCTCAATGAGCGTCAAACAAGGTGAGATCTGTGTATTGATGGGGCTGTCCGGTTCGGGTAAATCAAGTTTGCTTCGTGCCGTTAATGGTTTGAATGAGATCTCTCGTGGCTCCCTCAAAATCAAAGATGGCGAAGATATGGTGGAGCTTGCCAATTGTGACGAACAGACTTTACGTAACTTGCGTACTCACCGCGTTTCTATGGTGTTCCAAAAGTTTGCGCTTATGCCGTGGTTAACGGTATTGGATAATGTGGCGTTTGGTCTTGAGATGCAGGGCATTGGCAAAGCGGAACGTCGAAATAAGGCGCGTGAACAACTAGAAATGGTTGGGCTAAGCGAGTGGGGGAGCAAGTTCCCACATGAGCTTTCCGGCGGTATGCAGCAGCGTGTTGGCTTGGCTCGCGCCTTTGCTATGGATACTGACATCTTGCTAATGGATGAACCGTTTTCTGCGCTCGACCCACTGATTCGCGCTCAGCTTCAAGATGAGTTGATTCAACTGCAAGAGAAACTCAACAAAACGATTTTGTTTGTGAGCCATGACTTAGATGAAGCGCTGAAAATCGGTAACAACATTGCCATTATGGAATCGGGCAAACTGATTCAACACGGTAAGCCTGAGCAAATCATCCTTGCGCCAGAAAACGACTATGTGGCGGACTTTGTGGCTCACACTAATCCGCTCAACGTGTTGAAAGGTCGTTCATTGATGCAAGCTAGTGCCGAGCTTAAGCAGCAGAATGACCGCGTGTTGGTGTGTGCAGATAAACAGATTTGGGTCGAGCAAGAGCCGAAAGGCTTAACGCTGGTGGATTCCGATAAGTCATTGGTGAATTGGGAAAGCGATTTAACCACACTCGACGACATCGGTGAAAGTACGGTCGTTCAAGCTAACCCAGACATCAGCATGCGTGAGGCGATTGAACTGAAGCAGCGCAGCAATCAACCTATCTTGCTGGTGGAAGAGAACAAGTTAGTGGGCGTATTGAGTGATAACGAGTTGTATGACGCGCTGCTTGGTAATTTTAAGTCCAAGCAAGTGGCGTAACTGTCTCTTATCTCAAAACGTTTGTTGATTCCCCCTCAGCAAAACAAAAAAAGAGCCGTACTCTTAGACTGAGAAACTAAGAAGTACGGCTCTTTCAATTTGAACAATGATTTAGATAGCTGAGCTCTAGGCTAGGAACCAAGGAGCTAGGAGGCGATACTCATTAAAGAGTAGTAATTACGTCATCCATGTTTAGACGCGCTTTTGGTAGACCGTGGTTGTAGTCTTCGCCGTCTTTGTGGTAGCCGATTGCTAGTGCAACTTCACATACGTGACCGTCTAGTTCTGCTTTGAACTCTTCGCCGATCAGTGTTGGGTCAACACCCTCCATTGGAGTAGAGTCGATACCTAGGCGCGCTAGTGTGTGCAGTAGGTTACCAAGTGCGATGTAAACTTGCGCTTTAGTCCAGCCGCCGTTGTAGCCGTTCTCATCTGTGTTTGCTTCAGCAAATGCGTAAGCACCCATGAACATGTCGTACATGTCTGCTGGTAGGTGACCAGAAGTTACTTCAGCATCAACACGCTTCGCAAACTTCTCTTTAGTGAATTTTGGATCGTACGCTAGCAGAATAGTGTGGGATGCTGCTTTCGCGTGCGGTTGGTTGAACTGGTGCATGTTAGCAAACGTGTCATGGAAACGCTGTTTCGCTTCGTCGCTCTCAATTACGATGAATTTCCAAGGCTGAGAGTTGATAGAAGACGCAGATAGGCGGATTGCTTCTTTGATGATTGCCATATCTTCTTGAGAGATGCGTTTCTCTTCGTCGTATTTTTTAGCTGTGTAACGGTTGTTTAGGTCTGTAATGATTTGATGAGACACGTTTATATCCTCTTAATATTATTAGACAAATGAGGATGCGCTTAGCATCGACAACCATGCGTACCTCGAAAGTGAGTCCATAATATCGACTTTTATCGAATTGATAATACGTGTTTCGTTTAAATCACTTTCTATTTTTTATTGAAAATCGAATTTGAATGCCTATAAGGCAGGTTGGAATTCTCCGTACGCCGACGTTCAGAAACCGCAGAAAACACCAACGAGCTTGGTAGGATTATCAAATTACATTCATAATGAAAATAGATAAGTTGGCTAGAGGCTAGGCTATGAACGTAATCGAGGTATTTAACGACAGCTACGAACGCTGCGTAATCCATGAGGACTTCTTTGATTTGTTCTATGAGAACTTTTGGTCGAAAGGTGAAAACTTCAGACAAAAGTTCGATGGCGTGGACATGAAAAAGCAAATCCGGATGCTTAAAGGATCTATTGTGTTTGTGATGATGGCAGACACCTCTGTAGATGCTCGAGATATGATGCGGAAATACGGCAATAAGCACGGACATAATAATATCGGCGTCGCCCCTGAAGACATCGATGTCTGGTTTGAAAGCCTGTTAGAAACCGTCGCCCAATGTGATCCTGACTTTGATGAAAGGGTCGAGTACGCGTGGCGCCACTGCTTTGAGACTGGATTGGCAATTATGAAGAAAGAGTGCACCGACGCCTGAGTTCAACCAATGGTGAATTCGTAAAGGGAGTAGCAAACGACTACTCCCTTTTTCGTTTTTCTACTTCTCTCTTCAATGACTACAAAGCTTACTCTTTCCCTTCTTCCGATTCTCCCTGATTTTTCTTCACTGCTTTGGCGATATCGGAGACTGCTTCGACGAGATTAATCGGCATCGGGAAAATGATGGTCGATGTCTTGTCTGTGGTGATTTCAGTGAGCGTCTGCATGTATCGAAGCTGCAACGCGTTAGGTGCTTCGTTGAGCATTTCTGCCGCTTCTTTTAGCTTGTTGGAAGCTTCCAACTCACCAGTTGCGTGGATGATCTTCGCACGGCGGTTACGCTCTGCTTCGGCTTGGCGGGCAAGGGCGCGCACCATGCTGTCGTTAAGGTCGACGTGTTTCACCTCAACCGTTGCGATCTTGATACCCCAATCGTCAGTTTGCTGGTCGAGAATGGATTGCAGGTCTTTATTGAGGCGTTCACGTTCAGAAAGCAACTCATCCAATTCATGCTGACCAAGTACAGAACGTAACGTTGTCTGTGCTAACTGGCTGGTGGCATCGCTGTAGCTTTCGATGTTGTTGATCGCCATTTGTGGGTCGACAACTCGGAAGTAAACCACGGCGTTGACTCTGACTGATACGTTGTCACGGGTGATCAAATCTTGAGTCGGAACATCTAATACGATGGTACGTAAGTCGACACGAACCATTTGTTGAATGAAAGGAATTAAGATGATCAAGCCCGGTCCTTTTACTTCTTGGAAGCGACCTAGGAAGAACACCACGCCACGCTCGTACTCACGCAGCACCTTGAACATTTGCGTTGCCAGTGCAACCAATAAAACAATGATAACGGCAACAGTGTAAAGCATCATAAGCGCCTCCTATTCCTTAGGGCGGTCACTGGGTTTCACGGTTAAGGTCAACCCTTTTATGGTTACCACGGTGACGTGGTCTCCTTGTTTGAGCTGTGCGTCAGCTTTGGCTTGCCACAAAGCACCATCCAGTTGAACAAGCCCAGTTCCATCGACAAAATCATCGCTCACAACAGCGAGTTTGCCCGGGTAGGTTTCGAGTCCGGTGGTGGCTTTTTTACTGCGAATTTTAAGAAGCAAGCCAACGGTAATAACGATTAAGCCAGCAGAGAAAACAGCGATACCAATGATTAATGGCAGAGCGATTTGGAAGCCGGGGATGTCGCTGTCCATCAGGAAGATGGAGCCGAGAACAAACGCAACGACGCCACCTAAGCCGAGTATGCCAAAGCTCGGGTTAAAGGCTTCAGCAATCATCAGAGCAATACCGAGCAGTAGTAACCCTAAACCAACGTAATTCACAGGCATCATTTGTAGGGCATACATGGCGAGTAACAAACATATCCCACCGAGCACACCTGGTAAGCCGATGCCAGGGTTGTAGAACTCTAATAACAGACCGTAAATACCAATCAGCATCAGGATATAAGCCACGTTAGGATTGGTGATCACCGCCAACATCTCGGCACGCCAGTCGGGGACGCGCTCGACCCACGTTGGGTTATCTAACGTCAGCTTATATGGCTTGCCGTTGAGTTTGACTTCGATGCCATTAATCGTTGAAACCAAATCTTCCGGTGAGTTGGCTATGAAGTCGATGACGTTGAGTTCTAATGCTTCGGTGGCGTCCAAACTAGCCGCCATGCTGACCGCTTTTTCTGCCCACTCGGCGTTTCTATCGTGCAAACGCGCTAAGCCTTTGATGTACGCTTTGGCATCATTAATGACTTTCTTTTCCATTGCGGTTTTGGCAGGGACTTCGTCCGAGGCTTGTTCTGTGGATTCCGGTTGCGAATCTGTTGAATCTTTACCTTCGTCTGAAGACGGCTGTTGTGGTGCGCCACCCAAGGCAACGGGAGTCGCGGCTCCTAAATTAGTGGCTTCTGCCATCGCGGCAACATGACTAGCCAGCAGAATGTAGGTGCCAGCGCTGGCTGCCCGAGAGCCTGACGGACCAACCCAAGTAGCAATGGGTACGGAAGAGGTTGTGATGGCGTGAATGATGTCCCTCATTGAGCTATCAAGTCCGCCGGGGGTATCCATTTTTAGTATGACGAGGTCGACGCCGTTTTGCTGAGCCTCTTCAATCTCTCGCGACAGATAATCGCTCAGGGCAGGACCAATCGCACCTTTGACAGGCAATACCCAAACGGTGCTCGCTAGCGCTTGGCTTGCAAACACGAGTAGGGGAAGAAGCCACAATCGTATCTGTTTCATACAGCCCTCCTTGTGTTACCACTGGGACTTATTGAAAACGCTATTTAAAGTATATACCCAAGTGACTTCAAGATGCAGGATTCAGAGCGTTGTCATTGATTCGAGAGCAAGGAAAACAACGCGGTGTAATAGCTAGCTCTTTCCAAGTTGTTTGACGCAGCAATCGGGTCAATGACACGCTCCCAAAAGGCGAGCTGCCTTGGCTTGTATACTTTGTTGTCGATTCTTGATTTAGACCCACTAAACCTTTAAATCGCCGCCGCGTCTACAAACCAAGTCAGTCTCGCTGAACCTAGCATCTCGAGGTTACTTGGGTATAGATACGAGTAGGCGGGAGAATGGATTTATCCGTCGCCTCCAAATGTATAAGCAAATGTACAAGGGTGAGGCTTAAGCTGTGATACACACTTTCTCACGTAATCTGGGTTTTCATGCGTTGTGGTTCGTAAGAAAACCAGTAAACTGCGAGGAATCAACGACACTCAAACAAGAAGATAAGTGGGAAGTTATGATGTTAATTGCGATTCGATTGGTGAAGCTTGCCGTTATCTGTGCAGTGTTCTTCACTATCTACGATTTGATTGCGTTCGGTGAGGTGACTTGGATTAATCGTTTCTTCAACCTGTAATCCGAAATGAAAGGGGCAATCGTGCCCCTTTTTGCTACCTAGTTTGCCAGTTCTGGTTGCGTAGGTGGGGTGTTCACCACAGACATCTGTTGACATCGATCTTGAGCCAGAAAAAGAAACTTGTCGTAGCCGCTTTTCTCAAGCTCTTCACTAGAAACCAATTGTTTCACAATGTTATCGCAGCGCTTAATTAGCAGTTCGACCTCTAATGACGATTTGTTGCTCGGAAAAGCACGTGTTAGCACTTTGATGATGTTAATACACACGGTTCTTAGCAGCGGACAACGAGCCTGAAGCTCAATTAAGGCATCGATCAAAGCTTGGTAATCTTGTTCAGCAGCACGAATCTTCTTGTACTGTTCTTGCATCCAAGCTTGGCGCTCCGCGTTGTCGGTTTCTAAAGAGCGACCAAGGGCAATTTTACTCGATAGAATCGTATCGCTTGAGTCGGTTTGTAGGTTTTCAAAACACCAAGTTATGGCTTGAGAAAACTCAGATTCGAAGTTCATCTCATGCAATAACCAAGCGAGATGAAACTGCGCATAAAAGTGAGCGAAAGGCTTACGGCGATACAAATCACTGAGCACTTTAAACGCGGCAACGTACTGGTTTTCCTCAATCGCAATGTGCGCGGCAATTAAATCCAATTCGTCCTTAATTGCTTTGTTTTCAGGTCCGCTTGTGATCGACTTAAACAAGTTTTTCGCCTGAGCCAGCAAATCCTCACGACCTTCTAATTTTCGCACGCAGTAAAGCAAATTGCGGATCAAATTTAGCTTAGAGAAGGTGTTGTTGCGATAGGTATCTTTGTTGATATCCATGTACGCATGATAGTGTTGCAATGCTGAATGGTAATCGTGCTCTGCAAGGCACAAGTTTACAATCACCAGTTCACGTTCTGAATTTCCTTCAACCAAGCTGTTTGCTAGCTCCAAGTGTTTGATAGCTAGCGGCACTTCGCGGTTCAGCATATTGAAGTTCGCGGCACATTCACGTACTTCTACGTTGTTCGGAGACTCTTCTAGCAGAGTACGCACTAAGCGATGCGCTTCGTCGTTTTCACCCAGAGAAACCAATGTGTTCGCCAAGCCGATTTTTGCCCAGTTAACGTCTTTGCGTTCAATGACTTGTTCGTAGACGATTTTGGCTTCGTGATGCAACTTTAGGCGCGTTAAGAAATCAGCGCGGAACTTCTCAATGATGAAAAAATACTCGGGATGAAAAGGCATCAGCTCTTCACATGCTTCTAAACCGGCGTGAGAGTCGTTGTTGAGTTCTGCTTGATAGATAGCCTGCAACACGTTCTTGCGTTTCACCGCTGCTGAGATGCGTTCTCGCAACGTAATGGAATTAAAAGGCTTGAGTAGGTACTCGTCTGGTTTTAGCTCGATAATAGCGCGTACGATGGTCGCAGAGCTTTCACCGGTCACTAGAATAAACACCGTGTCATGGTTGAGTAATTTGAGATGTTTTAGTTCTTCAAACAGCTGCTTGCCATTCATACCTCGACCGAAGTTATAGTCACAAATGATCAGATCGATACGCTCTTGGTGAGCAATGGAAACCGCCCCCTTGGCTAAGCGAGCGGTGAAGATGCGTTTGTCAGAAAAGCCAAGCTTGGTCAGCATGTTACGTAATGTCAGTACCACGATAGGTGCATCGTCGACGATTAACACATTGTACTGTGAGAAAGATTTGGTATTCATTTCAAAGAGACTCATCATATGAACCATGTGACCGCGAATGAACAGCCACTGGCTAGAATTAGATCAAAGCTTCCAACTGCTCAAAGGGAATAGGGCGACAGCGAACAAATCCTTGGTACAGTTCCACACCAAGTTCGCGCAAATAACTCAACGTTTCAGTGTCTTCCACACCCTCTGCCACTGACTTAAGCCCCAAAGACTTAGCTAGATGTAGGCTCGATATGGTGATCTGCTGGCTTTTGAAGTTCGTCAACGCATCTTTGATGAACTGGCGGTCAATTTTCAACTCGGTGTATGGCAGTGTCGCCAGTTGACTGAGTGATGAGTAACCCGTACCAAAATCGTCAATCGCTAAGCCAACGCCTGTTAAACGTAAGTTAGCGAGATTCGCCAAGGACGTGACGCTGCAGTCGTATACTTCGTCCTCGGTGAGTTCAAGCGTGATGCGTTCAGGTGCGATTTGGTATTGATCGCACAACGCAAACAAGCGAGCACTCATAGGTTGCTTGAGTGTTTTTTGATTCATGTTTACCGATAAATTGATATTTACCTTCAGTTGAGACATGTCTTGCAGCGCGTTCTCTAATACAATCCAGAACAGCTTATCTAACTCGTTACGAGCCTGAATCTCAGTAATAAACTGTGCGGGTGCAATAATGCCGTGTTGTGGATGTCGACAACGCACCAATGCTTCGACGCCGATCAGGCGGTTATCTTTCGCGGAGTATTGAGGTTGGTAATAGTTGAGAAACCAACCTTGCTCAAAAGCAGTGCTAATTTCATCCCTACCTATCAAAATGGGCAAGGACACCACTTGTTCTTCCAATGTGTATTGTTTGAACTCATTAAAGATCTGATTCAACTGCTGATGAGAGATCGGCTTAGTTAACGCTCGAACAAAGCCATAACCCGCAGACAAACACATGTTGTAGGTGATTTCGACCACATCTTGGCTCATTGCACTTAAAATCACGACACCTTTAGGGCGAGCGCTTTCTGCCAGGTTGGACAGCAGGTTCACCCCGTTAATGTCTGGCAAATCAATATCGCAGAACATCAGATCGACAGGCTGAGTCTCGCAAATGGTCGCGACTTCAGCACCTCGATGGACGATAGTAATCGTGCCCTCAAACAGACGATTGAGCAAAATCTTAAGATTAGTTGCTTGTAATCGATCGTCTTCAACAATCAAAATATTCAATTAATTGCTCTCACTCATTTCCAGCCACTGTTGTGTGGTACTGACTATGGTTTCTAATTCGTTAATAAGCGCGGTGCGAGCCTGAGTTTCTTGCTCACTGCCTACTGAAGACTCACATTGCATTGCCACATATCCAAGCTGGACTAAGTTGAGGGCGGCGGCTGATCCTTTGATGCGGTGCGCGATGGACTTGAGGCTTTCTTCTCCAGACTGAATCAACGCAATATCGTTGCTCAAAGCCTCACAAATCACCTGTGCCATTTCGAGCTTTTCTTCGTAGCTGTAGTCTTCAAGCCAGCCTTCTTGACGCTCACTGTTAAACGCTCTCGATAAGTATTGCTCGCATAAGGCTTGTAGATCGCCCAAGTTGTATGGCTTAAACAGTACTGCTTCCATGCCATTGTGTTCCGCTTTTTCAATCACATTACGTGAGTTTTCTGCGGTACACGCTACAACGGGAATAGAGGCAAACTTACTATCTGCTTTGAGTACTTTAGTCAGTTGGTAGCCGTCCATATCAGGCATGTGGCAGTCAGTAATCACCAAACTAAAAGAGGTGATCGTATTGTCGCTTTGCGCTTGTTCTAACACCTCAATGGCTTCGATGCCACTGGCTGCAAGCTGGCAATTAACCCCCAGTTTTTCAAACTGACGCTTAAATAGCAGTCGATTGATAGCATCATCATCGACGACCAATACGCGACCATCCCAATGATACGCTTCTGTTAGTTCCAAAGGGCTTTGCGTGGTCGTATTACGGTTCAATTTCTGCAAAATCAAATCGGGATACACATTAGAGTAATGCGGATCTACCTCGACAACATGATGCTTGCTCTCAAATTCATCTAGCGTGACTTGCCATGTATTCAGCCAACGCTGGACTTGGTTGCTTTCTGTATAAACCGGAACCAAAGCAGTCAAATCAAGCGGTTGACTGGTCATCGGAAGTTGCACCTTGATGGTTGTGCCTTGCTCTTTTTGGCTTTCAACCTCAATGCTACCCTCCATGATGTCGACCAAGCTTTTGACGATAGACATACCAAGTCCAGTTCCCCCAAAGCGGCGACTGATACTTTTATCCCCTTGAACAAAAGGTTGGAAAAGAGCAGCCAATTGCGCCGTGCTCATGCCGCATCCGGTGTCTTGTACACTAAATTCAAGCTGATTTTTGCTGACATGGACGCTTACAATGACTTTACCGTGTTCGGTGAACTTAACGGCATTGCTCAATAAGTTATTGATGATCTGGTTGACTCGCAACCAATCAAGAACCACCAACGCATGTGGCGTCGGAGTCCAGTTCAACTCAAACGTTAACGATTTTTGCTCTATGGCTTTCTCAAAGCTTCTTAGTGTTGAACCAAGCTCTTGATAAACATTGCCTGCATGAACATCCAACTGAAGCTGGTTCGCATCAATCTTCGAAAAATCTAGAATGTCATTGACGTGCAGCTGTAATCGCTCTGCAGATTGCATTGCGCTTTTTAGCAGCTCTTTGCTTTCTGAACGTTCTAAATCTTGTTCTAACAACTCCATTAAGCCCAACATTGCAGCGATTGGGGTGCGGAGTTCGTGACTAACCACGGCTAGAAAATGCTCGCGAGCCTCGATCGCTTGCATTGCCTTTAAGTTGGATGCTTTCAGTGCGGTTTCTTTCTGTTTAAGTTCACTGATGTCATCAAATACCGTCATGCAATATTGAGCCCCTTCTTCCGGGTGGAGTAGGGTCTGCTTACGAACGCGGTAGTGTTTGTCTCCCAAAGAGCATAAAGACGTTTCTGAGCTTTCTGAATCTGTGTTTACGCACTCTCGGGTCAACTTGAGCACTTGCTCTCGTTCATCATCTGGAATGCTCTTATCGACATTGCAGCGCGAAAGCATGTTAATAAACGGCTTGTTTGCCAGAATCTGCTTGTTATTGTCATCCGATATCAGAATTTTATTGGGCAGTTGATCCAGTACGGACGACAACCACTTGTTTTGCTTTTGGCGAATCTGAGTTTCGTATTCCTTGCGTTTGATGGTTCGAGTCAGATGTCCGGTTCTAACGATGTAAATCAGTACTGCAACCAACAAAAGGCAGATGCCACCCAACGCCCAAATGACGACGGTTTCTTTGTCGACACCGTATTGCACCGTTACTTTATTGTGGCGATCCATTAACTGTTTTAGTTCAGCGTCGGTCGTGATCTTAAGTACCGTGTTTAGTACTCTGCGCAGAAACTCCGAGTCTTTTCTTAACTCCATACCCAATTTGATTTTCAACTGCATATCGTTGGGTGGTGTCGCTGGCTTAAACTTTACCCCTTGACCACCGTAGTAATGATTGTCAATCAGGCTTTGGTTGACGAATGCGTGAGAAATGTCGCCGTCTTCAAACGCTTTCATCAAACAGTCAAACTCTCTATAAACCGCAGCAAACTCATATTCTGGATGCTCGAGAAAATGAGGGTAAAAGTTCCCTGAACGATCCAGAATTGCGACGGATTTCTTCGCTCGTTCGTTGAGTGACTCAATAAAACCATATTGAAGGAACCCAAGTGTGCGAGTGGTAATAAAGCGCTTTTTATCTGTTAGGTTGATGTTTCTTGCAGGCAGCAAATCGACCATCTTTTCTTGAAGCATCAAATCCACATCACGCCCATTCGTTGGCACGTATTCGAATTTGATCATGCTCTTTTGTTCCATAAGCTTTAATAAGTCATGGACATAGCCTTTTAGTTCACCTGTTTCTCGGTCGAGGTAAGACAATGGGTATACGTTATCTTGAATCGTATAACGAACTGTTTTGTGCCCTTGTTGCTGCTTCAAAATATCCAACATCAACTCGTTGTGAAGAATGTTGATGTTGGCTTCAATGTGTAAACGACTATGTTTAGACTCTTTCGAGTGCTTAATGTACTTGTCGATGATGCTCATCAGCTTTGGTGAGTTCTTGCCAGTAAACACCGTGACCTCTCCCGGTTTAAGAGATCGGTTGTAAACCACCTTACCAACAAGTTCGCCATTCGGATTTTTAAAACCGTAAGAACTCAGTGTAGAGAGACCCACGACAGCAGCATCAGCAGCGCCACTGTTGAGTGATGCTGTCATCATTAAGTTGTTCTTAACCGCATGAACGTGTTTGAACCCCAGAGCGTGAACTTGGTCGCACGCGCTGGAATCTTTAACACAAACCCATTTCAGCTCATCAAGAGGTTTGTCTGCGAGGCTGTCATCTCGAAGCCATATCAGTCTTAGCGTATTGAAAATAGGTTGAGAATACAGAAAGCGTTGCGCACGTTTTTGAGTCGCAACAAAGCCGACAGTTAAGTCGATTTCGCCGCTTTCCAAGCCATCAAATAAAGTGTTGAGGCTTTTATATGGCACGTACTCAGCACCAACATGCAAGTCGTGCAGCATGGATTCCGCGTATTCGATGTTGATGCCTTCTTTTGATGCTAGGTCTCCCCAATAGGGTAGCCAGTCACCTTCGAGAACACCGACTTTTAGTGATTCTTTGTTATTTAGAAATTCTCTCTCTTCAAAGCTCAGAAAGTCTTGAGCAAAGGCGTTGAATGAAAGAGTAGTAAGTAATGCGGTGATGAAAGCGAAAAGTTTCACTAGGTTCAAATTTCCAGCCAAGGACGGAATCCAAAAAAGGGGGCGGAATCGTATAGCTTTTCGCCACTTTCCGCCAATCAAGGATGTTTGTCCTGTCGACAAGTTCCGCTTGATATTAAAGAGGGGGATTTGTGCAAACTTGCGCACGATTAATCAATAAGTTATGGGAGGGTGCTCAATATCCATACGGGCAGTAATGGAAAAAAAGTCAAAAGCAACTAAGTTCATATTAAGAGGTTAGGTAGGGATACCCAGAACGATGAACAAAAGGCTTACCACAAAAGGGTTATATGGATGTTTGATGATAGGTTTTTGCGCTTTCGCTATTGCCGGTACTACGCATGATGACGAAGTGAATTTTCAGTTGGTGCAACCAATTGATGGCAAACCTACGATCGACATGGATCTAGCTCGAGTTGGTTGGCACTTGTTCCGAGACCCAAAGCTTTCATCTAATGGCACGATCAGTTGTGAGACTTGCCATGATCTCTCGACGAATGGTGCAGAATTGACGCCTGTTTCTACTGGGGTGCATGGCGTTGGCTCTCGCAATTCAATCTCCGTTTTTAATGCCGCCTTAAATTATCGATTTCTATGGGATGGTACAGCAAACTCGCTAATGGCTCAGATCGATGGTCCAGTTCAAAACCCATTGGAGATGGACTCTAATTGGGAAGAGATAGAAAAATATGTTCAGACCAACCCGTCATATCAGGCGCTTTTTAAGCAAGCGGATAACCGAAGTATTGATGTGAACAACATTAAGCGTGCAATTGTGGAGTTTGTTAAAGGGCTCCAGACACCAAGTTCTCCATTTGATGCTTATTTGCTTGGTGAGACAGATGCTATGAATGAACAGGCAATACGAGGCTGGGAGACTTTTCAGCAAGTGGGTTGTGTTCAATGTCATCAAGGACGAAATATTGGCGGGGCGATGATTCAACGGTTTGGCTATTTTCAAGTACCTGATGACAACCTCGACACAGGACGGCATTTAAGAACCTCTGATGGAGAGGACAAGTTCTACTTTCGAGTGGCAAGCTTACGGAATGTAGGACAAACCAGCCCTTACTTTCACAATGGGCAAATTGATAAGTTATCGGATGCCATACAAATCATGTCGCAGACTCAATTGGGTGTAACGATGAGCGACGATAACGTGGCAGATATCGAAGCCTTCCTTAAGACCTTGAGCGCCCCAAGACCTGCAATTTTGGAGGTGTTTGAAAATGAATAAATTCCGTTTAGTGAACGCCGCCTTATTCGTCGTTATTGCCGTAATGGCGGTGTTAGCGTGCATGAGCCATGTGAATTCAAAAAATACTCAAGGGTTGCACGCATCGCTTTCTGAAATTGGTCACCATTTGATAGAAGCCCGAGACAGAGTCGTCAATCGCTATTCAATGGAAGAGAGAAAAACGTACGAAATTACCGAAAGTTTGGTTGAGCTTGAACTTGCCGCCGAGAATCTATGTACGGTTTTCAAACAGTCAATTTGGTTTGAATTTACGCCTACGAAAAATCGTGTAAAAAATATCGTAGCTCAATTTGATGGTAAGGTTCGCGATGCGACGCAAACCCTGGACATGTTAATTGGTGTTCAAGTTGCAAACCAGTACGAGTCACTCACTCTACACAATATTTATCAACGTCAGTTTGCGGCGCAAAATGATGACTCTTGGTTAGAGAAGCACTATTTTAACTTTCTAACCAATGCCGCATTACAAGGCGATAATCCTCAAAGTCAAAACATCTCATTGTTCTTGAATCGACTGCGCCAAAGTGAGCGAAAGATAGAGTTGCTTACTAACAAGATTTTAGAAAGCCATTATTTTGAGTTTGTTGAGTATTCTGAACACCAGTTACTTGAGATCGCACAGCGTGAAGCTCGACTCACATGGGTGTTTGTTCTTTTGTCCATCATCTTATTGGTAACCGTATTTGTGCTGCAAACTCAACATCGTGTGAATAAGCTCAAACATCTCAATGACGAATTAACTGAAGCGACAGAAAAGGCGGAACGTGCGGCAAAAGCCAAGTCACAATTCTTAGCAACCATGAGCCATGAGTTAAGAACGCCAATGAATGGTGTATTGGGCATTTCGCAAATCATCGCCAGCGAAACTCAAGAAAAGACAACCAAAGAGCATGTAAAAGTGATCTTGGATTCTGGTCAACACCTCATGACGATTCTCAATGACATTTTGGACTTTTCTAAAGTTGAAGAGAACAAGTTGGAACTAGAAGCCGCGCCATTCAATTTACCTCAAGTGCTAACCCCGGTTTGTAGTGCGATTCAGCCTTTAATCGAAGAGAAAAACATTCAGCTTTACGTCGAGAACGAAGTGCCAGAAAACATCGAGTTTAACGGTGACTGCGCGCGTATTCGACAGATCTTGTTCAATCTCGCAGGCAATGCCGTGAAGTTTACGGGTGATGGGCATGTATTGATCCGCGCTGAGCTTGATGAACAGAGAAAACGTCTTCTCCTCTCGGTGAACGACACTGGTATTGGTATTCCGGAAGATAAACAAGGTCGCATTTTTAACTCGTTCGAACAGGCTGATACCTCTACCACGCGTAAGTTTGGAGGTACAGGGCTTGGTCTCGCGATTGTCAAAAAGCTCACTGAATTGATGAGTGGAGAGATTAAGCTCAAGAGTGTTGAGAGCATTGGGACTCAGTTTTTAGTGGATCTTCCTATCCCTTGGGTAGAGAAAGAACAGCCGGCAATGCCAAACACCAAAGCTGAGCAACAGCAGGAGAATAAACGCAATCTGCACATTCTCCTTGCCGAAGACAACCGTGTGAATGCGATTGTAGCGAAAGGTTTCTGTGAAAAGTTAGGGCATACGGTCGAGATTGCTGAGAATGGTTTGATTGCGACTAAGAAAGCACAAGAGAACCAATATGACTTGATACTGATGGACAATCACATGCCGGAGATGAACGGGGTTGAGGCGACGCGATTTATCCGAGAGAAGCTTGGTGTGAAGACCTTATTGTTTGCTTACACCGCCGATGTGTTTAGAGAAGCGCACGATAACTTTATCGACGCGGGTGCTGACCATGTACTGACCAAACCATTACAGCGAGAGAGCTTTGCTGATGCGCTCAAGCAGTTCGCCTCTCGTTTACCTGTGCAAAATGACGTATCGGATCAAGCTGAAAACGTGGTTGAGTTACATCGTGAACCAATTGAGAGGCTGAGACTGACAGAAGAAGAGCTGACTCATTCTGAGACGGTAGAAATGCTCAAAGAGGAGCCTGATGCACTGTTAGATCTGCTTGAAAGCATAGTGAATGATTTCGAAAAATCGGTTGATGAGTTGATTGAGTATTTCATGGTAGAAGACTTATCGTCACTTTACAGCACCTTGCACACCACCAAAGGGATGGCGTTGAATCTTGGGTTAGACACACTGGCGAATCAGGCGCTAGAAATCGAAACTCAAGTTAAGAACAAGCAGATTCCTGATATTGAACAATTGCAAAAGTTGATCAACCGACTGCAAGTTAATATTCATCAAGGGCAGCGTTTGATTGATCGTTGCCGAAAACAACAAACAGATTCAAACCAAGTGATTTGATCGCTCTATACCCGCATTTTCTGCCTTGTGAGTGGGAGTAAGCCCTAGGTTGTGGTCTACTTAGCTCTCTTTTGAAATCATCTCCTTTTGGAGTGCGCAACGACAGGGCAGGGAATTGCAATGAGTCAACATACCGCAGTGATTAAATGGCAACGTCAAACCGACGAAATTTTCAGTGATAATCAATACAGCCGAGCGCACGTTTGGCAGTTTGATGGTGGGCTTTGTGTTCCTGCTTCGCCATCTCCTCATGTTGTTCCATTGCCTTTATCTGTAGCTGAGAATGTGGACCCAGAAGAAGCGTTTATTGCGGCACTTTCAAGCTGTCATATGCTGGTCTTTCTCTCTATTGCTGCTAAACGCCGTTATGTGATCGACTCCTACGTAGATGAAGCGGTGGGCAAACTTACAACGGGAGAAAATGGTAAAGAGTGGGTTTCAAAAGTGACACTTAGACCAAACATTGTCTTTTCAGGAGACAAACAGCCGACACGTGAACAGTTAGAAAAAATGCATCATATGGCACATGAAAACTGCTTTATCGCTAACTCTGTAAAGACCGACGTCGTGACAGAGTTATTGGATTAGGAGAATGAGCCATTAAAAGCGTTAGTGAGGTGAAGCTTTCATAATCTTGCTTGTTGTGTAACCTAAGTTATACCCAAGTGACTTCAAGATGCAGGATTCAGAGTGTTGTCATTGATTCGAGAGCAAGGAAAACAACGCAGTGTAATAGCCAGCTCTTTCCAAGTTGTTTGACGCAGCAATCGGGTCAATGACACGCTCCCAAAGGGCGAGCTGCCTTGGCTTGTATACTTTGTTGCCGATTCTTGATTTAGACCCACTAAACCTTTAAATCGCCGCCGCGTCTACAAACCAAGTCAGTCTCGCTGAACCTAGCATCTCGAGGTTACTTGGGTATAAAGCTCTAATTAACCGTTTAATAGTTTGAATATGGGTGACTGGTTTCACATTTTGGTTCATTTTAAGTCGGTATGTGAATCAATGTTGTGCAGTGGCGCAAACTGTTTGTTGTTAAATTAATGTTAATATCGAATGGTGTGTCATTGATTAATAGCGAGCATGGATGTGCAAACGCCTTTGAATCCCTTTATTCAAGCGAATGGATTACCTCAATTTGGTCATTTAGCATCGGTTCCCGAATCGCTTCAGTTGGATGCGTTTCAGTATCTTAATGAGATGGACCAGCCTGCATCGAGTTGGCGAAAGCGATTCGACTATAAGCAGTTCCAGTTCGTCTCGATCGTGACAGAGAAACACATCATTGGTGTTGCGATTGCTGATATTCGCTATTTGGCGTCTGGCTTTTGCTATGTGTTTGATATCGAAACTCATGAACTTGTTGCGCAGCAATGGCTAAAGCCGCTCAATATGGGCTATCAAACACAACCTTCTAGTTGGAACAGCCAAGCCTATCTCGCCAGTGACACCATCCAGTTCAACATTGAAAATGGACTCTGGCACATACAGCTTTCAACAGACCTTATTCAAGCTGACTTAAGGTTAACGCCTGAGCTAGAAAGTTTGCCTTTGATGCTCTGCACGCCAACAGCATATTCGGGCTGGACTTACACTCAAAAACACAACGCGCTCGCTATACAAGGTCAAATGAGTGTGAAAGGGCAGCCACAAGATCTCACCAATGCAGTCGCTGGGTATGATTTCTCTGCTGGTTACATGCGCAGAGAGACCAGTTGGCGATGGGCGAGCATCAATCACCAAAGGGAAGGCAAACGGATAGGACTGAACCTTGCGGCTGGTGTGAATGAAACTGGGTATTGTGAAAACGTCATTTGGATTGATGGCGAACGCCACTTGATGCCGCCTGTACAGTTCGAGTTTTCTCGCATGCATCAAGAAGCGTCATGGCGAATTACCTCACAAGACAAGCGCATCGACTTGATCTTCAAGCCTAAAAATCAACGATCAGAGAAAAAGAACTTCTGGTTTTTGAAGAGTAACTTTCGTCAGTTTGTCGGTTACTTTTCTGGTTATTTGATTGATGACAATGGCATTAAACATGAACTCGATGAGGTGATGGGACTCACCGAAGATCATTACGCGAAATGGTAGGAACGGACTATGGAATGGTCACAGATTACGGAACATCCTGATTTATTGTTGATGTTGCTCGCGCCAATATTCTTTCTTTGTATTGCGGCAGAATATTGGTTTGGGCAACGTGGTGGTCGATTACCTGAGAGTGCGCGATATTACTTGCCAGAAGTCGTGTGTAACTTTGTATTGGCTGGGCTTCATCAAGCTACAGATATCTTAACAGGACTGCTGATCGCTAAACTGTATTTGTGGTGGTTTGGTTGGCGCTTGTTTGATATCGAGATGACGGTTTCTACCTTCCTGTTACTCATGGTCTTGCAAGATTTCTTCTATTATTGGTTCCACCGAGCAAGCCATCGTATCCGTTGGATGTGGGCAGCGCATGTGGTGCACCACAGTTCAGAGCGTATGAACTTCAGTACCGCATTTCGCCAAAGCCTAATGTACCCACTAGCGGGTATGTGGTTATTCTGGTTGCCACTGGTCATTATTGGATTTGATCCTAAATGGGTGGTGTTTGTTGTACTGCTCAATCTTGGTCTGCAATTCTTTGTTCATACTCAGTCGATTCGATCCCTTGGTCCTTTGGAGTGGGTCTTCAATACACCATCCCATCACCGAGTTCATCATGGTGTGAATCGTCAATACATTGATAAAAATTACGCTGGTGTGCTGATTATCTGGGATCGTATGTTTGGAACATTCGAGCCTGAAGTAGAAACCGTCCGTTATGGCATCTCAAAGCCCGTTAACAACTTTAATCCTATTACCGTGACGTTTGCAGAATGGAAAGACATGTTCAAAGAGGTGACCCGTCCCAATTTGTCTTGGCGTCAGCGCTGGCGGTGCTTGTTTGCTCCACCGTCCGATACAATTGAGTAACTGTTCTGAATGATTAACTAAACGCCATACCATTAATGCTTGACAGTGTTCGGTGATGTTGTTTTAATGCGTACGGTGTTTTGTAAGTTTTAAGGAACGGACGATGACATTTAATCGAGTTTTCTCAATTGTAACGATGACCGCCGCTATGCTCAGCTCTGGGTACGCATACGCAGCACCTGCTTTTAGTGCAGATCAGTTGTGTAAAGCAGGGTTGGCACTGGCTATTGATAAGCAGCCTCGCGGGATTAAATTAGCGGGAACATCGGGTCAACGTATTTTGCTGGCTTTGAAAAATGGCAAAAACGATTGGGATTACCGCTGCACGGTGAATCGTCAGAATCGTACGTTAAAGATTGATGCTAGGGACTTGAAGCGAAATGATAAATATCTTGCTCAAGCCATACGTTATCGCATCAATGAAGGGAAGCGATCGGTTGAGGTCACCATGAAGAAACGCGCTGGTGGCGGGCTGAAAAACGACACGTTCACGACACTTCAGTTGGATTAACCCCAAAGATATGGGGAACACAATAACGAAGACGCGCCCCTGCACTCTGCAGGGGCTTTTTTATGCCTGCAGTTAGAGGTAGCAAATACAGAGATCGATTACAGCCACAGCATGATAGCAATGAAGTACGAGTTTAAAGGGTATTTTAGAGAACTGATAAAAAAGTTAGCTTAGGGAAAGCTTGGAGCGGGCAGCGGGAATCGAACCCGCATCATCAGCTTGGAAGGCTGAGGTAATAGCCATTATACGATGCCCGCGCATCGATAGGACTCATTCAATATGCCAGATTGAGTGCAAAAGAAAAGTCTTTTTTGCTCAATAAGTTGCTTAGTGAGTAAATAAATACCGATTCGTTCAAAAAGCACACAGTACTGTTAGCAATATGTCGCTCTGAATACGATTTCACTCTCTTTCTCAACCAGTGTTTTACTCTGTTCTTAGTCTCTATTACGTCTTGAATTTGAACACTTGGCATTCATGGTCAAGACTAAATGTTGAAATGATTCAATATTTTCTCAGGTTCGTAAGATTAAACACCACAACTTGCCGAGAGACCGGCGCGATAGAGAGAGGAGAAAGAGTATGTGGAAAGGTTTATTGGCAACGTTGTTTGCTATCTCGGTGGTTGCTTGTACCACGGTAACCACTGATGTTGACAAGCAAGCGGATTTCTCATCCTACAAGACGTTTGATTTTGGTGAACAATCAGACACCCCAACCAGTTTGGATGCTCGTCGCATTGAGCAAGGGTTAGCAGCTCAACTGGAATCAAAAGGAATGTCGCGCGTGAAAAGCGGCGGTGATCTGTATGTGCACCACGACATTATCAAAGAATCGGAGATCGTATCTTCTGGTTCAAGTTTTAGTGTCGGTTACGGTTGGAACAGTTTTGGTGTGGTGACGTCCAGTCCTGAGCGTTACAAAGAGAAGAAGTACGGCAAATTGGTCGTTGAGCTTGTCGATACTAAAGCCAATCAAGTGGTGTGGAAGGGGGTTTCTAGCCGTAAGCTCACCGAGTCAATGAGTACTGAAAAGCGCGAAGAGTTGATCTCGGAAGAAGTCACGAAAATGTTTGAAAACTACCCGTATGGTAAAGAGTAAATTGAAGGTTAAATCATCGCCTGATCGCGCCAACAATCATTTGCAAAACGCTCTTTTTATTATCGATTAAGAATTTGAATTGCAAATTTGCACGCACGGAGTTACAACAGCGTATCGTTGTGGTTTAGGTGAATTCTGTGCGTGCTTACTTAGTCTCTGTATTAGGACTCTTTGTTGCGCTGATGGCTTTTGGGTTGAGTCAGGCTTCACCGTCACCAAAAATCTCCTACGCCGTCAGTTACACCTCTTCATTGATTAATGGTGAGGCGCATCTAGAGAAAGCACCGTTTTCTCCTTCACGTAAAGTCGCTGTGAGTTTATTCAGCCGCAATGCACTCCGCGTCAACCATTCCAATACGTCGCCAGATTCGGATGATTTCGATGTGCTGCCTGCACGTTGGCTAAATGACGTGCAGGATTTCAACAAACGCGAGTTTACTGACGTAGCGTTGCCTGTCATTCAAATTTTTTATTCGCACTCCAAATATCGGCTGGGGGCAGGGCAAGAGTCCAACCTGATCTATCGCTTTATTCATGCACGGTAATTCCTATTCATTAATTTTCGAAGTTTGATTGTGATGTTTAGGAGTTTGTTATGTTTGATTCAATTACGCAGGTGCTGTTTGCTTTGTGGCACCAGGATTTTACTGCACTGATGGCACCCGGTAGTGCAGGACTTATCTACTTTGTTGTGGGTGCGCTTATTTTTCTTGAGAGTGGTTTTATTCCTGCGGCGCCTTTCCCTTGTGACAGTGTTGTTGTGCTTTCTGGTACTTTAGCGGCGGTGGGTGTATTGGACCCAGTGATGATCATGTTAGTGATCGTAGTGAGTGCGGCAATGGGAAGCTGGGCTGCTTACCTACAAGGCAAATGGTTAAACCGTTTACCAAAGGTGCAGGGTTGGGTAAATGCAGTTCCTGCAAAACGCTTGGAGCAAGTTGACATGCTACTTGGTAAGCATGGCTTGATTGCATTGTTTTGTGCGCGCTTTATTCCGGTTGTGCGTTCTTTGCTGCCTTTAATGATGGGTTTGCGCGTTAATCGCGTGAGTAAGTTCCATTACTTCGCATGGTTGAGTGCGATTCTATGGACGCTGCTGCTGTGTGGTTTAGGCTTATTATTGCCTCTACTGCCAGAGAAGCTTAACAAGATTGTGACCATGGGATTGATGGCTGCACCGGTGATTACCCTGACCATTGCCATTATGAGCTTTGTATTGGTGAAGGTGCGTAAGGCTTGGAGTAAATCGAAAACCACGCCGCAATTGCCATAGTCTTATAAACCTGAAGCTCGAAAAGCAAAAAAGGCGCGATGATCGCGCCTTTTTGGTTCTCTACGTAAATTGAAATGAGCTGGAATCAGTAACCATTGTTATAAAGGTATTCGCCTGCTTCTTTGCACTCAGTTTTGTAGAGCTGTTCCATCTTGGTTTCATCCATGCCTTTTGCTTTGAATTCGGTCTCTGCCGAAGAAAGCTGGCTGAATGTGTACCCACGTTCTGCCATTAAGTAATGACGAAACATTGCACGGTGTTCAGGAACCGCAGTTCGGGCGTTAGAAGCATTGGCACACTCCATCAGAGCGCTGTTGCTCATTTCTTCTGGTTTTGCTGCGTGCGTAGTTGTTGTGAATAAAGTAATAAGCGCCAAAGTGGCAATAGTCGCGATTTTTTTCATAATCAGGATCTCGAGTTAATTCGGTGTTCAGATGAGATCATCCATGGCTGGTACTGACGGTTTCCATATTGTGTCAGTACAGTCAATGTGCGAGCCAAGCGTCGCGACTGTGTGCAAACACGTACAGTAAATTGGCTTGCTTCCATCTAGCTAGATGATACGAGCGACGGTATGCAAATACATCGGCAGCATCGGGTAATGGCGTTGCTTTGAGCGCTATGTCCAACAGTGATGGAGACAAAAACGCGACTAACAGGTGATAGTCGGGCGTTATATTTAGTGGTAAATCACCATCGTTACCGGATGTACGGCGACAAGGGAGTAAACCAAGCAAATCACGTTTTAGGTGACGAAAGTAACCGTCTGGACTCCAAGAGTCGCGAGTATTCCATGCACGATAAGGCGCTTTTATTGCGTGATAATCGTATTGAGTGAGCTTATAAAGCTTTTCTGAATGCGTGTAGTGGAATTCTGAGGATGGCTGATTTTGCGCTGCAAGCATTTGCCCTGAGAACAGGGAGAGTGACAACAAAAGCAAAAGGCGAAATACGTGAACCAAAACTAACCCTAAAACACTATGGAATCGATATTCGTTTGCTGCCTGAAGGTGGCGCTTGCGTATACTAACGACTTGCTGAAAGGATGAACAGTTTTTTGTCGCATTAAAAAAGGGAGCGTATCAGCTCCCTTTTCAACATTAGGTCAAGAAACCTCAAGCGCTAGCGTAGATAACACTGCCACCTTTAATGGTGTCGATGATTTCTCGTGATAGCTTCTGTGGCAGAGCGGGGCAACCCCAACTGCGACCAAGATAACCATTCTTCTTAATAAAAGAAGGATTCGCGTAGTCTGCACCATGAACCACGATGTAACGCTCTCGTGCTTTATCGTTAACGCCGGATGTCAGTCCATCCAAGCGAAGTGAATAACCGTTAGAACCATAGTATGTGGTATCGGTTAAGAATGTTCCTAGAGAAGTTTTACGAGAGTTCACAACATTAGAAAACTTCGTTGCGGTCTTCTTGCCGCTGTTTACGCCGTGAGAGACATAAGTATTAAAAATGAGCTTCTTCTTGTCCAAGTCGACCACATAAAAGCGTTTTTCAGTAGATGGTTTACTGTAATCGATGATAGTCAAAAGTGGCTTTTTGCGGTCTGAGGTTTTCTTATAAGCTAAGAACGCATCATTGAATAAACTGAAGTCAATGACGCCTTCCAACTTGGCTTCTTTATATGTCTTTTCAACAAGTTGTTTAGTGGCTTTCGTTTCTGTCGCTTTGCCTGAATGATGAGCAAAGGCAAAAGGAGAAACTGCCAGCGATGTCCATATCAATAATAAAAATAGCTTTTTCATTTGTACTAAATAAAACTCTTGGTGCAACAAATTTAGCGATTGCTTCGTGCAGTCGTTAATACAGCATGTTCATCAATTTAACTCTATTCCCAATGTTGCTTATTATGCGTAGTGACGCCTATTACTCAAATATTTTTAGTATTTGGTAAAGACTATCCAACTAACTTACTGAATTTAATCAATATTGAGAGGTTAATTGATGACTTTAAAAATCTTCAGAACAAATACTAGCCGATTTGGCTAATTAATAAAACTGTGTTTACCAATATTTACTGAGATGGATACTCAATAAAACATTGTTTAATTATACTTTTAATAAAAATATTGTTTGAATTCAATGAACTTATTTCTAACTGGTCATTCGGCGAAAAGTTTTTAGACTGTGATCCTAGTCGTAACAAATCATGACTGAATAAAGGTGAATGTATTGATAGCTACTATGGGTTGCGGAGCATATTCAACCAAACGGCCAGCTAGATTGTTGTATATCGTCAACTTATCCGTGTTCACTGTTCACATCATCCAAACTTTTTATGTTAGCGTGCTATAAAACTGTTAGCAGAAGGCATTGAAGATGGAAGTTTATGAGTGTGTCTCATTTATCCTAGTTAAGGATGATGAAGTGTTATTAGAAACAAGATCGAAGGACAAGGACTCTGACCCAGGTATGATCGCGATACCCGGTGGGCACATGGAACAAGGCGAAAGTCAGTCCATGACATTGCTGAGAGAATTAGACGAGGAACTAAACATCAGACCGCAAAGGTGCGGGTATTTGTGTTCTTTATATCACCCAACCACCGAACTTCAATTGCTTCATTATTATGTAGTCACTGATTGGGTGGGAGATATTCAGAGCCTAGAAGCAGAATCTGTCAACTGGTATCCAATAATAAATGCGCCTGTTGCTACAGAAGTGGATCGCATAGCTTTAAGTGAATATCAAAGATTAAAGCATGTATTAAAATCGGTATTTAATGATGACTTCTCAATAAATAATGTTTGTGGATAATCATAATATTTTTAATTAATGATTAAATGACGAGTACATTTGAAATAAAGTTTTTCTGATAAATAGTTTAAATGAATTGTATACCCAAGTGATTTCAAGATGCAGGATTCTGAGCGTTGTCATTGATTCGAGTTCAAGGAAAACAACACCGCGTAATAGCCAGCTCTTTCCAAGTTGTTTGACGCAGCCATTGGTTTAATTAAAAAAGCGAGGCAATGACACGCTCCCGAAGGGCACTCTTTGCAAATAGTAAGGGTCTTGGCTTGTATACTTTGTTGCCGATTCTTGATTTAGAGTGACTAGATCTTTAAATCGTCGCCGCGTCTACAAACCAAGTCATTCTCGCTGAACCTAGCATCTCGAGGTTACTTGGGTATAAAACATTGATCAAAAATAAACTTTTCTCTCAGTAAGTTATGCTAGTTTCTGTAAAAGTTGAACAAAAGCTAAATATACAAGGAAGAAAATGAAAACGATAGGTCTGATTGGTGGCATGTCATGGGAGTCTACCGCAAACTATTACCAAATTATTAACCGAGAAGTGAAAGCGCGCTTAGGTGGTTTGCATTCAGGTAAAGTCTGCTTGTACAGCGTCGATTTCGCCGAAATTGAAACGCTGCAACACCAAGGCCGTTGGGATGATACTGCAATCATTCTCGCGCAGGCAGCAAAATCAGTGGAAGCGGGCGGTGCAGATTTTATTTTGATTTGTACAAACACGATGCACAAAGTCGCAGACCAAATTCAGCAGGCTGTTAATGTACCGCTTGTTCATATTGCCGATGCGACCGCAGAGCAGCTGGTGGTGGATGGCATTAAGAAGGTTGGTTTACTTGGTACGCGTTTTACCATGGAACAAGACTTCTATAAGCAACGACTTATCGATAAATTTGGTGTTGATGTCGTCGTACCCAGTTCAGATGACCAGACGATTGTTCATGACGTTATCTACAACGAATTGTGTAAAGGCGAAGTGCATGATGATTCGCGCCAACACTACCTTACTATTATTGAGAAACTCGTGGAACAGGGGGCTGAAGCAGTCATTCTGGGTTGTACTGAAATCGCGATGTTAGTTGAATCTCAGCACACTGACGTCAAGCTTTATGACACAACTGAAATCCACGCGAAAGCAGCGGTAGAAAAAGCCCTCGACTCAAAGTGAGACTTCGCTTAACAGGCTTAATCAGATCAACGAACTCAAGGAAGAGTGATGAACTATCGATGCGGGCAATGCCGCCAGTTTACTCGTCAAAAAGGTAGCGCAGATATTTGCGGTGCATGGGGGCATCCCACTGATGCAAAACGTCCAGCGTGTGACTATTTTATGCCAACCGTTAGCGCAAAAGAGCGTGTCGCTTCTTCAATGAAAACCAAAAATGGCTAAGTCTTTCTCATTAATTGAGAATTTCTTAGCCAATCAGTATGCATTGACCAATGCAAACGATTGCTCGGTTTGGGATGTGTTGTATAATCTGCGTCGCGTCACACTTTGGTGACACGTATTACATTTCAGGACTCCCATGTTGAAGAAATCTCTTGCTCTCATGCTTGCTGCGTACTCACTTCCTTCCGTTGCAGGTTCTACCATCGGTATCGTTGGTGCGATGGATGTTGAAGTTGAAGCGCTATTACCAAAAATCCAAAATCAACAAGTAAAGAAAATCGGTAGCCATCGCTTTTATATGGGTGAGTTAGAGGGAAAAACGGTCGTTGTGACTCAATCGGGTGTTGGTAAAGTCAATGCAGCGATGACGACCACCCTTCTGATTGAATCTTTCGGTGTTGACCAACTTATTTTTACAGGAATTGCGGGCGCAAGTGATCCGAAATTGGATCCGCTAGACGTGGTCGTCTCTACGCGTTTGGTGCAACACGATGTGGACCTAACCGCATTTAACATGCCGAAAGGCTTGCTGCCTGATTATGAAGAGCGTTACTTCTACGCCGATAAAACACTGCAAAAGTATGCATTCGATGCCGCCGTTGACACACTTGGGAAAGAGAGTGTTTATCGAGGCATTATCGCATCAGGTGACCAGTTCATTGCGAGCAAAGTGAAGGTAACCGGCATTTACCAAGAATACAACGCGATGGCGGTAGAAATGGAAGGCGCAGCGCTAGGTCAAGTCGCGGATGCATTCAACGTACCTTACGTGGTTATCCGTACGATCTCTGACAAAGCGGATGGCTCAGCAGATGTTGTTTACTCAGACCTGAAGAAGGCAACTGCAGACAATTCTGCAAACATTACTCTGAATATGCTGAAACGCATGTAATTGAAAATAGGTTCGGCAAACTTTTGCAAGCCGTAATAAGACGAAAAAGCAGCACTTAGAATGCTGCTTTTTTCTTGAAGACTCGCTTCACCCACTAAGCGATGTGCGTGCTCTTGAACGGCTGATCGTTTGCAGATTTCCACCAATGATCGAGTTGCTCTTTGTTCATTGGCTTACCAAACAAATAGCCCTGCATAAAGTCGCAGCGGTAAGAAGAAAGCCACTCGTGCATCACGTTATGCTCAATGCCCTCAGCCGTAACGGTCTTATTCTGTGCATGACACAGTTCTATAATTGGTTTGATGACATGCCCATTATCGGTGTTCATCAGGGTTAACAAAAACTCTCGGTCAAATTTGATTTTCTGGACCGGGTACTGCACTAATTGCGTCAAAGAAGTATAACCAGAACCAAAGTCGTCTATTGCCAGTTTGTAACCTAGTCTCGATAGCTCATCGAGTAGGGCTGTACCTTGTTTATCAGACGCAAAAGTTTCGGTAATTTCTAGCTCAATACAATGCGCAGGAACACCATTTTGTGATGCTTTATCATGGATGAATTCCGCCATAGACAGTGAGTTCAGTTCTGCAGACGATAAGTTGATGGACAAAATAATGTCTTTCCCAAAGATATTTTTGAGCTGATGGTATTCCGCCATGGCATTCGCGAATACCCAGCGGTCAATCTTTTCGAACAAACCGGTTTGTTCAGCAATAGGAATGAACTCTTTTGGTGGTACTGAACCGATCCCTTCAGCTTCCCAACGTAATAGGACTTCCAAGCCTTCTATCTCGTTGGCATTACTGTTCATGTATGGTTGGAAAACAAGATGAAACTCTTCTTCAACGTTAGCTTTGCGCAATGCGCGTTCAATTTGGCTACGACGTTGAGCCTCGATATTGAGTGCTGCAGAATAGTAAGCGTATTGGTTTTTACCAGCACGCTTAGCTTGGTACATTGCTGCGTCTGCACTCGATAAGAGCTTGGCGATATCACCACCGTCTGTTGGGTATTGAGCGATACCCACGCTGGCTGTTACTGGAAATGAGTTTTTCGCTGACTGAGTTAAGTTGTTAATTGGCTTTAGCAACTCCGCGGCAAACAGATCGGGTATGTCGCTATTCTCTTGATTAGAACTGAGTAAGATTGCGAACTCATCACCGGACAAACGCGCACCGAAACATGGGCTATTGTATTGTTGAGTGAACTTCTGACACGCATTTTTGATGTGTCTGGAGAAGACTTGCAGCAACTTATCGCCCAGTTCGTGACCGTATTTGTCGTTGACGTATTTGAAGTTATCTAGGTCAATATAAATTACCCAAAGCTGATCTGAAGGATCCGCCAGTTCACGGCTTGCAAGTTCATGGAAGCGATGACGATTAGCAAGTTGAGTTAAGTGGTCGGTTTCTGCCAAACGCTTGGTCTTGTGGTAGACGTTGTTCAGCTCTTCATACATATCAAAGAAGCGAGAAGAAAGGCGTCCAATCTCGTCATCAGTATCTAGTTTTTCAATGTTAGCACGCTTGTTGGACTCAATTTCTCTAAGCTGTTTGTCTAAGTGGGATACCGGGCTAAGTACGTAACGATACAGCACCAAGACAATTAATGTGATGGTACAAAACGAGGCAATGCCAAACGACAATGCCAGTTCTAGCCAGACCTTATCGACCTTATTCCACATCAGATATTCTGCTGGCGATAAAATGGCATAGAAATGGGGTAGAAGTTCAATCGTCTGGGCGAGGGGAATATCTAAGATAATCGGCTTGTCAGAAAAGGTAATCACGCTGTGCGTATCAAATTCGATCTCATGTTTGATGTCATTGAACGCTTCGAGTGACACAGACACGATAACAAAGAAAACGTTTTGTGGGTCAAAGCTTAACGGGGGTTCTCCGGTACGTTTATCAAACAACTCATATTGCAATAGAATGCTTTGCCCGCTGCTGTTGTAAATAAAACCGGTATGGTTGACATCCCCATTGGCTTTATAGCTTTTGTCGACATACTCAAGGATCTTAGGGTCCACTCGACCATTTGATTCGTAATATTGATTTTCGGTGTAGTAGAGAAGGTCTTGTCTACCATCGAGGATCGCCATGTTGGCATCCCCTCGGTACCCGTGGCTGAGCACCTCTATGGTTTCATCTAAACGTTTGAACAGTTGCCTCTCACGATAGCGGTTATCATGATTTACAAAATAATCTTGCAGTACCTCGCTTTTACCCAAGGTATAGGCATAACTGTTGAGAAAAATGTTGGCTTGGCGAAACTGTCCAGCGAGCTTTTCCATTTGCAGCTGGATATAGCTGTCTTCCCTTTTGATTAGCGTGACTTTTTGAATGCTATAGATGATGTAACTCGACACCAGTGCGCTAATTAGAATGACAGGGGCGACAAGCAAAACGACTCTGTTGCTTAATTTCATGTATTTCTTACTTTCCGTTTGTGTCCCTACAAACGCTTCTAACCTGAGAGTATTACCTATTGGTGCCTACCTGAGGTATCGAACGGATGATGATACTTTCCTTGTATTCGAGGAAATTGTAAGTGTGTGTTTTTCGAAAGTCAGTCAGGTTTCCGATATTTGTGATGCTGTGTGAGGTTTTTTCATGTTCACAGGTGTCACCGTCTCATAAATTGAACAGATTTATTCCAGCGAAAAGGTCTTCAACTCATTCATCCGACTTATGAATTCAGATTAATATCGATTGAATGGAAGTCTCTCTCCCGTTCAATAAATGTCATCGAAACGTTTCGATGGCGAAGTGTGACCTCAATATCTTTTTCTTAATCAGTTAGCACTCAATTACGGATCATTCTCACACCTTATCGATCTACGACTGGTCAATTCTCCTTGGCGTTCTATTATTGCATCGAAACGTTTCGATGAGTGTTTTGTCAATATAGAAATTAGTCCAAGAGAGACACTCACAGTTGTATGAACGTGTAACCGAAAGGTCGATGAGATGAAAAAAAGTACCCTAATTAACTCAGAAATTTCTTACTTGGTGGCGACGCTGGGTCATACCGACGAAATCACCATTTGTGACGCGGGCTTGCCAATTCCTGATCATGTGCAACGTATTGATTTAGCGTTGACTCATGGCGTACCTGGTTTCCTTGATACCGTTCGCGTGATTCTGTCTGAGTCCCAAATTGAAGGGGTCATCATTGCTGAAGAATTCGCAACAGTTAGCCCAGTTCACCACGATGCGCTGATCTCTGAACTAACCAAAGAGAGTGAGCAAACAGGTAAGCAAATCGCGATTAACTATGTATCGCATGAAGATTTTAAAGTTCGTACAGAACAGAGTCGCGCTGTTGTTAGAACAGGCGAGTGCACACCGTATGCGAACGTGATTTTCCAAGCTGGCGTGGTGTTTTAAGCCACAACTAATTGAGGACAAATTATGACTCAAGCCATTCTACAACTAAGCGACATTGAGAAAGCCTTCCCGGGTGTTAAGGCGTTGGATAAAGCCAGCCTTAATGTATACCCGGGTCGAGTGATGGCGCTGATGGGCGAGAACGGGGCAGGTAAGTCGACCTTGATGAAAGTGCTTACAGGCATCTACCACATGGATGCAGGAAGCATCAAATATCAAGGTCAGCCAGCGGCGTTTAAAGGTCCGCGTGATTCTCAAGAAGCGGGCATCAGTATCATTCACCAAGAATTGAACTTGATCCCTGAGCTGACGATTGCTGAAAACATCTATTTAGGTCGTGAATTTACCGGCACGATGGGACGTATTCAGTGGAGCAGAATGTACGAAGAAGCAGATAAGTTGCTTCAACGCCTTAACGTAAAGCACTCTTCAAAAACATTGCTTGGTGATTTAAGTCTTGGTGAGCAGCAAATGGTGGAGATTGCCAAAGCGCTGTCTTTCGAATCCAAAGTCATCATCATGGATGAACCAACAGATGCGTTGACCGACAAAGAGACGGAATCGCTGTTTAAAGTGATTAACGAACTTCGCGACCAAGGTTGCGGCATCGTTTACATCTCACACCGTCTGAAAGAAATCTTCGAAATCTGTGATGACATTACTGTGTTACGTGACGGCAAGTTCATTGGCGAATGCCAAGTTAAAGACACCAACGAAGATGGACTCATCGAAATGATGGTTGGTCGTAAGTTGGAAGAGCAATACCCGCGTATCGATGTGACGCATGGTGATGTTTGTCTTGAAGTGATTGGTTTGACGGGCTCGGGTGTTCATGACATTAGCTTCACGCTTCAACGTGGTGAAATCCTTGGTGTGTCAGGCTTGATGGGCGCGGGGCGTACAGAGTTGATGAAGGTGATTTACGGCGCGCTACCAAGTGAGCGTGGCGTCATCAACTTAGACAATAAGACCATTAACCCGATTAGCCCACAAGATGGCTTGGCGAATGGTATTGCTTACATCTCTGAAGACCGTAAAGGCGATGGCTTGGTGCTTGGCTTATCCGTGAAGGAGAACATGTCTCTGTGTGCATTGGATAAACTTACCAAAGGCTTCCAAATCCAACATGGCGAAGAAGTCGTGGCGGTAGAAGACTTCATCAAACTGTTCAACATCAAAACGCCAACCCGAGACCAAATCATTGGCAACCTGTCTGGTGGTAACCAGCAGAAAGTGGCAATCGCAAAAGGGCTGATGACCAAACCCAAAGTTCTGATTCTGGATGAGCCAACTCGCGGCGTCGACGTGGGTGCGAAGAAAGAAATCTACCAGCTAATCAACAAATTTAAAGCCGATGGCATGAGCATCATCTTGGTTTCTTCTGAGATGCCTGAAGTGCTAGGCATGAGTGACCGCATCATGGTGATGCACGAAGGTCGAATCACGGGCGAATTTGAAGCGAAAGACGCCGACCAAGAAACACTACTCGCTTGTGCCGTAGGCAAGAAGATCAATGAGGAAGCAGCATGAGTACTAATACCATGAGCAAACCAAACGAAACGGGCAGCAAGAAGCTGTTCACTAAAGAGTGGCTGATTGAACAAAAGTCACTGATTGCACTGTTATTTTTGATTGTTGTCGTGTCATTTTTGAACCCGAACTTTTTTACGGTAGACAATATTCTTAATATCCTTCGTCAAACCTCAGTTAACGCAATCATCGCGGTAGGTATGACGTTGGTTATCCTGACCGCAGGCATCGACCTAAGCGTAGGTTCTGTACTCGCACTATGTGGTGCGTTTGCCGCGAGCATGATTGCATTAGAAGTGCCTGTGCTTATCGCAGTTCCGACTGCATTGTTCGCTGGTGCTGCTTTGGGGGCGATCAGCGGTATCATCATTGCCAAAGGTAAGGTTCAAGCCTTTATCGCAACACTGGTTACCATGACGTTACTACGCGGCGTAACCATGGTTTACACCGACGGTCGTCCTATCTCTACGGGCTTTACTAACACAGCAGATGCATTTGCATGGTTTGGCACAGGTTACGCACTTGGTATCCCGGTTCCAGTTTGGTTGATGGTGATTGTCTTTGCGGCAGCTTGGTACCTACTGAACCACACTCGTTTTGGTCGCTATGTGTACGCACTTGGCGGCAACGAATCAGCAACGCGCCTTTCTGGTATCAACGTTGACCGTGTAAAAATTGGTGTATACGCCATCTGCGGTATGTTGGCAGCGCTTGCTGGCATTATCGTGACGTCTCGTCTGTCTTCGGCACAACCAACAGCGGGTATGGGCTACGAGCTAGACGCTATCGCAGCGGTTGTTCTTGGCGGTACCAGCTTGATGGGTGGTAAAGGTCGCATAATGGGAACATTGATTGGTGCTCTGATCATCGGCTTCCTAAACAACGCGCTGAACCTACTCGATGTTTCTTCTTACTACCAAATGATTGCGAAAGCAGTGGTTATCTTGCTAGCAGTACTGGTAGACAACAAAAACAAGTAATTGATATTTAAAATAAAGAGCTCCATTACATCCTGAATACAAACCGAGCCAGAGGACGTGTGCTGGCTCACCCTACACAAAGGACTAGAACGATGAAAAAACTCGCAACTCTTATCTCTGCTGCACTTCTTTCTTCAACCGTATCGGTAGCGGCGCACGCTCAAGATACAATGGCGATTGTAGTTTCTACATTGAATAACCCGTTCTTCGTAACGATGAAAGACGGTGCAGAAGCGAAAGCGAAAGAACTGGGATACGACTTGATTGTACTGGACTCGCAAAATGACCCGAGTAAAGAACTGTCAAACATCGAAGACCTAACGATTCGTGGCGTAAAAGCGATTCTGATTAACCCAACAGATTCAGACGCTGTGTCAAACGCAATTCGTATGGCGAACCGTTCTAAGATCCCTGTGTTGACACTAGACCGTGGTGCAAGCCGTGGTGACGTAGTGAGCCACATCGCTTCTGACAACGTAGTTGGTGGCGAAATGGCTGGTCACTACATCATGGAAAAAGTAGGTGAGAAAGCGAAAGTTATCCAGCTAGAAGGTATTGCCGGTACGTCTGCGGCGCGTGAGCGTGGTGAAGGCTTCATGACAGCAGTGAAGGGCAGCAACATGGAGCTACTAGCAAGCCAACCTGCTGATTTTGACCGTACTAAAGGTCTGAACGTAATGGAAAACTTGCTTGCAGCGAACCCTGACGTTCAAGCAGTATTTGCTCAGAACGATGAGATGGCACTGGGTGCGCTTCGCGCAGTTCAAGCGTCTGGTAAAGATGTACTCATCGTTGGCTTCGACGGCACTGACGACGGCATTGCAGCAGTTAACCGTGGCAAGCTAGCAGCAACTATCGCGCAGCAGCCAGATCTTATTGGTGCTTTGGGTGTAGAAACGGCCGACAAAGTATTGAAAGGTGAGAAGGTTGAGGAGTACATTCCTGTTCCGCTTAAAGTCGTGACTAAGTAAGTTTAACTCCCAACTCAGTGATTCTTCTTTGTTGAAGATAATGGAATGACCCAATGAATGTGTTGGGTCATTCCAAACAACAAAAATGGTACGTTAGAAAACTGAATCTATTTGAATCGTAATACGCTTACGTTTTTTCAAAGAGCGTAAACCTATTACTCCTGTTCAAATATAAAGGGTTCATTCAGAACCGAGGATAACCGTATGAATAAGTTAGTGGTGTTAGGTAGTGTAAACGCTGACCATGTTCTTCAAGTGCCTTCTTTCCCTCGTCCAGGCGAGACGCTGCATGGTCGCAACTATCAAGTTATCCCAGGTGGCAAGGGTGCCAACCAAGCTGTTGCGGCAGCTCGATTAAACGCAGATATCGGTTTTATTGCGTGTGTGGGTGATGATTCATTCGGCATCAACATTCGTGAGAACTTCAAAATGGATGGCATCGATATTGCTGGCGTGAAAATGCAGCCGAACTGCCCAACGGGCATTGCCATGATTCAAGTGGCGGACAGCGGCGAGAACAGCATTTGTATCTCCGCAGAAGCCAACGCCAAGCTGACTGCAGAGGCGATTGAGCCAGATCTAGAGCGCATTCGTCAGGCTGATTACTTGTTGATGCAACTAGAAACGCCAATGTGCGGCATCGAGAAAGCTGCGCGAATCGCGAAAGATGCCAAAACCAACGTCATTCTGAACCCAGCGCCGGCGCGTGAATTGTCTGATGAGTTACTGTCTTGCATTGATGTCATCACACCAAATGAAACGGAAGCGGAAGTACTAACAGGTGTGACGGTAACGGACGATGACAGCGCACAAGAAGCGGCAAACATCCTGCATTCGAAAGGCATTGAAATCGTCATGATCACGCTCGGTGCGAAAGGGGTGTGGTTGAGTCAAAACGGCCGCGGTGAAATCATTCCTGGTTTCCGCGTAGAAGCAACAGATACCACAGCGGCGGGCGATACGTTTAATGGGGCATTAGTCACTGGTTTATTGGAAGACTTACCTTTAGAATCAGCGATTAAGTTTGCCCACGCAGCAGCAGCGATCTCAGTAACTCGCTTTGGCGCGCAAACCTCCATTCCAACCCGAAAAGAGGTTGAGGAGTTTCTGGTTAAAAACTAATTAAGGAGTAATAACATGGCAACGATGAAAGACATCGCAAAACTGGCAGGGGTTTCCACCTCAACTGTGAGCCATGTTATTAACAAAACTCGCTTTGTCAGCGAAGAGATTTCGGAACGAGTCAACAACGCTGCCAAAGAGCTCAATTACTACGCGCCTTCAGCTTTGGCGCGTAGCCTCAAAGTCAATCGCACCAAAACCATTGGTATGCTGGTGACTACCTCAACCAACCCATTTTTCGGTGAAGTCGTAAAAGGTGTTGAGCGCAGTTGCTACCATAAAGGCTATAGCCTGATCTTGTGTAACACTGAAGGCGATAACGAACGCATGCGTGATTCCATCAATACGTTGCTACAAAAGCGAGTTGATGGTCTGATTCTAATGTGTTCATCGTTAGAAGGGGAGCGCATTGATGTATTCGAACGTTACCCTGATATTCCAGTTGTAGTGATGGATTGGGGACCAATGCTGTTCACAAGCGATAAGATCCAAGATAACTCACTTCGTGGTGGTTACTTGGCAGCCAAATACCTTATCGATTGTGGTCACAAAGAGATTGGTTGTATCACTGGACCATTAATTAAGCATCAAGCGCAAATGCGTTACGAAGGCTACAAACGCGCGATGATCGAAGCAGAGCTTGAGTTCAACGCCAACTGGATTGTTGAATCGGACTTTGAATGCGAAGGTGGTTATCAAGCCTTCAAAAAAATGGCGGAACGTGGTCCGTTACCAAGTTCTATTTTTGTTTCCAACGACATGATGGCCATGGGCGCAATTAACGCGGCAAATGAGTTGGGTATTCAAGTACCTGAGCAGCTTTCTATCATTGGTTATGACGATATCCACATCGCTAAGTTTATGTCGCCATCCCTCACCACTATTCATCAGCCTAAGTACCGTCTTGGACAAGCTGCTGTAGAGACATTGTTGCGTAAATTGGATGATAAGTCTGACGAAGCTCAGGTTGTGCAATTAGAGCCGACACTGATTGAACGTAAAAGTGTGAAGCGTCTCTCTTAGCTCAAAATTTATTCATTCTCAATAAGTTATAGACCTATACTTTTATTGAAGGTGCTTTTTACAAGGATTTAGGAAGCAACCCCACGCCTTTTGAACAATAAGCCCAACAAAATGTGATTTTTTGCGCGTAAAGTAAAAGATTTCGTGTAGAAATATTCCAAAAAGCTTATTATTAAAAGGGTCTATAAATAGATTTATAAATTATTGTAGCAAATGGAAAATTTTTATGTTCGTCAAGAGATACGCACTGCATTCAGTTAAGAGACCGTGGTTTCACCGTATCAATATTCTCTTAGTCTTATTCGTGTTTTCTTTGAGTGTTTATGAGTTGCTTGCCAATGAAGAATTCATTTACTTATTGGGTATCGCATTTACGTTCATAGCTACAGCACTATTTGCTGCGGCATCATCTTTCAAGAAGCGTTACTTGGGACATGAATCCTAAATAGTGGCGAAGGAATAAGTGTGCTTCAGGCACTTTAAAGCAAGTATTGATCTGATTTATGATCGGGTACATCGAAGGGAGGACAAATGTCCTCCTTTTTGTTTGCTGCGAGGCAATAAGATGAGCACATCCCAAGCACAATAATAAAGGACATCTTCATGGACCTATTTGCCCTGTTAGACATCAATAACACCCTTGTTAATATTCCTATTGGTGGTGGCTATGCGATGAGTTGGATCGAAGCTTTTGGTACGGTTTTCGGTCTGCTTTGTATTTGGTTTGCGAGCCAAGAAAAAACCATTAACTACTTGTTCGGTTTGCTGAACGTAACACTTTTCGCCGTTATCTTTTTCCAGATTCAGCTTTACGGATTGCTTCTGCTTCAATTGTTCTTCTTCTGCGCCAACATTTATGGTTGGTATGCGTGGACAAGACCAAATGCACAAGGTGAGACACTAGAGGTGCGCTGGTTAAGCAAGCAGAAGCTCATCGCGACAGGTTCAGTAAGCATTGTTGCGATTGCGCTGTTAACCATCTATATCGACCCATTCTTTTTTGCGTTGGCTAACATTGCCGTTGATACGTTAAATGTGTTCGGTGCAGGTTTGTCTGAACCTGTGTTGGAGCCAGATGCTTTCCCATTCTGGGATGCAACTATGACCGTTCTGTCTATCGTGGCGCAAATCTTAATGACACGTAAGTACGTTGAGAACTGGATTCTTTGGGTCGTAATCAACATCATCAGCGTTGGTATTTACGCAACACAAGGCGTGTACGCAATGTCGGTTCAATACGCGATTCTAATGTTCATCGCCGCAAACGGCACAAGAGAATGGGCACGTAGTGCGAAACGCAATGGTGATAAGACCCTAACTCAAGCGACAGCGCAAGGTTAAGCCAATGATGAAACAACCTCATATTGGCGTAGACAACACCCAGATAGCATCGCGAGTGATCGTCTGTGGTGAGCCAGATCGAGCAAACCGTATTGCCGCGTTGTTTGATAACGCAGAATTGGTCTCTGAAAACCGTGAATATAGAGTATTCACTGGCACATACCAAGGTCAGCAAATCTCAGTATGCAGTACAGGCATAGGCGCTCCTTCGATGATCATTGCGGTGGAAGAGCTAAAACAGTGTGGTGTGACAGACGTGATTCGTGTGGGATCGGCTGGTGCGATGCAATCAGGCATTCAACTCGGTGAGTTGATAGTGGCTGAAGGCGCAGTAAGAGACGAAGGTGGTTCGAAAGCATACGTTCGCTCTTCGTATCCGGCTTACGCAAGCTTTTCGTTACTGAAAGCGCTGGATAGCTATTTAGCCGAAAAAGAGGCGCACTATCATTTAGGTGTGGTTCGCTCCCATGACAGCTTCTACACCGACGACGAAGAAGCGATCTGTGAGTACTGGAACAAGAAAGGTATTCTCGGTGCGGATATGGAGACCTCGGCTCTGTTTACTGTCGGTCGTTTGCGTGGACTGAATGTTGCCTCCATTCTGAACAATGTGGTTTTGTATCAGCAGGATGTGAAAGAAGGCGTAGGACAGTACGTAGACGAAGCGCAAGTGATGATGGAAGGGGAGCGTTTAGCGTCTTACGCTGCTCTTGAAGCCTTAATTGCGCAAAGTTAACTGGATCACAGCTTAGTTAATTTTTAAAGCGGCACTTTGGTGTCGCTTTTTTATTGGCTGTCATCAAACGATTCTAGCGAGTACAATCTATTTGAGATTGTTGTCATTAAAGAGAAACTCACGTGAAAATCAGCCCTTACTCAACCGGACGTTTCAAAAGCTTTCTAGAACAGAAAAGTGCCGAGTTTCGTGACTTAATCTATCAATGCCAAATCGGCAGTCGATACTTTGACTCTGGTGAAGAGATCCTTCGCCAAGGCGAGCAGCTTCAATATCTGTATGTTGTGCCAGTCGGTCGAGTTTCAATGAGTATTATTGCTGTCAACGGTCGTCGTTTTCAATTGGGTGAAGCCAATTGCGATTATCATATCTATGGTGAAATGGAGTACTTCACGCAAACGCCTTGTCAGTGGAACGTCGTCGCCGATGAACATATGCAAGTGGATATTATCTGCATCCAAAAACTGACTGAGGCATTGCATCAGCAACCTGACATGATGTTTTTCTTTGCTTCTGCTTTGGCGGAGGATTATCAAGATTCAATGGATATCTATACCAATCGCTTGTTGCACCCAATTACTTACAACATTGCTTATGATTTGCTAGTACAAAAGCAGACCAACACCTTGTTGGGTGGGTTTGACAAAGTAAACCAAGAAGCGGAAAGATTTGGCACGTCAGGACGCGTTTATCGTCGAGCGGTAAAAGATCTGATGGACAAAGGTTTGATCAGAAAAGGCGAGCAGGGGCTTGAGATTGTTGATGAAGCGGCACTAAAAACATTTCTTGATGCTTACGAATAACCCACAACGTTAGAATTCCGAAATACAATGTTGTGGGTCATCATGAGCACTTTTTACGAAGAGCGATAAGCGCTTATTTCTGAATTAGAAAACGCAGTGCTTAGCAAAATCAGAAGCTTCGTTAGCAGTCCAATCGCCTTTTGGTTTCTCTTTCATATCGTTACACCACGCTTCACTGCCAACTTCCGTACATGCCATTAGCTGTGCTGCTACAAATAAAACCAATGCTAACTTCTTCATTATCTAGTCCTTTTTAGTGAGTCATTTAAAAGAAGTATAAACATTCATTAAAGTGATAAATATTAATTTGATAACTTTGCGCTTACCGTCTCAAATTCGATATAGGTACAGTGTAATTTGTTGATTTATTAAGCCAATTTAGAAGTGTAACGAATGTAAAGTTATTAAATAATCGGTTGAATGCCTATGTGAGTAACGATATATTGCGAATGCGCATGATAATGGATCTCATTTAAGGTTTAAGATAATGGAAAAACTCGTCAGTGCGGCTCTTGTTTCGCTGCTCACAATCTCACCTGCTTTTGCTGCAACCGTCAAAATCGATCACTACATGGGAACGACAGAAGTCGAACAATCGCCAAAACGTGTGGTTGTGATTGGCTTTGGTCCACTCGATACACTCGACAGTTTTGGTATTGACCCTGTAGCGGTATCGAACGCCTCCCATCTTCCAAAGTACTTATCTAAGTACAGTAAAGCTCATTACAAATCGGCAGGTAGTCTGTTCGAACCAGACTTCGAAACCATCTACATGCAAAAACCAGATTTGATTTTGGTTGGTCCTCGCGGTTCGTCAAAATACGATGAGTTAAGTGAAATTGCCCCAACGGTAGTATTTGCTTCAGGCGAGAATGAAGATTACTGGCAAGGGACCAAAGCACAATGGCGAAATATTGGCAAAATCTTCAATATCGAGGATAAGGTCGAGCAAAAAATTACGAAGTTAGACGCTCAATTCAAAGCAATTCATGACTATAACCAAGCTCATAATAATGATGCGCTTACGATTCTAAGTATTGGTGACAACATCAGCGCATTTGGTGCGAAATCTCGTTTTGGGGCGATTTACACAGATTTTGGCTTTACAGAAACAGTGAAGAACCTCAAAACAGGCACGCACGGTGACGTAATCTCTTATGAGTTTATTCGCGAAGCTAATCCGAAAAATATTCTAGTTATTGATAGAAATTCACTTCACGCAAAGTCTGATCATGACCTCGCTAAAGCGCTGGATAACGATTTGGTTAAAGCGACTTCGGCTTACAAGAACAAGAAAATTACTTTTCTAGATGTTGACGCATGGTATTTAGCAATGTCCGGCGTGACCGCAACGGAAAAGATGGTGAGTGAAATTAAACACACGATCGATCTGTAAGCGAAGCTAGCTGAGGTTAACTTTGAAAAAGTTATTGCTTGTTCTTGTTGTTCTAAGCGTTGCATCGTTGTTTGTTGGGGTGGCAAATATGACACCCCAACAGTTGTTTTCGGGCAATGCAAAAGCACTAGAACTTTTCTTTACTAGCCGGGTTCCGCGTTTATTTGCCATCCTTCTTGCGGGAGCAGGGCTAAGCATCGCTGGATTAGTGATGCAGCAAATTAGCCAAAACCGATTCGCCGCGCCTTCGACGACAGGCACCATTGAGTGTGCCATGCTTGGTTACGTAATGAGTGTGGTGTTTTTTGGCAATGGCGAACAGCTTTGGCTTGTCTTTGCTGTTTCTATCCTGGGTACCTTGATGTTTGTCCAGTTCATTCAACGTATTCAATTCAAAAGCGTCGTGTTTGTGCCACTCGTGGGCATCATCTTTGGTAACGTTGTTGACGCTGTTACTACTTTCATTGCCTACAAATACGATGCACTACAAAGCCTGTCAGCATGGAGCGTAGCAAACTTTGCAAACATTTTGCGTGGTGATTTTGAGCTGCTTTATATTGCTGTTCCCGTCGCTCTTTTAAGTTACCTATTTGCCGCACGCATTTCTGCGGTTGGCATTGGTAAAGACTTTGCAGTAAACCTTGGGCTGAACTATCAGCAAGTGGTGACGTTAGGCGTACTTTTGGTGTCGGTAATGTCAGCCAGTGTGGTGATGATCGTAGGTCAACTGCCATTTCTTGGGCTTATCGTGCCAAACTTAGTCAGTTACTTCTACGGTGATAATCTCAAACGCAATATCCCGCTTACCGCTATGTACGGGGCAATACTTGTTTTAGCTTGTGACTTGGTTAGCCGATTGATCATCTTCCCTCATGAAATGCCGATTTCAATCGTGATCAGCATCTTGGGCGGAGTGGTGTTTATCGCGATGTTGTTGCGAGGTAAGCAAAGTGCGTGATTCCAAGAAACTGTTCTTATTGGCAGCCGTCGCGCTGCTTTTTGCTTTTTTGTTTATTGGTATTGGCTTAACAGCAGATAACTACCAGTACTTTTTGTCGCGACGTGTGCCTAAAGTGTTAGCTATGGTATTGGCGGGTATTGCGATTGCTCAATCTTCGTTGGTGTTCCAAACCATTACCCACAACCGGATTCTTACTCCAAGCATCATGGGGTTTGATGCGTTGTATGTGTTAACGCAAGTGCTGATTGTTTTGTTGTTTGGTGGTTTAAGCGCTCTCGTTCTGAATGTCTACATCAACTTCTCGATTGCTGTGCTGGTCATGGTGGGATTTTCGCTATTGCTGTTTGGGTTTTATTTTTCAAAAGGCGGGCGCAATCTCATCACTTTGCTATTGGTTGGGCTGATCTTTGGGCAGTTGTTTAACAACATTGCGGTGTTCTTCTCCCTTCTTATGGACCCAAATACTTTTGCGTTTGTGCAATCTAAACTGTACGCGAGTTTCAATAATGTGAAGGTGAACTTGGTGTATCTCAGTTCACCAATATTGCTCATCGCTTGCTGGTTGTTGTATCGCATGCATCGTACTTTAGATGTTTTTTGGCTAGACCAAGACAATGCTAAGAGTCTTGGGGTTGATGTCCCTAATGTGACGCGCAACGTCTTTATTCTCTCTGCGGTTCTCATTGCCATTTCGACGGCTTTAGTCGGACCAATCATGTTCTTTGGTTTATTGGTGACAAACTTGAGCCGTGAAATGTTCCGCTCTTACCAGCATCGTACCTTGTTAATAGGTTGTTCTTTGATGGCAATTTGTGCCTTATTGTCGGGGCAATGGATTATAGAAAACGTCTTTTCATTTGAAACGACGCTGAGCGTAGTGATTAACTTTATTGGTGGTATCTACTTCTTGTATCTACTGCTGAAAAACAAAGTCGTATAAACATGATAGTTATAGATAAATTAACCAAAGCATTTGGTTCCAACAAAGTGGTTGATGGCGCGAATACCCAATTTGAGAAAGGGAAGGTGACATCGATTATTGGCCCAAACGGAGCAGGAAAGAGTACCTTGCTGTCCATGGCGTCACGATTGACTGAGCGAGATGGTGGTAGTGTCATGATCGACTGCAAAGAGATTGCAGATTGGGACACCAAAGAACTTGCGAAAAAGTTGGCGGTATTACGTCAAGCTAACACGATTACGATGCGTTTTACCGTAAAAGAATTGGTATCGTTTGGGCGATTCCCTTATTCAAAAGGCAACTTGTCCAAAGATGACCATGCGATTATCGACCAAGCAATCGACTACTTAGATCTGAAAGAAATTCAAGATAAGTTCTTAGATGAATTGAGTGGTGGTCAACGACAGTTGGCGTTTATTGCGATGGTGATAGCCCAAGATACGGATTATGTTTTCCTCGATGAACCATTGAATAACCTTGATATCAAGCATTCGCTACAAATCATGAGAATCGTTCAACGTCTTGCGCACGATATGAATAAAGCTATGGTTGTGGTGATCCACGATATTAATTTTGCAGCTTGTTATTCCGATGAGATCCTTGCTCTGAAGAAGGGTAAAGTGGTTGCCAGTGGCAAGGTAGATGAGGTAATTCAGGCGTCTACGTTAGAAGATATCTACGAGACACCTTTTAATATCATTGAGCTTAATGGCAAGCGTATGTGTACTTACCATTAAAACGATATTTACTAAAACAGAATTACGTTAAAACAGTACCTTACTAGAACAATAGCCCTGTAAACCGAAATAGAAATGTTGATGAGCTTATTTGGTGAGCTCATCAATGATTGGACATCGGCTCTCGGCATCGCCCGGACAAGATGAAACCCAACCTTCTAATTGCTTTTTAATTTCCAACAAGTGAGCGATTTTTTGCTCTACTTCATGAAGTTTATCCATCGTACGCGCTTTCACTTCGCTACTTTTGCGATTTGGATTATGCGCCAGTTGCACAAATTCTTTGCATTCTTGCAGTGAGAATCCCGCATTTTTTGCCCGGGAAACAAGGTTGAGCTCTTGGATGTGTTTGTCAGAATATTCGCGATAACCTGAATCGCTACGAGCTGGTGATGAAATGATGCCTTTGTCTTCATACATACGAATCGATTTAGAAGACAACCCCGTTAGTTTCGCAACTGCACCAATATTCATGATGACCTCTGTATTTCAGATAACCTTTCTCGCGAGTATAACGCCAAGTGTTTGTCTTCCCAAATAGCTTTGAGAGCAAATTTATATGGATATATACCCAAGTGACTTCAAGATGCAGGATTCAGAGCGTTGTCATTGATTCGAGAGTAAGGAAAACAACGCAGTGTAATAGCCAGCTCTTTCCAAGTTGTTTGACGCAGCAATCGGGTCAATGACACGCTCCCAAAGGGCGAGCTGCGTTGGCTTGTATACTTTGTTGCCGATTCTTGATTTAGAATGACTAGATCTTTAAATCGCCGCCGCGTCTACAAACCAAGTCATTCTCGCTGAACCTAGCATCTCGAGGTTACTTGGGTATACTCAATGGCTGTTGACGACTTCATGTGGGGGAACACCAAATACTTTCTTGAAGGCGTTGGTAAAGTTTGATGGATGATGATAGCCCGCTTCGTATGCCGCTTCTGTGATAGTCACTAATCCGCGTTCCAAATGCTGGCGAGCGATCTCTAAGCGGCGATGGCGGATGTAACCATTAATGGTCATGTTAAAAGCCTGTTTGAAACGTCGTTGGAGGTTTGAAACGCTCATTGAAAACTCTTCTGCTAGACGCTCTAAGGTTAAATCTTCATCGAGATGTGTTTCTATGTAACTGACTACATTTTCTACGCGAGTGTCAGCGGAGCGATGCTGTTTTTCACATACCGCGCAGTAATCGTCAGGCATTTGCCCGATTGAGTGGGAAAGCACTTGGTAAATCAAGCTTTCGACCTCTATACGATCTTTCATATTTGTCGGAGATTCACGTTGAGTGAGAGAGTGTGCAAGCTCAATTAACGTCTCATTAAGCTCCAGTGTGTAAAAAGCTTGGTGAGTTTCAATGAAGCGCTTGTGTCCACAATTTCCCGCCATTCTCGATTCTAACCAAGGTGGTTTAATAAGAATGTTGATCTTATTCATTCTGTTATTTTGAATAAGTGAGCGGCGGAAGTTAGCGGGTTTTGCTAGGTTAACAACCACACCTTGTGGTGCTTTGTTAGCGTCAAAGTCGAATTGAAGATCGTCATAGCCAAAAGATAGCTTTCCCTCAAGAAGGATAGTAATCAGTAGGGCTGAATGGGCAGTAGAGACTATATTGGAATCGACTAATTCGATGCATCGTCCGCCATGGACAAAGATCTGGTCGTTGTATTGGTAGGAGAGAAATTTCCCTTCAGCAAGCTGAGTTTGGCTGCTTTGACCTTGCGTAACAATTATTTGTTTTTCCGTCTGCTCAAGCTTTTTGGTGAGAGCTACTTTGGCAATTTTAGTTCTTTTTTTGGTCTCTGCCGCCATTTGACGTTTCCTCATAACACCTATGCGATTTTGCATAAGTGATTCGTCTTTGTATTTATGAATTGAGATCCTATCATGCGTGAGAATTATTATCATTTATATTTAGGAAGACGTTTATGGAAAGCCCTGTTCGCTCACCAATTAAGCTCTCAAGCCTATGCCTAGCAGTGGGGATGGCGCTTGCCCATCCAGCTTTAGCTCAAGATCAAGACTCTCACTTCGAAGAGGTAGTTGTGTGGGGGACGAAAGTATCCAGCAACACCGAATCAATGTTTGCTGACGATATGTCGCTCAAGCAAGCCGATCACATGTCGGATTTACTTCGTGATATTCCGGGCGTTGATGTGGGTGGTACGCACTCTGTCAACCAACGCATTACGATTCGCGGTCTTGGTGAAACCGACCTTGATATCCGTTTGGACGGAGCCTCTCAGCACGCCAACATGTTCCACCATATTGGTAATCTTACGCTTAACCCGGACATTTTGAAGTCAGCGGATATCCAAGTGGGTAATAACTCGGTAACTCAAAGTGGTCTTGGTGGGGCGGTGTACTTTGAAACCAAAGATGCACGTGATCTGCTGCGTTACGATGAAAACTTTGGTGCGCGTGTTTACGGTGGTTATGCGTCTAATGATAACCAACAGGGCTCTTTAACGCTTTATGGGCTGTTGTCTGAAAGCGTGGACGCTATGGTCTACGGTCACTATGTGACGCGTGATGACTTTAAAGATGGTGATGGTAATAAAACCTTTGGCTCGGAAGGTGACGTTTACAATATCCTAGGGAAATTGGGGTACGAATTTGGTGATATCCATCGCATTGAAATCTCTTACGACATGTACCGTGACAGTGGTGATTATAACCCACGACCTGATATGTCTGGTGGCGCGAACAATGGTCTATCCAACAACTTATTGATTCCGACTGATTATGATCGTGACACGGTCACTCTTAGTTATGAATTGCGCGGCGATCAACACCAAGGTGACGTAACACTTTACAACACCGAGACTGAAATTGTTCGTGATGAATCCGTAATGGCACCGCGTTGGCCGGCAAATCGTTTGTCGAAAAACACGGCGAAAAACCAGAACTTTGGTTTGAGTGCAAAATTCCAATCACTGCTGACATTGGGTGATTTTGATCATCGTGCGACGTACGGTCTTGATTACATGGATAAGACTTCGGAAAGTTACTACGGCAGCAGTAAGTTCATGGATGAATCCGCGGTCTCTACAGCGTTATTTGTTGAAGACCAATTCTTCATTTCTGATGCTCTCTCCATCACAGCGGGTCTGCGTTTTGACGATTACCAGCGCAAAGCAGAAACAGGTAACAACGATTACGATGAAGTGACATGGGCACTGGCAGCAGAGTGGGCAATAACACAAGACTGGACGCTATTTGCAAGCTCTCGTTCACTCTTTAAAGGTCCAGAATTAATGGAAACCTTTATTGCTTACCAAGATGTGGCTTACCTACAAGATGGTTTGAAACCTGAAACGGGGCAAAACACGCAAGGTGGCGTGCGCTTTGACAAAACCATGGATGCGCATTCATTTGGTGCAAATTTAACCTTCTTCCAAACTGATATTGATAACTACATTGCTGAAGAGTACCAACGTACTACGAAAACTTATCTTATTTACAATTTGGGTGATGTGGAAATCAAGGGCTTCGAAGCAAGTGCCTTCTATGGTTATGAAAGCTTCGGTAGCAAACTGTCATACTCTAAATCAGATACAGAGAACAAAGATACTGGTGGTCCTGTCGCGGGCGGTAATGGTCGCAGTATTGATATGGGTGACAGCATCTCGCTGACGTTGGATTACCAATCTGATTCGCTAGAAACCATCTTCGGTTGGAACTCAATGTTTGTTCTTGAAGAAGACAATGTGTTTGATGGTCAACCTAAGAAAGACAGCTACGATGTACATAACTTGTACGCACAATGGGTGCCTTCTGACATCGATGGTCTATCGGTAACATTTGGTATCGATAACGTCTTTGACGAGCTATATACGTCTCATGCATCTCGTTCGGGGACGGCCCGAGGTATTACTTTGGATGATTACGAGCCAGGACGTAACTATAAGTTATCGGCGGCTTATCAATTCTAATATACCCAAGTAACCTCGAGATGCTAGGTTCAGCGAGAATGACTTGGTTTGTAGACGCGGCGGCGATTTAAAGATCTAGTCATTCTAAATCAAGAATCGGCAACAAAGTATACAAGCCAAGGCAGCTCGCCCTTTGGGAGCGTGTCATTGACCCGATTGCTGCGTCAAACAACTTGGAAAGAGCTAGCTATTACACTGCGTTGTTTTCCTTACTCTCGAATCAATGACAGCGCTCTGAATCCTGCATCTTGAAGTCACTTGGGTATAACAACCTTAGCTATTTGGCTCTCATCAGAGAGCCATTTTTTATTCTGGAGAGCTCGAAAGGTACAGCCTAGCGAGAGAGATTTGTTTATGAAGGGAAGTGTAAACCAATGATCAAAGAAACGACGAAAATCGAAAGCGAGCATGCGAGTAAATACCTTGTCACCTTATGTCGCCATTTTGCTCGCAAGGTACCTGCGACTTGGAATGACGAAAAGGGCTTAGTGACGTTTCCTGTCGGAAGCACGGAATTTAGGTTGGAAGGGGAGTGCCTCTTAGTTATCTGTGAAGCGGAATCTGAAGAATTGTTGGTAAAAGTGAAGGCTGTTGTGGCTTCTCATATCGAGATGTTCTCACGAAGAGAAACAATCGAGCTCACTTGGGTTCGCTAATTAGCCGTTATCTTTTCGTTGATGCTAGAAAAAAGCCCCGCTTAGTCCAAGGCTGTCAAGCGGACTAAACGAGGCAAACAGAGCAACTAGGAACACTGCTCTGCGATGGTGTCCGGAAACGAACATTAGAATCGCTTCCGAGATAAATTCTAGGAGTTTCTTTCGCAGTTTTGTCAGCGAAATGTCACGAGTTAAGTCGTTGGTAGCAAGCTTATTTTTTATTTTTGAACAATAGCTTAGAAACCAAACAGGGCTTGTAGGAATTACCTTAAACCTCTGACAATAGACATAAAAAAGCTCGCTGTTTAAGCGAGCTTTACTGTTTTAGAACCCTCTAAGATTAGAGGTAAAAACATTCGATTAGTGTTTGCGCTGTGAACCGTTACGAACGATGTCTTTACCGTTATCGTAAACGTGCTGAGAAACCCAACGACCTAGGATCAATTGGTGTTTGTCACCCAATACTGCCACAAATGGACGACCATCTGTGTTCGTTGTCGCAAGTGCCACACCGGTTACGCCCTCAAGACCCAGTGCGCCACTTTCAATAAGGTGTAAGAAGGCTTCAAGCTCTTCTAGTGTTTCGATAACTTGATTATCAATGTTCATCGTATTCAATCTCTTCGAATTGTAGATACTCAATGGTCGCGTACTCTACCTAAGTTACGGACAGAAACCAAGAAAGGATTTGTACTAACCAAATGGCACAAGGGACGAGGAGTAGGGACATGCGAGTGGTTTGAATTCAAGCAAGCAATGGTGAAATCAGGGTGGATCTCAGATTTTCAATCCGAAGCGCAGCGTAATCTTTGGTGGGTGGGAAAAGCGATGTAATAATGCTTCACGTTCTAAAGCTAAGCTGTTGTAAATTCATCATCAACAAGTCGTTAAGACCACTACTATGAGACCCGCCACTATGAAGAAAGTTTTGATTACTGGTTTTGAACCCTTTGGTGGGGAATCTATCAACCCTGCCTTAGAGGCCGTAAAGCGCTTAAACGGTAGAAAACTCGATGGGGGTGAAGTGGTAATGTGCCAAGTGCCTGTTACTCGATATGAATCCATTGAAGCAGTGATTGAATCAATAGAACTGCATCAGCCCGATATTGTTATCACAGTTGGTCAAGCGGCAGGACGTACTGCGATTACTCCTGAGCGCGTTGCAATTAATGTGGATGACTTTCGTATTCCGGATAATGGTGGTCATCAACCGATAGATGAACCAGTGATCCCTGATGGTCCGGATGCTTATTTTACGACGTTACCGATTAAGGCGATAACAAGAGCACTGCAACAAGAAAACATTCCATGCCAAGTCTCAAACACGGCAGGGACCTTCGTATGTAATCATCTCTTTTATGGTGTTCAACATTATTTACGCGATAAATCGGTACGTCATGGTTTTGTGCATATCCCACTTTTGCCAGAACAAGATAGCTCGGGCAACCAGCCTACGATGTCACTGGACGTCATTGTCGAAGGGTTGGCGCGATTGGCTCAAGTAGCCATAGATAATGAATCAGATATCGCCGTGACCGCAGGGCAGATTTGCTGATGAGATATCACCGAGCCTCTGTCATTAGGCACATCGCTCGGTGTTCTTGTATCTGTTAAGTTGCTCAAATTTTGTGGACTATGAAAGGAGTAGCATTGAAGTGACAGATGAAAGAGTTCAACTCATTCATTTCGCTCTCTCGTTTCAATAAAAAAGGCGAACTATCATGAAAAGCAATAGAAGTAAGATCATTGCGCTTTCCTCTGCGGTTGTTTTCGCTTTGGCTATTGCGGCCCTAAAATTCGAAAACACCCTCGGACTGCTTCCTATACTCGTTGCCATTGTGGCGTTCTTTACTTGTGTCATTCATACCAGCATGCATCTATCTGGCGTAGGCAATGCAGATGCGTTTGGTTATTACGAACGATCACAGCAAACTAAAGCAAAAGCGCTTCATCAGGGGTTAAACTCCCGAGATAAAAAGCGTTGAAGCATGTCACATTCTCCGTATACTTTGGCTAAGCATTAAAGCACAAGCTTGTCGGAGAAAAGCATGTCAAATCGAGTACCTACCAACATACTGACGGGATTTCTTGGCGTCGGTAAAACCACGACTATTCTGAACTTATTGAAAAACAAACCAGAAAATGAAAACTGGGCAGTGTTAGTGAATGAGTTCGGCGAGATTGGTATCGATGGCGCGATGATGACTGACCAGGGTGCAATGATCAAAGAAGTTCCTGGTGGCTGTATGTGTTGTACGGCTGGTGTGCCGATGTCTGTTGGTATTACGGCATTGTTACGCCAAAAACCTGATCGTCTTCTTATTGAACCAACGGGCTTGGGGCATCCAAAACAAGTCATTGCAACGCTGACTTCTGATCAGTACCTGCCGTATGTTGATTTAAAAGCAACCATCGCGCTGGTGGACCCTCGTAACCTCAGCGTTGAGAAGTACCTATCAAATAAGAACTTCGTCGATCAGCTAGATAGCGCGGATGTGGTTATTGGCAGCAAAGTTGATCTGTGTACCAGCCATGACATTGATGTTTTCAACGATTGGGTAACGGACCAATCGCCTTCAAAAGTGTTCAGCAAACTGATTCATGATGGTGATCTTCCTATTGAAGTGTTGGATATTGAACGCGTGCACGGTAGTGCTTCTTCTCATATCGAAGCTCATCATCATGATCACGCGCATCAAGAGCCACAATTTCAGTTGCCTCCTGGCGAAGCGTTCATCCGTAAAGAAAACAAAGGACAGGGCTATTACAGCTGTGGCTGGTTGTTTGGTGCCGAATACCACTTTAATTTTGATCAACTGTTCTCCATGTTATCGGATCTGACAGCAGAACGTGTTAAAGCGGTTGTTAACACAGACCAAGGTTGTTTCGCGTTTAACGTGGCAAATGGCGTGGTGTCGGTAAACCAAATGAGCCTAGAAGGTTTCGAATCTCGTCTTGAGGTGATCGACTCACAACTAATGTCATGGGACCAGCTCGAAGCGATTCTACTTAAGCTTTGTGGCATCGATAACTGAGCGTTAAGTGCTCAAAATTAAGACCTGAGTATCGACTTGGGTCTTTTTCGATAGAATCTTGTTATTGAGACGATAGAAATTTATTATCGCCGTTGCTCTATATATATGCGACGTGTGTCACTATAATCGCCGGTTTTCTCGCGCTATAAGAAACCGGAGATCTCTTGAATCCTACCTTTACCCTCTCGGAACTGAAGTTCTTTTGTTTACGCTTTGTCGCGATTTTCTTTTTGTTAGTTGCCGTATTTGGCGCCATCATTCATTACGACAAATCAGCATCGGAAGAAGCGGCTAAAAGCAATATTCGTGTGCAGCAACAAGCGCTATTAAAAGGCAAGAAACAGTACATTGAGTGGGTGATGGGGTCTGTAGTGAGAGAGACGGCTCTGTTGGCGGATATCATGGCAGCGAGACGAGTTTACGAAACCCTTGAGCTTCCTTCTGAACAAGCGCAACGTGCTGAATTGTCTCGCTTGAATTCGATTCTAGAGGCTGTGAGTCAACGTAAAGAAGTGTATGACCAGCTCCGCTATCTTGATATGCAGGGTAATGAAGTTATCCGAATCAACTTTAATGGTGGTCATTCTGAAGTCGTACCTAAGAAAGAACTACAGAATAAAGCGAAACGCTACTATTTTTCAAAAGCCCTTAAGCTTGGATGCCGTAAAATCTATGTATCTCCTCTGGACCTAAATATAGAGCACGGACAGATCGAAGTTCCTCTCAAACCAATGATTCGTTTGGCGACGCCAGTATTTGATAAGCAGGGAAACAAGCGGGGGATCGTGGTGGTTAACTACTTAGCCAAGTACTTGATGGAAGGTATGGCGTTGTTCAATCTCGACATGGGTACTAACTACATGCTTTTGAATAAAGATGGCTATTTCCTTTTTAACAAGCAAAACCGAGACGCAGAATTTGCGTTTATGTATTCCGATAGGCAACAAGAGACCGTCTACAATGCTTACCCTGAATTAGCTGCTCAAATCAAGCAAACGCAATCCGGTCAGATTGAGACTGAACATGGCATCATGACCATAGAGTCTGTTGGCGCTGTGGACAGAATTAACCCCTATTGTTTCCAGAATTACCATGTGAGCGAAAACAGCTCAACAGCATGGAAGTTGGTGTCTTATGTTGATTTTGCGAAACGCAAAGAGATCAGTAGTGGCATTTACGAACGTCAATGGTTAATGCAAGTGGGTATGGTTTTGGCTGTCGCTCTGGCGTATTTTATCGCTCGATTCCAGCTACGTGCTTTCTCCGATAATCAACGCATTCATTACCTTGCACACCACGATAGCTTAACAGGATTAGTGAACCGCGCTGCGTTTCAAGAACAAGCGACGCTAACCCTAGCGCGTTGTTTTAAAGAGGGCAAAAAGGCGTGTTTGATCTATCTCGATTTGGATGGCTTTAAGTTCATTAATGATGAATATGGGCATGCTGCAGGGGACAAAACACTGGTTCACATTGCATCGGTAATGCGTCGTGTATTCGGTTCTAGAGCGTTGCTCGCTCGCTTAGGTGGCGACGAGTTCGCCATCCTTTTGAGCAATACCGAACATATGGAAAACCCTGAGCATTACGCGGCGTCTCTTATTCATTTAATTCAAGACCCAATCGAAGTGGTAGAGGGCAAGTTCCATCAAGTGACCAGTTCAATAGGTGGCTGCTATTCCTGCGAGCCGGAATGCACGTTTGATGACCTCATGCACCAAGCCGATATGGCGATGTATGAAGCGAAGAAATCAGGGAAAAATCGTTATTTCTTCATTCAGTAAACGAAAGTTGGGCATAAAATAAGGTTCATCGCGGCTTTCCGGGGAAAGCCGCTTTTATCTTTAAGAAGAAATAATCGGTATCTCGATAGCCATACCCCATCCGCTTGATTAACTTTATCTTGTTATTTATCCCTTCAAGCGTACAGG